>NZ_JAAUOE010000016.1 GCF_017114915.1 Pseudomonas frederiksbergensis
GACTGGCAAGTGACGCCGCGTTTCGGCGGGCAAGTCGAAGCGGTCTACCAGAAAGACATTCGTCCGGACGGTTCCGACCAGAACTGGATTTCCCTCGGGATTCGCCCGGCCTATGCGATCACCGAGCAGTTCAAACTGGTGACCGAGCTGGGTCACGATCAGGTTGAAGCCACGGGCGGGACGCGCAAGCTGAGCAAGTTCACCTTCGCCCCGACCTGGTCGCCCAAGGGCCCGGAATTCTGGGCGCGCCCCGAGGTGCGTCTGTATTACACCTATGCCAGCTGGAACGAGGCGGCCAAACGGGCGGCCAATGAACTGGCGGCGGGTTCGGCGTTGTCCGACACCGGCGCCTTCGGCACGGCGCGACACGGTTCGAACGTCGGATTGCAGGTCGAGTATTGGTGGAAATAAGCGATGCTGTCGGGGCCTCGCGCTCCATCGGCTCTTCAAAGAACAAAACAGCAGGTGACGTCATGGCCACACCCCAACAATTGCAACTGCTGGCACCCTTGTCCGGCGTGCTGATGCCGCTGGACCAGGTGCCCGATCAGGTGTTTTCCAGTCGCGTGATCGGCGACGGTCTGTGCATCGATCCGACTTCGCCCATCTTGTGCGCGCCGCTGGCCGGAGTGATCAGCAATGTGCAGGCCAGTGGGCATGCCGTCAGCATCACCGACGATAACGGCGTGCAGGTGTTGATGCACATCGGTCTCGACACCGTGAACCTGGCCGGCAAGGGCTTCACCCGGTTGGTGGAGGAAGGTCAGCGGGTTGAGGTAGGGCAGGCGCTGATCGAGTTCGATGCCGATTACATTGCCTTGAACGCCCGCAGTTTGTTGACCTTGATGCTGGTGGTCAGCGGTGAGCCGTTCACCTGGCTGACGCCTGAAACGGGCGTCGTGGAAAGTGGTCAGCCGCTGTTGAGTCTGAGTTCAGCTGAAGGGGTGGCCGATGAGCGAATGCTGGAGGAGGACGAGGCGCTGTTCTCCAGACCGGTGACGCTGCCCAATGTCAACGGCTTGCATGCCCGTCCTGCGGCGGTGTTTGCCCAAGCCGCGAAAGGCTTTTCGGCGAGTATTTGCCTGCATAAACAGCAGGACAGCGCGAACGCCAAATCCCTGGTGGCGATCATGGCCTTGCAGACCGCTCACGGCGACATCGTGCAAGTCAGCGCGGCGGGTGCGGATGCCGAAGTGGCGATCAAGACCCTGGCCGAGTTGCTGGCCACCGGTTGTGGGGAAGCCGTAACGATGACGGCGGAGGTTGAGACGGTTGCGGCTGATGATTCATCGCTGAAGGTGTTACGTGGCGTCTGTGCCTCGGCGGGGTCGGCGTTTGGTCAGGTGGTGCAGATTGCGCAGCAGACCCTAGAAGTCATTGAATCCGGTCGGGGCGTGCAAGTTGAGCGCGAGCTCCTGTCCCGGGCGTTGGCTACAGCGGTTCTAGATCTGCAGCAGTTGCGTGACCAGGCCACGGGTGACGCCCAGGCAGATATCTTCAAGGCGCATCAGGAACTGCTCGAAGACCCCAGCCTGCTGGATCAGTCCCTGGCGTTGATCGATGCAGGCAAAAGCGCCGCTTTCGCCTGGCGTGCGGCCACCGAGTCGACCGCAGCCTTGTTCAAAAGCCTGGGTAATGCCTTGCTGGCCGAACGGGCCGCGGACCTGGCCGACGTGGGTCAACGGGTGCTCAAGCTGATTCTCGGCGTCGAGGATCATGCGTTGGAGTTGCCGGAAGGGGCAATTCTGATTGCCGAGCAACTGACCCCCTCGCAAACGGCAGGCCTGGACACGCGCAAGGTGCTGGGGTTTGCCACGGTTGGCGGCGGTGCCACCAGCCATGTGGCGATTCTTGCGCGAGCTTTCGGTTTGCCGGCGATCTGCGGTTTGCCGGTTCAGGTGCTGGCGCTGGCCAATGGCACCCGGGTTCTACTCGATGCCGACAAGGGCGAGTTGCAGCTGGATCCAGAACTGGCCGTCATTGAGCAGTTGCAAGCCAACCGTCAGCGACAAAAGAAGCGCCAGCAGTACGAGCTGGCCAATGCAGGGCTGGCGGCCTGTACCCGCGATGGGCATCACGTAGAAATCACCGCCAATATCGCTTCGCTGGCCGAAGCCGAACAGGCCATGGCGCTGGGCGGCGAGGGCGTCGGTCTGTTGCGTTCGGAGTTTCTTTATCTGGATCGCAACCACGCGCCGAGCCATGACGAGCAGGCCCGCATCTACAGTGCCATTGCCCGCGCCCTGGGGCCGGCGCGCAATCTGGTGGTGCGCACGCTGGATGTCGGCGGTGACAAACCGTTGGCCTACGTGCCGATGGATCGCGAAACCAACCCGTTCCTGGGCATGCGCGGAATTCGTTTGTGCCTGGAGCGTCCGCAGCTGTTGCGCGATCAGTTCAAGGCGATTTTGAGCAGCGCCGGGCTGGCCCGTTTGCACATCATGTTGCCGATGGTCACGCAGCTGTCGGAGTTGCGGCTGGCCCGTCAGCTGCTTGAAGAAGAGGCGCTGGCAGCAGGGCTTACGGAATTGCCGAAGCTGGGGATCATGATCGAAGTGCCGGCCGCGGCGCTGATGGCGGATCTGTTTGCGCCCGAGGTGGATTTCTTCTCCATCGGCACCAACGACCTGACCCAATACACCCTGGCCATGGACCGCGATCACCCAAGGCTGGCGAGTCAGGCCGACAGTTTTCATCCGTCGGTGCTGCGCTTGATCGCCGGTACCGTGAAAGCCGCTCATGCCCATGGCAAATGGGTTGGCGTGTGTGGCGCCCTGGCTTCGGAAAACCTGGCGGTGCCGCTGTTGCTGGGGCTCGGCGTGGATGAGCTGTCGGTCAGCGTGCCGCTGATTCCGGCGATCAAGGCGGCGGTTCGCGAAGTCGACCTGCTGGACTGTCAGGCCATCGCCCAGCAAGTACTGGGGCTGGAAAACGCCGAGCAGGTGCGCGAGGCATTGCGCCTGCACCACGAGGCCACGGTCGATACTTCACTGGTTCTGGAGAACTGAACATGTTCGAGAAAATTCAGCGGGCGTTCTGGAAAGCGTTGACCCCGGATCTGGTGGTGGATGAGCCGAAAGCGGTGATTCAGCCTGTTTCGGGTTTGGCCGCGAATGTTGTGGCCGCACTGGGCGGTGTGGATAACCTCAAGTCGCATCAGCCCGTGGCGCTGACCCGGATGCGGGTGGAGTTGCGGGATGTGATGCGGATGGATCGCCAGGCGTTGACGGCGGCGGGGGTACCAGGAGTCATGATGCTGGAGGGTGGGGTGGTTCACCTGATCACCGGTCTGCAGCCATAACCGGAGCTTTGTGATGAGGGGGCTTGTCGGACCGCCTCATCGCCCTGTTGAGTCGCGCCGGGGCCATTTCAGACCCCAGCCAACTCTCAGGTGTATTTGCGCTTCTCCGGCGCCGGCGGGAAATACTGGTACAACCAGGTTTCGCTCAACGTGCGGTCATTGGTACGAATGAACAACCGCAGCTCCACCGGCGCCACGCTGTCATTGGTCGGGTACCAGTCGAAGGTGATTCGGTAGCCTTTGATGTCATCGAGCACCAGCACATTGAAGTCCTTCACCTGGCCGTTCGAGCAGGTCACCACCGGTTCGATCCCCGCGCCTTCGGGCAAGCGGTCCAGACCGCCACCGGTGAAGTCCACGGCAAAGCGGCGTGCCCATACTTCTGGGTAATGTTCGCCCGGCGCCCAGCCTTCGATGAAACCGCCCATGCCCGAACGGGTCGCGTTGACCCGTGCCAACGGTGTGCTCACTGGTGGCAGTGCGCTCCAGTACAGCTTGTAGCCGTAGTTCAAGGAATCTCCGGCCGCGACCGGTTTTTTCGGCGTCCAGAACGCGACGATGTTATCCAGGGTTTCGCCGGTCGTAGGAATTTCCAGCAAATCGATGGAGCCTTCGCCCCATGCGGTCGTAGGTTCTACCCACAGGCTTGGGCGCTTGCTGTACCAGTCGACGGTGTCCTGATAACTGGCGAATTCATGGTCGGTCTGCACCAGGCCGAAGCCTTTCGGATCGGTGTCGGCGAAGGCATTGAATTGCAGGGTGGCCGGGTTGTTCAGCGGGCGGCAGATCCACTCGCCATTGCCGCGCCACATGGCAAGGCGATCGGAGTCGTGGAGTTGCGGGTGAATGGTGTCGCACATGCGCCGTTCATGGGTGCCGCAGCTGAACATGCTGGTCATCGGTGCGATGCCCAGTTGCTCGATGGCGGTGCGGGCATTGACGTGGGCGTCGACCTCCATCACCACGCGTTCGGCCTGGCAATCGATGTCAAAACGGTAGGCCCCGGTGGCGCTCGGTGAATCGAGCAGGGCGTACACCACGAAACGGGTGCTGTCCTTGGCCGGTGTCTCGAACCAGAATTTGGTGAAGTCCGGGAATTCTTCGCGCTTCTTGGCGTAGGTGTCGATCGCCAGGCCGCGGGCCGATAAACCGTACTGACCGGTGGCATCGACCGCACGGAAATAACTGGCGCCGAGGAACGACAACACATCGTGCTTATCCAGCTCCGGGGCCTTGAACAGCTTGAACCCGGAGAACCCCAGATCGCCCTTGAGCTGCTGAGTGTCGACGGTGGTTTTTTCATAGTTGAACAGCGAAGGCCGGAAATGTACCTCGCGCGCCAGTCGCGTCTTGGGGTCGACGCTGTACATGCGCACCGGCTGCTTGAAACCCATGCCGACGTGGAAAAACTGCACGTCCAGCTGACCTTTCAGATCCTTCCACAGCGAGTGATTGCCGTCGTAGCGGATCGCGTTGAAGTTCTGCGGCGTCATGGTCGCCAGCGTCGGCGGCAGCACCTGTTTGGTGTCCTGATACGGCTTGCCGGCGAGCTGTTTGGCCTGGCTCTTGAGCGCGTCGAAGTCGAACGCCTGGGCGTCGCCATCGGCAGCGCCGCTGCCGGCCCAAGCGTTGGCGGCCAACAGGCCGGTGGCCGAGAGACCGGTGTAAGCCGCGATGGCCATGGAGGCTTTGAGCAAATTTCTGCGGTGCATAAGTACAACCTGTCGTGAACAATCCCGCGCCGTTCCTGGCACGTGCTGGATCAGAAATAACGGTTCGGACATGCCTTGGCCAAACGCAACGGACTTTAAAGAGATGGCAATTAGCTTAAACCGTTCGGTTGCAGAGCAAAAATGATTGATGGCACCGCGACAGCGCGGCAATGAAACAAGACATGTCAGGTTACGTTTCCCACAGTGCTTTCTGATTTATAGGGCATATCTGCTTTTTTCGACTAATTACTCTAAAAACCGCTTTTCAGCACCGATTTAATTTCTATTCTATGGGCATGACCGGTTTCGGCCCTTCAGGCCGGTGGGTTCAGCGAACACAAGGTGGCCGCTGGAAGTGATAGGGCGATGCGGTTTTGAAGTTTTCTCTGACGTATAGAAGGACATCGTCCATGTCGAAAGTACAAGGCATCACCCAGATGTTAGGAATCTTCCCGTGCCTGGCTACAGGGCGGCGAAGGCGTCGGCTCAGTTCGGAGGAATTGAAGTTGGTGGAGCGCTATCGCGAGTTGTCGGAGAGCGACCGGATTGCGATGCGCTATCTGGTGGATGCGATGCGGAGTGTGTCGCGGTTTTGAGGTGTTAAGGGATTCGGCCGTGACGCCGGTGCCGCGGTCGAATTCTTCAGCAAATAGAAACTCGTTCATGATGAGCAGCGGTTGTGCTTTGCACGCTGTTCCATGTGCTATTTCATCGAGCAACGTTCAGGAAATTATTATGTCGACAATCAAGAGCAATGAAGGCCAGGACACGATTCCCGAGCCAATTCGTAAGAAAAAAGACAAGGTCGGCAGAACCGGCGCTCCTGATCAGTTCGATGCCGCACGGGGTAAAGCAGATATCAAATGGCGTACCGACGATTTGATGGCATTGCTGCGAGGTGAAGGCTGATGATGTTGGTCGACATGAATGTCGATCTAACACCATCAACCCTGCCCACAGAAGAGATGTGGGCAGGGTTGATTTCGGAGCGAGGCTTACTCGCGAAGCATTTTTAATGCTTGAACATCACATGCCGCACAACCGTGTAATCCTCCAGCCCATACATGGACATGTCCTTCCCATACCCGGACAGTTTCTGACCGCCATGCGGCATTTCGCTGACCAGCATGAAGTGGGTGTTCACCCAGGTGCAGCCGTACTGCAGACGTGCAGACAGGCGGTGGGCGCGGCCGACGTCGGCGGTCCAGACCGACGATGCCAGGCCGTAGTCTGAATCGTTGGCCCAGGCCAGCGCCTGCGCTTCATCGGTGAATTTGGTGACTGATACCACTGGCCCGAATACTTCGCGGCGTACGATCTCGTCGTTCTGTTGCGCGTCGGCCAGCACCGTCGGTTCAAAGAAGAAGCCATCGCCTTCCACGGCCTTGCCGCCGGTGATCAAACGAATGTGCGGTTGCGCCACGGCACGTTCGACCAGCCCGGTCACGCGGTCGCGATGTTGCGCGCTGATCAACGGGCCCAGTTCCGTCGATGGGTCATCCTGCAAGCCGTATTTGAGGCTGCTGACCGCGGCGCCGAGCTTCTCGACGAAGGTGTCGTAGATGCCGGCCTGGGCGTAGATGCGGCAGGCGGCGGTGCAGTCCTGGCCGGCGTTGTAGAAACCGAAGGTGCGAATGCCTTCCACGGCGGCGTCGATGTCGGCGTCGTCGAAGATGATCACCGGCGCCTTGCCGCCCAGTTCCATGTGCATGCGTTTGACGTTGCCGGCGGTGCTGGAAATGATGTTCGAGCCGGTAGCGATGGATCCGGTCAGCGACACCATGCGCACTTTCGGGTGAGTGACCAGTGGGGTGCCGACCGTAGGACCTCGGCCGTACACCAGGTTAAGCACGCCCGCCGGGAAGATGTCCGACGCCAGTTCTGCCAGGCGCAAGGCAGTCAGCGGGGTTTGTTCCGATGGCTTGAGCACCACGGTGTTACCGGCGGCCAGGGCCGGGGCGATTTTCCAGGCGAGCATCATCAGCGGGTAGTTCCACGGCGCGATGGAGGCAATCACGCCCACCGGGTCGCGGCGGATCATCGAGGTATGGCCGGGCAAGTATTCACCGCCCAACGCACCGCTCAGGCAACGGCTGGCGCCGGCGAAGAAACGGAACACGTCGGCAATTGCCGGGATCTCGTCGTTCAGCGCGGCGTTGTAGGGTTTGCCACAGTTGTCCGACTCCAGTTTGGCCAGCTCTTGGCCATGGGCTTCGATGATGTCGGCAAGTTTGAGCAGCAGCAGCGAGCGTTCTTTCGGCGTGGTTTGCGACCAGGCTTCGAAGGCACTGTCGGCGGCCCGCACGGCAGCGTCGACTTGGGCTTCGCTGGCTTCGTTGATTTCTACCAGCACACGACCGAGGGCCGGGTTGAACACGGCTTGGGGAGGGCCTTCACCGTTGACGAGTTGGCCATTGATCAAGAGTTTGGTTTGCATGGTTTTGTCCTCCGAAGTTGTTGTTTTCTGTCGGAATCGAATCCTGTAGGAGCGGGCTTGCCCGCGAAAACGGTGTGTCAGCCAACATCAATGTTGATGTGATGGCCTATTCGCGGGCAAACCCGTTCCTACAGGATCCGGTTTCCACATTGGGAAATAGGTTGTCAGTTATTTTCCGCCGCTACCGGCCACACTCTCGCCACCACGGGTCAGGTAATACGCGCCGAGAATCGGCAGCATGGTCACCATCATCACCAGCATCGCCACGACGTTGGTCACTGGCACGTCCCGTGGGCGGCTGAGCTGGTTGAGCAGCCACAACGGCAAGGTGCGTTCGTGGCCGGCGGTGAAGGTGGTGACGATGATTTCATCGAACGACAGCGCAAACGCCAGCATGCCGCCGGCCAGCAACGCCGAGCCGAGGTTCGGCAGAACGATGTAACGGAAGGTCTGCCAGCCGTCAGCGCCGAGGTCCATCGAGGCTTCGATCAAGCTGTAGGAAGTACGGCGCAACCGGGCGATGACGTTGTTGTAGACGATCACCACACAGAAAGTCGCATGACCGATGACGATGGTGAGCACTCCCGGCTCGATCCCCAGGGTCTTGAAGGTCGCCAGCAGCGCAATCCCGGTGATGATCCCCGGCAATGCAATCGGCAGAATCAACATCAGCGAGATGCCTTGCTTGCCGAAAAAGTCCCGCCGGTACAACGCCGCCGAGGCGAGGGTGCCGAGGATCAGCGCAATCAGCGTGGCGATGGCGGCGATCTGCAGCGACAGCTTGATCGCCTCCAGTACGTCGGGCCGGGCGAACGCCACGCCGATCCACTTCAGGGTGAAGCCCTTGGGCGGAAAGCTGAACGCCGCGTCTTCAGTGTTGAAGGCGTAGAGCAAGATGATCAGGATCGGGAAATGCAAGAACAGCAACCCACCCCAGGCTGCGATGCGCAGGCCCAGGGATGCCCGGTCTTGAGAGGAAGAGTCAGAGCGCATCGAAGGCCCCCAGGCGTTTGACGATGGACAGGTAAATGGCGATCAATATGATCGGCACCAGGGTGAAGGCTGCCGCCATCGGCATGTTGCCAATCGCCCCTTGCTGGGCGTAGACCATGCTGCCGATGAAGTAACCCGGCGGGCCCACCAGTTGTGGCACGATGAAGTCGCCCAGAGTCAGGGAAAACGTGAAGATCGAACCGGCCGCGATCCCCGGAATCGACAGCGGCAGAATCACTTGCATGAAGGTCTGACGCGGCTTGGCGCCGAGGTCTGCCGAGGCTTGCAGCAAAGAGGGCGGCAGGCGTTCCAGCGAGGCCTGGATCGGCAGAATCATGAACGGCAGCCAGATATAGACGAACACCATGAACCGCCCCAGGTGCGAGGTCGACAAAGTACTGCCGCCCACTCCCGGCATCCCGAGCACGAATTGCAACACCGGCCCCAGATTCAGATACTGAACAAACCACTGGGCCACGCCGCCCTTGGCCAGCAGCAAGGTCCAGGCGTAGGCCTTGACGATGTAACTGGCCCACATCGGCATCATCACCGCGATATAGAAAAACGCCTTGGTGTTGCCACTGGTGTAGCGCGCCATGTAGTAGGCGATCGGGAACGCCACCACGGCACTGGCGAGTGACACGACGATGGCCATGCTCAGGGTGCGCAGGATGATGTCGAAGTTCGACGGCTGGAACAGCGCTGCGAAGTTCGCCAGGGTCAGGTCGGGGGTGACCGCCATGGTGAAGTCATCGAAGGTGTAGAAGCCTTGCCACAGCAAAGTCAACAGCGAGCCGAGGTAGATCGCGCCAAACCACAGCAACGGCGGCACCAGCAGCAGTGACAGGTACAGGTTCGGCCGCCGGTACAGCAGGTTGGAAAACCGGCGCACCGGCGAGCTGCTGATCGGAGTTTGAGGACTCGCCACGCTGTTCACCTCACATCCCATTCACAATATTGTCGTGCAGCGCAATCATCGCTTCACGCGCCCAACGAGCGCTGATGCGTTGCCCGGTCTGGTGTTGCGCGCTGGCGTCCAGCCACTGGACGTTGGCCTGGCTGATGTTCAGGGTCTGGCCGTTTTCCAGTTTCAGTTCATAGCGCGTGGCGCTGCCCTGGTACTGGATGTCGTGCAGCAGGCCGGTGACTTCGATTTCATGGCTGGCCAGCGGGCCTTCGGCGAAACGCACGTGTTCGGGGCGGATCGAAAACGGCTGTGGATTGCCGCTCAACTGCCGCGCCAGATCGCCGCGAATCACGTTGGAGGTGCCGACGAATTCGGCGACGAAAGTGGTTGCCGGTTTCATGTACAGGGTGCGCGGCGTGTCGACCTGTTCGATGCGGCCCTTGTTGAACACGGCCACGCGGTCGGACATCGACAACGCTTCGGTCTGGTCGTGAGTGACGAAAATGAAGGTGATGCCGAGCTGGCGTTGCAGTTTCTTCAACTCGCCTTGCATTTGTTCGCGCAGTTTCAGGTCCAGTGCCCCAAGCGGTTCGTCAAGCAACAACACGCGAGGACGGTTGACCAACGCGCGGGCCAGGGCCACGCGCTGGCGTTGGCCGCCCGAGAGTTGCACCGGCTTGCGCTCGCCGTAGCCGTTGAGGGCGACCATGTCGAGGGCTTCTTCGGCGCGTTTGTGCCGTTCGCTCTTGCCGACGCCTTTGACTTTCAAACCGTAGGCGACGTTGTCGAGTACGTTCATGTGCGGGAACAGCGCGTAATCCTGGAACACGGTGTTCACGTCACGCTGATACGGCGGCAGCCCGGCGGCCTCCAAGCCATGAATGCGGATGGAGCCGGTGCTCGGCTGTTCGAAACCGGCGATCAGGCGCAGGCAGGTGGTTTTGCCCGAGCCGGAAGGGCCCAGCAGGGAAAAGAACTCGCCGTCCTGGATGTCGATGGAAACCCGGTCAACGGCCTTCACCTCGCCGAACTGACGGGAAACGTTGGTGAACTGGACTGCAAGCGTCATGGGTGTGGTGCTCCAAAAAAGCGGGGGCCATCACAGCGGCCCCTGCCTGGACTTCTGAAATCTTCAGTGATGATCGTTCCCACGCTCCGCGTGGGAATGCAGCCCGTGACGCTCTGCGTCACCTCTGCATTAGCGGCCCCCCATAATCGCGATGTAATCCTGGGTCCAACGGCTATAAGGCACAAACTTGCCCCCCTCAGCCTGCGGGGTTTTCCAGAAGGCGATCTTGTCGAACTGTTCGAAGCCGTTGGTCTTGCAACCCTCGGCCCCCAGCAATTCACTTGCCTTGCACGCCGCCGGGACCGCCGGCAGCGAGCCGAACCAGGCGGACACATCGCCCTGGACTTTCGGCGTCAGCGACCAGTCCATCCACTTGTAAGCACAGTTCGGGTGCTTGGCTTCGGCGTGCAACATGGTGGTGTCGGCCCACCCGGTGGCGCCTTCTTTGGGGATGGTTGAGGCGACGGGCTGTTTTTCGTTCATCAGGCCGTTGACTTGATACGGCCAGGAACTGGAAGCCACCACGCCTTCGTTCTTGAAGTCACTCATCTGCACGGTGGTGTCGTGCCAGTAGCGGTGGATCAATTTTTGTTGACCGCGCAGCAGATCGAGCACGGCCTTGTACTGTTTTTCGTCGAGCAGGTAAGGGTCCTTGATGCCCAGTTCCGGCTTGACGGTTTTCAGGTACAGCGCCGCGTCCGCGATGTAGATCGGGCCGTCATACGCCTGCACGCGGCCCTTGTTGGATTTGCCATCGGGCAGCTTCTGCTCTTCGAGTATCACGCCCCAACTGGTTGGCGGCTGTTTGAACACGTTGGTGTTGTACATGAGCACGTTCGGCCCCCATTGGTACGGGGTGCCGTAGGTCTGCTTGTCGACCACGTACCACGGCGCATCCTTCAGGCGCGGGTCGAGATTCTTCCAGTTGGGGATCAGTGCGGTGTTGATCGGCTGTACCCGTTTGCCGGCGATCAGGCGCAGGGAGGCATCGCCGGACGCCGTTACCAGGTCGTAACCGCCCTTGGCCATCAGGCTGACCATTTCATCGGAGGTGCCGGCCGTCTTGACGTTGACCTTGCAGCCGGTTTCCTTCTCGAAACCGCTGACCCAGTCGTAGGCCTTATCGGTTTCGCCCCGTTCGATGTAGCCGGGCCAGGCGACGATATCCAGCTGACCTTCGCCGGCGCCGACGGCTTTCAGCGGCTCGGCGGCCTGCAGGCTGGCGCTGGCCAGCAGTGCTGTGGTGATTGCACTGAGCAGTGCGGTCTTGTGTTCGAACATGGGGTTTCCCTCTTCTTTAATTAGGGTCGGGACAGCGTTGAACGGGGTGATGCGCCGTAAGTGGCTTGTTATTAGCGTAGTGCGCTTTGTGGGAGGTTGACTGGGGCTTGGCTGTATTGTGGATTTATCCAGCCTAGTGCCCGGTTTCGCAGTCGACAAATCTTCAAGGCGGCATTCGATGAAATAGATCGTGTGGATGTGTTTGCGCAAAATGAGCAACATCTGGAAGCACTCTCGCGAAGACGCGAGGGGCACTTTCGATCCAGGCTGGTGGCGTTAATGATCCGGTTAACCCGAATTCGTGGAGGCAGCAAAATGAACACCCGTGGATTGCTCGATCAGTTACTCAAATCCGGTCAGGATCTGTTGCAGAACAAGGCCGGTGGCGTCCCGAACAAAGGGGCCAGCGGCAGTTCAGGCGGCCTCGGCAGCCTGATATCGGGGGCGGGCGGCGGTGCGCTGGCGGCTGGCGCCATGGGCCTGCTGCTGGGCAGCAAGAAGGCGCGCAACGTCGGCGGCAAGGTCGCAATCTACGGCGGCCTCGCGGCATTGGGTGTTATTGCCTACAAGGCCTATGGCAACTGGCAGGCTCAGCAGGGCACAGCACCGAAGACGGAACCGCAAACCCTCGATCGCTTGCCAGCGGCCCAGGTCGAGCAACACAGCCAGGCGATACTCAAGGCGCTGGTGGCTGCCGCCAAGGCCGATGGTCATGTCGATGAGCGCGAGCGCCAATTGATCGAAGGCGAGTTCAGCAAACTCGACAACGATCAGGAACTGCAGCACTGGCTGCACGCCGAACTCAACAAACCCCTGGACCCGACCGACGTCGCCCGCGCCGCCAGCACGCCGGAAATGGCGGCTGAAATGTACATCGCCAGTGTGATGCTGGTGGATGAGGAGAATTTCATGGAGAAGTCCTATCTCGATGAGCTGGCAAGACAGTTGAAACTGGAGCCGGGGTTGACGGTGGAGTTGGAGAAACAGGTGCGGCAGGCTTCGGTGTAGGTCTTTAGATCGCTTTCGCGGGCAAGCCTTGCTCCTACAGTGAATTGTCGAACACACCATTGTTGTTCAACGCTGACCCGTAGGAGCGAGGCTTGCCCGCGAAGGCGTCTTCAGCCACACCGCATAACCCAATAATCAATCCATAGGAACTGTGGCAGGGGGTTCCTCAGGAACACCGCGTTATCGTTCTTCGCAAGCAAGCCCGCTCCCACAAGCCCTCGGCTATACTCCCCCGCAATTTGACCCGCTCCGAGGACTGACTGTGAAGAACTGGACGTTGCGCCAACGCATTTTGGCGAGCTTTGCGGTAATTATCGCGATCATGCTGTTGATGGTCGTGGTGGCTTTTTCTCGGCTGATGAAGATCGAAGCCAGCGAAGAAAGGGTCCGCACCGATGCGGTTCCCGGGGTGTATTTCAGTTCGATGATGCGTGGCGCCTGGGTCGACAGTTATAACCTGACCCAGCAGATTGTCGGTCTTTCGGGAAATCGCCCACTGACTGCCGCCGACCAGGTCATGTACAAGAGCTTCGAAGAACGCTTGAACGAGCAAATGACCCAATACCGCAAGACCATTTTCCTGGCGGACGATCAGGCCATCTTCGACGAGTTCGAAGCGCGTCATCAGACCTTCAATCAAGAACTGACGAACGTCCTCGATCTCTACCAGCGCAAGGAATACGAGCAAGCGCGTCTTGCTCTGGAGCAAAAGCTCACACCCGCCTGGGTCAACGGGCGCAAGCAGTTGAATAGCCTCATCGAGCGTAATCATGATGTGGCTGAAAAAGCCACGCTGGCCATCGGTGACGCGGTGACGGCCGCCAAAATCAGCATGGGTGTCTCTTTGCTGGTGGCAATCATCGTCGCCGGCCTCTGCGGTCTGCTGTTGATGCGCGCGATCATGGCGCCGATGAATCGCATCGTGGATATCCTCGAAGTCATGCGCACCGGCGATCTCAGCAGTCGCCTGAATCTGGATCGCAAGGACGAGTTCGGCGCGGTGGAAACCGGCTTCAACGACATGATGACCGAACTCACCTCGCTGGTGTCCCAGGCCCAGCGCTCCTCGGTGCAGGTCACCACGTCGGTCACGGAAATCGCCGCGACCTCCAAGCAGCAACAGGCCACCGCCACCGAAACCGCGGCCACCACCACCGAAATCGGCGCCACCTCGCGGGAAATTGCCGCCACCTCGCGAGACCTGGTGCGCACCATGACCGAAGTCTCCACCGCCGCCGATCAGGCATCAGTGCTGGCCGGTTCCGGTCAACAAGGCCTGGCGCGCATGGAAGACACCATGCACTCGGTGATGGGCGCGGCGGATCTGGTCAACGCCAAACTGGCGATCCTCAACGAGAAGGCCGGCAACATCAATCAGGTGGTGGTGACCATCGTCAAAGTTGCCGACCAGACCAACCTGTTGTCCCTGAACGCCGCCATCGAAGCCGAAAAGGCCGGCGAATATGGTCGCGGATTTGCCGTGGTCGCCACCGAAGTGCGGCGTCTGGCGGACCAGACCGCCGTGGCCACCTACGACATCGAGCAGATGGTGCGCGAGATCCAGTCGGCGGTGTCGGCGGGGGTCATGGGCATGGACAAGTTCTCCGAGGAAGTGCGCCGCGGCATGTCCGAGGTGCAGCAGGTGGGCGAGCAGTTGTCGCAGATCATTCATCAGGTTCAGGCGCTGGCGCCGCGGGTGTTGATGGTCAACGAAGGCATGCAGGCCCAGGCCACCGGCGCCGAGCAGATCAACCATGCGCTGGTGCAGTTGGGCGATGCCAGCAGCCAGACGGTCGAGTCCCTGCGCCAGGCCAGTTTCGCCATCGACGAACTGAGCCAGGTGGCCGTGGGGCTGCGTGGCGGTGTTTCGCGATTCAAAGTCTGATGAGCGAACTTACAGCCAAGCGCGGCGCGGCGATGCTGGCGAAGCAGTCGTTGTTTCTGGTGTTCCGCATCGGCAACGAGCGCTACGCCTTGCAGGCCATCGAGGTGGCCGAAATGCTGCCACTTCTGCCGTTGAAACCCATTCCCCGTGCGCCGGACTGGGTGGCGGGTGTGTTCGGCTGGCGTGGCGCGGTGGTGCCGGTGATCGACCTCAGTGCCCTGACGTTCGGTCAACCGGCCCAGGTGCGCACCAGCACGCGGCTGGCGCTGGTGCACTATCGGCCGGATGCGGCGACGCCTGCGCAATTGCTCGGGTTGATTCTGGAGCAGGCCACCGACACGTTGCGTTGCAATCCGGCGGACTTTCAGCCTTATGGCCTGGACAATCGCCAGGCGCCGTACCTCGGCCCGGTGCGCGAAGATGCCCAGGGTTTGCTGCAATGGGTACGGGTTGCCGATTTGCTGGACGCACAGGTTCGCGCCTTGTTATTTCCCTCGCCGCCGCTGGACCTGGCGCAGTTTGAGGAGCAGGGATGAGCAACGATCAGCGGTTTTTCGATTTCCTCAAGGAACGTATCGGCCTGGATGTGGGCTCGGTCGGCCCGGCGATCATCGAACGCGCGGTGCGCCAGCGCATCACGGCGGCTCGGGCGCTGACGGCCGATGACTACTGGCACACCTTGCTGGGCTCACGCGACGAACAACAGGCGCTGATCGAAGCGGTCATCGTCCCCGAAACCTGGTTTTTCCGGTACCCGGAATCCTTCGTCACGCTGGCGAAGCTGGCGGCCAAGCGGCTGGCGGCGATCAATAACATGCGCGCCCTGCGGATCCTCAGTTTGCCGTGTTCCACCGGCGAAGAACCGTACTCCATCGCCATGGCCCTGCTCGATGCCGGGCTGGCGCCGCACCAGTTCAAGGTCGACGGCATGGATGTCAGCCCGCTGTCGGTGGAAAAGGCCAGGCTCGCGCTGTATGGCAGGAATTCGTTTCGCGGCCAGGACATCGAGTTTCGCGATCGGCATTTCACAACGGAAAACGACAACTATCGCCTCAGCGGGCGCGTGCTTGAGCAGGTGCGTTTGCAGGTCGGCAATCTGCTGGATCCGGCATTACTGGTCAACGAACCGCCCTATGACTTCGTGTTCTGTCGCAACCTGCTGATCTATTTCGACCAGCCGACCCAGCAGCAAGTGTTCGAAGTGCTCAAGCGTCTGACCCACGTCGACGGCGTGCTGTTTATCGGCCCGGCGGAGGGCAGTCTGCTGGGCCGTTTCGGCATGCGTTCGATTGGTATCGCGCAGTCGTTTGCCTTCAGTCGTCAAAGTGCGCCCGAGCCGCTGGCGTCCTTCGCGCCGATGCCGTTGCCGGTACAGCAGCCGGTGCGCAGCGTGACTCCGCCGCCGGTGCGCAGTCGGCCTTTCGCGACAGTCGTGCCGATGTCTCAAACTCCCAAAGCTACCCCTTCGGACGCCGCCACGCTGCTGGCGAACATCGCCGCGCTGGCCAACGAAGGCAAAAGTGCCGAGGCCCGCGCCGCGTGCGAAAGCTATTTGCGCAGTCACGAGCCAGTGGCCCAGGTGTTCTATTGGCTGGGGCTGCTCAGCGATGTCGCCGGCAGCGCACTGGAGGCCCAGGGTTTTTATCGCAAGGCGTTGTACCTCGAACCGCAACACCCCGACGCGTTGATGCACCTGGCCGCCTTGCTGCAGTCCCAGGGCGACACGGCGGGCGCCAGACGATTGCAGGCCCGCGCCGCCCGCAGCGAGCGCGCCGCAGACAGTGAGCGTAAACGATGAACGCCTCTGACACCTTGAGCGTTACCCATGAAGATGCCCAGGCCATCGACGACTGCTGGAACCGTATCGGCATCCACGGCGACCAGTCCTGTCCACTGCTGAGCGAACACATTCATTGTCGCAATTGCGCGGTGTATTCGGCCGCCGCCACCCGCTTGCTCGACCGCTACGCCTTGCAACAGGAAGATCGCGAGCACGTGTCCACGGGGGGCGAGAGCGAGGTGAAAACCCGCTCGCTGCTGATGTTTCGCCTCGGCGAAGAATGGCTGGGCCTGGCCACCCGCAGCCTGGTCGAAGTGGCGCCGCTGCAAGCGATTCACTCCTTGCCGCACCAGCGCTCCCGGGCGTTGCTCGGCGTGGCGAATGTGCGCGGTGCCTTGGTGGCGTGCCTGTCGCTGGTGGAGCTGTTGGGGCTCGACGGCACCGGTGGCGTGGCGTCCGGCGCGCGAGTGATGCCGCGGATGCTGATCATCGCCGCCCATGGTGGGCCGGTGGTGGTGCCGGTGGACGAAGTGGACGGGATTCACGCCATCGATCAGCGCATTCTCGATGCCGCGTCCCAGTCCGGCACCCAGACCAGCGCCAAATACACCCGTGGCGTCTTGCAATTCAACGGTCGCAGCCTGCGTTGGCTGGATGAAGAACAGCTGTTGTCCGCCGTGACCCGGAGCCTCACATGACCCCCGAGCAAATGCGTGATGCCTCCTTGCTGGAACTGTTCAGCCTGGAAGCCGAGGCCCAGACTCTGGTGCTGAGCGCCGGCCTGCTGGCGCTCGAGCGCGATCCGACCCAGGCCGATTACCTTGAGTCGTGCATGCGCGCGGCTCACTCGCTCAAGGGCGCGGCGCGGATTGTCGGGGTCGATGCCGGGGTCAGGGTCGCCCATGTGATGGAAGATTACCTGGTCAGCGCCCAGGAAGGGCGCCTGTACCTGCGGCCCGAACACATTGATGCGCTGTTGCAAGGCACCGATCTGCTGACGCGGATTGCGACGCCGGACAACGCTCCGCCGCCTGCAGATATTGACGCTTACGTCGTCTTGATGGGACGGCTGCTTGAACACATGGCAGCAGCCCCCATGGCGCCGCCGATGGCAGAGCTTCAGCTCGAACCGCTAACGCCCAAGGTCGAGCCGCCCGTGCCGGTCGCCACCGAAGCTCCCCAGGCAGAGCCCGCCGAGCCAGAGCCCAAAACCAAACGCACCACCGAAAGTGGCGAGCGCGTATTGCGCGTCACGGCCGAGCGCTTGAACAGCCTGCTCGACTTGTCGAGTAAATCACTGGTGGAAACCCAGCGGCTCAAGCCGCACCTAGCCACCATGCAGCGCCTCAAACGCATGCAGAGCAATGGCCTGCGGGCGCTGGAAAATCTCAACGTCCACCTCAAGGACCATCCCTTGAGCCTCGAAGCCCGGGAAGCCTTGGGCGATGCCCGCCGATTGTTGGCCGAGTCCCAGCAATTGCTGGTGGAAAAAAACGCCGAACTGGACGAGTTCGCCTGGCACGCCAGCCAGCGTGCGCAGGTGCTGTACGACACGGCGCTGGCCTGTCGCATGCGGCCGTTCGCCGATGTGCTGAGCGGGCAAGTGCGCATGGTCCGAGACCTTGGCCGCAACCTGGGCAAACAGGTGCGGCTGGAGATCGAGGGCGAAACGACTCAAGTCGACCGCGACGTACTGGAAAAGCTCGAAGCGCCGCTGACGCACCTGCTGCGCAATGCGGTGGATCACGGCATCGAAACCCCGGAACAACGGAGGTTGGCGGGCAAGCCTGAGGAAGGCCTGATCCGTTTGCGAGCGTCCCATCAGGCCGGTCTGCTGGTGCTGGAACTGAGCGATGACGGCAACGGCGTCGACCTGGAAAAGCTGCGCCATAACATCGTCGAGCGGCAGTTATCCCCAGTCGAAACCGCCGCCCAGTTGAGCGAAGAGGAGCTGCTGACGTTCCTGTTCCTGCCGGGCTTCAGTCTGCGTGACACGGTCACTGAAGTGTCCGGGCGTGGCGTGGGGCTGGATGCGGTTCAGCACATGGTCCGTCAGTTGCGTGGTGCCGTGGCGCTGGAGCAAACGGCGGGCGAGGGCAGTCGTTTCCATCTCGAAGTGCCGCTGACATTGTCGGTGGTGCGCAGCCTGGTGGTGGAGGTTGGTGACGAGGCGTATGCCTTCCCGCTGGCGCACATCGAGCGCATGTGCGACCTGGCGCCGGAGGACATCGTTCAGGTCGAAGGCCGGCAACACTTCTGGCACGAAGGCCGGCATGTCGGGCTGGTCGCCGCCAGCCAGCTATTGCATCGCCCGGCGAGCCAGAACAGCGCGCAGACCCTCAAAGTCGTGGTGATCCGCGAGCGCGAGGCGATCTACGGGGTGGCGGTCGAGCGGTTTATCGGCGAGCGAACGCTGGTGGTGCTGCCGCTGGACGAGCGCCTGGGCAAGGTGCAGGACATTTCCGCCGGAGCCTTGCTCGATGACGGTTCGGTAGTGCTGATCGTCGACGTCGAAGACATGCTGCGGTCGGTGGACAAACTGCTCAATACCGGGCGTCTGGAGCGCATTGCCCGACACGCCAACCAGGCTGTCGAAGCAGCGCGCAAACGGATTCTGGTGGTGGACGACTCGCTGACCGTGCGTGAGTTGCAGCGCAAGCTGCTGCTCAATCGCGGCTATGACGTCGCCGTGGCGGTGGACGGTATGGATGGCTGGAATGCCCTGCGTTCGGAGGATTTCGATCTGCTGATCACCGACATCGACATGCCGCGCATGGACGGCATCGAGCTGGTGTCTTTATTGCGTCGCGACAATCGCCTGCAATCGCTGCCAGTGATGGTGGTGTCCTACAAGGACCGCGAAGAAGACCGTCGCCGTGGACTGGACGCCGGCGCCGACTATTATCTGGCCAAGGCCAGTTTTCATGATGACGCCTTGCTGGATGCAGTCGTTGAGCTCATTGGAGGGGCGCGGACATGAAAATCGCCATCGTCAACGACATGCCCATGGCGATAGAGGCCTTGCGCCGCGCTCTGGCGTTCGAACCGGCGCACGAGGTGGTCTGGGTCGCCGGCAACGGGGTCGAGGCGGTGCAACGTTGCGCCGAATACACCCCGGACCTGATCCTGATGGATTTGATCATGCCGTTGATGGACGGCGTGGAGGCGACCCGGCGGATCATGGCCGAAACGCCGTGCGCGATCGTCATCGTCACCGTCGACCGCCAGCAGAACGTGCACCGGGTGTTCGAAGCCATGGGCCACGGTGCACTGGATGTGGTCGATACGCCCGCGCTGGGTGCCGGCAATCCTCAGGAAGCCGCCGCTCCGCTGCTGCGCAAGATCATGAACATCGGTTGGTTGATTGGCGACAAGGGCAATCGAGAGCGATCGGCACCGAGCCCGCACCGCCACTCGGCCTCGCGCCAGCACCTGGTGGCCATCGGTTCATCCGCGGGCGGGCCGGCGGCGCTGGAAGTGCTGCTCAAGGGCCTGCCACGGGATTTTCCGGCAGCCATCGTACTGGTCCAGCATGTGGATCAGGTATTCGCCGCCGGCATGGCCGAATGGCTCGCCAGCGCCAGCGGCCTGGACGTGCGCCTGGCCCAGGAAGGCGAACCGCCGCAAAGCGGCACGGTCCTGCTGGCCGGTACCAACCATCATATTCGCCTGCTGAAAAACGGCACGCTGGCCTACACCGCCGAACCGGTCAACGAGGTCTATCGGCCTTCGATCGATGTGTTTTTCGAGAGCGTGGCCAGTTACTGGAGCGGTGACGCCGTGGGCGTTCTGCTAACCGGTATGGGGCGTGACGGCGCCCAGGGGCTTAAACTCATGCGCCAACAGGGCTACCTGACCATCGCTCAGGACCAGAACAGCAGTGCCGTATACGGAATGCCCAAAGCGGCCGCCGCCATCGACGCGGCCATGGAAATCCGTCCACTGGACAAGATAGCGCCACGATTGCTGGAGATTTTCCAAAAATGACTATCATTAGCAGCAATCGTGGCCCAAGCAGTACTCAGGTGACCGCACATGAATGAATTACAGCTCGACGACTTCAAAACCGACGAAAACGCCGCCATGGTGTTGCTGGTGGACGATCAGGCGATGATCGGCGAAGCGGTGCGCCGTGGTCTGTCGAGCGAAGACAACATCGACTTCCATTTCTGCGCCGACCCGCACCAGGCCATCGCCCACGCGGTGCGCATCAAGCCGACGGTGATCCTGCAGGACCTGGTCATGCCCGGCCTCGACGGCCTGAGCCTGGTGCGCGAATACCGTAATCATCCGGCGACCAAGGATATTCCGATCATTGTCCTGTCGACCAAGGAAGATCCGCTGATCAAGAGCGCGGCGTTTGCCGCCGGGGCCAACGATTACCTGGTCAAACTGCCGGACAACATCGAACTGGTGGCGCGCATCCGTTATCACTCGCGTTCCTACATGACCCTGCTGCAGCGTGACGCGGCGTACCGCGCGCTGCGGGTCAGCCAGCAGCAGTTGCTCGACACCAACCTGGTGCTGCAACGCTTGATGAACTCCGACGGCCTGACCGGGCTGTCGAACCGCCGGCATTTCGACGAATACCTGGAACTGGAATGGCGACGCTCGCTGCGTGACCAGACGCAACTGTCGCTGTTGATGATCGATGTCGACTACTTCAAGTCCTTCAATGACAGCTTTGGCCACCTTGAAGGCGATGAAGCCCTGCGCAAAGTCGCCACGGCGATTCGCGACGCCAGCGCCAGGCCCTCGGACCTGCCGGCCCGTTACGGCGGCGAAGAGTTCGTCCTGGTCTTGCCCAACACCTCGCCGATCGGTGCGCGGCTGGTGGCGGAAAAACTGCGCCAGACCGTGGCCGGGTTGAAGATCCCGCACATTTTCCCGACCGAAGGTTCGTGCCTGACCATCAGCATCGGCCTGTCGACCATGACCCCGCAGCCGGGCAGCGATTGCCGGCAATTGATCTCGGCGGCGGACAAGGGGCTGTACCTGGCGAAGAACAATGGGCGTAATCAGGTGGGGATTGAGTAAGGCTTTGACCGTAGCGCTGTAGCAGCTGCCGAGCCCGCGAGGCTGCGTTCGGCCGCGCAGCGGTCGTAAAATCAGGCAACGCGGTCATTCAGGCAAACCGCGTACACAGGATTGGCGAGGACTGCGTCCTCGAACGCAGCCTCGCGGGCTCGGCAGCTGCTACGGGCCACCAGCGTTATTATTCCGTAAACCATTCGCCGCTAAAGCCGCCAGGCGGGCTGCCGTGACAGCGTGATTACGTTATACTCGCCGGCTTTCAAAAGTTCGCCAACGAGTGCTGCCCGCCATGGAAATCAACCCGATCCTTAACAGTATCAAGGACCTGTCCGAGCGCTCCGAAACTATTCGGGGGTATCTTTGACTACGATCAAAAGCATGAGCGTCTGACTGAAGTCAATCGCGAGCTTGAAGATCCGAGTGTCTGGAACAACCCTGAGTACGCTCAGAACCTGGGTCGCGAGCGTTCGCAGCTGGCCCAGATCGTGGAAACCCTCGATGAAATGTCCAGCGGTCTGGCCGATGCCAAGGACCTGCTGTTGATGTCTGCCGAGGAAGAAGACCAGGCCGCCGTCGACGACGTGGCCCTTGAGGTGGAGCGCCTGCGCGAAGCCCTCGAGAAGCTTGAATTCCGTCGCATGTTCAGCGGTGAGATGGATCAGAACAACGCCTACCTGGACATCCAGGCCGGCTCCGGCGGTACCGAAGCCCAGGACTGGGCCAACATCCTGCTGCGCATGTACCTGCGCTGGGCGGACAAACGCGGTTTCGACGCGACCATCATGGAACTGTCGGCCGGTGAAGTCGCCGGTATCAAAGGCGCGACCGTGCACATCAAGGGTGAATACGCTTTTGGCTGGCTGCGTACCGAAATCGGCGTGCACCGTCTGGTGCGCAAGAGCCCGTTCGACTCCGGCAACCGTCGCCACACCTCGTTCTCGGCCGTGTTCGTGTCGCCGGAAATCGATGACAACATCGAAATCGACATCAACCCGTCGGACCTGCGCATCGACACCTACCGCTCCTCCGGTGCCGGTGGTCAGCACGTAAACACCACCGATTCGGCCGTACGGATTACCCACGTACCGACCAACACCGTGGTCAGCTGCCAGAACGAACGCTCCCAGCACGCCAACAAAGACACCGCGATGAAAATGTTGCGGGCGCGCTTGTACGAGCAGGAAGTGCAGAAACGCAATGCCGCTTCCCAGGCTCTGGAAGACACCAAGTCGGACATCGGCTGGGGTCACCAGATCCGTTCGTACGTACTCGATGCCTCGCGGATCAAGGATCTGCGCACCAACATCGAACGCAGCGACTGCGACAAGGTGCTCGACGGCGACATCGACGAATACCTGGTGGCCAGCCTGAAACAAGGGCTTTAAGGCCCGCACTACAAGGTCACCGCGATCTTGTAGGAGCGAGGCTTGCCCGCGAACCCCGGCGAATGCCGGGGGCAACGAACCTGATGGAATATTTAAAGACATGAGCGACCTACAACTCGACCCGCAAGCCCTGCAACAGGAAGAAAACTCCCTGATCGCCCTGCGCAAGGAAAAGCTTGCTGCCGAGCGCGCCAAGGGCCAGGCCTTCCCCAACGACTTCCGCCGCGACGCTTACTGCGAAGACTTGCAGAAGCAGTACGCGGACAAGACCAAGGAAGAGCTGGCAGAGGCTGCGATCCCGGTCAAGGTTGCCGGTCGTCTCATGCTCAACCGTGGCTCGTTCATGGTGATCCAGGACATGTCCGGGCGCATCCAGGTTTACGTCAACCGTAAAACCCTGTCCGAAGAAACCCTGGCCGCGGTGAAAACCTGGGACCTGGGCGACATCATTGCCGCCGAAGGCACCCTGGCCCGTTCCGGCAAGGGCGACCTGTACGTTGAAATGACCAACGTGCGCCTGCTGACCAAATCCCTGCGCCCGCTGCCGGACAAGCACCACGGCCTGTCCGACACCGAGCAGCGTTACCGCCAGCGCTACGTCGACCTGATCGTCAATGACGACGTGCGCCAGACCTTCCGCGTGCGTTCGCAAGTGATTGCGCACATCCGCAGCTTCCTGATGAAGCGTGACTTCCTGGAAGTGGAAACGCCGATGCTGCAAACCATTCCGGGTGGCGCGGCGGCCAAGCCGTTCGAAACTCACCACAACGCGCTGGACATGCAGATGTTTCTGCGTATCGCGCCGGAGCTGTACCTCAAGCGTTTGGTTGTCGGCGGCTTCGAGAAAGTCTTCGAAATCAACCGCAACTTCCGTAACGAAGGCGTTTCGACCCGGCACAACCCCGAGTTCACCATGCTCGAGTTCTACCAGGCCCACGCTGACTACGAAGACAACATGGACCTGACCGAGGAACTGTTCCGCGAGCTGGCGCAGCTGGTTCTGGGCAGCACCGACGTGCCTTACGGCGACAAGGTGTTCCACTTCGGCGAACCGTTCGTGCGTCTGTCGGTGTTCGACTCGATCCTCAAGTACAACCCGGACCTGACGGCCGATGACCTGAACGACATCGACAAGGCCCGCGCCATCGCCAAGAAAGCCGGCGCCAAGGTGCTGGGCTTCGAAGGTCTGGGCAAGCTGCAGGTGATGATTTTCGAAGAACTGGTCGAGCACAAGCTGGAACAGCCGCACTTCATCACCCAGTACCCGTTCGAAGTGTCGCCGCTGGCCCGTCGTAACGACGAGAACCCGAACGTCACCGACCGTTTCGAGCTGTTCATCGGTGGCCGCGAAATCGCCAACGCCTACTCCGAGTTGAACGACGCGGAAGACCAGGCCGAGCGTTTCATGGCGCAGGTGGCCGACAAGGACGCCGGTGATGACGAAGCCATGCACTACGACGCCGATTTCGTTCGCGCGCTGGAGTACGGCATGCCGCCGACCGCCGGCGAAGGGATCGGCATCGATCGCCTGGTGATGTTGCTGACCAACTCACCGTCGATCCGCGACGTGATCCTGTTCCCGCACATGCGTCCGCAAGCGTAAGTGTTTCAACTAAAAAGCCGCCGATAACAGGCGGCTTTTTATTGCCTGTCTGGTACAAACGTATCAATTGGTTACTTTTGACGTTAGAGAGGAATACCTGTCGTGAATCGTGCAATTGCTCAAGAAGGTGCAGCGGATATCGCCACTGCGGTCGCTGAAAGTGTTCAGTACCAGGGCCGCAAGGCCAGCCGACAGGGCAGCGAACAGCGTCGACAGGACATTCTCGACGCGGCGATGCGCATTGTCGTGCGCGATGGCGTGCGGGCCGTGCGTCACCGTGCGGTGGCCGCCGAGGCCTGTGTGCCGCTGTCGGCCACCACCTACTATTTCAAGGACATCGATGACCTGCTCACCGATACCTTTGCGCAATACGTGGAGCGCAGCGCGGCGTATATGGCCAAGCTGTGGGTCAACAACGAAGGCTTATTGCGTGAGATGGTGATCAGTGGCGACGGCAGCCCTGAGTCGCGCTCGCAACTGGCGGACGATATTGCGCGGCTGATGACGGACTATGTTCACCGGCAATTGGTCAACCGTCGCGAACACTTGATGGCCGAGCAGGCGTTCCGTCAGGAAGCGCTGTTGAACCCGCGTCTGGCGGAGTTGGTGCGCTCCCATCAGCAGATTCTCTTGCAGGGGACTTGCCAGCTTTTCCAGGTATTGGGTTCCCGAGAGCCACAGCAGGATGCCAAAGTGTTGACGGCTATTATCGGACGGATGGAATATCAGGGCCTGCTCAACGACGCCGAGCCTGCTGGCGAAGAGGAAATGCTCGGCATCCTGACCCGCTACATGCACTTGGTACTGGCGTCGGTGTAGCAACTGATCGTAACTGATCGTTCCCACGCAGATCGTGGGAACGATCATGAGGCGAAGAGTGTTCATAGGGAGTGTTGAATGAAAGCCTGGCGTGTCGTTGTGATCGCCTTGTCGTTCCTGCTGCTCAGTGGCTGCCTGGTGACCTTCAAGGAGCCGCTGCCCGCCAGCGAGCCCGCGCCCAAGGGATTGCTCGGCAACTGGACCAGCACCAACGCCTGGGGCGAGCCGATGAACCTGGAACTGACACGCATCGGCGACAACCGCTATCAGGCGGTCAGCTACTTCAAGGCCAAACCCCATGAGCGCGAAGCCTATCCCTTCACGGTGTCGCGCCACGGCAATCGCTGGTACCTGTCGGCGAAGGTGCCGGCGCAGTTCGGCGGGAACTTCACCATCGCCGGTTTCGAGCTCAACGATAAGCACGAACTGGTGGTCTACAACCTCGACCTCGAGCAGATCAAACAGGCCATGGGGCAAGAAGCCCTCAGTGGCGAAGGCTTCCAGACCGACGACGGCGACGGAATGTTGATCAACAACAGCCTGGATCAGGTGTTCGCCTACCTCGACGACCCGGCCAATTCCGATGTCTTCGTTGAAGCGGTGCGCTATCAGCGCCTGGCCAAAACCAAATAAACCCAGCACGTAACGGTTTTACTACAGGAGTTTCGGGTGGACGAATACCAGCAGACGATACGCATGCTGTCCGATCGCATTGTGCTGGCGCAGACGCCGATTCGCGTTCTGGATGCGGTCAAGTGGGATGACAGCATTCGCAAAGGGTTCCTCAAAGGCAAGGGCAAGGAAATGCCGGCCGTGGACCGCGACTACTACCTCAATCGACCGCTGGCGTTCGACTCCAGCAAAGTGAAGCTGGAATTCCAGAACATCGAGCGCGACATCACCCGCCAACTCGGCCAGTTCAACCCGGTCGGGCAGATCATGCGTCGTATGTGCAAGGAATACCGCATGGTGATCCGCATGCTCGAAGCCCGTGGCACCGAGGATTTCGGGCTGATTTCCCAAGAGTTGTACGGCGCGGCGTCCGATGCGTTTCACGCCGGCGACCCAACCTTGGCTGATCTGGGGCTGATGCTCTCCGATTACCTGAACAACATCGCCGGCCGTGGCGACCTCAAGGACGAACCCAAAGTCCTTACCGCCAAGGAAGCCGTCGACCTGCTGCAACATCGGTTGAACAAGGTGTTTGGCGAAAACGAGGAAACCATTCGGGTGTTCGAGTCCGACGGGATCGTCGCCGATGCGGCGGCCGGCGCCGATTACATCAAGATCCGCACCGACGCGATGTTCAACAACCGCGACGTGCGTGCGCTGGAAGTCCATGAAGGGCTGGTGCATGTGGGCACCACGCTCAACGGCCTGAATCAGCCGATCTGCACCTTCCTGTCCAAGGGCCCGCCGTCGTCCACCGTGACTCAGGAAGGGCTGGCGATCCTGATGGAAATCATCACGTTCGCCTCCTACCCAAGCCGCCTGCGCAAACTGACCAACCGCACCCGCGCCATTCACATGGTGGAGGAGGGCGCGGACTTCTTGCAGATCTTCGAGTTCTTCCGGGAGCAAGGCTTTGAAATGGCCGAGAGCTACGGCAACGCCAGTCGCGTGTTCCGCGGCTCGGTGCCCACCGGTCTGCCATTTACCAAAGACTTGTCCTACCTCAAGGGCTTCATCATGATTTACAACTACATTCAGTTGGCCGTGCGCAAAGGCAAGCTGGAGCAGATACCGCTGTTGTTTTGCGGCAAGACCACGCTGGAAGACATGCGGACCTTGCGCCAATTGGTGGACGAAGGCCTGGTGGTGCCGCCCAAGTACCTGCCCGAGCAATTCCGCGACATGAATGCGCTGTCGGCGTGGATGTGCTTCTCCAACTTCCTCAACCACCTGAGCCTGGACCGGATCGAGGCGGATTACTCCAACATCCTTTGATTCAGATCGTTCCCACGTTCTGCGTGGGAATGCCGCCATGGACGCTCCGCGTCCACGGTGACGCAGAGCGTCAGGGTATGCATTCCCACGCGGAGCATGGGAACGATCACTCACATTGAGGCTTCACCGGATGAGAATCCTCGCCATCATCTGCCTGCTCCTGACCCTCGGCGGTTGCGGCTCTTTGCTGTTCTACCCCGAGCCCGGCCAGCCGTTCACTCCGGCAAAAGCCAAACTCGACTATCGCGACGTCATCCTGACCACTGCCGACGGCCTCAAGCTGCATGGCTGGTGGCTGCCGGCCAAACAAGGCGTCGAAGTCAAAGGCACGGTGCTGCATCTGCACGGCAACGGCGGCAATCTGGCGTGGCATCTGGGCGCGACCTGGTGGTTGCCGGAGCAGGGCTATCAGGTGTTGCTGGTGGACTATCGCGGGTACGGGTTGTCCGAAGGCAAACCGGCGTTGCCGGCGATTTATCAGGACATCGACGCCGCCTTCAAATGGCTCGATCAGGCGCCGCAGGTCAAGGGCAAGCCGCTGATCCTCCTCGGCCAGAGCCTTGGCGGTTCGATGGCCGTGCATTACCTGGCTCAGCATCCCGAGCGCCAGCGGCAACTCAAGGCGTTCGTGCTCGATGGCGTGCCGGCCAGTTACCGCGATGTCGGGCGTTTCGCCCTGAGTACATCCTGGATGACCTGGCCGTTCCAGGTGCCGTTGTCCTGGCTGGTGCCGGACGGCGACAGTGCGATCCATTCCATGACCCGGCTCAACGGCGTACCGAAACTGATCTATCACAGTATCGATGATCCGCTGGTGCCCCTTTCCAACGGCATCCGCCTGTATCAAGCTGCGCCGCCGCCGCGGGTGCTGCAATTGACCCGGGGCGGTCATGTGCAAACCTTTGCCGACCCGGTCTGGCGAAAAGTCATGCTGCGCTATCTTGAAGATCCGCAGCATTTCAACGGCCTGCGCCGCCTGGCTGAGGTCCCGAATTACCCCGCACCCCCGAATTCTGAAGATGAACCACCAGAGAGTCCGCAATGAGTGAAGAACGTAACGCCATCCCGCTGATCATCACCGGTATTTGCAGCATCCTCGGCACCGTCGGTGCCTTGTGGTGGTACGGCTACCTGCACTTCGCCAAACCCGAGGATGCGCTGCTGCTCAGCGACTTCACCATGCTCAAGACCGTGCCGGGCGAAGACTACAAAGTCTCTCTGGAACCGGCCGCGCAAGTGGCCCAGTGCATCGATGGCGTGCTGGTGATGTTTGACACCGAACAGAAAGGCCTGACCGGCGTACTGGTCAACAACAAGAAAAAAGCCGTGCGCTGCATGGGCCAGGAAACCCCGCAAAAACTCGAACAATAAACATCCCGTAGGACGGCATAGAAAATGCCTCGCCTGATCCACTCAGGCGGGGCTTTAATGACGTGGCAATCAGTGTTTTTGCTTGTCGTTATCGGCCGCCAAATCATGCAAATGACGACGGGACAAGGCGAGAAAACGCGGGGTCGGGCCGATGTCTTCGTACAGCGGATCGCCTTCTTCGTCGGTGGCGACCACCGTTGGCCCTTTCACATACGGAAAGCTCGCTTCGAGCTCTTCCAGAGCGGCGCCGATCAATTCTCCGAGCAGTTCTTCAGGGTGCCGTTTGGGGTACATGTCGATAATCGCCGCCAGCCGTGCGGCGGCTTCCACGTCCAGACGAATCGTGTAGCCGGAGTCGGTCAGGCGACCCTTGGCGTTTTCTTCCCAGTGCTTGGCGAGTTCGCGGATTTTCATAATGACCTCATTGCGCACCTGCTCGTGGCAGGCCGGGTGAGTGTCCGGCGGTGGCCGGTGTAAGCCGTTGTACGGCTTGAAGTTGAGATTAGCTGCAACGTTTGGGGTTTGCAGTCCCCCCCTTCGTTTACTTGTAAGAACCGCTTTACAACGGCACTCTCTATTCAAAGCCTCTTATACCAAAGCATAGCCGCCCGGATTTTCGCTGGAGAACTGCTGATGACTGATATAGATGCACGCTTGCGCGAGGACGTTCACCTGTTGGGTGAACTGTTGGGCAATACCATTGGCGAGCAGTATGGAGACGGCTTTATCGACAAGATCGAGCAAATCCGCAAAGGCGCCAAGGCCGACCGTCGCGGTTCGATGGATGCCGAACTCAGCGCCAGCCTCAACCAGTTGAGCGAAGACGAATTGCTGCCGGTGGCGCGGGCGTTCAACCAGTTCCTCAACCTGGCCAATATCGCCGAGCAATATCAGTTGATTCACCGCCGCGAAGAGTCGCAACCCGCGCCATTCGAGGCCCGGGTGTTGCCGGAGCTGCTCGCTCGCCTGCTGACGGCGGGCCATGACGCCGAATCCCTGGCCCGGCAATTGAGCCGAGTGGAAATTGAGCTGGTGTTGACGGCGCACCCCACCGAAGTGGCGCGCCGCACACTGATCCAGAAGTACGATGCGATCGCCGCGCAACTGGCCGCTCAGGATCATCGCGACCTGACGACTGCCGAGCGCGAGCAGATCAAGACGAAGCTGCAGCGGCTAATCGCCGAAGCCTGGCACACCGAAGAAATTCGCCGCACCCGCCCGACGCCGGTGGACGAAGCCAAATGGGGCTTTGCGGTGATCGAGCATTCACTGTGGCAGGCGATTCCCAACTATTTGCGCAAGGCCGATCAAGCCCTGCATGCCGCCACCGGCCTGCACCTGCCATTGGAGGCCGCACCGATTCGCTTTGCCTCGTGGATGGGCGGCGACCGCGACGGCAACCCCAACGTCACCGCCGCCGTGACCCGCGAAGTGCTGCTGCTGGCGCGCTGGATGGCCGCCGATTTGTACGTGCGCGATGTCGATCACCTCGCCGCCGAGCTGTCGATGCAGCAGGCCAGCGACGCCCTCAAAGCCAAGGCTGGCGACAGCGCCGAGCCTTACCGCGCGGTACTCAAACAATTGCGCGAACGCCTGCGCGCGACCCGTAACTGGGCCCACGCCTCCCTGACGGCAACCACGCCGGCGTCCGCCGATGTGCTGCAAAACAACCGCGACCTGCTGGACCCGCTGGAGCTGTGCTACCACTCGCTGCATGAATGCGGCATGGGCGTCATCGCCGACGGCCCGCTGCTCGATTGTCTGCGTCGCGCGGTGACGTTCGGGCTGTTTCTGGTGCGCCTGGATGTGCGACAGGACTCCTCGCGCCACACCGCGGCCATGACCGAAATCACCGATTACCTCGGTCTTGGCCGTTATGAAGACTGGAGCGAAGAGGAGCGCATCGCCTTTCTGATGCGTGAACTGAGCAATCGCCGGCCGTTGCTGCCGGCCTACTTCAAGCCGTCTGCCGACACCGCCGAAGTATTGGCGACGTGTCGGGAAATCGCCGCGGCACCGGGGGCTTCCCTCGGTTCTTATGTGATTTCCATGGCTGGTGCCGCTTCCGACGTGCTGGCCGTGCAATTGCTGCTCAAAGAGTCCGGTGTGTTGCGACCGATGCGCGTGGTACCGCTGTTCGAAACCCTCGCCGACCTCGACAACGCGGGCCCGGTGATCGAAAAACTGTTGCTGCTGCCGGGCTATCGCTCGCGCCTGCAAGGGCCACAGGAAGTGATGATCGGCTATTCCGACTCGGCCAAGGACGCCGGCACCACGGCGGCGGCCTGGGCGCAGTATCGGGCGCAGGAGCGCCTGGTGGATATTTGCCGGGAGCAGCAAGTGGAACTGCTGTTGTTCCATGGTCGCGGCGGCACCGTGGGCCGTGGCGGCGGTCCGGCGCACGCGGCGATTCTGTCGCAGCCGCCAGGGTCGGTGGCGGGGCGATTCCGCACCACCGAGCAGGGGGAAATGATTCGTTTCAAATTCGGCCTGCCGGACATCGCCGAGCAGAACCTCAATCTGTACCTGGCGGCGGTGCTGGAAGCGACCTTGCTGCCGCCACCACCGCCTGAGCCTGCCTGGCGCCATCTGATGGACGAACTGGCCGCCGACGGCGTCAAGGCTTACCGCGCCGTGGTGCGGGAAAATCCGCAGTTTGTCGAGTATTTCCGCCAGTCCACCCCGGAGCAGGAGTTGGGGCGTTTGCCGTTGGGCAGCCGCCCGGCCAAGCGCCGCGCCGGCGGGATCGAAAGTCTGCGCGCCATTCCGTGGATCTTCGGCTGGACCCAGACGCGCCTGATGCTGCCGGCCTGGCTCGGCTGGGAAACGGCGCTGAGCAAGGCGCTGGAGCGCGGCGAAGGCGTGTTGCTGGGGCAGATGCGCGAGCAATGGCCGTTCTTCCGTACCCGCATCGACATGCTGGAAATGGTGCTGGCCAAGGCCGACGCCGATATCGCCCAGTCTTACGATGAGCGTCTGGTCGAGCCGGATCTGCTCCCTTTGGGTGCGCATTTACGCGACCTATTGTCGCAGGCCTGTTCGGTAGTCCTGGGGTTGACCGGTCAGTCGCAGCTACTGGCACATAGCCCAGATACCCTTGAATTCATCCGCCTGCGCAACACCTACCTCGACCCGCTGCATCTGTTGCAGGCCGAGCTGTTGGCCCGTTCGCGGCAACAGGACGAAGCCCAGGGCAGCCCGGTAGAACAGGCATTGCTGGTGTCTGTGGCGGGGATTGCCGCCGGTTTGCGAAATACCGGCTAAGGTTTTCGTCGTGGGGAACAGGCACCCGGCGCGAGCGTCGGGTGCCTGCCGGCGAGCGGTCGAAAAGGTCTGTCACGCGACAGTTAATGATGGGGTTGCGACTTGGGGTACCCCTTCGCAGGGGCTCGTCAGGCGCAGGTTTCTCCGACTTTCGGCGGCTTGTGTGGGCAGGGACGGCTGTGTATCTTGATCAGCCTTTGGCCGTTTGGGCGGTCACGACCCTTTTTTTGAGATTGGCCCCACGGGGCGAATCCACTGTTTTGTTTGAGTTTCTAAATAAAAAATTGAGGAGCACATCTAATGCGCGTCATTCTGCTGGGAGCTCCCGGGGCCGGTAAAGGTACTCAGGCTAAGTTCATCACCGAAAAATTCGGCATTCCGCAAATCTCTACCGGCGACATGCTGCGTGCTGCTGTCAAAGCCGGCACCGAGCTGGGCGTCAAAGCCAAGAGCATCATGGATGCCGGCGGTCTGGTCTCCGACGACCTGATCATCGCCCTGGTCAAGGACCGTATCGCGCAGCCTGACTGTGCCAAGGGTTTTCTGTTCGACGGTTTCCCGCGCACCATTCCGCAAGCTGAAGCGCTGGTAGAGGCTGGCGTGGAACTGGACAACGTGGTCGAAATCGCCGTCGATGACGAAGAAATCGTTCAGCGTATCGCCGGTCGTCGCGTTCACGAGGCCAGCGGCCGCGTGTACCACACCGTCTACAACCCGCCGAAAATCGCTGGCAAAGACGACATCACCGGCGAAGAGCTGGTGCAGCGCAAGGACGACACCGAAGAAACCGTGCGTCATCGCCTGTCGGTCTACCACTCCCAGACCAAACCACTGGTGGAGTTCTACCAGGGCCTGGCCGCTGACAAGGGCAAGCCGAAATATAGCCATATCCCAGGTGTTGGCTCGGTAGAAGCGATTACCGGCAAGGTGCTTGAAGCACTGAGCTGAAAAGTCTGATCGGCTTCCTCTTCTACGGCCCGCTTGCGGGCCGTAGTTGTTTATACTGGCGCACTTTTTCTGACCTCTTGTTACGGAAACATCGATGAGCACCTTGCTGGCCCTGGACACCGCGACCGAAGCTTGCTCCGTTGCCTTGCTGCATGACGGCAAAGTCACGAGCCATTACGAGGTGATCCCGCGCCTGCATGCGCAGAAGCTGCTGCCGATGATTCAGCAACTGCTGGCCGATGCCGGGACCACCCTGCAAGCGGTCGATGCCATTGCGTTCGGTCGTGGACCGGGCGCGTTCACCGGTGTGCGAATCGCCATCGGCGTGGTACAGGGCCTGGCGTTTGCGCTGGACCGTCCAGTGTTGCCGGTCTCCAATCTCGCCGTACTCGCCCAGCGGGCCTATCGCGAACACGGCGCCAGCCAGGTCGCGGCGGCCATCGATGCGCGCATGGATGAAGTGTATTGGGGTTGCTACCGCGAAACGGCGGGGGAGATGCGACTGGTGGGCAACGAAGCGGTATTGCCACCCGAAGCCGCCGCGTTGCCGGCCGATGCCAGCGGCGAATGGTTCGGCGCGGGCACCGGTTGGGGGTATGCCGAGCGCATTGCCGTCAGCTTGAGCGGGCAGGACGCGGGCATGCTGCCCCACGCCGAAGACCTGCTGACCCTGGCGCGTTTCGCCTGGGAACGCGGTGAAGCGATCATGGCCGATGAAGCGCAGCCGGTGTATCTGCGCGATAAAGTGGCGACGCCGAAAGCGCGTTGATCCCGGTTGTCCTTGTGCCAACAGGGCCTTCTGTGGCGAGGGGGCTTGCCCCCGTTGGGTCGCGAAGCGGCCCCAAAAACAACCACCACATTCCCCCTGATGCACCGCATCGGCTGACTTGCGACTGCTTCGCAGCCGAACGGGGGCAAGCCCCCTCGCCACAATCAGCATTTCAGCTCCAGCCAATCATCAGTTTTATCCGCCGCTTTTAAACCTTTTCCATTTTCTGTGTTCTAGTTATCACTCGGCGGTTTGCGAAGTGGCCTGAGCGCCACTAAACTGCCATCACTGATACCGAGCATACACTTATGCGTATAGACGGCGTTTCCTCTCAGTCCTACCCGATCAAGCGCAAGCCCCGCAAAGGCCATGTGTCTGAGGACGCCTGCGTCGATATCGACGGCGAGCTGGAATTCCCTACCGAAGAGCAATTGGCCGCCCGTGCTGCCAAAGCCTGCGCGCAACGCCTGAGCAATCTCCCCGCGCGTCAACAAGACATGATTTATCACCGCGCCATGAGCAAAAGCGTGGCGATGGCACTGGCCAGTTACCTGAGTACCGCCACTTTTGTCGATTGGGATGCGGATGTACTGGGTCTCGACCTGTACATCTGATGCGGCTGCCTTATTACCTCGGCTGCCCGTCCTGGAGCGAAAACGCCTGGCGTGACTACTTGTATCCACAGGACGCCAGGCCCACCGAGTTTCTTGATCTTTATTCTCAAGTGTTCAACGCCGTGGAAGGCAATACGACCTTCTACGCGAGCCCGGCTGCCGCCACCGTGCAGCGCTGGGCCGAGACCATGCCCGCACACTTTCGCTTCACTGCCAAGTTTCCCGGCGACATCAGCCACAGTGGCGACCTGCGCGAACAACTGACCGCCGTCGAGACCTTCCTGCAATTGCTCAGCCCTCTGGGTGAACGGGTTTCACCTCTCTGGCTGCAATTGTCCAAAAGCTTCACCCCGCAACGACTGTCGGAGCTGGCCGGTTTTATCGACGCCGTGGACCGGCCCTTGGCGGTCGAAGTGCGGCATGACGAGTTCTTTGCCAAGGGCGATGCCGAGCGAATGCTCAATCGTCTGCTGCTGGATCGTGGCGTCGAGCGCATCTGCCTCGATCCGCGCGCGCTGTTCAGCTGCACCTCGACCGACCCTTCGGTACTCCACGCCCAATCGAAAAAGCCCAGGGTGCCGCCTCGCCCCGCGGCGTTCACTCAGTTTCCGCAGGTGCGTTTCATTGGCCATCCGGACCTGGAAGCCAACGATCCGTTCCTGGTGCCGTGGGTCGAGAAAATCGCGGTCTGGATCGAAGAGGGTCGCACGCCCTATATCTTCCTGCACACCGCCGATAACCTGCTGGCGGCAAGACTGGCACAACGTTTTCACGCCAAACTGATGCTGCGTTTGCCTGGCCTGCCACCGCTGCCTGAGCTATACAGAGAACCCGCCGCCGAGCAACTTGGCTTGCTCTGAAGCGGGTTTTCCCTTTTTCAGGAGTCTGCCAATGGATGCGCAAACCCTTCGAGCCCAGGCGTTCAAAGCACTGCACGAACGCGAGGGCGTATTTGTCATTCCCAACCCGTGGGACGCCGGCTCGGCGAAAATGCTCGCCAGCCTTGGCTTCGAGGCACTGGCGACCACCAGCGCCGGTTATGCCTTTTCCCAGGGGCGTCCCGACGGTGGGTTGACGCTCGACGATACCTTGGCGAACGTTCGGGCGATTGTCGCGGCAACCGATCTGCCTGTCGCGGTCGATCTGGAAAACGGTTTCGCTGACGATCCCGCCGAGTGCGCACACAGCATTTTGCGCGCAGCTCAAGCGGGTGCCGTTGGTGGTTCGATCGAAGATGCCACAGGGCGTGAAGACGGTCCGATCTACTGTTTCGAACATGCCGTCGCGCGCATCGAAGCGGCCGTCGCAGCGGCTCGCAGCTTGCCTTTTCCCTTTGTGCTGACGGCCCGTGCCGAGAACTATCTGCATGGCAATCCGGACCTCGACGATACCATTCGCCGTTTACAGGCCTTCGCCGAGGCGGGGGCCGATGTGCTTTACGCGCCAGGCTTGCGCAGTGCTGAAGAGGTCTTGGCGGTGGTCCGCGCCGTGGCGCCGAAACCGGTCAATGTACTGATGTCCGGCGGGCTTAAACTGACGGTCGAGCAGTTGAGTGAAATGGGCGTCAAACGCATCAGCGTCGGTTCGGCCCTGGCCCTGGCGGCGTATGGCGAATTCTTCCGTGCCGCCGAGGAAATCCAGCAGCACGGGACCTTCGGCTTCACTTCCCGGTCGATGCCGTTCCAGAAGGCCAATCAATTGTTCAAAGGCTGACGAGGTCGGGCCGTGGTGGCTGGGCCGCTGAGAGGTTATGCGGCGATGCGCAGGTTTTGCAGCACGATCGGGCGCGCCCAGCCGTTATCGAAGTCGAGTTGTTTCTGTTGTTCCACCAGTTCTTGCGGTGAGAACGGCGGAAACGGCTTGTCCAGCAGGTCGAGTTCGAACTCGGCGATCGGCAAGTGCAGCGGACGCGGTTGCGGTGCGGTGCCAAGGGCTGGCAGCGGTTGACCGGCGGTGAGCACGATCGGGCGAACCCAGCCGCTTTCGAAGTCTTGTTGTTTCTGTTGCGCGACGATTTCTTCCGGCGGGAACGGCGGGAACGGTTTGTCGGCCAGGTCCATTTCGAACTCGGCAATCGGCAGGAACAGTGGTTCCGGCGGGCGGACTACGGTTTCTTTCACATCACATTCGCGCTGGGAAACGATGTGCGCCAACAGCTCACTGCCGACGGTCGGTTCGACCGGGCTGTCGAGATCGACCGGCGGAAAGTTGAGAGACGCTGGCACCACATCGCCCGACTGATCGGCCAGGGCCTGGGCAAAAAAATCCTGCCACAGGTGACTGACGCCACTCAGTGCTTGGGAATTTCGCAGGCCAAAATCGCCGTGGGGCGAGATGTAACCTATCGATGTGCGTTCAATGCCTGACATTTCTCTCGGTCGACGCTCAGCTCTGGCAAAATGCTCGATAGTTGGGTTATCGGCCGTTTTTGCCGATCATTAATTTTTTGAGCGTGTTTTCCCATGATTGAGCAACCTGCGGCCTGCCGCATCCATGTCGAGGCCTTGGGCGCGACTTTCCAGCCACAGGCCGAGCAATGGGCCGAGCGCCTGGGGTTGCCGTTGCAGGTGGAGGATGGCGAGTTCGCCTTGCAGGTGGGCGAGCAGGGGTTGCAGTTGCAACAGCTGGGGCCGGACGCACCGGGGCCGGTGCGGGTGGACTTCGTCGAGGGTGGCGCGGCCCATCGTCGGTTGTACGGTGGCGGCAGCGGTCAGATGATCGCCAAGGCGGTCGGTATCGCCCAGGGCGTGCGCCCGCGGGTGCTGGACGCCACGGCGGGGTTGGGCAAGGACGCGTTCGTGCTGGCCAGCCTGGGCTGCGAGATGAGCCTGATTGAGCGTCAGCCTTTGATCGGCGCCTTGCTTGAAGATGGCCTGGCGCGCGGCGCGGAAGACTTCGACGTGGCGCCGATCGTGGCGCGGATGCATTTGCTCAAGGGCAATTCGATCGAGGTGATGCGCAACTGGGAAGGCGAGCCGCCGCAGGTGATCTACCTCGACCCGATGTTTCCCCATCGCGAGAAAACCGCATTGGTGAAGAAGGAAATGCGCCTGTTCCGACCGCTGGTCGGCGATGACCCGGATGCCCCGGCCCTGCTCGAAGCGGCGTTGGCCCTGGCCAGTCACCGGGTAGTGGTCAAGCGCCCGCGCAAGGCGCCGTGCATTGACGGGCCCAAGCCGAGCCACGCGCTGGATGGCAAATCCAGCCGGTATGACATTTATCCGAAGAAGGCGTTGAAGCCTTGAGTCGAGACTGATCGTTCCCACGCTCTGCGTGGGAATGCCTCAATGGACGCTCTGCGTCCGCTTCTGGGACGCTCTGCGTCCCGGGCTGCATTTCCACGCAGAGCGTGGGAACGATCATCACTATCTATCAGGCCGACTCTGGCCGATAAGCCCGCATAAACAACTCCACCACTTCCCGCACATGGGCTTCGGCCGCATCCCCGGTCACCGGTTCGCCGCAGCCATACAGCAAGCGGAAATTCCCCGCGCCCTTGAGCAGGCAGAAGAAATGTTCGGCGGCATTGCGTGGTTTATCGATGCTCAACACGCCGCTCTGATCGATCTTGCCCAGCAACCGCTCCATGCCGTGCAACATGCGTTCCGGCCCGGCCTCGAAGAAGATCTGCGAGAGTTTCGGGTCCTGGCTGCCCAGGGTCATCATCAGCCGGTGCAGGTTCACCGATTCGTCACTGTTGATCAGTTGATGAAAGCCACGCGCAATGTTCAGCAGCACGGTTTCCACCGCAATGCCGTCCGGCAATTCAAAAAACAGTGGTGGCAGTTGTTCCTCGCATTTGGCCACCACGGCGGCGGAGAACAACGTCTCCTTGTCGGTGAAATGGCTGTAGACCGTCAGCTTCGACACACCGGCCTCAGTTGCCACGGCATCCATGCTGGTACTGGCGTAGCCCTTACTCAGAAACAGAATTTTCGCCGCGTTGAGGATAGCCTGGCGTTTGGCCAGATCCTTGGGGCGGCCCGGACCGCTGGGAGTTGAAAGATTGTCAGACATTTTTCGCTTTAATACTGGACTGGTGAGTTTGCTATTAATAACATACTGGTCAGTATAAATATTCCAAGCACCATTAGCGAAAGGTCGTTCACCATGTTCCGCCATGCCTTGTCCCTCGCGTTGCCGGTCAGTCTGGCTTTTTTATTGTCTGCGTGTGGCCACGAAGAGGCGCCTCAAGTCACCGTCCGCCCGGCCATGGTCGTGCAGCCAGAGCCTTCGGCCCAGGCAATGGAAAGTTATCCCGGTGAAGTTCGCGCGCGCTATGAGCCGGACCTGGCCTTTCGCATCGGCGGCAAAGTCAGCCGACGACTGGTCGAAGAGGGGCAACGGGTCAAGGCCGATCAGCCTCTGGCGGAACTCGATCCGCAGGACGTGCGTCTGCAACTGGAAGCCACCCGTGCCCAGGTCGCGGCTGCCGAAGCCAATCTGAACCTGGTGCGCGCCGAGCGTGATCGCTACAAGACCCTGATGGAACGGCAGATGGTCAGCCGTTCACAGTACGACAACGCGGAAAACCTCTACCGCTCCGGTGAGGCCCGCCTCAAGCAAATCAAAGCCGAATTCAACGTCTCGACCAATCAGGCCAGTTACGCGGTGCTGCGCGCGCCACAGGATGGCGTGGTGGCCAAGCGTGCGGTTGAGGTCGGGCAAGTGGTGGCGGCCGGGCAAATCGTATTTACCCTCGCCACCGATGGCGAGCGTGAAGTGTTGATCAGCCTGCCGGAACAGAGCTTCGGCCGCTTCAAGGTCGGGCAGCCGGTCTCGGTGGAACTCTGGACCCAGCCCGATCAACGTTTCCCCGGGCGCATCCGCGAGTTGTCGCCGGCCGCTGATCCGAAATCCCGCACCTTCGCCGCCCGTATCGCGTTTACCGCCGGCAAGGTTCCCGCCGAACTCGGCCAGAGTGCCCGGGTGTTCATCCAGACCGCCGAAGTGGTGCCGTTGTCGGTACCGCTGTCGGCGCTCACCGCAGAAAACGGTGCCACTTACGTATGGGTGGTGGGCGCCAACAACACCTTGAAAAAAGCCCCGGTGCGGGTCGGTGCATTCAGCGAGAAAACCGTGCCGGTGCTCGAAGGCCTGAACGCCAGCGACTGGGTGGTGGCCGCCGGTGTGCATGTGCTTCACGACGGGCAACAAGTGCGCCCGGTGGATCGCTCCAACCGCGTGGTCAATCTGGCGCACAAGGAGTAATCCCCGATGGGTTTCAATCTTTCCGAATGGGCGCTGCGTAACCGCCAGATCGTCCTGTTCCTGATGCTCTTGCTGGCCGTCGTCGGTGCGTTGTCTTACACCAAGCTCGGCCAAAGCGAAGACCCGCCGTTCACCTTCAAGGCCATGGTGATTCGCACCAACTGGCCGGGAGCCACGGCCGAGGAAGTGTCGCGCCAGGTCACCGAGCGTATCGAAAAAAAACTGATGGAAACCGGCGAGTACGAACGGATCACCTCGTTCTCCCGCCCGGGCGAGTCCCAGGTGACATTCATGGCTCGGGACTCCATGCACTCGGTGGAAATCCCGGAGCTCTGGTATCAGGTCCGGAAAAAAATCAGCGACATCCGCCATACCCTGCCACCGGGCATTCAGGGGCCGTTTTTCAACGATGAATTCGGCACCACCTTCGGCAACATCTACGCCCTGACCGGTGACGGATTTGATTACGCGGTGCTCAAGGATTACGCCGACCGCATCCAGATTCAGCTGCAACGGGTCAAGGATGTGGGCAAGGTCGACCTGCTCGGGCTGCAGGACGAGAAGATCTGGATCGAACTCTCCAACGTCAAACTGGCTACCCTCGGCTTGCCGTTGGCGGTGGTGCAGCAGGCCCTTGAAGAACAGAACGCGATGTCCACCGCAGGTTTCTTCGAAACCACCAGCGAGCGTTTGCAGCTACGGGTCTCGGGGAATTTTCAGACGGTCGACGAGATCAAGAACTTCCCGATCCGCGTCGCTGATCGCACATTCCGCATTGGTGATGTGGCGAACGTTCGTCGCGGTTTCAACGATCCACCGGCGCCGCGCATGCGTTTCATGGCTGAAGACGCCATCGGTCTGGCCGTGGCCATGAAGGAAGGCGGCGATATTCTGATACTGGGCAAGGCGCTGGAAATCGAGTTCGCCCGGATCCAGGAAAACCTTCCGGCCGGCATGCAGTTGCGCAAAGTGTCCGATCAACCCGCCGCGGTGAAAACCGGTGTTGGCGAGTTCGTTCAGGTGCTGGTGGAGGCCCTGGCGATTGTGTTGCTGGTGAGCTTCTTCTCCCTCGGCGTGCGCACCGGCATGGTGGTGGCGCTGGCGATTCCGCTGGTGTTGGCGATGACCTTCGCCTGCATGTATTACTTAGGGATAGGCCTGCACAAGATTTCCCTCGGCGCGCTGGTGCTGGCGCTGGGCCTGCTGGTGGACGACGCGATCATCGCCGTGGAAATGATGGCGATCAAAATGGAGCAGGGCTTCGACCGGGTGAAGGCTGCCAGCTATGCCTGGACCAGCACCGCGTTCCCGATGCTCACCGGTACGCTGATCACCGCGGCCGGCTTCCTGCCGATTGCCACCGCGCAATCGGGCACCGGCGAATACACCCGCTCGATCTTCCAGGTAGTGACCATCGCGCTGCTGGCGTCGTGGGTGGCTGCTGTGGTCTTTGTGCCTTATCTGGGGGAAAAACTCCTGCCGGACCTGGCGAAAATTCACGCCGCCAAACACGGCACCGGCGACGGCCAACCCGACCCTTATGGCACACCGTTCTATCTGCGTGTCAGACGGCTGGTGGAGTGGTGCGTGCGTCGGCGCAAAACGGTGATCGTCCTGACCATCGTGATGTTCGTCGCCTCCGTGGTGCTGTTCCGTTTCGTGCCGCAGCAGTTCTTCCCGGCTTCGGGGCGGCTGGAGTTGATGGTCGATCTGAAACTGGCCGAAGGGGCGTCTTTGAGCAACACCGCCGAAGAGGTCAAACGCCTCGAAGGCCTGCTCAAGGATCACGCCGGGATCGACAACTACGTGGCGTATGTTGGCACCGGTTCGCCGCGGTTCTACCTGCCGCTGGATCAACAATTGCCTGCAGCGAGCTTCGCGCAGTTTGTCGTCCTGGCCAAAACCATCGAAGACCGCGAAACCCTGCGCACCTGGCTGATCGAAACCCTCAACGAACAATTCCCGGCCCTGCGCTCGCGGGTCACGCGGCTGGAGAATGGCCCGCCGGTTGGTTATCCGGTGCAGTTCCGGGTCACCGGTGAACACATTGCGGACGTCCGCGCCCTGGCGCGTAAAGTCGCGGCCAAGGTTCGCGAGAACCCACACGTGGCCAACGTGCATCTGGACTGGGAAGAACCGAGCAAAGTCGTGTACCTGAACGTCGATCAGGACCGTGCGCGGGCACTGGGCGTGAGCACGGCGAACCTCTCGGGTTTCCTGCGAAGCTCGCTGACCGGTGCCAGTGTCAGCCAGTACCGCGAAGACAACGAATTGATCGAGATCCTGCTGCGCGGCACGGTGCATGAGCGTACCGAACTGGCGTTGCTGCCGAGCCTGGCCGTGCCGACTGATAACAATCGCAGCGTGGCCCTGTCGCAGATCGCAACGCTGGAATACGGCTTTGAAGAAGGCATTATCTGGCACCGTAACCGCCTGCCCAACGTGACGGTTCGCGCCGACATCTACGGCAAGGAACAGCCGGCGACACTGGTGCAGCAAATCATGCCGACCCTCGATCCGATCCGCGCTGAACTGCCGGACGGCTACCTGCTGGACGTCGGCGGTACCGTGGAAGACTCGGCCCGTGGGCAGAACTCGGTGAAGGCCGGGGTGCCGTTGTTCATCGTGGTGGTGCTGACGTTGCTGATGCTGCAACTGCGCAGTTTCTCACGCACGGTGATGGTGTTTCTGACGGCGCCACTGGGATTGATCGGCGTGACGCTGTTCCTGATGGTGTTCCGTCAGCCGTTCGGCTTCGTCGCCATGCTCGGGACCATCGCGTTGTCCGGGATGATCATGCGTAACTCGGTGATTCTGGTGGATCAGATCGAGCAGGACATCGCTGCCGGGCTCAAGCCTTGGCAGGCGATCATCGAGGCGACGGTGCGACGTTTCCGGCCGATTGTGTTGACCGCGCTGGCGGCCGTGCTGGCGATGATTCCATTGTCGCGCAGTGTGTTTTTCGGGCCGATGGCGGTGGCGATCATGGGCGGGCTGATTGTGGCGACGGCGTTGACGCTGCTGTTCTTGCCGGCGTTGTATGCGGCGTGGTTCCGGGTGAAAAAAGACCCCGCCTGACTTGTCGGCCTGAAACACTCGAGCACAAAAAAGGCGACTCCCTCACAGGAGTCGCCTTTGTCTTAACCGCCGCTACCGCTTATTCCGACAGTTTGTACGCAATCACATAGTCACCTTGCTTGGTGCCCAGCGAGCCATGACCGCCGGCAACGACGAGCACGTATTGCTTGCCGTCTTTACCGGTGTAGGTCATCGGCGTGGTTTGCGCGCCGGCTGGCAGGCGGCCTTCCCACAGCTGTTTGCCGTTTTTCACGTCGTAGGCGCGCAGGTACTGGTCGAGGGTGCCGCTCAGGAAGGCTACGCCACCGGCGGTGGTGAAGGTGCCGCCCAGGCTGGGAACGCCCATGCTCAGGGGAATCGGAACCGGCGAGCTGTCGCGCACGGTGCCGTTCTTGTGCATCCAGATGGTTTTGTTGGTGGTCAAATCGACCGCCGCCACGTAGCCCCAGGCCGGCGCCTGGCACGGCAGGCCCATTGGCGACAGCAGCGCTTCAAGGATCACCCCGTATGGCGCGCCTTTGTTGGGCTGCACGCCTTCGGTTTCGCTCACCCTTGGGCCTTGTTTGGCGATCTCGGCGGCCGGGATCAGTTTCGATTTGAACGCCATGTAGCTCGGGTTCACGAAAGCAATCTGACGCACCGGGTCAACCGACATACCGCCCCAGTCGAACACGCCGAAGTTACCCGGATAAACGATCGAGCCTTGCAGCGACGGCGGCGTGAACATGCCGTCGTAACGCAGGGATTTGAAGTCGATCCGGCACAGCATCTGATCGAACGGGGTCACGCCCCACATGTCGCGTTCCTTGAGGGTCGGCGGCACGAAGTTCAGGTCGGACATCGGCTGGGTCGGCGACGTGTAATCGCCTTCCACTGCGCCTTGCGGCACCGGAATTTCCTTGATCGGCACAATCGGTTTGCCGTTGCTGCGGTCCAGCACGTAGATGCTGCCTTGCTTGGTGGACGCGAGCACCGCCGGTTTCACACCGTCCGCGGTTTTCAGGTCCATCAGGGTTGGCTGGCCACCCACGTCCATGTCCCACAGGTCATGGTGGGTGAACTGGAAGTGCCAGCGCACCTTACCGGTGGCGATGTCCAGCGCAGTCAGGCCGGCGGCGTGCAGTTCCGATTCCGGGGTGCGGAAGCCACCGAACTGGTCAGGCGTCTGGTTGCCCATCGGCAGGTAGATCATGCCGAGTTTTTCGTCGACGCTGAAGATGGACCACATGTTCGGCGAGTTGCGGGTGTAGACCTTGCCTTCGGCAATCGGCGTGGTGTCGTCCGGGTTGCCGCTGTCCCAGTTCCACACCAGTTTGCCGGTGTGCACGTCGAACGCGCGGATCACGCCACTTGGTTCGTCGGTGGAGACGTTGTCGGTGACGTGACCGCCAATCACCACCAGGTCTTTGGTGACCGCCGGTGGCGAAGTGGAGTAGTAACCGCCAGCCGTGAAGCCGCCGATGTTGGCGGTCAGGTCGACCTGGCCTCCGTTGCCGAAGTCTTCGCACATTTTGCCGGTGTCGGCGTTCAGGGCGATCAGGCGGGTGTCGGCGGTCGGCAGGAAGATCCGGCGAGGGCAGACGCTGGTCACTGGCGCATTGGCAGTGCCGGTCGGGCTCTGCTCGGACGCGTAGGCGGCGTCATCGTGATAGGTCACGCCACGGCAGGTCATGTGCGCCCAACCCTTGAAGTTCGCCGCATTCTGCGTGGAGAGCTTCGGATCGAAACGCCAGAGTTCCTTGCCGGTGTCCGGGTCCAGCGCAATCACCTGGCTGTGCGGCGTGCAGACATAGAGCATGCCGTTGGCTTTGAGCGGGGTGTTTTCGGCGGTGGTTTCACCCGGGTCGTTCGGCCCCGGCAGGTCGCCGGTGCGGTAGGTCCACGCAGGAACCAGTTTGCTGACGTTCTGCGGCGTGATTTGCGCCAGTGGCGAGTAACGATCGCCATGGGCGCTGCGGCCGTAGGAGTTCCAGTCGCCATCGGGCATGGCCGGGGCGGTGTTGCTCATGCCAGGTACGGCGTCACGATCCAGTTCGCCTTTGATTTCACCGGGGTTGGTGAACAGGCTGGCCAGCGCGGCGATACCGGTGATGACCACGGCAGCGCTCAGCACACCGGTACCGACCGGGTTGAAGTCTCCGCGACGCAACGGGCGACGAAACCATGGCAGCAGCATGACGATGCCGAGGGTAAAGAGCAGCGCCAGACGTGGCACCAGTTGCCACCAGTCCAGACCGACTTCCCACAGTGCCCAGACGGTACTGGCGAACAGCACCACCGCGTAAACGCTCAGCGCTACGTAGCGGTCGGCCAGCAGCAACCCCCCGGCCACCATCAGGCCGATACCGGCCAGCAGGTAATACAGCGAGCCGCCGAGCATGCTCAGCTTGATTCCCCCGGCCAGCAAGGCCAAGCCCATTAGCAGAAGCACGATACCGAGCAGGCTCGGCAGCAGACGGCTTCGACTCAAAGCACCATCAGTGCTCATAGTGTGGTTCTCCGTGACGTTTCAAGTAGTCCCGCGCAGTAGTCACTGTAGATGACGATCCGGCGTGGGCATGGTTCATATAAAAAACGGTTTGACGCCGCATTCCCTGTAGGAGCGGGCTTGCCCGCGAAGACGTCGGTACAGTCAACATTGATGTCGCCTGACACACCGCTTTCGCGGGCAAACCCGCTCCTACAGGGATTTGTGGTGATTCTTAGAACGACGACTGGATCTTGATCCCGCCAATCAACGCGTCGTCGACCTTGTCCACGCCACCGGGGTGGCGGATGTATTGCAGGTTCGGGCGCACGGTCAGCCAGTTGGCGACGTGCACGCCGTAATAGAGCTCGCTGCTGTATTCGGTGTCTTGCGGGGGCAGGAACGACGGGTCGTCGAAATCCTGAACGGCGCGAGCCTGATTGGTCGCCTCGGCGTTTTTGCGGTAGGCCGGGTTGACGTGGACACGGGCCAGGGCGAAGCCGATATCGTCTTTGGCGCGGGCATCGAACAGGCCTTTGTAGACGACGCCGGCCTGGACATAGTTGTCGATGGCGTTGGTCTTCTTGTCATGCATCGTGGCGTTGGCGAACACACTCAGGCCCCGTGAGTGGTCGCTGGCGCGGCTGGTCAGTTGCTGCTGAATACCGAGCCACACGCCATGCTTGCTCGACGCACTGCGGTAGGCCTCGCCGCTCAGGGCCGCCGGTTGGCCGTTGCGATCCTTGTAAACATCAGCGGCCTTGGCATTGCTGTAGTAGTAACCGGCGCGGTATTCACCCGGCAGGTCGTTGAATTTTGGCGACCAGACCAGTTCCACCGGCAGAATCGCGCCCTGAGTGCCGCTGCCGCTGAGCTTGAAGCCGTTGTCGCGATCGAGGTTGGACGGGTTCTGTTCGTAAGCCCCGACTTGCGCGTAAAGCTCCGGCGTCAGGTGATATTTGACGCGCATGGCCCACTGGCTCACTGGCCAGTTGTACCAGATGTCGCCGACCCAGTTCCCGACCTGGGAGCCGCAGAACGCCAGGTTCTGGAAGTCGCAGGGGAAGCTGTTGAAGTCTTCGCCTTCACCAAAGCGTCCGACCTTGATGTCGAGCTTCTGGTCGAAGAATTTCTGTTGATACCACATCTGTGTCAGGCGCCAGGTCTGGCCGCGGCCCCAGACTTCCTGAGCCGACGTGAAACCGCCGACACGCGGGTCGTTGATCCGGTCGTTGCTGATGTTGTTGCCGTTGCGTTCGGTGATGGTCAGCTGAAATTCAGCGTCGTTCCAGCCGAGAATCTTCTGCAAGTCCAGGTGAGTGCCCAAGGCGAACTGGTCGCTGTAGCGCGCGGTGCGGTCATGGTCGTAGCCGCCGTGCAGGTTGCTGCCCATTTCACCGGTGTAATCGACTTTGAAGTCGTAGCCTTTTTCCGAAAGTTCGGTGCGCGTGCCGTTCCAGTCACCGAGCATCCACGGCGAATCGCTATCGAAGGCTGGCGCGGCCTGGGTGCAAGTGGCGAGGCCAAACGCGGTGAACCCACCGATCAGGTTCAGGGCTTTTCGACGGGGCGCACGGAGCAAGACAGCGCTGTCTCGCAAAGTTTGAACATCAGGCATAGAGAAGGAATTCTTGGTCTTTTTTTGAGGGGGTGAACTGAACGCAGCAGGAATGGAGCGGGGGCGGAAGCGTTTCAGCTGGACGGGCGTAAGGATAATGTTCTGTAACACAGAGAGAAAGGGCTTTTGCTGACATGGATCATTTCGGATTTGGTAACAGTAGGCTGCGACCGGTCGCCGCGGTGAAGTGTTGCGCCAAAAAGGCGGACTGAAGTGTCCGCCACGGTTAAATCATCGAGCTTCAAATTAGCGGTCGACCGCTTCTGCAACGGTCGCGGCTTTGCTTTCCCGGGTGTAGGTCAGTACGAAATGTGCCACGAGCCCGAAGATCAGCCCCCAGAATGCCGCGGCCAGCCCCAGGAAACTCATGCCCGAGGCGGTGACCAGGAAGGTGATCAGTGCCGCTTCACGTTGCTTCTCGTCAGCCATGGCGCCGGTCAGCCCGGCGCTGATCGCACCGAACAGGGCCAGGCCGGCGAGGGAGGCGATCAGCTCTTTGGGCAAGGCCGAAAACACCGAGGCCAGGGTCGCGCCGAAGATGCCCATCAGAATGTAGAACACCCCGCAGGCGATCCCGGCCATGTAACGTTTGTCGCGATCCTCATGGGCTTCGCGGCCGGTGCAGATAGCGGCGGTGATGGCCGCCAGGTTTAAACCATGGGAGCCGAATGGCGCCATCAAGATTGATCCGATGGCGGTGACCGAAATGATCGAGCGCGCCGGGGTGTTGTAGCCCGAGGTGCGCAACACCGCCATACCCGGCACGTACTGCCCGGTCAGGGTGACGAGGGCCAGCGGCAGGCCGATATTGATGATCGCGTGCCAGCTCCACTGCGGTGCGATGAAGATCGGTCGGGCGACATCGATGGTGATCGAACCGGTGTTGAGTTCACCGAACGAGGCGGCCACGGCGCAGCCGACAATCAATACCGACAGGATGGCGTAGCGCGGTGAAAAGCGTTTGAACAGCAGGTAGGCCGCGATCATCGACAGCACCATGCCCGGCTGCAGCTTGATCGAGGTGAAGAGTTCGGCGCCGAAACGAAACAGGATGCCGGCGAGCATGGCGGCAGCAATGGCTTTGGGCAGGCGACTCATCAGTTTGTCGAACGCGCCGGACAGGCCGACCACCGCGATAATCACCGAAGCCATCACGTAGGCGCCAATGGCCTGGGGCAGGGAGACCGTGGGCAGCATCGACACCAGCAACGCCGCGCCCGGTGTCGACCATGCCGTAATCACCGGAACCCGCAGGCGCCAGCTCAACAACAGACCGGTAATGCCGCTGCCGATGGAAATGGCCCAGATCCAGGACGACACTTGATCATTGGGCAGGTGCGCCTCCCGGGCCGCCTGAAACACGATGATCAGCGGGCCGGCATAGGAAATGATCACGGCGATGAAGCCTGCAATGATCGCTGACAGGGATAGATCCTTTCTGAGTGTGTCCATGATGTCTCGACTTGGCGTGGCGGGCACGCGGTGATTCAGAATTGAGATTGAGTCGATTGATTCGATTCGAGATGAGTGTATTTTAATGAATTGAGTTGATTCAATAGGTCGGCGCGGTTGTTGCGATATGTTTTTTGTTATGGGGGCGTGCTTAGTCAGCGTTTGTACAAGCAAGCACTTGATTGTTAAGAAAATAATGTGATGAAAAATATTCTGAATGAAAGATGTCTCTCGATTCAATCGCCGTATCAATCGACTCAATTTGCCGATTGAGTCCATTTATTAGTTGCCTAACCTCCCTGTGATATGCTCGGATCTTCATCATTTCTACGATGGGTAATGATCATTCATGTGGGTTCCTCAGCTAAGCGAGTTCAACCAGCCGATGTATTTATCGATTGCCGATGCGTTGGCGCGCGATATCAGCAACGGCGTGTTGAACGAAGGTGATCGTCTGCCGACCCTGCGGGAGCTGGCCACCAAGCTGAATGTCACGCCAGGCACCATTAGCCGTGCCTATAGCGAAGCCCATCGGCGGCGCCTGGTGCAGGGGGAAGTGGGGCGTGGCACGTATGTGCTCAACCAGAAGCAGCTGGAGTTGCCAGCCAGCAACAATGCGGCCCCGCTGAATCTGGGGCAGGCTGAATTATTGGATCTTTCGATCATCAAGCCTTCCAGCGACACCCTGGAATACTGGTTGCGCGGAGCCTTGGTGGGCATGGCCAAGAGCACGGATTTTGCCGATGCCCTCGATTACGCCCCCGATGGCGGTCATCCGGCTCATCGCGAGGCGGGTGCGCAGTGGCTGCGCCATTCATTGCCCGATGCGCAATGGCAGCAAGTGGTGATCACCGCAGGCGCGCAGCATGGTTTGATGGTCGCGATGAGTGCGCTGACCAACGCCGGTGATCTGGTGCTCTGCGAGGCGCTTTGCTACCCCGGCATCATTTCCCTGGCCCACGGTCTGGAACGACGTCTGCGTGGCGTGCCAATGGACGACGAAGGGATCATTCCCGAAGCGCTGCGCGAACTGTGCCAGCGTGAGAAACCGGCCATGCTGGTCTGCGTGGCGACATGCCAGAACCCGACGACCGCGATCATGTCGCAAAAACGCCGGGCGCAGATCGCCGCGTTGGCCGAGGAGTTCGACTTCATCATCCTGGACGATGACATCTACGGTTTTCTGGCCACCGACCCGTCGATCAAACCGCTGTCGGCGTTCGCTCCGGATCGTTCGGTGTACCTGACCAGTCTGTCGAAGGCGGTCATGCCGGCCTTGCGGATTGGCTATCTCTATAGCCCGCCGAAACTGCTGTCGCGCCTGACCTCCATGGTGCGCAGCAGCGTCTGGATGCCTTCGCCGTTGACCGCTCAGTTGGCCAGCAATGTGATCACCGAGGGACTGGATAAAAAGCTGATCCGTATTCAGCGCAACGAAGCCGCCGGGCGGCAGGCGATCGCTCAGGAAATCTTCGCCAATTTCGAGCTCAAGACCCAGCCGTATGCCTACCACGTCTGGTTGACGCTGCCCGAGCCCTGGACCAGCGACGAATTCGCCATGCTGGCCCGTGCCAACGGCGTGCTGGTCCTCAGTGGCACCCAGTTCCAGGCCGAGCGTAACGGGATGACCCGCTGTGTGCGATTGGTGTTGATGTCGCCCACCAGCCAGGACGAATTGCGGTTTGCCCTGACCAAGCTGGCCAGCCTGATCGATTCGGACCCGCGTCGTTACTACTGATCCCAGGCTCTATCTACTGGTGTTTGTCTCTCAGACGATGGCCAACTCGCCTACAGTTAATCCAGCATCTGATGAAGGCCTCTGTCCGGAACCCTTCCACCGGACGAAAGCCTCCGCTAAGGTGCGCGGCTTCCCATTCTTCCATCGCTCAAAGGCCCGGCATGACCGAACACAACCCTGACCCCCTGCACGGCGTGACGCTGGAGCAAATCCTCAACGCCCTGGTTCAACACTACGAATGGTCGGGGCTGGCCGAGCGTATCGATATCCGCTGCTTCAAGAGCGACCCGAGCATCAAGTCGAGCCTGACCTTTTTGCGCAAAACTCCATGGGCGCGGGAGAAGGTCGAACGCCTGTACGTGAAGCTGATGCGCACCAAGCGCCCCGTTTGAGCATGGTCATACCCTCGGCCGCAAGGCGTCGTTTTGTTGCCTTGGCGGCGATTCTGGGTTGGGCGGGACTGAGCATTCAGCTGTACCTGATTCTCTATGCCCGCTGGAGTATCGCGGCCAGTCTGCTAGGCGGGCTGGTGAGTTTTTTCAGCTTTTTCACCGTGCTGACCAACACGCTGGTGGCGGTGGTGCTGACCTGCGAACTGACGTCCCGCGAGTCGGCGGCGCGACGCTGGTTTTTGCAGCCGTGGGTGAGCAGCGCGATTGCGGTGAGCATCGCCGTGGTCGGCGTGGCGTACAGCCTGTTGCTGCGACATCTATGGCATCCCGAAGGCTGGCAATGGCTGGCCGATGAGCTGATGCATGACGTCATGCCGCTGCTGTTTCTGGTTTATTGGTGGTGCTGTGTGCCCAAAGGGACGCTGCGCCTGCGGCACATTGCGTTGTGGGTGATTTATCCGCTGGTGTACTTCGGCTATTCGCTATGGCGTGGGCATCTGCTGGCGGTTTATCCCTATCCGTTCATTGATGTCGACAAACTCGGTTATCCACAGGTGTTCGTGAATGCCGGGGGATTGTTGGCGGGGTTTGTGCTGGTTTCACTGTTGTTGATCGGGTTGGATCGGTGGCACAGGGATCGCAAGTGAAGACTGATTGTGGCGAGGGCGAAAGCTCCCTCGCCACAGAAAGCGTGCACAGCGGTTATTCCTCGTCGCTGTCCTCCAGCCGCCAATAGCCGACGGCTTTCACGAACGGCTCGTTCAGGCCATGCTCATCGAGCAATACCCGGCGGATCTGCCGCGATGCTTTGGTCTCGGTCGCCACCCACGCATACAGATTGCCAGCGGGCACCTTGATTTGCTGCACGGTGGTCAGCAGGTTGTTTCTGCCGCCTTCACGCAGCACCCAGATCACATCGACCTGCGCAGCGCTTTCCAGGCGTTGTTGTTCGGCGCCGTTTTCCACCTCTACGATCACCAGCGCACGGCGATTGGCCGCCAGGCCTTCGAGGCGACGGGCGATGGCCGGCAGGGCGGTTTCGTCGCCAATTAGCAGGTAGCTGTCGAAGATATCCGGCACGATCATCGAGCCCCGTGGCCCGCCGATGTGCAGGAACTGTCCGGGTTTGGCCTGCTCGGCCCAGGTCGAGGCCGGGCCGTCGCCGTGCAGGACGAAGTCGATGTCCAGTTCCAGGGTATTCAGGTCATAACGACGAGGCGTGTAGTCGCGCATCGCCGGCATCGGCCCGTTGTCCTTGCCAGCGCCAAGTACCAGGGTTTCCAGCGCCGCTTGTTGCGCTGCGTTCTGCGGGAACAGCAATTTGACGTGATCATCCGTGCCGAGGCTGACGAAGCCCGCGAGCTCAGGCCCCCCCAGGGTAATCCGGCGCATGCGCGGGGTCAGGTCGACCACCCGCAGCACTTGCAGACGCCGGCGTTTGAGCTCGTGGCTGACGCGGTGAATGGTGTGGGAAGGCACGATAACGTCGGTCATTGGGCGGTCTCCTCGGCAGATTGAACGGCAGGGCCATCGACGATGGCTTTGGCGGTGTTGTTGAGCAGGTCGCGCACCCGCAGGATTTCTTCCGGGCTCCAACGACCGTGATGCATTTGCAAGGCATGACGCAGGTTGTGCACCGCTTCATGGATCTCGGGCGGACGATCCTGGCCGCGCAGCGAACGCTTGCTGACCTCGATGCGCATGCGCACACCGTCCAGCGCAATGGCTTGCTCGCTGAGTGAAAGACGTCCGGCGTCGGTGATGCTGTAGCGTTTTTTTCCGCCCTCCGCGTCGCCCAGGATCATTTCGCTTTCTTCAAGGAAGGTCAGGGTCGGGTAGATCACGCCGGGGCTGGGGCTGTAGGCGCCGTCGAACATGCTTTCGATCTGGCGGATCAGGTCATAGCCGTGGCACGGCTGCTCGGCGATCATGGCCAGCAACAACAACTTCAGATCGCCGGGAGCGAACACCCGTGGGCCGCGGCTGCCGCGTTCGCGACCGGGGCGTTTTTCGAAGCTGTCGCGGCCATCGCCGTGCTCACGGTGGGGGGAATGATGGTCTCTCATTTTTCTGCTCTCTCGTCATGTCTAGATACAACTTAAGATATATCTTTTGGCGTGTGCAAGGATTTTTTCATGATCGCTTTCCTGCGCCGACGAGTGGGGGCAGCCTGAGCGAGGCCATGGCAGGAATAACTGGAAAGTTAAAGCCAATACTCTATTAATAATAGAGTATATGTTCTAGATGTTGCCCGGGAACGCACGTGGCATAGTTAAAATCGCTGTATGGTTTTTTCTCTGAAACTGTATGTAGGGAATAACTTACAGTCGATCTTATGAATATTGAAAATCAGGTTATTTTTCTTTCTGGTCATGAGGATGTTTAACTACGCGCTCATGGGAAGTTGCCTGCTTACTTTCCAGAGTGAACGGTCGATCATGCCCCGGCGTTGAAACTTCAAATCAACACAGCCTTTATCGGCAGGCGTTATTTGAACTTTCAATGTTTCGATCCTTTAAAAGAAAACAGGTACTGACCGATGTTCAAGAAAATTGCAATCGCGACCCCGCTGGCTGTACTGGCTCTGAGTTCTTCCGTGGCGTTCGCCGCCGGTGAAGCCCGTCACTCCATCAGCCTGGTCGCCCATGTGCCGACCAACGGTTTCTATGTGGTGCCGACTGACCCTGACCTGGTCAACAAGGATCAGGACATGAGCTTCAGCCCGATCACCGGCACCATGAAACCCGTGGAAGGTTTCTTCGATGTGCGCAACACCAACGGTTCGGTTCATGGCTACCTGGAAGGCGTGCCGAAACTGGTCGGCGGCTCGAGCGTCATCGATCTTAAAGTCGAGTTCAACAACAAGGTACTGACCCAGACCCCGCAAATGGTCGTTGGCGAAGCCGAGTCCGATGTGAACTACCGTGCACCGCTGCGCATCACCGCCGCTGGCACCAACTTCACCCCGGGCGATTACACCGGCGCGGTCACCATGATGTTCGACGCTGTTCCTCCGGTCGGCGGCGTGCTCTAACCCGTGAAGTAACAAAGCCGGCTGACTGACACGAATGTCTGTCAGCCGGACTTTTTCCGTTCGCAATCAGAGTCCGTGTTCATGTTCCCGATGACCCCTATCGCGGCTGCACTTGCGCTGTTGTTTTGTGTTGGCGCAGTAGCGGCTCCTGCCCCTGCCGGTACGACACCGCGTAGTTTGCTTGCGCAGGCCAAAGGCTTGCCGAAAGACTTCGAGGAGCACTTTTTTGATGTCCCCTTGGCTGTTCGGGTCGAACTCGACCAACAGCCGTTGGGCGAAGCGATGATTGTGTTATCACGCGATGACCGCATCACCCTGCTCGAATTCACCGATACCAGCGAAAACCGTTTCGGCGCCGCCGAGCGGGAAAAATGGGCGAGCTATCTCAAGCCCGGCGTAGCGTTGGGATCCTGCACCAGCCAATGCCCTGAGCAGATGCTGGCGGTGCACTACAACCTGGAAAATTCCCTGGTCTCCATCCTTACCGAGAACGCCGAGCGCGACGCCGAGGCCAAGCGTTTCTACGATCAGCCGGAAAATGGCAGCACCGGCCTTATCGTGCGTAACCAGCTCAACCTCAACGGCGGCCAGGAACAGGATCTGGGCGGGCGTTTCGGCCTGGAAGCCAACGGCAGCCTGGGCAATTGGAGCCAGACCTTCAACATGCAACTGGCGCGTCTCGGTGGCCCGGACGACAAGCTCTATCACGCGGTGTACGAGCTGCATACCCAGCGCGAATTGCAAGGCAGTTTTCTGCGCCTGGGCTATTTCACCCCCACGTCAGAAGGCCTGACCCGTCAGCCGCGCTCATTCGGCACCAGCCCCGATACCACCGTGGGCGTGATGTACGGCAGTTCCGACAGCCTGGCGATCGACCTGCAAAACCCCAGCGTCTACCCGATCTATGTCACCGCCAACCGTCAGGCGTCGGTGGAAATCTATCGCGATGGTCTGCTGATCAACACCCAGTCGGTGCCCGCCGGTTTGCAGACCCTCGATACCCGGCCCTTGCCCGGCGGCATTTATGAAGTGGAAGTGCGCCTGATCGAGGACGGTCAGACGACATCGAGCACCCAGGAGCTGGTCTACAAGCCGAGCAACTGGCGTAACCCCGACGAGCGCTGGCGCTACAACCTGTTTGCCGGACAGGAAACCAAACTGCTCAGCAACTGGGACAAACAGGCCAGCGGCGACGCCACCGCAGGCGCTTCGCTCAATTACCTGTTGCACCCGCGGGTCGTTCTCGGGCTGTCGGCGCGTCAGGTTCGGGAAAAGCTGCAGTACGGCACCTCCATCGACTGGACCCTGGCCAACAGCACCAGTATGTACGCCAACTTTTACCAGACCGAAGACCATGGCACCGGGATCGATCTGCAAGGCCTGTACAACTACGGCGCCGGCAGCCTGGTGATCAGTCACAACCGCAGCTGGCTGGATACCACTAACACCTATGACACCTTGCCCGACGGCACTCGCATTCGTCAGCGCAACGTGTTTACCGGGCAGACCAGCAATTCGTCGCTGGCCCTGAACCACCGCGTCAGCCGCAACAGTTCGCTAAACGCCCGGGTGGCCCACAGCGAGGGCAACGTCGAAGGCGTCGGCGTCGACCTGGGTTGGACCCAGCGCACCATGGTGCTCGGCAGTGACGCCAATTGGCGGCTGTCGCTGTTCGATCGCCCCGGCAGCTTCAGCAGCGGCGATGCGCGCAACCGTGGCGTGGACCTGAGCCTGAACGTGGCGCTCGGCGGCCCGGGGCAGCAGATTTCCGGCAGCATCGGCACGCGTACCGCGCGGGACGGCAGCCGCGACAACAACGCCTCGCTGGGTTACCGCAAAACCCTTGAGGATCACGTGCTGCAAAGCGTGGCGGCGACCGTGATCACCGACACCTACGGAATCGGCTTGAACGGACAGGCTTATTTCAGCACCGATACCGTCAATGGCGATGGTTTCGTCCAGCGCTCGTCCTACAACGGCAATTACACCGGTGGCCTTAACCTCGACAGCACCGTGGCCATCGGCGGGCAGCAGATCGTGATGACCAGCCAGCATCAGGGGCGAGGGGCGGGAATGATCGTGGATGTCGAGTCCGATATCGATGGCATCGCCCTGCGCGCCGACGACTTGAGCGGCGGCAGTGCGGCCTTGCGGCCGGGTCGCAACTTCATTCCCCTCACCGCTTACAAGAACAGTTCTGTGAGCTTCGACTTCGAAGGCAACGATGTGCCGGCGGCCGCCATTGAGCCGGCACGCACCCGCTATCACATGAACAAGGGAGGCGTGGAGTACAGGAAGGTACGGGTGATGAAAACCCTGACCGTGCTCGGCCGCCTGCTCGACCCGCAAGGGCGTCCGCTCAAGGGGCATCACGTCATCAATCACGCCAGCCGTGGAGTGAGTGAAGTGGACGGGTTCTTCTCCATGGAAATGAACGCGGGTTCACCCACCCTGGAAGTTCGCTACGCCGATCAGTTGCTGTGTCAGTTCCGCCTCGATCCGGAACAAGGGCGGGTGGAAAACAATGTGCTGATGATCGGGGATTTGCGTTGCAGCCCGGATACCTTGGCCGACGCGACCATCATTCAGGAGAAGGCAGGTTGATGGAGCATTTATCTTCAATGATCGAACGTACTGTCTCGACCGGGCGGCTACGAAGGCTTGGCCAATGGCTTGCGTTACTGCTGGTGATCACGGTGGTGCCTGCGCATGCGGTCACTCAGGAAATCACGGCGGTGTTCAGGCCTGACCCGGCCAATCCGAACAGCAATAAATTCATCAACACCACCCCGATCAGTGGTTATTGCGCGGACTATCCCGGTGAATGCCAGGCCAATGGAGTGTTCAGCATCAGGCTGCCCATCAACTTTCATTCAGCTTATTCGATCCAGCCCGGTGCTTCCGAGCGCAACGGTGCGATGTTCAGGGTGCCGGCAGGCTGGTCGCCGATCACTGTCACAAACACTGAGACCGGGCAAACGGAAAGGGTCGAGGTCTTTATCTCAGGGATCGGCACCCAATACGTGCTGAGCGACACCGTGCAAAACCTGACGGGGGCGCCGAGTGCCCTTGAAGGACACCGGCAATTGTGGGGTGGGCAGAGTTGGGTGTATGCGCCGCCCCCTTGTTTGTATAGCGGTGTCGGGGCTTATGGCGATAGCACCTACCGCTTTTTCTGGAAAACCCCGGTCCAGGCAGTGTGCAGTAAAAAAGCGTCGTTTTTGATTCCGGGCTTTTCCTACCGCACGCTGGACTTTGCCTATGAAATGCGCACACCCAATCCTTTGGGCATGTCCACCGGGCGGTATATCGGCGCACTGCAATTTAACATTGGTCCGGGCGGCGCTTTCGACATGGGTGATGCCATGATCCCGGATGACTCGATTCTGATCCTGGATTTTGCTCTGGATGTGCAACACATGCTCAAGGTCGAGCTTCCTCCGGGTGGCAACCAGATTGCCTTGCAGCCCGAAGGTGGATGGCAGCGATGGCTGAGCTCGGGGCGTGCGCCGGAGCGATTGTTTCGCGATCAACCGTTTCTAATGACAGCCAGTTCCAGGTTCAAGATGTATCTGGAGTGCGGCCTTGGAACGGCCCAGTGCATTTTAATGAATGATGCAACCACTGACGGCACTCCCTTCAAGGTGAGCGTGAGCTTGCCGAACGGATTGACCGACTCCAATGGAAGGCCTGTAAAGCAGCAGGAACTTTTACCCACGCCGTCGGGTGCCGTCATTTTTCAACCTGGAAGTTACGTCGAACGCAAGCCGGGAGTACTTCATTTTGAAATCAATAAAGCCAATACAGATCGCATATTGAAGGCCCATAAGGGGGTCAGGTATTCCGGTACTGTCGTAGTTATTTGGGATTCGGAAATTTGATCGTATCCCCTGATGAGTCATTGTATTTAAGTTGAGGTTTTTTCAGATGAAGCGACTCGTTCTGCTCTTGGCCGCCTGTTTGCCTTTTCAAAGTGCGCAAGCCGGTCCGAATATCAATATCGGCGTGGTGTATGACTATTTGCCCGGCGATAAAAGTACCTACTTGAAACGGGTGTACAACAGCGGTGACAGCACCGCATTCGTCAAGATCAATGTGCTGGAAATCATCTATAACGCCGACGGCACGTCTTCCGAAGTGCCGGTCAAAGTGCAAGCCGATGCCAGTGCCCGAGACGGTCTGATGGCCAGTCCGGCCCGTCTGATCATTCCGGCCCAGGGCATGCAGGGCACCCGGTTGCTGTTTATGGGCGAACGGGACAAGGAGCGTTATTTCCGGGTGCGTTTCGTGCCGGTGGTGCCGGAAAAGGAAGACGAGTTCGCGGTGTCCAGCGAAGAGCGCGAGGACTACAAAAAGACCCTGACCGCGGGCGTGAACGTGATGGCCGGTTTCGGCACGATTTTCTTCGTGCGGCCCAAGGATGCCCGTTTCGACAGTGTGATCGACGACAGTGCAGGCATTTACAAAGTGCGTAACAACGGCAACACGGTGGTGGTGATCGATGAGTTCAAAAATTGTTCAAAAGCCGTGGAGACCGACTGCGAGCCGACCACTAAACACCACGTCATGGCGGGCAAGTCGTTTGAATTCGAGAAGAAGGCTGGGCGTGAGTACCGATTCATCCTGGTGGAGGGTGACACGAAAAAGAACCTGCGTGTCGCTGGTTGACCGTCAACCCTCGCACGTCTCCATCGCTGTTTTCTCTTGCATGTAACGGGTATCGGAAAATGATCAGACAATGGATCGCTCTGACATCGGCCAGTGGGCTGGCGTTGATGAGCGCCTGGGCATTCGCCGCGCGGGAAGAAATCGAATTCTTCGTTTCGGTGGATATTCCCACTTTGAATTTTTATGTCATACCCAGTGAACCCGACTGGATTCACCGGGAACAAGTGCTGCCCTGGGATGTGAACACTAGAAAGCTTGGCGGTTTACGCAGGACTTTCGACGTCAAACATGACAGCAGTGCTATTGAGGCGCGCCTGGAAAGTTACCCTCATCTGGCCAATGGGCGAGACTCCCGGGAGAACATCAATTTGCTGGTCAGTTTCAATGGCAAGGAGCTCAGCCATCACCCTGTTCCTCAGCAAGTTGTTACTGCAGAAGAGGCAAGGGGCGGCGCTCGGGTGATGCTGGAAATCAAACCCAGAGCCGACAGTACATACTATCCAGGGGATTACTACGGCACCGTCAGTATCATCTTCAATGTCGCGGCCCCAGGGGGGTGAGAGGAAATCCAAAGCGCAAGAAACAAGGTCTTTAGTGCAAGGATGTGAGAATGATTCCAAGGGGTCGGAAATTGAATAAGATCATTAAAAGATGCGCCTTTGCTTATGTGTTCGGTGGGATTTTTTCTTTGTCAGCGCAAGCGATAACCCAGGAGATCCGCGCCAGTTTCGTCCCTGATCCTGCCAATCCGCAAAACAATCAATTTATCAACAAGACCCCGCAGAGCGGTCATTGCGCCACTTTCGCGGATGATTGCAAGCCCTACAATCTGTCCGGCCTGAGACTTCCCCTGCGCTTTTCGGCAAGCCATGCCATCGAGCCCGGCGCGCCCGAACGCGCCGGGGCGACGCTCAAGGCGCCGGCCCAGTGGCGTAGCCTGACCGTGTCGAACGTCGTAACAGGCGAAGCACATACGGTGGAGATAAGGATTGGAGGCATCGGATCTCTATATGTCCTGAGCGACACGGCAGTGAATCTGACGGGAGCTTCGAATGATCTGGAAGGGCACACTTGGCTGTGGAACGGCGGTTCATGGGGAGGGGGCGCGCCCAACCCCTGTCAGCAAAGCTCACATGCGAGCCATTCTCCAGACAGTTATAGGTTTTTCTGGAGAACACCGCTCGAATCAGCCTGCAGCAAACAAGCCGCGTTCCTGATTCCGTGGATGTCCTACGACTATCTGGATGTGGGCTATGAACTGCGCACCCCCAATCCACTGGCCATGTCGGCGGGAATTTACACCGGCGAGTTTAGGTATGCCGTTGGCCCGGGCGGCGATTTCGACATGGGCGACAACCTGCTGCCGGATAATTCCAGCCTGACCTTCAGGTTCGTTCTGGATGTCCAGCACATGCTCAAGGTCGACCTTCCGCCCGGGGGCCACAAAATCGAATTGGTGCCGCAAGGGGGTTGGCAAGCCTGGCTGCAGGAAGGACGCCGGCCCGCCCGATTGTTCCGGGATCAGACCTTCAACATTTCAACGTCTTCAAAATTCAAGATGTTCTTTCAGTGCGAACATGCCGGTATCGGTGCCTGTGCGTTGCGCGATACCGAAAGCGGCTCGACGTTTCCCCAGGTCTACATGAGCGTCAGCCTGCCCCACGGCATCACCGATAACACAGGCCAACCGGTCAAACGCAGGCCTCTGACGGACAATGCGCAAGGCACGGTCTTTCAACCGGGGCATTTCCTGGAGCGGGCGGCGGGCACGCTGCACTTCGAAATACCGGCGTTCTATCTTGAGCAGATGTTGCAGCCCGGCCAGGCCAGGCGGTATGCCGGCAACGTCACCGTGATCTGGGATTCGGAAGTGTAGGTCCGGTCACCGCTGTGCCCTGAAGGCAATCGATACATTGCCTTCAGGGCGCCAGTCGAGTGAGGTCAGATCCCCGCCCGAACCATGGCCTCGCGTGTCAGCGTTCTGCGCAGCTCCTTCTCCTGATCACCGATGTCCTCCACCCAGCGAGAATAGGTTTCCTCGCTCATCTTCTGTTCTGTGAACACCTCTTGCTCAGGTATCGACAGTTTGCGCGCCAGCTCACTGAGTGCATGCCTGCGCAAATCCCGTTGCTGCGGCGGCAAGTGTGCCGATTCAATCCAGTCGTGCTGGGCAGCCTGCAAATCGATCAGCAGGCCGTCCTTCGCCTGATGAGCGCGGGTGTTGGCGACGAGTTCTCCCGGCCAGGTTTCGCGCAAATATTGCTCCCAGAACGGTTGCTCGATCATCTGGTTGACCAGCCCGTCGCCGGCCTCTTGGTTGATGATCTTGTCGTAGGCCTCGGTGATGGTCTCGTCGTCGACGCCGGCGACTGGACGAAATTTCATGGCTTCGGACTGCCAGGGCAATTCCAGGCGTTTGGCCAGCCCCGTTTCGTAGGCCAAGTGAACCTCGACCTCGTCGGGATTGCCTTCGCGAGCCTTGATGTCGGCTCGGGCGATTTCGCTCACTTGCCCAAGACGTGCCGCGCCTTTGGCCAGCGTCACCAGTTTGCGCTCAATCTCGGCGCGGTGGGTCGAGAACGAGCGGGCCTCCGATGCCAGGACCCTGATGCCCATGTTGTTGAATAGCTGGGCACTGGCGTCCTCGCAGCCTTCGGGATCGGTCGACATGAGGAACAGGTCTTCGCGCAGTTGGGTGTCGATGTCCATGGCAGCGATCATCCGCCACACACGGTCGGACAATTGATTGCGCGTTTCTCCTCCCAGCCTGTAGTCGGCGGAACGGGTCAGGTCTTGCAACACCCTGAAGAACCCGTCGGAGTTGGGCTCGCTGGCGACCGCGTGCCACGCCTCGCCCTGATAAGTGCCTATTCCCGCTGTTTCGTCACTCCCGAAGCTGTCATTGAAGATCGGCCACTGCTCGAGCAAGTTTTCGGCGACAGTTGAATAGGTCTGGTACTTCGGTAAACCCGCTGACGATCTGTACTGGTCGTAAGTGAGTAGGGCAGTGGATGAAAACCTGCGCGTTTCGACACGAGTGCGAGCGATGAGCCGCGCTTCATCGGAGCCGAGTGGCACCTGCGGTATTTTTTTGATCGGATTTGCCCACAGGTCGAGAAAAAATCCCCGGGGCCGGGGCTTGGCGAACAGCCCCGCGGGCCACGCATCGATGCCCGCGTCGTGCAGGCTCAATACCTTGAGCCTCGGCATACGTTCGACGTTCGGCGCAAGGCCCAAAGGATTCTTATCCAGCCTGAGGGTTTCCAGGCGTGTCAGGTTACGCAGTTGCTCCACGGTGGCAGGCGTCAACCGAATCTGATTGTCGTTCAGGCGCAGGGTCTCAAGCAGCCGCATCTGGCCGACGCTGTCGGGTAGGGCAGCCAATCCGCAGCTTCTGGCGCTGAATTGACGAATATGATGAAAGTCCTTCAACAGACCATTCGAAGCCGGGTTGAACCTTGAACCATCCAGACTCAAGGTCGTGACCTGTTCAAGCCAGGGTTTGAGATCGGCCGGCATTTCCCCCCACCAACGCTCAAGGTCATGGGACAGGAACTCTTTGGACAGATCCAGCGCATAACCGTTTTCCAGACTTGCGCAGCGCTCGCCGAACACTTCGGACTTGCGTTCGAAACACTCCAGCAGCCGGTCGGCAATGAAGCGTCCTCCCTTACGCTGGTACTCCCAATAGGCCCGAGGCAGGTTGGTATCGGGGCTATCGCCATCCCAGCTACTCAGATAGCGTTGCCGCCATTGTTCAAGTGTTTGCTTCAGCGTTTTGAGTTCGCGTTCAAGCCGATCGATTTCCAGGTGGGGATCGCCGCTGCGATGCAACGACCGGCTGAAGGCCGCGACTTCAGTGTCATTGAAATGCGGATAGAGGTTCTGGACTTTCTCTTCCACGGTTCGAGCGCCCTTGGACAGCCACCCTCCGCGCAGCAGCAATTCGGTTTCCGGCGGCACGACCGGGCGAATCGGGGGCCGCGCGAGTAAGATCCTGCGCTCGGCAGGCGCCTGGGTTTTGGCCATCACCCATTGCCTGAACATTTCCCCTTGCCCGGCGCGGTAGCCCAGGGCAGCTCGCTTGTCTGCGGGCAGGGCCAGCAGGATGGCGTCATACAAGTCTCCGGCCTCCTGCAGTTTATTGTTGGTGCCATCGCGCACTTCATAGCGGCCATGTTCATCCCTGATCAGCACTCGCTGAGTGGCGGCCTCTGCGCTGCCTACGCTGCAGCGTAGCGGGCCGTCATAGGTGCCATCGCGCACATCGATGCGTAAACCGGCCAAGGTGTCGGTATGAAATTTCAGGGTGTTGAGGGTCAGACGCTCGGTGTCGGGCACCAGCAGTGCCGGCTCATGCAAGCCTTCAGCCGCGCGCGCAGCGCTGATCTCAAAGGCGCTTTCCCGGGCCTGGTCTTTCAGGCGCAAGGGGAGGCGTCGTTCTTCGAGCATGATGTGCTGTTCGTCGGGCGTCGCCCTCGTCAGCAGGGTTTCAGCGACCCTCGAAGGCAGTTGCGGATATTGCCGCTGCAGCAGCTGAACCCGGGCATCGTCGTTGTGATCCTTGAGCCGGTACTGGTAGTTGAAGATATCGGGTGTGCGCGTCTCCACGGCATCCGCCAATTGATCGCGCAAGACCTGTGCCCGCCGGCCTTTCGGATACTCGTTGCCGAGCAAAGCCTTCATGTCGGCATCGTCCAGGAAGTTCACCAGCCGTTCCGGGAGTTTGCCGGCCATCATGTCCGAGAGGCTGATGGCAAGCGTCTGTGCGTCCGGGGCCTGGGGATTGCCATACTTGCGAAAGCTACCGCTCATGTCGCCGTTAAAGACCTTCAGGGCTTTGTCGGCGGGCCAGCCGGGCATGTCCGGTACCATCCGCTCAAACCAGTAGGACGCCGGATCCAGCGGCTGTCCGGTGCGAATCAGCTGGCTGACATTTTTCGCCTCGTCCCAGGTTTTGAAGCGTGTGAGGGTATCGGCCAGCAACGGTGGTGGCGCGGCGTTTTCGACGTATATCCTGCGCAGCGCATTGTCCGATGTCCCGCTTATGACGCGCAGGTTTTCCAGTTCCGGGGTGGTATAGCCGTCTACGCAATGGCCCAGGCGTCGCATCAAGGTCGGGCCTTCCCAGTCGTGCGGTTTTTCTCCTTCGTAAGTCCAGGCCCCTTGGCCGTTGTGACGCAGCTGCGGCGAATAGGCCTGCGGTCGGGAGGGATGCTGAATGCGATGGCGGCCGCTGTCGCGATCGTATTTCACCTCGTAGTGTTTGCCGTCGAGGGGCAGAACGGTTTTGCCGGCATGTTGATGCAGGCCCAAAGCGTCGGGTTTCGAGGTGCTCGGCAGCGCCAGTTCCGCTTGCTCGTAAGGCTTGAGGTCAGGGTTCCACAAGCGGGTTTTGCCGTCGAACGACTGCACCGGTTTCATGCCTTCGACCCAGGGCGAAAGCTTGAGACGAAATTGCGTGCCGATCGCGCTACCGGCACCGAATGCGGCGAGTTGAATCACATCGGTCACGACGCCGAGCATGTGTTCTGCCATATCGGCCCAATGCTCTTGGGCGAGATCCACCACGCCTTCGACCACTTCGGTGGTCAGTTGATAGGCGGTATAGGCCAGCATCAGCTCACCCAGTCCCGGAACGAACGGCGTGAGTATCAGCAACGCCGCATTGAAGATGTCCGAAGCGATCTTCTTGAAATTCTCCCACCAGGCCCAGCGCGCATTGCTGTCCGCGTCGGCGGTAGATACCGCGATGACGCGGGCGTCATTGAGGATTTTGTTCAGCTGTTGCTGGTAGAGCCAGGTCCACAGTGGCTGTGTGATCGGCGGAGCGCTGAATTGCAGCCGCGGATTGTCCACCGGGGTTTCCCGCCATGACGGACGCGGATCTGTCGCCTCCTTTGGGTACCATTTGACGTAGGTCAGGCGTTGTTCGAGCCCGGCGAAAAAATGACCGCGCTGTTCATGATCGACGAACTGGCTGAAGAACTGACGGTAGGTGATGCCGGTAGACGGCAGCGTGTGGTTTTCCCGCAACTGACGGCTCAGTTCCTTCATGAATTGGAGGGTGGAAGGGTATTCCTTGAGCGGGTGTTCGGGATCATGGGGCACGTAGGCAATCATTTTTTGTGAGCGCTGCGCTGAACCCGGATCCGGTCTGATGATCAGGATGCTTGTGAGGGTGAGATCCATCAGGCCCAGATCGCAGGCCAGCATGGGCTGGTCGTCAAGCTTCAGATCCGGGCGGCCATCGAGCAACTCGATGATCAGCTTATGAGCTCTGCGACTGATGTCTTTTTTCATCAACGCCATGTGCGCCGCCACTTTGAGCGCGGCTTGCTGACTTTGTTGAACCCGCGTTTTCAGATAGGTCTCGGCCACCGGTTCTTTGTTGAGCAAAAGGGTTTCCAGGTGGGCCTTGTACTGTGAGCCGAGGTCCAGTTCCCGGCACAGCGCCTGAAACTGGCTGACACTTATCTTTTTGTCGATCGGCGAAATATCGAACAGCTCTCGGGCGGGATCGGTTTTGTTAATGAAGGCGGAATTTGTTTCAAATGTTTCGTTGTATGCAAAGTTATGCAATGCGGCATCCAGTAACGAAACTGTTCTTGTCAAGTGTCCAGTAACTACATGAATGGTATGCCACGGAGTGTCTTTGGGGGTGTATAGCCTTAGATAAGTGTTTTTGACGTCCACATCGATGTTGTATTGCTCGCGTAGCTTTGACTTGAGCAAGGGTTCGGCAAATGAATAAACGTCTTCCAAACGTCCTAATAATTTGTCGATTTTGTTCTGTGCGCCCCAGGCTTTTTTATTGGCGGAGGCGAGGCGATCTTGATGGGGTTGCGGGGCTTCGGTCATCCACGACTCACGATGCAGGCGAGTGTTTCTTAATGCGTCGCTTCGGTGCAATGGCATACCGGTAAAAACGGAATCAATACGCGATTTAATTAAGTCGTAATGTTGCCCTTTGTATTTGGTTGTTGCAGTCATTATTAAAGCCTTGAATAAAGTCAGGAACCATCAGCCTAACGTTCAAAGCTGAAAATAATAGTTTAAATGCCTGTTGTTGAATGGCTGCGCATATAGGTAATTCATTGAATATTGCAATGCGTAAAATAAATAATTACCGCCCCGCACGCTTCAATAGTGTTTACCTGTTGGTGTATCCAGGATGGCCAGCCGTGCAACTTCAGCCGGTCGACATTGCGAATCACTGCCCGGTTGCAGATAAGGCATCAGGATCGGCGCCATGCCCTTGAGCACTTGCACCGGCAGAGCCGACGTGAACTTGAAGTTCTCCGCCGTGCGCCCCGGAACGAATGCCGTGAGCGTGCCGAAATGGCGATCGCCAATGTAAAACACGAAGGTCGCCGTGCGGTTGATCGACTTGGAGCTGAGGATCCGTCCACCGGAACCGATCGCCTCGATACGGTTGTCGCCAGTACCGGTTTTGCCGCCCATGGCCAGCGGCGTGCCGTCGGCCAGTTTGAAACTGCCGGAAACACGTTTGGCGGTCCCGGCGTCCACCACTTGCGACAGCGCTTCGCGCATGGCGGTTGCCACCTCCGAAGGCATCACGCGTTTGCCGACCATCGGATTATTGATCAGTCGAGTTTCATAGGGGGTGTCGACCGCAAATTGCAGGCTGTCGATGCGCAGCGTCGGCAGGCGGACACCATCGTTGAGAATGGTGCCGATCAGTTCCGCCAGCGCTGCCGGGCGGTCGCCGGAACTGCCGATGGCGGTGGCCAGTGACGGCACCAGGTGATCGAACGGATAGCCGACTTTCTGCCAGCGTTGGTGAATGTCCAGGAATGCCTCGATCTCCAGCATGGTGCGGATGCGGCTGTCGCGGGCACCCTTGTGTCGGCTTTTGAACAGCCAGCTGTAAACTTCCTGGCGTTCGAACTGGCTGGCTTTGACGATCTGGCTGAACTTGGCATCGGGGTTGTTCAGCAAGTAGCCGATCAACCACAGATCCAGCGGGTGAACCTTGGCGATAAAGCCCTGATCCGGCAAGTCATAGCTGCCTGGACCATAACTCAGGTACAGCCGTTCGAGGCGTTCGTCGGTGAGTTTTTCCGTGAGCTTGGCGCCTTTGAGGTGCGAGCGCACGAAGGTGTTGAAGCTCTCCTGATCGGCCTGGGGGAATAGATATCGATGCACGGCGGATATGCGAATCGGTGTCGGGTGCATGCTGTCGAGGAAGGTCTCGAGCCGCGTTTTGGTGTCTTTGTTCTGGTACTTTTTCCAGAACCGCAGCAGGAACGCGGTGCCTTCGCGGTCGGCGAACTGGGCCAGGTATTCCTGACGCCGCGGGTCGCGGTCGTCCTTGAGCAATTCGGCGCTGCTGTTGGGGCCCGCGTAAGTGCTGTAGCGCACCAGGTCACGCATCAGCCGGATGAACGGCAGGTTGATCGACTCACGAATGGCATCGCGCAGGGTCGGCAGGCGGCCGTTGTCTTCCTTGCGGAAGTTAACGAACGTGTGCAGTCCGCCACCGGTGAAAAACGCCTCGCCGGGGCTGGCGGAATATTTGCGATCCAGTGCGGCACCGAGCATTTTCGGCAGGCTGCGGTCGGTGTTCTGAATCATGTAATCGACGGCCCAGCGGCTCAGGTGGTCCGGGTCGGCGACTTCGGTTTTCTTCAGTTCGGCAACGGTCATGGTGGCGTAGCGATCGTGCAGTTCGGCCATGATCTGCAAGTACGTGGTGAGCACGCGCATTTTTGCGGTGGAGCCCAGTTCCAGTTTGCTGCCTTCATTGATGTCGAACGGCTGGTCGGTGCTGTCGGTCTGCACTCGCACCCGCGAGCCATCGGGGGTCAGTTCGAACAGAGTGAAGCTGTAGCGCACCTGCGTGGTGCTGGTGGGGGTGAGCAGGCGTTCGCCGATCAGGCCGATTTCCGCTGCATAGGCCGGGTCGGCCAGATGCTTGAGGTACGCGGTGGCCTGGGCTTGCAGCTCGCCTTGCAGGGTGCTGGTGGCCGAGAGATCGAGGCGGTCGAGGTCATACAGCGGACGATTGAGCAAACCGCCCAGACGACTGCGCGCGACACTGATGCCTTTATTGGTTTCGATCGGTTGAATGGTGGGCTGTGTCTGCCAGTCGCGATAGGTCACTTTGCTGGCCAGTGCCGCCGCCGCGAGCGGCGCATCGATCACCCCATTTTGTGACAGCAGGCGAATATGGCTGTCGGTCAGACTGGCCAATTCATCACGGCCCTTGGTCAAGTAATGGGAAGGGCGGCGCTGAGCAATCATCAGCGACAGCATTTCACGCAGGGCCAGGCCTTTTTCCGCCAGGCTTTTCTGATCGGTGTCGGTGCTGGCCAGCCGTTCGTTGGCCTTGTTGAAATCAGCGCCATACCACACGCGCAAACCTTCGGCCATGCCATGCACTTCACCGTGGCCCGGTACTGCCGACAACGGAACACTGTTGAGGTAGTCGCGAATCACATTTTGCCGTGCCTGGAGGGTTTGCGGCCCCGCCTGATAGGCCCGCACGCTGGCGGAAATCATCTGCCGGATTTTTTCCGCGCCCGATATCGTCAAGCCATCGGGCGAGTGGCGATATTTCTCCAGCTGCGTCGCCAGCGTACTGCCGCCCGCCGACTGGCCGGGCAGGCCCACCAGCTTGGCCACTTGGGACCACGCCGCCATGCCGAACCGCGGCCAGTCCACGGCGGGGTTGGCCAGGGGCTGACGGGGATCGAGCAGGAAGCGGTTCTCGATGAACAGCAAACTGCTGACCACCACCGGAGGAATCGCTTCGAAACTTGAATAGAGCTGTTGGGGGTACTTGAACTGGTACAGCGGGGCCGCGCGGCAATCGGTGATCGACAACCCGGCCTGGATTTTCTCGGCATAGGGTATGAAAAAGCCCTTGTCGCTGTAGTTCATCAGCGCAGGCGAAAAGCGGGTTTGTGCTTGCACCACGTAATCGCGCTTGATCAGGCGCGGCAGGAACTCATCCAGGGCGCTGTAACCCAGACGCTGATCGAACGGACCGTCGCCAGGGTAGCGAATCGCGTTGCTGGGGCCGGGCTGCAGCTCGTATTTCAGCGAGGCGGCATATTTGCTGATTTCCCGGGCTTGAAATTTGGCGGTGCGCATTTCCTTGGTCGCGGCCAGGCCCAGGACAATCAGGATAATCAGCAGCAGCAACCAGAATGCCCCCCAGCCGTGTCGGGAACGACGGGGTTTCTCAGGTAAAGGCGCTTCATCCACACGGTCAGTCGGAACCACGGTTTCACTCGAATCGGTTTGCCACAAAGCGCCCATAGTCGACTGATCCATTCACGCAGATTGATCGGACTTGTTTGAAGCTTAGACGGTGGTTGGCGTTGGTGAAAAAATTGTGAACAACCAAATATCGAGTACGCACCATGACCTGTGGCGAGGGGGCTGTTGTGGCAATGGGGGCTTGCTGTGGCGAGGGGGCTTGCTGTGGTGAGGGGGCTTGCCCCCGTTGGACTGCGCAGCAGTCCCTAAAAACCAGCAACACTGGATTTTTTACAGGATTCACGACTGCTGCGCAGCCGAACGGGGGCAAGCCCCCTCGCCACAGGGTTCAAAGCCAGCAGGCATCCCACAACGGGTAATCGCCAATTTTTTCCACCAGGCCTGCGCGCAATGGATTGGCAACAATGTAACGAGCGAACGGCAGAAGTTCTTCGCCATCGCGGATTGCTCTGTCGTGATAGCCGGTTTGCCATAGTGGACCACGCCGTCCGGTCATTTTGTTCACTGCCTGAGTGCAGCGTGACTTGGTAGAGCCGACAACATTGCCCAGATTGTTGTCCTGCAGTTGCATCAGCCAATGGAAATGATCGGGCATCACAACCCAGGCGATTGAATCCACAAAACCCGCGTCGTGAGCCCGACGCAGTTCTGCGACGAGCAGACGTCCCAATCGCCAGTCAGAAAATATGGGTTGGCGTTCGTGAATAACTGCGGTGATGAGGTAAGCGCGGCCGTTTTCGGAGGTTCTGCCAAGGCGCAGACGATGGGAGTTTGGTTGAGTAGGCAATCAATTGCTTCCTTGCATAAATAGTCGAGTTGACCCTTTCAGGCTAGAACTCGACTGTCAGAGGTGGGGCCGTAATTACTGAGTGAATATTCTGATTCTTGAGCAGGATTCACTGCGGCGAAGGAGCAGGCTGAGGGGGCTGTTGTGGCAATGGGGCTTCTGTGGCAATGGGGGGCTTGCTGTGGCGAGGGGGCTTGCCCCCGTTGGACTGCGCAGCAGTCCCCAAAAAACCAGCAACACTGGATTTTTTCAGACACATCTCATTTATAGGACTCACGACTGCTGCGCAGCCGAACGGGGGCAAGCCCCCTCGCCACGGGGGGCGTGATATTACCGAATGTCTCAGCTGCTTATAGCGAACGATGTGGCCGTCGGTCTGCCGGACTGTTCGCGCACCAGAACTCCCCCTGATGGCATCTGGCGAGCATCTACACTTCGGTTCTCAGGAGTGTGAAACGTGAAAGTTTCGCTGATCGTCCCGGTATTCAATGAAGAGCAGGCAATCAGTCTGTTCTATCAGGCGGTGCGCCGTGAGTTGAAACTCGATCCTTATGAAGTCGAGATCGTGTTCATCAATGACGGCAGTACCGACCAGACGGCAGAGCAGGCCAAGGCCCTGGCCCAGCTCGATGAACAAGTATTGCTGATCAATTTCTCGCGTAACTTCGGCAAGGAACCGGCGTTGTTTGCCGGCCTGGAATACGCCACCGGCGATGCGGTGATCCCCATGGACGTGGACCTGCAGGATCCGATCAGTGTCATCCCGCGGTTGATTGCCGAGTGGCAGAAGGGCGCCGACGTGGTGCTCGCCAAACGCCGGGACCGTGCCAGCGACAGTTATCTGAAACGCCACAGCGCGGCGATGTTCTACCACTTGCTCAACCGGATTTCCTACACCCGGATCGAAGAAAACGTCGGGGACTTTCGGCTCATGGACCGCAAGGTGGTCAATGTGATTCGCGCGCTCCCCGAGCATCAGTTGTTCATGAAGGGCGTTCTGTCATGGGCCGGTTTCACCACCGTGGTGGTGGAATACGAGCGGGCCCGGCGCGTGGCGGGAAGCAGTAAATTCAATGGTTGGCGGCTGTGGAACCTGGCACTGGAAGGCATTACCTCGTTCAGCACCGTGCCGTTGCGGTTGTGGACTTACATCGGTGGCGGCATTTCGATCTTCGCGGTGCTGTACGCGGTGTACATGGTGCTGGACAAGATTCTCTTCGGCAACAGCGTTCCCGGTTATCCCTCGTTGATGACGGCCATCCTGTTTCTGGGCGGCGTACAACTGATCGGCATCGGCATCCTCGGTGAGTATGTCGGGCGCATTTACATCGAAGCCAAGCATCGGCCCCGTTATGTGATCAAGGACGTTGTTGGCGGCAAAGACCGGGTCGGGCTCTAGCATGGGCAGACTGAGTGACTTCTTTGGCAGTGAACTTGGGTATCGGCGGGTCTGGCTGTTTTTTCTGATCGCGACCCTGGTTTATGTCCTTCCGCTGATCCTCGCCGACTACCCCTACATCGATGACAACTGGCGCACCCTGGCCGCCGGTACGGCTTGGGCGGGGCAGGGGCGGTTGTTCACCGAGCTGTTTTACAACGCGCTGACCTTCAGCGATGGCGCACCGAACATCTTTCCATTGCCGCTGTTGATCGCAGTGCTGGCCATGGCCTTTGCCTTGACCCGCCTGACGTTCCATTACTACCCACAGCCGACGCTGTCTTGCTGCCTGGTGGTGCTGCCGCTCTGGTACAACCCGTTCTTCCTGCAAAACCTGTCGTATCAATACGACGGGCCGGCCATCACCCTGAGTCTGGTGGCGGTGATTTACGCGATCACATTTCGTCATCCCTCGCGCATTCTGCAATGGCTGGTGCCGGCCTTCCTGATTGCGCTGGCGCTGGGGCTCTATCAGGTGAGCCTGAATGTGTTTCTGGGCCTGTGTTGCCTGGAACTGCTCAGGGGCGCGAATGACAAGTGGGCCTGGCGGCAGTGGTACGCGTCGATCGGCTGGAAAATCGCCCAGGCAGGGCTTGGCGGGTTGATCTACAGCGTCACGGCTTATCCGTACACGAATCAGAATCGCACCTTGTTGCTGAACTGGGCGGCGGCGCCCTGGCGGCAACTGGAAATCAACTTCGGCCGCGTGCTGGAAAAAGTCGCGTTGCTGTTTCACGGGGGATTCACCTGGGTGTTCGCCGTGTTGCTGTTGTGTGCCATCGCCGGCTGCGTACGGCTGACCCGAAACGTGGTGACACGCCAGGACACGGCGTTGAGAAAAGTGGTGATAGGCCTGGTGTGTGTGCTGGCCGTGCCGGCCGTGATCTTGCTGGTGTCGGGGGCCGCGCTGTTTTTCCGCGACTTCAATGAAGGCGCCAGAACCTTGATGGGGTTCGCGGTGCTGTTGGTGCTGTTGTTCTATTTGAGCCATCTGGCGCTGGAGCGCATCCATGATCGGCTGACGCTGTTGTTGTTGGTTCCTCTGCTGACCATGCTGTCGCTGTCCTACGCCTATGGTCGTGTGCTGACAATACAGAACACCTTTGCGTCCAGCGCGTTGTTTTCCCTGGGGCATGACATTGCGTCCCATCGGCAACTGCGCGAAGCCAGGCGCATTTATATGTCGGTGAGTTATTCCGATCACTGGCTGGTGGGGGCCGCGGGCTCGTTCAAGCAAATGCCGGTGTTGCATTACCTGCTCAACATCAACTTCTACATGTTGGCGGAAAACCTGCCGAAGGCGGGCATCACCAACGTGGTCGCGGAGAGGGAGCGGCGCAACGCGACCCTGGTGGGTTACCAGGGTTATCCACCGCTGGTGGATAACAGGTTCTACCGCCTCTATCTGCTGGGCGATTACGGTTTCATCGTGATGAAAGAACCTGTCCCGATCACCACGCTTAAGTGGTGAATCCGGTGAGCGCCTCTTCGATTTATCCCAAAAGTTTTTCATCCCTGATTGCCGATGGGGCGGGTCTGCTGGCGGTGCTGGCGATCGCATTGTTCGTGAGGTTTCACGCGATCACCGTGCCGGTCATCTGGTACGACGAGGCCTACAGCATATTGCTGGCCGAGGGTTCGCCTACGTTTATCTGGGCCACGACGGCGCGGGATGTTCATCCGCCGCTTTACTATGCCTTGCTGCATTTCTGGATGTTGCTGTTCGGTAACGGGGTGTTGGCTGCACGGTCCCTGAGTGCCCTGGCCGATGTCGGCACGCTGTTGCTGTGCATTAAATTGATGAGCCTGATGGCCACGCGAAGGGCGACCTGGATAGCAGCATTGTTGTTGGCACTGCTGCCGATATCGGTGCGCTACAGCCAGGAAGTGCGAATGTACACCTTGCTCGGTTTCTGGCTGATGGGCGCGACCGTGGCGCTGGTGTGCTGGGTCAAGGCGCCGGAGCAAAAGCGTTACCCGGTGTTTTACGTGCTGCTGATGACGGCCGCGTTCTATACGCATTACTTCGCCGCGTTGTGTGTGTTGGTGCATTGGCTTTGTTGGTGGCGCGTGCGCACGGTGTCTGTTGGTGCATGGACATTGGCCAACAGCGCCATTGTGTTGTTGTACCTGCCGTGGATACCGCCTCTGATCAATCAATTGCTGCGAATGGACGGGCTCGAGTGGATACCACCGCTCACTTGGCAAACAGTACTGACCTTCGTTTGGCAACTGGTGGTGATGGAGGGTTCGGCCGGTTACTTATGGCGCATGACGCCCTTGGTTTTTATTGTGGTCTGCGCCGCTGCGGTACTGCTCAAGGCTCGCAATGAGCGATTTTTTCGCATCTTGCTGGTGGCTTATTTCTTTGTACCGGTACTGACCGTGTTTCTGGTGTCGCTGATCATTCCGATCTTCAATGCCCGCTACCTGGTGTTCGCCGCCGCCGCGTTGCCCCTTATCGTTGCGCTCGCGCTGGACACATGGAGTCAACACCACGCCGCCCTTTGCGCTGTCGCACTGGCTTTCATGGTGTGGGCAGAAGTCCATGGGCTTTCGGCGGTTTATGCACAAACCGATGAGATGAACGGCACAATCATTCGCAGAGACGCGAGGCTGGACGCCGTGGTGGCGGGGCTCGGCCGCGAAGTCCATCCGGGTGACGAAGTCGTTGTGGATAACCTGTATTGGTACTTGCCGTTCATGTACTACAACTCGATGGGTATTCAGCCGAGGCTATACGTCTTCAAAACACCGACAGGCACCCTTTGGGGAACCGCCGAATACGGTGGTTGGGCGCTTATACCCCGTCATCTGCACTCGATTTTCTTCAACGATTTTTCAGCCCTGAAACTGGATGCCAGAAGGATCTGGTGGGTAACGGGCGTCGCACGTCCTGAACATGACGCCTGGTTTCCCAAACACTGGAAACAGGTGCTGACGCTAAAAGAAGGGGACAGTGAGGCCCGTTTGTTTATCCGGGAGGGTGCGCCCACCGGTGAGGTTGGCGCTGATCCGGATTGACCGATCGTTCCCACGCAGAGCATGACCGATCGTTCCCACGCTCTGCGTGGGAATGCCTCAATGGACGCTCCGCGTCCGCTCTTGGGACGCGGAGCGTCCCGGGCTGCATTCCCACGCAGAGCGTGGGAACGATCAAACCTTTATGCTGTAAGCCTGGATTGGCGCACCGGCAACTCGACCCGAAATGTGGTGCCCACCCCGACCTCGCTACGCACCGAAATATCACCCCGGTGTTTTTTCACGATGCCATAGGACAGGGACAACCCGAGCCCGGTCCCCTGGCCCACCGGTTTGGTGGTGTAGAACGGGTCGAATATTTTCTGCAGGCATTCCGGCTCGATGCCTGATCCGGTGTCCGCCACCTCGATCGACACCGTTTCACCTTCAAGCCCGGTGCGCAGTGTGATGGTGCCCCGTTCCGGCCCCATGGCCTGAGACGCGTTGACGATCAGGTTCATGATCACCTGATTGATCTGCGACGGCAGGCATTCGATGTCGGGCAGGTCCTGATACTCCTTCACCACATCGGCCTTGTACTTGAGTTCATTGGCGACGATGTTCAAGGTCGACTCGATGCCTTGTTGCAGATTGGCCCACTGCCATTCCTGATTGGAGTCGACGCGGGAGAAGTCCTTCAGGTCCTTGACGATCTGCCCGACCCGGTTGATGCCGTCCTTGGACTCCTTGATCAACAGCGGAATGTCTTCGCGCAGGAATTCCAGTTCGACCCGTTCACGCATCTGACCGAGACGTTCGATGACCTCGCTTGAGGTAATGGCAGCCTCCGCCTCCCGATAGGCATCGAGCATGTCTTGCAGTTGTCTGAAATAGCCGTCGAGGGCGCCGAGGTTGGAGGAAATGAAGCCGATGGGGTTATTGATTTCATGGGCGACACCCGCTGCCAGTTGCCCCAGGGAGGCGAGTTTTTCCGCCTGCACCAGTTGGCTTTCCAGTTGTTTGCGCTCGTCGATTTCCCGCTGCAACGCTTCGCTGGCCTGCTTGAACTCGGTTGTGCGCTGCTCCACCAGATGCTCCAGATGGCTCATCTGAATCGACGCCCGCTTGGTCATGTCCCATTTGGTGAGCAGGGTGTTGGCCATCTGCTGGACTTCAATGTTGTCGAACGGTTTTTTCAGAATCAGCAGGCGATCATGGGCCTGCAAGCGGTCCAGCAATTCATCCCACGAATAGTCGGAATAGGCGGTACACACCACCACTTGCAGGCTCGGGTCTTCCCGCCACAGGTGTTCGATGGTCTGTGCACCGTCCCAGCCCTCAGGCATGCGCATGTCGACGAAGGCCAGGGCGTAGGGGCGGTTTTCCTGTAAGGCCTGGATGAGTTTGCCCAAACCTTCCTGACCGCCATAAGCCGAATCCAGCTCGAACAGAAGGTGGGTGGATTTCACTTCACTGCCGAACAGCGCGGCCTCCATTTCGTCCAGTTCTGCATGATGTGCGGATGTTGGGGTGAGGATCTTGCGAAAATCATCATGGATGGACGGTGTGTCGTCGATCAGCAGAATGCGTCGGTTCGAAAGCTCGCTCATGCTTCCTCCATCACGGGTTTCAACGGAATCTGCAGGGTGAACAGCGCGCCTTTGCCCGGCCCGTCACTGTGAACGGTGAGGTGGCCGTTCATCTCGATCGCGGCCAGGGCGCAGCTGTGCAGGCCGAAGCCGTGACCATCCTTGCGGGTGGTGAAACCGTGGGCAAAGATCCGCGTCATGTTCTGCGGCGCAATGCCTTCACCGTCATCCTTGACGCTGATCTGCAGGATCGTGCCGTCGACGACTTTTACCCCAAGGGTGATTTGCCGCGTGCGGTTGCTGGGGTCGGCCATGGCGTATTTGGCATTGCTGATCAGGTTGATCAGGATCAGCAGCAAGCGGTGCTTGTCGCCCATCACTTGCGGCACCTCGCCGTACTCCTTGACCACCGTGACATGATGCCGGGTCAGGGCGCCAGCGTTCATGCGCAGGGCATCTTCGAGCAATTGGCTGATGTACAGCGGCTCCATCAGGCTGTTGGCCCCCGCATAGGACTGCTGGGTGGCGACGATGTCTTTGATGTGATCCACGCTTTTGCTCAATTGCGCGAGTTCATCGGTCATGTCTTGCTGCTCGAGGGCAATCGCCTCCACCAGCTGATTCAAATAGCCAGGCAGCAGTTTTCCTTTGTCGTTCTGGGTCAGAAAGGTGCCCAGGTCGCTTTGATGTTCGTTGATCAGCTGCATCGCCTTGCCCAATCCCTGGGCCTTGCTGCTGCGCAGCCGGCGGGTGACCAGGTCGGCCGAGATGTTCACGCTGTTGAGCACGTTGCCGACGTTGTGCAACACGTTGGTGGCGATTTCGGCCATCCCGGCCTGACGCGCGGTGTCGAGCAATTCGCTCTGGGCATTCTTGAGTTCGCGGGTGCGTTCTTCGACCCGTCGCTCGAGGACGTCATTGGCGGTTTGCAACTCCTTGTTGACCCGGTTGATCTCCGCGAAGCTGCGCATCAGGCGAATCGCCAGGTACACCAGCACCAGTACCAACAGCGTCGAAAACACCAGCATGTAGAAGTGGTAGCGCTGGTCGATGGCATCGGTTTGCTGCTGGTCCTTGTTCAGCAGGCCGGTAATGTCGTCGAGTCGTTCGGCCACCGGAATGGCTTCGATGTCTTCCAGTAATCGATTGACCACCGGTTGCTCACGCAGGATCAGAGTGACGTGGTTACTCAAAATATCGATCGGGCTGTGGAACTGCTCCGGCAATCGTTGCTTGTTAACCCCCAGATTGTTCAGCCCCAGCAGAATATCCGCCGCTTTATCGTCGGAGGTGACCTGGGCGAATTCCAGGCTGCTGAGCAGCAAGTCGTAAGTGTCGGTGGCGATGTTCTGCAGTTGCAGCTTGTCTTCATCCGGCAATTGGGCGAGCGGTTGCTGGATGTCGTCTTCGGCAGTCGGCAGAAACGCCAGTGAGTTGCGCAGCACCGCGTTGTGGGATTTGAACTGTTCCACCAGCCTGGTTTTTTCCTGGATGGCGGCGTGGTATGCATCATGGCTGGCATGCCAGATGGGGTCGTTGCGGCCGTGATTGGACTCCATGGTCTCGAACAGCTCCCACAGGCGTGTCATCTCGCTCAGCGGTGCCACCAGCGGATCGTAGTTATGACTGATGGCGATCCTGGCCTTGAGAATCTCGGTTTCCCATTGCGCGTTCAACTGTTTGATCCGGCCGATCAAATCCCGGGATTCGGTGTAGGTCGATGCCTCGTTCGAGTTGGACTTGAGATACAGGAACAACAGCATCGAGGCCAGCAGCAAAGCCACGCCACTGAGCAACGCCAGATTGCGACGGTGGTGCGTTTTCATAAAGGTTTGCCTCCCCACTCACCGGTCAGGGTCTTGAGGAATTTTATGATCAAGGCCTTATCCTCATCAGAGGGCACGCGACCGAGCTGGAACTTGAACATCACATCCACCGCTTCTTCGAGGTTTTTTGCCGAGCCGTCGTGAAAATACGGCGCGGTCACGGCGACGTTGCGCAGGCTCGGCACCTTGAACACGTTGCGGTCCTCTTCAGCCTTGGTGACCAGATAGCGGCCCAGATCGGCTTCGGTGGGGTTGCCCCGGACCTGGAAGTAATCGCCCATGACCCCGAATTTCTGGAACATGTTGCCGCCGATGTTCACTCCCTGATGGCATGCGATGCAGCCATAGCCCTTGAAGCGTTGGTAGCCGTACTTTTCTTCGATCGTGAGAATATCGGTATTGCCCAGCAGGTATTGGTCGAAGCGCGAGTTGGCGCTGATCAGTGTGCGTTCGTAGGTGGCCAGGGCCTTTTGCACATTGTTCATGGTCACGCCGTCGGGATAGGCCTTGGCGAAAGCGCTTTTGTAAGCCGGATCAGCGGCCAGTATCTGAACGACATGCTCCCAATGACTGCCCATTTCACTGGGGCTCTGCACCACTTCGTGGGCCTGTGCTTCCAGGGTGTCGGCCCGGCCATTCCAGAATTGCCGGAAGTTCAGGCTCGCGTTGAACACGCTCGGGGTATTGATCGTCAAGGGATCGCCTTTGAAGCCAATGGACAACGCTTTGTCGTCGGCACCACCGCTTTCCAGACGATGGCAACTGGCGCAGGACAGGCTGTTGTTGACCGACAGCCGTGGTTCGTTGAACAACCGGCGACCGAGTTCGACTTGCAAGGGATTCTGCTCGGGCACCGCGGGCAAGGGTTTGAGCGGTTCGTCCAACGGTGCGCCACTGGCTATCAGACAACAGCCGAACAGAGGTGCAAGGAGCAAGTAGTAGAAGGAGCGCGACATCTTATGATTCCTTGGCGCAGGGCCTGTGTGTCGTTGCACATCGTTCAGAAGGTGGGCTTTACGGATCTCAGGTATTGCACGAAGGCGTCCGGCGCCACGGCTTTGCTGAAGTAGTAACCCTGGCCTTCCTCGCACTGGAGGGCCTTGAGAAAATTCAGTTGTTCGAGGGTTTCCACCCCTTCGGCAATGACCGTCAGATTGAGGCTCTTGCCCAGGCTGATGATGGCGCCGACCAGGGCTGCGTCATTGCTGTCACAGCCCAGACCCCGAATGAATGACTGGTCGATTTTCAGTACATCGATGGGAAACCGTTGCAAGTAACTCAGGCTGGAATAGCCGGTGCCGAAGTCATCGATGGCCAGCCGTACCCCCAAAGCCTTGAGCCGATTCAGCGCGACCATCGTGGCCTCGACGTTCTGCATCAATACGCCTTCGGTGATTTCCAGCTCCAGCAAGGCGGGGTCCATATTGGTTTGCTGGAGTATCTGTTCGATGCCTTCGACAAAATCCCGCTGGCGGAAATCGATGGCCGACACGTTCACCGACATGCTCAGATCCGGCAGGCCATTCGCCTGCCAGGCACGGGCTTGTCGACAGGCTTGGGCCAGCACCCATTTGCTCAAGGGCACGATCAGGCCGCTGTCTTCGGCCACACCAATGAAGTCTGTCGGGTAGATACAGCCATGCCCCGGTTTTTGCCAGCGGATCAACGCCTCGGCGCCGACCACTTTGCCGCTGCCCAGGTCAAGTTTCGGTTGGTAATGCAGGACAAATTCGTCTCGCTCCAGCGCCAGGCGAATACCCGACTCGATGGTTTGCTGTTCCCGGGCGCGCTGGTTCATCTCATCGATGAAAAAACTGAAATCGTTGGGGCCGCTTTCCTTGACGTTGCGCATCGCGGTTTCGGCCTTCTTGATCAGGGCGATGGCATCGAAACCGTCATCGGGGTAGATGCTGATGCCCAGGCTGGCGGTCACGCTCAGGTCGTGGCCGGCAATGTGTTGAGGCGCGCGTATGGCGTTCAAGAGTTTTTCGGCGATGCCCTGGGTCTGTTGCGGGTGATGGATGTCCGCCAGGACCACCACAAATTCATCGGAGCCGTAGCGAAACACCGAGTCGGAGGCGCGCACGCAGGCCATCAGGCTTTGCCCGACACGTTTGAGCATCTCGTCACCGGTCGGGTGACCCAACGCATTGTTGATACGCTTGAAGCGATCGAGTCCCAGAAACATCACGGCCAGTTGTTTGTCATGACGCCTGGACAGGGCGAGGGACTGGTTCAGCCGGTCACCCAGCAAAGTGCTGTTGGGCAACTCGGTCAACACGTCGTACTGCAACAGATGAGACACCTTGAGCAGCTCGTGGACCCGGGCTTCGATGGTTTGCTCCAGGGTCTGTACTTTCACTGCCGCGTCTTGTGCCATCTGCCACTTCCAGGTCAGGGCGCTGGCCATCTGGCGGATTTCCAGACTGTCGAAGGGTTTTTTCAACACCAGCAACTGATCACCGAACTCCAGTCGCTCGGCCATGGCTTCCCAGGTGTAATCGGAGAAGGCCGTGCACAGTGCGATTTGCAGGTGAGGATCGACCTTCCAGAGCCGTTCGATGGTTTCCAGCCCGTCCCAGCCCGGGGGCATGCGCATGTCGGTGAACGCCATGGCGTAAGGGCGACCTTGTGCCTGGGCACGCTTGACCAGTTTGAGCGCCTCCTGGCCCTGATAAGCGGAGTCGAGCTGGAATACCGGCCGAGCCGGTCGCTGGGTGCCGAACAGCGCGGTTTCAGTGTCGGCGAGGGTGTGTTCATCCTCGGTGTCGGCGCCGAGAATCTTGCGAAAGTCCTCATGGATCGAGGGCGTGTCGTCGATGATCAGGATGCGCCGGTTGGCCTGGACGAATGATGTCTTCATTCCTTGTCCTCCGTGGCACGCCTGGAATCGCCCGAAGTCGCTCCGGGATCGTGCGTGTGCACGATGCTCCCGGCCTTCAACAGTTCGGCGGCCTGCTGGCTGCTGACCGCTTTGCTGAAGTAGTAGCCCTGGGCATTCATCGGTGAGCCGGTGGCGATCAGCGAACGGCGTTGCTCCTGGGTTTCGACGCCTTCGGCGATGATGCCGATCCCGACGTCGCGGGCGAAATTGATGATGGCCCGCAAGGTGGTGGCACTGGCTGCGTCGCGGGTGGCGTTATCGATGAACGCCTGAGCGAGTTTCAGGTGATTGACCTGGTAAGTCTTGAGGTAGTCGAACGAAGAGTATTCGGTGCCGAAGTCATCGATGGCGATCTTCACCCCCAACTCACGCAGGCGCGGCAGGATATCGTTGTGCGTCCACTTGGTCTGGGCCAGGGTCGCTTCGGTCACGTCGAAACGCAGGTCCCACGGGCACAGTTCCCAGCGTGCGGTGGTGCGCAACACGTCGTAGATCAGCTCGGGACCACTCTTGAGCTGGGCCAGGGACAGTTTTATCGCCACCACCGGTGGCGCCATGCCTTCGTCGCGCCACTGGCGCATTTGCCGACACGCACGCTCCAGCACCCAGTGGCCGAGGGCGACGATGGCGCCGGTTTTTTCCGCAGCGGGCAGAAACGCCGGGGCTTCCAGCAACCCGCGCTGAGGGTGGTTCCAGCTGACCTGCGCTTCCATGCCGAGGATCTTGCCACTGCTCAAGTCCACTTCTGGCCAGTAATGCAGTTCGAGTTCGTCGCGTTCGATGGCTTTTTTCAGGTCGGTGGCGATGGTCATGCGCTCGACCACTTCCTGATTGATTTCCTCGGAATGGAAGTGGTACTGGTTGCGGCCCTTTTCCTTGGAGCGATACAGCGCCATGTCGGCCTGGGTCAACAGGCTGTCGGCGCTGAAGCTGCGCTCGGTGTAGCTGCTGATGCCGATGCTGACCGAGACCCGCACATCATTGCCGGCCAGGGAGTAGGGCAGCACCAGTGCGTCGCGGACCTTGGCGGCCAGGGCCGCCGATTGGGTCGGATCGCCGACGTCCAGTTGCAGGATCGCGAACTCGTCGCCGCCGAGACGGGCGACCACGTCGTTTTCCCGTACGCAGGTTTTGATGCGGCGGGCGACTTCCTGCAACAACAGGTCGCCCACCGGATGGCCCAGTGTGTCGTTGATCCGTTTGAAGTGATCCAGGTCCAGGTAAAACATGGCGAACGGGGTGGCCCCGCGCCGGGCGGCGGCGAATGCCTGGTGCAGCCGTTCGATCAGCGTTGCGCGGTTGGCCAGGCCGGTCAGCCCGTCGGTGCGGGCCAGCAGAGCGATCTTTTCCTCGGCCAGTTTGCGTTCGGTGATGTCGATGATGATGCCTTCGACTTCCAACAACCGGCCTTCATCGTCGCGCACCGGGATATAGCGGTTTTCGACCCAGCGCCAGTCACCGTCGCCGGTGCGCATCCGGAACTCGATGGACGCGCCGGCCGCATGGCGATCCAGCACCCGGGCCATGGCGGTGTCGACTTTCGCTTGATCGTCGGGATGGATCAGTTCCTGCGCCCAGTTGGACGAAGCCACCAGGGTTGCCGCGACGTGCCCGTATTTGGTGATGTTGTGGGAGATGTACATCAACGGAAACGACGGTTCGCCCCGCAGCCGATACAGAATGGTCGGGCTGTTCTGCACGATGATGTTGGCGTCGGACAGCTCCCGGGTACGTTCCTCGACCGCTTGCTCCAGCAGGGACATCTTCAGTGCCGCGTCTTCGGTCATTTGCCACTTGGCGGTCAAGGCGCTGGCCATCTGGCGGATCTCGATGGCATCGAAGGGTTTTTTCAGGATCAGCAAGCGATCGCCCAGTTCCAGGCGCTCGTCGATGTCTTCCCAGGAATAGTCGGAATAGGCGGTGCAGAGCGCCACTTGCAGCTTGGGATCGACCTGCCACAAGCGTTCGATGGTTTCCAGGCCGTCCCAGCCCGGTGGCATGCGCATGTCGATGAAGGCCATCGCGTAGGGCGAGTCATTCGCCAGCGCAGTCTCGACCTTGTCCAGCGCCTCACGGCCCTGAAACGCGGATTCGATGACGAAACCTTGCGACGATGCCGTCACTGCGGTGCCGAACAGGGCGTTTTCGGCGCTGGCCAGGCTGTCGTCCATGATCGATGACGGTCTGAGAATCTTGGCGAAATCCTCGTGGATCGACGCGGTGTCATCGACGATGAGAATCCGGCGGTTAGCTCGCGCAAGCAGGGTACTCACGGGCATGCGTCTGTACCGACAGCAGTTTGGTGCGATGGGCTCATAGAGGGTATCCCTTCCCTGATCGCTGGACGGAGCGGGCATCGTTTTGGATCCGAGTGACCTGAGCATAGTCGCCAGGCCAGAAATTCGCCCGGTGGACTGAAACGAATCATTTCCGGGGTCGCTCTGAAAATCATCTAGCCTGTAGGTTAGGTTTCACTTGAGGTATCGCCATGGAAGAGCAGCTCCCCACCACAGTGAAACCCACCTTGCTGCTGGTCGACGACGAGGAGTCGATACTCAACAGCCTGCGCCGCCTGCTGCGCGGCCAGCCCTACGAGGTACTGCTGGCCACCAGTGGAGCCCAGGCCCTGGAGATCATGGCGCAGCGGCCGGTCGATCTGGTGATGAGTGACGCGCGCATGCCCAATATGGACGGCGCCACGCTGCTGGCCCACGTCCGTCAGCGTTACCCTGACACCCTCCGGATCATGCTGACCGGTTATGCCGATCCGTCAGCCATTATCAAAGCCATCAATGAAGGGCAGATTCATCGTTACATCAGCAAGCCCTGGCACGATGAGGAAATGTTGCTGACGTTGCGACAATCACTGGCCTATCAATGTTCCGAGCGTGAACGCTTGCGGCTGGTGCAAGAGACGTGGGATCAGAACGAGCAATTGAAGCTGCTCAACGCCTGCCTGGAAAAACATGTCGCGGCCCGTACCAGCGAGCTGCAACAGACCGCCGACATGCTCGACCTGGCCTACGAAGAACTCAAACGCAGCTATGTCACCGGCACGGAAGTGTTTTCGTTGCTGGCCAACCTGCGCCTGCCGCCCGCCAAGCAGACCAACCGGCAGATCATCGAGCTGGTGCGGGTGTACAGCAAACGTCATGCCCTGGACGAAGGCACCCGTCGTGATCTGACCATGGCGGCGGCGCTGTACAACATCGGCAAGTTGAGCTGGACCGACAGCATGATGAGTACCCCTTCGGATCTGCTGCATCACAATGATCGCGAGCGCTATCGGGGTTATCCAAAGCAAAGTGAATCGCTGCTGATGACCCTCGATCCGATGAAGGATGCCGCCCGGCTGATCCTGCACCACCAGGAGCGTTGGGACGGCAGCGGTTTTCCTGATCGGCTCAAGGGCGAGGCGATTCCGTTCGGTTCGCGGTTGCTGAAACTGGCGGTGGATTTCATTGAGTTGCAGCGCGGGCTGATCCTCGAACGGCAGATGAACAGCGACGAGGCGCTGGTGTATATCCGTCAGTACACCGGTCGCCTGTACGATCCGGAACTGGTGGAGGATTTCATTCAAGTCTGCGCGGCGTACCTCAGTGATGTGACGCTGGCCGATCCCACGGTCAAAGTGCTGACCACCCGGGATCTGGCGGCGGGCATGATTCTGGCGCGCAACCTCAATGCCGACAACGGCATGCTGCTACTCAATGCCGGCAAGGTATTGAATGGGCCGCTGGTGGAGAAACTGATCGCTTTCGAGGCGATGGAAGGTGCCAGGTACAGCGTTTTTGTGAAGGTGCCGGAGGAGATAGCGATTCTCGAGACGGATCCCCTGTAGGAGCCGGCTTGCCGGCGAAGGCGTGCTCATGGGCACAGCAGGGCTCAAGGCCGCCTTCGCTGGCAAGCCAGCTCCAGAATCACCAGATCGTGGAAAACGCCGCCATAGTGATCGGCAGGTGTTTTTTCGACGTGACGCAGAACCGGCGCTCATGTGATCCTTGCTGCTTTTACCCAAGGCCAATCCTGATCCATGTCGCTTTCATCCGCCGCTTCGCCCCGCATCATTCGCATTGCCGCTGCCCTGCTGATCGGTCCCGACGGTCGCACCCTGCTGGTGCGCAAGCGTGGCACCCAGGCGTTCATGCAGCCGGGAGGCAAAATCGAGGCCCATGAGCAACCGGTCCACGCCCTCGCCCGTGAGCTGGAAGAGGAACTGGGGCTGGTCATCGATCCGGCGCACGCCACTTACCTGGGGCCATTCTCGGCGCCGGCCGCCAACGAGCCGGGCTTTGTCGTACAGGCCGAACTCTTTCAGCTGACCATCGATTCGCACGTATCCCCGGCGGCGGAAATCGAAGAGGTGCGCTGGATCGACCCGGCCACCGACGGTGAGCTCACGCTGGCGCCATTGACACGGGACCTGATCTTGCCGTTTTATCGAGCTTCACTGGTCGAAACCGCCTGATCGTCCAGGCGCTCTGATTTCAAGGACAGGATGCCCATGATCCCTCTTCAAGACTTGCTGATTTTCGCCGCCGCGGCGCTGCTGATGGTACTCACGCCCGGGCCGAACATGATCTACCTGATCTCTCGTTCCATCTGCCAGGGGCGCAAGGCCGGGGTGACTTCGTTGCTGGGCGTGGTCGCGGGATTTCTAGTGCACCTGTTCGCTGCCGCGGCGGGTTTGACCGCGGTGTTCATGGCTGTGCCGGTGGCCTACGAAGTGCTGAAGTGGGCCGGTGCGTTGTACCTGCTGTGGCTGGCCTGGCAGGCGGTCAAGCCCGGTGCGCGTTCGCCGTTCGAGGCGCAGCAGTTGCCGGCCGATTCGTCGCGCAAATTGATCACGATGGGTTTTCTGACCAGCGCGCTGAACCCGAAGATCGCAGTGTTTTACCTGTCGGTGTTTCCGCAGTTCATTACCCCTGAGCACGGTTCGGTGTTCAGCCAGAGCATCATCCTCGGCCTGACCCAGATCAGCGTGAGTTTCAGCGTCAACCTGCTGATCGCGCTGTTCGCCGCGGGCATCGCGTCCTGGTTCGTCAACAACCCGAACTGGCTGGCAATGCAGCGTTATTTCATGGGTTTCGTGCTGTCCGGGTTGGCGGTACGGTTGATGTTTGAGCAGCGGCGAGCGGCTTGAACATGTGGATTCAGCGGCTTGATGCCAGTCATGCCCTGGATTATCGGGCGCTGATGCTCGAAGCCTACGACTCGCATCCCCAGGCGTTCACTTCCAGCGTGCGTGAGCGCGCCGCGATGCCGCTGGGGTGGTGGGAATCGCGCCTGACCAGCAAGCTGGACCGGGTGCTCGGTGCGTTCGAGGAAGGGAAACTGGCAGGCATCGTCGGCCTGGCCTTCGAGTCCCGGGAAAAGGCCCGGCACAAGGCGACGCTGTTTGGCCTGTACGTGACCGGCAAAGTGCGACAGCGTGGGCTCGGCTATCAACTGGTACAGGCCGCGTTGGCCGAAGCGCAGGCCCATGGGGGCTTGAGGCTGATCCAGCTGACCGTCACCGCCGGCAACGAAGCGGCATTCAGGCTATATCAGCGCTGCGGCTTCGTACAGTTTGGCCTGGAACCGTTGGCGGTGCGGGTCGGCGAAGACTACTTCGACAAGATCCACATGTGGCGCGAGATTACCGCTGAGCCTTGATCGTTCCCACGCTCTGCGTGGGAACGCAGCCCGGGACGCTCCGCGTCCCTCCAGAGCCGAACGCGGAGCGTCCATTAAGGCATTCCCACGCAGAGCGTGGGAACGATCAAGTCGGTCGTGCTATCGGACGGCACTAACCCCATCCAGCGTCGAAAACGACGTGTCCTTGGCCGTCAGCAAAAAATCGCGCATGTACGGTGCATCGAGCATGTCGGCGCGAATCCCGGCATACAACGTCGCGAACAAGCCTTTCTCCCCCAGTCGCTTGGCCTTCACATAACCCCGTGAACTGTATTCATGCAGCGCCCAATGGGGCATGCCGCACACGCCGCGACCGCTGGCCACCAGTTGCATCATCATCACCGTCAGTTCCGAGGTGCGTACCTGGGCCGGTTCGATGTCGGCCGGTTCCAGGAAGCGGGTGAAGATGTCCAGCCGATCGCGCTCCACCGGGTAGGTGATCAAGGTTTCCGTGAGCAGGTCTTCGGGCACGATGTACGGTTTGCTCGCCAAGCGGTGCTGGTTAGCCACCGCGAGCATGGCTTCGTAGGTGAACAACGGCACGTACGTGATCCCGACCAGTTCCAGCGGATCGGAAGTCACCACCAGGTCCAGGTCGCCTCGGGCCAGCGCCGGCAACGGGGCGAAGGAGAAACCCGAGGCCAGGTCCAGTTCGACTTCCGGCCAGGCATCGCGGAACTGGTCGATGGTCGGCATCAGCCACTGAAAGCAGCTGTGGCACTCGATCGCCATGTGCAAACGCCCCGCCGTGCCACCGGCCAGTCGTGCAATGTCACGCTCGGCGCCGCGCAGCAGCGGCAGGGTGGCGTCGGCCAGTTGCAGCAGGCGCAGACCGGCACTGGTGAAGCGCACCGGTTTGGTCTTGCGCACGAACAGCGGCATGCCCATGCGTTCTTCCAGCTCCTTGAACTGATGGGACAGCGCCGACTGGGTCAGGTGCAGGCGGTCGGCTGCATCCACCAGGCTGTCGGCTTCGCGCAGGGCGTGCAGGGTTTTCAGGTGACGGATTTCAAGCACCGGGGGCTCCATGAGGAAAACTTGTGATCAACACGAAAAGGTTGAGTTTGTCTCATGTTGGGTGGGCTGTCGACAATAGCACCATGTTTTATAGCATCTTCTATAGAGAGAATTTTCACCATGGCATTGGCCCACACCCTAGGTTTCCCGCGCATCGGCGCTGACCGCGAACTGAAAAAAGCCCTCGAAGCCTACTGGAAGGGCGACCTCGATCAGGACGCTCTGAAAAGCGTCGGTCGCCAATTGCGCGCCACCCACTGGCAATTGCAGAAAGATGCAGGCATCGACCTGCTGCCCGTGGGCGACTTCGCCTGGTACGACCAGGTGCTGACTCATTCGCTGACCTTCGGCGTGATCCCCGAGCGTTTCGACAGCGCCAAGGATGAACGCGGTCTGCCGACCCTCGACACCCTGTTCGCCATGGCCCGTGGTGCGACGGCTGCTTGCTGCGGTGGCGAACATGCCCAGGCGCAATACGCCCAGGAATTGACCAAGTGGTTCGACACCAACTATCACTACCTGGTCCCGGAATTCACTGCAGACCAACAGTTCAAGCTGAGCTGGGAACAGCTGTTCGATGAAGTCGAAGAAGCCAAAGCGCTGGGGCATAACGTCAAACCGGTGATCATCGGCCCGCTGACTTACCTGTGGCTGGGCAAGGTCAAAGGCAACGACTTCGACAAGCTGGATTTGCTGGAGCGCCTGCTGCCGATCTACGGCGAAATCCTCGGTCGCCTCGCCGCTCAAGGCGTGGAGTGGGTGCAGATCGACGAACCGATCCTGACTCTCGACCTGCCACAAACCTGGAAAAACGCTTTCGAACGCGCTTACCACATCCTCCAATACTCGCCGTTGAAAAAACTCGTGGCGACCTACTTCAGTGGCCTGGAAGACAACCTCGGCCTGGCGGTCGGCCTGCCTGTACAAGGTTTGCACATCGACGCGGTGCGCTCGCCGGATCAGCTTGGCCAGGTTTTGGATCGACTGCCGACTTACAAGATTCTCTCGGTGGGCCTGGTCAATGGCCGCAACGTCTGGCGTTGCGAACTGGAACAAGCCCTGGCCCAACTGCAATTTGCCCAGGAACGCTTTGGCGATAACTTGTGGGTCAGCAGTTCCTGTTCGTTGCTGCACAGCCCGGTGGACCTGGAGCGTGAGGACAAACTCGACCCGGAACTGAAAAGCTGGCTGGCGTTTGCCGTGCAGAAGTGCGGCGAAATTGCCGTGCTGCGTGATGCCCTCAATGATCCGCAGGCGCCCAAGGTGCAAGCCGCTCTGGCTGAAAGTCGTGCGATTCAGGCCAGCCGCGCCCGGTCGCCGCGTATCCACAAGGCAGAGGTTCAGGCCCGAATCAACGCCATTAGCGCGGCGGACAGCCAACGCCATTCGCCATTTGCCAAGCGCATCGAGCAACAACGGGCGCGGCTGCAACTGCCAGCGTTCCCGACTACCACCATCGGCTCGTTCCCGCAGACCGCTTCCATCCGGTTGGCTCGCCAGGCCTTCAAGCAAGGCAAGCTGTCGGCCAACGATTACGCTGACGCCATGCACAGCGAAATCCGCCACGCCGTGCAAATCCAGGAGCGCCTGGGGCTGGACGTGCTGGTGCACGGTGAAGCCGAGCGCAACGACATGGTCGAATACTTCGCCGAACAGCTTGAGGGGTATGCCTTCACCCGGTTCGGCTGGGTGCAGAGCTACGGCTCGCGTTGCGTCAAACCGGCGATCATTTATGGCGACCTCAGCCGTCCGACGCCGATGACAGTCGACTGGATCACCTATGCCCAGAGCCTGACCGACAAGGTCATGAAAGGCATGCTCACCGGTCCCGTGACCATGCTGATGTGGTCGTTCCCGCGCGAAGACGTCTCGCGCAAAATCCAGGCGCAGCAGTTGGCGTTGGCCCTGCGAGACGAAGTGGTGGACCTGGAAAACGCCGGCATCAAGATCGTGCAGATCGACGAAGCCGCGTTCCGTGAAGGGCTGCCGCTGCGCCGGGCGCAATGGCAGGAATACCTCGACTGGGCGGTGGAGGCGTTCCGCCTGAGTGCATCGGGCGTGCGCGACGAAACCCAGATCCATACCCACATGTGCTACAGCGAATTCAATGACGTGATCCAGTCCATCGCCGCCATGGACGCCGATGTGATCACCCTCGAAACCTCGCGCTCGGACATGGAACTGCTGGAAGCCTTCGAGGCGTTCGACTACCCGAACGACATTGGTCCGGGCGTCTATGACATTCACTCGCCACGGGTGCCGGATACGACCGAGATGGTCAAGTTGATGAGCAAAGCCGTGAAGCGCATTCCGGCCGAGCGGTTGTGGGTCAATCCCGATTGCGGGTTGAAGACCCGGGGCTGGCCGGAGACTGAAGCGGCGTTGGTGAACATGGTGGCAGCGGCGCGGCAGTTGCGCAGTCAGTTGGCCTGATGCCAGAAAAAGGAGCGGTCGCGACCGCTCCTTTTTGGCGTCAGAGGTTTTCGAAGTGCGGGAGCGCGGTCGATCTTTTGCCGATATCGGCATAAGGCAGTTCGGCGTTATCCGCGTGAGTCAGGAACCGGTGCTCCGGCAACTTCAAATGAGCTTTCTCGAATTCGCCGAAAACAGGCTTGGCCTTGGAATAGTGGAAATGGGCGTACCACAGCACCTTGGGGGGTGTTTGTGACAGGTTCCGGATCTCATATTCCTGCATATAGTCGGTCCGACCGTCTCGGCGTTTGCCAAGGGTTTTGATCGGGCTGGTTCTGCGGATATCCACGGCATTCTGGTCGAGTAGATCCTCGAGCATTGCATCCGTAGGCTTTTGGGTTGCCAACGACTGCCGAGTTCGCATTTGCCGTCCAGTGCCTCTGAGTTCTGCGGCCTTCTCGCGCAGTTGCCGAATGAGCGTGTTCTGCGCGTCCATCGCTTCGATGCGCAGGGCGCGGCGGGTCAGTTCATCGGCCTGGCTGACCATCATGTGTTCCAGATCAATCGGGAGCATGTCTTGCTCGGCGTAGGATTTTACTTTGCCGAGATAGGCCGGTTGGTCAGCCAGTTGTTTGTGCGCATCGGCCACTAACGCAGCAAGGCTCATTTGAGGCGGTGTCGCTGCCGTGTCCCGCGGATTCAACAGACGGAATTTACCGTTGCTGGCTTGCTCCCAGACTTCCTCGTGTCCACCCTTGCCGGTCATGACGTATTGGCGCTTTTGCGTTGTCGCTTCCCAGCGCTCGACCCCGATCAGCAATTGGTCGTCGTCCGTGGTGAACACTTTTTTGGTGACCCCCCCGGCAGGCCTGACCTGGGCAGGCGACTGTTCGTTGATGCCCTTGCGAGCCCGTTCGGCCATTCTCTCGAGTCCAGTCGTCAATGGCTCGACCGCATCCATATGAAAGTGCTGTGGGTAGCTGGTGGTCCAGACCCTCAACTCACGACGCCATTGCGTGTAAGTATCGATGCAGTCCTGGAGGATTTGGTTGCGTTGAGCCCTGGTGGCACTGACTTCCGGCAGACTGTATTGGATGAACAGTGACCGGTCGACCCGGCTTCTGATAGTGCCCACCTGGCCCTGGAGATAGAACCAGGACAAATCGTTGCGGGTTTCATAGCGTGTCACTATTTCCAGCAAGTGCCCCGTTCTTAAGTAAAGGAGATTGGCCTCGCTGAGCTTTGCGTTCAGCTTGGCGACTTCCGGGGTCAGTTGGGCTTTGTATGAGCTGTTGGCGATGCGCTGGTACCAGTCATTGAGTTCGCGCATGAGGGCGTCGATCGCGTCGAGTTCTTTGATCAGCTCCAGCCGCACCGTTCTGATGTCCTTCAGCACCCGCAGTCGCTCGGAAAACGCTGTTGCAGGGATCGCGTCCAGCGCTACCGTCAGCGCATCGATACGATCCATCAGCGGATTGGCCCGATGATTGGCAAGGAACACCCGCTGTTTGTACCTGTCCGTCAGCAATGCGGCGTTTTTGTTTTGGTAGTCCAGAAGCTTGCTTTTTTTGTTGCCGTGGGTCAGTGGATGCAGATCTGTCAGCGTCTGGTAATGCCGGCGTGCCAACGCGATATCGGCAATGCATGACAAATCGGCCGCCAATATCAGCGCCGTCCCCCGCTGATCGGCCGGTTTGTTGTTGTAAGTGGTCAATATCGCGTTGGTGCGCTCCAGCTGTGCATCCATTTGCAAGGCGATGTCGTCGGCGGCTTCGGTCAATGCGTGATGACGACGAAAAGCATGGTCGACCCACCAGCGCGGCAGTCGTTGGCGCAAGGCCTGTGGCCATAGCGGATCGAGTGTATCGGCCAGATGCCCGAGCAGATTGCCGCCGCCCAGGCCAGCACCTTCGAAGGTCGTGCCATAAACACCGAAGTAAGTGTCCCAATGACCTGTTTCATCCAGGGCGATCGGCTGTTTGTAGGTTTTTCGGGCATTACCGTACAAGCGCCAGCTGCGTGAATCCTTGCTGAGTTCCACTTGAAAGATACGTCCCTGGCGCACGATGAAGTCGCCATCGGCATGTCGGTAGACATTACGGTAGATGCCATGGGAGCCGGGCTGCAGCCCGGACAGCGAAATCGGTTGTTCGTAGTCGTAACCGGCGAAGCGTGCGGCCACATGTCGAGCCTGACGCAAGGAGGGTCTCTGCAAGGCTGCGGCACGGGTGGTCAACCCGCGCAGTTGCCGAGTGCGCGTCAGTGCGCGGGCAGCGGATGGTGCAGAGCCTGCCGCTCCCCCCGGAATCAAGTCGATGGCCGCGTCGATCAAACACAGCAATACCGTTTTGAGCTCCGCGACTCCGTCGCCTACGTCGCCGCGCAAGAAGGCCGCTGCCGCCTGATTCGCCGCCGTCCAGGCATCGTAGAGGGCAATGGCGGTCCCGACGAAGGGCATCATCCCCAGGGCCATTTTGATGTAGTTGAACGCACGCGGACCCTCCAGCGCATACCGTTCCAGGTACAGCGCAGAATTGGAGCGTGAGGTGTCACGGTGGGCGGCAATCAAGCGCCCCATATGAGCATCAAGCAGGTGGGCGGCCAACGACGTGGTGGCCGGCCAGGGCGTGCCGACTTCGATCAGGGCATCGAAATTTTTGAGCACGGCCTTATTGATGCGGCTTTCATGGGCCCGCACATCACCGTGTAGAGCCCGGCTTGAGAGATAGCGGATCATCGAGTCCTGCTGGCACAAATTGAACAGCGCCTTGCGCGCCGCTTCCAGGTTGTCGTATCGGCGCAGGAACCGGCCATCGGGGCTGTCGGGCAGATAGAGCAGGGTACCCCCACTGACCTGTTCTTCGATGAAGGTCACCCCAGACAAGGTGGACGGACCTTCGCCGGGTGTGTCCTTGCCTCCCGCGTTCAGGCGGGCCGGCAGAATGACGATGCGCTTGCCGTTGACGCGCCATGCGGCAGGGGCGCTGGCATCGATAGCGATGTTGAGGGTCTGCTGTTCATCGTCGCTGATCTGTTTTTGCAGCCGCGCGCATTCACCCTGCAACTTGAGCATCAGGCGCCAGGGCTCGACCAGGCATTCACGGCGATGCTCTCTCACGAACACCGGTTCGGTGGCCGCCCCCTTGAAGGTGTCGAGAATCAGTTGTTCATAGGCTTTGGGCAGATCCAGTTGCGGCAGGATTTTGCGCAGGTAGGTCAGGGTGATGCCGTTCAGCAGACGAATGCGTTCCTTGTCATCGGCGGCAGCGACTTGCAGCCGCATGAAGACCAACCGTTGGGACAGGGAATCCTGTTGCACCGACTGAACGTTGTCGATATTGAGCTGGGCCAGGTCTTCGAGTGAGAGGGTGCTGCGCTTGGCACCGGGCACCATGACCGTGGTTGGCACCGGCGCGGAGGGCCCCGAGGAATACTGCGTTCCCCATGTGACAGCGTCGGGTAGACTCAGCTGCACGTCGAAATGGCCCTTGATCGAGAAGTCCTTGCGCAGGCGTGCGTGCAAGTGTTTACGGGTGAAGTCGTTACGGGGTTCCAGGGCCACCGTCATCAGCTCGTGACTGCGTTGCATCGCCGGGATGTAAGCCTCGATCAGGCGCTTGAGGCCGGTACGTTCAGCGTCGGTCAGTTGGCTCAGCCAGTCCGGCAGATGGGAGGCGAGGGTGCCGCTGCGGTCTTGCTCCAGCAGATAGGCGAAGGCCAGGCTCCTGGCCGCGTGCACGGGGACCTGCAAAGTGGCGAGGGCGCGTTTGCGCAACGCTTGCAGTTGCTCGGCACGCTGCGTGGCATCGGCCGGTTCGGTGTGACGTTGGCGGATGGCGCTGGCCTGGTCTTCGAAATCGCTGGTCAGTTGGTCCAAACCATACCGGAGCGCATCGCCGGTGATTTTTGTCAGATGCACCGTCAACCCGGCGGCCTGATCGATCTTGAACATCTGGCGCTCAAGCTCGCGTCGGTTGGCGAACCGTTGCAGCCCGCCGCCGCTGCCAGGCCAATAAAGCAACAGACTGTGCGGCGCGTCGGCATTGGCGAGCGCATCCGCATGGGTGACGACCAATACGCCGTTGAGTTCCTGGGTGTTGACCGTGGTTTTGTCGCCCTTCTTTTCGGTCATCGACAGGGTCAGGCTGGCGGCCACTGCGTCTGGGCCAGGGGTATCGGGCGTGTCCAGCAGGGCCTTGAGCAGGCGACACTCCTCGTCACTCAGTTGTTTGAGGGCCATTTGCAAGGCCGCCTCGGCGTGCAGTCCTGCTTTGTGGGCGCCATGCAGGGTGGTGAACTCGCGCTGGAACGTCACGAGATCCAGCGTGCGCGACCGACTCAGCAAGGCAGAGGCGGCCTCGTCGGCGGCTTGTTCGGCGGCTTCCAATGCGTTGAGCGAGTCCTTGAACGGTTGCAGGCCGGTGCCATCACCCACTTCTTTAATCAGTGATTCAAGCGCATCGCGCTGTTGCTTCACCGCAGCCTGGCGCAAGGGCCAGGGGATGTCGGCATACAGGCTGCCGAACAGTGGCTGTTCATCTTGGGCATCGGCGGTTTCCAGCCTGGGCGGTGCGGCGAGCACGCTGACGTTGCCGGGTTGTCGATCGAGCCGGTCGACCTGAACGAGAGATTGCGCACCGTGCTCCGCCAAACCGGGTTTGCCCAGAGATCCATTGCGCAAGGCGTTGATTTGAGCCTGTTGATGCGTCCCCACCAGATCGCTGGCGCCCACGACCATGGGATCGGCTTGCGCGGTGTACTCAAAGCGCAGGTTTTCGCCGGGCAGGCCGTTCGGGACGAGGGCTTGTCGCGACAGCCAGGCCTCCATGTCGCTGCGTTGCTTGAATAGCTGGATCGCGACGGGTTGGCTGGGCAGATACAGCCATTGGCTGGCGTCATCTGTCGTGGTGATGACCCACGCTCCGATCAGTTTCACTCTGCAATGGTTGCTCAACACCAGGGCCAGTTTCTCGGTGCGGATGGGGTGCTTGTCCAGCGTTCCGGCGGCCGGGTCGATAATCACCTGCAGTGGTTTGAGCTGGTCTGCTGTCAGGGCTCTTTGAGAGATCGCCACTTGGGCGGCCGCCTCGAAGTGATCGCGGTAAAGCTCGATGGCGCGTTGTTGGCGCGACACCGCAGTGCCGGGGGCGCGCGCGTCCCAAAACGTTCGCCAGCGCTCGCTGTGCGAGCGTTCCGGGTCGAGCGTCTTGAGTCGTTCGAGCATGTGCAGCGGTGTCAGGGTTGACAGGGCGTGATCCTGCTTCAGACCGATGACTCGACAGCGCTGATCCAGCGTCGTTTCCAGTGTCGGATGCTGCATGACGAAGGCGCAGGCATCGGTAAAGCTGACGAAATGCTCCGGATGCTGATCCGTGGCGGTGAAAAGCAAACCGGCCTGTTGTCCGTCCAGATCCAGTTTTTGTTCAAGCAGTTGATCAAAGGTGTCGCGCAATCGCGGGCAGTCGCCAACAAGTTCGCACAAGCCCTGGTTGCTGGCACGCCAGCGAGCCGAGGCCTGGAGAAACAGGCTTTCATCGGCGGCATCCGGCAGGGAGGATACGGTCGGTATTACGACCGGCGCAGGGATGGGAAGAGCGGGGAGGAGTCTATCGGTCATAGAATCTGGCTCGGTGAGGGAGTGGTGGATCCACTCCTTGAACGAGCCATTGAAGGAAATTTGCCGGAGGCGATGGCGTTACATAGTTATAGCGTCGCGCAATGACGGTGGCGTTCAAACAAAGTTCACCTCGTCCAGATACACCGGCCCTTTGTTCGCAAAAGGATCGGACGGTATCGAAAAGCGTATTTCGACCTCCTCCACTCCAGGTAACAATTCGCCGCTGTAAGTGATCGTATTTGAGGAGGGGGTGATCCCTGCCGTGCTGAAGTCATGTTGAACCGGTACACCGCTGGCATCGAATCCCGTGACAATAAACAGCACGAAAGCGTGGGTCAGCGGGTCGGGTGGTCCTTGGTGTTCGATGGATTGCGGGGCGATGGCAGTGAAACTCAAGGTGAATGTTCCGGGCTTGGCTTTGATTCGGGTAAACAATAATTGGCCGGTGCTCCTGCCACCCACCAGTCGCGCTTTGTAACTGCCATTGAAGAAAACTACGGTGGCCGGTGTGTTGAAAGCTTGCACCGTCCAACCAGTGAAATCGCCGGTTTCAAAATTACCGTTGGGTATGGGCATTCAGGTGTCCTTGTGCTCGAGGTGAGCGTGTAATCAAATCCCTTGATGGATGCCTTGCCTACTGTCAGATCTGACAGTAACGATAGACGGTCGACTATTCGGCAGGCCTGTCGCAATGACCATTCGGCAATCTTCATCAAACTGTCACGTAACTGTGGCAGCGCGCTTGAACAAACTTCATCAGACTCGCGCTCTACTGGAGTTCTGCGTTTCGGTGTTTTTCATGCGTGTACTTTTTCTGTTGGCCGCGTTGTTGTTTGGCCTGCCGTCGTTGGCGGCGTCTCGTTGCGATGTCAATGTTCCGACCGAACACGTCGATCTGGCGCAGGTGAGCCTGGCGTACCAGAGCATTGGCCGTCCCTCGGATCCGGCATTGTTGCTGGTGATGGGCCTGGGCGGGCAGTTGATTCATTGGCCCGATGAGGTGGTGGTCGCGCTGTGTCAGCAAGGCTTTCGGGTGATCCGCTATGACAATCGCGATGTCGGTCTGTCAACGTGGCGGCAAGCGCCGGCCGAGGCCAACCTGACTTTTGAGGTGCTGCGCTACAAACTGGGTTTGTCGGTGGCGGCGCCCTACAGCCTGACCGACATGGCCGACGATGCGCTTGGGCTGATGGATGCCTTGCACGTCGAGCAATTTCACGTGCTGGGCGCCAGCATGGGCGGGATGATCGCCCAGCATCTGGCGGCCATGGCGCCGCAGCGTGTCGAGAGCCTGACGTTGTTGATGACCAGTTCGGGGGCCGAAGGTTTGCCGGCGCCGAGTGCGGCGCTGGTGCAGTTACTGTCGCGACGCGGCGCGCCGAATCGCGCAGTGGCGCTGGAGCAACAGGCCGATTTGCTGGCGGCACTGGGCAGCCCGGTGGTCAGCGATGACCGGCAGGCGCTGCTGCAACAGGCGGCGCAATCCTATGACCGTGCGTTCAACCCCGAGGGCGTGAAGCGCCAGATCATGGCGATCCTCGCCGAACCCAGCCGCGTGGCGCTGCTCAACCAGTTGCGAGTGCCGACGCTGGTGGTTCACGGCACCGCCGATCCATTGTTGCCGGTGATGCACGGCGTGCACCTGGCGGCGCATATCCGTGGCAGTCAATTGAAGCTGATTCCGGGGTTGGCCCATCGTTTTCAGGAGGCGTTCAAGGCGCCGTTGCTGGCGGCGGTGTTGCCGTACTTGCGCGATCATCGTGAAGACACCTCGCATTGGGCGCAGATCGATCCGGTGGCTGAACACAATCTGCTGTAACACCTCGATCCAGTGTCGATCGTTCCCACGCTCTGCGTGGGAACGCCTCTAGGGACGCTCCGCGTCCAGTGACGCGGAGCGTCACGGGCTGCATTCCCACGCAGAGCGTGGGAACGATCGGTTACAGAAGATCGCGGTTAGCCGTGCAGGCGAACCCAAACACTGACCAGCACGGTCGCTGCCATCAACCACGCCACCGCCGCCACGGCCAGAGAAGCCTCCAGCCGCATCCGGTCGACCATCACATACAAGGTCGCCAGGTAAACGAAGTACGGAATGATCGACCACATGCCAAACACGATGGTGGTCTTCAGATCGTCCAGCGAACGCCCCTTGCCGACGATGTAGTGAGCGATCAGCGCAAAGGTCGGAAACAGCGGCACCAGGCCTGCGATGTAATAGTTTTTGGTCTTGGCCAGCATGGCGAGAATCACCACCACCGCCGCGCCCAGGGTGGCTTTGAAAATCAGGTCCATCAGTGGCTCAGCCCGTACTTCTTCACTTTGTCGAACAGCGTGGTCTTGGCCATCCCCAGTTCCTGGCTGGCCAGGGTCAGGTTGCCGCCGCTGCGTTGCAAGGCGTCGCTGAGCAGGTTGCGTTCGAAGGCTTCCACCGCTTCGGCGAAGGCCAGGCCCTGGTTGCTGCCGCTAGGGCCGGATTTTTTGAACGCCGGCAAGCCGAGGGCGAAGCGTTCGGCGACGTTGCGCAATTCGCGCACGTTGCCCGGCCAGTCGTGGCTCATCAGGGTCGACAAGGTCTGGTTGTCCAGTTCCGGCGCGGTGCGGTCGAAGCGCAGGGATGACTGCTGCAAAAAATGCTCGAACAATTGCAGGATGTCTTCGCGGCGTTCGCGCAGTGGCGGTAGTTCCAGAGTGACCACGTTCAGGCGGTAATACAGGTCGCTGCGAAACTCGCCGGCCTTGCTCGACTCATCCAGATCGGACTTGGTTGCGGCGATCACCCGGCAATCCACCGCGACGCTCTGGTTCGAACCGAGGCGTTCGAGGGTGCGTTCCTGCAATACCCGCAGCAGTTTGATCTGCAACGGCAGCGGCATGCTTTCCACTTCGTCGAGGAATAGCGTGCCGCCATCGGCGTGTTCGATCTTGCCGATCCGCCGCTTGCCGGCACCGGTGAAGGCGTTGGCTTCGTGGCCGAAGATTTCGCTTTCGAACAGGTTCTCCGGCAGGCCACCGCAGTTCAGCGCGACGAACTGTTTGCTGTGCCGGCGGCTGAAGTCGTGCAGGCAGCGGGCAACCAGTTCCTTGCCGGTGCCGGTTTCGCCTTCGATCAATACGTTGGCCGAGGTGTCGGCGACGTTGGCGATCAGTTCCCGCAGGTTCTGCATGGCCGGCGAGCGACCGATGATCCGGCCTTCGAGGGAATCGCGCTCGAACAGTTGTCGACGCAGCGACGAGACTTCCCGCGCCAGGCTGCGTTGTTCCAGCGCGCGGCGGGCGACGTCCACCAGACGTTCGGGGGAGAAGGGTTTCTCCATGAAATCGTAGGCGCCTTTCTGCATCGCGCCGACGGCCATGGAGATGTCGCCGTGGCCGGTAATCAGCACCACCGGCAGGCTGCGATCGCGGGCCTTGAGCCGGGTCAGCAGTTCCAGGCCATCGATGCCCGGCAGGCGGATGTCACTGATGACGATGCCGGCGAAGTTGTCGCCGACCCGCTCCAGCGCTTCTTCGGCGCTGCCCACGCCGATGCAGGGAATGTCTTCCAGGGTCAGCGCCTGTTGGCAACCGAGCAGCACATGGGGGTCGTCTTCGACGATCAGCACACTAAGGTCGTTGTTCATATTGGCTCGGCGGGAGTGGGGCTTACCAACGGTAAACTGAGGACGAAGGTGGTACCACCGCTGGCCGGGTGTTCGACACCCAGATGCCCGCCCGTGGCGGCGGCCAGACTCGCCGACAGGGTCAGGCCGAGGCCCAGGCCCTGTTCGCCGGGCTTGGTGGTGAAGAACGGTTCGAACAGGTGCTTGCGCGCTTCGGCATCGATGCCGTGGCCGTTGTCGCGCACCCGCAGGCGATACTTGCCGTCGAATTCCTCGCCTTCGAGCCACAGCGTCGGCAGGGGCTGCGACTGCATGGCGTCGAGCGCGTTGCCGATCAGGTTGACCAGGATCTGCTCCAGGCGGGTCTGGTCGATCTGCACCTGCACGTCGGCGAAATCACGCTGCAATTGCAGGTGCGCGCTTTCCATCCGACTGCCCAGCAGTTGCAGGGCGGCGTCCACGGCATTGCCGAGGCTGGCCTGGCCCTTGTCATCGCCGCGCCGGGCGAAGGAACGCAGGCTGGCGGTAATCCGGCCCATGCGGTCGATCAGTTCATTGATGGTCTTGAGGTTGGTGCTGGCCACATCCAGCTGACCGCGTTCCAGAAAACGCACAGTGTTGCCGGACAAGGTCCGCAAGGCTGCCAGCGGTTGGTTCAATTCGTGGGCAATGCTGGTGGACATCTGGCCGATGGCGGCCAGTTTACCGGCCTGGACCAGTTCATCCTGGGCGCGGCGCAAGGTTTCTTCAGCCTGCCGGCGCTCACGAATCTGTCCCTTGAGCCGTTCGTTGCTGGCGCGCAGGTCGGTGGTGCGTTCGGTAATCCGACGCTCCAGTTGATTGTTGGCTTCCTGCAAGGCTTCCCGCGCCGCCAGGCGGGTGGCGATCACCTTGCGCCGCTCGTTCCAGGCGATCAGCAGAAACGCCACCAGGGCAAACGCCACCGCCACCAGAATCCCCTGATTGACCGCTTCACGCCGCAGGTCTTGCAGGGGCGTGAGCAGGGTGAAATTCCATGGCGTATCGCTCAGCGGTCGGGTTTGTGACAGGTAGCTGATGTTCTCTTCATCGGACACCAGTTCGCTGTTGGCGGGGAAGGTCAGTTTTTCCTCGCCTTCGGCCAGTTTTTCCCGCGCCAGCGGTTGCAGTTCATTCAGTGGAAACCAGTAGTACTGGAGGCTGCGAGCCAGGCGTTCCTTGGTGTCGTCGCTCAACGGCAGCACCGACTTGAGCCGCCGCGCCGGATCGCTGGAGAGAATGATGATGCCGTTCTCGTCGCTGACGAAGGCTTCCAGGCGCGCGCGCTGCCAGCGTTCTTCCATGGCTTCGAGGCGAACCTTGACCACTGCGACACCGATGATCTTGCCGTGTTCTTCCAGGCCATGAGCCAGGTAATAGCCGGGTTCGCCGCTGGTGCTGCCGATGCCGTAGAAACGTCCCGGCTGACCGCGCACGGCGTTCTGGAAGTAGGCGCGGAAGGACAGGTCTTCGCCCAGATAGCTGTCGACATCGCGCCAGTTGCTGGTAGCCAGTACGCGGCCGGTGGTGTCCATCACATAAATGGCCCGACTGCGGCTGCGCCGGTTCAGGCCTTCGAGGTATTCGTTGACCGTCTGCCGGTATTCCGGCGACGGGTCGGCCAACAGCCTGGAAACACTCGATTCGAGTTCAAGGAGGCTGGGCAGGTAGGTGTATTTGCTGATCTCGCTCTCGACGGCGCGGGCGTGCAGTTCCAGCTGACGCTGGCCGTTCTCGCTGAGGCTGCGAATGCCGTAGTGTTCACTGACCCAGAAGCCGATGTAACCCAATCCGATCATCAGGGCGATGATCAGTGGCGGCAGGAACAGATGGCGAATCAAACGGGGTTTCACGGCGAGTGATGGCGGCGCGGCGCGATAGAGGGTGGAGTCGCATTTCATCACAGATGCCTTGGGTCAACCACAACACAATATCCATATTCCCACGGACCCTGTGGGAGCTGGCTTGCCTGCGATAGCGGACTGCCAGTCGACATCATCGTTGACTGGCAGGCCCTCATCGCGGGCAAGCCCGCTCCCAAAGGGGAGCGGTGTCTTCCTTCTTAGTGCTGCAGAATCTTCTCGAGGAAATGCTGCGCACGTTCGGAGCGGGCGTTGATGTCGCCGAAGAACTCTTCTTTCTTGCAGTCTTCGATGATCTTGCCCTGGTCCATGAAAATCACCCGGTCCGCGACCTTGCGGGCGAAGCCCATTTCGTGGGTCACGCACATCATGGTCATGCCTTCGTGGGCCAGTTGCACCATCACGTCGAGCACTTCGTTGACCATTTCCGGGTCCAGTGCCGAGGTCGGTTCGTCGAACAGCATGACGATCGGGTCCATCGCCAGCGCACGGGCAATCGCCACACGCTGTTGCTGACCACCGGAAAGCTGGCCCGGGTGCTTATGCGCATGGGCAGACAGCCCGACGCGCTCAAGCAGTTGCAGGCCTTTCTTGGTGGCTTCTTCCTTGCTGCGGCCCAACACCTTGATCTGCGCGATGGTCAGGTTTTCGGTGATGGTCAGGTGCGGGAACAGTTCGAAATGCTGGAACACCATGCCCACCCGCGAACGCAGTTTCGGCAGGTTGGTCTTCGGGTCGGCGAGGGAGGTGCCGTCGACCACGATGTCACCTTTCTGGAACGGTTCCAGGGCGTTGACGCACTTGATCAGGGTGGATTTGCCGGAGCCGGACGGCCCGCACACCACGATCACTTCGCCTTTTTTGACCTCGGTGCTGCAATCAGTCAGTACCTGGAAGTCCCCATACCACTTGTTGACGTTCTTGATAGAGATCATACGGCGAACCTTTTTTGCAGACGCTTGACCAGCTGCGAGGCGGCAAAGCTGATGATGAAGTACGTGAGACCTGCGAAGATCAGGAACTCATTGGAGCGGCCGATGATGTCGCCACTGGCACGCGAGGCATTGAGGAAGTCCACCAGACCGACCGCGTAGACCAGCGAGGTGTCCTGAAACAGGATGATGCTCTGTTGCAACAGCAGCGGGGTCATCTTGCGGAACGCTTGCGGCAGGATGATCAACCGCATCATCTGGCCATACGTCATGCCCAGGGCCTGGGCAGCGCCCATCTGGCCCTTGGGAATCGACTGCACGCCGGCCCGGACGATTTCGCAGAAGTACGCCGCTTCGAACATCATGAACGCCACGATGCACGAGGCGAACGCGCCGATCGGGGTGTCTTCGCCGGTGATCCAGCGCAGCACGAACGGCACCGCCAGGTAGAACCAGGTGATGACCAGCAGCAGCGGGATCGAGCGGAAGTAGTTAACGTAGGCGCCGGCAATGTTCGACAGCAGTTTGCTGTGGGACAGACGCATCAGCGCCAGGACCGTGCCGAGGATGATCCCGCCGCTCACGCCCAGGGCCATCAGCTTGAGGGTCATGACCATGCCGTTCCACAAGCCCGGCAGGGACGGAATGATGCCCGAGAAGTCGAATTCCATCATTTACCCCCTACGGAAATCAGGCCCGGTACGGCGACTTTCTTCTCGACCGCGCGCATCAGCAGCATCAGGCTCATGTTCAGGGTGAAGTAGATCAGCGTTGCCAGGGTGAAGGCTTCGAACAGGTTGGCGGAGAACTCGGCGGTCTGTTTGGTCTGCGCGAGCAGCTCCATCAGGCCGATCAGCGACGCGACGGAGGAGTTCTTGAACACGTTCAGGAATTCCGAGGTCAGCGGCGGAATGATGATCCGGTAAGCCTGGGGCAGCAGCACGTTCCAGTAGATCTGCGGCAGGTTGAAACCCATGGCGCGAGCAGCGGACTCCTGGCCGCGGGGCAACGCCTGGATACCGGTGCGCACTTGTTCGCAAACCCGAGCGGTGGTGAACAGGCCCAGGCACACAACGACGCTGAGGAACGCCGAGGTGGTCGGGTTGAGGTCCTGTTTGTACCACTCTTGCAGGTCCGCAGGCAGCAGATCGGGCACCAGGAAGTACCAGATGAACAGCTGAACCAGCAGCGGCACGTTACGGAAGAGCTCGACGTAGCAGGTCGCGATGCCCGATACGATACGATTTGGCACCGTACGCATGACGCCCAGAATCGAGCCCAGTATCAGGGCGATGATCCAGGCGGCGACGGCGATGGCGATGGTCCAGCCCAAGCCGGAGAGGAACCAGTCGAAATAGATTTCGCTGCCCACGCCGGTGGACTTGAAGAACACGCCCCAGTCCCAGTTGTAATTCATTAGGGTCTCCCCTCGGATTCGATCGATGTACAAGTGCCCGCCTGGGGAAGTTCCGTTCCCGCCCAACCATGAGTCGGGCACACGCGAACGGCTCGACAGCCACCGGTTCGAGTGTTTCCAGAAATGCCAGCAGGGAGTGACAACCCCCTGAAAGGGCAAAGGCCTTTTCAGGGGATAAGGTTAGTCAGAAATCAGGATTTCTTTTCGTCAGCCGCTTTGTCGGTCGGATTGGCGATCAGGGTCTTGAGCTCGTCGCTCATCGGGAAGTTCAGGTTCAGGCCTTTTGGCGGGATTGGCTGCATGAACCATTTTTCGTAGATCTTGTTGATCTCGCCCGACGCATAGGTCGCCTTGATGGCGTCGTCCACTGCCTTCTTGAACGGTGCGTCGCCCTTGCGGACCATGCAACCGTAGATTTCGAAGGATTGTGGTGTACCGGTAACTTCCCAATCACTCGCCTTTTTGGCCTTGGCTGCTTCGCCGGCCAGCAGGGCGTCATCCATCATGAACGCAACGGCACGACCGGTTTCCAGCATCTGGAAGGACTCGCCATGGTCTTTGGCGGAGATGACGTTCATGCCCATCTGCTTGTCGGCGTTCATCGACTTGAGGATGCGCTCGGACGTGGTACCGGCGGTGGTCACGACGTTCTTGCCAGCCAGGTCCGGGAAATCCTTGTACTTGGAGTCTTTCTTGGATAGCAGACGGGTGCCGATTTCGAAGATACCGACGGAGAAATCAACCTGTTGCTGACGCTCGACGTTGTTGGTGGTGGAGCCGCACTCGACGTCCACTGTGCCGTTCTGCACCAGCGGGATACGGGTTTGCGAGGTCACCAGGTTGTATTTGACCTGGAGGTCGGGCATGTCCAGGTCTTTCTTGATGGCTTCGACGATTTTCAGCTGGATATCGTGGGAGTAGCCAACCGGTTTGCCGGAAGCGTCCGCGATGTAGGAAAACGGAATGGACGCGTCACGATGCCCGAGGGTGATGGTGCCGGACTCTTTGATCTTCTTCAGTGTGCCGGTGAGTTCGGCGGCGAAAACTGGCGTGCTAATCAGAGCGGCAGCAATGGCTGCGCCCAGGATATGGGGAACGATGCGCATCAAATTTTCCTCGACATTGTTTTTTTTATGGAGCCAGTTCAACGGCCTTTTTTGCTGCTTCGAATGCGTGACGGCGCCTGAAGGGGGCGCCCAACCAACATTCGTCCGAGAGTGTAGAGCATGACTCGTGCCAGGCTAGGCGATATAGTTCAAGTGATTGATTTATAAGGTTATTAAGTATTTTTGGCGCATTTTTTCACGATCAGTAATCCGGTTATCCGAATCGACCGACAGGTCGCGTTCGGAAAACCGAATGAATGACTCCCTCAACCTGTAGGAGCGAGGCTTGCCCGCGAATGGATCACCGCGGTCTGCCTGGAGCACCGCGTTATCGTTCTTCGCGGGCAAGCCTCGCTCCTACAGTTTTGCGGGTTATGAAAAAGCCCCTGAATCGTGAGATTCAGGGGCTTTGCTTCAACCGGATTGCCGATCAGGCCGCTTCGATCTTGCTGCGGTTCTGTTCGACCTTGTTCAGGTAGTCCTTGAGCTTTTGCTGTTCCGCCGGGGTGGTGAACAGTCCAAGCTTGCTGCGGCGCCACAGGATGTCATCAGCGGTGGTCGCCCATTCTTCGCTGCACAGGTAATCGACTTCGCGGGTGTAAAGTCCGCCGCCGATGTGTTCGCCCAGGTCTCTGAGGTTTTCCACGCCTTCGAGCATGCGCCAGGTGCGGCTACCGTAGGTGGTGGCCCAGCGACGGGCGATTTCGGTGGGCAGCCAGTCGAACTGGTCGCGGATGCGCGAGCTCAAGGCCTGTGGAGTGGTCATGCCTTCGCCGCCGGGCAGGGTGGCGCTGGCGGTCCAGCTTGGCTTGATGTGCGTGAAGTACGGTGCCAGTTGCGCCAGCGCCGATTCGGCCAGTTTACGGTAGGTCGTCAGTTTGCCGCCGAACACCGACAGCAGCGGCGCTTCCTCGGCGCTGCCGGACAATGCCAGGGTGTAGTCGCGGGTGACGGCCGACGGGTTGTCGGATTCGTCGTTACACAACGGACGAACGCCGGAATAGCTGTGCAGGATATCGTCGCGGCTGAGTTGCTTCTTGAAGTGGGTGTTGACCACTTTGAGCAGGTAATCGGTTTCGCCTTCGGTGATTTTCACTTTCGCCGGGTCACCGGTGTATTCGCGGTCGGTGGTGCCGATCAGGGTGAAGTGGTTCAGGTACGGGATGGTGAACACGATGCGCTGATCTTCGTTTTGCAGAATGTGCGCGTGTTCGCCTTCGTACAATTTCGGCACGATCAGGTGGCTGCCCTGGATCAGGCGGATGCCGTACGGCGATTCCATCTTCAGGTCGTCACGGATGAACTGGGCGACCCATGGGCCGGCTGCGTTTACCAGTGCCTTGGCGCGGATCGAAAACAGGCTGCCATCGGCGCGCTCCAGGTGCAGGTCCCACAGGCCTTTGGTGCGACGGGCACTGACGCAGCGGGTTTGCGTATGAATGTGGGCGCCTTTTTCACGGGCGGCCATGGCGTTCAGCACAACGAGGCGCGCGTCATCGACCCAGCAATCGGAGTATTCGAAGCCTTTGGTGATTTCGCTTTTCAGTGCGCTGTCCGGGCCGAACTTCAGGCTTTTCGAGCCTTCGAGTTTTTCCCGCTTGCCGAGGTGGTCATAAAGGAACAGGCCGGCGCGGATCATCCAGGCCGGACGCAGGTGTGGGCGGTGCGGCAGCACGAAGCGCATCTGTTTGACGATATGCGGCGCCTTGGCCAGCAACACTTCGCGCTCGGCCAGGGCTTCGCGTACCAGGCGGAATTCATAATGTTCGAGGTAACGCAGGCCACCGTGGATCAACTTGCTGCTGGCCGACGAGGTGTGGCTGGCCAGGTCATCTTTTTCGCAAAGGAATACTGAGAGACCGCGACCGGCAGCATCCGCTGCGATCCCCACGCCATTGATCCCACCACCGATGACGGCGATATCGTAGACCTCGGCGAGAGGGGGCGTAGGCAAGGTAGAAGTGGGCATCGGCTGGCCTCGGGCTTTTTTAGTTTCTATATTTGAATTCGAACATTAATGTTCATTTGCGAAAATATTAGCCCATAAAGACGCGCGCAGCCAGTGAGCCTCGATTGAAAATACTGATCGAAGGGCCGTTAAAGGAAAATTTACGAACATTTAGATGCGCGGTTAGGGCGCAAGCGAGGACGACGCCAATCCTTGTAGGAGCCAGGCTTGCCGGCGAAGGCGTACTTAAGGCCGCTTTCGCCGGCAAGCCTGGCTCCTACAGGTCGTTTAAACGACCTCGAGTCGGATCTTGTGCTGGCTCAACAACTGCGCCAGGGCTGGCGAAGGTGGCTGATCGGTGACCAGGCAATCGATCAGGCTGATCGGCCCCAGGCGAATCATGGCGTTGCGCCCGAATTTGCTGGAGTCGGCCGCGAGAATCACCTGTCGGGCATTGGCGATGATCGCCTGGGACACCCGCACTTCCTGGTAATCGAAATCCAGCAGGCTGCCGTCTTCATCGATGCCGCTGATGCCGACCAGGGCGAAGTCGACCTTGAACTGGTTAATGAAGTCGACGCTGGCCTGACCGACCACGCCACCGTCACGCCGTACGTTGCCACCGGTCAGCAGGACGTCGAAGTCGTCCTTGGCGCTGAGCATCGAGGCCACATGCAGGTTGTTGGTGATGATCTTCAGATGGTTGTGGTTGAGCAGCGCCCGAGCGATGGATTCGGTGGTGGTGCCGATGTTGATGAACAGCGAGGCGTGATCGGGAATCTGTGCGGCAATGGCTTCGCCGATACGCTGCTTCTCATCGCGCATCTGATCGGCGCGCATGGCGTAGGCGGTGTTTTCGACGCTCGAATCATAAGCTGCGCCGCCGTGGTAACGACGCAGCAGGTTCACTTCCGCCAATTGATTGATATCGCGGCGGATGGTTTGCGGTGTAACGACGAACAGCTGAGCCATTTCCTCGATGCTGACATAGCCGCGTTCGCGGACCAGTTCGAGGATTTGCTGCTGACGGGGAGGCAGATTCATGGGGCTTCCTTTGGGCTGCCGTGCAAAATTTGCCCATGATGCCGCAGGAATCCGCTCCCTACCAGTTACAACCGGATACGAGTCCCGGCCTTGGCTTATTCAACGCCTTCGTGCGGTTCCCAATCGCGAGTGCGGCTGACGGCTTTTTTCCAGCCGGCGTAGAGTTTTTCCTTCGCGGTTTCATCCAGCGTCGGTTCGAATTCGCGCTCGATCACGGCCTTGCCGCGCAACTCGTCCAGGCTGCCCCAGAAGCCGCAGGCCAGACCCGCCAGGTAAGCGGCGCCCAGTGCGGTGGTTTCGCGCATTTTCGGACGCTCGACCTGAGTGCCGAGAATGTCGGCCTGGAACTGCATCAGGAAGTTGTTCGCCACCGCGCCGCCGTCCACGCGCAGGGCCTTCAGGCGCTCGCCGGAGTCCTGCTGCATGGCGTCCAGAACATCGCGGGTCTGGTAGGCAATCGACTCAAGCGCCGCACGAATGATGTGATCCACGCGCACGCCGCGAGTCAGGCCGAACAGCGCGCCACGGGCGTACGGGTCCCAGTACGGAGCACCCAGACCGGTGAAGGCCGGCACCAGATACACGCCGTTGCTGTCCTTGACCTTGTTGGCGAAGTATTCGGTGTCGTGGGCATCGTTGATGATCTTCAGTTCGTCACGCAACCACTGCACGGTGGAGCCACCGTTGAACACCGCGCCTTCCAGCGCATAGGCCACTTCGCCGCGCGGGCCGCAAGCAATGGTGGTGAGCATGCCGTGTTTGGACTTCACGGCTTTGTCGCCGGTGTTCATCAACAGGAAGCAGCCGGTGCCGTAGGTGTTTTTCGCCTGGCCTGGCTCGACGCACATCTGGCCGAACAGGGCCGCCTGCTGGTCACCGGCGATACCGCCGATGGCAATGCCGCTTTTGGTATGGCCGTAGATTTCGGACGACGATTTAACTTCCGGCAGCATCTCGCGCGGGATGTCGAGAATCTCCAGCATCTTCGCGTCCCACTCCAGCGTGTGGATGTTGAAGAGCATGGTGCGCGAGGCGTTGGTGTAATCGGTGACGTGTACCTTGCCGCCGGTAAATTTCCAGATCAGCCAACTGTCGACTGTACCGAACAGCAGTTCACCCTTGCGCGCCCGCTCACGGCTGCCTTCGACGTTGTCGAGGATCCACTTGAGCTTGGTGCCGGAGAAGTACGGGTCGGTGACCAGGCCCGTGGTGTCGCTGATGTATTGCTCGTGGCCATCGCGTTTGAGTTGCTGGCAGATTTCGGTGCTGCGGCGGCACTGCCAGACAATCGCGTTGTAGATCGGGCGGCCGGTGGTCTTGTCCCAGACCACGGTGGTTTCGCGCTGGTTGGTGATACCGATGGCCGCGACCTGGTCGTGATGCAGGCCGGCTTGCGCCAGGGCCTCGACCATCACGGCGCTTTGGGTGGCGAAGATTTCCATCGGGTCATGTTCGACCCAGCCGGCTTGCGGGTAATGCTGTGCGAATTCACGCTGGGCGGTGCAGACCACATTCGCGTCGCGGTCGAAAATGATCGCGCGGGAGCTGGTCGTACCCTGATCGAGGGCAATGATGTAGTTCTTATTCTGAATGTCGGTCATGTCGATTGCCTTGGACGAAATAAGGAAGTGAAGTCAGGCGCGGGACCAAAATGGGCAGGATCACGCGCCAACGGTTTCAAGACGTTCTTGGTTTGCCGTCAATGGCCAGTGCTGTGTCCTTTGTAGCAGGTAAGGCGCTGGGCAGATGACGGGCAATCAGCCCGCGATAAGCTGCAGCACCGAGGCAGGCACCGACAATCGGCGCAAAAACCGGAATCAGGAAGTACGGGATATCGCGTCCGCCAGTGAAGGAAATTTCACCCCAGCCTGCGAAGAAAGTCATCAGTTTAGGACCGAAGTCGCGGGCCGGGTTCATTGCGAAACCGGTCAGCGGGCCCATCGAGCTGCCGATCACGGCGATCAGCAAGCCGATCAACAGAGGTGCCATCGGCCCCCTGGGCAGGCCATTGTTGTCGTCGGTCAGCGACATGATCACGCCCATCAGGATGGCGGTGATGATCACTTCAACCAGAAAGGCCTGGGCCGTGGACAGGGCAGGGTTGGCAAAGGTGGAGAACACCGAGGCCAATTCAAGGCTTGCCTCGGTGCCACGAACCATTTGGTGAGTTTGTTCGAAATCGAAGAATAAGTTGCTGTACAGCGTGTAAACCAGCAGTGCCCCGCAGAAGGCGCCGGCCACTTGGGAGAATATATAGACGGGCAGTTTGCGCTTATCGAAGTCAGCGAAAATGCTCAGCGCAATACTCACCGCAGGGTTGAGGTGCGCGCCGGAAACGCCGGCGGTGAGGTAGATCGCCATGCTGACGCCAACCCCCCAGATGATGCTGATTTCCCACAGCCCGAAGCTGGCACCCGCTACCTTGAGCGCGGCAACGCAGCCGGTACCGAAAAAAATCAGCAGTGCAGTACCCAGAAACTCGGCCATGCATTGGCTCGAGAGCGACGGTTGTTGTAAAGCAGTTGTCATTGAAAACCTCGTTTTTGTTGTTGTCTGGCGCTTTTCCATCCTGGTCAAAGCGCGATTTTCACCGAGGTAGGATCCCCATCCTGTGCTCGGCTTACTGCCAGGTGCTACGGTGAGATGAGCGTGGTGTATTCAGATTCGAAAAAATATAGACAAGAAACGCTGATGTCAAAGGTCGAAAGTGAACTGTCAGTCACATTTAAACTATTAGTTCTATGAATGATCACATCGTTCATCTGGCGAGACGCGCGTGGGCGAACGACCGAAAGCCCGGCCAGGCCTTTGAAATAGCGCCGCAATAGAGCCTTTTATCGATCAATGACCTAGAATCCTGCGCAGTATTTTTCTTCTGCCGCCAAGTCTGGAGCTGCCATGACCCCCGCATTGGATTTGTTGAAAAAAGTTCGTGCCGAACATCGCGTGCACAGTTATGAACATGATCCGAAGGCAGCGTCCTATGGTCTGGAGGCTGCGGAAAAACTGGGCCTGGATCCCGCGCAGGTGTTCAAGACGTTGCTGGCAGCCAGCGAGAAGGGGGAGTTGTTGGTGGCGGTGGTACCGGTCGTCGGAAGTCTGGACTTGAAGGCGCTGGCCCAGGCGGCCGGGGTGAAAAAAGTCGAAATGGCCGATCCGGCGGCTGCGCAGCGTTCGACGGGGTATCTGTTGGGCGGCATCAGTCCGCTCGGGCAGAAAAAGCGCCTGCGTACTTTTATCGATCATTCGGCCCAGCCTTTTTCCAGCATTTTCGTCAGCGCCGGACGGCGCGGTCTGGAGGTCGAACTGGCGCCCGCCGTACTGGCCGAGCACACCCAGGCGAAATTCGCCGAGATCGGTCGCGTCTGATGGGAAGGCAGGCTGGCGCTGTATGGTGAAAATTGATTCGTTCTGTCACTGGTGAAGCATTGTCCACAGCTCCATGCTCGGCGACCTGGAAAAAGGAAAAGTTCATGGAGCTTGAGTTTCATCAGGTCGATGCGTTCAGTGATCGGCCGTTCAGTGGCAACCCGGCAATGGTGTACCGGCTCGAGAGCTGGCTCGACGATGAGTTGATGCAAAAAATCGCCGCCGAACACAACCTCGCCGAAACCGCATTTGTGGTGCGTGAGGGTTCGGTCTGGCACATTCGCTGGTTTACTCCGACCACTGAAGTCCCGTTATGCGGTCATGCGACCCTGGCCAGCGCCTATGTGCTGTTTGAACGCTATAAAGAGCCGGCCGAACGATTGGACTTCATCTGCAAGTCCGGCCCGCTGAGTGTCAGCCGCGAGGGCGAGCGCTTATGGCTGGATTTTCCGGCAATCGTGCCGTCGGAGGTGGACAGGCCCCTGGATATCGAGCGCGTCTTGGGGGTGAAGGCGGTCGATGTGCTGGGTTCGAACGAATTGTTCGTGGTGCTGGAGTCCGAGCAAGCGGTGCTCGATTGTCAGCCGGACATGGTTGCGCTGGCGAAACTGCCATGGCTGGGCGCCATCGTGACAGCCAGGGGCAACAAGCATGACTTTGTGTCGCGCTACTTTGCCCCGGCGATTGGCATCAACGAAGACCCGGTGACCGGTTCAACCCATTGCCTCCTGATCCCGTACTGGTCGAAACGCTTGAGCAAGTCGAGTCTGACGGCTTATCAGTGTTCGGCGCGGGGCGGGGAGTTGTTTTGTCAGCTGGAAGGGGATCGGGTGAGTATCGGCGGGAATGCGACATTGGTTGCGAGCGGCAAACTATTGCTCGGATGATTTTTTGTAGGCGCGAGGCTTGCCCGCGAAGGCGTAGTGTCAGTCGACATCATCATTGACTGACATGACGCCTTCGCGGGCAAGCCTCGCTCCTACACAGATTCAGGCTTCAGCTAGCGGTGCTGTGGCGCCGAACACCGGACTCGACCGGCGGAATCTGCGCCGCTGTGCTACCGGACGCCTGGAACAGCACCAGGTGTTCCGCCGCCACCCGGATGCCTACTTCGGCACCGACCAGATGATCGGCATGACTCGGGAAAATCGACTCCAGCTGTGCGCCCGTAGGCAACTGCAGGCGGTACAGGGTTGATGCCCCCTGGAAGCTCTTGCCGACGATCTGCGCCTTCAATGGGCTGGCTGGCGCGTAGACGATATCGTCCGGACGCAGCAACACATCCACTGCTCCCCCGATCGGCCACGTGTAGGCACGATTGCCGCGCAATTCGCCCAACTCGGTCTGCACCGACTCCGGGCTGCTCAACTGACCGCGAATGAAGTAACCCTGGCCAATGAAGCTGGCCACGAATGGCGTCAGCGGTTCGTGATAGAGGTTGTAGGGCGTATCCCACTGTTCCAGCCGACCTTCCTTGAAAACGCCGACATGGTCGCTGACCGCGAAGGCTTCTTCCTGATCGTGGGTCACCAGAATCGCACTGGTGCCGCGAGCCTTGAGAATATCGCGCACTTCATGACTGAGCTTGCGTCGCAGCTCGCCGTCGAGGTTGGAGAACGGTTCGTCGAGCAACAACAGTTGCGGTTCCGGCGCCAGGGCGCGGGCCAATGCGACACGCTGCTGCTGGCCGCCGGACAGCTCATGGGGGAAACGCTTGCCGAGGCTTTTCAGGTTGACCAGTTCCAGCAATTCTTCGGTGACGCGATCCTTTTGCGGGTGCTTGCGGATCCCGAAGGCGATGTTTTCGGCCACGCTCAAATGCGGAAACAACGCGTAATCCTGGAACACCATGCCGATCCGGCGTTTCTCCGGGGCGAGGGTGAAGCCGGCGCTGGAGATGGTCTCGCCCGCCAGCTGGATTTCACCTTCGTGCACCGGTTCGAAACCGGCAATCGCCCGCAAGGTGGTGGTTTTGCCGCAGCCCGAAGACCCCAGCAGGCAACCGATATCGCCGGCATTCAAATGCAGGTTGAGGTTCTGCACAACCCGCTGGTTTTGATAACCACAGGCCAGGTTGCGCAGGTTCAGCAGTAATGGCGGGCTCATGCGTGGTGGTACGAAGGTGGGACGAGAAATTCGAGCAAGGCCTTTTGCGCGTGAAGACGGTTTTCGGCTTGATCCCAGGCCACCGAGCGCGGATCGTCGAGCAGGTCGAGGCTGATTTCCTCGCCACGGTGGGCCGGCAGGCAATGCATGAACAGCACGTCCGGCGCGGCCAGATCGAGCAGCGCCCGGTTGACCTGGAACGGTGCGAACAGCTTCAGGCGCTTGGCGGTTTCCTCTTCCTGGCCCATGGAGGTCCAGACGTCGGTGCTTACCAGATGCGCGCCGCGTACGGCTTCCTGCGGATCGCGGACGATGCTCACACGATCGCCGGCCTTGGCCACGAATTCAGGGTTGGGTTCGTAACCTTCCGGGCAGGCGATGCGCAACTGGAAGTCGAACTGGATCGCCGCTTCTATATAGCTGTTGCACATGTTGTTGCCGTCGCCGATCCAGGCCACGGTCTTGCCTTGAATCGAGCCGCGGTGTTCGAGGAAGGTTTGCATGTCGGCCAGCAACTGGCACGGGTGCAGGTCATCGGACAGGCCGTTGATCACCGGCACGCGGGAGTTGGCGGCGAATTCGGTCAGGGTGCTATGGGCAAAGGTCCGGATCATCACCGCATCGAGCATGCTCGACATGACGATGGCGCAATCGCCGATCGGCTCGCCACGGCCCAGTTGGGTGTCGCGTGGCGACAGAAAGATCGCCTGGCCACCGAGCTGGATCATGCCGGCTTCGAACGAAATACGGGTACGGGTCGAGGATTTCTCGAAAATCATCCCCAGGACGCGGTTTTTCAAAGGCTCGAACAGTACGCCGCGGTTACGCAGGTCCTTGAGCTCAACGCCTCGACGGATCACGCTGACCAACTCTTCGGGCGTGCAATCCATCAGGGAGAGAAAGTGCCTTGCGCTCATCATTGACTACCTTTTTGCAACAGACCGCAGATACTCAAAGCCTTGTTTAACTGAAAAACGGGCGAGACCTGCGGCGTAAGCCGCACGGGGCGACGAAATAGGGGAAGGCGCGATATTGACATTAAATGTCGCGTTTTTCCAATAGGCTACGGTGTGTAGGGGATTTCAGAGGGGCTACGGGGTGACCGCGGTAGCGCTTTTGAAGCCTGTGTCCTGACAGCCGCTGACCATTTGTACACTGGGCCCGCCGGGGTTGGCAATCCAGCGGGGCGCGGGCGACCTGTTGGCGGTCGTTTTTCGACCTGTCATTCAAGCTGGCAATGTGTCTGGTCCGAAACATTTGCTAATGCAAAGTGCTGGGTTATAACTACTCAACGGTGACGCAGGAAAATCAGGAATGGAATCGAAAGAACAGCTGTTAATGGAGCTACTCGGCCTTACGGCACGCTCTCTGACCCACCTCACGGCTTCCATGACCTCGATGTCTTTCGAGTTGATGCGCAGTGAGGACGAAGTCACGAAGGCGGCTGGCCGGCGCATGATCGACCGCATGGCCACCATCAGCGCCGGGCTCGACGAGCATTGGCGGCTGATCGGCGAACTCACCGGCGTGCATGTCGCCCACGAGCAGATCGAAACCATCGAGGAAATCCAGCTGCAGGCACCGCCGAACTGACCCTCTTGCTGACATCCGCTGGCCTGATAGTCACCGATTCACGAGACGAACGTCGCTGGCGCGCTGGCGAGCCGCGCGCCATAGTTTTGTTCCCGCGGCCGACATTGCCCGCCCAGAACAAAACAGAGACTGGCCATGACCAAGACTCTCCATCACCGTGCGTGCCACCTGTGTGAAGCCATCTGCGGCCTGACCATCGAAACCACCGAGATCGAAGGCAGCGGCGTGCAGATCACCTCGATCAAGGGTGACCCTCAAGATACCTTCAGCCGCGGGCATATCTGCCCCAAAGCGGTTGCCCTGCAAGACATTCAGAACGATCCGGATCGCCTGCGTCAGCCGATGCAGCGGGTGGGCAGTGAATGGCAGCCCATCGAATGGGAAGACGCCTTTATTCTTATCGCTGAGCGTCTGGCGGCCATTCAGAAACGTCACGGGCAGAACGCGGTGGCGGTCTATCAGGGCAACCCCAGCGTGCACAACTACGGGCTGATGACCCACAGCAATTACTTCCTCGGCCTGTTGAAAACCCGCAACCGGTTTTCCGCGACGTCGGTCGACCAGTTGCCCCATCACCTGACCAGTCATTTGATGTACGGCCACGGCTTGCTGTTGCCGATCCCGGACATCGATCACACCGATTTCATGCTGATCCTAGGCGGCAATCCATTGGCCTCCAACGGCAGCATCATGACCGTGCCGGATGTAGAGAAGCGCCTCAAGGCGATTCAGGCCCGGGGCGGCAAAGTGGTGGTGGTTGACCCGCGTCGCAGCGAAACGGCGGCGATTGCCGATCAGCATCTGTTCGTGCGCCCCGGTGGCGACGCGGCGCTGTTGTTCGGGCTGCTCAATACCTTGTTCGCTGAAGGTTTGGTCCGCGACAGTCATTTGCCGGTCGATGGCCTGAATGAGGTGCGTGAGGCGATCGCAGGTTTCACCGCCGAGGCCATGAGCCCGTTGTGCGCGGTGCCGGCCGAACAGATTCGCCAACTGGCCCGGGATTTCGCCGCCGCGCCGACAGCGGTCTGCTACGGCCGCATGGGCGTGTCGACCCAGGCTTTCGGCACCCTGTGCCATTGGTTGGTGCAATTGATCAATCTGGTCACCGGCAACCTGGACCGGGTCGGCGGTGCGTTGTGCACCGAGCCGGCGGTGGACCTGGTGGCGTCCACTTCGGGCGGGCATTTCAATCTTTGGCAAAGTCGCGTGTCCGGGCGTCCCGAATACGGCGGCGAGTTGCCGGTGTCGGCGCTGGCCGAAGAGATGCTCACCGAAGGGGAGGGGCAGGTTCGTGCGCTGATCACCGTGGCGGGTAATCCGGTGCTGTCCACGCCCAATGGCCGACAGCTGGAGCAAGCGCTGGACGGACTGGAGTTCATGGTCAGCGTCGACCTGTATATCAATGAAACCACGCGTTATGCCGACCTGATCCTGCCGTCGACGTCGGCACTGGAAAATGACCATTACGACACCACCTTCAACATGTTCGCGGTGCGCAACGTCACCCGTTTCAATCGAGCGATTCTCGCCAAGCCCGAAGGCGCGCTGCATGACTGGGAGATCTTCGTGGGGCTGGCCAAGGCCTTTGCAGCGAAGACCGGCAAGGAACTGAAACCGACCATCGCGCCGGCGCAGATGATCGACCGAGGGCTGCGAATGGGCCTGTATGGCGATGCTTCAGAGCATAAGTTGTCGCTGGCGACTTTGTTCGATCACCCTCACGGTATCGATCTCGGCGCGCTCAAACCCAACCTGGCGCCACGCCTGAAGACGGCCAATCAGCGAGTCCAGGCAGCGCCGGTCGAGATCCTCGCCGACCTGGCTCGCTTCGCGACGCTGCAAGCACCGGCCGCCGATGAGTTGCTGATGATCGGCCGCCGCCATGTGCGCAGCAACAACTCATGGATGCACAATTATCACCGTCTGGTGAAGGGCAAGCCGCGCCATCAATTGCTGATGCACCCGGACGACCTGGCCAGCCGCTGGCTCAGTGATGGCCAGCGGGTACGTGTCAGTTCACGGGTCGGCGTGATCGAGGTTGAAGTGGTCGCCAGCCTGGATATGATGAAAGGTGTGGTCAGCCTGCCTCACGGTTGGGGCCATGCGCGACCGGGCGTGCAGATGACGATTGCCAGCGGCCAGCCAGGCTCCAGCGCCAATGACCTGACCGACGAATGTCAGCTCGATGAGTTGTCGGGCAATGCGGCGTTGAACGGCGTGCCGGTGACCGTAGTGGCGGCGTGAACATGTCTGTCGGGGAGGCCGAGCATGGCGCTCGGGTTTCCGTTACAATGCGCCACCGTGCCGACCACTGAGTCGGAAAGTTCAGCCGAGGTGCTCCATGGATATCATCGAAACGATTAAAGAGCAGATTGCCAACAACACCATTCTGCTTTACATGAAAGGCTCGCCGAATGCCCCACAGTGTGGCTTCTCCGCGAAAGCCGCTCAGGCCGTCATGGCCTGTGGTGAAAAATTTGCCTATGTGGATATCCTGCAGAACCCGGAAATCCGCGCCAACCTGCCAAAATACGCCAACTGGCCAACCTTCCCGCAACTGTGGGTGGCCGGTGAGCTGGTCGGTGGTAGCGACATCATGACTGAAATGTCTGCTGACGGTTCGTTGCAGGCACTGATCAAAGACGCCGCCGCAAAAGCCGCCGCTGCCAAGACCGAAGCCTGAGTAACGGCTCCCCCACAGGAGCTGCCGCAGGCTGCGATCTTTTGATCTTCAGCACACAAAAAGCCCCGCCTCTGTGAAGAGAGCGGNCAGCACACAAAAAGCCCCGCCTCTGTGAAGAGAGCGGGGCTTTTTAGTGGGCGCTGATTGGGATCCACTGAAGATCCCACAGGAATCTGCGGTGTCTGCACGTATGGAAAAGCCTTTACTTGCTTTCAGGCAGCTCTTCTTCAGATTCGGTCTTTGTTCGAGCAGGTCGCGGGCTTAGCACCTTCACGACGTCATCAATCACTGCCTTGGACATGGCCGTCAAATAATGCGCGGCCCAGGCGTGGCGGTCGGTGTCTTTTGCGTAGGC
>NZ_JAAUOE010000017.1 GCF_017114915.1 Pseudomonas frederiksbergensis
CGTCTTCGCGGGCAAGCCCGCTCCTACAGGGGATTTCGCTTAACTGACTGGCATTAAGGCTTGCCCGCGAAGCTTTTCAGGCCTGGCTGAACTGCGAGGCGAGTTCGCGCAGCAGCACTTCAGCCTCAAGCACTTTGCTGACGACGTCGTTGGCTTTGTCGCGAGTCAGGCCCACGCGCTCCAGCAGGGCGTCGGGGATGTCTTCGTCGGGGCCGGAGCCGATGCCGCGACTACGCAGCAATCGCACGGCCAAGCACACAAGGTTCGGGTATTCGGCGTAGTCGCCGTCGTAGCTTGGGTCGTGCTGGAAGCGCAGGGCGGTGGCCAGTTCGTCGGGCATGTCCCAGTAGCGCATCAGCCACGCGCCGATCTGTTCGCGGCTGATGCCCAGCAGGTGTTGTTCCACGTAGCTGTGGCACAGGTGCGGGTTGACCTCCAGGTGACGGCAGATCAGCGAGAAGTGCGGCGGGAAGACGTGGGCCAGCAGCAGGTAGCCGAAGTTGTGCAGCAGGCCGGCGAGGTAGGTCAGGCCGGTTTCCGGGCGCTGGGCGCGGGGCATGGCGCGGGTCAGGCCTTCGATGACGGCGGCGGTGTAGATCGATTGCTGCCAGTACGGCGTGGTGTGTTGCGGGTGGTCTTTGGGCAGGCTCAGGGTTTTGCCCAGGGCCAGGCCCAGCGCCAGGTTGATCACCAGGTCGAAGCCCAGCACGCGGACGATGGCGTCTTCCACTGAACGAATCTTGCCCGGCGAGGCGTAGTACGGCGACGCCGCCCAGCTGACGACTTGTGCGGCCAGGGCCGGGTCGGTTTCGACGACGCCGGTGATGTCGTCGATGGTGGCGTTGGGGTCGACCCGCAGTTTGATGATTTTCTGCGCGGTTTCGGCCAGCGGTGGTATCTCGATGGTCTCTTCCAGGCGTTGCTGGATGCGCCGCGCGGTGAACGCTTGCACGGCCTGGGTGATTTCCTCGCGGTCATCGTCGGGGCGGTCGAGGTTCGGGCGGATGCTGTGCACGGCTTCGCCGAAGTTGCCGGCGCTGGCCTTGGTGAGCATGGTCTTGAAATCGTCGCTGGAGATCTCCAGCAGCACGCCCGGCTCGCCCGAGTTGATCAGCAACGTCGGTTCGCGCAGCAGGCTTTCTTCATACAGGCACGGCGAGCTGGTGAGCGCCGGCAGGCCGGGCAGCAGGCTCAGGCTGTGCTTGCCGAGCATTTTTACCAGGCGCTCGGTGGATACAGCCGTCAACCGGCGGCCGGTGAGTTCGGCGAGGCGGTTGAGGTCCAGCAATTGGCTCTGGGGGAACAGCACCATGAGCGCGCCGACGGAATCGTCCAGCAAAACCGCCTGCACTTTACGCGCGGCGTTCAGGCCGTGATGGTCGAGGACTTCTTCGTAGGCGATGCCCAACTTGCCGAGCAGCAGCCGAATGACAGACGGAGCGTGCGGGGTTTCAGGGGCGAGGGCAGCTTCTGTCATGGTCTGTATCCGTTTTCAAACAATTGCAGGAGTATAACCAGCTTGTTTACGGCCAGGGTCCAGAAACTGCGACAGTGCTCACACTTGGCCGTATTGCTGCCCATGGCGTAGCCAGCGGTCGAGCAGCGGGCTGACGTGACCCGGCCAGCGTTCGAGCAAGGCCTGGGCGGCGTCGCGCACGGCAGGCAGCAGGTCGGCGTCGCGCATCAGGTCCGCAACTTTGAATTGCAGCAGGCCGGTCTGGCGTGTGCCGAGCATTTCGCCGGGGCCGCGCAGCTCGAGGTCTTTTTCGGCGATGACAAAACCGTCGTTGGTTTCGCGCATGATGCCCAGGCGCTGACGGCCGATCTGCGACAGCGGCGGATGGTAAAGCAGCACGCAATGGCTGACGGCACTGCCCCGGCCGACGCGGCCACGCAATTGGTGCAGTTGTGCGAGGCCGAGACGCTCGGGGTTTTCGATGATCATCAGGCTGGCGTTGGGCACGTCCACGCCAACTTCGATCACGGTGGTGGCGACCAGCAGTTGCAGGTTGCCAGCCTTGAACTCGGCCATCACCGCGGCCTTTTCGGCGGGCTTCATGCGGCCGTGAATCAAGCCGACCTTCAATTCGCCGAGGGCGGCGGTGAGGTCTTCGTGGGTGGTTTCGGCGGCCTGGCAGGTCAGCTCTTCGGATTCTTCGATCAGCGTGCACACCCAATAGGCCTGACGCCCTTCGGCGCAGGCGCCGCGCACCCGCTCGATTACTTCGACGCGCCGGGTGTCGGTGACCAGCACCGTGTTCACCGGGGTACGGCCGGGCGGCAGTTCGTCGAGGATCGAGGTGTCGAGGTCGGCGTAGGCGCTCATGGCCAGCGTCCGGGGAATCGGCGTGGCGGTCATGATCAGTTGGTGCGGACACATCCGTCCGCCGACGCCTTTCTGTCGCAATGCCAGGCGCTGCTGCACGCCGAAACGGTGCTGTTCGTCGATGATCGCCAGCGCCAGGTTCTTGAACTGCACTTCGTCCTGGAACAGTGCATGGGTGCCGACCACCATCGGCGCGCCGCCCGCGATCTGTTCCAGCGCCGCCACGCGGTTCTTGCCCTTGAGCTTGCCGGCCAGCCACGCAACTTCGATGCCCAGCGGTTCGAGCCAGCGCTTGAAGGTGATGAAGTGCTGCTCGGCGAGGATTTCGGTGGGCGCCATCAGTGCGACCTGATAACCCGCTTCCAGTGCCTGAAGCGCGGCGAGGGCGGCGACCACGGTTTTACCGGCGCCCACATCGCCCTGAATCAGTCGCAGCATGGGTTCGTGCTGGCTGAGGTCGTAAGCGATTTCGTTGCCGACCCGTTGCTGGGCACCGGTCGGGGTGAAGCCGAGGTTGGCCAGGTACTGTTCTGGCAGCTTGGTGGCTTTGGGCATGGCCGGCGCGCGCAAGGCACGCATGCTTTCGCGCAGGCGTTGCTGAGACAGTTGATGGGTCAGCAGTTCTTCAAAGGCCAAGCGGTGCTGGGCCCAGTGATGACCGAGGGCGAGTTCATCGACGTCGGCATCGGCGGGCGGGTGATGCAGGTAGCGGATCGCATCGGCCAGCGGCGCCAGTTGATAGTCCCGGGCCAGTTCGGTTGGCAGCCAGTCGGGCAGGCTGCTGGGGCCGAGCAGGGTCAGGGTTTGCATGCACAGTTGGCGCAAGCGCTGCTGGGTCAAGCCTTCGGTGAGCGGGTAGACCGGGGTCAGGGTTTCATCCACCGGCGGCGGCTCGTCGCCGGTGATGGCGCGGTATTCCGGGTGGTAGATCTCCAGCCCCGACGCACCGGGCCGCGCTTCGCCGTAGCAGCGAATCCGCGTGCCGCGTTTAAGGCCTTCTTTCTGAGCGTTACTGAAATGGTAGAAGCGCAGGCTGAGCCCCCCGGTGCCGTCCTGCAGGCGGACAACCAGGCTGCGACGCCGGCCCATGACCACGTCGGCGCCGCTGACGGTGCCTTCGATCACCGCGTCTTGCCCGGGTCGCAAATGGCCGATCGGGACCACGCGGGTGCGATCCTGATAACGCAACGGCAGGTGGAACAGCACGTCCTGGAGGTTTTCCAGGCCGACCTTGGCCAGTTTCTCGGCCATGGCTTCGCCGACACCCTTGAGTGCCGTCACCGACACTTGCGACAACTCGGTCATGGCAGCGACTTAACCGGCCACCACCGGCGCTGGCGGCTTGGCCACCGAGCACAGGCGAATGGAGTCGGCCAGGATTTCAATCGCCTTCGGCCGCGGGAAGCTTGCGCGCCAGGCGATGGCCACGGTGCGGAACGGCACTGGCGCGCTCAGTGGGCGCACTTCGATCACGCCGGGAGCGTAGTGATGGCTGTCCACCGCCGAGAGCGGCAGGATCGAAATCCCGAGGCCGGAGGCGACCATGTGGCGGATGGTTTCCAGCGAGCTGGATTCCACCGTGGTGTGCTTGGCGCCGTCGTTGCCTTTGGCCAGGGTCGGGCAGGCTTCCAGCACTTGATCGCGGAAGCAGTGGCCTTCGCCGAGCAGCAGCAGGCTCTTGTCGTTGAGCAGGGCGGCGTCGATGGATTCTTTTTGGGTCCACGCATGTTGGGCCGGCATCAGGACGTAGAACGGCTCGTCGTAGAGCTGCAGGGTCAGCACATCGGCTTCGTTGAACGGCAGGGCGATGATGATCGCGTCGAGCTCGCCGTTGCGCAGTTTGTCGCGCAGTACGTGGGTGAAGTTTTCTTCGATGTACAACGGCATCTGCGGGGCGACCCGGTGCAGTTGCGGAATCAGGTGCGGAAACAGGTATGGGCCGACGGTGTAGATCGCGCCGACTTTCAGCGGGGCGGTCAGCTGGTTCTTGCCGGCCTGGGCCAGTTCGCGGATGCCTTGGGCCTGCTCCAGGACTTTCTGCGCCTGGGCGACAATGCCTTCGCCGACCGGGGTCAGGCGCACGGCGCTCTTGCTGCGCTCGAAAATCAGCACACCGAGTTCGTCTTCAAGCTTTTTCACGCCCACCGACAGGGTCGGCTGGCTGACGTGGCAACGCTCGGCCGCGTGGCCGAAGTGCTGCTCTTGGGCGAGGGTAACGATGTAGCGTAATTCTGTGAGAGTCATAGCAAGCGTCCATGAAGTTGCGGGCCAAGCATACCGGCTGCAATCGATAGACGCACGTTATCAGACTGAGTGTGTGTAGGAGCGAGCTTGCTCGCGAAAAACCTGAGGCCGATCGGGGCGTCAGGCTTCAAGCGTTATCGTTCGCCTTCTTCGCGAGCGAGCTCGCTCCTACAGTGGTTCAGCGGTGCTTAACGGCGACGTTCCAGCGAGTAAACAAACGGTGCAACGATTTCGATGGAGCCGTTGTTCAGCATGTCGGCCGGAGGCTTGGGCAGCGGCTGGGCGCGGCGGATCATTTCCAGGGTGGCCCGGTCCAGATCGGCGTTGCCGGAGCGGCCCACCAGTTCGAACGACAACACGTTACCTTCGGCATCCACGACAAAGCGCAGGCGGTTCAAACCTTCCTTGCCCCGCGCCTGTGCGCTGGCCGGGTACTTTTTGTACTTGGCCAAGTGCGCGAGCAGGGTACCTTGCCAACTGGCCTTGGCGGCTTGCTGCGCGGGCGATGGGCCGGGTGCCGGTTGAGCGGACTTCTCCGTCGGTGCCTGGGTCGGTTGCGCGTCGCTCGGTTTTGCCTCGGAAGGCTTTTCCTTCGGCGGCTCCGGCTTTTTCTCCACAGGCTTGGGCGGTTGCGGCTTCGGTTTGGGTTTGACCGGCTTGGGCACGGCAATCTCGGCCTTCGGCGCTTCAGCGAGTTTCGGAATCGGCAGTTCTTCCACCGGCGCCGGTGGCTGTGGCGGCGTGATCACCTTCGGCGGTGCGGGCGGTGGCGGGGCCGGAACCGGCGCCAGTTCGACCATCATCGCTGGCGGTGGCAGCTCGATCGGTGGGCGCGAGGTCCAGTTCAGCGCCAGCGCAATGGCCAGCGCGTGCACGCCCAGCACCACGGCCAGGCTACCGCTGTAACGCGTCAGCTTTTGGCGCGTGTTGATCATTTTTTGGCTGCCGTCTCGAGTCCGACCAGGCCGACCTTCAGGTAACCGGCGGCACGCAGGGCGTCCATCACGCTCATCAGGTCGCCGTAGTCCACGCCTTTGTCGGCCTGGAAGAAGATCGTCGTGTCTTTCTTGCCCTGGGTCTTGGCGTCGAGCGTGGCGCCGAGGGTTTCGGCCTTCACTTCGTCTTCGCCGAGGAACAGGCGCTGGTCAGCTTTCACGCTGAGGAATACCGGTTTCTCTGGCCGCGGCGCCGGTTTGGCGGTGGAGGCGGGCAGGTCGACCTTGATGTCCACGGTGGCCAAGGGCGCGGCCACCATGAAGATGATCAACAGCACCAGCATCACGTCGATGAACGGCGTGACGTTGATTTCGTGGTTCTCGGCCAGATCGTCGTCTGCGCCTTCTTTCAAATGCAGGCCCATGGCCGATTACCCCACTTTCACCATGTGCGGTTGCGAGCTGCGCTCGGTCGGCAGGTGGTCGAGATCACGGCTGACCAGCAGCAGGACTTCTGCCGAGGCGTCGGACACTTGCGCCTTGTAGCCGGCGATGGAGCGGGCGAAGACGTTGTAGATGACCACCGCAGGAATCGCGGCAACCAGACCCAGCGCGGTCGCCAACAGGGCTTCGGCGATGCCGGGGGCCACGACGGCGAGGTTGGTGGTCTGGGTTTTGGCGATGCCGATGAAGCTGTTCATGATGCCCCACACGGTGCCGAACAGGCCGACGAACGGCGCGGTGGAACCGATGGTGGCGAGGACGCCGGTGCCGCTGCTCATGTTGCGACCGCAGGCGGCGACCAGGCGCTCCAGGCGGAAGCTCACACGCTCCTTGATGCCTTCTTTTTCGCGACTGTTGGCCGACAGGCGCATTTCTTCCAGCGCGTCGTGGACCAGCAGGTTGGCGAGGGTGCCTTCCTTGGCTGCCGTCACGCTGGCTTCTTTAAGGGTGGCGGCTTTTTTCAGGTGAGCGATTTCAGTGCGCAGACGACGCTTGGCGCCCATCAGCTCGAAGCCCTTGGCGATCCAGATGGTCCAGGTGATGATCGAGGCGATGGCCAGGCCGATCATCACGAGTTTCACGATGATGTCGGCATTCTGGTACATGCCCCACGGCGACAGGTCATGGGCCATGCCCAGGGAGTTGTCGGCTTCGAGAACTTGCGGCACGTCAGCGGCGTCTACGGCTTGGACCGGATCCGTCGCGGCAGGCGCTGCCGGTGTTTGAACTGCAGCAGGCTGTGTGGCCGGTGCTTGTGCATCGGCGAATGCGGCGGTCGGCGCCAGCATCAGGCTGAGCAACAGGGCGGCCACCGCGCTCCAGGCGCGAGGTCGTTTGGTTGGCGAAGCGGAGAGTTGATTGCGTGTCATGCTGGCCGGACCTGAGAGGAAAAGACGGTAAATGTTCTTCCAGGCCTCGTGAGGCCGAGAACAAAGTGACGGGCATTATTGCAAGTAATTCTTGTTAACAGAAGTAATAGAGTATCTTTTTTTCCTTGATTACTAGCTGCTCGGCCCTTGCCGGCGCTAGTCTGTGACTTTCCGATGGGAGTTTTCTGATGTCCGCGCCTTCTGTTTTGATCGCCGGCTGCGGTGATGTCGGCAGTCGTCTGGCCACGCAATTGCTGGCTGGGGGCTGGCAGGTTTATGGTCTGCGTCGCAATCTTTCGCGCTTGCCGGCCGGTGTGATGGGTGTGGCTGGCGACTTGTTCGGCACGCAATGCCCGGCCGACTGGCCGACCGCCCCGCTGGATTATCTGGTGTACAGCGCCGCTGCCACTGATCACGATGAAGCGGGGTACCGCGCGGCTTATGTCGAGGGTTTGCAGCATGTGCTGGGGTGGTTGAAACAGCATGGCCAGCAGCCCAAGCGCATTCTGTTTGTGTCCAGCAGCAGTGTTTACGGTCAGCAGGATGGCGAGTGGATCGATGAAACCTCGCCGACGGTGGCGGGCGGTTACTCAGGTCGTTTGATGCTGGAAGCCGAGCAAGTGGCGCGCGATAGCGGCATCCCGGCCAGTATCGTGCGATTGACAGGCATTTATGGTCCGGGTCGAGAGTGGCTGCTGACTCAGGTTCGTCGCGGTTATCGCGTGGCGATTGATCCGCCGTTGTACGCCAACCGCATTCACGTCGATGACGCGGCGGGGTTGCTGGCGTTTCTGCTTGAGGCGGATCGACGCGGTGTGACGCTGGATGATGACTATATCGGCGTTGACGATGCGCCCGCGCCAATGGCAGAGGTGGTGGGCTGGTTGCGTGAGTATCTGGGCGTGACCGAATGGGCCGAAGACGCCAGTGTGCGTCGTGCCGGCAGCAAGCGCTGCAGCAATGCCCGGGCGAAGGCGTTGGGCTGGACACCAAAATATCCGAGCTTCCGCGAAGGGTATGCCGCGATTCTCGAAGGCCGCTGCTAACTTTCAGTCACCCTCAATATTGTAGGAGCGAGGCTTGCCCGCGAAGACGTCGTAACATCCAACATCTATGTCGGCTGTTACACCGTCTTCGCGGGCAAGCCTCGCTCCTACATAAGCCCTAGGGCCGGGTTACTGCTTCTCGAGCAACCACTTGCGATCACCCGGCGTGAATGAAGGCATCTCGTCCGCCAACGCGGTGTTCACGGTCTGGAAAATCTCCAGCTCTTTGCCCTTGCGCGCAAAGATCCAGGTATTGCCCTGGCCATTCACCTGCAGCCAGATGTTGTCGTTGCCGCCGCTCATCGACGCGCAATCGCCCGCCAGGCACAGGGCATAGCGATCCGCGCCGGGCAGGCCCGCCACCTGGCCATCGGCCTGGAATTGCACGGTGTTGCCTTCGCCGGGGCCGCTGAGGATTTTCCAGCTGCCGCCCATATAGGCCGAATACAGTGCCCGTTCGAAACTCGCGCCAATCGGCGCGCCGTCCGGAACCTGGACCGATGCACGGTCGAAGACTTGCTCCGGCTCGTTGTCGTTGGCGGCCTGGCTCAGTTGCTTGCCGTCACGCTTCAGCTCGCTGGCGGAGCTGCCATAAAAGTCGACTTTCCAGGCGCCGGACTCTTCGCCCAGCAGTTTGCCTTCGACGTTTTCAAAACCGTTGGTGTAGCGGGCCTGACCGGCTTTGGTATTGACGTCCCATTCCAGGTTCGGGCCATAAGCCTGGAGCGCTTCGCGCAGGGGGCCGCCTTTGGACGCCGCATCGATCGCCGCCTGGTTGATCCAGGTGCCGCTGATGTCGCGGTCGGCAGGGTTGCTGGCACATCCGCCCAAGAGCAGGGCGACCAGCGAGAGAACTAGCGCTTGGCGCATGGTGGAATCCTTTCAGAACCCTTTTTACAAGATCAGTCGGCGCAGCCTCGCAAGGCTGCGCCGGACACATTACTCGATGACCAGAATGGCATCCATTTCAACCTGTGCAGCCTTTGGCAGGGCGGCTACGCCAATGGCGGCGCGGGCTGGGTAAGGCTGGTCGAAGTACTTGCCCATGATCTCGTTGACCTTGGCGAAGTGGCTCAGGTCAGTGAGGAAGATGTTCAGTTTGACGATGTCCTTGAGCGAACCGCCGGCTGCTTCAGCTACGGCTTTGAGGTTCTCGAACACCTGGACGGTCTGGGCTTCGAAGCCTTCAACCAGTTCCATGGTTTTTGGGTCCAGAGGAATCTGACCCGACATGTAAACGGTGTTGCCAGCCTTGATCGCCTGGGAGTAAGTACCGATGGCGGCCGGGGCCTTGTCGCTGTTGATAACGGTCTTGGTCATGTATGACTCCTTGTGAAGGGTGGGCTACGCGCGCATGCGGGTAATGCGGATCACCCCGGTCAGGGCGCGCAGTTTCTTGATCACGCGGGCCAGGTGCACGCGGTCGTGCACGCTGACCACCAGTTGGACCACGCTGATACGACCGTCGCGTTCGTCCATGCTGATTTTTTCGATATTGCCGTCGGCCGCGTTGACGCTGCTGGCCAGCAAGGCGATCAGGCCGCGCTGGTGTTCCAGTTCGACGCGCAGCTCGACATTGAATTCGCCGGTGACATCCTTGGCCCACGAGAGCTGGATGCATTTTTCCGGGTTGTGGCGGATTTCGCTGATGTTGCGGCAGTTGTCCAGGTGCACCACCATCCCTTTACCCGCGGACAGGTGGCCGACAATCGGGTCGCCCGGGATCGGTGTGCAGCATTTGGCGTAACTGAGTACCAGACCTTCGGTGCCGCGAATCGCCAGCGGGCCTTCCGGGCTCGGTAGCTGTTCGCCTTCGCCGAGCAGGCGACGGGCGACAACGTAAGCCATGCGATTGCCCAGGCCGATGTCTTCGAGCAGGTCTTCGATCAGTTCGAGGCGGTATTCGTGGAGCATCAGTTGCACGCGCTCGGCCGGGACTTTTTCCAGGGAGCTGTCGAAACCGTTGAGCACCTTGTTCAGCAGGCGTTCGCCGAGGCTGATGGATTCGGAGCGGCGTTGCAGTTTCAGCGCATGGCGGATGTGGGTCCGCGCCTTGCCGGTGACCACGAAGTTGAGCCATGCCGGGTTCGGCCGCGCGCCGGGGGCGCTGACGATCTCGACCGTGGAGCCGCTTTGCAGCGGTTCGGACAGCGGCGCGAGACGACGATTGATCCGGCAGGCAATGCAGCTGTTGCCCACGTCGGTGTGCACCGCGTAAGCGAAGTCGACCGCCGTGGAGCCTTTGGGCAGCTCCATGATCCGGCCCTTGGGCGTGAACACGTAGACCTCGTCCGGGAACAGGTCGATCTTCACGCTCTCGATGAATTCCAGGGAGTTGCCGGCCCGTTGCTGCATCTCCAGCACGCCTTTGACCCACTGGCGGGCGCGGGCATGAGTGCCTTTGGGCTGTTCGTCGCCGCTGGATTTGTACAGCCAATGGGCGGCGATGCCGTTGTTGGCCATCTCTTCCATTTCACGGGTACGGATCTGGATCTCGATCGGTACGCCGTGCATGCCGAACAGCGTGGTATGCAACGACTGATAGCCGTTGGCCTTGGGGATCGCGATGTAATCCTTGAAGCGCCCCGGCAACGGTTTGTACAAATTGTGTACGGCACCCAGCACGCGGTAGCAGGTATCGACCTTGTCGACGATGATCCGGAACGCGTAGACGTCCATGATCTCGTTGAAGGCCCGACGCTTGCCGCGCATTTTCTTGTAGATGCCGTAGAGGTGTTTCTGGCGACCGCTGACCTCGCCCTGGATGCCGTCGATGGCCAGGCAGTGGCTGAGGGACTCTTCGATCTTGTTGACGATTTCCTTGCGGTTGCCCCGGGCGCGTTTGACCGCCTGGTTGATCCGCGCGGAGCGCATCGGGTGCATGGCCTTGAAGCCGAGGTCTTCGAATTCTATGCGGATGGCGTGCATGCCCAGCCGGTTGGCGATGGGCGCATAGATTTCCAGGGTTTCCTTGGCGATCCGCCGGCGTTTTTCGCCGGACAGCACTTCCAGGGTGCGCATGTTGTGCAGGCGGTCGGCCAGCTTGACCAGGATCACGCGAATATCGCGCGCCATGGCCATGGCCATTTTCTGGAAGTTTTCGGCCTGGGCTTCGGCTTTGGTCTCGAAGTTCATCTGGGTCAGTTTGCTGACCCCGTCGACCAGTTCGGCCACGGTTTCGCCGAACTGCGCTTGCAGCGCTTCCTTGGCAATACCGGTGTCTTCGATCACGTCATGCAGCATGGCCGCCATCAGGCTCTGATGGTCCATATGCATGTCGGCAAGAATATTCGCAACCGCGAGTGGGTGCGTGACGTACGCCTCACCGCTGCGACGGCGTTGGCCGTCGTGGGCTTGTTCGGCGTAGAAGTACGCTCGGCGGACCAGGTTGACCTGGTCCTTGCCGAGGTAGGTCGATAAGCGATCGGCGAGGGCGTCTATGCTCGGCATGATGACACCTGCCGTTCGCTATGACCCCGCGCCGTGCTACGTCGACCAGGCATGGCCTTATACTGCCTCGTTGGACTCGTCCTCGAACGCTGCGAACAGCGGTTCGTCTTCGACGATTTCAGCGTTGGCGATGAACTCGTAGCTCATCAGGCCTTCAGCGATTTCACGCAGCGCTACAACTGTAGGCTTGTCGTTTTCCCACTGAACCAGGGGCTCTTTGCCACCGGTGGCCAGTTGACGGGCACGCTTGGTAGAGAGCATGACCAGCTCAAAGCGGTTTTCCACGTGTTCTAGGCAGTCTTCAACGGTTACGCGGGCCATGGTATTCCTCGGAGCGAATGCAATATGCGCGCTGCCCGGTTGGGCGAGCGGACTCAACAGTTTAAAAAATCACCAGCGATTAGGGAAGCGCTGATTTTTTGACCAGGCTTTTCAACGCGCTATAAGCACCAATGTAAAGCCCTTGCAGCCATTTTGGGAAGAGCTCTTTAACCGAGCAATTCAGCCAATAATTTGCCATGACGCTGCTGCTGACGCTTTTGATGCAGCTGATTGGCGCGGAAAATCGCCTGCAAATCGCGCAGCGCGTGGGCGAAATCGTCGTTGATGATCAGGTAGTCGTAGTCGACGTAATGGCTCATCTCGCTGACGGCTTCGCGCATCCGGCCGTCGATGATCTCGTCACTGTCCTGGCCGCGATTGGTCAGGCGCTGGTGCAAGGCCTGCAGGGACGGCGGCAGAATGAAGATCGAACGGGCCTGGGGCATCAACTTGCGCACTTGCTCGGCACCCTGCCAGTCAATTTCCAGAATCAGGTCGTGGCCTTCGTCCAGGGTCTGCTGCAGGTGGCTTTGCGAAGTGCCATAGAGATTGCCGAACACTTCGGCGCGCTCGAGGAAATCTCCATGCTCGATCATCTTCACGAACTCGCTGCGTTCGACGAAGTGATAGTTCACGCCGTTCACTTCACCAGGGCGCATGGCGCGGGTGGTGTGGGAGACCGAGACGCGGATCTCCTGATCAGCGTCGGTCAGGGCTTTGACCAGGCTGCTCTTGCCCGCACCCGAAGGTGCGGAAATGATGTACAGGGTGCCGGTACTGTGGGTCATGTCAGGTTTGCCTTACTCAATATTCTGCACTTGTTCGCGCATCTGCTCGATCAACACCTTGAGGTTGACCGCCGCTTGGGTGCTGCGCGGGTCGAAGGCTTTGGAGCCCAGTGTGTTGGCTTCGCGGTTGAGCTCCTGCATCAGGAAGTCCAGGCGCCGACCGGCAGCGCCGCCGGATTTGAGCACCCGGCGAACTTCGATGATGTGGGTACTCAGGCGATCCAGTTCTTCGGCGACATCGCTCTTTTGCGCGAGCATCACCATTTCCTGTTCCAGGCGCTGCGGGTCGAGGTCGGCCTTCATGTCGGTGAAGCGGTCGAGAACTTTCTGACGCTGAGTGGCGAGCATCTGCGGGACCAGCTCACGCAGGAGCACCACATCTTCCTCAATGGACGTCAAGCGCTCGTTGATCAACCGCGCCAGCTCCGCGCCTTCGCGTTCGCGGCCGGCCTTGAGTTCCTTCAGACCCTGGTTGAACAGCGCCAGGGCTTCGGCGTTCAGCGCTTGCGGGTCGGCGGCATCGGCCACCAGCACGCCGGGCCAGGCCAGGACTTCCAGCGGGTTCAGCGCGGCCGGGTTCTTGATCAGGCCGGCGACCGTTTCGGCGGCGGCGACGAGTTGCGCGGCGCGCTCGCGGTCCACTTGCAGTGGTTTGCCGGTGCTTTCTTCGGTGAAACGCAGGGTGCATTCGAGCTTGCCCCGGGACAGTCCCTGGCGCAGGGCTTCGCGGACCGCGCCTTCCAGGTCGCGGAAAGATTCCGGCAGACGCAGGTGGGGTTCCAGGTAGCGGCTGTTGACCGAGCGCAGCTCCCAGCTCAGGGTGCCCTGGACGCCGGCTTTCTCGACGCGGGCGAAGGCGGTCATGCTGTGCACCATGGAGGTACCTCGCAATGCAGGTCGGCGCGTAACCCATGGTTCGCGGACCCGCTATCTGTGAATTAAAGCCGACAGGCAGCAAAGGCGCAGGATTGTAGCGCAGTGGGGCGGATGCGCCCAAACACACGCTGTGACAAAGAGCTGCAGGCCGTCGGCTATGCTCTATCCAGGGCCTTCAATCGTCGGGAGGATTTTTTAGAAGTGCCCAGTCGCGCCCCACGGCTCTATAATGCTCGGCAGTTTTCCGTCCCCCGTACAGGTAATCCCTATGAAACGTCCAAGTGGTCGCGCTGCCGATCAGCTCCGCTCGATCCGCATTACCCGCAACTACACCAAACACGCCGAGGGATCTGTACTGGTCGAGTTCGGTGATACCAAGGTCATTTGTACCGTCAGCGTCGAGAACGGCGTGCCGCGTTTCCTCAAGGGGCAGGGCCAGGGCTGGCTGACCGCCGAATACGGCATGCTGCCGCGCGCCACTGGCGAGCGTAACCAGCGTGAAGCGAGCCGTGGCAAGCAAGGCGGTCGCACGCTGGAAATCCAGCGTTTGATCGGCCGTTCCCTGCGCGCTGCGCTGGACATGTCCAAGCTGGGCGACGTCACCCTGTACGTCGACTGCGACGTGATCCAGGCTGACGGCGGCACCCGCACCGCGTCCATCACTGGCGCCATGGTTGCACTGGTCGACGCCCTGAAAGTGATCAAGAAGCGCGGTGGCCTCAAGGGTGGCGACCCGCTCAAGCAAATGATCGCCGCCGTTTCGGTGGGCATGTATCAGGGCGAGCCTGTGCTTGACCTCGACTACCTGGAAGACTCGGCTGCCGAGACTGACCTCAATGTGGTAATGACCAGCACCGGCGGCTTCATTGAAGTCCAGGGCACTGCCGAAGGCGCGCCGTTCCAGCCGGAAGAGCTGAACGCGATGCTGGCACTGGCGAAGAAAGGCATGATCGAGATTTTCGAACTGCAGAAGGCTGCACTGGCCGACTGATCGGACCCGCTCCACCCAAGGAGGACACCATGAGTGACGAGCAACTGCCGCTTCCCACACCGAGCCGCGAGGTTCGTCAGTGGGCGATGTTTTGTCACCTGTCCGCCTTGCTGGGGATCTGGCTTCCGTTCGGCACGCTGATCGGGCCGCTGATTATCTGGCAGATAAAGCGCGAGTCTGACCCGTTCATCGATGCGCAAGGCAAGGAAGCGCTGAACTTTCAGATCACCGTCGCCATTGCTTCCGCCATCTGCTTCCTGCTGATGGTGGTAATCATCGGGTTCTTCCTGTTCGGTCTGGTCGCGATTGGTGCACTGGTGTTGACGATCATTGCCGGTGTGAAGGCCAATGAAGGGTTTCCTTACCGGTATCCGTTCACTTGGCGCCTGGTGAAGTAGCCTCGTTCCTACAAAAACCAGGTGCGCACAAAAAAGCCGACAGTGATGTCGGCTTTTTTGCATCTGCGAAAAGACGCTTAGATGGTCAGCGTCCAGTCGTAGTCCACGATCAGCGGTGCGTGCTGCGAGAACCGTGGCTGACGCGGCAGGCGTGCGCTGCGTACGAAGCGCCGCAGGCCCGGGGTCAGGATCTGGTAGTCGAAGCGCCAGCCCAGGTTGAGCATCTCGGCCTGTTCGTTGTCCGGCCACCAGCTGTACTGGTCGCCTTCGCGGCTGACTTCACGCAGGGCATCGACATAACCCATGTTGCCGACAATCTCGTCCATCCAGGCACGCTCAGGTGCCAGGAAGCCCGGGGATTGCTGGCTGTCGCGCCAGTTCTTGATATCCAGCTTCTGTTGCGCCACGTACAGCGAGCCACAATAAATGTACTCGCGACGTTTGCGCCGCTGTTTATCCAGATAACGGGCGAAGTCGTCCATTAGCTTGAACTTCTGGTTCAAGTCTTCATCGCCGTTCTGCCCCGAAGGGAGCAGCAAGGTCGCGATGCTGACCTTGTCGAAATCGGCTTGCAGGTAGCGCCCGTAGCGGTCGGCTGTCTCGAAGCCGAGACCGCTGATGACAGCCTTCGGTTGCAACCGCGAGTACAAAGCCACGCCACCTTGGGCGGGAACTTCGGCTTCGCAGGCATAAAGGAAGTAGCCATCCAGTTGGAAGGCTGGATCGTCCAGTTCAAAGGCGGAGGCGCGGGTGTCCTGCAGGCAGATGACGTCGGCATTCTGTGCTTGCAGCCAACTGAGCAAACCACGCTCGACTGCAGCCTGAATACCATTGACGTTCACACTGATGATCCGCATAAGTGGCCCCAAAAATCGCGTGCGGGTATGATACACGGCGTCTACCTAATTAGCTAAATCCGTGGTATTTGGGGTTTTTTTCATGCAAGCGTATCAACGCGATTTCATTCGTTTTGCCATTGATCGTGGCGTTTTGCGCTTCGGTGAGTTCACCCTGAAGTCCGGGCGCACCAGTCCATACTTCTTCAACGCCGGTCTGTTCAACTCAGGGAAAGCCCTGGCGCAGCTGGGCCGTTTCTACGCGGCAGCCATCGTCGAGAGCGGTATTCCCTTCGACGTACTGTTCGGCCCGGCCTACAAAGGCATCCCGCTGGCGGCGACCACCGCCGTGGCGCTGGCCGAACATCACGACCGTGACCTGCCATGGTGCTTCAACCGCAAGGAAGCCAAGGCCCATGGCGAAGGCGGCAGCCTGGTCGGCGCGCCATTGACCGGCGACGTGCTAATCATCGACGACGTGATCACCGCGGGCACTGCCATCCGTGAAGTGATGCAGATCATCGCTTCCCAGGACGGCGCCAAGGCTGCCGGCGTGCTGATCGCCCTGAACCGTCAGGAGCGTGGCAACGGTAAATTGTCGGCCATCCAGGAGGTGGAGCGTGACTTCGGCATTCCGGTGATCAGCATTGTTTCGCTGAACCAGGTGCTGGAGTTCCTGGCTGACGATCCGCAGCTCAAGCAGCATTTACCTGCCGTAGAAGCCTACCGCGCCCAGTTCGGCGTGTAATCGCACTTCCCCCTGTGGGAGCGTAGACAGCAAAAGACCCCGCCCAGCAAGTTGAGCGGGGTCTTTTGTTTATGCATGGCCCGGTCCCCCAGGATTATTTTTTGCTGGTGCTGCTGAATGTCTCGGCCTTTTTGATCCCGGCGGGTTTATTCGTTTCTTCTGGATACGGATCAGCCGCAGCATCGCCCTGGCCAGTCAAAATTCTCCATCCATGGCGGGTGTGTGCGGTTTTCCGGAATTGTGGACAGGGCGGCATCGATGTTTTGCCCTGATTCGAGTATTGGTGGCCACAATCGACACAGGCGTAGGTGCCCGCTGAAACATCGCTGCCGTAAGGAACGTAGTCTTTTCGCATGGTAAATCTCCTGTAGATACAGAGATGATCCTATGCAGATTGCTTCCTTCATGATGTCGGACGTTTCGCTCGATCAGGTCAGGCATTTCCGGCGCGCATAAAAAAGATCGCAGACTACGTCAGCTCCTACAGATTTTTCGTACATCAGAAATCCGTAGGTGCTGCCGAAGGCTGCGATCTTTTTAAGGTTTTGAATCAGGGACGCTTGCGATTGCTGATCAGTGTACCCACACCGGTGTCGGTGAAGATTTCCAGCAGGATCGCATTCGGCACCCGACCATCAATGATCAACGAGCTGCCCACGCCGCCCTGTACCGCTTCCAGCGCGCAACGGATCTTCGGCAGCATGCCGCCGTAGATGGTGCCGTCGGCGATCAGATCGTCGACTTGCTGGGTGCTCAGGCCGGTCAGGACCTTGCCCGACTTGTCCATCAGGCCGGCGATGTTGGTTAGCAGCATCAGCTTTTCAGCTTTCAGTGCCTCAGCCACTTTACCGGCCACCAGGTCGGCGTTGATGTTGTACGACTCGCCGTTGGCACCGACGCCGATTGGCGCGATCACCGGAATGAAATCGCCTTTGACCAGCAGGTTCAGCAGGTCGGTGTTGATCCCGACCACTTCGCCGACGTGGCCGATGTCGATGATTTCCGGCTGGGTCATCTCCGGGGTCTGGCGAGTGACGGTGAGCTTTTTCGCGCGAATCAGCTCGGCGTCCTTACCGGTCAGGCCGATGGCGCTGCCGCCGTGACGGTTGATTAGGTTGACGATGTCCTTGTTGACTTGGCCGCCGAGCACCATTTCCACCACGTCCATGGTCGCGGCGTCGGTGACGCGCATGCCATCGACAAAATGGCTCTCGATCGACAGACGCTTGAGCAGGTCGCCGATTTGCGGGCCGCCACCGTGAACCACCACCGGATTGATGCCGACGGCTTTCATCAGCACGATGTCGCGAGCGAAGCCGGTTTTCAGCTCCTCGCTTTCCATCGCGTTGCCGCCGTATTTGATCACCAGCGTCTTGCCGACATAGCGGCGAATGTAAGGCAGCGCTTCGGACAGGACCTTGGCGGTGTTGGCGGCGGCTTCGCGTTCGAGGGTCATTCAGGGCTCCGGGTGAATCAGAACGGTAGTTGGAGATCAGGTGCAACGCGCTTGAGCTGGACGTGGAACACATCCTTGATGCGCTGCAATTCAGCCTCGTCATCGGCCTCGAAGCGCAGCACCAGCACCGGTGTGGTGTTGGAGGCGCGAACCAGGCCCCAGCCTTTGGCATAGTCGACTCGCACGCCGTCAATGGTGGTCAGGTCGGCGCCTTCACCCCACTGTGCGTCATGCAGTGCATCAATGATGCTGAATTTGCTCTCTTCGGTCACATGGATATTGATTTCCGGCGTAGAAATATCGTTCGGGAAGGTCGCGAACAACTCTTCCGCGGTGGATTTCTCTTTGCTGAGGATCTCCAGCAGCCGCGCGGCGCTGTAAATGCCGTCGTCGAAACCGAACCAGCGCTCCTTGAAGAAGATATGCCCGCTCATTTCGCCGGCCAACAGGGCGCCGGATTGTTTCATTTTCTTTTTGATCAGCGAGTGACCTGTTTTCCACATCAGCGGACGACCGCCATATTCCTTGATCAGCGGGATCAGGCGGCGGGTGCATTTGACGTCGAAGATGATTTCCGCGTCGGGGTTGCGTGCTACCACATCTTTGGCGAACAGCATCAGCAGGCGGTCCGGGAACACGACGCTGCCGGTGTTGGTGACCACGCCCACGCGGTCGCCATCGCCGTCGAAGGCCAGGCCCAGGTCGGCGTTGGTTTCCTTGACCTTGGCGATCAGGTCTACCAGGTTTTCCAGCTTGCCCGGGTCCGGGTGATGGTTCGGGAAGTTGCCATCGACATCGCAGAACAGCGGGATGACTTCGCAGTTCAGGGCTTCGATCAGTTGCGGGGCAATCACACCGGCCGCGCCGTTGCCGCAATCGACCACGACTTTCAGGCGGCGGGCGAGTTTGATGTCCTGAACGATTTCAGTGTTGTAGCGATCGAGGATCTCGACCTTGGTGATGCTGCCCTTGCCACTGCTCAGGTTGTTGGTCTTGAGGCGGTCGTGAAGGGCCTGGATCTGTTCGTTGGCCAGGGTGTCGCCGGCAATGACGATCTTGAAACCGTTGTAATTCGACGGGTTGTGGCTGCCGGTGAGCATCACCCCGGATTTGCCGGCCAGTACGTTGGCGGCGTAGTACAGCGCAGGGGTTGGCACCAGGCCGACGTCGCTGACGTGGCAACCGCTGTCGGCCAGGCCTTGAATCAGTTGTTCCACCAGTTCCGGGCCGGACAGGCGACCGTCGCGGCCGACGCAGACATTGGGTTCGCCCTGAGCCAGGCTCTGGGAGCCGATGGCGCGACCGAGCCAGTAAGCGGTTTCAGCGTTCAAGAATTCCGGAACGGTGCCGCGAATGTCGTAGGCGCGGAAGATGCTATCGGGGAACTTGGGTGCGACTTGGGCTGGGGTGCTCATTTCTGGAAATGCTCCATCTCTAAAGTGGCTGGACAGGCCTGCGAAAAACTCGTGGGCTGGCTCAAACTGAAGGGTATGACGGCGTTTTCGGCAGAGAGTTCGTGGTGCGAAAAGGCCATGTCACCAGCGTTCGCGAGCGAATGGCTGGTCAATGCCTTGATTTTCGGCGGTAAACCTTTCAGGTGAGGTCTGCGCAATTTTTTCGTCCTTGAATTACAAAAAACAGGTTTCAGGCCGGGCAGAGCCCCGGCCGCTTTGTGATCAGTGGCTGCCGGAATGTCCGAACCCGCCAGTGCCGCGCTGGGTTTCGACGAACTCTTCGACCATTTCGAAGTGCGCTTGAACCACCGGCACCAGCACCAGTTGGGCCAGGCGTTCGCCGACAACGATGTTGAAGTCGGTTTGACCACGGTTCCAGCACGACACCATCAGTGGGCCCTGGTAATCGGAGTCGATCAGGCCAACCAGATTGCCGAGCACGATGCCGTGCTTATGGCCCAGGCCCGAACGCGGCAGAATCAACGCCGCCAGGCCCGGATCGCCGATATACACCGAAAGGCCGGTAGGGATCAGCAGGGTTTCGCCCGGCTTGATGACGGTGTCTTTTTCCAGCATGGCGCGCAGGTCGAGGCCGGCGGAGCCTGGCGTGGCGTACTGCGGCAGCGGAAATTCGCTGCCGATGCGTGGGTCGAGGATCTTGGCTTGCAAAGCGTGCATGTAAATTAAACCTGGTTCAGACGTTCGGCGATAAAAGTGATCAGCTGGCGGGCAATCTTGCCCTTGCTGGTCTGGGCGAAAAGGGTAGCGTGCAGCTCCCGATCGATCACGCTGCAGGCGTTTTCTTCACTGTTGAAGCCAATGCTCGGGTTGGCGACGTCGTTGGCGACGATCAGATCGAGGTTCTTGTCTTTCAACTTGCGGGCAGCGTAGTCAAGCAGGTGTTCGGTTTCGGCGGCAAAGCCGACACTGAACGGGCGGTCAGGGCGGGTGGCGATGGTGGCCAGGATGTCTGGGTTGCGCACCATCTGTAGCAACAAGCCGTCGCCGCTTGTAGGGTCTTTCTTGAGTTTCTGTGGGGCCACGACTTCCGGACGGTAGTCCGCGACCGCAGCCGAGGCGATAAACAAGTCGCAAGGAATCGCGGCTTCGCAGGCGGCGAGCATGTCGCGGGCGCTGACTACATCGATGCGGGTGACGCGATCCGGGGTAGGCAGGTGCACCGGGCCTGTGATCAGGGTCACGCGGGCGCCGGCTTCTACCGCGGCTTCGGCCAGGGCAAAGCCCATTTTCCCGGAGCTGTGGTTGGTGATGTAGCGCACCGGATCGATGTTTTCCTGGGTCGGGCCGGCGGTGATCAGCACGTGCTTGCCGGTCAGCGCTTGGCGCTGGAAGCAGTCTGCCGCGCACTGGGCGAGGTCGGTGGCTTCAAGCATGCGGCCCATGCCGACATCGCCGCAGGCCTGGCTGCCGGAGGCCGGGCCAAAGACTTTGAGGTCTCGGCTTTCGAGGGTTTGCAGGTTCGCCTGGGTCGCCGGGTCGCGCCACATGGCCTGATTCATCGCGGGCGCCACGGCGACCACCGCGTCGGTGGCCAGCACCAGCGTGGTCAGCAGGTCGTCGGCAATGCCTTGGGCCAGACGGGCGATCAGGTCTGCGGTGGCAGGGGCGATCAGTACCAGATCGGCCCATTTGGCCAGTTCGATGTGGCCCATCGCGGCTTCGGCCGCCGGGTCCAGGAGGTCCAGATGGACCGGGTGCCCGGACAGGGCCTGCATGGTCAGCGGGGTAATGAATTCGCTGCCACCACGGGTCATGACCACGCGCACTTCGGCGCCCTGGTCGATCAGTCGGCGAACCAGCTCGGCACTCTTGTAGGCCGCGATGCCGCCGCCGACGCCCAGAACGATGCGTTTCCGATACAGCCGCTGCATAGGTCTGCCTTTCATTTCGTTGATGACTGCAGGGCGATACCCCCTCCCCAGGGGTGAAATCGCCCGCAAAAAAGATGGGCTACGATATCACAGCGACCGCTACGGAACAGCGGCGCCCACAGACATGGAGGTGTTATGAGTATTCGCGATTGGCCGGCGGCGGAGCGGCCGCGGGAGAAGTTACTAGAGCAAGGAGCGGCGAGTCTTTCGGACGCCGAACTTCTGGCCATATTTTTACGAACGGGCGTGTCCGGCAAAAGCGCGGTGGACTTGGCTCGGCATCTGTTGAATCAATTTGGTAGCTTGCGCGCCTTGCTGGAGGCCGAACTGAAAACCTTCAGCGGGCAGTTGGGGCTCGGGCCGGCAAAATTTGCGCAGTTGCAGGCAGTGTTGGAAATGGCCCGGCGGCATCTGGCTGAGCGCTTGCGCCATAGCTCGGTACTGGAGAATCCGCTGGCCGTGCGTGATTACCTGAAGTCGATGTTGCGGCACGAACCTCATGAGGTGTTTGGCTGCCTGTTTCTGGACTCGAAACATCGAGTGCTGGCGTTTGAATCATTGTTTCGCGGCACTATCGATTGCACCAGCGTTTATCCGCGTCAGGTGGTCAAGCGCGCGTTGGCCCACAACGCCGCAGCGCTGATCCTCTGCCACAACCATCCGTCGGGTAATCCCAATCCCAGCCAAGCTGATCGAATGTTGACCAAGCGTCTGCAAGAAGCGCTGGACCTGATCGATGTGCGGGTACTCGACCATTTCATCGTCGGTGACGGCGATCCGCTGTCCATGGCCGAGTATGGGTGGATGTAAGGGGAACAGCGGCAAGCTTCAAGTTTCAAGCGGCAAGCCAGAGCAGTGCGCGGAATGCTTGAGCTTGCCGCTGGTAGCTTATGGCTTGAAGCTGATTTTTGAGTAGTCCTGGCGACCAAATGGGCTGACTGCATAGCCTTTGACGTCTTTGCGCGTCAGCGCGAAGGCCGTCGGGTGGGCCAGTGGCAGCCACAACGCCTGTTGCTGGATCTGCGTCTGAGCCTGTTCGTAGAGCTTGGTGCGTACACCTTGCTCGCTGGTGGTTTTACCGGCGCTGATCAGCTTGTCCAGATCCTGGTTGCAGTAGCGGGCGAAGTTGGTGCCGGATTTGACCGCCGCGCAGGAAAACTGCGGTGTGAGGAAGTTGTCCGGGTCACCATTGTCGCCGGCCCAGCCCATGAACAGCAGGTCATGTTCGCCGGCCTTGGCGCGACGAATCAGTTCGCCCCATTCGATCACGCGAATCTCGGCCTGAATGCCGATTTCCGCGAGATCAGACTGAAGCAATTGAGCGCCGAGGCTCGGGTTGGGGTTCAGCAGGCTGCCGGAAGGGCGAGTCCAGAGGGTGGTCTGGAAGCCATTCTTGAGCCCGGCCTTGGCCATCAATGCCCGGGCTTTCTCGACATCATGGGCATAGCCCGGCAGGTTTTTGGCGTAACTCCAGGTATTGGGCGGGTAGGGGCCATTGGCAGGTTCGGCGGTGTCTTCGAACACGGCCTTGAGGTAGTTGGCCTTGTCGAACGCCAGGTTGATGGCTTGGCGTACTTCAGGTTTGTCCAGCGGCGGATGCTGGCTGTTGATCCCGACGAACGCGGTCATGAACGCGTCGGTTTTTTCCACCTTCAGGGTCGGTTCCTGCTTCGCAGCCTGTACGTCCAGCGGTTTGGGCGACAGGGCGATCTGGCACTCGTTGCGGCGCAGTTTCTGCAAACGCACATTCGCGTCCGGGGTGATGGCGAAGATCAGCGGGTCAACTGATGGCTTGCCACGGAAATAGTCGGCATTGGCCTTGTAGCGAATCGAGGCGTCTTTCTGGAAGCGCGTGAAGATAAACGGGCCGGTGCCGATCGGTTGGCTGTTGAGTTTTTCCGGCGTGCCGGCCTTCATCAACTGGTCGGCGTACTCGGCCGAATAGATCGAGGCGAAGCCCATGGTCAGGGTGGGCAGGAACGTCGAATCCGGGTGGTCGAGGGTGAAGCGGACAGTGAGTGGGTCCAGCGCGTCGATCTTCTTGATCAGCGCCGGTAATTGCATCGACTGGGCATGCGGGAAGCCGCTCTGGGCAACCTTGTGCCACGGGTTGGCCGGGTCGAGCATGCGGTCGAAACTGAACTTCACGTCTTCGGCGGTCAGGTCGCGCGTCGGGCTGAAATATTCGGTGCGGTGAAATTTCACCTGCGGGTGCAATTTGAAGACGTAGGTCAGGCCGTCGGGCGTGACTTCCCAACTGTCCGCGAGGCTGGGAACCACTTTACCGCTGGCCGTATCGAAGTCCACCAGGCTGTTCATCAGTACGTCGGCCGTGGCGTTAGTAGTGGTCAGCGAGTTGTATTGCACCACATCGAACCCTTCCGGGCTGGCCTCGGTGCAGACGCTCAGGGCGGCGGCATGGGCCAGGGGGCTCAGTAGAAGCGGGGCGAGCAGCAGCGGTAGGGCAGCAAGGCGCATGGTCGGATTCCTTTACAGATCGAAGGCCCATCTGCAAGTGCAGTCTGGAAAAAGCCTACCCTAGTGGGCTCTTTTGCAAATGACTATCCCCTTTTTCATTTTGGGGGGAGGATAGGCGATTGTTTTCGGTGAGTGACGGTCGAGTAAAATCCTGAATTGGCCCGTTGGCCGATTCTCTGCGACGAGCGGTCACTATCGGGCGCAGCCTTTGCCCAAGGCATTCGACGCCCGAAAAACAGGGTTTTTATCAACTCAATGCACACCGGTTGTTGTTGCTCTCTGGTCTTTCTGGTATAAAGCAGCGCTCTTTTCTAGGGGCCCGGTTCCTTCGCTTGTAGGTGTAGCCGGTAAGACCCTTAAAGAAACGCGGCGCCTGGCGCCAAATGACTGAGAGATTAAGCGGCCAACCCATGCCGGGTTGGGCATGTGGTTTTAGAGGGCTGAGGCATGTCGAGAGTCTGTCAAGTTACCGGTAAGGGTCCGGTGACTGGGAATAACATTTCCCACGCAAACAACAAAACCCGTCGTCGTTTCCTGCCGAACCTGCAGCATCACCGCTTCTGGGTTGAAGAAGAGAAACGTTTTGTGCGTCTGCGCGTATCTGCCAAAGGCATGCGCATCATCGACAAGCGTGGCATCAGTGTCGTGCTGGCCGAACTTCGTCGCGATGGCAAGGTTTAAGGGAGCTAATCATGCGTGAATTGATTCGTTTGATTTCGAGCGCCGGTACTGGTCACTTCTACACTACCGACAAGAACAAGCGCACTACTCCGGACAAAATCGAGATCAAGAAATATGATCCGGTTGTTCGCAAGCACGTGATCTACAAAGAAGGCAAAATCAAGTAATTGATTTTTCCTCCTTACAAAAAAGGCCCGTATCGCGAGATACGGGCCTTTTTTGTTGTCGGCGGGGACAACACAAATCCTCAGGCCTTCTGTTCAAACACCACATAGATCTTGCGGCATGGCTCCAGCACTTCCCAGGTGCCTTTGAAACCGGCCGGAATCACGAAGCGATCGCCCACGCGCAGGGTCTTGGCGGCTCCGTCGTCATCGCGCAGCACTGAAACCCCCTGAACGATTTCGCAGTATTCGTGCTCGGTGTAGTTCACCCGCCACTGGCCGACGTCGCCTTCCCAAACGCCTGCACTCATCTGGCCGCAAGGGCTGTTGTAATGGTTGTACACCGCTTGTTCGGGGTCGCCCTTGAGGACTTTGGCCGGGTCTGGCCGGTAGCGATCGGGCTGGGTGATGACCTGGCTGAAATCGACGATATCCTGAATGCTCATGCTGGTATTCCCCCGTGATTACGGCGCACTGGCTGGAAAATTGACAGTCTATGTTTATTAAAATGAACATCGCAAGGTCGTTTACCGGCCTTATGTCAAATATATTGAAACTTCACCTGCCGCTGGTTTAGGGTAACGGTTGCCTTGAGCCGAAAAGCAGGCTGGCCGGGCAGAATTCCTGACCGTGCCCGCGAAGAACGCGGGGCGCTCGTATTCAATAAGAGGAGGACACTCGTATGACCACCCTGACTCGTGCCGACTGGGAACAACGGGCTCGCGATCTGAAGATCGAAGGCCGCGCCTACATCAATGGCGAATACACCGATGCAGTCTCCGGCGAGACCTTCGAGTGCATCAGTCCGGTCGATGGCCGTCTGCTGGGCAAGATTGCCAGCTGTGACGCCGCCGACGCCCAGCGTGCCGTGGAAAACGCCCGCGCCACGTTCAATTCCGGTGTCTGGTCGCGCCTGGCGCCGACCAAGCGCAAAGCCACCATGATTCGTTTTGCCGGCTTGTTGAAACAGCATGCCGAAGAGTTGGCCCTGCTCGAAACCCTGGACATGGGCAAGCCGATCAGCGACTCCCTGTACATCGACGTTCCCGGCGCGGCGCAAGCCCTGAGCTGGAGCGGTGAGGCCATCGACAAGCTCTACGACGAAGTCGCCGCCACCCCGCACGATCAGCTGGGGCTGGTGACTCGCGAGCCGGTTGGCGTGGTCGGCGCGATCGTGCCGTGGAACTTCCCGTTGATGATGGCCTGCTGGAAACTCGGCCCGGCGCTGTCCACCGGTAACTCGGTGATCCTCAAGCCTTCCGAAAAATCACCGCTGACGGCTATTCGCATTGCAGCGCTGGCGGTTGAGGCCGGCATTCCGAAAGGTGTGCTGAACGTGCTGCCGGGTTACGGTCATACCGTCGGCAAGGCTCTGGCCCTGCATAACGACGTCGACACCCTGGTGTTCACCGGCTCGAGCAAGATCGCCAAGCAACTTATGATCTACTCCGGTGAATCGAACATGAAGCGCGTCTGGCTCGAAGCTGGCGGCAAGAGCCCGAACATCGTGTTTGCCGATGCGCCGGACCTGCAAGCCGCTGCCGAATCCGCTGCCAGTGCCATTGCCTTCAACCAGGGCGAAGTCTGCACCGCCGGTTCGCGCCTGCTGGTTGAGCGTTCGATCAAGGACAAATTCCTGCCATTGGTGATCGAGGCCCTCAAGGCCTGGAAACCGGGCAATCCGTTGGATCCGGCAACCAATGTCGGCGCGCTGGTGGATACCCAGCAGATGAACACCGTGCTGTCCTACATCGAATCCGGCCACACCGATGGCGCCAAGCTGGTGGCTGGCGGCAAGCGCATTCTTCAGGAAACCGGGGGCACCTACGTTGAGCCGACGATTTTCGACGGTGTCAGCAACGCGATGAAAATTGCCCAGGAAGAAATCTTTGGCCCGGTGCTGTCGGTGATTACCTTCGATACACCCGAAGAAGCCATTGCGATTGCCAACGACACCCCTTATGGCCTCGCGGCTGCGGTATGGACCACGGACATCTCCAAGGCTCACCTCACCGCCAAGGCACTGCGCGCCGGTAGCGTGTGGATCAACCAGTACGATGGCGGTGACATGACCGCACCGTTCGGTGGTTTCAAACAGTCCGGCAACGGTCGCGACAAGTCGCTGCATGCGTTCGACAAGTACACCGAGCTGAAGGCGACCTGGATCAAGTTGTAAGCCAGTGAGGGAGCCCGGCAGTAAATCGGGCTCCTGAACGACGCAGATCCCTTGTGGGGGCGGGTTTTTGTGGTGAGGGGGCTTGCCCCCGTTCGGTTGCGAAGCAGGCGCAAGACCATTGCATGCGGTGTACTTGATACACCGCAGACGCAGGTTTTGGGGCCGCTCCGCGACCCAACGGGGGCAAGCCCCCTCGCCACAAAGGCTCGCTCCCACACTGTTTTGTGCTGTACATAAAATATCCACAGGAGCGTGGAACATGCGTTGGGCGACTTATTTCGCCGTCTTGGCGTCTGTCTTGAGTGTCGGCCTGGCCCTGGGCGTCAGCATGCCGTTGGTATCGCTGCGGCTGGAGGGCTGGGGTTACGGCTCGTTCGCCATCGGCGTGATGGCGGCGATGCCGGCCATTGGCGTACTGCTGGGTGCGAAGATCTCCAGCCATCTCGCGGCCCGTCTCGGCACGGCCAATCTGATGCGCCTATGCCTGTGGGCCGGGGCGGTGTCCATTGGCTTGCTGGCGCTGTGGCCGAGCTACCCGATCTGGCTGGTGCTGCGGTTGATGATCGGGGTGATCCTGACCCTCGTCTTCATCCTCGGTGAAAGCTGGATCAACCAACTGGTGGTCGAGCAATGGCGCGGCCGATTGGTGGCGCTGTATGGCAGCAGCTATGCACTGAGTCAGCTGGCCGGGCCGTTACTGTTGGGTGTGTTGGGCGCCGAGCACGATTACGGCTTCTGGGTCGGTGTCGGTTTGCTGATGACGTCACCGTTCCTGCTGCTGGGCCGCAGCGGCGCGCCCACCAGCGAAGCCTGCAGCGTAACCCTCGGTGACTTGTTGTCCTTCTGTCGCGGCCTGCCGGCCATTGCCTGGGCGGTGTCGCTGTTTGCCGCGTTCGAAGCGATGATCCTGACCTTGCTGCCGGTCTATTGTCTGCGTCAAGGCTTCACCACGGAAATCGCCCTGGCGATGGTCAGTACGGTGGTGGTGGGGGATGCCTTGCTGCAATTGCCGATTGGTGCGCTGGCTGATCGTGTGTCGCGGCGTACGTTATTCACCGGTTGCGCGATGCTTTTGCTGCTGTCGAGCCTGGCGATTCCGTTGCTGATCGACACGCTGCTGATCTGGCCGCTCTGGGTGTTGTTTGGCGCCAGTGCTGGCGGTCTGTTCACCTTGTCGCTGATCCTGATCGGTGAGCGTTATCGCGACGATGCGCTGGTGCGGGCCAATGCCCATATCGCGCAGCTGTGGGGGATCGGCTGCCTGATCGGGCCCTTGGCGGCCGGTGCCGGGAGCCAATGGATCAGCGGGCATGCCTTGCCGTTGTTGATGGCGGCGGGTGCGTTGGGGTTGGTGATTCTGGTGTCGCGGCAAGGGGCGTTCGGGGTAGTGCAGCCGGCATAGATCCTGGCAATTTAAGTTACAGCATCTTCTCCAGGCCGATCACATTGCTGAGCCACGAATTGAAGTGTCGCCACCAGCTCCCCGGTTCCCTGGTCAATGTGTGCTGCTGGCCGTCGTCTTCGGTGACCCAGATGATCTGGCCTTTTTCCAATCGAGCCTGATAGCTGAGGGCAGGCGCCATACCCTCCAGCGCCAGTTCGCGCACACGTCCGGCGAGTTGTGGGCTGTCCACCAGCACCCCGACTTCGGTGTTCCACAGCACTGAGCGCGGGTCGAAATTGAACGAGCCGATGAAAGCTTTTTGCCGGTCGAAGATCATTGCCTTGCTGTGCAGGCTGGAGTCGGAGCTTTGGTAGGATGATCCGCTGTGAAACAGGTTCGATCCGCTGCCGCTGCCACCGTTGTCGCCTGGCTGGCGGCGCAATTCGAACAACTGCACGCCATGCTCCAGCAAGGTTTTGCGATAAGGCGCGTAACCACCGTGCACGGCGGGTACATCGGTGGCTTCCAGTGAGTTGGTCAGCAAACGGATCGACACCCCGGCATCGGCGCGACCGGTCAGGTACACCAGCCCCGGTTGGCCGGGGACGACGTAGGCCGAGATCATGATCAGCTCTTTGCTGACCCCATTGAGTTCAGGTGCCAACTGGGTGGTCAGCAGCAAGTGCGGGTCAGGTTCGCCGTCGGACAGTACCTTGCTCGGTGCGTCCCAAAGCGCCTGGTTCGAAGCCCAGATCAGTTCCCGGCGCCAGGCGTCCAGGCGCGGATGAGTGGTGTAGGTCATCAGCTGTTGATAGAGCGCGTGATTCTGTTTGCGCGTCTCCTCCAGGGATTCGTCCAGTCGGGTCCGGGTGTTTCTCAGATCCCTGGCGGTCGGCTTGCTCGAGAGAAACTGCTCGATCGGCTTGCTCAAAGCGCTGTTCCAGTACTGGTCGAAGCTGTGCCCCAGCTGTTCTGCAACCGGGCCGACGCTGAGCATGTCGATGTCGGTGAAATTCAGGTTGGGCTCGGCATCGAAATACTCGTCCCCCAGGTTACGCCCGCCAACGATTGCCGCGCTGTTGTCCGCCACCCACAGTTTGTTGTGCATGCGCCGGTGTTGCAGCGATACGTTGAACAACCGGCCCATGGTTCGCGTGACGCCGGTGCTGCGGCCCAGGTGAAGCGGGTTGAACACGCGAATCTGAATCTTCGGATGCGCGGCGAGGGTCGCGATGATCCGGTCCAGGCCATCGCTGGTGGTGTCGTCGAGCAGAATCCGCACCCGTACGCCGCGATCGGCGGCTTTGAGCAATTCGTTCACCAGGATCCGGGTGCTGATGCCGTCGTGGACAATGTAGTACTGCAAATCAAGGCTGCTTTGGGCGTGGCGAATCAGCTCGGCGCGGGCGGTGAAGGCCTCGGCGCTATCGGAGAGCAAGCGAAAACCCGATTGGCCTTTATAAGGCGCGGCCTGGGCCTGGATCGAACGGCCGAATGCCGAGTCCGCCGCAGGCAGAGCCTGACTCGGTTCGCGAGGGACGTTGAACGTCGCGCAGCCACCCAGGAACGAGGCGAGTAACAGAAGAGCAAGCAGGGGCTGTCTGATTCTCACGGGGAATGTTCCGGTGGCGGCCATTGTTAGCATATGGACGCTGGATCCCAAAGAAAGGTCAGTCGATTTCCGCCAGCAGTTTTATCGCCGCCGCGCCGACCTTGCGCACCGCTTCTTCGATCTGCGGTGTGGGTTTGGCCGAGTAGTTCATTCGCAGGCAATTGCGGTATTTGCCTGAGGCGGAAAAGATGCTGCCGACGGCAATCTGTACGCCTTGATCATGCAACGCACGATTGAGTTTCAGGGTGTCGAAGCCCTCCGGCAGTTCGACCCACAGCATGAAGCTGCCTTGCGGGCGGCTGGCCCGGGTGCCTGCGGGGAAATAGCGGGTGACCCAATCGATCATCGTGTCGCGATTGCGCTGGTACTGAGTGCGCATTCGCCGCAAATGCGGTTCGAAGTGACCGGCCTTTAGAAATTCGGCAATTGCAATTTGCGGTTGCGGCGCGGTGCAACCGGTGCTGATGTATTTCATGTGCAGCACCCGTTCCAGATAGCGGCCCGGCGCGACCCAGCCAATGCGCAGGCCCGGTGCCAGGGTCTTGGAAAAGGAACTGCAGAGCAGGACGCGGCCGTCTTCGTCGAAGGATTTGATCGTGCGCGGGCGCGGGTAAGTGTAGGACAGTTCACCATACACATCGTCCTCAATAATCGCCACGTCAAAACGCTGTGCCAGTGTCAGCAACGCACGTTTGCGCGGTTCCGGCATGATGTAACCCAGCGGATTGTTGCAGTTGGGGGTCAACTGTATGGCCTTGATCGGCCATTGCTCCAACGCTAATTCCAAAGCCTCGAGGCTGATGCCGGTGAGCGGGTCGGTGGGGATTTCCAGGGCTTTCATGCCCAGCCCCTTGAGCGTCTGCATCGCGCCGTGAAAGCTCGGCGAATCTACCGCCACGATGTCGCCGGGCTCGCAAATGGCCCGGATGCTGGTGGACAGCGCTTCGTGACAACCGGTGGTGACCACCAGATCGCTGGCGCTCAACTGGCAACCTGAATCGAGCATCAAGCGGGCGATCTGTTCGCGCAGTTCGAGGGTGCCGTAGATGTTGTCGTAATACAGGCCGGGCATATCCTGTCGACGGCTGATTCGTGCCAGGTTGCGCAGCAGTGGTTTCATCGTCGGCGTGGTGATGTCCGGCATGCCGCGGCCCAGTTGCACGACATCCTTGCGCGGCACGGCACGGATCAATTCCAGCACCTGATCCCACTGCGAAATATCCACCGGTCGTTGAGCGGGGCGGCCAACGACGGGCAGTTCCGGCAGCTCGCGGCTCACGGGCACGAAGTAGCCGGATTTGGGTTTGGGCATCGCCAAACCCACGTCTTCCAGCACTCGATAGGCCTGCTGCACCGTGCTCAGGCTGACCCCGTGTTCGACACTCAGCGCCCGCACCGAGGGCAACCGGTCGCCGGGGCGATAGAAACCCTGTTCGATACGTGTGCCGAGCAACTCGGCGAGGTTGACGTAAAGGGTCATGGCGCAGTCTCGCTATTGGGTGGTTCTGTTAACCAATACAGATTGGGCAAAAATAAGCGATTCAGAGGCTGAAACAGGAAATCTGTATGGAGTTAATAGGGCTCTGTTGAATCTGTAATGCTTTTTGCCGTCCGCGCATCATGAAAGCTCTGGCTACCCAAGTAAACAGGAGCAATGAAAATGAACGGCTTGAGCGATGTGCGGCTGACGTTACGCAGTCAGGAACTGGCGGCAGGGCAAGAAAACGGCGCGCGCGAGGCGGTCATGCGCAACGCACCGTCCGGCCTGAATCGCTGGGGTCTGTTCTGGCATCGTCTGCACACGCGCAAGGCGTTGCTGGAGCTAACGCCGGAACAATTGAAAGACATCGGTTTGAGTCGGGCCCAGGCACGGGAAGAGGGGCTTAAACCCTTCTGGCGGATCTAGTACTGTTGATCGTTCCCACGCTCTGCGTGGGAATGCCGCCCCGGACGCTCCGCGTCCGCTGTGACGCAGAGCGTCACTGGATGCATTCCCACGCAGGAGCGAGGGAACGATCATCTTCCTCAAACCAACTCTTTAAGTCGATGCCACAACATCCCCAGGGCCAATAACGGCGAACGCAAATGTTTGCCCCCCGGAAAGGTGATGTGCGGCACCTTGGCAAACAGATCGAAACCACCGCTGTGCTGCCCGCTGATGGCCTCGGCCAACAACTTGCCCGCCAGGTGCGTGGCGTTTACGCCGTGGCCAGAATAGGCCTGGGCGTAATACACATTCGGTTGGTCCTTTAGTCGACCGATCTGTGGCAGGCGATTGGCGCCGATGCCGATCATCCCGCCCCATTGATAGTCGATTTTCACCCCGGCCAGCTGCGGGAACACCGCCAGCATCTTCGGTCGCATGTATGTGGCGATATCCTTCGGATCGCGCCCTGAATAATGGCAGGCGCCGCCGAACAGCAAGCGTCTGTCCGCCGAGAGTCGGTAATAATCCAGCGCCACCCGTTGATCGCAGACCGCCATGTTCTGCGGCAGCAGCGCGTGGGCCTGCTCTTCACTCAAGGGCTCAGTGGCGATGATGTAACTGCCGGCGGGCAGCACCTTGCCGCCGAGTTGCGGGTTGAGATCGTTGAGGTAGGCGTTGCAGCCCAGCACCAGGGCCTTGGCGCGGACCGAGCCCTGGGCGGTGTGGACCTTGACCTCGGAGCCATAATCGATGCGGGTCACCGCCGATTGTTCGAACAGCTTCGCGCCCAATTGCCGGGCGGCTGCCGCTTCGCCCAGTGCCAGGTTCAGTGGGTGCAGATGCCCGGAGCCCATGTCGATCAAGCCGCCGACGTAGCGGTCGGAACCCACCACGCTGTGCATTTCGTTGGCTTGCAGCAGACGGGTTTCGTAACGGTAACCGAGGCTGCGCAATTCTTCGGCGTCTTCGGCAAAACCTTCCAGATCTTGGGCGTTATTGGCGAGATCGCAGTAGCCCCAAGTCAGATCGCAAGGGATCTGAAAACGCTCGATCCGCTGTCGGACGATTTCCACCGCTTCCAGGCCCATCAGTTTCATCTGACGCACACCGTCTGCACCGATCACATTGGCGAACTGATCGAGGCCATGGCCGACGCCGCGAATCAATTGCCCGCCATTGCGTCCGCTGGCGCCCCAGCCGATCTTGTGTGCTTCCAGCAGCACCACGCTAAAACCGCGTTCGGCCAGTTCCAGCGCGGTGTTCAGTCCCGAAAACCCGCCGCCCACCACGCACACGTCCGCGACCAGCTCACCAATGAGCACCGGAAGGTCGGGCTGCGGCAGGCTGCTGGCGGCGTAATAGGAGGCCACGTGTCGGTGGTTTGGGACAGGTTGCTGAACGGGGGCGTTCATGTACGTCGTCCTGATGCGTGTGTTTGAAAAAGTTGACGGAGCATAAGCCGCTCCTTCGAATGCGGGCAACACTGGTCGGTTGGCGCTGTCTGGATTGGGGTTTTTGCGTCAGAATCCCGGTCTATTTCGCATTCGGTCACCGCTTCGATGAGCTGCAACAGTCAGAAAATTCGCACGCTGCGCCAGCAGATTCCCACCTTCGAGTGCGTGCCCGGCTGTCATGACTGCTGTGGACCGGTCACCACCTCGCCCGAAGAAATGTCCCGCCTGCCGCGCAAGACCCGGGCCGAGCAGGACGCGGCGATGGACGAACTCAATTGCGTCCATCTGGGCCCCCACGGCTGCACGGTGTATGACGAGCGACCGCTGATCTGCCGTCTGTTCGGTACCACCAAGACGTTACCTTGCCCCAATGGGCGGCGGCCGGTGGAGCTGATTCATCCGCGGGTCGAGAAGCAGATTCACGAATACATGGCCAGTACCCGGCAGGTGTTGGTGTAGGGGTGTGGGGCTCAATCCGGGATTGGCAGGCTCAAGCTCTCTTTCACTTCTTCCATCACGATATAGCTCTTGGATTCGCGCACATGGGGCAGCTTGAGCAGGATGTCGCCCAGCAGTTTGCGGTACGAGGCCATCTCGGAAATCCGCGCTTTCACCAGGTAATCGAAGTCCCCTGACACCAGATGGCATTCCAGAACGTGGGGCAATTTCAGTACCGCGCGTCGGAACTCTTCGAAAGTATCGCCGGATTTGTAGTCGAGGCTGATCTCGACGAACACCAGCAGACTACCCTTGAGGTGCTGCGGATTCAGCCGGGCGTTGTAGCCCATGATGATCCCTTCGCGCTCCAGGCGCCGTACCCGCTCGGTGCAGGGCGTGGTGGAGAGGCCGACCTTTTCCCCCAGTTCGGTGAAGGAAATGCGCCCGTCCGCTTGCAGGATCCGCAGGATATTGCGGTCGATCTTGTCCAGCTCACGTTTGGTTTGTGTGTTGGTCCGCATAGGGGATGCGCCTCCGTGAAAAGGGTTTTTGCCGAGAATTGTCGCCAAATATAGGCACTTATATAGTGAAAAGCACTGGCTAATCTTTTTTAAACTGCCCACATCTTAGGTCTGCACAATAAACGTCAGCGGTAAGCCGCGATGAGGGATATGAAAATGCGCGTTCTGGTCTTGGGTAGCGGCGTCATCGGTACCGCCAGTGCCTATTATCTGGCACGAGCCGGCTTTGAAGTGACGGTCGTGGACCGTCAGCCAGCGCCGGCCATGGAAACCAGTTTCGCCAATGCCGGGCAGGTTTCGCCGGGTTATGCCTCACCGTGGGCCGCACCGGGTGTGCCGCTCAAAGCCATCAAGTGGCTGTTGCAGCGTCACGCGCCATTGGCGATCAAGGCCACCGCCGACGTCGACCAATACCTGTGGATGGCGCAGATGCTGCGCAACTGCACCGCCAGCCGCTACGCGGTGAACAAGGAGCGCATGGTCCGTCTGTCCGAGTACAGCCGCGACTGTCTCGACGAATTGCGCGCCGAAACCGGCATTGCCTACGAAGGCCGTAGCCTGGGGACTACCCAGCTGTTCCGCACCCAGGCGCAGCTTGATGGCGCCGCCAAAGACATCGCTGTGCTGAAAGAGTCCGGCGTGCCGTTCGAACTGCTCGACCGCGCCGGCATTGCCCGGGTTGAACCGGCCCTGGCCAGCGTTACCGACATTCTCGCCGGGGCCTTGCGCCTGCCGAACGACCAGACCGGCGACTGCCAGATCTTCACCACCCGCTTGGCCGAGATGGCCACGAAACTGGGTGTGGAATTCCGTTTCGGCCAGGACATCCAGCGCCTCGACTTCGCCGGTGATCGCATCAACGGCGTGTGGATCGACGGCAAGCTGGAAACCGCTGACCGCTACGTGCTGGCCCTCGGCAGCTACTCACCACAACTCCTCAAGCCGCTGGGCATCAGGGCGCCGGTGTACCCGCTCAAGGGTTACTCGCTGACCGTGCCGATCACCAACCCGGCGATGGCCCCGACGTCGACCATTCTCGACGAAACGTACAAGGTGGCGATCACCCGTTTCGACAACCGCATCCGCGTCGGCGGCATGGCGGAAATCGCCGGTTTTGACCTGTCGCTGAACCCGCGTCGACGCGAAACCCTGGAGATGATCGTCAACGACCTTTATCCTCAGGGCGGCAATCTGGCCGAGGCGAGTTTCTGGACCGGTCTGCGTCCGACCACCCCGGACGGTACGCCGATTGTCGGTGCCACGCCGTTCAAAAACCTGTTCCTGAATACGGGCCACGGCACGCTCGGCTGGACCATGGCCTGCGGTTCCGGTCGATTGCTGGCTGACCTGATGGCCAAGAGAACGCCGCAGATCAGCGCCGAAGGCCTCGATATTTCCCGTTATGGCAACAACCTCAAGGAGTCTGCAAAACATGTCAATCCAGCGCCAGCTCACCAATGAACGCATGAGTCAGATCGTCGTCCATAACGGTACCGTGTATCTGGCAGGGCAGGTCGGCGACGACATGAGCGCCGGGATTGAACAGCAGACCCGTGAGACCCTCGCCAACATCGAGCGTTTGCTGGATCTGGCGGGGACGGACAAAAACCGCCTGCTGTCGGTGACGATTTACCTGAAAGACATCGAAGCGCACTTCGCAGGCATGAATTCGGTGTGGGACCAGTGGCTGCCCAAAGGCGTCGCACCGGCCCGCGCGACGGTCGAAGCGAAGCTGTGCGAACCGCAAATCCTGGTTGAGCTGTCGGTTGTCGCCGCGCTGCCATAAACGCGGCACCCTAAAGTAATTCAGAAAGATCCCTCTCCCGGTGCTGTTGGCGGTTCACGCTGTCAGCCAGCGCCGGTTTTTTTTCAATGACCGACTAGAAGTCTGCCGCCATGCGTCCTGCCCGTGCCCTGATCGATCTTCAAGCCCTGCGTCACAACTACCGGATTGCCCGTGAAGTCACGGGGGCCCGTGCCCTCGCGGTGATCAAGGCCGATGCCTATGGCCATGGCGCGGTGTGCTGTGCCCAGGCGCTGGAAGCCGAGGCGGACGGGTTCGCCGTGGCGTGCATCGAAGAAGCGTTGGAGCTGCGCGCCGCCGGCATTCGTGCGCCGGTGTTGCTGCTGGAAGGTTTTTTCGAAGCCGATGAGCTGGCGCTGATCGTCGAGCACGACTTCTGGTGCGTGGTGCATTCGCTGTGGCAGCTCGAAGCCATCGAAAAAGCCGCGCTGAGCAGACCGATTACGGTCTGGCTCAAACTCGACTCCGGCATGCATCGGGTCGGCCTGCATCCGGCGGATTACCAGGCGGCCTATCAACGGCTGCTGGCCAGCGGCAAAGTGGCGAAGATCGTGCTGATGAGTCACTTCGCGCGCGCCGATGAGCTGCACTGCCAGGCCAGCATCGATCAAGTCGCGGTATTCGAGGCGGCGCGTCAGGGGTTGGCGGCCGAAATCAGCCTGCGTAACTCGCCGGCGGTGCTCGGTTGGCCGCAGATTCCGAGCGATTGGGTGCGCCCGGGCATCATGCTCTATGGTGCGACGCCGTTCGAAGAGGCCAATGCCGTGGCGTCCCGCCTGCAACCGGTGATGACCCTGGAATCTAAAGTGATTTGCGTGCGTGAACTGCCGGCCGGTGAGCCGATTGGTTACGGCGCGAAATTCGTTACCCCCAAGCCGATGCGTGTGGGGGTGGTGGCGATGGGGTACGCCGACGGTTATCCGCGCCAGGCCCCGAGCGGCACACCGGTGCTGGTAGCCGGGCAGCGTAGTCAGTTACTGGGGCGGGTATCGATGGACATGCTCTGTGTCGACCTGACCGATGTGCCGCAAGCCGGCCTCGGTTCGCCCGTCGAATTGTGGGGCAAAAATATCCTCGCCAGTGACGTCGCGGCGGCCGCCGACACGATTCCATACCAGATCTTCTGCAACCTGCGTCGGGTGCCGCGGCTCTATTCCGAGGCCTGACGAACAGCGCTCCCGACCGAAAGTCGCTTCGCCCAACAGGATTGAGGCCCAAGTGTTGTAAATACTGAACGCTGTCGCCATGATAACGCTCAATATTCCTGCAACCTGAATCCCTGGAGGCGCAAGCATTGGACGTCGGTGAACGACTGCAATCGATCCGTAAGCTTAAAGGTCTTTCCCAGCGTGAGCTCGCCAAACGCGCGGGTGTTACCAACAGCACCATTTCGATGATCGAGAAAAACAGCGTCAGCCCCTCGATCAGTTCGCTGAGGAAGGTATTGGGCGGGATTCCCATGTCCATGGTCGAGTTCTTTTCCGAAGAAATCCTGCAGGAAAAACCGACTCAGATCGTCTACAAGGCCCACGAACTGATCGATATTTCCGATGGGGCAGTGACCATGAAACTGGTCGGCCGGGCTCACCCGAGCCGTGCTATTGCGTTTCTCAACGAAATCTACCCGCCAGGCGCCGACACCGGTGACGAGATGCTCACCCATGAGGGCGAGGAGACCGGGATTCTGGTGGAAGGTCGGCTGGAACTGGTGGTCGGGCTCGAAACATTTGTGCTCGAAGCCGGCGACAGCTACTACTTTGAGAGTACCAAACCGCACCGTTTCCGGAATCCGTTCGATGCCCCGGCGCGACTAATCAGCGCAGCCACCCCAGCGAATTTCTAAGAGAAGAGGCGTCCTGCCCGGATTGGCGGAGACCCCGTGCTGTAATCCGTCCCACGATAAGACCCCTTCGACTTTGGGGTTGTTTCAGTGTGACGGGCTTACCGCTATACTTGCGCCCGCCTGCGAACCGTGGCCGTAGGCGTGACTAGCCACCATTGAGGGTGTACGCGTGAACCTAATTATGAAAATGCTGGCCGCACCAGCAACCGTATTGGCCCTATGGGCTGTCAGCGCTCAAGCTGCGACCAACGACGATATCGCCAAGCGTCTTGAACCAGTCGGTCAGGTCTGTGTGCAGGGCAAAGAGTGCAAGGGGATGGAAGTCGCTGCTTCCGCGGGTGGTGGTGATGCCAAAACCCCTGACTCAGTGATTGCAAAACATTGCGGCGCTTGCCACACCGCAGGCGTACTGGGCGCACCGAAAATCGGTGATGCCGCAGCCTGGGGCGAGCGCGCCAAGAAAGAAGGCGGCGTTGATGGCCTGCTGGCAAAAGCCATCTCCGGCATCAACGCGATGCCACCTAAAGGGACCTGCGCCGACTGCTCCGATGCCGATCTCAAAGGCGCCATCCAGAAGATGTCTGGCCTGAAGTAAGCCTCCATTTTCAGCGAAAAAGCCGCTTACGAGCGGCTTTTTTGTGCCTGCGATTTTTCCCTGAGGCTATGCTTTGAAGCAAATCCCCGGCAATCTCGGTCCAACCCCAATTCATGGAGCGGGCGGGAGGATCAGATGGTGCAGTTGTGTTCTATCGAGCAGGCGGTCGATGACGTCCTGGCGCGGTTGCCGGCGCATATCCACATGGGCTTGCCGCTGGGGCTGGGCAAACCCAACCACTTCGTCAACGCGCTGTATCAACGGATCGCGCAACTGCCCGAGCGGCAGCTGACGGTCTATACCGCCCTGTGCCTTGGCCGCCCGCCCTTGGGCGATGGCTTGCAAAAGCGCTTTCTCGAACCCTTCATCGAGCGGGTGTTCGGCGATTACCCGGAACTGGATTTCCTTGCCGACCTGCTTCGCGACAGCCTGCCGGCCAACATTCACGTCCATCAATTCTTCCTGCAGCCAGGCAGCCTGCTTAACAGCGCATCGGCCCAGCAGGATTACGTCAGCAGCAATTACAGCCACGCCGCGCGAGACATCAATACCGCCGGTTTGAACCTGGTGGCGCAACTGGTCGCCAGCCATGCCGAGCATCCCGATCACTTGAGCCTGAGCTGCAACCCGGACATCACCCTCGACCTGTTGCCGATGATCGCCAAACGCCGGGCGGCGGGGGAGACGATTCTGATGGTGGGCCAGGTGCACAACGATTTGCCGTACATGCCTGGCGATGCGGAAGTCGGCATCGAAACCTTCGACCTGCTGATCGATGCGAAGGACAACACCACGTTGTTCTCCACGCCGAACATGCCGGTGGGTTGCCAGGATCATTTCATCGGGCTGCACGCCAGCACGCTGGTGCGCGATGGCGGCACTTTGCAGATTGGCATTGGTTCCATGGGTGATGCCCTGACGGCGGCGTTGCTGGCGCGGCAGGCGGGCAATGACGGGTATAAGGCGTTGCTGGCGGACCTGAATCTGAGCCAATGGTCGCCGTTGATCGAGCGCGAAGGGGGCATCGAACCGTTCGCCAAGGGCCTTTATGGTTGCAGTGAAATGTTCGTCAACGGTTTGCTGGTGCTGGCCGACGCCGGGATCGTGCGGCGCAAGGTCTACCCGGACGTGCCGACCCAGCAGCAGGCCAACGCCGGCACGCTGGACGAGGCGGCGCAAACCGACGGCATCTCGGTGCATGGCGGGTTTTTCCTCGGGCCGCGCAGTTTCTACGAGCGCTTGCGCGAGTTGCCGCCGAGTAAGCGGCTTGAATTCAACATGACCCGCATCAGCTACATCAACGAGCTCTACGGGCAGGAAGAACTCAAACGCTTGCAGCGCCTTGATGCCCGTTTCATCAACACCGTATTCACCATGACGTTGCTCGGCGCCGGAGTGTCCGATCAGCTCGAAGACGGGCGGGTGTTGAGTGGCGTTGGCGGGCAATACAACTTCGTCGCTCAGGGTCATGCCCTGGAAGGCGCGCGTTCGATCCTGCTGCTGCGCAGTTGGCGTGAGTCGGGCGGTGAAGTCAGTTCGAACATCGTCTGGGAATACGGCCACTGCACAATCCCGCGGCACCTGCGCGACATCGTCGTCACCGAGTACGGTATCGCCGATTTGCGAGGCAAGACCGACGCGGCGGTGATCGAGGCGTTGCTGAACATCAGCGACTCACGCTTCCAGCCGGGGCTGATCGAACAGGCGCAGAACGCTGGCAAATTATCGAAGCATTTCCGCCTCGATCCGCGATTCACCGACAACAGCCCACAGCGTTTGCAAGCCATTCAGGCCCGGCATTCGAATCTGTTAGCGGAGTATCCGTTGGGTTGCGATTTCACGGCCGAGGAACGGGACTTGTTGCGGGCGCTGAACTGGTTGAAGAGCAAGTTCAAGCTCGCGGAGATTCTGGAGTTGGGCAAGGCTGCCCTGGATGCGCCAGAGCCTTCGGAGTTTCCCGTGCATCTGGAGCGGATGCAGCTGACCAATCCCGAGGGATTGAAAGAGGATTTGTTTCAGCGGTTGTTGCTCACCGGCCTAAAAGCCACCGCGCAAACCTGATCGTTCCCACGCTCTGCGTGGGAATGCAGCCCGGGACGCTCTGCGTCCCATTCGAAAGCCGGAACGCGGAGCGTCCCTTGAAGCATTCCCACGCGGAGCGTGGGAACGATCATTGCGGGAGGGTTATTCGATGAAGGTCACGACACCGCCCGCCAGCGACTGAACGCGAGCCAACGATTCAACCCGATAACCCTGGGCATCCAGTTCCGCACGGCCGCCCTGAAACGACTTCTCGATGACGATGCCCAATCCGGCCACGGTCGCGCCGGCCTGTTTGATGATCGAGATCAGCGCTTGCGACGCCTTACCGTTGGCCAGGAAGTCGTCGATGATCAGCACGCGGTCGCTGCTGGTCAGGTGGCGTGGGGAGATCGCCACGGTGCTTTCAGTTTGTTTGGTGAACGAGTAAACGGTCGCCGACAGCAGGTTTTCAGTCAGGGTCAGGGACTGATGCTTGCGGGCGAAGATCACCGGCACGCCGAGGTTCAGGCCGGTCATGATCGCCGGGGCGATGCCCGACGCTTCGATGGTGACGATCTTGGTGATGCCCGAATCCTTGAACAGCGTGGCGAATTCGTCGCCGATCAGCTTCATCAGGGCCGGGTCGATCTGGTGGTTCAGAAAGGCGTCGACCTTCAGAACCTGGTCGGAAAGCACGATGCCTTCTTCGCGAATTTTCTGGTGCAGTGCTTCCATGAAGCTGTCCTCTGGTGGCGTCTTTTGCGCCGAAGGTCTAAATAAAAGTGGTCAATTCTAGCGCTTTAACATCGCGCGTATATCCGCCAATGCGCTGTTGCCGCGAACCGCTTTGACTTCGCTCGGGGTGTCGTCGTTGCCTTCCCAGGCCAGGTCGTCCGGCGGCAGTTCATCGAGGAAACGGCTGGGGGCGCAGTCGATGATCTCGCCGTATTGCTTACGCTTGGCGGCGAAAGTGAAGGCCAGGGTCTGACGCGCTCGGGTAATCCCGACGTAGGCCAGGCGGCGTTCCTCTTCGATGGTGTCGGCTTCGATGCTGGAGCGGTGCGGGAGAATTTCCTCTTCCATGCCCATGATGAACACGTAGGGAAATTCCAGACCCTTGGAGGCGTGCAAGGTCATCATCTGCACGCCTTCGGCGCCGTCTTCCTCTTCTTGCTGACGTTCCAGCATGTCCCGCAGGACGAGTTTGCCAATGGCGTCCTCGACGGTCATCTCACCGTCTTCGTCTTTTTCCAGCGTGTTTTTCAGCGCCTCGATCAGGAACCAGACGTTACCCATGCGGTAATCGGCGGCCTTGTCGCTGGAACTGTTGGTGCGCAGCCAGTTCTCGTAGTCGATGTCCATGACCATGCTGCGCAGGGCGGAGATCGGGTCTTCGCCGGCGCACTGCTCGCGGACCTTGTCCATGAAACGCTTGAAGCGCGACAGTCGATCGGTGAAGCGGCTGTCCAGGTGCTCGCCCAGGCCGATTTCGTCGGTGGCGGCGTACATCGAGATTTTTCGCTCGGTGGCGTAGTTGCCCAGCTTCTCCAGCGTGGTCGAACCGATCTCCCGGCGTGGGACGTTGATCACTCGCAGGAAGGCGTTGTCGTCGTCCGGGTTTACGATCAGCCGGAAATAGGCCATCAGGTCTTTCACTTCCTGACGTCCGAAAAAGCTGTTGCCTCCGGACAGTCGGTAAGGCACCTGGTGATGCTGCAGTTTCAGCTCGATCAGCTTGGCCTGGTAGTTGCCGCGATACAGGATCGCGAAATCGCTGTAGGGCCGATCGGTGCGCAAGTGCAGGCTGAGGATTTCCACGGCCACGCGCTCAGCTTCGGCGTCCTCGTTGCGACAGCGGATCACGCGGATCTCGTCGCCATGGCCCATCTCGCTCCACAGCTGCTTTTCGAATTCGTGCGGGTTGTTGGAGATCAGCACGTTGGCGCAGCGCAGGATGCGGCTGGTGGAGCGGTAGTTTTGCTCGAGCATCACCACTTTCAGGGACGGATAGTCGTCCTTGAGCAGCATCAGGTTTTCCGGGCGGGCGCCGCGCCAGGCGTAGATCGACTGGTCGTCGTCGCCTACCACGGTGAACTGGTTGCGTTTGCCGATCAGCAGTTTCACCAGCAAATACTGGCTGGCGTTGGTGTCCTGGTATTCGTCCACCAGCAGGTAGCGGACCTTGTTCTGCCATTTTTCCAGGATGTCGTCGTGTTCCTGGAACAGTTTTACCGGCAGCAGGATCAGGTCGTCGAAGTCCACCGCGTTGAACGCCTTGAGCGTGCGCTGGTAGTGGGTGTAGACGATGGCGGCGGTCTGTTCCTTGGGGTTGCGCGCGTTTTCCAGGGCTTCGGGCGGCAGGATCAGGTCGTTTTTCCAGGCACCGATCATGTTCTTGATCTCGTCGACGCCGTCGTCGCCCGAGTATTCCTTCTGCATGATGTCGGTCATCAGGGCTTTGACGTCGGTCTCGTCGAAAATCGAGAAGCCCGGTTTGTAGCCCAGCCGCACGTGTTCCTTGCGGATGATGTTCAGGCCCAGGTTGTGGAAGGTACAGACCGTCAGGCCTCGGCCTTCACCGCCCTTGAGCAGGGTGCCGACCCGTTCCTTCATCTCCCGCGCAGCCTTGTTGGTAAAGGTCATGGCGACGATGTACTGGGCGCGGATGCCGCAGCTCTGGATCAAATGCGCAATTTTACGAGTGATCACGCTGGTCTTGCCGGAGCCTGCGCCGGCGAGCACCAAAAGAGGGCCGCCGACGTAGCTCACGGCTTCTTGCTGCCGGGGATTGAGTCGGGACATACGAAATCAGGGAGTCGTTAGCGAAATGGGCCGGCATTTTAACAGGCTCAGCGAATTGTGCTGCTCTCTCCGACTTGTGACGCAACACGCTTTCTCTAATTGCCGGTTTTGATACTTTCACGCAGGATGCGCATTGAATTTGCGTCTACTGTTCGTAATCAGGACACAAAGTCGTGTTTGATAACCGGTGTCATTTGGTCATTGGTTACCCGAGCGGCATAATGCCCGCCGCCTACATCTTTGCAGAGTCTAGGGAGCTAGCTTGTCTACGCCTGTCGAACCCTTGCGTTTGCTGCTACTGGCCCAAGAGCCAGCGTGGGCAGCGTTGTTGCGCGAGTGTCTGGCTCCGTTGGGGAGTTCGGCCGTGCTGCTCAGCGCGCCGAGCTGGGAGTCGGTCAGCAACCTGTTCGATGACAACCGCAGCGCGGTGTTGTTGACGATTCCTGCTCTGCAGCCGGCGCCCGGCCGTTGCAATTTGCCGACGGTGTTGCTGCTTGAGCACGAGCCGCTGGCGCCGCCCGACGGTGTGAGCGACTGGCTGGTGCGCAATCTGCTGGATCCCGGCATGTTGCGCCGCTGCCTGCGTCATGTGCGCGAGCGTGGCGTGCTGGAAAACACCTTGCAGCGCCTGGCCGAACAGGATCCGTTGACCGGCATTGCCAACCGTCAGGGTTTCCAGACCTTGCTGGCGGCGCGTCTGGCGAAAAGCGACGGTCGCGGCCTGGCCCTCGGTCACCTCGACCTCGACAACTTTCGCCACGCCAACGACGCCCTCGGCCATCAGGCCGGCGACCGGTTGATTCTGCAGGTGGTCTCGCGGCTGAAAAGCCAGCTGGAGGCCGGTGATCAATTGGCGCGGCTGGGCAGCGATGAATTCGCCCTGCTGATTGACACCCGCCGCGCCCCTCAACGGGCCGAATGGATGGCCGAACGGATTACCGAAGCCCTGTCCGAACCCTACTGGATCGACGGAGAAAGCCTGTTGATCGGTTCCAGCCTCGGCATCGCCCATGCTCGGGCCCAGGCCGGTGCCGACCCGTTGATGTGGCACGCGCACATCGCCATGCAACAAGCCAAGAGCACTCAGGGCTGCACCTTTCACATCTTCAACGAACGGATCAATCGCAATGCCCGCAGCATCGCCGACCTCGAAAGCGAGCTGCGCCGGGCCTTGCGTCGCGATGAGCTGGAGTTGCATTACCAGCCACGCCTGAACCTTGAGGACGGCCAGATCGTCGGCCTCGAAGCCTTGGTGCGCTGGCGTCATGGCGAGCGCGGCTTGCTGCCCCCCAGCGAATTCGTGCCGCTGGCCGAGCAAAGCGGCTTGATCGTGCCGCTGGGTTACTGGGTGATTTCCCGGGCCCTGCGGGACATGCAGGCGTTGCGCGAACGAGCTCTGCCGGCGTTGCACATGGCGATCAACCTGTCGTTCCGACAGTTTCAGGACAGCCAACTGCTGACAACCCTGAGCCGGCTGATTGCCGAGCGTGGCGTCGAGGCGCAGTGGCTGGAGTTCGAACTGACTGAAACCGCCGTGATGCGTCGCAGCGATCTGGTCAAGCAGACCATGGACGCCCTCGGGCGCCTCGGCGTGCGCTTCTCGCTGGACGATTTCGGCACCGGGTTCTCTTCGTTCGTGCACCTCAACAGCCTGCCGATTGCGTTGTTGAAGGTCGACAAGAGCTTTGTCGGCGGCATGGAAGAGCGGGAAGAGAATCGCAAACTGGTGCACGCCATGATCAACCTGGCGCACAACCTCAACCTCGAAGTGGTTGCCGAAGGCGTGGAAACACCGGAGCAGCTGGATATGTTGCGCGGGTTTGGTTGCGATCAGGTGCAGGGGTATCTGATCAGCAAGCCGTTGCCGTTGGCGGAATTGGTTGAGTATTTGACCTTCGGTTCCAGCCAGCAGGTTGTGCTGGCTTAACGATGCACTGTAGGGGCTAGGCGATCTCGAAACGCTGCGCTGACGCCGGTTCACGCCGAATCATCTGCGTCATCTTCCACTCGAACGCCAGCGTCAGACTCACCGCGGCACACGCCAACCCCAACGCCAAGCCCCACCAAACCCCCGTCGGCCCCCAGTTCAAATGGAAGGCCATCCACCAGGCGGCCGGTGCGCCGATGAGCCAGTAGCAACCCAAACCCACCAGAAACGTGGTCTTGGCATCCTTGAGCCCGCGGATGCAGCCCATGGCAATGGTTTGCGTGCCGTCAAACAGCTCGAACCACGCCGCCACCGCCAGCAGGCTCACGGCCAGGTTGATCACTTCGCGGAAGGCCGGGTCGTTGTGGTCCAGGAACAAACCGATCAACTGATTCGGCAGCAGCCAGAAGACCATCGCAAACCCCAGCATCGACGCGGCCCCGAAGGCGATCCCGACCCGTCCGGACAGCCGTGCATCGAGCAATTGCCCGGCGCCGTAATGCTGACCGATGCGCATGGTGATCGCATAGGAAAGCCCCGCCGGCACCATGAACGCCACAGAAACGATTTGCAGGGCGATCTGGTGCGCCGCCAGTTGCGTACTGCCCATGGTGCCCATGCACAGCGCGGCGAAGGCAAACAGGCCGACCTCCACCGCATAAGTGCCGCCAATCGGCAGGCCCAGGCGCCACAACTCCTTCAAGTACTGACGGTTGGGCCGCGACAGGCCCTGGCGTAATGGATAAGCGTCATAGGCCGGGTGCCGACGAATGTGCAGCGCGAGCGCCAGCGCCATGAGGTTGGCGACGATTGCCGTGACCAGACCGATGCCCACCAGGCCCATTTTCGGCAGCCCGAACAGGCCGGTGATCAACGCATAGTTGAGCAGGAAGTTGGCCACGGTGCCGGCGAGGCTGATGACCATCACCGGCGTCGCCCGGCCGATGGCGCTGGTGAAGCCGCGCAGCGCCATGAAACTCAGGTAGCCGGGCAGGGCGAACGGCAGGATCAACAGAAACTGGCCGGCGGCCTGGACGTTGGTTTCGGTCTGGCCGAACAGCAGCAACACCGGCTTGAGGTTCCACAACAGCAGACCCGCCACCAGCGCCATCAACCAGGCCAGCCACAAACCGGCCTGGGTCAACCGCGCCGCGCCGATGATGTCGCCCGCGCCCTGACGGATTGCCACCAGGGTGCCGACCGCCGCGATCACGCCGATGCAGAAAATCGACACGAACGAATACGTCGCCGCGCCCAGACCGCCACCGGCCAGCGCCTCGGGACTCAGGCGCGCCATCATCAACGTGTCGGTGAGGACCATCAACATGTGCGCCAGCTGCGAGGCAATCAACGGCCCCGCCAGCCGCAGGATGGCCCAGAGTTCACTACGCGCTGGATGCTGCATGGTCATCACGCTCGATTGTCAGAGAGAACAGGAAGCGTCGATTCTCGGCGCTCTGCGGGGTTTGCACAAAGGGATAAAAAGGATGGGTTGCATGATTAAAACTCATGCCGAGGAGTTTCTGATAAGTTGAGGCAACCGCGCTATAGGAGCTTTCCGAATGTCTCGTCGTCTTCCTCCCTTGTATGCCCTTCGAGCATTCGAAGCGGCGGCGCGGCATAGCTCGTTCACCCGCGCCGCCGAAGAGTTGTCGATCACGCAAAGTGCGATCAGTCGACACATTCGTACGCTCGAAGAGCATTTCGCCTGTCGGCTGTTTCATCGCAGCGGGCGCAACCTGCAACTGACCGAATCGGCACGGCTGATCCTGCCGGGCATTCGCGAAGGTTTCACTGCCCTTGAGCGAGCCTGCAACACCTTGCGCGCCGAAGACGACATCCTGCGCATGAAAGCCCCCTCGACCCTGACCATGCGCTGGCTATTGGCGCGGCTCAGTCGTTTTCGACACCTGCGACCGGGGAACGAGGTGCAATTGACCAGCGCCTGGATGGACGTCGATACGGTGGACTTCAACCACGAACCCTTCGACTGCGCCGTCATCCTCAGCAACGGGCATTTTCCACCGGACTGGGAGACGACTTTGCTGTTCCCCGAAGAGCTGATTCCGGTGGGCGCGCCGAATCTTCTGAAGGACCAACCGTGGGACGTTGCGCGCCTGGCCAGCACCGAATTGCTGCACCCGACGCCGGACCGCCGTGACTGGCGCAACTGGCTGGAGCGCATGGGCCTGACCGATCAGGTCTCGCTCAAGGGCGGGCAAGTGTTCGATACCCTGGAACTGGGCATGATCGCTGCCGCCCGAGGCTACGGCGTGTCCATGGGCGATTTGCTGATGGTGGCGGAGGATGTTGCGCAGGGACGTCTGAGTTTGCCGTGGCCGACGGCCGTCGCCAGTGGTGAGAATTATTACCTGGTCTGGCCGAAAACCCGCCCGGGAGGTGAACGTTTGCGCCGGCTCAGCGATTTTCTGCAAGGCGAAGTCCGAGCCATGGAATTACCGGATGTCGAACGGCTGGGCTGAATCGATGGAGCCGCTGCAATGGCGGCCTTGAGCCATATCCCCGTTAATCACTCAAGTATTCGGCTTTGCCGCCGAAAATCTGCTGATGGAACCTTCGTACCAGGCTCCACGTTTTCCCCACTATCAGAAATTTTGCCGAGTGCGGCGGGATCGGGATGATCCGGCCCACTGGGTCAGGAGCTGTCATGTCTCAACCTCGTGCTCGGATTGCCTCACAGCTGGGTCTTGCGCTTGCCGTGATACTGGCGGTTGTCATCAGCGGCAGCACCGTGTTTGCCCTGCGCTCGCTGGACGCCGCCAACCTCGCCACCCGCGAAGAGCACCTGGCCAGCGAGGCGCGGCTGCTGGCCGATCAGCTGAGCACGTTCCACGGCACGTTGCGTGAAAGTACCCAGCGCCTCAGCGGCCTGTTCGAGAAGCGCTTCAGCGCCGGTTTGAGCGTGCACCCGGATGAGCCGGTGGCCGTGGCGGGCGTGCAGACCCCGGGCCTGCACCTGGGCGGCGAAGTGTTGAACAACAACTTCAAGGAAGTGGACGAGTTCAAGCAAATGACCGCCGGCGTTGCGACACTGTTCGTGCGCAGTGGCGAAGATTTCATTCGGGTCAGCACGTCCCTGAGCAAGCAGGACGGCACCCGGGCCATTGGCACATTGCTGGATCACGCTCATCCGGCCTATGCGCGGTTAATGGCAGGGCAGAGCTACGTCGGTCGCGCCTTGCTCTTCGAACGTTCCTATATGACTCAATACACCCCCGTACGTGACAGCGGCGGTAAGGTGATTGCCGTGCTGTTCGTAGGATTCGATTACACCGACGCGCAGAAAGCCCAGTTCGAAAACCTCAAACGCTTCCGCATCGGCCAGACCGGCTCCCTGGCCCTGCTCGATGAGCAGAACAAATGGCTGGTGCCGATCGCCGGTGTGCAAGCATTGGACGTGGCGGTCCCGGCCATCGTCGGTCTGGCCAAGGCGCCGGGCAAGGGCGATTTCTGGAGCGACACGTCGCAGGATTTCTACAGCATTGCCGTGCCGTTCGAAGGCGGGCCGTGGTCGGTGGTGGCGAGCATGCCGAAAGCCGAAATCCGCGCGGTGACCTGGAGCGTCGGCATTCGACTGGCCATCGGCAGCCTGCTGGCGATGTTGCTGGCGGTGGGCGCGACGGTCTGGTTGCTGCGCAGCAAACTGGCGCCGCTGGGTGATCTGGTACGGCAGGCTGAAGCCTTGGGCGCTGGTGATTTGAGTGTGCGTCTGAACGTGTCGAGCAACGACGAAATCGGTCAGTTGGCCCGCGCCTTCAACCAGATGAGCCAGGCCCTGTCGACCATGGTCGAGCACATTCGTAGAGCCTCGGAAGAGGTCAACAGCCGCGCCCAGACGTTGTCCGGTTTGTCCGGCGGTGCCTATGAAGGGATGGAACAGCAGTCCGGCGAAATCACCAGCATGGCTGGCGCCGTGGAGGAGTTCAGTGCCACCTCGCTGAACATTGCCGACAACATGGGCAGCACCCAGCGTCTGGCGCAGGAAAACGCACAGCAAACCCGGATCGGTCGTACGTCGATGGACGAAGCGTCCTCGTCCCTGGAGCAAATCGCCGGTGCGCTGAACAGCACAGCGACGGTGATCAACACCCTCGGCCAGCGCTCCCAGGAAATCGGCGGCATCGTCGGGGTGATCACCGCGATCGCCGAGCAAACCAATTTGCTGGCGCTCAACGCCGCCATCGAAGCCGCCCGTGCCGGTGAACAAGGTCGTGGGTTTGCGGTGGTGGCCGATGAGGTGCGCAACCTGGCTTCACGTACTCGCCAGGCCACGGACGAAATTTCCGGGATGATCCAAAGTATCCAGCAGGAAACCGGCAACGCGATCAGCACCATGGAGCAGGGTAACGTGCTGATGCAGGAAGGCCTGTCGCGCAACGCCAACGTCGCCTCAGCCCTGGCGCGGATCGATGAACAAAGCCGCTCGGCCGGTCAGCAATTCGCGGCCATCACTACCGCCACCCAGGAACAAAGCAGCACCGCGACCTTGCTCAGCAGCAATCTGCAAAGCATCGCTTTGGCGAACAGTGAGCAGCGGGAGGTGGTATCGAACCTGGCGGTGACTGCTAAAGAGCTGGAGAAGCTCGCGGCGGATCTGCGGCATGAGGTTGACCGGTTCCGCTGAGGCACTGCTGAAATCGCCATCGCGAGCAGGCTCGCGATGGCATCGACTCAAATCTTCGCATTATCCACAAGCACCGTATCGACGATTCCCTGGCGTTTTCCGCCGTTATCTCGATTTTTATGCTTGCTGAAACGTTTCTTCAAGTTTATAAAAATGGCACAACTCCAAGAAAGGCTGCTGCCATGACCCCGCTCAAACTCTTCGTTGCCCTCAGTGCACTGTCCGCTGCCTCCCACGCCATGGCCTGGGATTACGTCCTGCTCGATACCGACAAGGCCGCCCAGAACTGGCAGATCACCAGCCAGCAACTCGGCGTTAAAACCGACAAACCCTTCTCCGTGACCCTGCGCACCTTGCACGGCGGTCGGCAGGAGGGCGTCAGCATCGTCGATATCGATAACGGCACGATGAAACTCTCGGTGGTGCCAACTCGTGGCATGAACGTCTTGCAGGCCTCGGTTGGCACTGTGCGCATGGGCTGGGATTCGCCGGTCAAGGAAGTGGTCAATCCATCCTTCATCGAACTCAACGGTCGTGGTGGTTTGGGCTGGCTGGAAGGTTTCAATGAGCTGGTCACCCGCTGCGGATACGAATGGGTTGGCCATCCCGGCATGGACAATGGCGAACTGCTGACTCTGCACGGCCTCGCCGCCAACATTCCGGCCAACAAGGTCACCCTGCACATCGATGAGAAACCGCCATACGCCATCAGCCTGCGCGGCGAGCTGAAAGAGCAGGCATTCAAGAAAGTCGACTTCTCCGTCGCGACCGAACTGGTCACCGAACCCGGCAGCGCAGTGTTCGCCCTCAACGACACCCTGACCAACAACGGCGACTATCCGAAGGAATACCAGGCGCTGTATCACAGCAACTTCAGCACCCCGTTCCTGGAACAGGGCGCCCGCTTCGCCGCGCCGGTCAAACAAGTTTCGCCATTCAACGACAAGGCCAAAGGTGATCTGCCGGACTGGCAAACCTACCGCGCACCAACCAAGGACTACGACGAAACGGTTTACAACGTGGTGCCGTATGCCGATGCCAAGGGCGATACGTTGACTGTGTTGCATAACAAGGCCGGCAGCCTGGGTGTCTCGGTTGGCTTCAACACGCAAACACTGCCGGTGTTCTCCCTGTGGAAAAACACCGATACCCAAGGCCAGGGCTATGTCACGGGGCTGGAGCCAGGAACGAGTTTTTCCTACAACCGTCGGTATCAGCGGCCACTGAATCTGGTGCCGACGATTGGACCGAAGGAGCAGAAGCAGTTCCGCATCAGCTACAGCTTGCTGGCGGACAAAGCAGCTGTGGATAAAGCGTTGAAGCAGGTGAACGAGATTCAGGGTGGGCGGGAGACCGAGGTGCGGCAGACGCCGTTGGTTGATCTGACCAAGGGCTGACGCCGACTAGAGTGTTGTCGGCCGATATTGCAGCGCCTCGGCCAGGTGTTCGCGGGTGATGCCATCGACTTGTTCAAGGTCTGCCAAGGTGTTGATGGACGTTGCCTTGGGACACTGGCCGCTTGACGCTGCCCTATCTGGTTTTCAGCGCATTGGCCAGGCGCAGCATGGCCGCTTCGATTTCATAAGCGGTCAAGGACGAGTAGCCCAATAACCAACCTTGTTTCTTCTGATCGCCGGCGTATAACCGGCTGAGGCCGGAAAGCTGTACACCCGCGCTGGCGGCTTGGCGGATGGTTTTTTCCTCCGACCAGCCATCGTGCAGCAGGCAGGGAATTTGCAGTCCGCCTTGGGGGCGCAAGGCGGTGACGATACCGTCCAAGTGCTTGCCAATGGCGTCGAGCATGATGGATTGGCGCCCGGCATAAAGCTTGCGCATGGCCCGGACATGGGCGTTGTAATGGCCGTCTTCCATAAAGCGCGCCAGGGTCAGTTGCAGGATTTGTGGCGTATGGCCGTCTATCATGCTGCGCGCGTAGGTGAAGGCTTTGATCAACTCGTGGGGCAGTACCATGTAGCCCATTCGCAGACCGGGGTAGAGGGTCTTGCTGAAGGTGCCGAGGTAGAGGGTACGCTGGTACTTGTCGAGGCCCTGCACGCAGGCGGTCGGCTGCCCGTCATAGTGAAACTCGCTGTCGTAGTCATCTTCGAGGACCCACTTGCCCTTTTCTGCAGCCCAGTTGATCAGCTCAAACCGGCGTTCCAGCGGCAAGGTCGCGCCGGTGGGGTATTGATGAGAAGGCGTGACATAGACGCAATTGGCGCCGCTGCGGTCGGCGTACAGCAGGTCGGTGCGTATACCCAGTTCATCGACATCGATGGGCAGAACCTTGGTCTCGGCGGTTTCAAAGGCTTTCCTGGCGCCAAAATAACCCGGGTTTTCCAGCAGGATCGGTTTGCCGACGTCCACCAACAACTGCGCACACAGGAAGAGGGCTTGGCGAGTGCTGCTCAGCACCAGGACCTGGTCGGAGGAGCATTTGGCCCCGCGCTCGAGGTTCAAGTAGGTGGCGATGGCCTTGCGCAGCGGCTCGGCACCTTGCGGGTCGCCGTGCAACAGCACGTTGGCGCGATAGTCCTTCATCACCTGGCGTTGCAGGCGCTCCCAGACATCGGTGGGGAAAGTGCGGGTTTCCGGCAGCCCGGTCGCAAACGCCTTGATCACCTGCTGATCGGTCACGCCGCCACTGTCGAGGATCATCCGCCCTCGCTGGCTCAATCCCGCTCCCGGTGCCGCCTGGCTGCTTTTGATCTCCTGCGCCTTGATGCGTCGGCGCGCTGCGCCGCGCAATTCGGTGCCCAGCGTTTCGCAGACATAACTGCCAGCGCCCTCGCGCCGCACGATAAAACCGTCGCGGTGCAGTTGCACATAGGCGTTCTCGACGGTGTCGCGGGCAATCCCCAGTGACTTGGCCAAGACCCGAGTCGCAGGCAGCTTCAAGCCTGGGTCAAGGGCACCCTCGAGGATCAATGCACGCAATGCGCGTTGAATCCGCTGGTGCAGGCCCAACAGCTGAAACTCAGCATCGTTGAGGCGCATTTTTAGCGTTTCGAGTTCGAACGTTCTAGCCATGCGGTCTGCCTGGATTGAATAAATTGGCCTGCAATGGCAGGCCATCCTATCCGTAGAATCCGCCCCTCGCCACTGCCTTTGCGCTCGGCGCTTACGTGCATTGCGAGCAATTTTGAACAGGGGTTACTCAGCTATGGCCAGGTCACATAACTTCAGCGCAGGCCCGACTGCGTTGCCGATGGAAGTACTTCGGCAAGCGCACGAGGAGTTTTTTGACTTCGCGGGTACAGGCATGTCGGTGATGGAAATCAGCCATCGTTCCGAGGTGTTCATGGAGGTTGCCTACCAGGCCGAACACGACCTGCGGGAAATTCTGCAGGTGCCCGGCGAGTACAAGGTGCTGTTCTTGCAAGGGGGCGCCTCACTGCAATTTGCCCAAGTGCCGATGAACCTGTTGGGGGATAAGCGCACGGCGGACTATCTGCATACCGGTCTCTGGTCAGGTAAGGCCATTGAGGCCGCCCGGCGCTACTGCGACGTTCGCATCGTCGCCAGCAGCAAGGCGTCTGGTTTTGATCGCATCCCCGAGGTGTCGGACTGGAACCTCAACTCGAACGCGGCTTACCTGCACTACACCGAGAACGAAACCGTACACGGCGTGCAATTCGTCGAGGCGCCTGATGGCGTGGCGCCTTTGGTGTGCGACGCCTGTTCAAGCCTGCTTTCCAAGCCGATTGACGTGGCTAAACATGGCCTTGTGTATGCCGCCGCGCAAAAAAACATGGGAGTGGCCGGGCTGACGGTGGTCATCGTCGCCCCGGCGTTGCTGGATGCCGCGCAGACGTTCACCCCCGACATACTCAACTACGCGCGCATCACCGACGCCCAGTCGATGCTCAACACCCCGGCGACCTTTCCTTGGTACCTCACCGGCCTGACGCTCAAATGGATAAAGCGCAGCGGCGGCCTCGACGCCCTTCACCGGCTTAACCAGGCCAAGGCCGAGTTGCTGTATCGCACCCTCGACGACAGTAATGGGTTTTACCGCAACAGCGTGCAAGCGCCGTTTCGTTCGATCAACAACGTGCCATTCGTGCTCGCCGATGCAGCGCTGGAAAAGACCTTTGTGCAACAGGCCGAACAGGCCGGGCTCAACGGGCTAAAGGGGCACGCCTCGGTCGGCGGGATGCGAGCCAGTCTCTATAACGCGGTCACGCTGCAGGCAGTCGAGGTATTGACCGACTTCATGAAGAATTTTGCCCGCGTGTATGGCTGAGGCAGGGATCGCTTTTCAGTCACAGCAAGCGGTCTGGTAAGTGGTCTGGCCTTCTACGAGAAAGTGTAGGGGCAAAACATGCCATTTCAGCCCTATAAATCCCCTCACCCGAGGCAAGCACCTCGTTTTGCAAGGAGCAAAGCAATCATGTCTTCTTCAGCATCCCCATCGCCCCTGCGTTTACGCGACCTTCTGCATCCGACTATCGCCGGGCTGATTTCAGTCATCGTCAACTATGGCGGCACGTTTATCCTGGTTTTTCAGGCCGCCAAAGTCGCCGGGCTCAGCCCCGAGTTGACGGCGTCGTGGGTATGGTCGGTGTCAATTGGCGTGGGTATTACCGGGCTGTTTCTCAGTTGGGTGAGCCGTGAGCCGATCATTACTGCTTGGTCGACACCCGCCGCAGCCTTTTTGGTCGTCGCGCTGTCCACTACGCCCTACGCCGAGGCTGTAGGTGCATACATCATTTCAGCCGCCGCCTTCGTGCTGCTGGGTTTGTCCGGCTGCTTCGAAAAAGTCATCCGCCTGATTCCGCCGGGTGTGGCTGCGGGCCTGCTGGCCGGTATCTTGCTGCAGTTCGGTATTGGCGCGTTTGGTGGCATGAGTCTTGACCCAGTGTTGGTCGGGTTGCTGATTGCCGCTTACGTTGTGCTCAAGCGCTTTACCGCGCGCTACGCGGTGGTGGGCATTCTGGTGCTGGGGTTGGCGTTTCTTCTGACGCAGGGCCGTGTAGAACTGTCGGGGCTGGCGCTGCAATTCGCGGCACCGGTATTCACCCCGCCTGAGTTTTCGATCAATGCGCTGCTCAGTGTGGCACTGCCGCTGTTCCTGATCACCCTCACTGGCCAGTACATGCCGGGCATGCTGGTGCTGCGCAACGATGGCTTCAGTACCAGCGCTAACCCTATCCTGACTGTCACAGGGCTGGGGTCCTTGCTGATGGCACCCTTCGGCTCCCACGCCTTCAACGTCGCGGCCATCACTGCGGCCATCTGCACCGGCAAGGAAGCCTCGGAGGATCCGTCCAAGCGCTGGATCGCCGGGGTTGCCGCGGGGTTGTTCTACATCCTCGTAGGTATTTTCGGGGTGACCCTCGCCGCAGTGTTCATGGCGTTCCCGCCCACCTTCATAACGACGCTGGCCGGGCTGGCCCTGCTCGGTACTATCGGCACCAGCCTGGCCAGCGCCATGGCTGACGTCAAAACCCGCGAAGCCTCGCTGATCACCTTTCTGGCGTCCGCCGCAAACATCACCCTGCTGGGGATCGGTGGGGCGTTCTGGGGATTGCTGATCGGTCTGGCGGCCTACGCCTTACTCAATGGGCGCTTGCCGCGTCGCGAGGCGGTGGTCATTCCTGCTGCCGACGCTGTTGTGACGACCAAAGGAGCTACCCACTGATGCTCTCTCAACTGGAAGAAACCATCACCCTGCACGATCGACATGGCCGTTACCCACAGGCCACCAGCGTCGAGGACTTTCGCCGCAACCTGGCAGCCGTGCAGCAGCGAATTGCTAACGCCTGTCAGCGGGTTGGACGTGATCCGGCGAGTGTGCGCCTGCTGCCGGTCAGCAAAACCTTTGACGAAGCTCATCTGCGTCTGGCCTACGCCGCCGGCTGCCGGCTACTGGGTGAGAACAAAGTGCAGGAAGCGCAGCGCAAATCGCAGGCCATGGCCGATCTGGCCGACTTGCAATGGTCGGTTATTGGCCACTTGCAAACCAACAAGGCCAAGCAGGTGGCGCGTTTTGCCAGTGAGTTTCAGGCGCTGGACAGCTTGCGAGTGGCCGAGGCCCTGGATCGTCGCCTGCACATCGAGGGGCGCCAGCTGGATGTGTTCGTTCAGGTCAATACCTGCGGCGAAGCCAGCAAATACGGCTTGGCGCCCGAAGCCGTCGCGGACTTTTTGTACGCCCTGCCGGCGTTCTCGGCGTTACGGGTGCGTGGGTTGATGACACTGGCGCTGTTTTCGGCCGATGTGGTCCGTGTTCGCCCTTGCTTTGTACGGCTGCGCGAACTGCGCGAGCGTTTGCGCCAACACGCCCCGGCGGGCGTCGGGCTGGAGGAACTGTCCATGGGCATGTCCGGTGATTTCGAAGTCGCCATTGAAGAGGGGGCCACTGTGGTGCGTGTCGGTCAGGCCATCTTCGGCGCGCGTGCCATGCCGGATGCCTATTACTGGCCGACCGCGGATGCCCGTCCGAGTGATGAGTAGTCGCCGCTGATACCCCCTAAACATCTTGATCCAGCTCTACAGGAAGCCATCCGATGTCCTCTGCACCCCCGTACCTCATGCACAACTATGCTCGCCAGCCGGTCTCCTTCAGTCGAGGCCAAGGGGCATCTCTGTGGGACATGCACGGGGTCGAATACCTGGACGCAATCGCCGGTGTGGCGGTGACCAGTCTCGGGCATGCCAACCCCGAAATTGCCGCCGCCATTGCCGAGCAAGCGAGCCAGTTACTGCACACCACCAACATGTTTCGCATCGAACGGCAGGAGCAGTTGAGTGAGCGCTTGTGCGTCTTGTCCGGCATGCAACGCGCCTTTTTTTGCAACTCGGGGGCTGAAGCCAACGAAGCGGCGCTCAAGTTGGCCCGGCTGCACGCCAACACCAGGCACGTGGCACAGCCACAAGTGCTAGTGATGGAAAACAGCTTTCACGGTCGCACCCTGGCCACCCTCGCGGCCACCGGGAACCCGGCCGTGCAGCGTGGCTTTGAGCCTTTGATGCCAGGCTTTCTACGGGTGCCTTACGACAACATCGAGGCGATCCGCGAGGTGGCGGCGCAATCACCCAACATCGTCGCGGTACTGGTCGAACCCGTGCAGGGTGAGGGCGGTGTGCATGCCGCATCCACCCGTTATTTGCAGGCCCTGCGGCAACTGTGCGACGAGCACGATTGGCTGATGATGGTCGATGAGGTGCAAACCGGGATGGGTCGTACCGGCGCCTGGTTTGGCTTCCAGCACGCGGGGATAGTGCCGGATGTCATCACGCTGGCCAAGGCACTGGGCAATGGTTTTCCCATTGGCGCATGCCTGGCTCGGGGCAAGGCCGCTGAACTGTTTTCCCCGGGCCATCATGCCTCCACTTTCGGCGGTAACCCCCTGGCCTGCCGCGTGGGATGCACGGTGCTCGACATCATGGAGCGCGATCACATCCCGCAGCGCGCAGCCACATCTGGCCGTCGGCTGCTGGCTGCGCTGCAGGAGGCGCTGGGCAATCACCGCGAGGTCGTTTCCATTCGCGGCCTGGGCCTGATGGTCGGTATCGAACTGAACCGTCAGTGTGCCGAACTAGTCGGCCGGGCGCGGGATGAACAACGCCTGCTGATAACGGTGACTCGTGGCACCACCGTCCGATTGCTACCGCCGTTGATCTGTGAGGACTCGCAGATCGACGACATCGCAGCGCGTGTTACTCGGCTCTTCTCGTAACCGGCTTACTTTCCCAACCAAGGACCCCTTCATATGTACGACTCAACGCTGACCCTTAAAGCATTCGACGCCGAGCTGTGTGAGGCGATTCATAACGAAGAACATCGTCAGGAAGACCACGTCGAACTGATCGCTTCCGAAAACTACGCCAGCCCTCTGGTCATGAAAATCCAGAGCACCGTGCTCACCAACAAATACGCCGAAGGCTACCCAGGCAAGCGCTACTACAGCGGCTGCGAGTATGTCGATGTGGCCGAGCGCTTGGCCATCGAGCGGGTCAAGACCTTGTTCAACTGTGACTATGCCAACGTGCAGCCACATGCGGGTGCCCAGGCGAACGCCGCGGTATTCCTGGCATTGATCAATCCCGGCGACACGGTGATGGGCATGAACCTGGCCCAAGGTGGTCACCTGACCCACGGTAACCCTTCAAACTTCTCGGGCCGTCATTACAAGATCGTTCCTTATGGCCTTGACCCGGAGACGGGCTTTCTCGACTACGACGAGATGGAGCGTATTGCCCTGGAAACTCGACCGAAGATGCTGATCGGTGGTTTTTCTGCCTACTCCCGGTACAAAGACTGGGCGCGCATGCGGGCCATTGCCGACAAGGTCGGGGCTATTTTCTGGGTCGACATGGCCCACGTCGCAGGCCTGGTCGCCGCTGGCGAATACCCGGACCCATTGCCACACGCCCATGTGGTCACCAGCACCACACACAAGACCCTGCGGGGCCCACGGGGTGGCTTGATTTTGTCCAAGGGGCAAGATGAAGCATTCTACAAAAAGCTCGATTCTGCGGTATTCCCAGGTGTCCAGGGCGGCCCATTGATGCACCAGATCGCCGCCAAGGCCGTCGCTTTCAAGGAAGCACTGAGGCCCGAGTTCAAAATCTATCAGACACAGGTGGTGATCAACGCCCGGGCCATGGCGGCCGTGCTGCAAGAGCGGGGTTACAAGATCGTCTCCGGTGGCACCGATAACCACATGATGCTAATCGACCTGTCCGACAGGCCCTATACCGGCAAGGACGCCGATGCGGCCCTGAGCAATGCCTACATCACGGCTAACAAGAACTCGGTGCCCAACGACCCGCGCTCACCGTTCGTGACTTCCGGGCTGCGCATCGGTACCCCGGCCATCACCACCCGTGGTTTCGGCGTGATCGAATGTGAACAATTGGCGGGCTGGTTGTGCGACGTACTGGACGCCCTGGAAAACGGCGACAGCGAGAGGGTCGGGCACCACGTGCGCGAACAGGTGGTGGAGCTCTGCCGCCGTCATCCTGTCTACCGTTAACCCTGTTACTCCAGGCTATTACCAGGCTGATGTCATCATCGGGCGTAAAACCAGGCGCGCGGCAAGGCGCCTGGACGAATGGGTGCATCCGATGCCAACCTGTTGCGTCTCTAGCTGGGTGCTGATGGCCGATATTGCAGTGCTTCGGCTACGTGGCTGCGACCGATAGCGTCTACTTGTTCCAGATCCGCCAGGGTACGGGCGACTTTCAGTAGACGGTGAGCGGCACGAAGCGAAAGGGTTAGTCGCTCGCAGGCGCTTTCCAGCCAGCCTTCATCTGCTTTGGACAGCGCGCAATGCTGACGCAGCCCTGGCAGGTCGAGAAAGGCGTTGGCGCAGCCCTGGCGTTGTTGCTGGCGCTCCCTGGCCTGGGCGACCAGGGCAGAAGCGCTGGCTGTGTCGTCACCGGTTTTGATCGGGTTCAGCGCCGTGCTTTCCCGGGCTACGGTTAGATGCAGGTCGATGCGGTCCAGCAAGGGCCCGGACAATTTGTTGCGATAGCGCTGCACCATGTCCGGTGTACAGGAACAACGGCCGCTCGGTTCTCCAAGATATCCACAGGGGCAGGGATTCATCGCGGCGACCAGTTGAAAGCGCGCCGGGAAGCGTACGCGGTCCTTGGCGCGGGAAATCACGATATGGCCGGATTCCAGTGGCTCCCTCAGTACCTCCAATACCTTGCGATCAAATTCCGGCAGTTCATCGAGGAACAGCACACCATGGTGGGCGAGGGTGATTTCGCCGGGTTGCGGTTTCGAGCCGCCGCCCACCAGCGCCGGGCCTGAAGCGGAGTGGTGTGGCTGCCGGAAAGGGCGCTGCGGCCAATGACTCAATGGCACACAACTGGCGACCGATTGAATCGCCGCGACTTCCAGTGCTTCGCTCTCGGCCAATGGCGGTAACAGCCCCGGCAGACGACTCGCCAACAACGTTTTTCCCGTCCCCGGCGGACCGCTGAACAGCAGGTTATGAGCCCCCGCCGCCGCAATCAGCAACGCGCGTTTGGCCGCAAGCTGACCTTGTACTTCATTCAAGTCGGGATAGGGTTTGCTGGCGTAGAGCAAACCGTTGGAAGCGTAGGGTTCAATGGGCGTGTGGCCATTGAAATGCGCGACTGCCTCCAGCAAATGATCCACCGCGATCACTTTCAACCCCGAGGCCAGGCAGGCCTCCTCGGCATTCGCCCGCGGCACCACCAGCGTGCGCCCGGCTTTGCGCGCCGCCAGCGCCGCCGGCAACACACCGCGAACCGCCCGCACCGCGCCCGACAACGCCAACTCTCCCAGACACTCCACGTCGTCCAGCGTCAACGTCGGCACCTGCACGCTGGCTGACAGAATGCCCAAGGCAATCGCCAGATCGAACCGTCCGCCGTCCTTCGGTAAATCCGCCGGGGCGAGATTCAAGGTGATGCGCCGCGCCGGAAATTGCAGACCCGAATTGATGATCGCGCTACGCACCCGGTCCTTGCTTTCCTTCACCGCCGCCTCGGGCAGCCCGACCATGGTCAGCGAAGGCAAGCCGTTGGCCAGATGCACTTCTACGGTGACGGCGGGCGCATCCACACCAATCTGGGCGCGGCTGTGGACGATGGATAGGGACATGGTCGTTCCTTGAGCTGACGGGGAACCGCTTCCTGCGGTTTTTGAAGGGTAGCCGGGGAGTGAGGGTTTAGCGTGGCGGCAAGGGAAGGAAACTTTCGCAGGATGTTGCGAGTGTCGTTGTTGCGATCAAGCATAGGCGAGGGTGAGTATGGATGTAATTAGTTGCGGGATGATGTTTTTGTAGGACCTTGCCGAGACCCACCGCCGTCGGGATGGAATACATGGTTAATGACCATCTTCGATCTGGTTGAGCAGCAGGGAATTGAGATCAAGCAAAAATTGCTTGGATCGGCATTGAGTAAACCTGCTGGCGTTCTACATCTCGCCCGTCCTCGTCTGGTCGAAAGCAATTGTCGCGACAATCAGGGGCGGGTAAAAAAGCTGGTCAACCCTTGCTATGATTCCGGACGTCTTCATCTACGGTTTGCTGGGCTAACTTTAAGCTTTGGGAGCAAGGATTGAGCACTTATCAAGGAATGCGTTGGTTCAAGGCGGACTTCCAGGTGCAGACACCAGAAGACAACCGGCATTGGGCAGATGACGATCTGCGCTTGCTGGTGCCCCGTCGTCATGGTGCCAATGGTGAATTCAAAGAATTGGATATCCAGGAGAAAGCCGCACGATTTCTCCGGCGGTGCCATGAACTTGGCCTTGAGATCATTGGGATCACAGACCACAACTTTTCCGATAAGGCCGAACCGCGTGACTGGTTCCTCACACACTTGGTCGAACAGAACAAATCTGTGGCGAGGGAAATGCAACGGGCGCCGCTCGCAATTTTTCCCGGGTTTGAGGTCGACATTGGTTACCACGTGCTGTGCCTCTTCGAGCCAGCAACCAAGATGCTTCACATTAAGCGTTTGAACATGATTCTGACCAAGCTTGGTCTCGCGGAAAACGAACGGTTCCGAGCGGGTGAACCGACATTGTTGCGGCGCGAGGGGCACACAATCAGCCTGAAGACCTTGCTGGAAGTCGTGCAGGACAAGCATGGCGGCATTGTGATCGCGGCCCATGCTGATCAAAACGATGGCATGCTGTCCTCAGCCAATCATATCGCGGACTACCAGCTGCCGGATCTGCACGCCGTGGAAGTGACCAGCTATCCGTTGCCGGAACGCACCCGCTCGATTTTAAAGGGGCGTAACCCCGCCTGGTCTCGTCGCGGGCGGCAACCGGCTTATGTCCAGTCTTCTGATGCCAAATCACTGAAAGTGGGCGCGGATGGGCTACCAGTGGCCAATTCGCTGGGCTATCGATCGACTTGGGTTAAAGCATCAAAACCATCTATTGCGGCACTGCGTCAGGCATTTCTTGATGGTTCGTCCCGCCTGCGGCTGCAGGATATGTGCCCTTCAAATGAGCAGACGCATCCTCGAATCGTGTTCTTGAAATGCCAAGGGCTGAAGTTTCTGGCCGACCAAGAGGTGGTTTTCTCCCCCAACCTGAACACGCTAATCGGTGGCAGAGGAACCGGAAAGTCGACGTTGCTGGAGCTGCTGCGTTTCGCTTTCGGCCGCGATCAGGCTGGCAGGTTTTCCGCTTCGACGCGGGCAAAATTTCAACGGGTCCGCGCCACGTTCAGCGGTGACGCCGAAATCCAGGTGGGCTGGGAAAGTATCCCGGGCCAAGTCGATATTATTTCTCTTCGCCCGGATGCTCTGCACACCCTGCTTCAAGGCGAGGCCCCTGACGTCGGCGTTTTCCTGAAGCAATTGCCTGTGCAGTTTTACAGCCAACAACAGCTTAGCGAGCTCACTGACATCGGCGGGGAAGGCAGTCTATTAGGCATGATCGATGATGCCTGCGCTGTGGACCTGCAAGGCTTGAAATGGCGCGAAGAAACCCTGCGGGCGGAGATCGTTCAGGTATTTGCCGCATCCGACCAACTCAGCGCGCTCAATGAAGAAGCCAAGTCACTCACACAAGAGCTGAGAGAGCTCGAGCGACAATGGCAGGCTCGCAAAGAGGTGCAGGAAGAGGCACTGCAGTATCAGCGTGCTGAGTTGGCGCGCCAATACCATGACCATGCCCGCGCGCAGATCGAAGCTGACTTGCAAGCCCTGAATGCCATAGTTGAGCGGTTATCGATGCGTGGCGTATTGAACGACGCCAAAGCGGATAGCTGGCCAAGGGCGGACTGGTTCAACTCGTTCACTCAGGACGCCGCGAGTGTGCGCGAAAAATATGCCAAAGACATCGCCATTATGGCCGCCGACATGCGCAAGGAAACGGATGCGCTGTATAACCTAGGCGAGGGATGGGCCCAGGTTGAAAACGAGCTTGGGGCCGTCAAGGCAGGATTTCTGAATGCCTGCCAGGAACGGGGTTTGCAGCCACAAGATGTGGCGCGGTTGCAAGAAATCGACCGATTGCGACAGGCCAAGCAGGAGAGTCTGAAGGACCGCACCAAACGCATTGACGCGCTCAAGCCGCAGGTAGCGCGCCGTGATGCCCTACTTGAGGAGTTGGCGACGCTCTGGGCCGAGCAGTACGTTGTACGAAAGCGAGTTGCGCAAGAGATTACCCAAAACGTCAATGGTGCCATCATGATAAAGCTGCAGCCGATGGCGGATGAAGCAGGTTTTCTCAAGATTTGGGAGAGCATGATTCCCGATGGGCGCGGCAAACTCGGGCGTGCTTGGGCGTACATAGGGGGAGTACTTTTTGCCGACTTTCAACAGGGGATTGCTGTTCGTCTGCCCGCGCTTCCATCCCCTTGGCTCCATATCAGATCTGTATTGATGAAGGAGCGACCAACTCCGCTGCCCCTTTTGGAATACATGGAGGACCTTCGTAGACACTTGGCAGAGCAGAAAGACGCTTGGCGGCTTGCACGTCTCACTCGGGTGGAGGATCAGATGGACATCGAGCTGTATCGATCAGATAAAACGCTGGTTGGCAGCATTCTGAGTCGAGCTCTGTCGGAGGGGCAGCGCAATACCGCCGTGCTGAATTTTCTGCTTGCTAAAGGTGACGGGCCAATCATCATTGACCAACCCGAGGACGAACTCGACTCCAACTTTATCTACAAGGAGCTGGTCCCACTGCTGCGGGCGGTGAAGAACCAGCGGCAACTGATCGTGGCAACGCATAATGCTAACCTCCCGGTCAACGCAGATTCGGACTTGGTCTATGCCTTGGATGTAAAGGACGGGCGAGGCGTACGGCTAGCGATCGGTGGACTAGATCACGCCGATACCACCGATGCGGTGTTGAACATTATGGAAGGGTCAGCAGAGGCGTTTAAGCGACGTTTTGAAAAGTACCATTTCTGAAGGCTCATAAAACCTTCACTGCATTTCTACTGTGACGACGGGCGCTTCCACGCCGACTTGGGCGCGGCTATGGGCGATGGAGAGGGACATGGTCGCTCCTTGAGTTGACACGGACCGCTTCCTGCGATTTTTTAGGGGTAGTAGTCGACATCAGTTTCTACATCGCATTCTTACGAGAAAATCGCTCAAGATGTTGCGGCGTAATTTATAGGGAGGAGTATTTTCTGCGGTAGAAGGTATGAATAGATGTCTTGTAGTTGGTTGATGCCATATGGTGGATTTAGCATTTATTAAAATAGCTAGGCGCCGCTATTTACGTCGCCTAGCTCTGAACAACTAAGTTGATGTTGCTGTTACGCTGCTCTTGGAGGCGGCGGGGGTGGTGGGAGGGGAGCTACCTTTGACATAAGGTCTTCGACTACTTTGCCTTCTATTGTTTGATATGGATCAAGGTACTCTGTTCCAATATGCATGGCATCTGTCTTTATGATGTCTACCGCTACTCCATGCGTGTCTTTGCGTTTTCCACGTGCTACAAAAAAAGCTGCATATTTTCCAGGGGAAACACCTGAGAAGGTCTCGAATAGAGTTTTTCCTGTATGGTTTTCATCTGTAGTAATAGCATCTTCATGTAAGTCTAGAGCAAGGCTTTTTTCATAGGGCTCAATGTAGACAACCCTTTTTATGCCTGCCGCTATGATGTGGCGAGCGCAATTGTGACAGGGGAATGTGGTTGTATAAAGAACACATGAATCTGTAGAGTTTCCCTGGGAGCGGGCTAGTCCAAGTATTGCTTCCATTTCTGCGTGGATAGCTCGTGAAAATTCAATAATTGAGCCTGCTCTGGTTTCTTTCTGAATAAGCTCAGCCAGGGCTTCTTTTGTTTCATCGCTAACAGCTACTTTTGAACTTACAATTTTTACAATGTCTTGGATAAGTGCGGACTTATGGATGTCGTTATAACACTTGCCGCCATGGTAAATGCAGCGCTGGTCATTTGGCGAATCTGAAGTATATAGCCCGCCTCCGAACTTAGGGACATCATTCCAACCTAGCGAAATTATGTTTCCTTCTTTGTTGGCAATGGCAGCCCCGACCTGCCTGCTCAGGCATGCAGACTTTAATGAGGCGGAATAAGCTGCATACATCCCAGACTCGTCTTTGGTAGGCGTTACTCCGTTCTTTCCATGAACTAGTGCGACAAAGCGTTGACATGGAGCTATTAGGTTTGAAATGGAGTCTTGATTGTTTCTAATGAAGTAGTCTGCAAGTTGAACGGTTTTTTCTAGCTTTTGACCGTGAGTCGTATTGTGCTCATTTCTGTCGCGATCGATCAGATATTGTGCTTCATGTCCAGGGATGCGTTCGTTTCTTGTAAGATAGTTGAATCTGACATTTTGTGGGCTCAAAACTCCAACCAGATAAAAGATATTCCCGTAAACGAGTTTAAATAATTCGGCCTCTTCGGGATGTTTAAGTTGGTCTATGATGTAAACGGTTTTTGGAGGTTTGCTTACATTGGTCTTATCCATTGCAATGTCGCGCAAAGCGGCAACTTTTGCCATTGCAAGGGCAGCCAGAATTTGTGAGTCAAATTTCTGTCGTAAATCATTACCTAGGTCTTGGAGGGTGGTATATCTGTTTTTTCCCGGTGGAGGGTCAAGACTAAGATGTTTCAGATGATCGGGCAGGCCGTGGTCTTTATAATACTTTTTTATTATGTCACTAACTTTTATGTGTTCAGTGAGATATCCGTACTCTTCGAATTGGACGCGGGTGGTTCTTATTACATCGGCTAGGTTGCATCCTACCGGACCACAAAAGGCGATAATTATTTCATCGCTTCTACGACCTTCTATGCGCTCTCCAATCTTGCGCATGTTGTTCGAGTCATTAACCGAAGTAGCTCTTTCCTTAGATACTGGTGCCGACATTCTTCGCGCCCTCAGGGCACGAGCAAAAGGTCTACTTTGTTTTTACCAGTCTACTTTTTTCGCTCGTGCCAAAATATTGTTTATGGCTTTTTTATATTCGTCTTCGGCTTTTTTTTCTTTGAAAGAAGCGAAGCCGACAATGTTGGAGTTCTGATTGTTCCCTTGACGGGTCAATTTATCATTTTGATAAACATTTGTTTCATCAGATCTCTTCATTTCCGTTCCCCTATCTCCTATTGATTCGCGGAGTGTGACTTTCAAAGTGCGAGCATTCTACAGTTGTCAAGCACAAAATCAATGCCTTTACAAGCGATAGATTAGCCTGTAGTGGGGTGAAGGCAAGCTTAGCCAGAGAAAAATCTTCATTGCATGCCATCTGCTTTGTACTCCTAGGTTTAGGGGCATGCAATTCAGATTATTCTGTAAATTCGTCAGAAAAATGACCGCTTCCTACAGATGAGCAGAGAGAAGTCTGATCAATACCGTTGGTCGGATGCTGCTTAAAGTGCTAAGCACCGACCATGGCTTGTGGTGCTTGCTCGTTTCGATCAGCAGCTTCAAAAGCTAGGCTGGTGATGATGAATTATATGAGGATCGGTAATAACGTTGGATATGCTGGTTCCTAGGGCATCTGGTCGATTAAAAAGTGAGAGCAATTTGAACCGTATTGGAATGAGGCCGATTCATCCTGGCGAAATCCTTAAAGAGGAGTTTCTAGAGCCTCTGGGCATTACGGCGGCAGGTTTGGCTAGCTCATTGAATGAGGTCGCGAGTGAAGTGAGCGGCCTAGTGATGCAGGAGAGAGGTGTAAGTCCTGATCTTGCCAAGAGGCTTGCCATTCACCTGAAAACCACGCCCGAGTTCTGGCTAAACCTGCAATCGACCTACGATCAGCGCAGAGCCGAAATCGAGCGTGGTTGAGCTTCAGGTAATTAAAAAGACTGCAGCACCCGCGAAGCACGCTTCCACCACGGCGCATTGACCCTACCTCGCGGTCGTTCCTCATTCGGCAGCAGTTGCGGAACATCCTGCAACCGAATCCACGGCTGGTTATTCCAGTGCAGCAAACTCAGCGACATTTCCGGCCAGTTCAGCAAGCTCAGTATTGGGCGTTCGGTTGAGGTGGGTTGCTGGGCATCTCTCAGGGCTGGGACCACGTCGTGGGTAAGCCATTCGCGCAGGCCTCGGTATTCGGGGCAGTAGTGGTAGACCAGCAATGCGTAGACGCCGGATTCGCTGATCAGCAGTGTGTTTTCTACGGTGCCGTGGATGAGCATTCGCACGGACTGGTGTTGGTCGGGATCGAGTTTTCGTAGCGCTCGTTCGTCGAGGAACAGCCTGAGCAATCGGCCGAGGTCGCGGGCGCTGAACCAGGGTTGGTTTTCCAGGAGGAGGGCGTGGAGGTGGAGTTTGTGGCGGGTGAAGAAGTGGGGGATCAGGTAAGCGTCATCGCGATTCATTGATACAGCTCCTTTTGCTTAAAGGGCTGCCTGCAATCGTCGCCAAACAATTGGGTGGCAGCTGTACGCGGGTTGGCGAACCGGAGCAAAAGGAACCCGGCAGACCCGAAGGTCTCCCACGCACAGCCGCCATGATTCGATGCGGCGGAAATTAGCCCGCTATCGGATGGTTGTCGTGCGCCTTAAGCTTCCAGGGTCGCCAAACCCAGTGCTGAACATTCAGCAGAAGGTGAGCTTAGGAACCGGGGCTTTGCGGCGCAATCGGACGGCGGTGGTGCTCTTTGTAGGACGTTGCCGGGATGTTTGCAGGGCTTGAGATCAAAAGATCGAAGCCTTCGGCAGCTCCTACAGGACACATTGAATGATCGTTCCCACGCAGAGCATGGGAACGATCAGCTTACTCGGCGTCAGCAACTGGATTGAGCTTCGCTTCCAGCTCCGCCACTTTCGCCTCAAGGCTTTCCAACCGAGCACGCGTCCGTGCCAGCACGACCATCTGGCTATCAAACTCTTCCCGGCTCACCAGGTCCAGCTTGCTGAAGCCGCTCTGCAACAGAGCCTTGAACTGGCTTTCGATTTCGCTTTTCGGCAGTGGGGTGTCGCCGCTGAAGAGGCGGGAGGCGGTGCCGCTCAGGGCGTCGAGGAAGTCTTTTGGCGCGAGCATGGGAAATGTCCTGTCAACAATGGCGGGCAGTGTACCACGCAGTGTCTATAGTCAATCTCGGCGGCTGGGATGCACGCTTTTCGCGCATGCGAGTGGACAGCCGCGCACTGTTGTTGTGCGTAACCGTGGCGTCAATCGGCTGGAGGGGCCTGTGGTAGCGGCCAAGGGCTTGAAATCAATGGGTTTTGGATAGATGGCAAGCTTTCTGCTTAGTCGCTGGTGACCCATGCACTGATGCAGTCGCTGTGACGAATGCAGTGCGCCAAGCGGAACGGGGGAAGTTTCGTGCGGAGTGGTTCGCTGGCGTCGGACGGGCAGGTAAGGCCGACGATGCGTTACAAAGCCAGGCACTGCGCTTAGACTTGAGTCGGGTTTGTTTTCCTGGGGCAAGTCCACCAATTCGGGAGAGAGTTTTCATGAAGCTAGTCACTGCCATCATCAAGCCGTTCAAACTGGACGACGTGCGCGAGTCGCTGTCCGAGATCGGCGTGCAGGGCATTACCGTTACTGAAGTCAAAGGCTTCGGGCGGCAGAAGGGTCACACCGAGCTGTATCGCGGCGCGGAGTACGTGGTCGATTTTCTGCCCAAGGTGAAGATCGATGTCGCCATTGACGACAAGGATCTGGACCGGGTTATCGAGGCGATAACCAAGGCTGCCAACACCGGCAAGATCGGGGACGGCAAGATTTTCGTGGTCAATCTGGAACAGGCGATTCGCATCCGTACCGGCGAAACCGATACCGACGCAATCTAAGCCGCCACAAACCCAACGCCCCAGGAGAAAACAATATGACTCTGCGTAAAATCGCAGGGCTAGGAGCCCTGTTGTCCCTCGTAATGCCCGGCCTGGCCATGGCGGCAGACGAAGTGGCGGCCCCAGTCCTCAATTCCGGCGACACCGCCTGGATGATGACCTCGACAGCCTTGGTGCTGTTCATGACCATTCCCGGCCTCGCGCTGTTCTACGGCGGCATGGTTCGCTCCAAAAACATTCTCTCCGTGATGATGCAGTGCTTCGCCATTACCGGTCTGATCAGCATTCTGTGGGTCATTTATGGCTACAGCATTGCGTTCGACACCACCGGTATGGAGCAGGGCGTCGTCAATTTCAACTCGTTCTTCGGCGGCATGGGCAAGGCGTTCCTCGCCGGTGTCACGCCGGCGAGCCTGACCAGTCCTGCGGCGCTGTTCCCTGAAGCGGTGTTCATCACCTTCCAGATGACCTTCGCCATCATCACCCCGGCGCTGATCGTCGGTGCCTTCGCCGAGCGGATGAAGTTCTCCGCCATGCTGATCTTCATGGGCATCTGGTTCACCCTGGTTTATGCGCCGATCGCGCACATGGTCTGGTCCGGCAACGGCGGCCTGATGTGGGACTGGGGCGTACTCGACTTCGCCGGCGGCACCGTGGTGCACATCAACGCCGGTGTGGCCGGTCTGATTGCCTGCCTGGTACTGGGCAAGCGTAAAGGCTTCCCGACCACCCCGATGGCTCCGCACAACCTCGGTTACACCCTGATGGGCGCCGCGATGCTGTGGTTCGGCTGGTTCGGTTTCAACGCCGGTTCCGCCGCCGCCGCCAACGGCACCGCCGGCATGGCGATGCTGGTGACCCAGATCGCCACCGCCGCTGCGGCGTTGGGCTGGATGTTTGCCGAGTGGATTACCCACGGCAAGCCAAGTGCACTGGGTATCGCGTCGGGTGTGGTGGCCGGCCTGGTTGCTATCACTCCGGCGGCAGGCACCGTGGGCCCGATGGGCGCTTTGGTGATCGGTCTGGCGGCGGGCGTGGTGTGCTTCTTCTGCGCCACCACCCTGAAACGCAAACTCGGTTATGACGATTCCCTGGATGCCTTCGGCGTGCACGGTATCGGCGGTATCCTCGGCGCGATCCTGACCGGTGTGTTCGCCGCACCGTCCCTGGGCGGTTTCGGCACTGTCACCGACATCGCCGCTCAAGTCTGGATTCAGTGCAAAGGTGTGGGCTTCACGGTGATCTACACCGCGATCGTCACCTTCATCATCCTCAAGGTGCTGGACGCTGTCATGGGGCTGCGTATCACCGAGGAAGAAGAAGCGGTCGGTATCGATCTGGCGCTCCACAACGAACGCGGCTACAACTTGTAAGCACGCCCTAAAAAAAATGCCCGGCTTGCCGGGCATTTTTTTGTCTGGAATTTGTCAGTGAGGGGAGGGCTGAAAGGTTTTTTCAGACACGCGCCGGGGCGTTTACAACGGGTGTTTTTCTGCGGCCAAAGGCTTACACGATTGAAGGAATATTTGGGCCTTTGTTTTTTCCCGGAGCGCGCTAGAATGCGCCCCGAACGTGCGGAGAACTGTATGTGGCAACAGACTCTGATTACCCTGCGGGCACGGCCCCGGGGCTTTCATCTGGTAACGGACGAGTTACTCGCCGGCTTGCCTGAACTCAAGGCGTGTCGGGTCGGTCTGTTGCATTTGTGGCTGCAGCATACCTCGGCGTCGTTGACCATCAACGAGAACGCCGATCCGGCGGTACGCCGCGACTTCGAACGATTTTTCAATCGTCTGATCCCACAAGGAACGGACGACTATGAGCATAACGACGAAGGCCAGGACGACCTCCCGGCGCACTTCAAGGCCAGCGTGCTTGGCTGTCAGCTCAGTTTGCCGATCTCGGCAGGCCGACTGGCGTTGGGGACCTGGCAAGGTGTTTATCTGGGCGAGCACCGTGATCATGGCGGTGCCCGCAAAGTCCTCGCCACCGTGCACGGTGAAGGGGCATAAACCGCTGGTCACCAGCGGTGGTTGATTTTTTCCGGCAGCCTTCGACAGAAGGCAAAGCTGGGCTATAACTAATCTGCTTTTCGCAAGTCATGAGGTAGAACATGAGCGACGATGATCTGGAAAACGACGACCTCGAAGTAGGCGACGACGACGAAACCGAAGAAGGCCTGGAAGCGGCGGCTGAAGATGTCGCTGAAGACGACGGCGGTGATGTGCCCGTTCCGACTGCCAAAGGCAAGGCCAAGGCAGCGGTATCGGTCGATGAGCTGCCAAGCGTCGAAGCCAAGAACAAGGAACGCGATGCCCTGGCCAAGGCCATGGAAGAGTTTCTGGCACGGGGCGGCAAGGTGCAGGAAGTGGAGGCCAATGTGGTCGCCGATCCGCCCAAGAAGCCTGATAACAAGTACGGCAGCCGGCCTATCTAAGCGCCTGCTTCCTGCTTGCTGAAAAAGCCCGCCGTCGCTGCGGGCTTTTTCATGGGTGAGGATAAGCCGAAGAGCTTCGCGGGCAAGCCTCGCTCCTACAGGATTTGTGTCGTACGCAAATTAAGTGAACGACACAAACCCTGTGGGAGCGAGGCTTGTCCGCGAAGGCGATCTTGAAGACCTTACGAAGCTGAGTTCCAGCGCGCCAACAACCCCGGCAACTCGGTCAAACTGCGAATCTCGGCATCCGGCGCCTTCTCGGCTTCCCACACTTTACCCGCCGGGTTAAACCAGATTGCCCGCAACCCTGCCTGTTGAGCCCCGGCAATGTCATCGCCGGGATGATCGCCGATATGCACTGCCATCTCGGCGGTCGCGCCGCCACGTTGCAGCGCTTCATGAAACAGTCGCGCATCCGGTTTGGCGATGCCGATGTCTTCGGCGCACAGGGCAAACTTGAAGTAATCAGCCAGCCCCAGCCGGCGCACATCGGCATTGCCGTTGGTGACCACACCCAGCGCATAGTGATTGGCCAGGATTTCCAGGGTCGGTTGCACATCGGGGAAGATGTCCAGCTGATGCCGCGCGTGCAGAAATACTTCAAAACTCTGATCGGCCAGCTCGGATGCTTCGGCATGTCCGTAGCCGGCTTCTTCCAGCGCATGAAACAACACCCGCCGCCGCAGGGCGCTGATGCGGTGCTTGAGGCTCGGTTCGTTGCTCAATACCCGCTCGCGAATCGACCACAAATGCTCCACCGGCACCGCGCCCAGGTTCGGTGCATGCTCGATCAGCCACTCACGCAATACGGCTTCGGCGCTGACGATCACCGGGGCGGTGTCCCACAGGGTGTCGTCGAGGTCGAAGGTGATCAGTTGGATGGTCATGAATCATCGCCTTTAATGCGTTTGGCCCGTGGATGGGCGCTGTCGTAGACCGTCGCCAGGTGCTGGAAGTCCAGGTGGGTATAGATCTGGGTGGTCTTGATGTCCGAGTGGCCGAGCAACTCTTGCACGGCGCGCAGGTCTTGCGAGGACTCCAGCAAATGGCTGGCGAAGGAGTGTCGCAACATGTGCGGATGCAGGTTCTGCCCCAGCTCGCGCTCACCGGCGATTTTGACCCGCTTCTGAATCGCCCGGGAGCCGAGGCGTAGGCCTTGCTGGCTGACAAACACAGCATCGTCCGCCGGGTTGCTCATGGCCCGCAATGGCAACCATAGCTCCAGCGCTTCGCGAGCCTGCTTGCCGACCGGCAGCAGTCGCATCTTGCTGCCCTTGCCGAGGACTTGAACCATGCCATCAGCCAGATCCAGCTGATCAAGGTTAAGCCCGGTCAGTTCGGAAAGGCGCAGGCCGGAAGAATAGAACAATTCCAGAATCGCCTGATCCCGACGGGCCAGAAAATCATCCTCGACCGCGCCCTCCAGCAATTGCAGTGCGCGGTCGGTGTCGAGGGTTTTCGGCAGACGGCGTTCGCCCTTGGGCGGTGCCAGGCCATTGGCCGGGTCGTGGTCGCACAGGCCTTCGCGGTTCAGATAGTGATAGAGCCCGCGCACTGCCGAGAGCAGCCGCGCCAGGCTGCGGGACGATTGGCCTTGTGCATGCAGGCGAGCGATCAGGCTGCGCAGGCGCTGGATGTCCAGCGCGGCCCAGCTATCGATGTTGTGCTTGACGCACCAGCCCAGCACTTTGTCGAGGTCGCGGCGGTAGGCCAGCAGCGTGTGCGGTGACACCTGCCGCTCACTGCGCAGGTGTTCGCAGTAAGCGTCCAGTTGCCGTTCCATGGTCAGCGTACCGAGCGCAGGGAGCTGTTGACCCGTGGCAGCACGCGGCCCATGACTTCGGCGATGTAGCTCAGAAACAGCGTGCCCACCGAGCTTTTGTAGTGCTGCGGATCGCGGCTGGCGATGGCCAGGACGCCGTGGATGCCCTGGTGGCTGATGGCGACGACGGCGGTGGAGCCGATCTGCTTGCGCTGTTCTTCGCCGAACAGGAAATCCAGTTCATGCTCACGCAGGCTGCCGCAGACGCTTTTGTCTTCCGAGAGCAAGCCGCCGATGGCCGTTTGCGCGTCGGCATGCGTCACCCAGCGACCCACCGGCATCGGGTTGTCGCCCAGCAGGATCAGGCTGACGAAGGGTACCTGGAAGTCCTGGCGCAGGCTGTCTTCGACGCTGATCACCACGTCTTCCAGGCTGGTGGCGTCCATCAGCGCAAGAATCAGGCGGCGGGTCTTGTCGAAGAGGCGATCGTTGTCCCGGGCCACGTCCATCAAATGCGAGAGGCGATGACGCAACTCGATGTTGCGGTCGCGCAGAATCGTTATCTGGCGTTCGACCAGCGAAATGGTGTCGCCGCGCTGGTGCGGAATACGCAGGGCCGGGAGCAGTTCTTCGTGCTCGATGAAGAAATCCGGATGAGCCTCCAGGTACGCGGCAATTGCCGCCGCCTCAAGGCTTTCGGAAGGGGATTCGTCGGGCTGCAGGGCGGGAACCTGGGGCTTGTCGGTCATGGATTTCGCTCACTCAAAGACGCACTTGTCCTTCGTATACGCGCACTGCCGGGCCGGTCATCATGACCGGTTGGCCAGGGCCTGCCCATTCAATGGACAAACGCCCGCCGGGCAGGTCGATCAATAGTGGCGAATCCATCCACCCCTGGCTGATCGCGGCCACTGCGGCAGCACAGGCGCCGGTTCCGCAGGCCTGGGTTTCCCCGGCCCCGCGTTCCCAGACGCGCAACTGCGCGCGGTTGCGGTCGATGACCTGGAGAAAACCGACATTGACCCGCGCTGGAAAGCGCGGGTGATGTTCGATTTTCGGTCCCAGTTCATGCACCGGTGCATTGTTGATGTCGCGAACCCGCAACACGGCATGGGGGTTGCCCATGGACACGGCGGCCAGTTCGACCGGAGTGCCATCGACATCGACCTGATAGCTCAGGGCCTGGCTCGGGGCTTCGAACGGAATCTCGGCCGGCACCAGGCGCGGAGCGCCCATATTGACGCTGATCTGGCCATCGTTGCGGATGTCCAGTTCAATGATGCCGCTTTTGGTCTCGACGCGAATCTGCCGCTTGGCGGTCAGACGCTTGTCGAGCACAAAGCGGGCGAAGCAGCGCGCACCGTTGCCGCACTGTTCCACTTCGGAGCCGTCGGCGTTGAAGATCCGATAACGGAAATCCACGTCCGGGTTGCTGGGCGCCTCGACGATCAGCAATTGGTCGAAGCCGATGCCAGTGTGCCGATCGCCCCATTGCTTGGCATGCTTGGGCAGGATGTGCGCGTGCTGGCTGACCAGGTCGAGAACCATGAAGTCATTGCCCAGGCCGTGCATCTTGGTAAAACGCAGCAGCATGGTTTTACTCCGGCAGCAGGCTTTCGCCAGCAAACAACTCGGCTACCGTCTCGCGGCGACGCACTTCAAATGCCTGATCACCGTCCACCAACACTTCAGCGGCGCGGCCGCGGGTGTTGTAGTTGGAACTCATGACAAACCCGTAGGCACCGGCCGAATGCACGGCCAGCAGGTCGCCTTCTTCCAGGGCCAGCTGACGATCCTTGGCCAGGAAGTCGCCGGTTTCGCAGATCGGGCCGACGATGTCGTAGGCACGCGCCGCGGTATCGCGAGGGCGCACGGCGGTGACGTCCATCCAGGCTTGATACAGCGCCGGGCGGATCAGGTCGTTCATGGCCGCGTCGACGATGGCGAAGTCTTTGTGTTCGGTGTGCTTGAGGTACTCGACCTGGGTCAGCAGCACGCCGGCGTTGGCGACGATGAAGCGGCCCGGCTCGAACACCAGCGCCAGATCACGGCCGTCGAGCCGTTCGCGCACGGCTTTGATGTAGTCGCCAGCCAATGGCGGCTCTTCATCGCGATAACGCACGCCCAGACCGCCACCGAGATCGATGTGGCGCAAGTAAATGCCGCAATCGCCGAGGCGGTCGACCAGGCCCAGCAGGCGGTCGAGGGCATCGATGAACGGCGCCAGGGTGGTCAGTTGCGAACCGATGTGGCAATCGACGCCGACCACTTCCAGGTTAGGCAGTTGCGCGGCGCGCACGTACACGTCTTCGGCGTCGGCAATGGCGATGCCAAACTTGTTCTCTTTGAGACCGGTGGAGATGTACGGGTGAGTGCCGGCATCGACGTCCGGGTTGACGCGCAACGAGATCGGCGCGCGAACGCCCAGCTCGGCGGCCACTACTTGCAGGCGCTCCAGCTCATCGGTGGACTCGACGTTGAAGCAGTGCACGCCGACTTCCAGGGCACGACGCATGTCGTCACGGGTCTTGCCGACACCGGAGAACACGATCTTGTCGGCGCTGCCGCCAGCGGCCAGTACACGCTCCAGTTCGCCACGGGAAACGATGTCGAAACCGGCGCCCAGGCGGGCCAGGACATTCAGTACACCCAGGTTGGAGTTGGCCTTCACCGCAAAGCAGACCAGGTGAGGCGTGCCGGCCAGCGCATCGGCGTAAGCCAGGTACTGGGCTTCGATGTGGGCACGGGAGTAGATGTAGGTCGGCGTACCAAAGCGTTCGGCGATGGCGGACAGGGCAACCCCTTCCGCGAACAGCTCACCGTCACGGTAGTTAAAAGCGTCCATGGCGTTCCCTTATTGGTAGACGTCGTGCTTGTGGGCTTTCGACGGAGACTGTTGCGACGACTTGGCTTGCTCTGCAGGATCCTGATTTTCATCGGGCAGGTACAGCGGGCCTTTTTGACCACAGGCCGACACCAGGCAGGCAACCGCGACGAGCGCAGCAAGGGAAGAGATCAGGCGCTTCATGGCGAAATCCTTGAAAATGCGTTAATTGCGCCGGAGTATACCGGCCACCCGGCAGCTTGCCTATGCGACGCGGCTCCCGTCCGGCGGGCCTTTGGCTGCGGTGTCGTAACTTGTCCTGCATCGTGCAGGGATATTTCTTACCGTGGTGGTTATTCTTTGCAATCATCGGGGCTCGCCCGTATCTTGCGGCGCTTGAGCGTGAGTAGACACTTTTTGAGGTTCCCGCAATGAGTTTGACCGAAGCCCGTTTTCACGATCTGGTCGATGCTACCCAGCAGGCGCTGGAGGATATTTTCGACGAGAGTGGCCTGGATATCGACCTGGAGAGCTCGGCCGGTGTGCTCACCGTCAAGTTCGAAAACGGCAGCCAATTGATCTTCAGTCGGCAGGAGCCGTTGCGCCAGTTGTGGCTGGCGGCGGTGTCGGGTGGCTTCCACTTCGATTACGACGAAGAAAGCGAGCGCTGGATGTGCGACAAAAGTGAAGAACAACTGGGCGAGATGCTCGAGCGCATCGTCCAACAGCAAGCCGACGTCGAACTCGATTTCGAAGGCCTGTGATTCCGTGACTCAAACCGCACCGGTCCGGCCGCCGAAGCCGCTCTATAGCAACGTCAGCCCGGCAGTACCTTCGCCGTGCAGCGGCGTGTGTCGGCTGGATGAGCAGAAGGTTTGCCTCGGATGTTTTCGACATGTCGAAGATATTCGCGAATGGCGCTCGGCGGATGATGAGCGTCGCCGAGTCATCTGCGCGCAGGCTGCACAACGCAAAGTCTTGGCTTAAGGGCTTTTGTGGCGAGGCCCGCTCGGTTGCGAAGCAGCCGCAGGCTTTTTGGGGCCACTGCGCGCCCCAGTGGGAGCAAGCTCCCTCGCCACAGAGGTCAGCGCTGGACGGTGGTCGCCACCGGCTTGTTTATTTATTGAGCTGTGATAGTGTCCAGATACGCCTCAACCCATCGAGGCTCGTGAAAACCCCGCCTTTTTTTCTGGCGGGGTTTTGCTTTTTTCGTGCAGAAGAAAGGAGTCTGCCCTGATCATGACCGCACCTTCCATCACCCTTACCCGTCTGGACGTGCAACGTCTGGAGCGCCTGATCGACAGCCTGGATGACACGCTGCCGGGCGTTATCGCGCTGCAAACCGAACTGGATCGCGCCGATACCCTGGTCGGTCACGAAGAGGTGCCAGCCGATGTCGTGACCATGAATTCCAAAGTGCATTGCCGTGAAGAAAGCAGCGGCAAGGACTATCACCTGACGTTGGTTTACCCCAAGGATGCCAACGCCGACGAAGGCAAGATTTCCATTCTGGCGCCAGTCGGCAGCGCACTGCTGGGTCTGAAGGTCGGTCAGCACATTGACTGGCCAGCTCCGGGCGGAAAAACCCTGAAATTGACCTTGCTGGCAGTCGAATCGCAGCCGGCCAATGGCGGCGACTTCCCGGAATAAAGCCTCTCAGACCTGCTCGAGCGCCTCGTTCAATGCACGCTCCAGGTCGGCCTTGTAGCGCAAATACAGATTGCTGGAACCCTGACCATCACCGAGCAGGCCCGACAGGTCCAGGTCGGTGATGTAGCAGCGATAGCGCTCGGTCTCGCGGCGCTGCTCGACGATTTCCCGGGCGACCACACTGAACAGTTGGTCGCCATGTTCCAGCTCTGAAAACTCCCGCTGATTGCAATACAACGTGACCTGCACCTGCCCCGGTGCGGCTTTGCCGACGATCGCCTGCACGTCATAGAACGGTTTGTTGACCGGGATTTGCGGTGCAGGCCGGGGTTCGATCCGGCGCGCCCGCGTGGTACCTGAAGGCAACAACTGGTAATACAAAGTCTCCACGCTCAACGGCTGAGCGGCGTCCATCGGCAGCAAGGCATCGCGCCGGTACTGGATCGATTGCAGGAAACGTTGCAACGGCACCAGCAGGCTTTGTTCGTCGTGCCAGGGCAAGCGCTGCTGCCACAGGGCATTGAATTCATCCAGAACGTACAGATCAGCCTGGTGTTCGTTGATCCGGTAGAACACCTGAACGCAGTCGGGTTGCCCCATGGGCAGGATCAGCGCCAGATCGTGGTCTTCCAGCGCCATCGGATCCAGATGCAGCGGGCTGTAGCTCGCCAGTTCTTCGCCCAGGTAGTCGAACAGCGCCGGCAGCGTGGCGAGGGCAATGTGATTGACCTCACCGGGCACCAGCTCCAGCACGTGGTAATGCTGCTGGACCTGAATCAGGTAACGGTGATTGAGCTTGCTCAGCAGCAGGTTCTGCGCGGTGTCGAAAACTTCTTCGACCCGCCGGGCGATAAATTGCGCGCGGTTGTGACAGAAGCACCGCACCCGCAGCTTGGGCTGCTGTGGCCCGTCCGGCAGGCTGTTGAGGTAATCGCGCAGGCAGTCGAGCAGGGCATGGGGGCCGTCAAAGCGGCTGACCAGCACCTCGTTCCAGCTGTTGAGCGTGACCTGATCCAGGGTCAGCACCAGGTTTTCCCGCACGCCGGCGTAACTCAGGGAATCGGTGCGCTCGGTGGTCATCAGGATGTTCAGGTCGCGATGGTGCTTGAGCGGATCGACGCCGACGTTAACCAGAATCAGTATTTCGCTCGGCACGCTGGCGCGCAGCAAAGGCTCTTCGGCGACCGTGGTCAAGGGTAAAGCGATGCTTTGTTGCAGGCTGCCGAGCAGGTTGAACAGTTCGAATTCACTCAAGTCGCTGCTGCCGGGGTGCAGGGCCAGACGGGTGCTGCTGTCGATCACACCGTTGCGGTGGCACCAGGTGAGCAGTTCGAGTAGCTGGCGGCTGCGCTTGATCGGCGCGAAATGTTCCCACTCATGGGCGGTCAGGCTGCCATTGTACAAACCCCATTGGGTTTGCCCCGGCTCTCTCTTGTTCGGGGCCTGCACCAGCGTCAAGGTGTCTTCGGCCAGATCGGGGGCGATGCCTGGGTTGATGAATTCGACCTTGTCGGCCTTGCGTTCGAAGGCCGCGTACAACCGCCGGCCCAGCACATTGAGGTCACGTTTGTTGATCAGGTTGACGGTCTGCTCGTGGCGGGCAAACTGCGTCAGGAAGCGGTAGCTGTAATTCAGCTCGCCGACCAAAGCCCGGCGTTCGGCACTGACCTGGCGGACTTTCCATTGGCTGCGGCTGTCGAGCAACGCCAGCTGACGCTGATCCCAATGCCATTCACGGGCCAGGCGTTCGAGCAACGAACGCTGCCAGCTCTGGGTGCGGGCGCTGCTGCCAGTGAGCTTGCGGTTGACCTTCAGGTACAGCGCGCGACGTACCAGCTCAAGCCGCTCCGGTTCACCCCGTGCCGTGAGGTATTCCTCGATGCGCCGGTAAACCACCATGTACGGGTCCAGCTCATCGAGGTCCAGTTGATTGGCAAACACCGCTTGCTTGAAACGTAGGCTCAGGCAGTGGACCTTGGGGTGTTCGCTGGCGTAGACCTCGGTCAGCAACAGTTTGAGCACCGACTTGTACGGTGACTCGATGCCTTTGAACAACTGCCAAAGCCCGGCACCGATGAATTCCCCGGGCGGGATGTACGAAAGATGCCCCAGGTCCAGGGTTTCATCGGCACGGATGAAGCGCTTGGACAGCAGCGTGTGGGTGTAACGGTCGTACGCCGCTTCTTCGTAAACCGGTACCAGCCACCAGATCGGTGTGCGCCCGGCCAGCCAGATCGCGGTGCGGTAGAACTCGTCCAGCAGCAGATAGTGCTGGGTGGTGCCGCAGTCCTCCGAACTCAACTGCGTATCGCGCTCGCCGAGCACGAAGCGGGCCGGGTCGATCAGGAAAAAATGCGCCTCGGCGCCTTGGCTGGCCGCCCAGGCTTCCAGCAGCTGGCATTTTTTGCGCAGCTCAGTGAGTTCGCTTTCGCTCAAGTCCGGGGCATGACAGACCCATACATCCATGTCGCTTTGATCGGCCTGGGCCAGGGTGCCAAGGCTGCCCATCAGGAACAGGCCGTGAATCGGTCTCGGCGGGTTGCTGCCGTGGCGTGGCTTGTAGGAAAACGAACGGGTCAGGCGTTGAGCTTCGGCGAGGGTGTTGGCGTCGGGGTCGTAATTCGACAGTCCGGCCGGGGTGCTACCCGAAACGTAACCTGGCAACAGCGGATGATTGACGTGGAAAAACAGCGGCAACAGGGTCAGCACCGCTTGCTGGCGGGGCGACAACCCTTCCATGGCACGAGCCATGCGGCCCTCGTTGAGCTTCAGAAAACGGGCGCGCAGCTGGCTGAGAACCTTGCGGTCGATTCCCTCGTCCAGATCGGGGCGGATTTCATGGGTGCGGGTCATGTCAGCTCAATCCGGCTCGCGGGGCTCGGACGTGGGAGGGCTCGGGAAGAGGGGCAGTTTAGCGCCTCGGCCTCGGGACTTTTAAGCTGAATTTGTTTTTCTGGCGTCAGATTTCTATTGTCGGGCGACAGCGGGCAACGGAGTGTGCCCGCGGAAATCCCGTGACAGAGCTTTCCGTGGGCGATGCGTGATGCTCAGGCTGTTTCCCGCACGGACAGAATGGTTAGAACGGTTTGTACATTTTGGGCGGCGTCACGCCCCAGGCTGGTCAGGTAACCGCCATCGGGCTGGGTGATCAATTCTTTGTCGAACAGTCTTTGGGCGGCGGCAATGGCTTTCGGGGCAGCGGTCTGATGAATTTTCAAACCTTCCTGGGAACTGTCCAGGTTGAAGAGTGCGAGGATTTCCAGTTCGGCAACCAGCTCAGGGGTAAGCGACATAAGGACTCCAGACTTTCTAGGAATTAGACGACAGCGCCCCTAAGGTGAACCCGTCGGTGAGGCATGTCCAGTGCTCGCAACAGGGTTTTTTCGCTTACCCGGCGGGTGGTGCGGGCAGCGGGGTGATTTCTGTAGGAGCGAGGCTTGCCCGCGAAGGCCCCGCTGCGGTCTTCCTGAAAAACCGCATCATCGTTCTTCGCGGGCAAGCCTCGCTCCTACAGGGGGTTGAGATTATTGCTTTTCCGCCGGCAACTCCGGCAAAGCGCGAAGCGCCGCTTCATACCATTGGGTGTCGAACGCACGGTCTTCATCGAGCATGGCGTCGATCTCGTAAGCCAGTACATGAGCCATCAGATTAAGGATGTCGTCGCGCTCGTAACCGACCAGGGTCAGCTTGTTGAAGGTCGCCTTGGCCGCTGGCGGGTTATCGCTCTCGATCTGGTTCTCGATCGCTTCGATCAATGTCGTTTCGGCGAACTCTTCTTCGTCGTTGTCGATATCGTTTGGCTCGCTCATGGCAGGCTCCTCAAGGAAAGGCGGCCAGTTTACCTGCATTCAGCGCTGTGATGCTGCTGGCAAGAAGTGCCCGGACGTTCTATAACTCTGGGCTGCCAACCCCCTGCACGGCCTGGAGGCTATGTAATGCTCAAGCTTTATGGATTTTGCGTCAGCAACTACTACAACATGGTCAAGCTGGCGTTGCTGGAGAAGGGACTGTCGTTTGAAGAAGTGCCGTTTTACCCAGGCACCAGCCCCGAGTCGCTGGCCATCAGCCCGCGCGGCAAGGTTCCTGTACTGGGCGTCGAACAGGGTTTCGTCAACGAAACCAGCGTGATTCTCGAGTACCTCGAGCAGAGCCAGAAAGGCACGCCACTGCTGCCGAGTGAGCCCTTCGAGCGAGCGCAGACCCTGGCTTTGGCCAAGGAAATCGAGCTGTACATCGAACTGCCGGCGCGCGCCTGCTACCCCGAAGCATTTTTCGGCATGTCAGTGCCGGAGGCGATCAAGGACAAGACCAAGACCGAACTGCTGCTGGGGTTCGCCTCACTGGGCAGGCACGGCAAGTTCGCCCCTTACGTCGCGGGCGACAGTCTCAGCATTGCGGATTTGTATTTCCTGTACAGCGTGCCGATGGCCTGTGCCGTGGCACAGAAGTTGTTCGATATCGATCTGTTGGCTGAGATGCCGGCGGCCAGGGCGCTGCTGGAGCGTCTGGGGCAGAGTCCGAACGTGCAGCGAATTGCGGCAGACAAGGACGCAGCAATGCCCGCGTTTCTGGCGATGATCGCGTCCAGGAAATAGATTGTGTAACGATCTTGAGGATGCCTTCGCGGGCAAGCCTCGCTCCTGCAGGGGTATACGTCGTGCCGCAACGGTGCGAACAACACAGAACCTGGAGCGAGGCTTGCCCGCGAAGCTTTTAGCGGCTGGCCAGCAACGCCTGACCGCGAGCCACGGCAGCCTTGACCTGCGCTGGCGCGGTCCCGCCGATGTGGTCACGGGCATTTACCGAACCTTCCAGGGTCAGCACGGCAAACACGTCCTGCTCGATCTGGTCGCTGAACTTGCGCAGTTCTTCCAGGCTCATTTCCGCCAGGTCCTTGCCGCTGTCCACGCCATATTTCACCGCATGGCCAACGATCTCGTGGCAATCACGGAACGGCAGGCCACGGCGCACCAGGTAGTCGGCCAGGTCGGTGGCCGTGGAGAAACCGCGCAGGGCCGCTTCGCGCATCATGGCGTGCTTGGGTTTGATCGCCGGGATCATATCGGCAAAGGCCCGCAGCGAGTCGCGCAGGGTGTCGGCGGCGTCGAACAGCGGTTCCTTGTCTTCCTGGTTGTCCTTGTTGTAGGCCAGGGGCTGACCTTTCATCAGGGTCAGCAGACCCATCAGTGCGCCGAATACACGGCCAGTCTTGCCGCGAACCAGCTCCGGCACGTCCGGGTTTTTCTTTTGCGGCATGATTGAGCTGCCGGTGCAGAAACGGTCCGGCAGATCGATGAACTGGAACTGCGCGCTGGTCCACAACACCAACTCTTCGGAGAAACGCGACAAGTGCATCATCGCGATGCTCGCGGCCGAGCAGAACTCGATGGCGAAGTCGCGATCGGACACGTTGTCCAAAGAGTTGCCGCCGACAGCGTCGAAGCCCAGCAGCTGCGCGGTGTACTCACGATCGATCGGGTAGGTGGTGCCGGCCAGCGCGGCGCTGCCCAGCGGCATGCGGTTGGTGCGCTTGCGGCAGTCCACCAGGCGCTCATAGTCGCGGCTGAGCATTTCGAACCAGGCCAGCATGTGGTGCCCGAAGGTTACCGGTTGCGCGGTTTGCAGGTGAGTGAAGCCCGGCATGATGCTGCCGGCTTCGCGCTCGGCCTGCTCCAGCAAACCTTGTTGCAGGCGGGTGATTTCGCCCAGGATCAGGTCGATCTCGTCACGCAGCCACAGACGGATGTCGGTAGCGACCTGGTCGTTACGGCTGCGGCCGGTGTGCAGCTTTTTACCGGTCACGCCGATGCGGTCGGTCAGACGCGCCTCGATGTTCATGTGCACGTCTTCGAGGTCGATGCGCCAGTCGAACTGGCCGGCCTCGATTTCACCCTGGATGGTCTTCAGGCCATCGATGATGCTGTCGCGCTCGGCATCGGTCAGCACGCCGACCTTGGCCAGCATGGTGGCGTGGGCGATCGAGCCCATGATGTCGTGGCGATACAGGCGCTGGTCGAAGGTGACGGAGGCGGTGAAGCGGGCGACGAAGGCGTCGACGGGTTCACTGAAGCGGCCGCCCCAGGACTGATTGGTCTTGTCAGTGCTCATGAATTCGCTCGTATCGGCTTGAAGAAAGATGGTGTGGAACGCTGTCGCGGATAATAACAGGGTTGCCAATCCTGTCGCTGACACTGGTCGACAGGTTTTTTTCCCATGGCGCGCCCCCTGCTCGGAGCAAGCAGTGTGGAAATTGCGCAACGATATTTATCAATTGAGCAATATCGTCCCGGCAACCGTCTACAGTTGGACATTAGGATCAGCGCACTTCTCGATGCTGCAGCTGACTATAGAGAGAAGAGGGGTGTTCATATTGTGTATCACCAAACCCTATGGCGATGTCTCGCCAACGCGGGCCTGGGCCGTCAGTTACCCGGCAGATGAAAATTTAGCCGCCGGTCTCGCGGCACTTTTTGGCCCTCGCGCTAGTCTTAGCGTGGATCGCGGTGACGGACGTCACTTCACCTGTCTACGCTATCTTTGTGCGAGACTCACGCAGGAATCCAGCGCAATATGAATGTCCTGATCGTTGATGACGAACCCCTGGCCCGCGAGCGCCTGAGCCGAATGGTCGGCGAACTCGAGGGATACAACGTCCTGGAGCCAAGCGCCACGAATGGCGAAGAGGCGTTGGCACTGATCGACAGCCACAAGCCGGATATCGTACTGCTCGATATTGGCATGCCGGGCCTCGATGGCCTGCAAGTGGCGGCACGATTGTGCGAACGCGAAACCCCGCCCGCCGTGGTTTTTTGCACAGGGCCCGATGAATTTGCCGTGGAAGCCCTACAGGCCAGCGCCGTGGGCTATCTGGTGAAGCCAGTGCGCACAGAACAGTTACACGAAGCATTGAAGAAAGCCGAACGCCCCAATCGCGTACAGCTTGCGGCGCTGACTCGTCCCGCCGCCGAAACGGGCAGCGGCCCCCGCAGCCATATCAGCGCCCGTACCCGTAAAGGTATTGAACTGATCCCGTTGGGTCAGGTGGTCTACTTTATTGCCGACCACAAGTACGTGACCTTGCGCCATGAAGGCGGCGAAGTGTTGCTGGATGAGCCGCTCAAGGCGCTCGAAGATGAGTTCGGCGACCGTTTCGTGCGGATCCACCGCAACGCACTGGTGGCCCGCGAACGCATCGAACGGCTGCAACGCACGCCTCTGGGGCATTTTCAGCTGTTCCTCAAAGGCCTGAACGGTGACGCCCTGATCGTCAGCCGACGCCATGTGGCCGGTGTGCGCAAAATGATGCAACAGCTTTAAAGGGCGAATTTCTACCCTGTTTCCGGACATTGAATGCCAGGGAGGCCATGCAGTTTCTGATACAAGTCAAAGCGGATTTGGCTGAGCTGTTATTATCCGCCGTATCTATTCAGTACGGATTGATTGATCCATGTCCTCTCGCGAAATCCGCATCGCCACCCGCAAAAGTGCTCTTGCCCTGTGGCAGGCCGAATACGTCAAGGCTCGTCTGGAGCAGGCCCATCCGGGCCTGCTCGTGACCTTGGTGCCCATGGTCAGTCGCGGCGACAAGCTGCTCGATTCGCCCCTGTCGAAAATCGGCGGCAAGGGCCTGTTCGTCAAGGAACTGGAAACCGCGCTGCTGGAAAACGAAGCCGACATCGCCGTGCATTCGATGAAAGACGTGCCGATGGACTTCCCCGAAGGCCTCGGTCTGTTCTGCATCTGCGAGCGCGAAGACCCGCGCGATGCATTTGTCTCCAATACCTACGCCAGCCTGGATGAGTTGCCGCCGGGCAGCATCGTCGGCACTTCCAGCCTGCGTCGCCAGGCTCAGTTGCTGACCCGCCGCCCGGACCTGGAAATCCGCTTCCTGCGTGGCAACGTCAACACCCGTCTGGCCAAGCTCGATGCCGGCGAATACGACGCCATCATCCTCGCCGCGGCGGGTTTGATTCGCCTGGGCTTCGAAGCCCGCATCACCTCGGCCATCAGTGTCGATGACAGCCTGCCGGCCGGTGGCCAGGGCGCGGTCGGTATCGAGTGCCGCAGCGCCGACACTGAAATTCATGCGCTGCTGGCGCCGCTGCATCACCAGGACACGGCCATTCGTGTCACTGCTGAACGTGCCTTGAACAAACATTTGAATGGCGGCTGCCAGGTGCCGATCGCTTGCTACGCCGTGCTTGAAGGCGAGCAGATCTGGTTGCGCGGTCTGGTGGGCGATCCGAACGGCGGCCTGCTGCTCAGCGCCGAGGCCCGAGCGCCACGCAGCAAGGCCGAGGCTTTGGGGGTGCAGGTGGCTGAAGACCTGCTGAGCCAGGGCGCCGACGCCATTCTCAAAGCAGTCTATGGCGAGGCAGGGCACGAGTGACTGGTTGGCGTCTGCTGCTGACGCGTCCGGCAGACGAGTCGGCAGCGCTTGCCCGGGTGCTGGCCGAAGCGCGGGTTTTCAGTAGCAGCTTGCCGCTTTTGGACATCGAGCCCATTGCTGTCTCTGCCACAATACGCGAAGTGATTTGCAGCCTGGACCGCTACTGCGCGGTGATTGTGGTCAGCAAGCCGGCCGCCAGAATCGCTGTCGATTTGATTAAACAGTTCTGGTCGCAACCACCGGTTCCGAGATGGTTCAGCGTGGGCGCGGCGACGGCGCAGATCCTCGAGGCTAACGGGCTGGAGGTGAGCTTTCCGGTCGACGGCGATGACAGCGAAGCCTTGCTTGAGCTTCCACGGTTGCGCGAGGCTATCGCCGGGCCCGACCCACAGGTGCTGATCATGCGCGGGGAGGGTGGGCGCGAGTTGCTGGCTGAGCGTTTGCGCGAGCTTGGTGCTAGTGTCGAGTATCTGGAGTTGTACCGGCGCGGCCTGCCACAGTACCCGCCAGCGACGCTGCCTGAGCGGATCGAAGCGGAACACTTGAACGGGCTGGTGGTCAGCAGTGGACAGGGTTTCGAGCACCTGCACCGATTGGCCGGCGATGCCTGGCCGGTCATGGCGCGGCTGCCGTTGTTTGTTCCAAGCCCCAGGGTCGCCGAGCTGGCACGCGCCGCCGGGGCCCAAACAGTTGTGGATTGTCGTGGCGCCAGTGCCGCGGCCTTGCTGACGGCGTTACGGGAGCACCCCGTGCCCGTTTTCTAATGCAAAGGATGGATACGTGAGCGAAACAGCCTTGCCTAAAGATAACGTCCAGCCCGTGCTTGATGCGCCGGTTGAAGCATCGGTTGAAACCGGGTCACCTGCTGCCGGGCAGCGCCGAGGCAATGGGCTGGCAATCGCCGCGCTGCTGTTGGGCGCTGCCGGTGTTGCGGTGGGCGGTTGGGGAGTCTGGCAGGTGCGCCACCTGCAAGCCACTCACCAACAACAGTTGAGTCAGGTACAGGCGTTGAACGATCAGGCACAGAGCCTGAAGCTCAATGAGCAACGCCTGACGGCTCGTCTCGAACAAATGCCTGCCGCCGAGGAACTCGATGCGCGCAGTCGTTTGGTCATTCAACTTCAGGGCGATCAGCAACGCTTGAATCAACGCCTGGAAACCGTCCTCGGTGCCAGCCGCAAGGATTGGCGTTTGGCCGAGGCCGAGCATTTGCTGCGTCTGGCCAGCCTGCGTCTGTCGGCCTTGCAGGACGTCAGCAGCGCCCAGGCCCTGGTGCAGGGCGCCGATGAAATTCTCCGTGAACAGAACGACCCGGGGGCATTTGCCGCTCGCGAGCAAGTGGCCAAAACCCTGGTGGCGCTGCGCAGTACCGAGCAGCCGGATCGCACCGGGTTGTTCTTGCGCTTGGGGGCGTTGCGCGATCAGGTGATCAACCTCACCGAGCTGGCGCCCGAGTACAAGGATCGCGGTGAGTCCCTGCTGGGTCTGACGGCCGATGGCGACGGTGCCAGTCGCTGGGCGCAATGGTGGGATGAGATCTCGCGTTACATCCGCATCGATTTCAACGCCGACAAGAATGTCCGTCCATTGCTGGCAGGGCAGAGCCTGAGCCAGGTGCGTCTGGCCTTGAGCCTGGCGCTGGAGCAGGCGCAGTGGGCTGCGCTCAATGGCCAAGCCGCGGTTTACACCCAGGCGCTGGCCGAGGCGCGGGATGTGCTCAAGGGTAATTTCAACCCGGACAACCCTCAGAGCAAGATCATGCTGGAGCAGGTGTCCGAGTTGAGCAAGCAGCCGGTCACGGTGGTCACGCCGGATCTGACGGGCACGTTGAGCGCCGTTCAGGCTTACCTTGAGCGGCGCAACGTCAACGCCGAGGACTCGGTGAAACCTCTGGCCAAACCTGCCGCGAGCTCTGCGCAGGAGACCACGCCATGAAGCGCCTTTATGTGATCGTGTTCGTGGTCATCGCCGCTGCCGCCGCGCTGGGGCTGGCGATTGCGGAGCATTCCGGCTACGTGCTGATCGCCTACAAGACCTTTCGTTATGAATCGAGCCTGTGGGCGACCCTGGCCCTGGTGGCGGTGCTGTGGCTGGTGTTCTGGGGCGTCAAGGCATTGATCGAACTGGTGACGACTTCCGGTGGAGTGGTCAATCCATGGTCGCGGCGCAATCGCAGTCGACGGGTGCAAGTGGCGATCGAACACGGCCAGCTGGATCTGGCCGAAGGCCGCTGGGCCAGTGCGCAGCGTCATCTGCATCGCGCAGCGGAGGCCGAGCGTCAGCCGCTGCTCTACTACCTGGGTGCTGCCCGCGCCGCGAACGAACAAGGTCGCTACGAGGAAAGCGACAACTTGCTGGAACGCGCCCTGGAGCGTCAGCCCCAGGCCGAGCTGGCGATTGCCTTGAGCCATGCCCAATTGCAGACCGACCGCGGCGACACTGACGGCGCGCTGGTCACCCTGCAAGCCATGCACGAACGTCATCCTCATAACGTCCAGACCCTGCGCCAGTTGCAACGCCTGCATCAGCAGCGGGGCGACTGGTCGGCAGTGATTCGCTTGTTGCCCGAGTTACGCAAGGACAAGGTGCTGCCACCAGCCGAGTTGGCTGAACTGGAGCGCCGGGCCTGGGGTGAGAATCTGTCGTTGGCGGCGCACCGGGAAGAGGACGGGACGGTCGGCTTGCAATCGCTCAATCGTGCCTGGCAGCAACTCACCGCTGCCCAGCGCCAGGAGCCACCACTGGTGCTGGCCTATGCAGAGCAATTACGGCAACTGGGGGCGCAGGTCGAGGCTGAAGAACTCTTGCGTGGGGCCCTCAAGCGCAAGTACGACAGTCATTTGGCACGTCTGTACGGACTGGTTCGCGGCAGCGATCCGGCCAGGCAACTGCACACTGCCGAGGGTTGGCTCAAGGATCATCCGGCCGACCCGAGCCTGTTGCTGACGTTGGGCCGTTTGTGTCTGCAAAGCAGTCTGTGGGGCAAGGCCCGGGACTATCTGGAAAGCAGTCTGCGTGTGCAGCGCAATCCTGAAGCCTGCGCCGAACTGGCACGGTTGTTGGCGCAACTGGGTGATACCGAGCGCAGTAATCAACTGTTCCAGGAGGGGTTGGGCCTGCTGGATGAGCGTTTGCTGGCGGCGCCGCTGCCGGTGTCGGCTCACGCTTGAGGTCACCTGTAGGAGCCACCGAAGGCTGCGATCTTTTGATCTTGTTAAAAGAGCGCAGTCGTTCCAAATCCGCCACTGTTTTTGCGTTGTAGTCCTTCGTGCGCAACGTCCTACAGCAGACTACATCAAGTCCTCTCGACCCTGTCGGGAATTCCCTACACTTCTGGTGAAGTGTCCGTGCTCGCCCGCCTTGAAAGGCTGCTGCGCTTTCCTCTACCGTAACCGCTTGTCTCTACAGTTACGGAAAAGCCATGTCTTTGGCCTGCTCACGCTCCTTGTTTTTCATGGTTTTCATTGCAGGTGCCCTGGCCTTGGGCGTTTCCTATTACCTGGAATATGCGGTCGGCCTCAAGCCTTGCGGGTTGTGCCTGTTGCAGCGGGTTTGCCTGGCGCTGCTTGCGGGTATCTGTCTGACGGCTTCAGTGCAGGGGCCTGGTCGCTTCGGATCGTTCCTGTATTGGCTGCTGGGTCTGCTCTGCAGTCTGGCGGGTACCGCCACGGCGTGGCGACAGGTTGTGTTGCAGAGTGATTCGGTGCATCAGCTATCGGCGTGCTCGCCCAATCTGGCCGATCTGTTCGCCAGTACGCCATGGATGTGTGTCGTGCAGCGAATGTTCAAGGGAACCGCGGACTGCGCGGAAATTTCGTGGACGTTGTTCGACCTGAGCATCCCGGAGTGGAGCCTGCTGTTCTTCGTGGCGATGATGATCCTGGGTGGGCATCAGTTGTTGCGCCTTGTCTGGGTCGCGTGTCAGCGACCGCTCAGCGGCGAGTCGTCGCACCGGGTGCTGGCGGGCGATTAAACACTTGTATGAACTTTATCTCCTGCGTACCTTGAAGCCATGGGCGCGCGGGCATAATCTGGCCCGCACGTGTCATTGGATTTATGTTGCTCGTTGCTGATCTGCCTGGCCAAGACCGCCGAATCGTGCGGCAGGTGTAGAACGGCATGACCCATTAGGGAAGAGAGATCGCCATGTTAGATAGTTGTCAGAATGCTCAGGAACGCTGGGGTGGGGTTCATAAGCTCATTGACCGCTGGCTACAAGAGCGTGAAGAGTTGGTAAAGGCGTTTCACGACTTGCGAAATGCCAAACCGGCTTTCGCCGACAAGTCCTTGAACGGTCGGTTTTGCGAGATTCTTGTCGATTACGTTTCGGCCTGGCATTTCGAAGTGAGTGAGCATCTGGTCAATGAGGCCAAGGCCTTTGGCGACGATGGCGGCCTTGAACTGGTGAAGCAGATCAACCCGCGTATCGATGTGAGCACCGAGATGGCGCTGTCGTTCAATGATCATTGTCACAAGGGTGACTGCAACGACACCGAGCGTTTCGCCGAAGCGCTGGAAAAACTGGGCAGCCAACTGCGTGAACGCTTCGAACTGGAAGATTGCCTGATCGAAGTGCTGCACACCGCCCACAAGGAAGAGAGTTCGGTTCAGGCCTGAACCCTTCCCGGCCAGAAACCCCCTTCCAGCAAGAAACCAAAAGCGGTGCGCAATGCGCACCGTTTTCGTTTCCGGTACTCAGCTTGTAGCACCACGCAATTCGACTTCGAATACCAGCGGCGTGAACGGCGCGATCAAGTCGCCGGCACCGTCGGCGCCATAGGCTTGCGCCGATGGAATCACCAGGCGCCATTTCGCGCCGACCGGCATGTCTTGCAATGCACTGCGCCAGCCCGCGATCACACTATCAAGATTGAACCACTGCGGCTGGCTGTTCTGGTCGAACACTGTGCCGTCAGGCAAGCGTCCGATATACAGCACCTGGACCTTGCCGCCTGGACCCGCCTTGGCGCCGGTGCCCGGCGTCAGCTCTGTCAGCAATATGCCATCCGCCAATTCGCGAACCCCCGGCCTGGCTTTTTCTTCGGCGAGAAAACGCCGCTCTTTTTCGAGGGCGACTTCGCTTTGCGGGACGGCGGGTTGCTCGGCGACCCGGGCTTCATGCTCGGCAAGAATCTGTTCGATCCGCTCGTCTTTCAACGCCAGCGGCTTGCCTTGATAGGCTTGTTGCAAACCGTCGAGCAGTGCTTGCAATTGCAGATCCGGAACCTCCTGGCGCAAGCGTTCGCCAAGGCTCGCACCCAGGCTGTAAGCCAGATCGTGAGCGTCATTCGTGGTGGTTTTTTCGGCGGCCTGGGCCACGGAAAAAAACACGCACAGCGATAAAAAAAAGTAGCGCGACATGGGCACTCTCCGGCCTGAGATGCGCAGGATTATGCCAGTGTGAATGCGCTCGAAGGTGAACTGGTTTTACATCAGCACAGAACATTTTGACTTCGTTGCAACGCAGCGCTTTCGATACTGTCAACATGCCCTAGCGGCGGCAGCAGCAGAGGTCTAGTATGAGCCGCATTAACGCCAGCCAGGAGGTAAACCATGTCGGCCACCAAGAAGCCAGTAAATACTCCGTTGCACTTACTCCAACAACTCTCGGGCAGCCTGCTCGAGCATTTGGAAAACGCTTGTTCCCAAGCCCTGGCTGATGCTGAAAAACTGCTCGCCAAACTGGAAAAGCAGCGCGGAAAAGCGCAGGAGAAACTGCACAAATCCCGCACCAAATTGCAGGACGCTGCGGCGGCCGGCAAAGCCAAGGCACAAGCCAAGGCCAAAGATGCGGTGAAAGAACTTGAGGACCTGCTCGACGCCCTCAAGGATCGTCAGTCCGAAACGCGCAGCTACATCCTGCAACTCAAGCGCGACGCCCAAGAAAGCCTGAAACTGGCCCAGGGTGTCGGTCGTGTCCAAGAGGCTGTCGGCAAGGCGTTGTCCCTGCGTTCGGCCAAGCCAGCTGCGGCACCTGCGAAGAAAGCCGCTGCCAAACCGGCTGCTGCAAAAGCGCCGGCCAAGCCTGCCGCCAAGGCACCGGTCAAAGCCGCAGCCAAGCCAGCCGCAAAACCTGCGGCGAAAAAACCAGTCGCTGCCAGCGCGGCGAAACCGGCGGCTAAAACGACGGCTGCCAAACCCGCCGCCAAGCCAGTTGCTGCCAAAACAGCTGCCGCTAAACCGGCTGCAAAAACCACTGCTGCGAAACCGGCCGTGGCGAAACCGGCCGTGGCGAAACCTGCAGTGGCGAAAACTGCAGTGGCAAAACCGGCCGCTAAACCAGCAGCCAAAGCTGCCGCGGCGAAACCTGCTGCCAAGCCAGCCGCTAAACCTGTCGCGGCTAAAACCGCTGCAGCCAAGCCTGCTGCAAAACCGGCAGTGAAACCTGCTGTAAAAGCTGCCGCCAAACCCGCCGCTGCCAAACCCGCTGCAAAACCTGCCGCCAAGCCAGCAGCAAAACCGGCCGTGAAAAAACCAGTCGTTGCTGCAAAGCCGACGGCCGCACCTGCTGCCAAGCCAGCAACCCCGGCCCCGGCTGCATCGGCTTCGCCTGCACCAGCCGCGACCACCTCGACAGCTACGCCTGCGCCAACGCCAGCTGCATCGTCGAGCACCAGCACCACCCCAACCAGCGCTTCCTAAGCGCCGGTTGCCGCGACGCGCAGCTGATGCAGCGCGTCGCGGTCCAGGTTGACGGCGCCCGCCGTCACACCTTCCAGCCAGGCCGTTAGATCGGTCGCCTCACACTGCGGCCAACTCTGGGCCAAACGTTCCAGTCGCAACAACACGTGCCGTTCGGCTTCCGTCTCAAGTGACTTCACTTGTTCGCGCAAAGCATTCAGCCCGGCATCCTCGCTAGCGGCGGCTTTCCATTGCAGGCGCAAGGCGCGCAACGGTTGCACAACATCCGCATCCCAAGGCCCGGCTACGTCGCGAAGTAGCTGCAAGCGTTGTTCGTTGCAGGTAACGCCACGTTCTCCCAGCCACAACCCGCACAGCAGCAGACACACGTTCACACCCGTCGACTGCAATTGCAGGCACGCGTGTTCAACGCCACGAAGGGAGTAAGTGGTAACGGAAAAGCTCCACAGGTCAGAGGACATAGTGCTACTCGCGCCAGTTGCGAGCGAAGCTGGTAGACTCCGCCGCCATTATGATTCGACTTCAGAACCTGACTTTACAGCGTGGCCCGCAACGTCTGCTAGAAGACGCCGAGCTGACCCTGCATGCCGGCCACAAAGCCGGCCTCATCGGTGCCAACGGCGCCGGCAAATCGAGCCTGTTCGCCTTGCTTCGGGGCGAGTTGCACCCGGACTCGGGTGATTGCTTCCTGCCGGCCGACTGGCGCATCGCCCACATGCGCCAGGAGGTCGACACTCTCGAACGCCTGGCGGTCGATTATGTGCTCGATGGCGACTTGCGCCTGCGCCAGGTGCAACGTGACCTGGCAGCGGCCGAAGCGGCCCATGACGGTGCCGCTCAGGCCCGCCTGCACTCGGAACTCGACAGCGCCGACGGTTACACCGCTGATGCCCGGGCGCGAAAGCTGCTGGCAGGCCTTGGCTTCACCAACGAGCAAATGGACCGGCAAGTAGGAGATTTCTCTGGTGGCTGGCGGATGCGTCTGAATCTGGCGCAGGCTTTGATGTGCCCCTCGGACCTGTTGCTGCTCGACGAACCGACCAACCACTTGGACCTTGATGCCATCATCTGGCTCGAAGAGTGGCTCAACAGCTACCCCGGCACCTTGTTGCTGATTTCCCACGACCGGGACTTCCTCGATGCCGTGGTCGATCATGTGGCCCACGTCGATCAACGCAGGATCACCCTGTATCGCGGCGGTTATACAGCGTTTGAACGGGCCCGCGCCGAACGTCTGGCCCAGCAACAGCAAGCCTACGAGAAGCAGCAGGCGCAACGTGCGCACATGGAAAGCTACATCGCCCGCTTCAAGGCCCAGGCCACCAAGGCCCGTCAGGCCCAGAGCCGGATCAAGGCGCTGGAACGGATGGAAGAGCTGTCCGCCGCCCATGTCGATTCGCCGTTCGACTTTGTCTTCCGCGAGTCGACGAAGATTTCCAGTCCGCTGATCGATCTGTCGGATGCGCGCCTGGGTTATGGCGAAAAAACCGTGCTGGAGAAGGTCAGGCTGCAACTGACCCCTGGCGCGCGGATCGGTTTGCTCGGCCCCAACGGTGCCGGTAAATCGACCCTGATCAAAAACCTCTCCGGTGAGCTCGAACCATTGGCGGGCCGACTGACCCGGGGCGAGAACACCGTGGTCGGCTACTTCGCCCAACACCAGCTGGACTCCCTCGATTCCAAGGCCAGCCCGTTGCTGCATTTGCAGCGCCTGGCGCCGACCGAACGTGAGCAGACGCTGCGTGACTTCCTCGGTGGTTTCGACTTCCGGGGTGCGCGCATCGATGAGCCGGTGCTGAATTTTTCCGGTGGCGAAAAAGCGCGACTGGCCCTGGCACTGATCGCCTGGGACCGGCCGAACCTGTTGCTGCTCGACGAACCGACCAACCACCTGGACCTGGAAATGCGCCTGGCGCTGACCATGGCCTTGCAGGAATTCAGTGGTGCGGTTCTGGTGGTCTCCCACGATCGTCATTTGCTCAAAAGCACCACCGACAATTTCTATCTGGTGGCCGACGGCAAGGTCGAGGAGTTCGACGGCGACCTGGAAGACTACGCCCGTTGGCTGGTGGAGTACCGTCAGCGCAACGTGCCGGTCAGCAATACCCCGGGCAACCCGGACAAGACCGACAAGAAAGCCCAGCGCCAGGCCGCCGCCGCGTTGCGTCAGCAACTGGCACCGCACAAGCGTGAGGCCGACAAGCTCGAAGCCGAACTGGGCAAGCTGCACGAGAAGCTGGCGAAGATCGATGCCAGCCTCGGCGACAGCGATATTTACGAGCCGGCGCGCAAGAACGAATTGCGTGATCTGCTGGCCGAGCAGGCCAAACTGAAGGTGCGTGAAGCCGAACTGGAAGAAGCCTGGATGGAAGCGCTCGAACTGCTTGAAAGCATGCAGGCGGAGCTGGAGGCGCTGTCCTGATGGAGGCCTTCAAGCTGCCGTTGCCGGCGATGTGGGTCGATCCTATCTGGCTGGTCGTGCAAATCCTGCTGATCCTGCTGGCCGGCTATATCGCCCAGCGTGTCGTCGCTAAATGCCTGACGCGATTGGGCGAGCGTTACCCGTTTCCGCCACAGTTTTTGATGCCACTGCGCGGTGGATTGCGCTGGCTGATCATGGGCAGCGCGCTGATTTTCGTGCTGGAGCGCCTCGGGGTGTCGGCAACGGTGCTCTGGACCGCATTGTCCGGTTTCGTGGCGGTGGCCGCCGTGGCGTTTTTCGCCATGTGGAGCGTGCTGTCCAACTTGCTGTGCGCGATCCTGATCTTCACCGTCGGCCCATTCCGTATCGGCGATGTGGTCGAGTTGGTGGACACTACCGACAAGCCCGGCGTCAAAGGCCGGGTGGTGGCGATCAATCTGCTCTACACCACGCTGATCGAAGCCGAGGAACTCGGTACCGGCAGCGCCATGGTGCAGGTGCCCAACAGCCTGTTCTTCCAGCGTTCGGTTCGACGCTGGCGCGGCACCGATGTGTTCCCGTCCAACGGGTTTGAAAAATAGCCGACTACGCTGGTCGGCAGTCGCTCTGTCCTACAAAAAATTGGTAGTCATCGCCCCAAAGGCACATTAGCTTAGACATCTGTCACGAGTCTGAGTCGAGGTGTGCAATGGAGCTTCAAACATGGATGGCGTTTTTTGCCGCCTGCTGGGTAATCAGTCTGTCTCCCGGTGCCGGCGCCATTGCGTCGATGTCCAGCGGTCTGCAATACGGTTTCTGGCGCGGTTACTGGAACGCCTTGGGCCTGCAACTGGGCCTGGCGTTGCAGATTGCAATTGTCGCTGCCGGGGTGGGTGCGATCCTCGCGGCGTCGTCCACCGCTTTCTATGCGATCAAATGGTTCGGCGTGGCCTATCTGGTCTACCTCGCGGTCAAGCAATGGCGCGCGCTGCCCAATGACATGAATGACGACGCAGCCATTCGGCAGATCGGCAAGCCGATGGCGCTGATGTTCCGCGGTTTTCTGGTGAATGTCAGCAACCCCAAGGCCTTGGTGTTCATGCTCGCGGTGCTGCCGCAATTCATTGATCCCCACGCGCCGCTGGTGGCCCAGTACCTGATCCTCGGGGTGACCATGATTTGTGTCGACCTGATCGTCATGGCCGGCTACACCGGGCTGGCGGCCAAGGTCCTGCGTTTGTTGCGTACACCCAAGCAGCAGAAGCGCATGAACCGCACCTTTGCCGGGCTGTTCATCGGCGCGGCGGCTTTCATGGCGACATTGCGCAAAGCAGCGGCGTAAAACCGTCAGGCACTTAGGGGAAAATCGGGCCTGTAGGAACCAGGCTTGCCGACGAAGGCGCCCTGTAGGAGCGGGCTTGCCCGCGAAGACGTCGGTACAGTCAACATTGATGTTGCCTGACACACCGCTTTCGCGGGCAAGCCCGCTCCTACATTGGCATTACGGCAAGCCTGGCTCCTACGAAAAGCGGCTCACTCGCTTAACTATCAGCGCAGAATCACCGGCGCCGTATCCCGCGGCAGGTTATTGCGCAGCGGCGCCTGGCCTGGCTGTTCGTAACCACCGCCACCGAGCTGTTGGCTCAGTTGCGAAGCCACGTCCTCACCCAGCGCCTTGGACACGTCACGCACCACCCGCGGGCGGTTCAGGGAAACCCGAATGTCCCGGCCATTCACCAGTTTGGTGTCCTGACCTTCGCCCATTGCCGTGAAGGCCGAGGTGATCTCGAAGGTCTTGGTGTTGATCAGACTGAAGTCCGCCACCAGCGTCAGCCCCAGCACCGCCGAATAGCTGTCGGTGTTGGCCAGCTCGTTCATATCGCGAGTGAAGTCGATGTCTGACACGGTGCCGAACAGCACATAGTCGGCACCCTTGAAGCTGCCGGCCTTGATGCGCTTGATCACGTCATACACATCACCTTTGGACGATGCGGTGTAAGGCGTGCCCTGCACCAGCTGGAACATGCCGGTGCGCAGGATCTCGCCCTTGATGTCGCCGGTGAATTTGCGCAGCTCGCCTTGCTCGATGTAGCTGCTGGTCGCTTCGTACTCTTCGTAACTGGACGAACCACTGGAGCCGTAATCGCTCTGGCTGTGGTTGCTCTGGGCCGAAATAGTATGGACGTATTGCTCTACCCGTTCCTGATACGCCAGATCCGCTACCGCGACTTTCGGGGCCGCTTGCACGCTGAACGCGCAAGCCAGGGCCATCATGCCAATCCATGCGCGCATCGATTAACGCTCCGTGGTTTTGCGGATCTCTTTTTCGTCCATCCACTCGGCCAGACCGCTTTCAACGTCGATCAGTTGCAGGCTGAATTTGTAGAAGACGTCCTTGTAATCGCTGCTGCGCTTGACGATCGAGCTGATTGAGCCTTCAAGACGGTAGTGGGCGGCGATCATGTTGCCGGTCTTGGCCACGGTGCTTTTCTTGTACAGGCCACTCTGGTTTTGCAGCTTGAGCTGGTCAACCTGGCTCTGCATCGCGGTGTTGTCGCTGGCGAAACGGGCGACACCGGACTTCATCAGCTGGGTCTTGATGCTGGTGGTGATTTCGCGGGTATCGATGTACTCGCTGGTCTTGTTCTTCACGTCATAGACCTGAACCACCGGGCGGCCTTGCAGGATGCCGGACTGGGCCAGGGAGCGGGTCATGGATTCGGCGATCATCTGCAGGTCGGTGGAGCCGAACTCGTTGGTCACGGTTTCCACGGCTTTGGTGTCGCCGTAGCTGATGTTTTTGCTGCCCAGGGTCGGCGAAGTGTTGGCGCAACCGCTGGCCAGAAGGGCGACAACGGCGATGAACGAAAAGCGTGCAAACATGGGAATGCTCTCTGGAACTGAACGAATAGGGTGTCGGGCTTAAGGCGTTTTGATTTCGAGACGGAAATCCACGGCTTTGGCGGTTGGCGCGATGGCCTGAATGAAACTGGTCTGCGCGCCGTACATCATCTGGCTTTTCCAGACTTCTTCCTCGGCCACCGGGAAGCCTTCCGGGCCGAGCCAGGCAAAGCGGTAGTAGAACGTCTTGTTGCTGTTGAGGGTGTTGCTCAACTGCACATTAACGGTCATGAAGCCGTTCTCGCGGGCGACGCGCATGGCGCCGACCACGATGTGTTTCTGCGGGCCCACGGCCACAACCTTGCTGGCCGCGCTGCCCGGCTCCGGTGGCGGCGGGGTGGCGCAGCCGGCCAGCAAGGCCAGGGCTGCGACGGCGATGAGTTTGAAACGCATGCAAAGACTCCGTTCTTAAGGTTGTTTGAGGCTGGCCACGGCGGTCGGGTTGGCGCTCGGGGTCACATGAGCGGCCAGGCCGCTGGCGAACACTTGATTGCCCACGGCGCGCAGGCTGATGACCTGATAGCGCTGATCGACGGTGATCTTGACCACCGAACCGCCCACGGCGCTCGGCAGCGAGACGTGGTGTTCGCCTTTCTTCAAGCGCAGTCGCACCACTTGGGTGTTGTCCGGCAGGGTGCGCCACGTACGGGTATCGGCACCTTCGAGCACGGCTGAAGTGATACCGACCGCAAGGCCTGCCAGTGGGTTGGTTTCGTTGATTTGCTTCTGCGCCACGCCACGGGTGATCGCCCGCACGGTGGTGCGCAGGATGATGCCCGGCATGTCGTCACGCAGCGCGCGGCGGGACATGGCGGTGGTGCTGTTGAGTTGCGTCAGGTTCAGCTGCTGACCGTCCACGCCGATCTGGGCGAAGGGGGTGGTGGAGGTATCCGGTTTGATGATCGGGAACGACAGCGGTGTGATCACCACGTTGTTGCTGATCGGCAACGGCAGCGGAATGCGGATTGAGTCGCGGGCCGGCGCCAGGCCGCTTTGCACGACGATCAGAATGTCGCTGTCCGCGTCCTTGGCGGGTTTGTCGAGGTTCACCAGCGCCTGTTCCAGCAGCGGCGTGTTCGGGCGCAACTCGACGGCCTTGCGATAACCCGGCGCCGCCAGATCTTTCTCGCCCAGGGCTTCATAGACGAAACCGGCCAGATAATGGCTGAACGCACTCTGGTAGCTGTTTTTCAGGCTGACCACTTCCGGCGCGTCGAGGCTGGCCACCGGATAACCCCGAAGATCCTTGTACTGGGTTTTAACGCCTTCTTTCTCGGCCTGCTCTTCGCTTTTGAGGTATTCCTTGTCGCGCAGGTCGGCGATCAGCGCTTCACGTTCGTGAGTCTTCTTGATCGCGGTGCGCGCGCCGTCGAAGTCGTTCACCGCCAGCAGGTTGAGGGCCATCTGTGTGGTCAGCATGACTTTTTCGTAGTCATAGCCTTCGTAGCGACGGACCTTGTCGTTGACCAGGAAGCTGCCGAACTGGGCCAGATACTTTTCGGTGTCGAGCTTGACCGCGTCTTCCCACTTGGCCACCACCTGATCGGCGCTGGTCCAGGCGTTCTGGCTGCCGGACAAGTCGCCCTTGGCGCGCAGCAGTTCACCTTTTTCGAAGTAATAGAGCAGGTCTTTGTCTTTGCTGGTGTTGTTCTTTTCCAGCAGGGTCAAGGCGGCGTCGACGTTGCCGGAAGCCAGTTGCTGGTTGGTTTGTGCAAGTTCGGAATCATAGTTGCGAAAGGCCGAGCAGCCGCAAAGCAGGGTGACAGCGCTGAGCGCGATCGAGGTAAGGGCACGGGAGGCCATAGGGTACTTCTTCCCTGAATGTAAGCAGCCGCGTGCTGGTCGGGCTGTTGGGACCCATTGGCAGGGCGGTTTGTCTCCTGCCAATTCCTCATAAAAAGAGGAGCTTAAATGCCGTATCGCAATAACGACGGCGCGGCATTATAAACAGGGATGCTGGCTATGTAATGGCTTTTTAACGTCATGTTTGTTGGGTTGTGCCATCATTTATTTCAAGCCTGAGGCAGCTATTGCGGTTCCCTTATCGACAAACCCAACACAACAAAGCTTGAGTGAAACTCATTGGAAGTGAACAATGTGTTACTTCGTATTTCCATTTGAGAGTTATTCATGACTGCCTCCTCTCGTTTTCTGGCGTGGCTCATGCTGCCGATGATCGCGTTCTGCAGCTTCAATGCGCTGGCTGAAACTGCAGAAGGTGCGCCCAAGGCCTTGCATCTGCTCGATTACATTGGCGCCGATTACCCAGCGACGGTCGAGGCGGGCAATGTCATTGATGAGTCTGAATACCGCGAGCAGCAGGAATTTCTGAAGGTGCTGCAAGGCTTGATCGCCGATTTGCCGGCCAAACCCGAACGCGCAGAGCTGGAGCAGGGCGTCAGTAGCCTGCGCACCGCGATCGCCGCTCGTAAGGACGGCGCGCAGGTCGCCCGTCAGGCGCGGCAGCTGGGGGCAAAACTGGCGGTGACCTACGAGGTCAGCCAGGCCCCGGTCATCACTCCGGACCCGACCCGCGGTGCGCCGCTGTATGCCCAGCAATGCTCGGTATGCCATGGCGATGCGGGCGCTGGTGATGGCCCGGCAGGCGTCGGCATGACGCCACCGCCGGCCAATCTGCGCGATGCCGTGCGACTGGACCGTCTGAGCCTCTACGCGATCTACAACACGCTGGGCATGGGCGTCGAAGGCACCGACATGCCGGCCTTCGCCGATCAGCTCGACGATCGCCAGCGCTGGGACCTGGCGACCTACATCGCCAGCTTCAGCGCCGATCCGGCCGCGGCAAAATCCGAGAAAACCTACAACATCGCCGACCTGGCGCGTCAGACCCCAGCCGAAGTGCAGGCCGCCGAAGGTCCGCAAGCGGCCGCGATCTTCCGCGCGCAGCGAGCGCAACCGCCGCAGGTCAAGCGTGGTCCGGGGCAATTGCTTGAATACACCGCGGCTACGCTGGACAAGAGCATTGCCGCCTACCGCGCTGGCGAGCACGATCAGGCCTACGACCTGTCGGTGGCGGCGTACCTGGAAGGCTTCGAGCTGGTCGAAAGCTCTCTGGACAACGTCGACGCCAACGTGCGCAAAGACACCGAGAAGTCCCTGATGGCTTACCGTCAGTCGTTGCAGGACGGTTTGCCGGTGGCCCAGGCCGAGCAGCGTCTGGAGGCGGCCAAGGTCAAGTTGAAAGAATCCGCTGGCCTGCTCGGCAGTGACGGCTTGAGCTGGTCGCTGAGCTACATTTCCGGTCTGTTGATTCTGTTGCGAGAAGGTCTGGAAGCGATTCTGGTGCTCGCGGCGATCCTCGCGTTTCTGCGCAATACCGGCCAGCAATCGGCGGTGCGCAGCGTTAACGTCGGTTGGGGCCTGGCGCTGTTGGCCGGGCTGGCGACCTGGGCGTTGGCGGCGTATGTGATCGACGTCAGCGGTGCCCAGCGTGAACTGCTGGAAGGCGCGACGGCGTTGTTTGCCAGTGTCATGGTGCTCTGGCTCGGCGTGTGGATGCACGACCGTCGCCACGCAGCGGCCTGGCAGGATTACATCAAGAGCAGCCTGGTGAGCGGCGGCGGGCGTTTCGGGTTTGCGATCCTGGCGTTCTTCTCGGTCTATCGCGAACTGTTCGAAGTGATCCTGTTTTACGAAACCCTGTGGTTGCAAGCCGGGCCTGCGGGGCATAACGCCGTACTGGCTGGCGGGGCGACGGCGCTGGTTTCGCTGGTCGGTCTGGCCTGGGTGATTCTGCGCGGTTCGGCGAAACTGCCGCTGGCGTTGTTCTTCGGCATCAATGCCGGGCTGCTGTGCGCGTTGTCGGTGGTGTTTGCCGGCCATGGCGTGAAGGCCTTGCAGGAAGCCGGGATCTTCGGCACCCGGCCGGTGCCGTTCTTTGACTTCGACTGGTTGGGTATCCACGCGGATGCCTATTCGCTGAGTGCTCAGGCGGTGGCGATCATTGCGATCATCGTGTTGTACAGCCGTAGCCGGATGGCTGAGAAGCGGCGGGTGTCGGTTTCTTAAAAGCATTCGCTGCGCTCATAATCGCGGGCAAGCCCGCTCCCACAGGTTCAGCGCTAACCTTGTGGGAGCGGGCTTGCCCGCGATGCTTTTCAACAGAGGGAACCCAATGCGTGTGTGGATCGATGCCGACGCCTGCCCTCGGGCGGCCAAGGATCTGGTGGTGAAGTTCGCCCTCAAGCGCCAGTTCCAAGTGGTGCTGGTGGCCGGGCAGCCGCAGATCAAACCGGGCCTGGCCCTGGTGAAGCTGATCGTGGTGCCCAGCGGCCCGGATGCCGCCGACGATTACCTGGTGGAACACGCGGTGCCGGGGGAGCTGGTGATTTGCAGCGATGTGCCGCTGGCAGATCGGCTGGTGAAGAAAGGCGTTGCGGCGCTGGATCCGCGGGGCAAGGAGTTCGATGCACAGAACATGGGCGATCGGCTGGCGGTGCGTAACCTGTTCACCGATCTGCGTGAACAGGGTCAGATGAGCGGCGGACCGGCGCCGTTCGGCGATCGTGAGAAGCAGGCGTTTGCCAATGCGCTGGACCGGATACTCACGCGGTTGTCGCGTAGTTAATGATCGTTCCCACGCTCTGCGTGGGAATGCCTCAATGGACGCTCTGCGTCCGCTTTGGGACGCAGAGCGTCCCGGGCTGCATTCCCACGCGGAGCGTGGGAATGATCAGGTCGCGTAGGTAATCTCAGGCGTCGTTTTCGTGGGTCAGTTCCAGTACCCGGTCGACCAGTTTGTTGATGCCGGAAGCGGCCTCGCTGATCGATTGCGCGAGCATGTAGGCCGGAGTGCTCACCAGCTTGCGTGCCTTGTCTTCGACGATGTCGGTCACGGCACACTCGGCATGGGTGGCGCCCATCTTGTTCATCGCGGCGGCGGTATTGGCATCGTTGCCGATGGTGCAGGTCACGCCCGGGCCGTAGATTTTTGCCGCCAGGGCTGGCGAGATGCAGATCAGCCCCACCGGTTTGCCGGCCTCGGCGAACGCTTCGGTCAACGCCAGGACGTCAGGTTGAACGCTGCATCCGGCGCCTTCGACGGCAAAGTTCGACAGGTTCTTGGCCGCCCCGAAACCACCGGGCACGATCAGCGCATCGAAGTCTTCGACGTCCGCTTCACGGATATCCTTGATGTTGCCCCGGGCGATCCGCGCCGATTCCACCAGCACATTGCGCGACTCGGGCACTTCTTCGCCGGTCAGGTGGTTGATCACATGCAATTGCGCGATATCGGGTGCGAAGCACTGCACCTGGGCGCCACGCTGATCCAGGCGCAGCAGGGTGATCACGCTTTCGTGGATCTCGGCGCCGTCGTACACGCCACAGCCGGAAAGGATCACTGCAATTTTTTTGCTCATGGGCTTTTCTCCAGATTCATGGCGTTAAATGTCCACTAATTTGTCACTCGTTGCCATAGGGTTAATTCGCGGCTACACCTAATCTCTGCTGAAAGATTCCGATCAGGGCGCGTCATGGATTTCATTCTGTCTGCGGTGCCGTTTTTCTTTGTGCTGATTGCAGTCGAGTTGCTGGCCGACCGTTGGCGCGGGGTGAGCAATTACCGCGTGGCAGACGCGATCAACAGCGTCAGTACCGGCGTGCTGTCGACCACCACGGGGCTGTTGACCAAAGGCGTCGGCCTGGTGACTTATGCCTTCGCCCTGAAGCATCTGGCCGTGATTGAGTTGTCGGCCGACAGCGTCTGGGTCTGGGTGTTTGCTTTCGTCTTCTACGACTTCTGCTATTACTGGCTGCACCGCATGGGCCACGAGCGCAATATTCTCTGGGCCGCCCACTCGGTGCATCACCAGAGCGAGGACTACAACCTCTCCACGGCGTTGCGCCAGACCAGCACCGGGTTTCTGTTGAGCTGGATTTTCTACCTGCCCATGGCCGTGATCGGCGTGCCGCTGCTGGTGTTCGTCAGCGTTGCGGCGCTGAATCTGCTGTACCAGTTCTGGGTGCATACCCGGCACATTCCCAAGCTCGGCTGGTTCGAATGGTTCTTCGTCACGCCGTCCAACCATCGGGCTCACCATGCACAGAATGCTCTCTACATGGATCGCAACTACGGCGGGGTGTTCATTATTTGGGACCGTCTATTTGGCTCGTTCCAGGAAGAGGACGACAACGAACCGGTGATTTTCGGCGTGACCACACCGTTGGCGAGCTGGAATCCCTTATGGGCGAACGTGCAGTTCTATGCGCAGCTGTGGGATGACGCACGGCGCGCCGAGCGCTGGTGGGACAAGCTGCGGATCTGGTTCATGCGCACCGGTTGGCGGCCAGCGGATGTGGCGGCCAATTACCCGATGAACAAACCGGACCTGAGCCAGTTCCGCAAATTCGAGGTGCCGCTGGACGGGCGTCAGCAGTGGTATGTGGCGCTGCAGTTCTGCGTCTACATCGCCTTGGGCAGTTACTTGATGAACCTGGAACAACGCCTGCCGACCGCAGCCCTGATATTGGGCTGGGGAGCCGTGGCGTGGGGGCTGTTTGTGTTGGGCATGGCCTTGGAGAATCGCCCGCAGGCGTTGACGCTGGAGCTGTTGCGGCTGGCGTCGAACCTGCCGCTGGTATGGCTGGCGCCAATGGTCGGACTATGGCCGGGCAGTGTGGTGGGCTGGCTGGGGCTGCTCAGTTACAGCCTGCTCAGCGGCATCGGTCTCTACTGTTGTAGAAACCGCTTCACTCGATGGGCGTCGTAGGTTCGCTGGACTTGGCCTGTTCGGCCTTCAGCGCCTGTTCGTCGGCGTAGATTTTCTTCGCCAGACGGGCATTCTTGAAACGCCGCCGCAGCCACAGGACAAAGCCCAGAACCAGCAGGGCGCCCAACACCCACAGCTCGTATTTCTTGATACTGCCCAGCATGCCTTCGAGCACCGCACCGAAGTGATAAGAGGCGGCGGCCAGCGCGGTGGCCCAGATCGCAGCGCCAATCCCGTTGAGCAGCAGATAACGGCCTGGCGGATAGCCCGACAGACCGATCGCCACCGGCATCACGGTGCGCAGACCGTAGACGAAACGGAAGCTCAGCACCCAGATGTCCGGATGCTTGCGGATATGTTCCAGCGCCCGATCGCCCATCAGTTGCCAGCGCGGTTTGCGCGCCAGCAATTTGCGTCCGTGCTTGCGCCCCAGGAAGTACCACAGCTGATCGCCGGCATAACTGCCGAAGAACGCCACGACCACCACCAGATTGATGTCCATGTATCCGCGGAACGCGAGGAAGCCCGCGAGCACGAGAATGGTTTCGCCTTCGAAAAACGTGCCGAGGAATAGGGCAAAGTAGCCGAAGTCATGTAGGAATTGTTGGAGCATTGTCTGGGTGCTGGCGAAATGAACGCGCAGCCTAACCCCTCGGACACATTCAGGAAAGTGTCAAAATGTGTCTCGACGTGAACATTTCCTACAAGGACAATGGATGCGACTACCCGTCACAGGGCTAAGCACAACTGTCATTCGTTCGTCATAATGGCCGCTTATAACTGTCACGCTCGCCCGCCAGCGCGGGCTCAGGAGTCTGCCGTGAGCTTTACCCCCGCCAATCGTTTGTTTCCTGCAACCCGCCTGCGTCGCAATCGTCGTGATGATTTTTCGCGTCGACTGGTCCGTGAAAATGTACTGACCGTCGACGACCTGATCCTGCCGGTGTTCGTGCTGGACGGTGAAAACCGCCGCGAAGCAGTGGCGTCGATGCCGGGTGTTGAACGCCTGACGATCGATCTGTTGATTGAAGAGGCGGCCAAGTGGGTCGAGCTGGGCATTCCGGCGCTGGCCCTGTTCCCGGTGACGCCACCGGAACTCAAGTCCCTGGACGCCGCCGAAGCCTGGAACCCCAACGGCATCGCCCAGCGCGCCACCCGCGCTCTGCGTGCGCAGTTCCCGGAGCTGGGTGTGATCACCGACGTCGCCCTGGACCCGTTCACCACTCACGGTCAGGACGGCATTCTCGACGAAGAAGGCTACGTGCAGAACGACATTACCGTCGACGCACTGGTTAAACAGGCCCTGTCCCACGCCGAAGCCGGTGCTCAGGTGGTGGCTCCCTCGGACATGATGGACGGCCGCATTCAGGCGATCCGTGAAGCGCTGGAGCTGGCCGGTCACGTCAATGTGCGGATCATGGCCTACTCGGCCAAGTACGCCAGTGCCTATTACGGCCCGTTCCGCGATGCGGTGGGGTCGGCGCTGAACCTGGGCAAGGCCAACAAGGCCTCCTATCAGATGGACCCGGCCAACAGCAACGAAGCCCTGCACGAAGTGGCGGCGGACTTGTCAGAAGGCGCGGACATGGTCATGGTCAAGCCAGGCATGCCGTATCTGGACATCCTCTGCCGGGTCAAAGAAGAATTTAAAGTGCCGACCTTTGTCTATCAGGTCAGCGGCGAATACGCCATGCACATGGCGGCGATCCAGAATGGCTGGTTGAGCGAAGGGGTTATCCTCGAATCCCTGACCGCTTTTAAACGTGCAGGCGCTGATGGCATCCTGACTTACTTTGCCGTCCGCGCTGCTCAATTGTTACGAGAGCAGAAATAGCCCTCCCAGGAACATTCGATGAATACCGAAGTGCTCACTGAAGTTGCCGTAAAAGACGCTCAACCCGTGGTGGAGCAAATCGCCGAAACCCCGCCGGAGCTGGAGCCTGCTCCACCCGCGGTGGTGGCCGAGCCCGTTGTGGCGGCGCCAGCGATTGCCATTCCCGGCCTGGATGACAGCAGCCTGTACATCCATCGCGAGCTCTCGCAACTGCAGTTCAATATCCGCGTGCTGGAACAGGCGCTGGATGAGTCCTACCCCTTGCTGGAGCGGCTGAAGTTTCTGCTGATCTTCTCCAGCAACCTGGACGAGTTCTTCGAGATTCGTGTGGCCGGCCTGAAGAAGCAGATCACCTTCGCCCGTGAACAGGCGGGCGCCGATGGCCTGCAACCGCACCAGGCCCTGGCCCGCATCAGCGAGCTGGTACACGGTCACGTCGATCGTCAATACGCGATCCTCAACGAGATTCTGTTGCCGGAACTGGAAAAACATCAGGTCCGCTTCATCCGTCGCCGTTACTGGACCACCAAGCTCAAGACCTGGGTCCGTCGTTATTTCCGCGATGAAATCGCGCCGATCATCACCCCGATCGGCCTCGACCCGACGCACCCGTTCCCGTTGCTGGTGAACAAGAGCCTGAACTTCATCGTCGAGCTCGAAGGCATCGATGCCTTCGGTCGCGACTCCGGTCTGGCGATCATCCCGGCACCGCGTCTGCTGCCGCGGGTCATCAAGGTGCCGGAAGAAGTCGGCGGCCCTGGCGACAACTACGTGTTCCTGTCGTCGATGATCCACGCCCACGCCGATGACCTGTTCCAGGGCATGAAGGTCAAGGGCTGCTACCAGTTCCGCCTGACCCGAAACGCCGACCTCGCGGTCGACACCGAAGACGTGGAAGACCTGGCCCGCGCCTTGCGTGGCGAGTTGTTCTCCCGTCGCTACGGTGACGCGGTACGGCTGGAAGTGGCCGACACCTGCCCGAAACACCTGTCCGACTACCTGCTCAAGCAATTCAACCTGCAAGAGACCGAGCTGTACCAGGTCAACGGTCCGGTCAACCTGACGCGGCTGTTCAGCATCACCGGCCTGGACAGTCATCCGGAGCTGCAATACACCCCGTTCACCCCGCAGATCCCGAAACTGCTGCAGAACAGCGAGAACATTTTCAGCGTGATCAGCAAGCAGGACATCCTGCTGCTGCACCCGTTCGAGTCGTTCACCCCGGTGGTCGACTTGCTGCGCCAGGCGGCCAAGGATCCGCACGTGTTGGCGGTTCGCCAGACGTTGTATCGCAGCGGCGCCAACTCGGAGATCGTCGATGCGCTGGTGGACGCCGCACGTAACGGCAAGGAAGTGACGGCGGTCATCGAATTGCGCGCGCGCTTCGACGAAGAATCCAACCTGCAACTGGCCAGCCGTCTGCAAGCGGCCGGTGCGGTGGTGATTTACGGCGTGGTCGGCTTCAAGACCCACGCCAAGATGATGCTGATTCTGCGTCGCGAGGCCGGCGAGATTGTCCGCTACGCCCACTTGGGCACCGGCAACTACCACGCCGCCAACGCCCGTCTGTACACCGACTACAGCCTGCTGACCTCCGACGATGCCTTGTGCGAAGACGTCGGCAAACTGTTCAGCCAGTTGATCGGCATGGGTAAAACCCTG
>NZ_JAAUOE010000018.1 GCF_017114915.1 Pseudomonas frederiksbergensis
GTCGTCGTAGTCGTAACGCTCGCTTTCCCCGGCGGCATTGATCGCTTCGATCAGGCGTTGTCGAGCGTCATAGCGGTAGAAAACCAGCGTCTGCTCTGTGCGCCAGGCTTCACCCAAGTCATCGTTGGGGCGAAATGACTGGTATTCGACGGCGACGAGGTGCCTGCGCTCGTAACACAACAGCAGCGAACGGCCAGCGCCGTTATCGAGGCGTTGAATGCGACCCTGACGGTCGCGAGTGACGTGGAGGCGGTTGTCGTAGGCGTCGCTGATCACCGTCAGCTGCCCGTTATGAAAGTGGTAGAACCGGCTCGTCTCACCGGCCAGCGCGAGAATCAACTCATCCGGTTCACTCCCGAGGTAAATGGCCGCCCGGGACAGGCTGTTGTGGATCGCCGGGCGCTCGCTGTTCGGCAGTGGGAAGCGGGTGCGACGGTTCTCATGGTCGATCCAGACGACCTGTTCATCGTCGAGCTCCAACCGTTGTGCCAGCGAATGACTCCAGCCCCAACCCAGCCCGCAATCGATGTCCACCGCGCTGGTGCGGTACAACCGGGTGAAGACAAACGGCAGCAGCCCATCCAGTGAACCGTCGGTGAGGGTCAGCAGTTCTTCGCCGGTGACCATCGATACCGGACAGCCGTTGGTGCAGGTCAATGCCGCGCAATCGGCGCTGTCGCCGTTGGGGTTTTTCGCCTGATCCGGTGAATCGTCGTGAGGTTCGTGACGTCCCAGGCGGGTCATGGCTTCGGACTTGTCCCGAGCAATGGCGACCGGATTGTTCACCCGCACAACCGGTGAGTTGCTGGCACTGATCTGCAGCGCAGCCGTCGGTGCAGGTTTCACTGGTGCATTGCGCGCGCTGACCATGAGCGGTTTGAGCGCGCCAGCGTGGGCTGTCAGGTCGGATTTGGCCGTCAGTCCGGCCAGTCGCAAACTGGCCGCCGCCAACCACTGCCGAGCCCGCTGGGATTTGAGCTTGTCCAGTACTTTGGCGCTCATGCCGAGCGTCAGGCCCGTAGGGCCGGTGAGACGCACCAGCAGGAAACTGATCAATATTTCCGTGCGAATTTGCGCCACGACTTCGGCGATGTACTGCGGCGGCAACATCCTCAGCCAACTGGTGAAGGCCGCGAGATGGATGAACATCAACGGCTCATCGCTCAACATCAGCAACACATTGGCGATGGTTTCAGCCGAAGCGTTCAGCAGCGTCTCAAGCTCGCCTTGGGTCAGGTATTCGAGGAGTTTTTCGCTGTTGCCTTGCAGGTCCGCCACCAGGGCGTAGACCTGTTTCACGTCATCCCACAAACCGTGCAGCGACTGTTCGAAGCCGCGCCAGTCGGCCTGTTGCAGCAGGCCGTAACGCTGGGTGAAGCCTGCTTCTGAAAAACCTGCCCATAAAGGCGCGAATTCGCTCGTCCATTCGTTGCGCAACCAGCCTTCCAGCTCGCCGATCACGCCTTGATAGGAGGCGTAAAGCGCTTTGACGTGTTCAGTGGAGACATGGGGGAAAAAGGTGATGCGATAGCGCTGGCCGCGCCAGCATTCGGGGATTTCGAGGATGCCGCTGGGGCCGATGGTTTTGTGGACGGGCTCACCGAACGTCAGTTCGCCATTTCGCTGCGAGATAACCGGTTCGAGCATCACCGGTGTATCGCCGATCGGCACGAAGCGCGCGGCTTCAAACATATGGACCAGGGTCAACGGACCACTGGCCGGGCACATGGCGAGCGTCTTACTGACAGGGGCGGTGGAATCCTTCGGCGCGCTGAGCCGGACTTCGTTGCCGACCTTGAACACCTGCTCGACATTCAGCGCCCCACCGGTCCAGAAGTTTTCCGCCCAGGCCTCGTAGTCGTTGAGGCAGAGCCGAAAATCATCGAGCAGCGCTTCGATGTCCGGCTGCTCGGGATTCATGGCCGCGACCACCAGCAGGCCGATGGCGTTGTTCAAGGCCAGGACCTTGTCAGGTTCGAACATTCGCAATCCCTCGCGCCGATCAATTTGGAGCGAGAGACTTTGCGGGGGATCAAAAAGGAAAGAAGTCGGGAAAAGAGGCGTTTTGTGTAGGGGAAATCGCTAAATCATTGCGGGCACTCGATACAGGTTTTTGCATCCGCCGGACATTGCCCGTTGCTAGCTGCCAACCACGCTCGCTATGCTGCTGAACCCTTTAATCCATCACAGACCCGGTCGGGGATGTCATGAGAAACGGATCAGATGCGATGAATGCACCCTTGGATGAGTTCGGCCCGATCAAGGCCGTGATTTTTGATATGGACGGCTTGCTGCTGGACACCGAGGGCATTTATACCGAGGTCACGTCTATCATTGCCGAGCGTTACGGCCGGACCTTCGACTGGAACGTCAAACAAAACATCATCGGCCGTGGCGCGGGTGACCTGGCACGCTATGTGGTCGAGGCGCTGGATCTGCCGATCACTGCCGAAGAGTTTCTGGTGATCCGCGAACCGCTGATGCGCGAGCGTTTTCCGACGGCGTTGGCGATGCCCGGCGCAGAAGAGCTGGTTCGGCACTTGAAGGCCAACCATATTCCTATCGCGGTGGGCACCAGTTCTTCACGGCAGTCGTTCGGCCAGAAAACCACCTTGCATCGCGACTGGTTCGCGCTGTTCGACTTCATCGTCACGGCTGACGACCCGGAAGTGGGGGCGGCAAAACCGGCACCGGATATTTTCCTGACGGCGGCACGACGCCTGGGTGTCGCGCCCCAGGATTGCCTGGTGTTCGAGGATTCACCGTTCGGCGTCACCGCAGCGAAAGCGGCGGGAATGACGGCGATTGCGATACCGGATGCGGCGATGGCCGACGAAAAATACGCACACGCCGATGGGATTCTTCGTACGTTGAAGGCGTTCAAGCCCAGTGCCTGTGGTTTACCGGCGCTTGAGTGGGCCTGACCATTCGATAATCCCTGACAGACAAATACGCCGGTAATCGATTGCCGGCGTTTCTGTCTCGGTCGAGCGGTGTATCAGGCGCCGAACCCACCGTCGATGGTCAGGCTGGCACCGGTGATGTAACCGGCTTCAGGGCCGACAAGGTAAGCGACAAAGCTGGCGATTTCTTCCGATTTGCCATAGCGACCCACGGCCATCAGGGGGATCAGGCTTTCGGCGAAGTCACTGTCGGCCGGGTTCATGTCGGTGTCGACCGGGCCCGGTTGCACGTTGTTGATGGTGATACCCCGTGGGCCGAGGTCACGGGCCAGGCCTTTGGTCAGGCCGACCAGCGCCGATTTACTCATGGCGTAAGGGCCGCCACCGGCGAAAGGCATGCGCTCGGCATTGGTGCTGCCGATGTTGATGATGCGACCGCCTTCGGTCATATGTTTGACGGCTTCCTGGGTGGCGATGAACACGCTGCGGACGTTGATGGCCAGGGTCTGGTCGAAGTCTTCGAGTTTGAAGTCTTCCAGCGGTGCGATGGCCAGGACGCCTGCGTTGTTGACCAGGATGTCCAGGCGACCGAAGGCTTGGACGGTGGCGTTGACGGCATCGCGAATGGCGGCGGCATCGGCGCTGTCGGCCTTGATGGCCAGGGCTTTGCCGCCGGCGGTGGTGATGCTGTTTTGCAGGTCTTGAGCTTTGCCGGTAGAGCTGACGTAAGTGAAGGCGACGCTAGCGCCCTCGGCGGCCAGGCGTTTGACGATGGCCGCGCCGATGCCGCGTGAGCCGCCTTGAATCAGAGCTACTTTACCGCTGAGGTGTTGAGTGGTCATGTCGATCTCCAGATGTTCAAGGCGGGCTGCCTTGTTGTTGGAGTCGAGTATCGGCTTCGCATTACCCTCCCGGTAGACCGTCATTGCTATAGTCTGTGTAAACCAGAAGTTTATAGTGGCGCTTATGGAAACCTTCAGCAGTATCGAATGCTTCGTGCGCAGCGCTGAGGTCGGCAGCTTTGCCGAAGCCGCGCGGCGCTTGAGCCTGACGCCGGCGGCGGTGGGCAAGAGCGTCGCGAAGCTGGAGGCGCGACTGGGTGTGCGGTTGTTCCAGCGCAGTACCCGTAGCCTGACGCTGACCGAGGCCGGCCAGCTGTTTCTCGGCGAAGTCAGCGCCAGCCTGCACACGATCCAGAATGCCGTGGCCAACCTGGCCAGCGCCGAAGGACGTCCGGCGGGAACGCTGAAGGTCAGCATGGGCACGGTGTTCGGGCGCTTGTACATTGTGCCGTTGCTCGGAGAGTTTCTGCGGCGCTTTCCGGCGATCAATCCGGACTGGCATTTCGACAACCGTCAGGTCGACCTGATCGGCCAGGGTTTCGATGCGGCGATTGGTGGCGGATTCGAGCTGCCCCAGGGCGTGGTGGCGCGCAAGCTGACGCCCGCCCATCGAGTATTGGTGGCTTCAGCCGAGTACCTGGCGGGGCACGAGGCGATCGTCGAGCCCGACGACCTCAAGCGCCACGATGGCATCCTGATAAGGTCGCCGCAGACGGGGCGGGTGCGTTCCTGGCAGTTGACCAGTCGCACTCGGCAACACAGCCCGTTGACACTCAAGCCGCGGATGACCATGAGCGATTCGGAAGCTGCTTGCGCCACGGCGACCCAAGGGGTGGGCATTGCGTTGGTGAGCATGCCGTTTGCCGTAGGGTATCTGGATGCCGGGACGTTGCAGCGGGTGTTACCCGATTGGTACGTCGACGATGGCAACATCTCCATCTACTACGCCGAGCACAAACTACTGCCAGGCAAGACCCGGGCGTTTGTCGATTTCATCATTGAGCAATTTGCGCAGCAGGGGTTGGGGCAGCGGTTCAGTGCGCTTTGAACCTACCAGCCCAACCGTCCCGGCCAGCCTTTAATCTTTGGATTTGCTGATGATGTTGCCCGCATGCAGCCCGCATTCTTTCTGCGTGGCTTCTTCCCACCACCAACGACCTTCACGCTCGTGCTGGTTCGGCAATACCGGGCGGGTGCAAGGTTCGCAGCCGATGCTGATGAACCCGCGCTCATGCAGGCTGTTGTACGGCAGCTCCAGCATGCGGATGTAACCCCAGATCTCTTCGCTGGTCATCTGTGCCAGCGGGTTGAACTTGTACAGGGTCCGTTCCGGGGTGGAGAAGGCGGTGTCGATTTCCAGCACCGCGACAGCGCTGCGGGTGCCAGGGCTCTGATCCCGACGCTGGCCGGTGGCCCAGGCGGTCACGCCGGACAGCTTGCGACGCAGCGGCTCGATCTTGCGAATGCCGCAGCACTCGCCATGGCCATCCTTGTAGAAGCTGAACAGACCTTTTTCTTTCACGAAAGGTTCGAGCTTGGTGTAGTCCGGCGACACCACTTCGATGTCGATTTTGTAGTGCTCGCGCACCTGTTCGATGAAGCGGTAGGTTTCGGGGTGCAAGCGGCCGGTATCGAGGCTGAACACTTTGACGTTCTTGTTCAGCTTCCAGGCCATGTCCACCAGCACCACATCCTCGGCACCGCTGAAAGATATCCACAGGTCGTCGCCGAACTCGGCGAACGCGAGTTTCAGGATGTCCTGGGCGGATTTGTTGGCATAGGTCGTGGCGAGTTCCACGACATCGAACGATGGGCTCATCAGGGCGGCTTCCTACAGGTCGGTGGCGCTGGGCGCTCTATATGCGCCGATGGTAACAAAATCCTGCGGTAACTGGCGCGCCCTCTGCATTGCACAGGTGGGGGCGAGTCGCTAGAGTTCGGCAGTCCTTTTGCTCGCTCGACTCATCAACAATACCAATGGGAGTGTCTTGTGGAAATTGCCTGTCTGGATCTTGAAGGTGTGCTGGTCCCGGAAATCTGGATCGCCTTTGCCGAAAAAACCGGGATCGAGTCCCTCCGGGCCACCACTCGGGACATTCCCGACTACGACGTGTTGATGAAGCAGCGCCTGCGGATTCTCGACGAGCACGGTCTGAAACTTTCCGATATCCAGGAAGTGATCGCCACGCTCAAGCCTCTGGAAGGTGCCAGCGAATTTGTCGACTGGCTGCGTGAGCGCTTTCAGGTGGTGATTCTGTCGGATACTTTTTACGAGTTTTCCCAACCGCTGATGCGTCAACTGGGCTTCCCGACGTTGCTCTGCCATCGTTTGATCACTGACGATGCGGGTCGGGTCACGGGCTATCAGTTGCGTCAGAAAGATCCCAAGCGGCAGTCGGTTTTGGCGTTCAAGAGCCTCTATTACCGGGTGATCGCGGCGGGGGATTCTTACAACGACACCACGATGCTGGGCGAGGCGGATGCCGGGATTCTGTTCCATGCGCCGGATAATGTGATTCGTGAGTTCCCGCAGTTCCCGGCGGTGCACAGCTTTGTCGAGCTGAAGCAGGAGTTCATCAAGGCTTCGAACCGCAATCTAAGCCTGTAAACCCGATCCCTGGAGCTGCCGCAGCCTGCGGCAGTTCCTACGGTTACAGGTTTTGCAACGTATCGAGCAGCACCTTCACCTTGGTGATCGATTCCTGATACTCGGCCTGCCAATCAGAATCCGCCACGATTCCGCCGCCACCCCAGCAGCACACCTGCCCATCCTTGACCAGCAAACTGCGGATAGCGATGGAGCTGTCCATCTCCCCGCGCACGTCCAGATACAGCAATGAACCGCAGTACAGCCCGCGACGGGTCGGTTCCAGTTCATCGATGATCTGCATGGCACGAATCTTCGGTGCGCCGGTAATCGAGCCGCCAGGGAAGCTGCCGGCGATCAAATCCAGTGCATCCTTGTCATCCGCCAGCTCACCGGTAACGCTGCTCACCAGGTGATGCACATTCGGATAACTTTCCAGGCTGAACAACTCCGGCACCCGCACCGAGCCGATGCGGCAGGTACGACCCAGATCGTTGCGCAGCAGATCGACGATCATCAGGTTTTCCGCGCGATCCTTGGGGCTGGCCAGCAGTTCGGCGGCGTTCGCCGCATCTTCGGCAGCGCTCAGACCGCGGGGGCGGGTGCCTTTGATCGGGCGGGTTTCGACGTGACGCTCGCTGACTTTGACGAAACGCTCTGGCGACAGGCTCAGCACGGCGTCGCCGTCGGGCAGGCTCTGGAAACCGGAAAAGGGTGTCGGGCACGCTGCCCGCAGCGCGCAGTAAGCGGCCCACGGATCGCCGTGGCATTGCGCGCGAAAACGCTGGGCGAAGTTGACCTGATAGCAGTCGCCGGCCTGGATGTACTGCTGAATGCGTTCAAAGGCTTGTCGATAGTCGTCAGCGCTCAGGTCGGCACTCATCGGGCCGTCCAGTTTGAAAGGCTGGATTTTCTGAGTTGCGGGTTGAGTGAACAGTTCGATCAGCCGTTGTCGTTCGCTGTCGATCAGCGTCGGGTGGAACACCAGTTGACTGGTGGCCAAGTGGTGATCGCTGATCAGCGCCCAGTCGTACAGCCCGAAACGGGCATCGGGCAATTGCAGGTCGTCCCGCGCCTGGCTCGGCAGGTTTTCCAGATGCCGGCCGAAGTCGTAGCTCAGATAGCCGATCAGACCGCCGACGAAGGGCAGGTCATAGGACACAGGCAGGGTCGCGTTGCCGAGTCGGGTCAGGTGGTCGCGAAGGCGTTGCAGGAAATGGCTGCCGCTTTCATCCGGCAACACCGCCAGTTGCTCCAGCGGCCAGGCACTGAGCAGGTCATAACGCCCACGCTCGGCACTCGGTCGGCCACTGTCGAGCAGCACGGCACCGGGGGCATGACGAATCGCCGCGAAGTACTCGGCGGGGTTGGCGCGATAGGGCAGCGGGTGTACGGAACAGGTCAACATGGGCGGGGTATATCAGCCATCGAGGCGGGGGAGCGATTGTAGTCCTCTGCAGGATTTGCTCCTAGTGGGGATGTCGGCAAGAGATACATCGGTGGCGAGGGGGCAAGCCCCCTCGCCACCGGTCAGCCCTCAACCGCTGGAATATGCCCAAACAATTCCTGAACGAACTCCACGCGTTCCTGCACGGTTTCGGTAATCCCGCGGGCCTTCAACTCTTCGAGCCGCGCTTCGACCGCGTGGGTGCGCAACGTCAGCCCACAATCGTTGGCAATCTGAATGTTCAACCCGGGCCGGGCGTTGAGTTCAAGAATCAGCGGTCCTTTCTCCTGGTCGAGCACCATGTCGACCCCGATGTAACCCAGCCCGCACAGCTCGTAACAGCCAGCGGCGAGTTTCATGAAGCCGTCCCAGTAGGGCAGTTGCACGCCGTCCACCGCGTTGGTGGTGTCCGGGTGTTTGGTGATGATGTTGTTCAGCCAGGTGCCGCGCAATGTCAGGCCAGTGGCCAGATCGACACCGACGCCAATGGCGCCCTGGTGCAGGTTGGCCTTGCCGCCGGACTGGCGCGTTGGCAGGCGCAGCATGGCCATCACCGGATAACCCATCAGCACGATGATGCGAATGTCCGGCACGCCTTCATAGCTGATGCTTTTGAAGATCTGGTCCGGGGTCACGCGGTACTCGATCAATGCACGGTCACGGTGGCCGCCCAGGGAATACAGGCCGGTCAGGATGCTGGAAATCTGGTGTTCGATTTCATCAAAACTGATGATCTTGCCCGACACCGTGCGATAGCGCCCCTCGAAGCGGTCGGCGATCACCAGAATGCCGTCGCCACCGGCGCCCTGGGCCGGTTTGACCACGAAGTCGGTGCGCCCGCCGATGATCTTGTCGAGGTTGTCGATTTCCTTCTCGGTGGAGATCACGCCATACAATTCCGGCACGTGAATGCCCGCCGCGATGGCGCGTTCCTTGGTGATGATTTTGTCATCGACGATCGGGTACAGGCTGCGCTTGTTGTACTTGAGCACGTAGTCTGCGTTACGCCGATTGATTCCCATGATGCCCCGGGCCTCCAGGGCTTTCCAGGTCTTCCAGAGACCGAACATCAGGCGTCAACCTTCTTCAGAAAAGCCTTGAAACGCACCAGTTCGGTCAGGCGGTAGCCGCGATAGCGACCCATGGCCAGCATGAAGCCCACCAGGATCAGCAGAACCGCCGGGAAGGTGAACACGAAGTACACCAGCTCCGGCACGCTCATGATCAGGTGCGCCAGGGAAGCGGCGAACAGCGTGCCGATCGCCACTTTCATGGCGTGGCCGCCGCCGCGCTCTTCCCAAGTGATCGACAGGCGTTCGATGGTCATGGTCAGAATCACCATCGGGAACAGCGCCACCGACAACCCGCGTTCCAGGCCGAGTTTGTGGCTGAACAGGCTGATCGCCGCGATCAGCACTACCACAAAGGTCAGCACCACCGACAGTCTCGGCAGCATTTGCAGTTTCAAGTGTTCAAGGTAGGAACGTAGCGACAGCCCGAGCGCCGTGATGATGGTAAACAGCACAATGCCGAACCCGAGCTGGGTTTCCCGGAAGGCGAGGGCGATCAGCACCGGGGTAAAGGTGCCGAGTGTCTGGATGCCGATCAGGTTGCGCAGGATCAGGATCACCAGCACGCCGATCGGGATCATCACCATGATCATGAAGGTCTGCTGGGTTTCCAGCGGCAGGCCGTACAGCGAGTAATCGAGGAAATTGGCGTCGGAGTTTTCGTCGGTCAGCTTGGCCAGGCGAATGGCGTTCATTTCGCTGTTGTTCAGGCTGAAGGTGACATTGGCTTTTTTGCCGCCATCGACGGTGATCAGGTTCTCGTCGCCGGTCCACCACAGCAGGCGGTCGGTGGGCAGACCCTGTTCGCCGGTTTCCGGGTTGAAGTACAGCCAGTCAGTGCCGTTGAAGCTGCGCAACCAGAGTTCAGGCATTTGCGGCTGATCGGCCACCAGGCGGATGGTGTGGACCTTTTCCACCGGCACGTGGGCGATGGACAGTACTAACTCGACGATTTTGGCTTTGTTCGCGGTGGACGGATCGCCGGCCAGCAGCAGTTTCATGTTGTCGTCGTTGAGGTTGTTGACGCGCTTGATGGCTTCGCTGATGAAGGTTTCGACGTCGGCCGAATGCTGGCGGATTGGCGCGAGCAGGGCTTCGGCGGCGATTTTTTCCGGGCCTTCGACGGCGATGCTGTCGCGGAAGGTCGGGCCTTTGACCTTGGATTTTTCGCCGCTGTAGCGCTTGGTCAGCACCAGACGGTAATAAACGGTCTGGTTGCCCTTGGCCCGACGCGCCGACCAGGTGACTTTGCGGTTGCCGTCGACACGGTTCACCGCCACGCCGTAATTATTGGAGATGAAACTCTCGTTGAGGCTCACGTAGTCGCGGCTCAGGGGCGGTACGAACATCTGGATCTTGATCGGATCCTTGGGGTTGGCGACGAACTCGACCTTGGCGTCGATGTTCCACAAGTCGTCGGTGGCGTCTTCGGTCACCGGAATACCGAGCACGAAAATCTGATAGGCCGTAACTGAAATGCCCAGCACCACCAGGATGGCGATCAGCAATTTCAGATGAAGGGTAAGAGAGCGCATTGGGATTACTCTGCGGTATGTGCGTCGGTGGCGCAGGCAGGTTTGCCAGCAGCGTATTTAAGACTGGGGTCGACCAGCGCGTCGAAACGCTTGAGCGCTTCGGAGCCGATCAGGAGCGGGTATTGGAAGGCACTGCGGTCGGTCAGGTTCACTTCGATGCTGCGCAAGGCCGAACCCATGCAGATATCCAGCTCGATGACCGGACGGGCGGTGTACTTCTTGCCTTCTTCCGGGTCGTAGTCGCCGGCCCGGCGCTTGATCTTGCTGACACGGGCCAGCGGTCGTTCGATCGGGTGCGAATGCGCGGCGTCGATGGCCAGATAGAAGCGCACCCAGGATTCGCCGTTGCGTTTGAAGCGTTTGATGTCGCGGGCGCTCAGCGAGGCGGTTTTCGCCCCGGTGTCGAGTTTGGCGGCGACTTGCAGATTGATGCCGTCCAGCGAAGCGTACTCATTGAGGCCGTACACAGTCTTTTCCCCTGCCGCGGCAAAACCTGACAGGCCGAGAAGACAAAGGAATGTGGTGAAGAGCTTGAGTCTCATAAATCCTGATGCGCAGCGGTCCGTTCTTCAATTCAAGGCCCTGGCATTGCTGCACAAGCTCCCTCGTATGCCTGTGCGCTTTTGATGACAGGCAATGCAGATGACAAGCAAATGCGGGCGGCATTCTAGCACGGTGGTTTTATGGCGCCAGCGCCGGCGGACGGCTATACCCTGAGGTGTCGCTTCGTAATGGTGCAGGCGGTTATTAGACGATTGTCGACAATATCTATTTATCCTTTGACGCGACCGGCCATATTCGCTAGTTTTTGCGGCATTGGTTTTCAAGGTGTCGACAATATGCTGGATCAACTCGATCCCCCGGTCACAGTTCAGGACGACTCGGAAACACTTTCCGAAAACGTCTTCCGACGCATTCAGGCGGCCATCGTCAAGGGCGAGATCGCCCCGGGCAGCAAGATCTCCGAGCCAGAGCTGGCGCGCACCTACGGCATCAGCCGCGGGCCGCTGCGTGAGGCCATTCACCGTCTGGAAGGCCAGCGCCTGCTGGTTCGTGTGCCGCACGTCGGGGCGCGGGTGGTGTCGCTGAGCCACGCCGAATTGCTGGAACTCTACGAAATTCGCGAATCCCTGGAAGGCATGGCGTGCCGTCTGGCGGCTGAACGCATGACCGTTGAAGAAATCGACGAACTGCGCCGGGTGCTGGAAACCCACGAGCGCGATGCGGCGTTTCAGGCAGGCGTCGGCTATTACCAGCAGGAAGGCGATTTCGACTTTCATTACCGGATCATCCAGGGCAGCGGCAACCGCACTTTGACCCAGATGCTCTGCGGCGAGCTGTATCAACTGGTGCGCATGTACCGCATCCAGTTTTCCACCACGCCCAATCGGCCGCGCCAGGCGTTTGCCGAGCACCACCGCATTCTCGACGCCATCGCCGACCGTGACGGCGAACTGGCCGAGTTGTTGATGCGCCGTCACATCGGCGCCTCCAAACGCAATATCGCCCGTCACTACCAGGACGGCGCTAACCCGACAGCCACTGAACGAGGTGAGTCATGAGTTCCAACAAGAGCACTCCAGGCCAGCGTTTCCGCGATGCGGTCGCCAGCGAGCATCCGCTGCAAGTGGTCGGCACGATCAACGCCAACCACGCGCTGCTGGCCAAGCGCGCCGGTTTCAAGGCTATTTATCTGTCGGGGGGCGGGGTGGCTGCCGGCTCCCTCGGCGTGCCGGACCTGGGCATTACCGGCCTGGATGACGTGTTGACCGACGTGCGCCGTATCACCGACGTCTGCGACCTGCCGCTGCTGGTGGACGTGGACACCGGTTTCGGCTCCTCGGCGTTCAACGTCGCCCGTACCGTCAAGTCGATGATCAAGTTCGGCGCGGCGGCGATTCACATCGAAGACCAGGTCGGCGCCAAGCGCTGCGGCCACCGTCCTAATAAAGAGATCGTCTCGCAGCAGGAAATGGTCGACCGCATCAAAGCCGCCGTCGATGCCCGCACCGACGACAGTTTCGTGATCATGGCCCGCACCGATGCCCTGGCGGTGGAAGGTCTGGAGTCTGCACTGGATCGCGCCGCCGCGTGCATCGAGGCCGGCGCCGACATGGTGTTCCCGGAAGCGATCACCGAGCTTGAAATGTACAAACTGTTCGCCAGCCGCGTGAAAGCGCCGATCCTGGCCAACATCACCGAATTCGGCGCGACGCCGCTGTACACCACCGAACAACTCGCCGCTGCCGACGTGTCGCTGGTGCTGTACCCGCTGTCGGCGTTTCGCGCGATGAACAAGGCGGCGGAAAACGTCTACACCGCGATTCGCCGCGACGGCACGCAACAGAACGTCATCGACACCATGCAGACGCGCATGGAGCTTTACGATCGCATCGACTACCACACCTTCGAGCAGAAGCTCGATGCGTTGTTTGCGGCGAAGAAATAATGAAGCACGTATTCCCGTAGCAGCTGCCGAGCCCGCGAGGCTGCGTTCGAGGCCGAAGGACTCGCCAAGTCGTGCAACCGTGTTTACAGGTTTTACGACTGCTTCGCAGCCGAACGCAGCCTCGCGCTGCTCGACAGCTGCTACGAGCGAACGCAGCCTCGCAGGCTCGGCAGCTGCTACGAAAACAAGATAACCGTGTAGAAGTTGCAGATTCCCTAACAAATTCAAGAAAACTGGAGACAGCAATGGCCGAAGCAAAAGTACTCAGTGGCGCCGGGCTCCGTGGCCAGGTTGCCGGGCAAACCGCACTGTCCACCGTGGGCCAGTCGGGCGCCGGCCTGACCTATCGCGGTTACGACGTGCGCGAACTGGCGGCTGACGCACAGTTCGAAGAAGTGGCTTACCTGCTGCTGTACGGCGAACTGCCGACCAAGGCGCAACTCGCCGCCTACACCCAGAAGCTGGGCAAGCTGCGCGACCTGCCGCAAGCGCTCAAAGAAGTGCTGGAGCGCATTCCCGCCGACGCCCATCCGATGGATGTGATGCGCACCGGCTGCTCGTTCTTGGGCAACATCGAGCCGGAGAAAGACTTCTCCGAGCAACACGACAAGACCGACCGCCTGCTGGCGGCGTTCCCGGCGATCATGTGCTACTGGTACCGCTTCAGCCACGACGGTAAACGTATCAACTGCGTGACCGATGAAGCCTGTATCGGCGGCCATTTCCTGCACTTGTTGCATGACAAGAAGCCGAGCGAATTGCACGTCAAGGTGATGAACGTTTCGCTGATTCTTTACGCGGAACACGAATTCAACGCCTCGACCTTCACCGCCCGGGTGTGCGCCTCGACCCTGTCGGACCTGTTCTCGTGCGTTACCGCCGCCATCGGTTCCCTGCGCGGCCCGCTGCACGGCGGGGCCAACGAAGCGGCGATGGAAATGATCGAGCGCTTCAGCTCGCCGGAAGAGGCGGTCGAGGGCACCCTCGAGATGCTCGCGCGCAAAGACAAGATCATGGGCTTCGGTCATGCGATCTATAAGGACAACGACCCGCGCAACGAGGTGATCAAGGGCTGGTCGAAAAAACTCGCCGACGAAGTGGGTGACACGGTGTTGTTCCCGGTTTCAGAAGCCATCGACGCAACCATGTGGGAACAGAAGAAGTTGTTCCCGAACGCCGACTTCTACCACGCCTCGACGTACCACTTCATGGGCATTCCGACCAAGTTGTTCACACCGATCTTCGTCTGCTCGCGCCTGACCGGCTGGGCGGCCCATGTGTTCGAACAACGTGCCCACAACCGCATCATCCGCCCGAGCGCCGAGTACGTCGGCGTCGAACAGCGCAAGTTCGTGCCAATCGAACAGCGCTGAATGGTGGTGGCCGGCACCGGGTGCTAAGCGAACCGGAGCCCCGTAGGAGCCGGCTTGCCGGCGAAAGCGACTGTCATCAACCTTTTCGTTGACTGACCCACCGCCTTCGCTGGCAAGCCGGCTCCTACAGGGATTCGGTTTCTATTCAAGCCCGGTGCAGCACCTCACCTTATGTAACCACCGTGACCGAGTCCTGACGATGAACACTCAATTCCGCAAACCGCTGCCCGGCAGCTCTCTGGATTATTTCGACGTCCGTGCGGCGGTCGATGCCATTGCGCCCGGCGCCTACGACACTCTGCCGTACACCTCCCGCGTGCTGGCGGAAAACCTCGTGCGTCGCTGCGACCCGGCCACGCTCACCGATTCTTTGAAGCAACTGATCGAGCGCAAACGCGACCTCGATTTCCCGTGGTTCCCGGCCCGTGTGGTGTGCCATGACATTCTCGGCCAGACCGCCCTGGTGGACCTCGCCGGCCTGCGCGACGCCATCGCCCTGCAAGGCGGCGATCCGGCGCAAGTGAACCCGGTGGTGCCAACGCAATTGATCGTCGATCACTCCCTGGCCGTCGAGTCCGGCGGTTTCGATCCCGAGGCGTTCGAGAAGAACCGCGCCATCGAAGACCGTCGCAACGAAGACCGTTTTCACTTCATCAACTGGACCAAAAAGGCTTTCAAGAACGTTGATGTGATTCCGCCGGGCAACGGGATCATGCACCAGATCAACCTGGAGAAAATGTCGCCGGTGATCCAGGTGCGTGACGGCGTGGCTTTCCCTGATACCTGCGTCGGCACCGACAGTCACACGCCTCACGTCGATGCACTGGGCGTGATCGCCATTGGCGTCGGCGGTCTGGAAGCGGAAAGCGTGATGCTTGGCCGCGCATCGTGGATGCGGCTGCCGGAAAGCGTTGGCGTCGAACTCACTGGCAAGCTGCAACCGGGCATCACCGCCACCGACATGGTGCTGGCGCTGACCGAATACCTGCGCACACAAAAAGTCGTCGGCGCATGGCTGGAATTCTTCGGTGAAGGCGCATCAAACCTGACCCTCGGCGATCGCGCGACCATTTCCAACATGGCTCCGGAATACGGCGCCACCGCGGCGATGTTCTACATCGACCAGCAGACCATCGACTACCTGAAACTCACCGGCCGTGAGGACGAACAGGTGCAGCTGGTCGAGAACTACGCCAAGCAGACCGGCCTGTGGGCCGACAGCCTCAAAGGCGCGCAATACGAGCGCGGGCTGAGCTTCGACCTGTCCTCGGTGGTGCGCAACATGGCTGGCCCGAGCAATCCGCACGCCCGTGTCGCGACCTCGGATCTGGCCGCCAAAGGCATCTCCGGGAAGTGGGAAGACGTACCGGGCCAAATGCCGGACGGCGCGGTAATCATCGCCGCCATCACCAGTTGCACCAACACCAGCAACCCGCGCAACGTCATCGCCGCCGGCCTGCTGGCGCGTAACGCCAACAAACTCGGGCTGACCCGCAAGCCGTGGGTCAAATCCTCGCTGGCGCCGGGTTCGAAAACCGTGGCGCTGTATCTGGATGAAGCCGGCCTGACCAAAGAACTGGAGCAACTGGGCTTCGGCGTCGTGGCCTTCGCCTGCACCACGTGCAACGGCATGTCCGGCGCACTGGACCCGGTGATCCAGCAAGAGATCATCGACCGCGACCTGTACGCCACCGCCGTACTCTCCGGTAACCGCAACTTCGACGGGCGGATTCATCCGTACGCCAAACAAGCGTTCCTCGCATCGCCGCCATTGGTGGTGGCTTATGCCATCGCCGGCACCATTCGTTTCGACATCGAGAAAGATGTGCTGGGCGTGGTCGATGGCCAGGAAATCCGCCTGAAAGACATCTGGCCGAGCGACGAAGAAATCGACGCGGTGGTCAAGGCCTCGGTCAAGCCGGAGCAGTTCCGTCAGGTGTACATTCCGATGTTCGCCATCCACGAAGACACCGGTCCCAAGGTTACGCCGCTGTACGACTGGCGCGAGATGAGCACCTACATCCGCCGTCCGCCGTACTGGGAAGGCGCGCTGGCCGGGGCGCGTCCGCTCAAGGGCATGCGCCCGCTGGCGGTGCTGCCGGACAACATCACCACCGATCACCTGTCGCCTTCCAACGCGATCATGCTCGACAGCGCGGCGGGCGAATACCTGGCGAAAATGGGCCTGCCGGAAGAGGACTTCAACTCCTACGCCACCCACCGCGGCGATCACTTGACCGCGCAACGCGCCACCTTCGCCAACCCGAAACTGTTCAATGAAATGGTTCAGGAAAACGGCAAGGTCAAGCAGGGCTCGCTGGCTCGCGTCGAGCCGGAAGGCAAAGTGATGCGCATGTGGGAAGCCATCGAAACCTACATGGAACGCAAGCAGCCGCTGATCATCATCGCGGGTGCCGATTACGGTCAGGGTTCGTCCCGGGACTGGGCGGCCAAGGGTGTGCGTCTGGCGGGAGTGGAAGCGATTGCCGCCGAAGGTTTCGAGCGCATTCACCGCACCAACCTGGTGGGTATGGGTGTGTTGCCGTTGGAGTTCCTGCCGGGTACCAATCGTAAAACCTTAGGGATAGATGGCAGCGAAACCTATGACGTGATCGGCGATCGCACCCCGCGCGCGACGTTGACGCTGGTGATCAACCGCAAGAACGGTGAACGCGTCGAAGTGCCGGTGACCTGCCGCCTCGACACCGCCGAAGAAGTGTCGATCTACGAGGCCGGCGGCGTGTTGCAGCGTTTCGCTCAGGACTTCCTCGAAGAGTCGGCGGTTGCCGTTTAACACGACGAGCCGCGCGGGATTTCAAGTCCCGCGCCGGCCGAAAAGGAACACTATGGCTCACTTACCTCAAGTCAAGATTCCCGCCACCTACATGCGCGGCGGCACCAGTAAAGGCGTGTTCTTCAGCCTCAAGGATTTGCCTGAAGCGGCGCAGGTTCCTGGCCCGGCTCGCGATGCTTTGTTGCTGCGGGTGATCGGCAGTCCCGATCCGTACGAAAAGCAGATCGACGGCATGGGCGGAGCGACGTCCAGCACCAGCAAAACCGTGATCCTGTCGAAAAGCATCAAGGCCGATCACGACGTCGATTACCTGTTCGGTCAGGTCTCCATCGATAAGCCCTTCGTCGATTGGAGCGGCAACTGCGGCAACCTGTCGGCGGCGGTCGGTTCGTTCGCCATCAGCAACGGTTTGGTGGACGCCAGCCGCATTCCGCACAATGGTGTGGCGGTGGTGCGCGTGTGGCAGGCCAACATTGGCAAGACCATCATCGCCCATGTACCGATCACTAATGGCGAGGTTCAGGAAACCGGCGATTTCGAACTCGACGGCGTGACCTTTCCGGCGGCCGAAGTGCAGCTCGAATTCATGGACCCGGCGGCGGAAGAGGAGGGCGGCGGTGGTTCTATGTTCCCCACCGGCAATCTGGTGGATGACCTCGAGGTGCCGGGCGTCGGTACGCTCAAGGCAACCTTGATCAACGCCGGCATTCCGACGATTTTCATTAACGCTAAAGACATCGGCTACACCGGCACCGAGTTGCAGGGCGCGATCAACAGTGACCTGGAGGCTTTGGCAATGTTCGAAACCATCCGCGCTTACGGTGCGCTGCGCATGGGCCTGATTCAACACTTGGATGAAGCCGCCAAGCGCCAGCACACGCCGAAGGTCGCGTTCGTCGCCCCACCTGCGGATTACATTGCGTCCAGCGGCAAGAAAATCGCAGCCACCGACATCGACCTGCTGGTGCGCGCCTTGTCCATGGGTAAGCTGCACCACGCCATGATGGGCACCGCAGCGGTGGCCATCGGCACGGCGGCGGCGATTTCCGGCACCCTGGTCAACCTGGCGGCGGGCGGCATCGAACGCAACGCCGTTCGCTTCGGCCACCCGTCCGGCACCCTGCGCGTGGGCGCCGAGGCTAGCCAGGTCAACGGTGAATGGACCGTGAACAAAGCCATCATGAGCCGCAGTGCGCGGGTGTTGATGGAAGGGTACGTTCGTGTGCCGGGGGATTCTTTCTAAATAACGCATATCCCCCTATAGGAGCTGGCTTGCCAGCGAAGAGGCCGTCACATTCAACATCATTGTTGCCTGTTCTACCGCCTTCGCTGGCAAGCCAGTTCCTACAGGGGATTTCATTTCAAAACACGAATTCGGTGAATCGAACATGAGCGCCAACGTCGACCTGAACACCCGCCCCGACTACGACACGGTCCTGCAGGACATCGCCGACTACGTCCTCAACTTCAAAATCGATTCCCCAGAAGCGCTTGATACCGCCCGCAATTGCCTGATGGACACCCTCGGCTGCGGTCTGCTGGCCTTGCGATTCCCCGAATGCACCAAACATCTGGGGCCGATCGTCGAAGGCACGATCGTTCCTTTCGGCGCCCGCGTGCCGGGCACCAGTTACCGTCTCGATCCGGTCAAGGCCGCGTGGGACATCGGTTGCATCGTCCGTTGGCTCGATTACAACGACACCTGGCTCGCCGCCGAATGGGGCCATCCGTCCGATAACCTCGGCGGTATTCTCGCGGTGTCTGATCACCTGTCGCAAAAACGCCTGGCCAATGGTGATGCACCGCTGACCGTTCGCGCGGTGCTGGAAGCCATGATCATGGCTCACGAAATTCAAGGCGTGATCGCCCTGGAAAACTCGTTCAACCGCGTCGGCCTCGATCATGTAATTCTGGTGAAAGTCGCCTCGACCGCCGTCACCGCCAAACTCATGGGCGCCAACCGCGAGCAACTGTTGTCGGCGTTGTCCCATGCCTTTGCCGACGGCCAGGCGCTGCGCACTTACCGCCATGCGCCGAACGCCGGGTCGCGCAAATCCTGGGCGGCGGGGGATGCGACCAGTCGAGGCGTACGGCTGGCGGACATCGCAATGCGTGGTGAAATGGGCATCCCCGGCGTACTGACCGCCAGGCAGTGGGGGTTCTACGACGTGCTGTTCAGCCACACCAACAACGACCTGGCGCTCAAGCCTGACGAAAAGCGCGCCTTCGGCTTCCCCCGGCCGTTCGGTAGCTACGTGATGGAAAACGTGCTGTTCAAGATCAGCTTTCCCGCCGAGTTTCACGCTCAAACCGCCTGCGAGGCGGCCGTCACCCTGCATCCATTGGTCAGGAACCGCCTGCACGAGATCGACAAGATTGTCATCACCACTCACGAATCGGCGATCCGCATCATTTCCAAGGTCGGTCCGCTGGCCAACGCCGCGGACCGCGATCACTGCCTCCAGTACATGACCGCCGTACCCCTGGCGTTCGGCAATCTGGTGGCCGAGCAGTACGAGGATGACTTCCATGCCGCGCACCCGATTATCGATGTGCTGCGCGACAAAATGGTCATCGTCGAAGACCCGCGCTTCACCCGTGAATACCTGGAGGCGGACAAACGCTCCATCGCCAACGCGGTGCAGGTGTTCTTCAAGGACGGTTCCAACACCGATAACGTGATGGTGGAGTACCCGATCGGCCATCGCCGTCGCCGTGCCGACGGCATCCCGTTGCTGGAGGAAAAATTCAAGGCCAATCTGGCGACGCGCTTCACGGCTCAGCGAAGCGCCGAGATCCTTGCGTTGTGCAAGGACCCGGCAGCGCTTGAGGCGATGCCGGTGAACCGGTTTGTGGATTTGTTGGTGATCTGAAAGCAGCTTCGAGCGGCCAGCTTCAAGCGGCAAGTAAAAGCACGCGTTTGACTCTGCTTGCAGCTTGAAACTTGCAGCTTGTGGCTGCTCCCCTTACTTAAATCGCCGCTCCACACCTTTCTCCACCAGAATCTTCGCCGAAATCTCTTCCACCGAGAAATGCGTGGAATTGATGTGCGGAATGTTCTCGCGGCGAAACAGATTCTCCACCTCGCGCACTTCGAATTCGCACTGCGCGTAGCTCGAATAACGGCTGTTGGGCTTGCGCTCGTTGCGGATCGCGGTGAGGCGGTCCGGGTCGATGGTCAGGCCGAACAGCTTGTGCTGGTGGGCGCGCAGGGCGCTCGGCAGTTGCAGACGCTCCATGTCGTCTTCGGTCAGCGGATAGTTGGCCGCGCGGATACCGAATTGCATCGCCATGTACAAACACGTCGGCGTTTTGCCGCATCGCGACACGCCTACTAGTATCAGGTCGGCTTTGTCGTAATAGTGCGTGCGGGCGCCATCGTCATTGTCGAGGGCGAAGTTCACCGCCTCGATGCGCTCCATGTAATTGGAGTTGTGGCCGATGGAGTGGGATTTGCCGACCGTGTAGGAAGAATGCTCGGTCAGTTCCTGTTCAAGGGGCGCCAGGAAGGTCGAGAAAATGTCGATCATGAAACCATTCGACGTTGCGAGAATCTCACGAATGTCCTGATTGACAATGGTGTCGAAAATAATCGGACGAAAACCATCGTTTTCGGCGGCTTTGTTGATTTGTTGTACCATGGCCCGCGCTTTATCTGCGTTGTCGATGTACGGCCGTATGATTTTGCTGAAGGTAATGTTTTCGAACTGCGCCAGCAGGCTTTGGCCAAGGGTTTCGGCCGTAATACCCGTGCCATCGGAGATAAAGAAAGCGGATCGTTTCATTTGCACCTTGGGCCTTAAGTGAGTGTCCTGTTGTAACGATTCTTGGATATAGTAGGCGCGATTTGTCGGCCGCCAATGGCCCGCATTCTCACTTATTTTCCAGGTCCAGGCCATACAGCCGGCAAAGGCTCCCCCGAGTCGCCGGTTTCTGAGCTTTTCCAACACAGTTAGTGGAGAGATCACCTTGGTAGAGTACGTAGTTTCCCTCGATAAGCTCGGCGTCCATGATGTAGAGCATGTGGGGGGCAAGAACGCATCCCTTGGCGAGATGATCAGTAACCTTGCAGGTGCCGGTGTATCGGTGCCCGGTGGCTTTGCCACGACAGCTCAGGCTTATCGTGATTTTCTGGAACTGAGCGGCTTGAACGATCAGATCCACGCCGCCCTCGATGCCCTGGACGTCGATGATGTCAACGCTCTCGCCAAGACCGGCGCCCAGATCCGTCAATGGATCATGGAAGCCGAGTTCCCCGAGAAGCTCAACGCCGAGATCCGCACCGCGTTCGCCACGCTGTCGGCCGGCAACCCTGACATGGCCGTGGCCGTGCGCTCTTCCGCTACCGCCGAAGACCTGCCGGACGCTTCCTTCGCCGGTCAGCAGGAAACCTTCCTGAACATCCGTGGTGTCGAAAACGTCATTCGCGCCGCCAAAGAGGTGTTCGCCTCCCTGTTCAACGACCGCGCCATTTCCTACCGCGTCCACCAGGGCTTCGACCACAAGCTGGTGGCTCTGTCGGCCGGTGTGCAGCGCATGGTCCGCTCCGAAACCGGCACCGCCGGCGTGATGTTCACCCTCGATACCGAATCGGGCTTCCGTGACGTGGTGTTCATCACCGGCGCCTACGGCCTGGGTGAAACCGTCGTACAAGGCGCGGTGAACCCGGATGAGTTCTACGTCCACAAAGGCACGCTGCAAGCCGGTCGCCCGGCCATCCTGCGTCGCAACCTGGGCAGTAAAGCCATCAAGATGATCTACGGCGACGAAGCCCGCGCCGGTAAATCGGTCAAGACCATCGACGTGGACAAGGCCGATCGTGCGCGTTTCTGCCTGACCGACGCCGAAGTCAGCGAGCTGGCCAAGCAGGCGATGATCATCGAGAAGCACTACAAGTGCCCGATGGACATCGAATGGGCCAAAGACGGCGATGACGGCAAGCTCTACATTGTGCAGGCCCGTCCGGAAACCGTGAAGAGCCGCACCCAGGCCAACGTCATGGAACGTTACCTGTTGAAAGAAACCGGCACCGTGCTGGTGGAAGGTCGCGCCATCGGCCAGCGCATCGGCGCCGGCAAGGTGCGGATCATCAAGGACGTGTCCGAGATGGACAAAGTCCAGCCGGGCGACGTTCTGGTTTCCGACATGACCGACCCGGACTGGGAACCGGTCATGAAACGCGCCAGCGCCATCGTCACCAACCGTGGCGGCCGTACCTGCCACGCGGCGATCATCGCTCGCGAGCTGGGCATCCCGGCCGTGGTCGGTTGCGGCAACGCCACCCAGCTGTTGCAGGACGGCCAGGGCGTGACCGTGTCCTGCGCTGAAGGCGACACCGGCTACATTTTCGAAGGCGAACTGGGCTTCGACATCAAGAAAAACTCCGTGGATGCCATGCCGGAGCTGCCGTTCAAGATCATGATGAACGTCGGCAACCCGGACCGCGCATTCGACTTCGCGCAACTGCCGAATGCCGGTGTGGGCCTGGCCCGTCTGGAATTCATCATCAACCGCATGATCGGCGTGCACCCTAAAGCGCTGTTGAACTACGACGGCCTGCCGCAGGAAATCAAGGACAGCGTCGACAAGCGCATCGCCGGTTACAACGACCCGGTCGGCTTCTATGTCGACAAACTGGTCGAAGGCATCAGCACCCTGGCGGCGGCGTTCTGGCCGAAAAAGGTCATCGTGCGTCTGTCGGACTTCAAGTCCAACGAATACGCGAACTTGATCGGCGGCAAGCTCTACGAGCCGGAAGAAGAGAACCCGATGCTGGGCTTCCGTGGCGCTTCGCGTTACATCAGCGAATCGTTCCGTGACTGCTTCGAACTCGAATGCCGCGCCCTCAAGCGCGTGCGTAACGACATGGGCCTGACCAACGTTGAAATCATGGTGCCGTTCGTCCGTACCCTGGGAGAAGCGAGCCAGGTGGTCGATCTGCTGGCCGAAAACGGTCTGGCCCGTGGCGACAACGGTCTGCGCGTGATCATGATGTGCGAACTGCCGTCCAACGCGATCCTGGCTGAAGAGTTCCTCGAGTTCTTCGACGGCTTCTCCATCGGCTCCAACGACCTGACCCAGCTCACCTTGGGCCTGGACCGTGACTCCGGGATCATCGCGCACCTGTTCGACGAGCGAAATCCTGCGGTCAAGAAGCTGCTGGCCAACGCCATTGCCGCGTGCAACAAGGCCGGCAAGTACATCGGCATCTGCGGTCAGGGCCCTTCGGACCACCCGGACCTGGCCAAGTGGCTGATGGAGCAGGGCATCGAAAGCGTTTCGCTGAACCCTGATTCCGTGCTGGAAACCTGGTTCTTCCTGGCTGAAGGTCAGGCTTCGGCTTGACGTGTTGAGTGAAGAGGCCGGTCGGTGAGCGGCCTCTTTAGGATTCAAGTAGGGCGGGCTCCATTTGGATGCCGCCCTTTTTTGTGCAAGAGCATTATGCAAAGCAGCAGCAACCTATTTCCTGTCGCCCTGATCAGCGCCGAGCGGCGCGGTGATCTGAGCGAAGACGTCTATCGTTTGAAACCCGGCAACAGCCCCGACGGCACCGTCGAACTGGCTGTGACGCGCCTGGGCATGGCCGATGAGCCGGCGGTGCGTGGCGTGCCGGTGATTCTGTTGCACGGCAGCTTTTCCAATCGGCGGTTCTGGTTCTCTCCCAAAGGTTTGGGCCTGGGCGCTTATCTGACGCGCCTGGGATTCGATGTGTGGATTCCGGAAATGCGCGGCCACGGCCTGTCTCAGCGCAATCAGGGCTATCGCCAGAACCGCGTCGCCGACTATGCGCGTTACGATTTGCCGGCCATTGGCGCATTCGTGCGCGAGCAAAGCGGCCAGATCCCGCACTGGATCGGTCATTCGCTGGGCGGCATTACCCTGGCCGCGGCATTGGGCGGTCAATACCTGGGCGAGCCCGTCGTGGCTTCTGCGGCGTTTTTCGGCACGCAGGTCAGCCGCACCTACTGGCCGTTGAAATTTCCGCCGGTGGAGTGGAGCGGGCGCTTCATTCTCAAGCGGTTTGCCCAACTGTCGGGTTCACGGCTCAAGCGCGGCCCGGAGGACGAGCCGATAGGCCTGGCCCTGGAAAGCATGCGCTGGTATGGGCTGTTCGGTCGTTTTGGCGATGCCGACAAAGACTGGTGGGCGGGTTTGGCTGACGTGCAACTGCCGGTACTGGCCGTGAGTGCCGCGGGCGATCATCAAGACCCGACCTGGGCCTGCCGCAAGCTGTTCGATCAAGTCGGCTCCGAGCACAAGCAGTTCATCACCCTTGGCCGCGAGCAAGGCTTTGGCGATAATTTCGGGCACGTGGAAATGCTGGTCAGCAAGGCTGCGCAGACTGAAGTCTGGCCGTTGGTGGCACGCTGGCTGGCGGATCAACAGACGCCTTTGCTGGGTGGAAAGCCGGATTTGGCTGCTGCGATTTGAGCTTGGTGCTCTAACAAGGGCATTTCGTTCGGATCGGCTTGCGGCTAAGATGTGACGCGCTGAGTGGTTCTGGTCACTTTGAGTGACTGAATCGGTCGTGATGTTCGTGCGAGCGGAGTGATTTACACCGCCCGACCCTGGCCCGAGTATGCTGCATACTCGATTGTCTTCCTTGTTACAGGAGTTTTTCGATGAACCATTACCTCACGCCTGACCTGTGCGATGCCTATCCGGAGCTGGTGCAGGTGCTGGAACCGATGTTCAGCAATTTCGGTGGCCGTGATTCGTTCGGCGGCGAAATCGTGACCATCAAATGTTTCGAAGATAACTCGTTGGTCAAGGAGCAAGTCGAGCTCAAGGGCAACGGTAAAGTGCTGGTGGTCGACGGCGGCGGCTCCCTGCGCCGCGCACTGATGGGCGACATGCTGGCCGAGAAAGCCGCGAACAACGGTTGGGAAGGGCTGGTGATCTACGGTTGCATCCGCGACGTCGATGTCATCGCGCAAACCGATCTGGGGGTTCAGGCCCTGGCCAGTCACCCGATGAAAACCGACAGGCGCGGTGTTGGCGATCTCAACGTTGCCGTGACCTTCGCGGGTGTGACGTTCCATCCGGGCCACTACATCTACGCGGACAACAACGGCGTGATCGTTTCGCCAAGCCCGCTTGCAATGCCTGAATAAAGCACCGTATCAACCAAGGGGTGAGGATGTTCGAGGAAGAAAACGCGCAATGGGGGCTGGTGCATGCCCTGGTGCTGGATGGTAAAGGCGGTGCGCGTTCGATAGCCCGGACTGAACTCGATGACTTGCAGCTGCAGGCCCATGAAAGCCTGTGGCTGCACTGGGATCGCAGTCACCCGCAAACCCAGACCTGGCTGCGAAAATCCAGCGGGCTGAGTGAATTCAGTTGCGACTTGCTGCTTGAAGAGAACACCCGACCGCGTCTTTTGCCGCTGCCGGACTCTGAACTGCTGCTGTTTCTGCGCGGGGTCAACCTGAACCCGGGCGCGGAGCCGGAAGACATGGTCTCGGTGCGGATCTTCGGTTCGGCCCAGCGGGTGATTTCCCTGCGTCTGCGGCCGTTGCGCGCCACCGAAGAGTTGCTGGTGCAGCTGGCCGACGGCAAAGGGCCGAGAACCGCCTCCGAACTGATCCTCTATATGGCGCAATACCTCACCAACAAGGTGCAGGATCTGGTCAGCTGCCTCTCGGAAATCGTCGATGAGGAAGAAGAAAAGCTGGATGCCGACGAACGGTACACGCCCGAACATGGCGCCGTTTTGCAGATCCGTCGCAGAGCCGCTGCACTGAAGCGCTTTCTGGCGCCGCAGCGAGATATTTTCGGTCAGCTGACGCGGATAAGACTGCCATGGTTCTGTGAAGACGATGGTGATTACTGGAACGAATTGAACAACAGCCTGACCCGCTATCTCGAGGAGCTGGAATTGACCCGGGAGCGTGTGGGGCTGGTCCTGGAAGCTGAAGACCGGCGTTTGAGCGTGCGCATGAACCGCACGATGTACCGCTTCGGGATCATCACCGGGATCTTTTTGCCGATGAGTTTTCTGACTGGTCTTCTGGGCATCAACGTCGGCGGTATTCCGTTCTCTGCCAGCCCTTACGGGTTCCTGATCGCTTGTCTGTTGATGGTTTCGGTGGCGCTGGGGCAGTGGTGGTTATTCCGACGTTTGCGCTGGGTCTGACAATGAGCCATGTGACCCGAGCAAATTTGACCGCGTCTTTCACAGATATCACGAGAGGTGCGTATGCACGATCCGTTTGAACAGTCTTTGCGTGACATGCTTAAAGCTTCGCCGTCCACCCGTGACGACGATGCTTGTCTGGGGCGTGTGCTGAAAACCGCCAACCGCCAGGTCGGTGCCGGCGATCTGTTCAGCCTGCTGGGCCGTTGGCTGCCCGCGCTGATGATCGCCCTGAATAACGGATCGGCCCATGTCGCGCCGGTTTCCCGTCTGCGTAAACCTACTGCTCGCACTGCTGATAAGGCTGATTGAATATGGAACTAGATCTCTGGACTCAGAGCCTCGTCACTGCAATGACTGCGTTGTGGACCAAAGTTGCGAACTTCATTCCGAACCTGTTTGGCGCACTGGTTGTACTGCTGCTGGGTTTTGTCGTGGCCAAGCTGCTGGACACGCTGCTCTCCAAATTGCTCGCCAAACTGGGCCTCGATCGCCTGATGGGGGGTACCGGGCTGACCAAATTGATGTCCCGCGCCGGCCTCCAGGTGCCTATTTCGACGCTGATCGGCAAAATCGTCTACTGGTTCGTTCTGCTGATTTTTCTGGTTTCTGCCGCAGAATCCCTTGGACTTGAGCGAGTTTCGGCTACGCTGGACATGTTGGCGCTGTATTTGCCGAAAGTATTCGGCGCGGCGCTGGTGCTGCTGGTCGGTGTCTTGCTGGCGCAACTGGCCAATGGGCTGGTGCGTGGCGCGGCAGAAGGCGTAGGGCTCGATTACGCCGCGGGTTTGGGGCGGATTGCCCAGGGCCTGGTGATCATCATCAGTATTTCGGTTGCGATCAGCCAGTTGGAGGTCAAAACTGACCTGCTTAACCATGTGATCGTGATCGTCTTGATTACCGTTGGTCTGGCGGTTGCGCTGGCGATGGGATTGGGAAGCCGGGAAATTGCCGGTCAGATTCTTGCGGGAATCTATGTGCGCGAGTTGTATCAGGTTGGGCAACAAGTGCGTGTTGGCGAGGTCGAAGGTCAGATCGAAGAGATCGGCACGGTTAAAACCACCGTGCTGACCGACGAGGGTGAGCTAGTCTCTCTTTCGAATCGGATTCTCTTGGAGCAGCATGTGAGTAGCCGCTAACCCGGCAAATCCTGCTAATGTATGCCGCCGCAAAAATGCCCTGAAGGGCTGCGGCGGACATTGACCTGACTGTCGGCCCGACTTGTTTTGAATAAAGCTCAATCGCTCTCCACGCGCTACGACCCCCGCGAGCTCTCTGATGAGGAGTTGGTCGCGCGCTCGCACACCGAGCTGTTTCACGTAACGCGCGCCTATGAAGAACTGATGCGGCGTTACCAGCGGACATTATTTAACGTTTGTGCACGGTATCTCGGGAACGATCGTGATGCAGATGATGTCTGTCAGGAGGTGATGTTGAAGGTGCTGTACGGTTTGAAGAACTTTGAGGGCAAATCGAAGTTCAAGACCTGGCTCTACAGCATCACGTACAACGAATGCATCACGCAGTATCGGAAGGAACGGCGTAAGCGTCGCTTGATGGACGCATTAAGTCTGGACCCCCTTGAGGAAGCGTCTGAAGAAAAGGCGCCGAAACCCGAGGAGAAGGGCGGGCTTGATCGCTGGCTGGTGTATGTGAATCCGATCGACCGTGAAATTCTGGTGCTACGATTTGTCGCAGAGCTAGAGTTTCAGGAGATCGCAGACATCATGCACATGGGTTTGAGCGCAACAAAAATGCGGTACAAGCGCGCTCTAGACAAATTGCGTGAGAAATTTGCAGGCATCGCCGAAACTTAGTTCGGCGCAAATATCTCTTACGTGTAGGCAAGTTCTGATAGACTTGCCGCCGAGTTGTCCCCCGGTTTGCGGGACTGCTTCACAATCACCAGATGGGGATTTAACGGATGAAACTGAAAAACACCTTGGGCTTGGCCATTGGTTCTCTTATTGCCGCTACTTCGTTCGGCGCTCTGGCACAAGGCCAAGGCGCAGTTGAAATCGAAGGCTTCGCCAAGAAAGAACAATTCGACAGCGCTCGTAACTTCAAGAACAACGGCAACCTGTTCGGCGGTTCGATCGGTTACTTCCTGACCGACGACGTTGAACTGCGTCTGGCCTACGACGAAGTGCACAACGTACGTGCCGAAGACGGCCGTAACATCAAGGGCTCCAACACCGCTCTGGATGCTCTGTACCACTTCAACAACCCGGGCGACATGCTGCGTCCGTACGTATCGGCTGGTTTCTCCGATCAAAGCATCGGTCAGAACGGCAAAAGCGGTCGTAACGGTTCCACCTTCGCCAACGTTGGCGGCGGTGCCAAGCTGTACTTCACTGAAAACTTCTACGCCCGTGCTGGCGTTGAAGCTCAGTACAACATCGACCAGGGCGACACCGAGTGGGCTCCAAGCGTTGGTATCGGTGTGAACTTCGGTGGCGGCTCCAAGCCTGCTGCTGCTCCAGTTCCAGCACCAGCTGAAGTGTGCGCCGACAGCGACAACGATGGCGTTTGCGACAACGTTGACAAGTGCCCTGACACCCCAGCCAACGTAACTGTTGACGCTGATGGCTGCCCGGCAGTTGCTGAAGTTGTTCGTGTTGAGCTGGACGTGAAATTCGACTTCAACAAGTCGGTAGTCAAGCCTAACAGCTACGGCGACATCAAAAACCTGGCTGACTTCATGAAGCAGTACCCATCCACCACTACTGTTGTTGAAGGTCACACTGACAACGTCGGTCCTGACGCTTACAACCAGAAACTGTCCGAGCGTCGTGCAAACGCCGTTAAGCAAGTTCTGACCAACCAGTACGGTGTTCAGTCGTCCCGCGTTCAGTCTGTTGGCTACGGCGAATCCCGCCCAGTTGCTGACAACGCCACTGAAGCTGGCCGCGCTGTAAACCGTCGCGTAGAAGCGAAGGTTGAAGCTCAAGCTAAGTAATTAGCTCGCAGCTCTGGAAAAGCCCGGCTCAGGCCGGGCTTTTCTTTGTCTGCGATTTGATGATGAGGGGTTGGATCAGGCAGGTTCAGGCTGATTGATTGGCCGTCATCGCGGGCAAGCCAGGCTCCCACAGCGATGACGTTGCACGGGCTGCCACGGTTCCGATCACTAAGATGGCTGGGCTTTTCAATTCAAAGGCGCAGGCATCGTCTTCCATCGCCGTCAGGTTGCTCCGGCATTCCCGTTGGTGCGGCAGTGAAGCATTTTCGATCATCGCCACGGGTGTATCAGCTGCCATTGCGCCGGCCAGCAGTTGCTCGCGAATTTCACTGAGCTTCGCCACGCCCATGTAGATCACCAGCGTGGTGCCGCCTTGAGCCAGGGCCTGCCAGTTCAGGCTGCTGTCATCCTGAGTGTGCGCCGTCACCAGTGTCACGCCTCGCGCGACGCCCCGGAGCGTCAGCGGAATATCGCATTGGGTCGCGCCGGCAAGGCCAGCGGTGATGCCATTGACCAGCTCAACCTCGACGCCACGTTCACGCAACCACTGCGCCTCTTCACCGCCGCGGCCGAAGATGCACGGGTCGCCGCCCTTGAGCCGCACCACGCATTTGCCGTGGCGGGTATAACGCAGCATCAGGCGATGAATGAACGCTTGAGGCGTGGAGCGACAGCCGCCGCGCTTGCCCACAGGAATGATTCGCGCGCCAGGGCAATGCTCAAGCACCGCAGGATTGACCAGATCGTCGATCAACACCACGTCCGCTTCGCGCAACGCGCGAACCGCCTTGAGGGTCAGCAATTCAGGGTCGCCGGGACCCGCACCCACCAGCCAGACTTTTGCGCTCATAGTGTTTTCCTCACGAGGTGACGGCGACTGGCTGCGCGGTGGCGGCCAGCAAACGCTTGATTTCCGGGACGCAGGAGCCGCATTGCGTACCGCAGCCCAATTCTTGTTTCAAGCCCTGCAAGTCCAGGCCACGGCTGATGCCGGCACAGACCGCGTTTTGACTGACGTTCATGCAGTTGCACAGGGTTTTGGTGCCGGATGCCGGGACGCCAACGTTGCCTGGTGGCGCACTCAACGGTGCCAGCAGCCAACGGCGCAGCTGTTCGTCGGCGCGACCTTCGAGCCACAGGCTTTGCAGCCAATGTTGAGCGAGTGTTTCGCCAGCCAGGCGAATGGCGGTAATCCGGCCGTTCTCGATCCGTACCCGTTTGCCGATCGAGCGCCGAGGATCGTCATAGGCCAGCACCGGGCCGTCGTTGAGTTCCAGGCATTGATCGATATCACGCAACAGTTGCGGATCTGGCGCGGTGGCGTTGGCGGCGCGTATCAGCAGCGCAGGACGGTCACGGCCGGCCAGGCTGAGGCTGGCGTAGGAAAAAGCCTCACAGAGTGGTCGCAGCGTCTCCAGGTGCTGTTGAACATCGCCCTCGATCAGGGCGAAAAGCTGCCAGGGCAATTGCACAGGCTCGAGGCGCACACCGCTGTGTTTGAGTTCCGGTTGTTTCGACAATGGATCGAAGGCGGGAAGGGTAAGGGAATTCACGCCGCCCTTGAGAAAACGATCGCCCCAATGCATTGGCAGAAAGGCCTGGCCCGGACGCACGTTGTCGTCGCTGCTGACCGGCAGGATCACCGAGCCTCGACGGCTTTTCAGATTGATCAGATCGCCAGGTTGCAGACGATGCCGGCGCAGTTCATCCGGGTGCAGGCTCAACACGGCTTCGCTGACATGGCCGAACAGCTGCGCGGCGGTGCCGGTGCGGCTCATGCCGTGCCATTGATCACGCAGGCGGCCGGTGATCAGGGTCAGCGGGAAACGCGCATCACGTTGCTCCTTGGCGGCGCGATACGGGTCGGTCACGAACTGTGCACGCCCGCTGGCGGTCGGGAAAACCCCATCGAGGTACAACCGCGCCGTGCCTTCGCGGGCACCGGCGGGGAAGGGCCATTGCTGTGGACCGAGCTGGTCGATTAACTCATGACTGATTCCGGACAGATCGAGGTCGCGACCACGAGTCAGTTGTTTGTATTCGTCAAAGACCTGCGCCGCGGTTTCAAAGGCAAACAGGCTGGTGGCGCCGGGACGCAGATGTTTTTCCAGGCGCTGTGCGAAATCCACCGTGATTGCCCAGTCGGACCGTGCTTCACCGGGTGCGCCGATGGCCCGGCGGACGTGGGAAATGCGCCGCTCGGAGTTGGTGACCGTACCGTCCTTTTCGCCCCAGCTGGCGGCAGGCAGCAGCAGGTCGGCGAACGCGGCGGTTTCGGTGGTATGGAAGGCTTCCTGCAACACCACGAACGGGCAGGCTTGCAGTGCCTCGCGCACAGCGGTCTGGTCTGGCATCGACTGCGCCGGATTGGTGCAGGCGATCCACAGGGCTTTGATCTTGCCGCTGCGCATTTGCTCGAACAGTTCGATGGCCGTGAGCCCGGTGTTCTCGGGCAGTTGATCAACGCCCCAGTAGGCGGCCACTTGTTCGCGGTGTTCGGCGTTGGCCGCTTCGCGATGACCTGGCAGCAGGTTCGACAAACTCCCGGTTTCCCGGCCGCCCATGGCATTCGGCTGACCGGTCAGTGAGAAAGGTCCTGCACCGGGACGGCCGATTTGCCCGGTGGCCAGGTGCAGGTTGATCAGCGCGCTGTTCTTCGCGCTGCCGGCGGTGGACTGATTCAGGCCCATGCACCACAGCGACAGAAAACTCGGTGACGTGCCGACCCATTGCGCGCATTGCTGCAGCTGCTCGACGGTGATGCCACAGAGTTGCGAAACCATTGCCGGGGTGTAATCGCGTACCAGTTTTTTCAGCTCGGCCAGGCCTTCGGTGTGGGCCTTGATGAAGTCGCGGTCGATCCAGTCTTCCCACAACAACAGATGCAAAATCCCATGGAACAAGGCGACATCGGTGCCGGGCAGAATTGCCAGGTGCAGGTCAGCCAGATCGCAAGTGTCAGTGCGTCGTGGGTCGATGACGATGACTTTCATCTGTGGCCGGCGGGATTTGGCTTCTTCCAGGCGACGAAACAGGATCGGGTGGGCGTAGGCCATGTTACTGCCGACGATCATCACGCAGTCGCTCAGTTCCAGGTCTTCGTAGTTGCAGGGCGGAGCGTCGGCGCCGAGGCTGCGCTTGTAGCCGACCACCGCTGAAGACATGCACAGCCGTGAATTGCTGTCGATGTTGTTGGTGCCCACCAGCGCCCGCGCCAGTTTGTTGAAGGCGTAGTAATCCTCGGTCAGCAATTGCCCGGAGATATAGAACGCGACGCTGTCCGGGCCGTGCTCGGCAATAGTCTTGGCAAAGACGCTGGCGGCGTGATCGAGGGCGCTGTCCCAATCGGTGCGGCTGCGGGCCAAGCCCTTGCCCAGGCGCAGTTGTGGGTACAAGGCCCGGGCCGCCAAGTCGCCGGTCAGGTGCAGGGTCGAACCTTTACTGCACAATTTGCCGAAGTTGGCCGGGTGCGCCGGATCGCCGCTGACGCCGAGTATGCGCTCGCCGTCGTGCTCGATCAGCACGCCGCAGCCGACCCCGCAGTAGCAGCAGGTGGAGGCGGTGATTTGACGGTCCATCAGCTTGCTTCCCGCAGGGCCAAGAGCACCCGGCCATTCTCGACCCGTGCCGAGTGATGGTGGGCGCAGCCGATATCGGGGGCCTGGGCCTCGCCGGTTTCCAGGTCGATCTGCCAGTTGTGCAGCGGGCAGGCCACACGTTTGCCGTAAATCAAACCCTGGGACAGCGGCCCGCCCTTGTGCGGGCAGCGGTCGTCGAGGGCGAAAACCTCATCGTCGCTCGTACGAAAAATCGCGATGTCGCCTTTCGGGCCCGCGATGATTCGCGAGCCAAGGGTATTGATTTCTTCCAGTGCGCAGATATCCAGCCAGTTCATGCCGACACCTCCAGGTTCTTCACGGGAATGACCTCGAATTCTTTTTTCAGCAGCGGCTGTTCGAGGCGTTCCTTCCACGGGTCCTGTTCGAACGACAGGGAAAATTGCAGGCGATCGTTCAAGGCCTTGCGCCGCTCCGGGTCTTCCAGCACCGCTTTCTTGATGTGTTCCATGCCGACCCGTTGCAGGTAGTGCACGGTGCGTTCGAGGTAGAAGGCTTCTTCGCGGTACAGCTGCAGGAAGGCGCCGTTGTATTCGCGAACTTCTTCGGCGGTTTTCAGCTTGACGAAGAACTCCGCGACTTCGGTTTTGATCCCGCCGTTGCCACCGATGTACATCTCCCAGCCGGAATCCACGCCGATAATGCCGACGTCCTTGATCCCTGCTTCCGAGCAGTTGCGTGGGCAACCGGAGACGGCCAGTTTCACTTTGTGCGGCGACCACATGTTGAACAGGTCGTGCTCCAGCTCAATGCCCAATTGCGTGGAGTTCTGAGTGCCGAAGCGGCAGAACTCGCTGCCGACGCAAGTCTTCACGGTGCGGATGGATTTGCCGTAGGCGTGGCCGGACGGCATGTCCAGGTCTTTCCAGACGCCTGGCAGGTCCTGTTTTTTGATCCCCAGCAAGTCGATGCGCTGGCCGCCGGTGACCTTGACCATCGGCACGTTGTATTTGTCGGCCACGTCGGCAATGCGCCGCAGCTCTGAAGGATTGGTCACACCGCCCCACATCCGCGGGACTACAGAGTAAGTGCCGTCTTTCTGAATGTTGGCGTGTGCGCGTTCGTTGATCAGGCGCGATTGCGGATCGTCCTTGGCCTCGCCCGGCCAGGTGGAAATCAGGTAGTAGTTGAGCGCCGGGCGGCACGTGGCACAGCCGTTCGGGGTGCGCCAGTTCAGGTAACTCATGGTACCGGCGATGGTCAGCAGGTGCTGGTCGCAGATGGCCTGGCGGATTTGCCCGTGGTTGAGGTCGCTGCAACCGCAGATGGCTTTTTCGCTTTTCGGTTTGACGTCTGCCGCACCGCCCACGGTGTTGATCAGGATCTGTTCGACGAGGCCGGCGCAGGAGCCGCAGGAGCTGGCAGCCTTGGTGTGTTTCTTCACGTCGTCGACACTGAACAGCCCATGTTCCTGAATGGCTTTGACGATGGTGCCTTTGCACACGCCGTTACAGCCGCAGACTTCGGCGGTGTCGGCCATGCTCATGGCTTTGTCCTGACCTTGATGTCCTACATCGCCCAAGGCGTTTTCGCCGAACATCAAATGATCGCGGATCTCGCCGATGGCATGGTTCTCACGGATCTGCCGGAAATACCAACCGCCATCTGCCGTATCTCCGTACAGACAGGCGCCGACCAGCACGTCATCCTTGATCACCAGTTTTTTGTAAACGCCGCCGATCGGGTCGGAGAGGGTGATGGTCTCGGTGCCTTCGCCGCCCATGAAGTCGCCGGCGGAGAACAGGTCGATACCGGTGACTTTCAATTTGGTCGACGTCACCGAGCCCTTGTAAGTGGCGAAGCCCAGTTGGGCGAGGTGGTTGGCGCACACCTTGGCCTGTTCGAACAGCGGCGCGACCAAGCCGTAGGCGGTGCCGCGGTGGCTGGCGCATTCGCCGATGGCATAGACCCGAGGGTCGTAGGTTTGCATCGTGTCGTTGACCAGAATTCCACGGCTGCAAGGGATGCCGGCTTTTTCCGCCAGTTCGGTGTTGGGGCGAATGCCGGCGGCCATCACCACCAGGTCGGCTGGGATAATGTCGCCGTTCTTGAACTGCACCGAGCCGACCCGGCCATTGCCGGCGTCGTGCAGGGCTTGGGTCTGTTCGCACAGGCGGAAATGCAGGCCGCGGGCTTCCAGGGCGGTTTGCAGGAGTTGGCCGCTGGTTTTGTCCAGTTGGCGCTCCAGCAGCCATTCGCCGATGTGCACCACGGTGACGTGCATGCCCCGCAGCATCAGGCCGTTGGCGGCTTCAAGGCCCAGCAGGCCGCCGCCGATGACCACGGCGTGCTTGTGGGTCTTGGCGGTGTCGATCATCACTTGGGTGTCGGCAATGTCGCGGTAGCCGATCACGCCCTGCAAGGTATTGCCGGGGATCGGCAGGATGAACGGGGTCGAGCCGGTGGCAATCAGCAGGCGGTCGTATTCGGCCTCGGTGCCGTCTTCGGCAATGACCCGGCGTTTGACCCGGTCGATCTCCACCACTTTGCGGTTGAGCAGCAGCTTGATGTTGTTTTCCAGGTACCAGTCCAGATCGTTGAGCACGATCTCTTCGAACGTCTGTTCGCCGGCCAGCACGGGGGACAGCAGGATGCGGTTGTAGTTGGTATGGGGTTCGGCGCCGAAGACCGTGATGTCGTACAGCTCGTTACTCAGCTTGAGCAGTTCTTCCAGGGTACGAACCCCGGCCATGCCGTTGCCGATCATCACCAGTTTTAGTTTTTTCATCAGGTTCTCCGGGGAGCTCGGGCCTGCCTCATCAGGGCATTCAGGCCTTGCTCGACAAAATTTTGCGCAAACAAAAAAAGGCGTCCCGCTAGCTAACTAGCGAGGACGCCTTTGTCCTTGTCCCGTTCTCTCGGGCAGCGCAGCCTTCTACGTTGAAGGCTGGGCTTTATGTCTGTTGGGAAAGGTAATGCAGTGGTTGTGCCAAGTCTGGCAAGGGCCGGATTTATGGGCTCTCGTCATGGGTGGAGGGTGTTTTCGTGCACCGGTTCAAGGCGCAGTGCCCGGTTTTGAAGCAGAAAATCAAAAGATCGCAGCCTGCGGCAGTTCCTGCAGGAGATCGTGGGCACCCATAGGCGCTGGCGCAGGCTGCGATCTTTTGATCTTTTGATCTTTTGGGTGCAGTGAATAACTCAGCCATGAAACAACAAAAACAGCAGCACCAGATTCACCAGCAACGACACCAGTGCCAAGGTCCGCCAAACCTTCAACGGTTCACGCTCCAGCAACGGTCTGGGGCGTACGCTCAAACTGCGTCGTTCTCCTTGTTCCAGCACTAGCAACCATTCTTCCGCCGTTTCAAAACGCTGATCCGCAGCCGCCGCCACCGCGCGCTCCAGACTTTGCGCGATCCATTCCGGCAGGTCGGGTCGATAGCGACTGGCGCTGACCGGCACACCAAACCGTGGACGCTGAAACGCTTCGATTTCGCCGTAGGGATAATGCCCGGTGAGCAGGTAATACAAGGTCACGCCCACCGCATACAAATCCTGCTGGGGTGTCGGCGGGTCACCGCGAAAGGCTTCCGGCGCGATATAGCTGGGCGTTCCGGGCAGGGCGAACGCTTGATCTTCGGACAGCCCGGGACAGTAGGCGAGGCCGAAATCCAGCAGGCGCAATTCGCCGTCGTCTCCCAGCAGCAGGTTTTCCGGTTTGATATCGCGGTGCAGAATCTGCCGTCGATGCAGGATGCCGACGGCCCGCAGCAGGCGTTCGGCCAGGTCCTGCCATTGCGCCAGGGGCAGCGTTCCGACACGCTCATACAGCTCCGCCAGAGTAGACCCGGAATATTCACGCATCACGTAGTACAAATGCTGACGCTGACTGGCGGCATGGACTTCAGGGAAATGCCGACCGGCCACGCGCTTGAGAAACCATTCCTCCGACAACAAGGCCTGTCCGGCCTGGTGATCGTCTCGTAGCGCGCCGGGCAAGGTTTTCAGTAGCCAGGGCTGTTGTTGTGCGTCGCGCACCCGGTAGAGCAGCGATTGCTGGCTCTGGCCGAGGATCCCTTCGACCTGCCAGCCTTCGAAGGTCTGGCCCGGTTTCAGCGCAGGCGGAAGTGGCCATTGCTGCAGATGAATCAGTGCATCGCCAATGCTGGTCTCACCCAAGGCATCGACCCGCACCAGCAGGGCGCTGGCATTGTCCTGGCTGCCGGCCAGGTGCGCAGCGCTGACCAAGGTCTGCGCGGCACTGTTCAGGTCGGGTTGATCGCGCAGAATCGCCGCAATGGCGGTGTCGCCCAGCACGGCCCAGATGCCGTCGCTGAGCAGCACGAAACTCTCGTTCAGGCGCAGTTCGCCATCCAGAAAATCCAGCACCAGATGTTGATCCAGCCCCAGGGCCCGCTTGAGCACATGCTGCATGCCCGGTTGGTCCCAGACGTGATCCTCGCTCACCCGTTGCAAGGTGTCGGCGTGCCAGCGGTAAACCCGGCAATCGCCGACATGCGCCAGGGTGAAACGCCTGCCGCGCATCACCAAGGCACTGACCGTGGTCAGCAGCGGTTGCCCGCCGCCATTGGCCTGCAGCCAGCGATTTTGCGCCATGAGCAGGCGATCGAGTGCCTGGGCGACACCCCAGGTCTCCGGGGTGGCGTAGTAGTCCAGCGCCAGGGCCTGCAAGGTCGAACGGGCCGCGAGACCGCCATCGGCGCATTGGCTGACACCGTCGGCGATGGCGAACAGGTAACCCTTGCTCGCCGCCAGTGCCGGGGCCGGAGTGACCAGGCGCAGAGCGTCCTGGTTCTCTTCGCGAGGCCCGATGGCACTGGCTTCGGCAAAACTCAGTTGCAGGCTCATTCAGCCCTCACACTCGAGCAGCGGTGACGGCTGCCGAACCCCAAGTGGTTCTCCAGCGACGCTTCACGCCATGCAGGCCGAACCAGGCGAGGACGCCGAGGCTGGCGAACAACCACAAGGCCATTTGGTAGCTGCCGGTGCTTTGCTTGATCGCGCCCATGCCGGCCGCCAGTGCGAAGCCACCGATGCCGCCGGCCATGCCGATCAAACCGGTCATCACACCGATCTCCCGACGAAAACGCTGCGGCACCAACTGGAATACGGCGCCGTTGCCTGCACCTAAACCGAGCATAGTGCAGACGAAAAGCGCCAATGCTGCGTAGGAACTTGGCAGATTGAAACCCACGGTCGCAATGCAGATCGCTGCCACGGTGTACATCGCCAGCAGGGTACGAATCCCGCCGAAGCGATCCGCCAGTGCGCCGCCCAACGGACGCATGAGGCTGCCACCGAACACGCACGCCGCAGTGTAGTAGCCGGCAGTCACCGGGCTCAGGCCGTATTGGTCGTTGAAGTAGCCGGGCAGGGCGCTGGCCAGACCGATGAAACCGCCGAAGGTCACGCTGTAGAAAAACATGAACCACCAGCTGTCGCGATCACCCAAGGCCTTGAAGTAGTCGGCCATGGACTTGGCTTTCGGCCGCTCAGGGGCGTTTTTGGCCAGCCACGCGAAGACGATCAGGGTCAGGATCAGCGGGATCAGGGCGAAGCCGAACACGTTGCTCCAGCCAAACGCGGCGGCCATCACCGGGGCGATCAGGGCAGCGAGCACGGTGCCCGAGTTACCGGCGCCGGCGATGCCCATGGCTTTGCCTTGATGCTGTGGCGGATACCATTGCGAGGCCAGCGGCAGGGCGACGGCGAACGACGCACCGGCCATGCCGAGGAACAGGCCCAGTACCAGGGCCTGCTCGTAACTGTGGATGCCGACTTTCCAGGCGACGAACAGGGCGCAGATGACGATCACCTGGCCGATCATGCCGGCGGTTTTTGGCGACAGGCGATCAGCCAGCAGGCCCATCGCAAAGCGCAACACGGCCCCGGCCAGAATCGGCGTGGCCACCATCAGCCCGCGCTGTTGGGTGGTCAGGTGCAGGTCAGCGGCGATCTGCACCGCCAGAGGGCCGAGCAGGTACCAGACCATGAAGCTCAGATCGAAATAGAGGAAGGCCGCGAACAGTGTCGGGGTATGGCCGGATTTCCAGAAGCTTGAATTCATCGCGCACCTCAGCTGTCAGGCGTATCAAGAAGGAGTCGTGAGCTTGCAGGTGGGGCGCCACAACGGCCGCACCACCGGCCCCGGTCTCTGGGGCCAAAACGAAAAAACGCCGCTACCCGATCCGCCAGGAGGCGAATGAGATGAGCGACGTCTTTGTCGTAGGTGGGGCAACCGCCGTTGGTTACCTTGCAGGGATTACTTAGCGAGATTTGTGCCAACACGCGAGATCGCGTTGTGACCATTCGCGGGCAAGCCTCGCTCCTACAGGTTTTGTGTCGTTTACAACATGTGCATTCACCACAAAACCTGTAGGAGCGAGGCTTGCCCGCGAAGGCGTCTGCAAAGGCTCCGCAAGGCTTCAGCCAAGCAACTCACTCATGGCAATGATCTGCTCCGCCACCTGTATCAGCTTCTGCTGGCGGCTCATGGCCTGGCGGCGCATCAGGGTGTAGGCCTCTTCCTCGTTGCAGTCCTTCATCTTCATCAGCAGCCCCTTGGCCAGCTCGATGCGCTTGCGCTCGGCCAGTTGCTGGTCGCGGGCGTGCAGTTGCGCGCGCAGGGCCTGGTCGCTTTCAAAGCGCGCCATGGCCACGTCGAGAATCGGCTGCAAGCGTTGTGCGTGAATGCCTTCGACGATGTAGGCACTGACGCCGGACTTGATCGCCCGGCGCATCACGCCGGGGTCGTGCTCGTCAGTGAACATCACAATTGGCCGTGGTTGGTCACGGGTCACCAGCACCACTTGCTCCATCACATCGCGGCTCGGTGACTCGGTATCGATCAGGATCACGTCCGGACGCACCGTTTCGACGCGCGCGGGCAGGTCAATGGTCAGGCCGGATTCGTCGATAACCTCGAACCCGGCTTCGGTCAGGGCCGCTTTCAGACGCCCGACTTTTTTCGCGGTGTCATTGATCAGCAGGATACGCAACATATTCGCAGGCTCCTGTCAGCGGCTGGCGAGAAGAGGAGAGCTGTCGCTCATGGCGTGCAGCGCGAAGCTGCGGGCATAGCCGGCCGGGTCCGAACCGTCCCAGACTTTGCCGTCGATCAGTTGACTGCTGCGCATTTCCTGACTCCGGGCGGGCACACCGACAGCGGTGGCGGCCTCACGGTATAAGTCTAGTTGCTGGACATGACGGGCCACGCCGAGGTAATCCGGGTCGTCACGCAGCAAGCCCCAGCGACGGAACTGGGTCATGAACCACATACCGTCGGACAAATACGGAAAATTGACCTCGCCACCACCGTGGAAACGCATGGCGTGCGGGTCTTGCCAGCGATTGCCCAGGCCGTCGGTGTAGTCACCGAGCAAGCGCGGTTCGATGCAATCGAGCGGGGCATCCAGGTATTGGGTGGCGCTCAACAGTTGCGCGGTGCTGCGGCGATTTTCGTGGCTGGCTTCGATGAAGCGGCTGGCTTCGAGGATCGCCATCACCAAGGCCCGGGCGGTATTGGGGTATTGCTCGACAAAGGCCCGGGTGCAGCCGAGGACTTTTTCCGGGTGATCGGGCCAAATCGTCTGGGTGGTGGCCATGGTGAACCCCAGATTCTGCTGCACCGCGCTGGCGGCCCACGGTTCGCCGACGCATAAACCGTCGATGCGCCCGGCTTGCAGGTGCGCGATCATTTGTGGCGGCGGTACCACCACGCTGTCGACATCCTGCAACGGATGAAGGCCCTGACTCGCCAGCCAGTAGTACAGCCACATGGCGTGGGTGCCCGTGGGAAATGTCTGGGCGAAGGTCAGTTTTGGGCGACTTTGGTGCACGTGCAGGTGAAGTGCTTCAGGACTGGTCACGCCCAGGGCTTGCAAGCCGTGGGAGAGGTTGATGCTCTGGCCGTTCTGGTTCAGGCCCATGAGCACGGCCATGTCGGTGGAGGCTACGCCGCCGATGCCCAGGTGCACGGCGTAAATCAGGCCGTACAGGCTGTGGGCGGCGTCGAGTTCGCCGCTGACCAGTTTGTCTCGCAGGTTGGCCCAGGATGACTGGCGCTTGAGGCTCAGGGTCAGGCCGTAGGGTTGGGCGAAGCCCTGGGTGGCGGCGACTACCACGGAGGCGCAGTCGCTCAGGGCCATGAAGCCGAGGTTGATTTCGGTTTTTTCCGGGGCATCGCTGCCGTTGACCCAGGCCAGTGGGCCGGCTGATGGTTCATTCATCATTTGCACCTTCCAAAAAAAACGTCGTCCCATGGCCTCCGCGCGAGCAGAGCCGGTGACGACGCCATTGTCCGTGCACCCATCCCGTCGTTGGCATGAGTGCTGATGCCCATGTTGGTGCAAGGCATATGCCATCGCTGGCTGATTTTGCCGCGCGCCTCGCGTGAAGCGCTGATGCGCGGCTATAATCGCCGCCTCTCATCGCCAACCGAGTCAAGCCTGCCCATGTACACCCTGGCCCGTCAGCTGCTGTTCAAACTTTCCCCGGAAACCTCCCACGATCTGTCCCTGGACCTGATCGGCGCGGGCGGACGTTTGGGCCTCAACGGCTTGTTGTGCAAGGCGCCGGCGAAAATGCCGGTGACCGTCATGGGCCTGGAATTCCCGAACCCGGTGGGTCTGGCGGCCGGTCTGGACAAGAACGGCGCGGCGATCGACGGTTTTGCCCAACTGGGGTTCGGTTTCGTCGAAATTGGCACCGTTACCCCGCGTCCGCAACCGGGTAATCCGAAACCACGGATATTCCGCTTGCCAGAGGCCGAGGCGATCATCAACCGCATGGGCTTCAACAATCTTGGCGTCGATCACCTGCTCGCTCGCGTAGCGGCGGCCAAGTACAAGGGCGTGCTGGGGATCAACATCGGCAAGAACTTCGATACACCGGTCGAGCGTGCGGTCGACGACTACCTGATCTGCCTGGACAAGGTTTACGCCCACGCCAGCTACGTGACGGTCAACGTCAGTTCGCCGAACACCCCGGGCCTGCGCAGCCTGCAATTCGGCGATTCGCTCAAGCAATTGCTCGCCGACCTGGCCACGCGCCGGGCGGAACTGGCCCAGCGCCACGGCAAACAGGTACCGCTGGCGATCAAGATCGCGCCGGACATGACCGACGAAGAAACCGTTCAGGTCGCCCAGGCGTTGATCGAAACCGGGATGGATGCGGTGATCGCCACCAACACCACCCTGAGCCGCGTCGGTGTCGAAGGCCTGGAGCATGGTGACGAGGCGGGTGGTCTGTCCGGCGCACCGGTGCGCGAAAAGAGCACTCACACCGTGAAGGTGCTGGCGGCGGAACTGGCCGGTCGTTTGCCGATCATCGCCGTGGGCGGCATCACCGAAGGCAAGCACGCGGCTGAGAAAATCGCCGCGGGTGCGAGCCTGGTGCAGATCTACTCCGGCTTTATCTATAAAGGTCCGGCGCTGATTCGTGAATCGGTGGATGCCATCGCTGCGTTGCGCTAGTTCAGCCTGCAATGCAAGCATAAAAAAGGGCTCCTCGAAGGAGCCCCTGGGCCGAAGCCCGCCGTCCGGATGGGACGTGCGTGGTTAAGTCATTGCGTAATCAGATTGTCGTGTCGGAGTGTGTGCCCTGTATTAGCCGACGGCGTGAAGTTCGTTGAGTCTGTGGATTCCCGCAGTGCCGGTCATACCGTCCCAGTTGTCGCCGCGTCCTTCTCGCCAGCCATTGATCCAGGCTTGGCGTACCGACGGTAGAGTAAAAGGGCAAAGCTCACGGGATTTACCACCAACGCCATATTGATATCCGCGCAAAAATGCTCTTTCCAACGGATCACGCTTAAGTCTTCTCATAGGGTGTTTCCCTCACTTGTTGACTGTATGTATCGCGTCGACCTCAATCGAGGTCAGGCAGAAAAATTCTGCCGTTGGCGGCTCGCTGCCGGCGTCGCGAGCCAAGGTGTTGACGCCGTTGCGACGTCAACCTGAGTTGAGTTCTAACCAATGCGTCACATCGAGGGAATGATCGTTTTGTCATAAGAACGTAACCATAAAGATGGTATGGCCATAAGTAACACGATATTTGCTCCGTATTTATTGGCCAAAGCCCGTATGATCGGCCCTGCGCTGGATGCCGGGGTTGAGCCCTTAACGAGAATGACACCCGTTGCACTTGGGGATTATTCGACGAAGGGTCGACTTATGACATTTTGTTGCATCAACTTTTTTATCTGCCCTGGCATCTAAGCTCTTTTAACCTGAGCAGCAAGGGTGGAACGGCACACCTTCGTGCCACGCGGGCGTTCTGTTAGAAAAGCGCCTGATTGAAAACCGGATCGGCAATGCGTTGCCGGTTCACTTAGCTAAAGGCTCTGGAATTACCATGTCCGATCGTTTCGAACTCTTCCTCACTTGCCCCAAAGGCCTTGAAGGCCTGCTCATCGAGGAAGCCGTCGGGCTTGGCCTTGAGGACGCACGTGAGCACACCTCGGCTGTGCGCGGCATGGCCACCATGGAAACCGCTTATCGCCTGTGCCTGTGGTCGCGTCTGGCGAACCGCGTGCTGCTGGTGCTCAAGCGTTTCCCGATGAAGGATGCCGAAGACCTGTATCACGGCGTGCTGGATATCGAGTGGCAAGACCACATGCTCAACGACGGCACCCTGGCCGTCGAATTCAGCGGCCATGGATCGGGCATCGACAACACGCATTTCGGCGCCTTGAAGGTTAAGGATGCGATCGTCGACAAACTGCGCACCCCGCAGGGCGATCGCCCGTCCATCGACAAGCTCAACCCGGACCTGCGCATTCACCTGCGCCTGGACCGTGGCGAAGCGATTCTGTCCCTCGACCTGTCCGGTCACAGCCTGCACCAGCGTGGTTACCGCTTGCAGCAAGGCGCGGCGCCGCTGAAGGAAAACCTCGCGGCGGCGATTCTGATCCGTTCCGGCTGGCCACGGATTGCCGCCGAGGGCGGCGCGCTGGCTGACCCGATGTGTGGTGTCGGTACGTTCCTGGTGGAAGCCGCGATGATCGCCGCCGACATGGCGCCGAACCTGCGTCGCGAGCAATGGGGCTTCACCGCCTGGCTCGGTCACGTGCCGGCATTGTGGAAAAAGCTTCACGAAGAAGCCACCGAACGCGCCGCGGCCGGCCTGGCCAAGCCACCGCTGTGGATTCGCGGTTACGAAGCCGACCCGCGCCTGATTCAACCGGGCCGTAATAACGTCGAACGTGCCGGCCTGAGCGAGTGGATCAAGATCTACCAGGGCGAAGTCGCGACGTTCGAGCCACGCCCGGACCAGAACCAGAAAGGTCTGGTGATCTGCAACCCTCCCTACGGCGAGCGTCTGGGCGATGAGGCGAGCCTGCTCTACCTCTACCAGAACCTCGGCGAGCGTCTGCGTCAGGCCTGCCTGAACTGGGAAGCGGCGGTGTTCACCGGCGCCCCGGACCTGGGCAAGCGCATGGGCATCCGCAGTCACAAGCAGTATTCGTTCTGGAACGGCGCCTTGCCGTGCAAATTGCTGCTGATCAAGGTTACACCGGACCAGTTCGTCACCGGCGAACGGCGCACCCCGGAACAGCGTCAGGCCGAGCGTGAACAGGCAGCCTACGATCAGGCGCCGACCGAACCGCAAGAACGCCAGTACAACAAAAACGGCAATCCGATCAAACCGGCTCCGGCACCCGCCCCGGTGATCGAGCAGCCGCGCCTGAGCGAAGGCGGGCAGATGTTTGCCAACCGTCTGCAGAAAAACCTCAAGGCACTGGGCAAGTGGGTCAAGCGTGAAGGCATCGACTGCTATCGCGTTTACGATGCCGACATGCCGGAATATTCCATGGCGATCGACCTGTATCACGACTGGGTCCATGTTCAGGAATATGCCGCGCCGAAATCTGTCGACCCGGAAAAAGCCTCGGCGCGAATGTTCGATGCCCTGGCGGCGATCCCGCAAGCGTTGAACATCGACAAGAGCCGCGTGGTGGTCAAGCGTCGCGAGCGTCAGAGCGGCACCAAGCAGTACGAGCGTCAGAGTGCCCAGGGCAAGTTCAACGAGGTCAACGAAGGCGGCGTGAAGCTGCTGGTGAACCTCACCGACTACCTCGACACCGGGCTGTTCCTCGACCACCGGCCGATGCGCATGCGGATTCAGAAAGAGGCGGCCGGCAAACGCTTCCTCAACCTGTATTGCTACACCGCGACCGCCAGCGTGCATGCGGCCAAGGGTGGCGCGCGCAGCACCACCAGCGTCGATCTGTCGAAAACCTACCTGGACTGGGCCCGTCGCAACCTGTCGCTGAACGGTTTCTCGGACAAGAACCGTCTGGAGCAGGGCGATGTGATGGCCTGGCTCGAGGCCTGCCGCGACGAGTACGACTTGATCTTCATCGACCCACCGACCTTCTCCAACTCCAAGCGCATGGAAGGGATCTTCGACGTGCAGCGTGATCAGGTGCAGTTGATCGACTTGGCCATGGCACGTCTGGCGCCGGGCGGGGTGTTGTACTTCTCCAACAACTTCCGCAAGTTCCAGCTCGAGGAAAACCTCACCGAGCGTTATGCCGTTGAAGAAATCACGGCCCAGACCATCGATCCGGATTTCGCCCGTAATGGCAAGATCCACCGTGCCTGGAAGATCACTGCTCGCTAACACTTGAGCCTGATTGGATCCACAGGGCCTTGATTTTTAAAGGCTCTTGGGTCCTTTCAGTGCTGGTCAAATTAGTGGCTAATAGCTATAACTCAACCCATGGCCAATGGGCTTTTCCGGCACCTGGCGTTTTGAGTTGCCTTTATGTCGTTGCACGCCGTGCGCCCCAAGATCCTGGGTTTTATCAGTGAAGATGTTTCGGCCTGGCTGGTCGCGCTGCTGGCATTGCTCGTCGGCGGGATTCTTACGGGATTGCTGGCCTGGGCAACGCTCAATCAATTTCATCAGCAAATACGGCAACGTTTCCAACTGCTCGCCAGTGAACGTTACAGCCGTATCGAAGAACGTTTCGAAGACCAGGAGCAGCGCCTCGATAGTCTGCGCCGGTTCTTCGTCAATTCCGAGTCGGTGTCCCGCGAGGAATTCGACGGATACACCAAGCCTCTTTTGCGTCGCACCCAGGCCTATTCCTGGGCTCCACGGGTGTCCCACAGCGAACGCCCCCTGCTTGAACGCTTCGTGCATGAAGAAGGTTTGAGCCATTTCACCTTTCGCGAACTCACCGCTGACGGCCAGTTGCAACGGGCCGCAGAACGGGACGAGTACGTGCCGGTGCTCTATACCCAAACCCAGAGCCGACTGCCCACGCCACTGGGTTACGACTTGCTGGCTCAACCCTTACGCCGTTCGACCCTGGAGCGGGCCGACCGCAATGGCCGCATGGCCGTGTCGCAACCGTTGCACCTGGTAGGCATCGAGCCCGCCTATTCGCGGGGTGTGTTGCTGGTGGCGCCGGTTCGCCGCCAGCACCTGCCGAGCGCCGCGCCCGCCGGGTATGTGATGGCGGTGATCAGCATGCGCCAGCTGCTGGCGGACGGGCTGCCGGAAGAGAATCATGACTCGCTTTCGGTGCGTATCCTCGACTTATCCACCGACGATCAGCGCGAAGTGTTGTACGAGTCGACCAACCCGGCGGGGGCCAGTGACTTGTCGTCCACGCGCTTGCTGCGTCTGGCCGACCACGATTATCAAGTGGATATGCGCCCCAGCGTCGCGTTCCTGCAAGCCAACCATTCCTCGGTGACCAGCCTGGTGGTGCTCGGCGGCTTACTCAGTCTGCTGCTCAGTGTGTTGCTTTATGTGTTGGTCAGCCAGCGCCAACGGGCGCTGAAAATGGTCGAGCAACGGACTCAGGAACTGCACGACCGCGAACAAGAGTTGCGGGGCACTCATGGTCAGTTGCGCGGCGTGCTGGATGCCGCGACTCAGGTGGCGATCATCGCCACCGACCTGCGCGGGATCATCAGCACCTTCAACGCCGGTGCAGAGCAGATGCTCGGCTACTCCAGCGCGCAGGCCATGGGCCACATGACCCTGGAAAACCTGCACCTGCCCCGGGAACTCGAGGCGCGCTCGGTGGAGTTGAGCGCGCGTTATGGCAAGCCGATCCCGACCTGTCAGGCGATGCTGGTCGAAGACGCAGAAGAGGGCGGTCACGAAGCCCGGGAGTGGACGCTGGTGCGCTGCGACGGCAGCCATTTGACGGTGAACATGCTGGCAACCCCGGTCCTCGATGAGCAAGGTTTGTGGGTCGGGCACCTGGCGATCTGTATCGACATCACCGAGCGCAAGCGCGTCCACGAAGCCTTGGCGGCACGGGACCTGTTGCTGAAGAAACTCAGCGCCCATGTGCCCGGCGGGATTTACCAGTTCAAGATGGAGTTCGATGGCCGCTTCAGCGTGATCTACGCCAGCGACGGGATCCGCGAGATCTACGAACTCGAGCCGCACGTGCTGATGCTCAATGCCGAAGCCGTCTTTTCACGGATTCATCCCAAGGACTCAGGCCGGGTCCGCGCTTCGATCCGGGCGTCGGCAGACACCCTCAGCCCCTGGCGCGAAGAATACCGCGTGCAATTGCCCGAGCGTGGTCTGCGCTGGGTCCGCGGCGAAGCGACGCCGGAGGAGCTGCCGGGTGGCGGTGTGCTGTGGCATGGCTACATTTCGGACATCTCCGACCTCAAGCGAGTGGAAGAAGAATTGCGCGCGCTGTCGGTGACCGACGCCCTGACCGGGATCCATAACCGCCGCTACTTCCAGGAGCGCCTGAGCACCGAAATGGCCCGGGTCGAGCGCGGCGGTGGCGAGTTATCAGTGATCATGCTCGACATCGATCACTTCAAGCGCATCAATGACCAGCACGGCCATGCCGTGGGCGATCGGGTATTGCAGGCCGTGTGCGGGCGCATTAGCGGCAGGCTGCGGCGCACCGATGTGTTCTGTCGCCTGGGGGGTGAAGAATTCATGGTGCTCTGTCCAGACATCGACGGCGAGCAGGCTCATGTGTTGGCCGTGGAATTGTGGCAAGGATTGCGCAGTTCGCCGATCGATGAGGTCGGGATCGTTACCGCGAGTTTCGGGATTGCCAGCTGGCGGGCCGCAGAGGGCGCGGATGCGTTGCTGTTGCGGGCAGACTCGGGGGTTTATGCGGCGAAGCAGGCGGGACGGGATCGGGTTGAAAGGCAGATGAGCTAAGGCCGCGTGCGGGCCCTCTGTAGGAGCGGGCTTGCCCGCGAATGCGGTGTTTCAGTCGACATTAATGTTGAATGACCCACCGCATTCGCGGGCAAGCCCGCTCCTACATCTCCAGCATTCTGGACGATCCGGTTACAACACCGAAGCCGTGGTCGGCAGTTTTGGTTGGCGGTACAGGTCCAGCAGCACCTGATCCAGCACCGAGGAAGCGCCAAACGGAGCCTTGTCGTTGAGGATCGCCACCACCGCCCAGGTATTGCCATTGACGTCGCGGCTGTAGCCGGAGATGGCGCGTACGGTGTTCAGGGTGCCGGTCTTGACGTGGGCTTCACCGGCCATGGCCGTGCGTTTCAGGCGTTTGCGCATGGTGCCGTCGGTGCCGGCAATCGGCATTGAGCTGATGAACTCGGCGGCATACGGGCTGTGCCAGGCAGCTTGCAGCATTGCGGCCATTTCACGGGCGCTCACCCGTTCGGCGCGGGACAGTCCAGAGCCATTCTCCATGACCAGGTGCGGTGCGGTGATGCCTTTTTGCGCCAGCCATTGGCGCACCACCCGCTGGGCTGCCTTGGCGTCATCACTGTCGGCATCGGTGCGGAATTTCTGGCCCAGGCTCAGGAACAACTGCTGAGCCATGGTGTTGTTACTGTATTTGTTGATGTCGCGAATGATTTCCGCCAGGTCCGGCGAGTAGGCCCGGGCCAGGACCTTGGCGCTGCTCGGCGTCGGCGCCAGACGATCCTGGCCCTGGATGCTGCCGCCCAGTTCCTTCCAGATCGCCCGTACGGCGCCGGCGGTGTAAGTGGCGTGGTCGAGCAGCGACAGGTAGGTCTGGGAGCTGCAACCTTCGCCCAACTGACCACCGACGGTCACGGTGACACTTCCATCAGCCTGGGCTACCGGGTTGTAGCGCACGCCCCCGGTGCATTGCTTGGAATTGAGCGCCTTGACCTGATTGTCGATGCGGATGCTGGCAATTGGCGGCTCGACCGACACCAGAACCTTGCCCGAGTCGTTACGGGCCACGAAGCGCAGGGCCTTGAGGTTGACCAGCAGCGCGTCGGGCTTGACCAGAAACGGTTTGTTCTCGTCATTGCCGTCGTCGTTGAACTCGGGCAGTTGCGGTTGCGTAAAGAAGCCGCGGTCCAGCACCAGGTCGCCGGTGACCTGGGTCACGCCGTTGGCGCGCAAGTCGCGCATCAGCAGCCAGAGTTTTTCCATGTTCAGCTTCGGATCGCCGCCACCCTTGAGGTAGAGGTTACCGTTGAGAATGCCGCCGCTGAGGGTGCCGTCGGTGTAGAACTCGGTTTTCCACTGGTGGTTCGGGCCGAGCATTTCCAGCGCGGCATAGGTGGTGACCAGTTTCATGGTCGAGGCCGGATTGACCGAAACGTCAGCGTTATAAATGGTGGGGGTGCCCGGGCCGTTGAGCGGGATCATCACCAGCGACAGGGCACTGTCCGGCAGCTTGCTGGCCTTGAGGGCCTTTTCGACATTGGGTGTCAGGGCGGTGTTGACCGGCGCGGCGCAAACGGGGAGGGCCAGAGGCAGAAGAAGGCTGGCCAGCAGCAATGGACGCAAAGATTTGATCATTTGAAATAAAACCCTACAGCCGAGGGGAAAAAGACGAGGGCATGGCGATAAATTCCCTCAGCGGTCATGAAAGTGTCGGCATTATGCCCCAAGGTGTGAAGGCTTGTGCCGCACCTTGGTCGTCTAATCCGCTATTTTTTTACCGACGGTAGGCGTGGCACCGTTCTGAGGCGGGCAATCGGCGCCTTAAACTGCTAAAGTGCCGCCCGTTATTACTTATGAGGATTGTTCCAATGGCGACTAACCGTTCCCAGCGTCTGCGCAAAAAACTGTGCGTCGATGAATTTCAAGAGCTGGGTTTCGAACTGAACCTGGATTTCAAAGAAGATTTGGCTGAAGAAGCCATTGATGCTTTCCTCGACGCGTTCCTGAAAGAAGCCATGGAAGCTAATGGCCTGGGCTATGTGGGCGGCGACGACTTCGGTCTGGTTTGCCTGCAGAAGCGTGGCTCGGTGACCGAAGCTCAACGTGCCGCTGTTGAAGCCTGGCTCAAGGGCCGCAGCGAGCTGACCAGCGCTGAAGTCAGCCCGCTGATCGACGTCTGGTACCCGGAAAAGCCGATCAATCCGGTAGTTTGATGTTCAAAAAAACGGCGACCCCAAGGGGCGCCGTTTTTTTTGAAGATCATCTTTTAGCTCCTGCGCCAGTTCAGAATCACCAGCGTCAACACCCCCGCCACAATCCCCCAGAACGCCGAACCGATGGAAAACAGCGTCAGCCCCGATGCCGTCACCATAAAGGTAATCAGCGCCGCTTCCCGTTCCTGCACTTGTGCCATGGCAATGCTCAAGCCATTGATGATCGAGCCGAACAGCGCCAGCGCGGCAATCGACAGCACCAGTTCTTTAGGCAATGCGGCAAACAGTGCCGCCAATGTTGCGCCGAACACCCCGGCAATCCCGTAGAAAATCCCGCACCAGACCGCTGCGGTGTAGCGTTTGTTGCGATCTTCATGGGCATGCGGCCCGGTGCAGATTGCCGCGCTGATGGCGGCCAGGTTGATGCCGTGGGAACCGAACGGTGCCAACAGTAACGAGGCAATGCCGGTGGTGGTGATCAGTGGCGAGGCCGGCACGTTGTAACCATCGGCGCGCAATACGGCGATGCCCGGCATGTTCTGCGAGGTCATCGCCACCACGAACAGCGGGATGCCGATACTGATGGTCGCGGCCAGGGAGAAATGCGGCGTGGTCCAGACCGGCGTCGCGACTTCGAGATGGAAACCACTGAAATCCAGCAACCCCATCAAACCTGCCAGCGCGGTGCCGATCAACAGCGCGGCCAGCACGGCATAGCGGGGGGAAAGTCGCTTGACCAGCAGATACGTGAAGAACATCCCCAGCACCAGCGCGGTACGGTGCTGGGCGGCGACGAAAATCTCGCTGCCGATCTTGAACAAAATCCCCGCCAGCAACGCCGCCGCCAATGAGGCCGGAATCTTTTTCATCAGTCGTTCGAAACTGCCGGTCAAGCCACAAAGGGTCACCAGTACCGCGCAAGTGATGTAGGCGCCGATGGCCTCGCCGTAGCTGACACCGCCCAGGCTGGTGATCAGCAACGCCGCGCCGGGGGTCGACCAGGCAATGGTGATCGGGGTACGATAGCGCAGGGACAGGCCGATCGAGCACACCGCCATGCCGATCGAAATCGCCCAGATCCACGACGAAATCTGCCCGCTGCTCAGGCCCGCTGCTTGCCCGGCCTGGAACATCAGCACCAGTGAGCTGGTGTAACCGGTCATCATGGCGATGAACCCGGCGACGAAGGCCGAAGGTGACGTATCGCTCAGGGGGCGAAGCTGCGTGTGCGTGGCGTCGGTCATGACAGCGGTGTTCCTTGTTCTGATAAAGATGTCCGTAGTAACACCATCCCCCTTGTAGGGCTCGCGGTCAGGCTGCGGATTCTGCGTTCAAGCCTAAACTCAAATGTAATGGACCGTTGCGATACAGCCGAGGCGACAAACAGCCGTACAGTCGTGTTGCCACCCGCCATTGTGTACAATCGCGGTGTTTTTTACGCGATACTTGCCAGCGACCCACTGTGCCGTATTACAGTCACGGTCAATTCGCCGCAGTTCTCCCGACTCGAGTGCCCATGAACGAACAGTTGCAACCCCTCAAGAAACAACCGCGAGCAGGCAAAGCCGGCCGCAGCGGTACCCAGGACGATATTGTCTATGCGCATATCTTCGAGGCTATCCTCGAACAGCGTCTGGCGCCCGGCACCAAGTTGAGCGAAGAAGCGCTGGGGGAAATTTTCGGGGTCAGCCGCACCATCATTCGCCGCGCGCTGTCGCGTCTGGCCCATGAAGGCGTGGTGTTGCTGCGACCCAATCGCGGTGCTGTCGTGGCCAGCCCGAGTGTCGAAGAGGCTCGTCAGGTGTTCATGGCGCGGCGTCTGGTGGAGCGGGCGATCACTGAACTGGCGGTACAGCACGCCACCGCCGAGCAGATTGCCGACTTGCGGCAGATGGTCAACGACGAGCGCGACAGCTTCTCCCGTGGCGATCGTGGTGCGGGTATCCGTCTGTCGGGCGAGTTCCACTTGAAACTGGCCGAGGCGGCGAAAAACGCGCCATTGATCAGCTTCCAGCGCAGTCTGGTATCCCAGACCTCATTAATCATCGCCCAATACGAGAGCGGCAACCGCTCCCATTGTTCCTACGATGAACACACCCAGTTGATCGATGCCATCGAAGCGCGAGACGCGACGCTGGCGGTGGACCTTATGATGCATCACATGGACCACATCGACAGCAAGCTCAACCTCGACGAAGAAAGTGCGTCGGATGATTTGCATGCGGTGTTCTCGCATCTGTTGCAGACCAAGAAACCGGGGCGCCCGACTGCCAAGCTGTAAGTCAGACCGGGATTGATCGCTCCCACGCTCTGCGTGGTAATGCCTCTAGGGACGCTCCGCGTCCAGTGACGCGGAGCGTCACGGGCTGCATTCCCACGCAGAGCGTGGGAACGATCAGCCCGGAAGATCTTAACGCTGATGCACCAGATTCCCCGCCGCATACGTCTGCAGAACAGTGCGGTCATCCCCCAGCGTCATCAATACAAACAACGTCTCGGCAATGTTATTGGCCTGCTTCAGGCGATAGCCGAGCAACGGCGTGGCGTTGTAGTCCAGCACCAGGAAGTCCGCGTCGGTGCCCGGTTGCAGGGTGCCGATCTTGTCTTCAAGGCGCAGGGCGCGGGCGCCACCGAGGGTGGCCAGGTACAGCGACTTGAACGGGCTTAGTCGCGCGCCTTGCAGCTGCATGACCTTGTACGCTTCGTTCAACGTTTGCAGCAGCGAGAAACTGGTGCCGCCACCGACGTCGGTCCCGAGGCCGACGTTCAGTTTGTGCTTCTCGGCCATCGGCAGATTGAACAGGCCGCTGCCGAGGAAGAAGTTCGAGGTCGGGCAGAACGCAATCGCTGACCCCGTCTGCGCCAGGCGTGCGCATTCGTCGTCGCACAGGTGCACGCCGTGGGCGAACACCGAGCGCTCGCCGAGCAATTGATAGTGATCGTAGACGTCCAGGTAGCCCTTGCGCTCCGGGAACAGCTCCTTGACCCACTCGACTTCCTTGAGGTTTTCGCTGATGTGGGTCTGCATGTACAGATCCGGGTATTCGCTGAGCAACTGCCCCGCCAGTGCAAGCTGTTCCGGGGTGCTGGTCGGGGCGAAGCGCGGCGTGACGGCGTAATGCAAGCGGCCCTTACCGTGCCAGCGTTCGATCAGCGCCTTGCTTTCGACATAGCTCGATTCGGCGGTGTCGGTCAGGTAATCCGGCGCGTTGCGGTCCATCATCACCTTGCCGGCAATCATCCGCAGGTCCAGCTGTTCGGCAGCTTCGAAAAACGAGTTCACCGATTGCGGATGCACGCTGCCGAACACCAGCGCGGTGGTGGTGCCGTTGCGCAGCAGTTCCTTGATGAAAATATCCGCGACTTCATCGGCGTGAACCTTGTCGGCGAACTGGCTTTCGCACGGGAAGGTGTAGGTGTTCAGCCAGTCCAGCAGTTGCTCGCCGTAGGCGCCGACCATGCCGGTTTGCGGCAGGTGAATGTGGGTGTCGATGAAGCCGGGGGTGATCAGCGCGTCCTGATAATGGGTGATCTCGACGTCGGCCGGCAGCGTGGGCAGCCATTCGCTGGCGTGGCCGATGGCACTGATCTGGCCGTTCTCGACCACCAGCAAGCCGTCTTCGAAATATTCGTAGGAGGCTTCGATACCCACTTCGGCAGGGTCGGCGATGCTGTGCAGAATGGCGGCGCGGTAGGCTTTGCGAGTCATTGGCTTGGGTTCTCAATTAGTTCGAAGCTTTTCAATTCGAGGCTTTCAGTTAGAAGCTTGGCTGCGGCGTGAAGCAGGCAGCAGCTTGGCGATCGATGATCCGGCGCTGGCGGTGTGCTGGCCGAAATTCGCGTTATAGGTGGCGATGATTTCGCCGGCGATGGAGATGGCGATTTCCACAGGCAACTTGCCTTTGACTTCGCCAATGCCCATCGGACAGCGCATGCGTTGCAGCACGGCGCTGTCGAAGCCTCGATCGCGCAGGCGGTGTTCGAACTTCACCCGTTTGGTCTTCGAACCGATCAGGCCGAAGTAGGCGAAGTCGTTGCGCTTGAGGATCGCGGCGGTGAGTTCAAGGTCGAGCTGGTGGTTGTGGGTCATGACGATGCAGTAGCTGCCGGCGGGCAGGTCATCGACTTCATCCAGCGGGTCTTCGGTGACGATTTTGCGCACGCCGTGGGGGATCTGTTCGGGGAACTCGGCTTGCCGCGAGTCGATCCAGCGCACCCGGCAGGGCAGGCTGGCGAGCAGCGGCACCAGCGCCCGACCGACGTGGCCGGCGCCGAACACGGCAATCTGCGCCTGCACCTGGCCCATCGGTTCGAACAGCAACACGGTCACGCCGCCGCAGCACTGGCCCAGGCTGGCGCCGAGGCTGAAGCGCTCCAGATGGGTGTCCTGCCGGCCACTGGCAAGCATTTCGCGGCCGATCTGCATGGCCTTGTATTCCAGATGCCCGCCACCGATGGTGTCGAACGTTTGCGTGGCGCTGATCACCATCTTCGAGCCGGCATTGCGCGGCGTCGAGCCGAGCTCTTCGATGATGGTTACCAACACACAGGGCTCGCCCCGGTTTTGCAGGTCGGCGAGGGCGTCGATCCAGTTGTACATGTTCACCTCTGAAGATCGTTCCCACGCTCGGCGTGGGAATGCATCTCTGGACGCTCCGCGTCCGCTGTTCACAATGCGACGCAGAGCGTCGCGGGCTGCATTCCCACGCCAAGCGTGGGAACGATCAAACCACCACCTCGGATTCGGCATCCACGGTTTTCACCGCCTTCAACCGCCGCATCTGCTCACAGCCCCACAACACCCGCTCCGGCGTCGCCGGCGCGTCGATTTTCGGTTGATGCCTGTAGTCGCCCAGGCTCGCCACGGCGTCCTTGATCGCGCACCACGCGGCGATGCCGAGCATGAACGGCGGCTCACCTACGGCCTTGGAATGGAACACCGTGTCTTCCGGATTCTTGCGGTTTTCCACCAGCTTCACCCGCAGGTCCAGCGGCATGTCCGCCACCGCCGGGATCTTGTAGCTGGCCGGGCCGTTGGTCATCAGTTTGCCTTTGTCGTTCCACACCAGTTCTTCCATGGTCAGCCAGCCCATGCCCTGGATGAAACCGCCCTCGACCTGGCCGATGTCGATCGCCGGGTTCAGCGAGTCACCGACGTCGTGGAGGATGTCGGTGCGCAGCATCTTGTACTCGCCGGTCAGGGTGTCGACGATCACCTCGGCGCAGGCTGCACCGAAGGCGTAGTAGTAGAACGGCCGGCCCCGGGCCTGGCTGCGGTCGTAGTAGATTTTCGGGGTCTTGTAGAACCCGGTGCTCGACAAGGAAACTTGAGCGAAATACGCCTGCTGGATCAGCGCCTCGAACGTCAGGATGTGATCGCGAACCCGCACATGACCATTGTGGAATTCCACGTCTTCTTCGCTGACCTTATATTGCCGCGCAGCAAACTCCACCAGGCGTTTCTTGATGATTTCTGCTGCGTTCTGCGCGGCTTTACCGTTGAGGTCGGCGCCGCTCGAAGCCGCGGTCGGTGAGGTGTTCGGTACTTTGTCGGTGTTGGTCGCGGTGATCTGCACCCGATCCATTTCCACCTGGAACACTTCAGCCACCACTTGCGCAACCTTGGTGTTCAGGCCCTGGCCCATTTCGGTGCCGCCATGGTTCAGGTGGATGCTGCCGTCGGTGTAGACATGCACCAGCGCACCGGCCTGGTTGAGGAAGCTGGCGGTGAAGGAAATGCCGAATTTCACCGGGGTCAGCGCCAGGCCTTTTTTCAGGACCGGGCTGTTGGCGTTGTAGCGACGGATCGCTTCGCGACGCTCGGCGTACTGGCTGCTGGCTTCCAGTTCGGCGGTCATTTCCTCGAGCATGTTGTGCTCGACGGTCTGGTAGTAATGGGTGACGTTGCGCTCGGTCTTGCCGTAGTAGTTGGCCTTGCGCACCGCCAGCGGATCGAGGCCCAAATGGCGGGCAATCGCATCCATCACTTCTTCGATGGCGACCATGCCTTGGGGGCCACCGAAGCCACGGTAAGCGGTGTTCGACGCGGTGTTGGTCTTGCAGCGGTGACCATTGATGGTCGCATCGCCCAGGTAGTACGAGTTGTCGGCATGGAACATCGCACGGTCGACAATCGACGCCGACAAATCCGGCGAGCAACCGCAGTTGCCGGCCAGTTCCAGGGCGATGCCGTGCAGACGGCCGGTGCTGTCGAAGCCCACGTCGTACTCGACGTAGAACGGGTGACGTTTGCCGGTCATCAGCATGTCTTCGACCCGTGGCAGGCGCATTTTGGTCGGCTGACCGGTCAGGTGCGCAACCACCGCGCACAGGCACGCCGGGCTGGCCGCCTGGGTTTCCTTGCCGCCGAAACCACCGCCCATGCGGCGCATGTCGACGACGATTTTGTTCATCGACACGTCCAGCACTTCGGCCACCAGTTTCTGCACTTCAGTGGGGTTCTGGGTCGAGCAGTAAACGATCATCCCGCCGTCTTCGGTCGGCATCACCGAAGAGATTTGGGTTTCCAGATAAAAGTGTTCCTGGCCGCCGATGTGCAGCGTGCCTTGAATGCGATGCTCAGCGGTGGCCAGCGCAGTGGCCGAATCGCCACGCTGATGGGTGTGGCTATCGAGTACGAAATGGCGTTTGCGCAGGGCTTCGACCACGTCCAGCACGGGTTCGAGGTCTTCGTATTCGATGATCGCCGCCATGGCCGCTTTGCGCGCGGTTTCCAGGTCTTTCGCCGCGACGGCGAGCACCGGTTGACCGACGAACTGCACGTCATCGATGGCCAGCAATGGATCGCCCGGCAACAGCGGGCCGATGTCTTTCAGGCCCGGCACGTCTTCGTGGGTGATGGCGATGCGCACGCCTTCGAAGGCGTAGCAGGGTTGGGTGTCGATGCGGATGATTTTCGCGTGGGCGCGGTCCGACAGGCGTGCGTAAACGTGCAGCTGATTGGGGAACTCCAGCCGATCGTCGATGTACTGCGCTTCACCGGACACGTGCTTGTCGGCGCTGTCATGCTTGACGCTGCGGCCGACTCCGGTGGTCAGGTCCTTGGCGAACAATTCAGCCAGTTCGGCTTGGGTCTTCTCTACGGCGTGATGATTAGACATAAGCGGTCACCCGAGTCTCGATGTGCGGTGTTTGCAGTTCGATGAAGTATTTGCGCAGCAGGTTCTGCGCGCTGAGCAGGCGGTATTCCTTGCTGGCGCGGAAGTCCGAGAGCGGTGTGAAATCTTCGGCCAGTGCGGCACAGGCGCGTTCGATGGTGGCGTTATTGAACGGTGCGCCAACCAGCGCGGCTTCGCAGTTTTTCGCGCGTTTGGGGATGGCCGCCATGCCGCCGAAAGCAACGCGGGCGTCGGCGATCACGCCATTGTCGATACGCAGGTTGAAGGCGGCGCAGACCGCGGAAATGTCATCGTCCAGACGCTTCGACACCTTGTAGGCACGGAACAGCTGCTCGGCGCTGGCGCGCGGCACGATGATCTTCTCGATGAACTCGCTTTCCTGGCGCGCGGTCACCCGGTAATCGATGAAGTAATCTTCCAGCGCCAGGGTGCGGCGGGTTTCGCCTTTGCACAGGACAATCTGCGCGCCGAGGGCGATCAGCAGCGGTGGTGAGTCACCGATCGGCGAGGCGTTGCCGATGTTGCCGCCGAGGGTGCCCTGGTTGCGAATCTGCAAGGAGGCGAAGCGCTGCAGCAATTCGCCGAAGTCCGGGTACTCGGCCTTCAGGGCGTCGTAGCAGTCGGAGAGGGCGGTGGCGGCGCCGATTTCCAGACGATCGTCGAAGCGTTCGATGCGTTTCATTTCGGCGACGTTGCCGACGTAGATCATCACCGGCAAGGTGCGGTGGAACTGCGTGACTTCCAGCGCCAGGTCGGTGCCGCCGGCCAACAGGCGCGCCTGTGGATAAGCATCATAGAGGTCGGCCAGATCGGCCACGGTCAACGGCACCAGGCAGCGCTTGTCGCCACTGTTGAGTTCGCCGATGTCGGTGGGGGCGATGGCTTTCAGGCGAGCGATGGTGTCGGCCTCGCGGGCATCGAACTGGTCCGGTTGCTTGGCGCAGCAGGATTGCTCGGCGGCGGCCAGAATCGGCCGATAACCGGTGCAACGGCAGAGGTTGCCGGCCAGGGCTTCATGGGCCTTGTGGGCGTCCGGTTGATCGCTGTTCTTTTGCAGGGCGAACAGCGACATGACAAAGCCCGGCGTGCAGAAACCGCACTGCGAGCCATGGCACTCGACCATGGCTTTCTGCACGCTGTGCAGCTGGCCTTGGTGCTTGAGGTCTTCGACGCTGATCAATTGCTTGCCGTGCAGCGACGATACAAAGGTCAGGCACGAGTTGAGGCTGCGATAGCGAATGTGTTCGCGGCCATCGTCGTCCGTCTGCAGCTCGCCGACCACCACGGTGCAGGCGCCACAGTCACCGCTGGCGCAGCCTTCTTTGGTGCCGGGTTTGCCCACATGTTCGCGCAAGTAATTGAGCACGGTCAGGTTCGGGTCCAGGGCGTGCTCGCTACGGAGTTCCTGGTTTAATAAAAACTGGATCACGGATGGCCTCGTAAACTCATTATTGTTGTTAACCGACATGAGCCGAATTTATCAGGTCTGACTTTTCGGTCAATGATTTTCTGACTTAAGGGTCAGGAAATAGCATTTTGTCGATCAACGACTCGTTCCTTCATTATTGACCCTCACGGGTTAGCCTGCTTTTTGCTGGAATCGTGCCAAAAACCGCCGGGTGGGCACTCCGCCATGACCCCTCAATTGCGCTACACTGCGCCGCTTGTGCAGATCGAAGAGTTTGAAGGACAACCATGACGTTCAAGGCGCCGGACAGCCTCGCCGAGCAAATCGCTCACCACCTCGCCGAACGTATCATTCGCGGCGAAATGAAGCCGGGGGAGCGCATCCAGGAACAGAAGGTCACGCTGGCCCTCAATGTCAGCCGCGGTTCAGTCCGTGAAGCCTTGCTGATCCTCGAGCGCCGCCACTTGATCGCGATTTTGCCGCGACGGGGCGCCCACGTGACCGAACTGACCGCGCACAAGGTGCGCAGCCTGTGCGCGCTGATGAGCGAGCTGTACATCCTGCTCGGCAACGCCGTGGCCAACGGCTGGCAAACCCAGGCCGACATGGCGCCGTTCGTGGAGATCCAGCAGCGCTTGACCGCCAGCTACGAGCGCCAGGACATCCGCACCTTCGTCGACGACAGCTTCAGTGTGATGCGTGCCGCGTATCCGTTCGCCAACAATCCGTACTTGCAGGAAACCGTCGAGAATCTGCAGCCAGCCATGAGCCGCGCGTATTTCCTCGCGCTGGATCAGCGCAAGGCCTCGATGAGCGAGTTCCTGGAGCTGTTCGAACGCCTGCTGGCCGCGGTGCTGGCCCGTGATTTTGCGCAGATCCGCGTGGTGCTGACGGCGTATGCCCAGCGCAGTTGCGATCTGGTGGTTTCTGCCTTGACGGTCGCTTAAGCGTGCGGCTCAAGTGCATCAAACTGGCGGGGTTCAAATCCTTCGTCGACCCGACCACGGTGAACTTCCCCAGTAACATGGCGGCAGTGGTCGGGCCCAATGGTTGCGGCAAGTCGAACATCATCGATGCCGTGCGTTGGGTGATGGGCGAGAGCTCGGCCAAGAACTTGCGCGGCGAGTCGATGACCGACGTCATCTTCAACGGCTCCACCAGCCGCAAACCGGTGAGTCAGGCGAGCATCGAGCTGGTGTTCGATAACTCCGACGGTACTTTGATCGGCGAATATGCCGCCTACGCGGAAATCTCCATTCGCCGCAAAGTGACGCGCGACAGTCAGAACAGTTATTTCCTCAACGGCGCCAAATGCCGCCGTCGTGACATCACCGATATCTTCCTCGGCACCGGTCTCGGCCCGCGCAGCTATTCGATCATCGAGCAGGGGATGATTTCCAAGCTGATCGAAGCCAAGCCCGAAGACCTGCGTAACTTTATCGAAGAAGCGGCGGGCATCTCCAAGTACAAGGAGCGTCGGCGCGAGACCGAAAACCGCATCCGCCGCACCCACGAAAACCTGGCCCGCCTGACCGACCTGCGCGAAGAGCTCGAGCGTCAGCTTGAACGCTTGCACCGCCAGGCCGAGGCCGCCAAGAAGTATCAGGAATACAAGGGCGAAGAACGTCAGCTCAAGGCCCAACTGTCGGCTCTGCGCTGGCAGGCACTGAACGAGCAGGTCGGCCAGCGTGAGTCGATCATCGGCACCCAGGAAATCACCTTCGAAGCCCTGGTGGCCGAGCAACGCAATGCCGACGCGGCCATCGAGCGCCTGCGCGACGGTCATCACGATCTGTCCGAACGCTTCAATCTGGTGCAGGGGCGCTTCTATTCGGTCGGCGGTGACATCGCCCGGGTCGAGCAGAGCATCCAGCACGGTCAGCAGCGTTTGCGTCAGTTGCAGGACGACTTGAAAGAAGCCGAACGCGCGCGCCAGGAAACCGAATCGCACTTGGGCCACGACCGTACCTTGCTGCTGACCCTGGGCGAAGAGCTGGACATGCTCACCCCCGAGCAGGAAGTCACCAGCGCCGCCGCCGAAGAAGCCGCCGCCGCGCTGGAAGAGTCCGAAATCACCATGCACGGCTGGCAGGAGCAGTGGGACACCTTCAACCTCACCGCCGCCGAGCCCCGTCGCCAGGCTGAAGTTCAGCAGTCGCGGATCCAGCAGCTGGAAACCAGCCTGGAACGCCTGTCCGATCGCCAGAAGCGTCTGGCCGAAGAGCGCGCGTTGCTTTCGGCAGACCCGGAAGACGCGGCGATCATGGAACTCAGCGAGCAATTGGCCGCGTCCGAGGCCACGCTCGAAGACTTGCAGGCCAGCGAAGAAGCGCAAGTCGAACGCCTTGAGCAACTGCGTCAGCAACTGCAACAAGCGCTTTCGGCGCAGCAGCAGGCCCAAGGTGATTTGCAGCGCCTCAACGGTCGGCTGGCGTCTTTGGAAGCCTTGCAGCAAGCCGCCCTCGATCCGGGCACCGGCACCGCCGAATGGCTGCGCGAACAGCATCTGGCGGATCGTCCGCGCCTGGCCGAAGGCCTGAAAGTTGAAGCGGGTTGGGAGCTGGCGGTGGAAACCGTGCTCGGCGCCGACCTGCAAGCGGTGCTGGTGGACGACTTCGGTGATTTCGATCTGGCCGGGTTTGCCCAAGGCGATTTGCGTCTGCTCAGCCCGGCCAGCGATGGCGTGCGCATGCCGGGCAGTTTGCTCGACAAGGTCGAGGCACAGATCGATCTGTCGCCGTGGCTGGGGCAGGTCAAACCGGTCGACAGCCTTGAACAGGCGTTGGCCTTGCGCGGTCAATTGGCTGCCGGCCAAAGCCTGATCAGCCGCGACGGTTACTGGGTCGGTCGACACTTTTTGCGCGTGCGTCGGGCCAGCGAAGCGCAAAGCGGCGTACTCGCCCGGGGTCAGGAAATCCAGCGGTTGGGCCTAGAGCGCGAAGAGCGCGAGGCCACGGTCGAAACCCTGGAAACCGAACTTCAGAATCTCAGGGCGCAACAGCGTCAGCAGGAAAACGGCCGCGAACATTTGCGCCGTTTGCTGCAAGACGAAGCGCGTCAGCAGGGCGAATTGAAAGCCCAGCTGTCCGCCGGCAAAGCCAAGGTCGAGCAGTTGACTCTGCGCCGCACCCGTCTTGACGAAGAACTTACCGAGCTGAGCGAACAGCGCGCCCTGGAACACGAAAACATCGGCGAAGCGCGCCTGCAATTGCAGGAAGCCCTCGACAGCATGGCGCTGGACACCGAGCAGCGTGAGTTGCTGCTGGCCCAGCGCGACAGCTTGCGCGAACGCCTCGACCGGGTGCGCCAGGAAGCCCGGCAGCACAAGGACCATGCGCATCAATTGGCGGTGCGCCTCGGTTCGCTGAAGGCGCAACACGATTCCACTCGTCAGGCCCTTGAGCGGCTGGAAATGCAGTCAGAGCGCCTCACCGAGAAGCGCGAGCAGCTAAGCCTCAATCTCGAAGAGGGCGAAGCGCCGCTGGAAGAGCTGCGGCTGAAACTCGAAGAGTTGCTCGACAAACGCATGACCGTCGACGAAGAGCTCAAGACTGCACAAATCGCCATGGAAGACGCCGACCGCGAACTGCGCGACGCCGAGAAGCGCCGGACCCAGGCCGAGCAGCAATCCCAGTTGATTCGCAGCCAGCTCGAACAGCAGCGCATGGAATGGCAAGCGCTGACGGTGCGGCGCAAGACCTTGCAGGATCAATTGCTCGAAGACGGCTACGACCTCAATGGCGTGCTCGCCACCCTAGTGGCCGGGGCCAGCGAGAAAGACGCCGAAGAAGAACTCGAACGCATTGCCGCGCGGATTCAGCGCCTGGGCGCGATCAACCTCGCGGCCATCGACGAATACCAGCAACAATCCGAGCGTAAACGTTATCTGGATGCCCAGAACGACGATCTGGTGGAAGCACTGGACACCCTCGAGAACGTGATTCGCAAGATCGACAAGGAGACCAGAAACCGTTTCAAAGATACCTTTGATCAGATCAATGGCGGTTTACAGGCCCTTTTCCCAAAAGTTTTCGGTGGAGGCAGCGCCTATTTGGAACTGACGGGCGAAGATCTACTCGATACAGGGGTAACGATCATGGCGCGGCCGCCAGGAAAGAAGAACAGCACCATCCATTTGCTCTCCGGTGGCGAAAAAGCCCTGACTGCATTGGCCTTGGTATTTGCCATCTTCAAGTTGAATCCGGCGCCGTTCTGCATGCTCGATGAGGTTGACGCGCCATTGGATGACGCTAACGTTGGACGCTATGCACGACTGGTCAAAGAGATGTCGCAGACGGTGCAGTTCATCTACATCACCCACAACAAGATCGCCATGGAAATGGCTGATCAATTGATGGGGGTGACGATGCACGAACCGGGTTGCTCGCGTCTGGTGGCAGTGGATGTGGAGGAGGCGATGGCGATGGTGGACGCCTAGCAGCGAGCTACAAGCCTCAAGCTATAAGCTGCAAGCAAGGTTGGCTACGCTTGAAGCTTTGAGCTTGTGGCTTATAGCTGCTGTAAAGTCCCTTTGTTCGTGCTAGTTTAATGTCAATTTTTCGTATACGTGGCAAAAGGCCTGTCAGAACATAGAGTTGGCGCCACGTTTTAAAGCGGTTTACACCATGTAAACCCCTTATTTTTCAGCATTTTTTATAGAGGCACGGGATTACATGGAAATCGGTCTGCGCGAGTGGCTGATCGTCATCGGCATTATTGTCATTGCCGGTATTCTTTTCGATGGCTGGCGCCGCATGCGCGGCGGCAAGGGAAAACTGAAGTTCCGTCTTGATCGAAGTCTGTCCAACCTGCCGGACGAGGACACCAGCGCCGAGCTGTTGGGCCCGCCCCGGGTGCTGGACACTCAGAAAGAACCGCAACTGGACGAGCATGATCTGCCGTCGGTGAGCATGCCTGCCCGTGAGCCTCGCGAATCGGGTTCCAAGCGCGGCAAGCGTAGCCATGGCGAGCCGTCGCAAGGCGATATGAACCTCAGCCTGGACCTGGACGGCGGCCCGAGCTTCAGCAGCCGTGACAATGATTTCCCGGATGACGCCAAGTCCGCCCGCGTAGCCGAAAAAGATCAGCCACAAGCCGAAGAAGTGCTGGTGATCAGCGTGATCTGCCGCGACCCGGCCGGCTTCAAGGGCCCGGCGCTGTTGCAGAACATTCTGGAAAGCGGTCTGCGTTTCGGCGAGATGGACATTTTCCACCGCCACGAAAGCATGGCCGGTAACGGCGAAGTGCTGTTCTCCATGGCCAACGCGGTCAAGCCGGGCGTCTTCGATCTGGATGATATCGATCATTTCAGTACGCCGGCGGTGAGCTTCTTCCTTGGTCTGCCAGGCCCGCGTCATCCGAAGCAGGCCTTCGACGTGATGGTGGCGGCGGCGCGCAAGCTGTCCCAGGAGCTGAACGGCGAACTGAAAGACGACCAGCGCAGCGTGCTGACCGCTCAGACGATTGAGCACTACCGTCAGCGCATCGTCGAGTTCGAACGCCGTGCATTGACCCAGAAGCGCTGATCTGTAGGAGCCAGATTTGCCGTACCGCTGGCTCCTGCAATGATTTGTACAGCATCAACAGATTGAGCAGCCTCGGCTGCTCTTTTGCTTTATGAGAGAACACCCATGACTGCCGCCCAAACCCGCATTCTAGAGCTGCGCGCTGAGCTCGATCTGCACAACTATCGCTACCACGTGCTGGACGAGCCGAGCATTCCGGATGCCGAATACGATCGCTTGTTCCACGAACTCAAGGCCCTTGAAGCGGCCCATCCCGAGCTGATCACCAGCGACTCGCCGACCCAGCGTGTCGGCAGTGCGGCGCTGTCGGCGTTCACTCAGGTGCGTCACGAAGTGCCGATGCTCAGCCTGGGCAACGCCTTCGAAGAAACCGACATGCGCGAATTCGATCGCCGGGTGACGGAAGGTCTGGACCTGCCGGTCGGCGATCTGTTCGGTGGTGGCGCAGCGGTGGAGTACAGCTGCGAACCCAAACTCGATGGCCTGGCGGTCAGTCTGCTGTATCAGGACGGTATGCTGGTGCGCGGCGCTACTCGCGGCGATGGCACCACCGGCGAGGACATCAGCGTCAACGTGCGTACCGTGCGCAATATCCCTCTGAAGCTGCATGGCAGCGGCTGGCCGGCGACGCTGGAAGTGCGCGGCGAAGTGTTCATGTCCAAGGCCGGTTTCGAGCGGCTCAATGCCACGCAACTGGAAGTCGGCGGCAAGACCTTCGCCAACCCGCGTAACGCGGCGGCAGGCAGCTTGCGCCAGCTGGATTCGAAGATCACCGCCAACCGCCCGCTGGAATTCTGCTGCTACGGCATCGGCCAGATTTCCGCCGATATCGCTGACACGCACATTGGCATTTTGCTGCAGCTCAAAGCCTGGGGCATGCCGATCAGTCATGAACTGAAATCGGCCCATGGCATCGATGAATGCCTGGATTACTACCGCGACATCGGTTTACGCCGCAATACGCTGCCTTATGAAATCGATGGCGTGGTGTTCAAGGTCAACAGCATTGCCTCCCAGCGCGAGCTGGGTTTCCGCGCACGGGAGCCGCGCTGGGCGATTGCCCACAAATTCCCGGCGATGGAAGAGCTCACCGAGTTGCTTGATGTGGAGTTTCAGGTCGGCCGCACCGGTGCCGTGACGCCGGTGGCGCGCTTGAAACCGGTCAAGGTCGCCGGCGTTACCGTGGCCAATGCGACCTTGCACAACATGGATGAAGTTGCGCGGTTGGGCTTGATGATCGGCGATACGGTGATCATCCGTCGTGCTGGCGATGTGATTCCGCAAGTGGTGCAAGTGGTCATCGAGCGCCGTCCGGAGGATGCCCGGCCGGTGCAGATTCCCGAGCAGTGCCCGGTCTGCGGCTCCCATGTCGAACGCACGCAACTGGTCAAGCGCAGCAAGGGCCGTGAGACCATCAGCGAAGGTGCTGTGTATCGCTGCGTCGGCCGTCTGGCCTGTGGTGCGCAACTCAAGCAAGCGATCATTCACTTCGTTTCGCGCCGTGCCATGGACATCGAAGGGCTGGGCGAGAAGAGCGTCGAGCAGTTGGTGGACGAAGGTCTGGTGAGTTCGCCGGCCGACCTCTATGCCCTGACGTTCGAGCAGATCGTCGACCTCGAAGGCTTTGCCGAGCTCTCGAGCAAGAACCTGCTCGGTGCCATCGAAGACAGCAAGCGGCCGAGTCTGGCGCGGTTCATCTACGCCTTGGGCATTCCCGATGTCGGCGAAGAAACGGCCAAGGTACTCGCGCGTTCTCTGGGCTCGCTGGAGCGGGTTCAGCAGGCGTTGCCGCAAGTGCTCACGTACTTGCCGGATGTCGGGCTGGAAGTGGCCCACGAGATTCACAGCTTCTTCGAAGACGCGCATAACCGGCAGGTGATTGCCAATCTGTTGAAGCACGGCTTGCAGATTCAGGATCAGGGTGACTTGGGTGCCGAATTTGCTGCAAGCACCACGCTTGGCGGTTTTCTCGACAAGCTGAACATTCCTTCGGTCGGGCCGGGCGGGGCGCAGAAGCTCGCCGACAAATTCGGCTCGCTTGAAGCGGTGATGAATGCAGATTGGCTGGACATGCGTCAGGCACTGCCGGAGAAACAGGCGACCTCGGTTCGGGAGTTCTTTGCAGTGACGCAAAATCGTCAACTCGCCGAGGCCGCCGAAAAGCAGCTAAGCGATTTCGGCATGCATTGGCAGAGCGAGAAGAAAGTCGTGGAAGGTCTGCCGCTGGCCGGGCAGACCTGGGTGCTGACCGGTTCGCTGGAGTTGATGAGTCGTGATGTGGCCAAGGACAAGCTTGAAAGCCTCGGGGCCAAGGTGGCCGGTTCGGTGTCGGCCAAGACCCATTGCGTGGTCGCCGGTCCGGGCGCGGGTTCGAAATTGACCAAGGCCAATGAGCTGGGGTTGAAGGTGCTGGATGAAGAGGCGTTTGTGGCTCGTCTGAAGGAATACAACATCTCGATCTAACCCGGGACCTGTGGCGAGGGGGCTTGCCCCCGTTCGGCGGCGAAGCCGTCGCAAATCCTGCTTGCACGGTATGTCTGACAGATCGCGGTTGCTGGTTTTGGGGCCGCTACGCGACCCAACGGGGGCAAGCCCCCTCGCCACAATGTGGGAACGATCATGTCTGAGCAATGATCTAGTCTTGGCAGTCCCCAAAGAGAGATCGCCATGTACCACTTCTTCGAACAGCTCAGCTCACGTATCGCCGCGCCCTTCATGGGGGAGCGTTCGCGTAACAGCAAGGTCTGGCATTGTCGCTGCGGGCAGTCACTGTTCTTTCGCAACAGCCAGTGCCTGGCCTGTTCGGCGGCGCTGGGTTATCAGCCGCAGCAGAATCGCTTGTCGTCATTGCAGCCCGGCCCGCAAGCGGAGACCTGGGTGCTTGACGCCGATCCTGACGCCGGCGCATTCCGCCGCTGCACCCATCTCGATTCCCCGGCTGCGTGCAACTGGCTGCTGCCGGCCAATCATCACGATGCGCTGTGCGTCGCCTGTAGCCTGAATCGAACCATCCCCGATCTGTCGATCCCCGAAAACCATGAGCGCTGGCGCAAAGTGGAAACCGCCAAGCGTCGTCTGGTGGCGCAGTTGATCAGCCTGGGTTTACAGGTCATTCCCAAAACGGTGGACGAAGAGGCCGGCCTGGCCTTCGATTTCATCGGTACTGACCTCGAAGGCAAATCGCCAACCACCGGGCACGCCAACGGCCTGATCACCCTCGATATCAAAGAAGCCGACGATGCCCACCGTGAGCAGGTTCGCGTGCAGATGCACGAACCCTATCGCACGCTGCTCGGTCACTTTCGGCACGAGACAGGGCATTACTACTGGGACCGGCTGATCGCCAACAGTGCTTGGCTGGAGCCGTTCCGCGGCCTGTTCGGCGACGAGCGTGCCAGCTACGCCGAGGCCCTTGAGCGGCATTATCAGCAAGGCGCGCCGCTCGACTGGCAACAACATTACGTCAGCGCCTACGCCACCATGCATCCCTGGGAAGACTGGGCGGAAACCTGGGCTCACTACCTGCACATGATGGATGCAGTGGACACCGCCCTGGGTTTTGGCATGAGTGCGCGGGAAATGGATTTCGATTACCAGCCGTATGCGCCCGGCACGCTATTCGACCCGCAGCACCCCGGCGGTCCGGCGTTCCTGTCATTCGTCAATGCGTGGATCGAACTGGCCGGCATGCTCAATGAGTTGTCCCGCAGCATGGGCCAGCCGGATTTTTATCCGTTCGTGTTGCCGTCGGCGGTGATCGCCAAGTTGCACTTCATTCACCTGGTGATCCAGCAAGAGGGTGGCCGGGCGGATGAGGTGTTGGCGCAATAGGATCAAAAAAACGCAGCCTTGTAGCAGCTGCCAAAGGTTGCGTTCGGCTGCGCAGCAGTCGTAAACCCGGTGTTCGCGGTTTATCTGAAACCGGGTTGTCTGATTTCATGACTGCTTCGCAGCCGAACGCAGGCTGCTACAGGTCGCGATCTTTTCAAGGCCAGCGCATGTCCTTGAAGCGGCTCATATTTTTTAATCCATTCGAACGGTTGTAACTTCGTCTCAGATAGGTACAATGGCGCGGCTCGCCGTCAGGTGAGCATCGTTATGGTGACCCCATCGGTCCCCCCGCAACGATCAGCCGTGAACCCGGTCAGGCCTGGAAGGGAGCAGCCGCAGCGGTGACATTGTGTGCCGGGGTGTGGCTGGTGGGGTCGCCACCATAACGCAGCACGAATCCTCTATCGTGTATTTCTATCTACAAATACTGTCTTGTTTCTCTGCCATGGAGCTAATCCAGGGCGGTGTTTCGTCGTTTCCGAATTAACGGCGCGAATAAAGAAGGAGGCCGATCTGTCGCATTCGACAGGTCGGCCTCCTTTTTTCGTTTATTGGCATCAAGGCTTGGACAAGGCCTGGTCAACCGCTGCGATCAGCTTTCCCAGATCCTTCGGGGTGGCTTTGTGTATGACGCTGAACAGGTACGCCCGCTGTTCATCTTCGTCGCCCAGATCTGCGAAAAAGGCTTTCAGCTTCACACCCAGCACGTCGGCAAGCAGAAACAATGCTTCCACGCTGGGGGTATAGGTGCCGGTTTCGAAGCGGCTGATGGTTTTGGGGTCAAAACCGGTTTTTTCGCCGAGTTCAGCCTGAGTAAGCCCTGCGACCTTGCGGTGGCGTCGGATGGCTGGACCCAAACTTGAAATTTGCATCGCTCAATTCCCATTTAGAATCAAGAACTTAACGATAGTTTTTTGCATTAGGCAACCGCATGATCTATCACCTTGCTTTGCAAAATGTGATGCATTTCGTAGAATCTCCGCTTGGAAGGGGATTTTGATGATCTGCTTTCTGAAGTTTAGGCGATATGAAACAGCCAGTATTGCCTTCCTTTGCCGGGTATGCGAAGAGGCCGTTAGCGGCCTGAAATCCTTGCGAAATGTTTACCAGAGTCGGTGTTGCTACCTTGCCCGAGGCCTTTGAGCCTGGTTGGTCCGGGGAGGCCATAAAATGCTGTTCATGGAGTGATAACGTGTCTCTGCGCAGTACGTCTCAAAACATCTCTTCCGGGCATTCTGCGCTGGTCGAGCGGTACCTCCGCTAGCGACAGTGAGCCTCACTCATGGATGAGAAATACCGCAGGGCCGTGGATGCCGCCGCCATTTTTTCCGAGACCGACCTGAACGGGCGGATTACCTACGTCAACGATCAGTTCTGCGCCGTGTCCGGCTACAGTCGCGAGGAACTGCTGGGGCAGGATCATCGCCTGTTGAACTCCGGCCTGCACTCCGCCGATTTTTTTGCCGCCATGTGGCGCACCATTGCCCTGGGCGATATCTGGAAGGGCGAAATCTGTAATCGCGCCAAGGATGGCAGATTGTATTGGGTCGACAGCACCATGGTGCCGGTGCTCGACGATACCACCGGGCGCGTTGAACGATACCTGTCGATTCGTTTCGACATCAGCGAAAAACGCCAACTGCTGCAATCGCTGCAATGGCGGGTCGGGCATGACGTGCTGACCGGGCTGCCCAATCGTGCGTTCCTGTCGGATTTGCTGGATCAGGCGCTGGAGTTCTCCCGGCAGGAAAACATTCCGTTGGCAGTGTGCATGCTTGACCTCGACGGGTTCAAGGCGGTCAACGACGGCTACGGTCACGCCAGTGGTGATATGTTGCTGGTGGAAGTGGCCAAGCGTCTGCGCGACATCGTGCGCGGCGAAGACGTAGTGGCGCGGCTGGCCGGTGACGAGTTCGTGCTGGTGTTGCGTTATGTGCGGGATCTGCCGGAATTGCGCGCGGCGCTGAACCGCGTGTTGGGGGCGATCTCGGCGCCTTACACGCTGCACGGCAAGGATATCAAAGTGTTTGCCAGCATCGGCGTCACCCTGTTTCCCCATGACAACGAAGATGCCGAAACCCTGCTGCGTCATGCCGACCAGGCGATGTACGTGGCCAAACAGAGCGGACGAAACCGCTTTCATCTGTTCGATGTGTTCCGGGATAAGGAGGTCAAGGCCACTCACCAGACCGTCGAGCGGGTGCGTCAGGCGCTGGTCGCCGGTGAATTGCGCCTGCATTTTCAGCCCAAGGTGAACATGCGTCGTGGCGAAGTCGTTGGTTTCGAGGCGTTGTTGCGTTGGGAGCACCCGCAAAACGGCATGGTGCCACCTCGAGAGTTTTTGCCGCTGGTGGAGGAAACCGACCTTATCATCGATATCGGCGAATGGGTGATGGAGCAGGTTCTGTCGCAGTTGCACCGCTGGCAGCAAGCGGGGCAGGGCTGGCCGGTCAGTATCAATATCGCGGCGCGACATTTTCAGCGCGCCGATTTCGTCGACCGGCTCAGGCACGTGCTCGCTCGACATGCCCAGGTCTCGCCGCAGATGCTCGATCTGGAAATCGTCGAGTCGGTGGCCATCGAGAATATCCAGCATGTCAGTGCCTGTTTGCAGGCCTGTCAGGCATTGGGCGTGCAGTTTTCCCTGGGTGACTTTGGCACGGGTTACTCGTCTCTGAGTTACCTCAAGCGTCTGAAAACCCAGACCATCAAGATCGACAAGTCATTCGTGCGCGACATCCTGATTGATCGTGACGACCTGGCCTTGACCACGGCGGTGATTGGCCTGGCCCGGGCATTCGGTCGACAGGTGATCGCCGAGGGGCTGGAAAGCCTTGAGCACGGTGAGTTGCTGTTGCGGCTGGGGTGCGAAGTCGCTCAAGGCTATTTCATCGCTCGCCCCATGCCGTCCAATGAGGTGCCGAACTGGGTGGCGGGTTTTGTCGTCCCGTCGCAATGGCAGGCACTCGGCCAGACTGCCTGACTCGCTCCATGTAGCAGCTGCCGAAGGCTGCTACTGGTCCGGGTTGCCGGTATAGAGCCGGATGATGTCATTGATCTCCCCCGACGTTTTCATTTGCTGCAACGTGCGCAGAATGCGTTGCACGGGCACCTTGGGGTCGTTGCGCACGTAGCAGCCGATGGTTTGTTCGTGCACCAGCGCTACGCTTTGCAGTTGCTGGTCGGGCAGCAGGCGCTGGTTGAACCAGTCCAGGGTCCATTGATTGCTCACGGCGTATTGATAGCGTCCGGCCAGCAGTTTTTCCAGCACCTGTTCCTGATTGCGCGCGTCTTCACGCTGCAGCCGGTCGGCATCGAACAGCGGTTGCAGGGTCGGGTAGACATAGCCACGCACGGTACCGATCGCCTGTCGCGGCAGTTGTGTCGGGTTGACCGAAGTGGGTGAGTCTCGCCGGCCAATCAGCAAGTCGCGCTGGACCAGCAGCGGAACGCTCCAGATATAGTCCCCGGACAGGCTCGGCAACCAGGACGGTGAGACATGGCAGCGGATATCGACCTCGCCGTGGTCCATGGCGTTTTGCACCCGTGCCCGAGGCAGCACGTGAAATTCTGCTGGCACGCCGATCTGTGTCGCCAGGCTGACCATGAAGTCGTGCAGAATGCCCTGAGTCGGCCGGCCGCGCTCGATCTGCACCATCGGCATGGCCCAGCTGTCGGACACGACAAAGCGCAACGGCGCTTCGGCGGCCGCGACGCTCAGGCTGATTGATAGCAGTGCCCCCAAGGCAAAACGCATAAACACTCCGGTACGGCTCAAGCCCGAGCCGAAAAGCTCCTCTAATGTGCAGCTTAGCCAGAATAGACGAGCGCACCGGATGCAATTTTGGCCTTGCTCCGCTAGCATTAGCCGCTTCAGCTTCCTTCGTTGCGACGGTTTTCGATGAGTTATCAGGTTCTTGCACGTAAATGGCGTCCGCGCTCGTTCGGCGAAATGGTCGGCCAGACCCATGTGCTCAAGGCTCTGATCAATGCCTTGGACAGCCAGCGGCTGCACCACGCCTACCTGTTTACCGGCACCCGTGGGGTCGGCAAGACCACCATCGCGCGGATCATCGCCAAGTGCCTGAACTGTGAAACAGGTATCACGTCGACCCCCTGCGGCGAGTGTTCAGTGTGCCGCGAAATTGATGAGGGCCGCTTCGTCGACCTGATCGAGATCGACGCCGCAAGCCGGACCAAGGTCGAAGACACCCGCGAATTGCTCGATAACGTGCAGTACGCACCGAGTCGCGGGCGCTTCAAGGTCTACCTGATCGACGAAGTGCACATGCTCTCCAGCCATTCCTTCAATGCGCTGTTGAAAACCCTCGAAGAGCCGCCGCCCTACGTTAAGTTCATCCTGGCCACCACCGATCCGCAGAAACTTCCGGCAACGATTCTCTCGCGGTGCCTGCAGTTCTCCCTGAAGAACATGACCCCGGAGCGGGTGGTCGAGCATTTGTCCCACGTGCTGAGCATCGAGAACGTGCCGTTCGAAGACGACGCGCTGTGGCTGCTGGGGCGCGCCGCCGACGGTTCGATGCGCGATGCCATGAGCCTGACCGACCAGGCCATCGCCTTCGGTGAAGGCAAGGTCCTGGCCGCCGACGTGCGGGCGATGCTCGGTACCCTCGATCATGGCCAGGTCTACGATATCTTGCATGCGCTGATCGAAGGCGACGCCAAGGCGTTGCTCGAAGCGGTTCGTCATCTGGCCGAGCAAGGCCCGGACTGGAACGGCGTGCTCTCGGAAATTCTCAACGTGCTGCACCGTGTCGCCATCGCCCAGGCTCTGCCTGAAGGCGTCGACAACGGCCAGGGCGACCGTGATCGGGTGCTGGCACTGGCCCAGGCACTGCCGGCCGAAGACGTGCAGTTTTATTATCAGATGGGCCTGATCGGTCGCCGGGATTTGCCGCTGGCACCGGACCCGCGCGGCGGCTTCGAAATGGTCCTGCTGCGAATGCTCGCGTTCCGACCGGCAGACACCGAGGACGCTCCGAGGCAACCGCTAAAGCCAGTGGGGATCAGCCAGGCCACGGTTGATTCCGCAAACTCAGTGGCTGCCGCGCCGGTTATTGCACCGGCTCCAGTGGCGGCCGTTGCACCGGCTCCAGTGGCGCCTGTGGTTGCATCGGCCCCTGTCCCGGCCGCTGAGCCTGAGCCGGTCACGCCGGTGGTCGTGCCTGAGCCCGAGCCCGTAGCGATCGAGGAAGTCGTCGATCTGCCCTGGAACGACCCGATAGAGTCCCAAGTGGTCCAGCAGCCCGCCGTCGAGCCAGTGCTGGAGACGGCCGGCGAACAACCCGAATTGCCGCCGATGCCCATGCCGACGCCGGACAGCGTGGTGCCGGACGCTCCTGAATGGACCGCTGCGCCGATCCCGGAACCGTCCGTGGCCCAAGTCGATGCCGCCACCCCAGGCATGGACCCGGACGACGAACCGCCGCTGGACGAGGACTACATCGAGCCGGACATGGATTCGGCCTACAGCTACCTCGACGATCTGGCCAGCGAGCACACCGCCGAACCTGCGCCGGAGCCCGAGCCTGAACCGGCCGCGATGCCGGCCACCGGCCTGGCCCTGCAATGGCTGGAGCTGTTTCCGAAACTGCCGGTGTCCGGCATGACCGGCAGCATCGCCGCCAACTGCACGCTGATCGCCGTCGATGGCGACAACTGGCTGTTGCACCTGGACCCGGCCCACAGCGCCTTGTTCAACGCGACGCAACAACGTCGCCTCAACGATGCGCTGAACCAGCATTACGGGCGTACGCTGACCCTGAGCATCGAGTTGATCAAGCCCGAGCAGGAAACCCCGGCCCAGGCTGCGTCCCGGCGCCGGGCCGACCGTCAGCGCGAGGCCGAGGAGTCGATCCACGGCGATCCGTTCATCCAACAAATGATGCAGCAGTTCGGGGCGGTGGTCCGTCACGATACTATTGAACCTGTCGAAGCCCTGGTCAGTCAGGGCTAATAACTGAGGGCGCTTGGCCGTATTCGCCGGGCGCTGTTTTGATCCAAGTACTTTTGAGGTGATTCCCATGATGAAAGGTGGCATGGCCGGCCTGATGAAGCAGGCGCAGCAGATGCAGGAAAAAATGGCCAAGATGCAGGAAGAACTGGCCAACGCCGAAGTCACCGGTAAAGCCGGTGGCGATATGGTCACTGTGGTGATGACCGGTCGTCATGACGTCAAGCGCGTGACCATCGACCCAAGCCTGGTCGAAGGCCTGAGCGAAGACGACAAAGAGATGCTGGAGGCTGTATTCGCCGCCGCCGTCAACGATGCTGTACGCAAGATCGAAGCCAACAGCCAGGACAAAATGGGCAGCATGACCGCTGGCATGCAACTGCCGCCGGGTATGAAACTGCCATTCTGATTCGCCCGCGCGCGTTGGATGGATTACAAAAAAATGCCAGGCATCGCGCCTGGCATTTTTGTTTCTGTCTGCGGTTTACCCTGTGGCGAGGGGGCTTGCCCCCGTTCGGCTGCGCAGCAGTCGTAAATCAGTCAATACAGCTTTCGATGCTGGGCCCGCTTCGCGAGCCAACGGGGGCAAGCCCCCTCGCCACAGGGTAATTGATGCTGCTATTTGACGCTAAACAGAGGCGCGGGTATAAACCGCGTCTCGTTGTTATGTCGGACTTTTCCCCATGAGCTTCAGCCCTTTGATTCGCCAATTGATCGATGCCCTGCGAATTCTGCCGGGTGTGGGTCAGAAAACTGCCCAGCGCATGGCGTTGCAACTGCTTGAGCGTGATCGCAGCGGCGGCTCGCGACTGGCCCAGGCGCTGAGCCAGGCCATGGAAGGGGTGGGTCACTGTCGCTTGTGCCGCACGTTGACCGAAGACGATCTGTGCCCGCAATGCGCCGATCCGCGCCGTGACGACACCTTGCTGTGTGTGGTGGAAGGTCCGATGGATGTTTACGCGGTGGAGCAGACCGGTTTTCGCGGTCGCTACTTCGTGCTCAAGGGGCACTTGTCGCCCCTGGACGGGTTGGGGCCGGAAGCCATCGGCATTCCGCAACTGATGGCGCGGATCGAAGAGGCGGGCACGTTTACCGAAGTCATCCTCGCCACCAACCCGACGGTGGAAGGCGAGGCCACGGCGCATTACATCGCCCAGTTGCTCAGCAACAAAGGCCTGATCGCTTCGCGTATCGCCCACGGCGTGCCGTTGGGTGGCGAGCTGGAACTGGTGGACGGCGGGACATTGGCGCATTCGTTTGCCGGGCGTAAGCCTATTACTTTGTAGCGTCCGAACGGGCCCCTTCGCGGATGCCGCTTACTGATCGCTCAACGCAAACTGCGTCAGGCAAAACGTCGGAATCCCCATATCTTCCAGCCGCTGCGAACCACCCAGCTCCGGTAAGTCAATGATCGCCGCTGCTTCATGCACTCGCGCACCCATGCGCCGAATCAGGTTCGCCGCCGCGATCAGCGTGCCGCCGGTGGCGATCAGGTCATCGAACATCACCACCGAATCACCCTCGCACAGGCTGTCGGCATGGACTTCGAGGAAGGCTTCGCCGTATTCGGTCTGATACCCCTCGGCCAGCACGTCGGCCGGCAGTTTGCCCTGCTTGCGAAACAGCACCAGCGGTTTGTTCAATTGATAGGCCAGGATCGAGCCGATCAGAAAGCCACGGGCGTCCATGGCGCCGATGTGGGTGAAGTCGGCCTCGACGTAACGATGGGCAAAGCTGTCCATCACCAGGCGCAGGGCCGTGGGCGACTGGAACAGCGGAGTGATATCGCGAAAGATCACGCCCGGCTTGGGGAAGTCGATCACGGGGCGGATCAGGGATTTGATGTCGAAGGAGTCGAAGACCATCGTCGAAGTGTCCTGGCGGGTTGCAAACGTCGCAGTATAACGGCGGCTGAACCGTTTCGCTCAGCCGCCGTTGCCAGAATCAGCCCTCGATCGAACCGCCAGCCAGGGCGCAGAGCTGGATCGGGTCGAGGATTCGCACTTCCTTGCCCTCGGCGGCGATCAGTTCGTTTTGCTGGAAGCGGGTGAACACCCGGGACACGGTTTCTACCGCCAGGCCCAGGTAATTGCCGATTTCGTTGCGCGACATGCTTAACCGGAACTGGTTGGCCGAAAAGCCCCGGGCGCGGAAGCGGGCCGACAGGTTGACCAGGAAGGTCGCGATGCGCTCGTCGGCGGTTTTCTTCGACAGTAGCAACATCATTTGCTGATCGTCGCGAATCTCGCGGCTCATCACCCGCATCAACTGACGGCGCAGTTGGGGCAGTTGCAAGGCGAGTTCGTCGAGGCGTTCGAACGGGATTTCGCACACCGAGGTGGTTTCCAGGGCTTGTGCCGAGACCGGGTGCTTTTCGGTGTCCATGCCTGACAGACCGACCAGTTCACTTGGCAAATGGAAGCCGGTGAGCTGTTCTTCGCCGCCATCGCTCAGGCTGAAGGTCTTCAGGGCGCCGGAGCGTACTGCATAAACGGAATCGAACGTGTCGCCCTGGCGAAACAGGAACTCGCCTTTTTTCAGCGGGCGACCACGTTTGACTATTTCGTCCAGCGCATCCATGTCTTCCAGATTCAGAGAAAGTGGCAGGCAAAGAGGGGCCAGGCTGCAATCCTTGCAATGGGCCTGGTTATGAGCGCGCAGTTTTACTGGCTCGGACATTTCTTTAATCCTTGTGGGAAAACACACATAAGCCGTAAGGGTAACCCACGGAAGGACATTCGGGCCAGCCTGCGACGATTTAGCCCTAGATCACTCGTGAAAATCGTTGGCGATTGCTGTGTTCCAGGTACGCATCGAACACCATGCACACCGAACGCACCAGCAATCGGCCTGCCGGGAGTACGGTGATCCGCTCATTATCCAGTTCGATCAGCCCGTCCTTGGCCATGTCCTGCAGCTGTGGCCAGAGTTCGCCGAAGTAACCCCGGAAATCGATATTGAAGGCCTGCTCGATGTCCGCGAATTCCAGGCTGAAATGGCAGATCAGTTGCTGAATCACCGCCCTGCGCAACCGATCGTCGGCGTTGCACAGCAGGCCGCGGTTGGTGGCCAGTTGAGCGGACGCCAACGTGTTCTGATACTGGTTCAGGTCGCTACTGTTCTGACAATACAAGTCGCCGATCTGGCTGATGGCCGAGACCCCCAAACCGATCAGATCGCAATGACCGTGGGTGGTGTAGCCCTGGAAGTTGCGTTGTAGGGTCGATTCTTCCTGGGCAATCGCCAATTCATCGTCGGGCAGGGCGAAGTGGTCCATACCAATGTAGCGGTAACCGGCGGCCGTCAGCTGTTCGATGGTGCGCTGGAACATTTCCAGCTTCTGCGCCGGCGCCGGCAGATCGTTGGCGTTGATTCGCCGTTGCGGCATGAAGCGTTCCGGCAGATGGGCGTAGTTGAACACCGAAAGCCGGTCCGGTTGCAGGTTGATGACTTCGTCGACGGTGCGGGCGAAGTTCTCGGGCGTCTGCTTGGGCAGGCCGTAGATCAGATCAATGTTGATCGAGCGATATTGCAGCGTCCGGGCGGCGTCGATCACCGCTCGGGTTTCTTCCAGGCTTTGCAAGCGATTGACCGCCCGTTGCACCACCGGGTCGAGGTCTTGCAGGCCGATACTGACCCGGTTGAAGCCCAGTTCCCGAAGCAGGCCCATGGTCGACCAGTCGGCCTCGCGAGGATCGATTTCGATGCCGTAGTCGCCGGTATCGTCGTCCAGCAGGTTGAAATGCTTGCGCAGGCAAGTCATCAATTGCCGCAGTTCATCGTGGCTGAGAAAAGTCGGTGTGCCACCACCGAAATGCAGTTGCTCGACTTTTTGCGTCGGGTCGAGGTGGCAGGCAATCAGCTGGATTTCCTGTTCCAGGCGCTGCAAATAGGGCAGGGCGCGGCCACGGTCCTTGGTGATGACCTTGTTGCAGGCGCAGTAGTAGCAAATGTTCGCGCAGAACGGCACATGCACATACAGCGACAGCGGCCGCAGGGCCTTGCGGCTATCGCGCAGGGCGTGAAACAGGTCGAAGGTGCCGACCTGGCTGTCGAATTGCACAGCGGTCGGGTACGAGGTGTAGCGCGGTCCCGCCAGGTCGTAACGGCGGATCAGATCTGTGTCCCAACGAATGGCGTCGAGCATGCGGGCATTCCCCCGGATAGGCTGGCAGTGTGGGCGAGTCTAGGGGCTGCGGCGTTGGGGCATCTTGATTTGCATCAAGAGTGGTCGGATGTGCACCGCACTTTTGTAGCAGCTGCCGAAGGCTGCGTTCGAGGACGAAGTCCTCGCAAGAGCGGATACCCGGTATACCTGAAAAATTGAGGTGAATGGTTTACGACGGCTTCGCCGCCGAACGCAGCCTTCGGCAGCTGCTACAAGGGGGGGCGTTGATCTAATGCCCCATGAGCCAATGCTGATGCGGTCCCGGCAAGGTCCAGATGCCGAACAGCATCACCAGCAAACCGCCGGTCATGCGCACGCTGCGTTTGCGCAATAAGGCCGTGACCCGTTCGGCGGCCAGTCCCGTGGCGAGCAGCACCGGCCAGGTGCCCAGCCCGAAAGCCAGCATCAGCAATGCACTGTCCAGCGCATTACCCTGGCTCGCCGACCACAGCAATGTGCTGTAAACCAGCCCGCATGGCAGCCAGCCCCACAGCGCGCCGAGCAGCAGGGCGCGGGGCAGGTTCGATACCGGCAACAGTGTGTTGGCTACCGGCTGGATATGCCGCCACAGGCCCCGGCCGAGGCTTTCGATGCGGGTCAGGCCGCTCCACCAGCCGGCCAGGTACAAGCCCATGGCAATCAGCAGCAGCCCGGCGAGGATGCGCATGAACATTGCCGCCGGGCTATTGGCCACGGCCCAACCGGCCAGGCCGATCAGTAGGCCGGCAGCGGCGTAGCTGAGAATTCGCCCCAGGTTGTAGGCCAGCAACAATCGAAAGCGTCGGCTGCGTTGTTCCTGGGGAATTGCCAGGGTCAATGCGCCCATCAAACCGCCGCACATGCCCAGGCAATGCCCGCCGCCGAGCAGGCCGAGAATCACTGCGGACACTAGCAGTGGCGCCAACTCAAGCATGGGGCGGCGCCTTGTCGTCCGGTTTGGCCGGGTGGCTGCTGGCCTCGTCGACCGCTGCCTTGTGGCTCGGGTCCTGGTCGTCGAACAGGATGCTGTGGGCCGGGCCGTCGAGGTCGTCATACTGACCGCTGTCGACCGCCCAGAAGAAGATGTAGATAGCGATGGCCACGATCAGCAGCGCGGCCGGGATCATCACGTAGAGAGCTGGCATCTGGACTCCATGCCCGCGCGGCTCAGGCCGGCAGCGGGCGGGTTTCTGGCGTGGCGCTGGTGGATGGCGCGCTCGGCAGGCGAGTCAGGCGCAGGGCATTCAACACCACGGTCAACGAACTGATGGACATGCCGACCGCGGCCCATACCGGCGTGATCCAGCCGAGGGCGGCGAACGGCAACATGAGGCCATTGTACAGTGCTGCCCACAGCAAGTTCTCGATGATGACCCGACGGGTGCGCCGGGCCAGACTGAAGGCTTGCACCAGCGCGTCGAGGCGGTTCGACAGTAATACTGCGTCGGCGCTGGTCTTCGCCAGATCGGTGGCCGAACCCATCGCCACGCTGATGTCGGCGGCGGCCAGCACCGGCACGTCATTGACCCCGTCACCGAGCATCAACACCTTGCGACCTTCCTGGTGCAGCTGTTGCAGCACCTGCAATTTATCATCCGGACGCAAACCGCCACGGGCCTCGTCGATGCCCAATTCGGCAGCGACGCTGGCGACCATTGGCGAGCTGTCGCCGGACAGCAACAGCGTGCGCCAGCCCCGGGCCTTGCATGCCGCCAGCAGGGCGGGTGCGTCGGCGCGCAAGCGGTCGTCGAGGACGAACCATGCCAGCGGTCCCTGGCTGTCGCCGAGCAGCAGCCATTGACCGGGTTCATCGGGCATCAGCGGCACCTGGGTGCCACTGAGCTCGCAGACAAAACCCGGTTGGCCAATGCGCAGGCGTTGCGCGCCGACCAACCCTTCAAGCCCCAGGCCCGGCGTGCTGTGGACTTCTTCGGCGGCCAGCGGCGCACGGCCAAAAGCCCGGGCGATCGGGTGTTCGGAGCGGTTTTCCAGGGCGGCGGCGAGGCTCAGGCATTGATCGCTGGTGAGAGCCCCGAGAGGTCGGATCGAGCGCAACGCCAGGCGACCTTCGGTGAGGGTACCGGTCTTGTCGAAAATCACCGTGTCGATCTGATTAAGGCCTTCCAGTACATGGCCGCGCGTCAACAAAAGACCCAACTTATGCAGTGTGCCGGTAGCCGCAGTAAGGGCGGTTGGCGTGGCCAGGGACAAGGCGCAGGGGCACGTCGCAACCAGCATCGCCAGGACAATCCAGAACGCTCGCGACGAATCCAGTTCCCACCACAGCAGGCCGATGGCGGCCACTGCGATAAGCGACAACAGCAAAAACCATTGCGCGGCGCGGTCGGCGATTTCCGCCAGTCGCGGTTTCTCCGCCTGGGCGCGATCCAGCAGACGGACGATGGCCGACAGGCGCGTGTCCTGACCCAGCGCCAGGACTTCCACGGTCAGTGCACCTTCGACGTTCAAGGTGCCGGCGGTGACGGCATCGCCCGGGGTGCGTGGTTGGGGCAGGTATTCGCCGGTGAGCAGGGATTCGTCGATGCTCGACTGGCCGTCGAGGATCTTGCCATCGGCCGGCAGGATCGCGCCGGGATGCACCAGCACCTGATCGCCCACGCGCAACTCGCTGAGCAGGATCCGCTCGCTCTGGCCGTCGGCACTCAACCGCAGGCAGGAGGCGGGCAACAGATTGACCAGTTGCGCGGTCGCGGCGGCGGTGCGTTCCCGGGCGCGACGTTCCAGATAACGCCCGGCCAGCAGGAACAGCGCGAACATCCCCACCGCATCGAAATACAGTTCGCCGACTCCGGTGATCGAAGTCCAGATCCCGGCGAAATATGCACTGCCGATCGCCAGCGACACCGAGACGTCCATGGTCAGGTGGCGGGTGCGCAGGTCGCGCATCGCCCCTTTGAAGAACGGCGCGCAGCTGTAGAACACGATCGGCGTGGTCAGAAACAGCGCGACCCAGCGCAGGATGGTGTGCAGCTCGGGGCTGAGGTCGATGTTGAATTCCGGCCAGGTGGCCATGGTCGCCATCATCGCCTGGAACCACAGCAACCCGGCAACGCCGAGTTGGCGCAGGGCCAGGCGGTTTTCGCTGGCCAGTTGTTCGCTGGCGCGGTCGGCCTGGTACGGGTGGGCGGCGTAACCGATGTGGCGCAGTTCGCTGAGTACCTGGCTCAACGGCAATTGTGCGTCGGCCCAGCGCACGTGCAGGCGATGGTTGGACAGGTTCAGGCGTGCTTCGGCCACTGCCGGCAGGCTGCGAAGATGCTTTTCGATCAGCCAGCCGCAGGCGGCGCAACTGATGCCTTCCATCAATAGGGTGGTTTCGGCGAGTTCGCCTTCGTGGCGGACAAAGGGTTGCTGGACATCGGCGCGATCATAGAGCGCCAGCTCGTCCACCAGTTGCATCGGCAAGGTTTCGGGGTTGGCCGAGGCTTCGCTGCGATGCTGGTAATAACTTTCCAGCCCACCGGCCACGATGGCCTCGGCCACCGCCTGGCAACCCGGGCAGCAGAACTCGCGGGTATCCCCGAGGACGGCGGCGGTGAAGCGGCTGCCGGCCGGGACGGGCAGGGCGCAGTGGTAGCAGGGGGGGGGGGTGCTCATGAGGTTTTCACTAGTGCCGCTGAATCTCTGTCGTCGGGTAGGGCCTCTTCGCTGGCAAGCCAGCTCCTACAACGGTTCGCGTGATCCTGTAGGAGCTGGCTTGCCAGCGAAGCGCGACTTTATTTTTTCAGGTCTTCGGCGCCTTGCAGCGGCTCATCACCGAGCATCAGGTCCTTGGCATGGCTGACCTGTTCTTCCTCGAACATGCGCCAGATCCTGTCATCCTGCGCGCCCAGCAGTTCCACAAAGCGCCGGCCTTCGACCTTATCGCTCAACTGGCCAATGTAGCGGCCCTGTTCGGTTTCGCTGCGGGCCAGGGTGATCTTGCGATCTTTCTCCGGCTGGGTCGGCGAGATCAGGTTCAGCTCAAGGGTTTTGGGCTGGCTGTTGCCGCTCAGGCGCAGGTCGACTTCGCCGGTCACGTCATCCAGGTGTACGCTGGCGCGCAGCTGTAGGGTCTGGGCCAGCAGTTCACGGTCCAGGGAACGGTTGATACCTTTGCCGGCCTCGTAATAGTTGTCGTTGACCAGGTTGTCCGGGTTATTCACCGCGATGGTCACCATCGACAGGCTCAAGGTCACCGAGCAGGCCAGGATGGCGATGATGATCCACGGCCAAAGGTGCTTGTACCAGGGACTTGCGGCAGTTGCTGCGGGCATGATCACTTCTCTCAACGAATTTGTGGGCCGATGAATCGGCTCTTGGCTTCAACGTGGACGCTGGCGTCATCGGCATCCTTGAGGATGAATTTCACCTCGTTGGTGCTCGACGGCAGTTGTTCCGGTGCGCTGGACAACTCGACCGGCTGGCTGAAAATTTCCCCGGCGGCGACTTTAATCTCGCGCTGGCCTTGCAGCTTGAGGTCCGGCAGGCCGGTGGCCTCCAACACGTAGGTATGGTCGCGCTGGTCCTTGTTCATGATTTTCAGGCTGTAGACGTTTTCGATCCGGCCTTCGGCGTTCTCGCGGTACAGCACGCGGTCTTTACTGACATCGAAACCGACCAGCGAGCGCATGAAGAAAGCGGTCACCAGCAACGCAATCATCGCCAGCAACACCAGCGCGTAACCGATCAGGCGTGGGCGCAGTTTATGGGTTTTTTGCCCCGACAGGTTGTGCTCGGTGGTGTAGCTGATCAGGCCGCGCGGGTAATCCATCTTGTCCATGATGCTGTCGCAGGCGTCGATGCACGCGGCGCAGCCGATGCATTCGATTTGCAGGCCGTCGCGGATGTCGATGCCGGTCGGGCAGACCTGGACGCACATGGTGCAGTCGATGCAGTCGCCCAGGCCCTGAGCCTTGTAGTCGATGCCTTTCTTGCGCGGGCCACGGCTTTCGCCGCGACGCGGGTCGTAGGAGACGATCAGTGTGTCCTTGTCGAACATCACGCTCTGGAAGCGTGCGTAGGGGCACATGTAAATGCACACCTGCTCACGTAACCAGCCAGCATTGCCGTAGGTGGCGAGGGTGAAAAAACCGACCCAGAAATACGACCAGCCATCGGCTTCGCCGGTGAAGAAGTCGATCACCAGTTCTCGGATCGGCGAAAAGTAACCGACGAAGGTCATGCCGGTCACGAAGCCGATCAACAGCCACATCGTGTGTTTGCTGAATTTGCGCAGGAATTTGTTGGCGCTCATCGGCGCCTTGTCGAGCTTGATGCGCTGATTGCGGTCACCTTCGGTGACCTTCTCGCACCACATGAAGATCCAGGTCCAGACACTTTGCGGGCAGGTGTAGCCGCACCAGACCCGGCCGGCATACACGGTGATGAAGAACAGGCCGAAGGCACTGATGATCAGAATGCCCGAGAGCAGGATGAAATCCTGCGGCCAGAAGGTCGCGCCAAAAATAAAGAACTTACGCTCCGGCAGGTTCCACCAGACGGCCTGATGAGCGCCCCAGTTCAGCCACACCGTGCCGAAATACAGCAGAAACAGCACGGCACCGCCCGTCATCCGCAGGTTGCGGAACAGGCCGGTGAAGGCGCGGGTGTAGATCTTTTCTCGAGAGGCGTAGAGGTCGACGCTGTTGTTCGTGTTCTTGGCAGGTGGAGTGACGTCGTGTACCGGAATCTGATTGCTCATCATTGCATCCCACGGCAGTGGAAAAATGCCCCGGTCAGTACGTGCCGACCGCGGTCAAAAAGAGGTGTTGCAGTGGCGCAATGATACGCCTGTAGCTCTGGCACAAGGGTGCGACCTTTGGTCACGTTGGTGGAAATCAATTGACGGTGTAATGACTTGAATCAATTGACTTGTGAATTATGGACGATTACGCGAGTGTCGGTGCTCAGTCGGCCCATGGATTGATCAGGGCAACACCACTGGATTGAAAATCGCTGATGTTACGGGTGACCACCGTAAGGCCATGAACCAGCGCGGTCGCTGCGATCAGGGAATCGCTTTCGTTGGCGCGGTCCGGAACATGCAGGCTGGCACAGCGTAGTGCCACGGCGATATCGACCGGCAGGATTCTGGCATCGAAGGCTGGTATGACGTGGTGCTTCAGCCAACTGCGCAATACCTTCCCCTGGACGGGATCACGACGCTCCATTCGAAGCACTCCTGTCTCCAGTTCTTTCACGGTGATGGCCGAAATAAACAGGCGTGGCGCGATGACACTTTTGGCCCAGGCGACGACATTCGCGTCAGCCTGAGGTTTGCGCAGTTCAGAAATCACGTTGGTGTCGAGCAGAAACATCAGGACAGATCCACAGGTCGATGAATGATCACGGCACGCTCGGTTTCGAACTCGATGTCGGCTGCCTCTGGCATCACCAACAGATCGACGATGTTGGCGTTTATGCCAGTCAGTTTTTGGTACTCCTCAATGCTTAGCAGTACGTGAGCAGGCTTGCCACGGTCGGTGATGATAACCGGCCCATGACGAGTGGCTTTTTTGGCACTACTTGTGTCCTGGTTGAATTCACGGCTGGAAATGGTGGTGATGGCCATCATGGCTGACCCTCCTGAAAGTGCTTTGTAGAAACGTTACTACTCGGCAGGTCGTATCGCAATCTCATAGGGGGCCGGGTCGCTACCGCTGGTCGGTAGAGGGGGCGGACATGATTGTGTTGAAAACAAAACGGCCCCGCCAATTCTCATTGGCGGGGCCGCTTTTTGTAGCATCAAGCGTTAGCTTTACTGGGCGTTTGCCACCGGTGCTTTTTCACCGTGGGACAGGCTGTAAACATAAGCGGCCAGCAGGTGAACCTTGTCGTTGCCTTGCAGCTGTTCTTGCGCAGGCATCTGGCCCTGACGGCCGTAGCGGATGGTCTGCTGCAGTTGAGCGAAGCTCGAACCGTAGATGAACCCGGCCGGGTGGGTCAGGTCAGGTGCGCCCATCGCTGGGGTACCTTTGCCTGCCGGGCCGTGGCACGCCACGCAGTTGGCAGCGAAGAGCTTTTGACCGGCAACCGGGTCGGCCTTGGCGCCTTCCGGAAGCTTGCGGCCATGGAGGCTGGTCACCACGTAAGCGGCAACGTCTGCAACGCCTTGTTCGCCGATCACTTCGGCCCAGGCCGGCATCACGGCGTGACGACCGCCCATGATAGTGGTCTTGATGGTTGCCGCTTCACCGCCCCAGCGCCAGTCGGCGTCGGTCAGGTTAGGGAAGCCATAAGCGCCCTTGGCGTCGGAACCGTGGCAGACCGAGCAGTTGGAGGCGAACAGGCGGCCACCCATCTTCAGGGCTTGCGGGTCTTTGGCCACTTCTTCGATCGGCATGGAAGCGAACTTGGCGAAGATCGGGCCGAACTTGGCGTCCGACCTGGCCATTTCCTTTTCCCACTCGTGAACACCGGTCCAGCCGCTCTGGCCGTTGGCGAACGCGGTCTGCTTTTCATTATCCAGGTAGTTGTAACCTGGCAGCAGGCCTTTCCAGTTACCCAGGCCCGGGTACAGCACCAGGTAGCCGAGGGCGAAGATGATGGTGCCCACGAACAGCATGAACCACCATTTCGGCAGCGGGTTGTCGTACTCCTCGATCCCGTCGAAGGAGTGGCCGACCGTTTCTTCGGTGGCTTCGCTGCGCTGGCCCCTACGGGTGGACAGCAGCAGCCAGGTCAGGGCGAAGATGGTGCCGAGACTGAGGACTGTGACGTACAGACTCCAGAACGTAGTCATTCTTTGTTACTCCTAGAAGCTTGCTCGACGTGCTTGATGGCTTCGGGATCATCCGCAAAAGGCAGCAAGGTCGCGTCTTCAAACTCCGACTTGCGCTTGGGGCTGAACACCCACAACGCCAGACCGATGAAGGCCACCATCACAACAACGGTGCCCAGGCCACGAATCATCCCGATATCCATCTAAATCACCGTTTGCTTTTGATGATGGTGCCCAGGCCTTGCAGATAGGCCACCAGCGCGTCCATTTCGGTTTTGCCCTTCACAGCATCCTTGGCGCCGGCGATATCTTCGTCGGTGTAAGGGACGCCGAGCGTGCGCAAGACTTCCATTTTCTTGGCGGTGTCTTTGCCGTCGAGCTTGTTTTCCACGAGGAACGGGTAAGCCGGCATTTTCGACTCGGGCACTACGTTGCGCGGGTTGTACAGGTGCGCACGCTGCCAGTCATCGGAGTAACGACCGCCGACACGGGCCAGGTCCGGACCGGTACGCTTGGAACCCCACAGGAACGGGTGGTCCCAAACGCTTTCACCGGCGACCGAGTAGTGGCCGTAACGTTCGGTTTCAGCACGGAACGGACGGATCATCTGCGAGTGGCAGCCGACACAACCGTTGGCGATGTATACGTCGCGGCCTTCCAGTTCAAGGGCGGTGCGAGGCTTCATGCCCTCGACCGGCTTGTTGGTGACGTCCTGGAAAAACAGCGGAACGATTTGGGTCAGGCCGCCGATGCTGACGGCGATAACCATGAAGAAGGCCAGCAGGCCAATATTCTTCTCGACTGCTTCATGCTTCATCAGTGAGCTCCAACTACAGCAATCTTGGTAGCGGCTTCGGCTTCAACCGGGTTCGAGGCGCGAACGGTACGGAACACGTTGTAGGCCATCAGCAGCATGCCGCTGGCAAAGAACGCACCGCCCAGGGCGCGAACGATGAAACCGGGGTGGCTGGCTTGCAGCGCTTCGACGAACGAGTAGGTGAGGGTGCCGTCGTCGTTGATTGCACGCCACATCAGGCCCTGGGTGATGCCGTTGACCCACATCGAAGCGATGTACAGCACGGTACCGATGGTCGCGAGCCAGAAGTGCGCGTTGATCAGGCCGGTGCTGTGCATCTGCGCACGGCCGAACAGTTTCGGAATCATGTGGTAGATCGCGCCGATCGAGATCATCGCTACCCAGCCCAGGGCGCCGGCGTGTACGTGGCCGATGGTCCAGTCGGTGTAGTGCGACAGCGAGTTGACGGTCTTGATGGCCATCATCGGGCCTTCGAAGGTCGACATGCCGTAGAACGCCAGCGATACCACGAGGAAACGCAGGATCGGGTCGGTGCGCAGCTTATGCCAGGCGCCCGACAGGGTCATCATGCCGTTGATCATGCCGCCCCAGCTTGGCGCCAGCAGGATGATCGACATCGCCATGCCCAGGGACTGAGCCCAGTCCGGCAGTGCGGTGTAGTGCAGGTGGTGCGGACCGGCCCAGATGTACAGGGTGATCAACGCCCAGAAGTGCACGATCGACAGGCGATAGGAATAGATCGGACGCTCGGCCTGTTTCGGCACGAAGTAGTACATCATCCCCAGGAAACCGGTGGTCAGGAAGAAGCCCACGGCGTTGTGCCCGTACCACCACTGGATCATCGCGTCGGTCGCACCCGAGTAGGCGGAGTAGGACTTGAACAGGCTGACCGGCAGCGACATGTGGTTGACGATGTGCAGCATCGCGGTCACGACGATGAAGGCACCGTAGAACCAGTTACCGACATAGATGTGCTTGGTCTTGCGCTTAACGATGGTGCCGAAGAACACCAGACCGTAGGTGACCCAGACGATGGCCAGCAGAATAGCCAGGGGCCATTCCAGTTCCGCGTATTCCTTGGTGGTGGTGAAACCCATCGGCAAGGTAATGATCGCGCCGACGATCACCGCTTGCCATCCCCAGAAGGTGAAGGCCGCGAGGCTGTCGGAAATCAGTCGCGTTTGGCAGGTTCGCTGCACGACGTAATAGGAAGTGGCAAACAGTGCACATCCACCGAAGGCGAAAATCACCAGGTTGGTGTGCAACGGGCGCAGGCGTCCAAAGCTCGTCCATGCCAGACCGAAGTTCAACTCCGGCCAGACCAGTTGCGAGGCGATGAAGACACCAAGCCCCATGCCAAGGATCCCCCAGACCACCGTCATGATGGCGAACTGGCGGACTACCTTATAGTTATAAGCAGTCGGACTGATTGCTGTGCTCATTCTAAGGTTCCACGGTTTGGGTGTTTTATTAGGATTAAAAATCGGCCGCAAGTATGGAGAAAGCAGGGGGTCATTGCAACGCGCCATGACCTGGGTCAATGCTTTCAAAAGCTGATTCTGCGGCCTTTCCATGCGCCGTGTAAGGACAAAATTGCCCCCGGACAAAATGTCGCAGCGGATGAAAGAGGCGAGGGGGATCAGGTCGGTTGTAACGGGGTGTGTTCAAACACGAAGAACGGCTGATCGACGGCAATTGGCACGACAGCCGGTATCTACCAGCCTTTGCGGCCTGTCATCGAGCAGATTCGTCGAACACATCGGGTTGGGTCGACCTGGAACCGGCGCTGGCCAGTCCGCATCGCAGGGAAGCTTAGACCCGAATCGGATGAACCGAAAGGAGGACTAACGGAGGGTGCGACAATGCGTCGCAAAGGGGCAGGGAACTGCCGCATTCGCGAGAATGCGGCAGCAGAGCGGTCGAGAATTATTCGTTTTTGCCGTCAGCCTGCAAACGATCTGTATTCAGGCCATGGGACAGGCTGTACACATACGCAGCCAACAATTGCACCTTATCGTTGCCGAGCAGTTCATTCTGCGCCGGCATATGGCCCTGGCGACCATGACGAATCGTTTGTTCAAGCTGCGTCAGGCCTGTTCCATAGATAAATCCGGCCGGTTGCGTCAGATTCGGCGCCCCCATGGCTTCAGTGCCCTGGCCGTTTGCCCCATGACAGGCTACGCAGGTGGTGCTGAACAGTTGCTGTCCGGCTTGCACGTCGGCACCGCTGCCTTCGGGCAGTGGCAGGCCTGCCAGTTCATGACGCACATAAGCGGCGACGTTCTTCACGCCCGCATCACCGAGAATTTCACCCCAGGCCGGCATCGCGGCCATGCGACCGCCCAGGATGGTGGTCTTGATGGTCTCGGCGTCGCCGCCCCAGCGCCAGTGGCTGTCCGCAAGGTTGGGGAAGCCGAACGCGCCCTTGGCATCCGAGCCGTGGCACACCGAGCAATTGGACGCAAACAGCCGACCGCCCATTTTCAGCGCTTGCGGGTCTTTGGCCACTTCTTCCACCGGCATGGCGGCGAATTTGGCGAAGATCGGCCCGAACTTGGCGTCAGCCTTGTTCATCTCCTTTTCCCATTCGTGCACGCCGGTCCAGCCGTTTTCATAACCGGGCAAGATGCCTTTCCAGTTGCCCAGGCCCGGGTAAAGCACCAGGTAACCGACGGCAAACACCAGGGTTGCGGCGAACAGCATGAACCACCACTGCGGCAGCGGGTTGTCGTACTCCTCGATGCCGTCGAAGCTGTGGCCCATGGTCTGGTCGACGCTGCCTTTGGTTTCGCCCTTGCGGGTGCCGATCAGCAGCCAGGTCAGGCCGATCAGGCTGCCAATGGTCAGTACGCAGATCCACGTACTCCAGAAGGTGGTCATGACCGGGTACTCCTTGTTGTTGCAGATTCTTGGGTTGTGTCTTGTTGCGGCTCGTCAGCGAACGGCAGCAGGCGCGCTTCGGCAAATTGCGGATTGCGCTTGCCGTTGAACACCCACAGCGTCAGGCCGATGAAGGCCACGAACACCACGACCGTGCCCAGGCCTCGGATCATTCCAGTGCTCATCTCGCTCTCTATAAAAGACATGGGCATGATTCACCTCTTGCTCTTGATCGCAGTGCCGAGCACTTGCAGGTAGGCGACCAGCGCGTCCATTTCGGTCTTGCCCTTGAGGCTGGCCACCGCGCCGCTGATGTCGTCGTCGGTGTACGGCACGCCGAGGGTGCGCATGGTCTTGAGCTTGGTTTCGGTGTGGCTGCCGTCGACCGCTTGCGTGACCAGCCACGGGTAGGCCGGCATCTTCGATTCCGGCACCACGTTGCGCGGGTTGTACAGGTGCGCACGGTGCCAGTCATCCGAGTACCGGGCGCCGACCCGGGCCAGGTCCGGCCCGGTACGCTTGGAGCCCCAGAGGAACGGGTGATCCCAGACGCTTTCCCCGGCCACCGAATAGTGGCCATAGCGCTCGGTCTCGGCGCGGAATGGACGGATCATCTGCGAGTGGCAACCGACGCAGCCTTCGCGGATGTAAATGTCACGACCTTCCAGTTGCAGCGCGGTGTAGGGCTTCATGCCTTCCACCGGTTTGTTGGTCACGTCCTGAAAGAACAGCGGGACGATCTGGGTCAGGCCGCCGATGCTCACGGCCAGCACCATCAGCAACATCAGCAGGCCGACATTTTTCTCGATTGTTTCGTGTTTCATGGCGGACTCCTCAGGCGATCTGCGCGGCGGCGGTGGCTTCGGCAGGCTGCGAGGCCCGCACGGTGCGCCAGGTGTTGTAAGCCATCAGGAACATGCCGCTGAGGAAGATCGCGCCGCCCACCAGTCGCACGATGAAGCCCGGGTGGCTGGCCACCAGGGTTTCGACGAAGGAGTAGGTCAGCGTGCCGTCCTCGTTGACCGCGCGCCACATCAGGCCCTGGGCGATGCCGTTGACCCACATGGAGGCGATGTACAGCACGGTGCCGATGGTCGCGAGCCAGAAGTGCGCGTTGATCAGGCCGATGCTGTGCATCTGTGTGCGGCCGAAGACTTTCGGGATCATGTGGTACAGCGCGCCAATGGAAATCATCGCCACCCAGCCGAGCGCGCCGGCGTGAACGTGGCCGATGGTCCAATCGGTGTAGTGGGAGAGGGCGTTCACCGTCTTGATCGCCATCATCGGTCCTTCGAAGGTCGACATGCCGTAGAAGGCCAGTGACACCACGAGGAAACGCAGGATCGGGTCGCTGCGCAACTTATGCCAGGCCCCCGACAGGGTCATCATGCCGTTGATCATCCCGCCCCAGCTCGGCGCCAGCAGAATCAGCGACATCACCATGCCCAGCGACTGCGCCCAGTCCGGCAGCGCGGTGTAGTGCAAGTGGTGGGGACCCGCCCAGATGTACAGGGTGATCAGCGCCCAGAAGTGCACGATCGACAGGCGATAGGAATACACCGGACGTTCGGCCTGTTTTGGCACGAAGTAATACATCATCCCGAGAAAACCGGCGGTGAGGAAAAAGCCCACGGCGTTGTGGCCGTACCACCACTGCACCATGGCATCGGTCGCACCGGCGTACAGCGAGTAAGACTTGGTGAAACTCACCGGCAATTCCAGGTTGTTGACGATGTGCAGGATCGCCACGGTGATGATGAATCCACCGAAGAACCAGTTACCGACATAGATGTGTTTGGTTTTGCGCTGCATGATCGTGCCGAAGAACACAATCGCGTAGGCCACCCAGACGATGGTGATCAGGAGGTCGATCGGCCATTCCAGCTCGGCGTATTCCTTGGAACTGGTGTAACCCAGCGGCAGGCTGATGGCCGCCAGCAGGATCACCAGCTGCCAGCCCCAGAAGCAGAACGCGGCGATTTTCGGCGCAAACAGTCGGGTCTGGCAGGTGCGTTGCACCGAATAGAAAGAACTGGCGAACAGGGCGCAGCCGCCAAAAGCGAAGATCACCGCGTTGGTGTGCAGCGGGCGCAGGCGGCCGAAGCTGGTCCATGGCAAGTTGAAGTTGAGTTCGGGCCAGACCAATTGGGCGGCGAGAAAAACCCCGAGCCCCATGCCGACGATGCCCCACACCACCGTCATAATGGCGAATTGGCGGACCACCTTGTAGTTGTAGGCGGTACTGATAGAAGTGTTCATGGTTCCCCATCCACGGTTCAGCCGAAGTGAGCTCGCTTGCAACAAAAGGCAGCGCGCCCTTCGCCTGGAGTTATAGGCAGACTAAAAGCGAGGCAAGCATGGACAAACAGCACAAGGCCAGTATTGACGGGGATCAATGGGCGCAGTGCGTACGGGATCATGGATGGTTGTGGAATGCCGCCTCGGGCAAGGCATCGGCGACATTGATCCTGGCCCATGGCGCAGGCGCGCCGATGGACAGCGGCTGGATGAACGATATGGCTGCGCGCCTTGCCGCACAGGGGGGCAACGTGTTGCGCTTCGAGTTCCCCTACATGGCGCAACGGCGTATCGATGGCAGTAAACGCCCTCCGAACCCGGCACCCAAATTGTTGGAATGCTGGCGTGAGGTGTATGCCCTGGTGCGACGCCATGTCGCTGGGCGCCTGGCCATTGGCGGCAAGTCCATGGGCGGGCGGATGGCCAGTCTTTTGGCTGATGAGTTGGGTGCGGATGCGCTGGTGTGCCTGGGGTATCCGTTTTATGCGGTGGGCAAACCAGAGAAGCCGCGGGTTGAGCATTTGGCGGGATTGAAGACGCGAACGTTGATCGTGCAGGGCGAGCGGGATGCGCTGGGCAATCGGGAGGCGGTCGAGGGTTACACGCTATCGCCAAGCATCGAGGTGATGTGGCTGGTGGCCGGGGATCACGATTTGAAGCCGTTGAAGGCTTCGGGGTTTAGCCATGAGCAGCATTTGGACGCTGCGGCAGGCAGGGTGGCTACGTTTCTAGGTCAGTGATCGTTCCCACGCTCCGCGTGGGAATGCCTCAATGGACGCTCTGCGTCCGCTGTTGGGACGCGGAGCGTCCCGGGCTGCATTCCCACGCGGAGCGTGGGAACGATCAGGAGGGGCGCAACAATCAGCGGTTAAACCGCTCCACCAACGAATACTGGGTATTTGCAGTCCTGGTCAGTTCTTCACTCAACAGTGCCGAGTTCTGTGCCTGTTCCGAGGTCTGGTCAGCCAGTTGCGAGATGTTGCTGATGTTGTGGCTGATTTCTTCGGCCACGGCGCTTTGCTCTTCGGTGGCGGCGGCGATCTGGGTGGTCATGTCAGTGATGTGGGCCACCGCTTCGCTGATACCCACCAGCGCCTGGTCCGCTTCCAATACCCGCGCCACACCTTCTTCGGCCTGGCGATGGCCAGCCTCCATGGTTTGCACCGCCGAGCTGGCGGTCTGTTGCAGCTTGGCGATCAGGGCGTGGATCTGCCCGGTGGATTCACTGGTGCGTTGCGCCAGTTGCCGGACCTCGTCGGCCACCACCGCAAAACCACGGCCCATCTCGCCAGCGCGCGCGGCTTCAATCGCGGCGTTCAAGGCCAGCAGGTTGGTCTGGTCGGCAATGCCTTTGATCACATCGACCACACCGCCAATTTCCTCGCTGTCCTTGGCCAGTTGCGTAACCGTCAGACCAGTTTCACCAACCACCACCGACAGGCGCTGAATGGCCTCACGGGTTTCCCCGGCAATGTCGCGACCGCGACCGGTCAGGCGATTGGCTTCCTGAGTGGCGTCGGCGGTGCGCTGCACGTGGCTGGCGACTTCCTGGGTGGTGGCAGCCATCTGATTGACGGCGGTCGCCACTTGCTCGGTTTCGACGCGTTGACGTTCCAGGCCGGTGGAGCTGTTGTGCGCCAGGGTGTCGGACTGTTTCGCTTGCCCGGTCAGGTGCTCGGCGGTGTCCTGCAGACGGGTCAGGCAGGTTTTCAGGCGTGCTTCCTGGCTGAGGATCGACATCTCCAGACGCGCCTGGGCGCCACGGCTGTCGGTGTACATCTGCGCGATCAGCGGGTCGGACGTGGTTTGTTCGGCCAGACGCAGCAGACGCTTGATCCCGCGCTGTTGCCAGCCCAAACCGATCAGGCCCAATGGTACCGAGAGGCCGGCGGCGAGGGCGAAGCCCCATTGCGACGTCAGGGTGGCGCCAATCATGAAGCTCAGCTGGCTGACGAGAATGAACGGCAGCCAGTCCTGAAGCACCGGCAGCCACTTGTCCCGTTTCGGTACCGCCGACTTGCCCTGGTTGATGCGTTGGTAAAGCGCTTCGGCACGGCGGATCTGTTCGGCGGTGGGTTTGACCCGCACCGACTCGTAACCGATTACCTGATTGCCCTCGAACACCGGTGTGACATAGGCGTTAACCCAGTAGTGATCACCGTTCTTGCAGCGATTCTTGACGATGCCCATCCATGGCAAGCCTTGTTTGAGTGTATCCCACATATGCGCGAACACCGCCGCCGGGACGTCAGGGTGACGGACCAGGTTATGCGGCGCACGGATCAGTTCCTCACGAGAAAACCCGCTGATGTCGATGAATGCCTCGTTACAGTAGGTAATCATGCCCTTGGCATCGGTGGTGGAAATCAACCGTTGCTGAGCCGGAAAGGTCCGTTCGCGTTGTGTAATGGGTTGGTTGTTACGCATGGCTTTTTTCAATCCGCAAGGCTTTCAGGCGTTATCGGCTGCGTCGCGGATTTATTGAATGTTTTTTCAGGACCCTGCGAGTGTCTCAAATTCCCGACCTTCGTTGGAAGGTCCGACCTGCTCCAGGTGGAGCTTTTCAGGTTTCCCTTAGTGGACTCGGCGCGTATGATTCGCCGCTATTTTGCGTAGGGTGTTATCTACGGTCAGGGTTTTGTAAGTTACGTAACACGCAAGGTATCGCCGGGTTTCCAGCATTTACATTCATGGGATTTGATTGTTGTTCAGCCTTTGGAAAGGGGCTGGGGATGAAAAGGGTTAGTCGCAATGCGTAAGAAAGTTGCAATCATCGGGACGTCGTTCCGTTTTCCAGGCTCCACTTCTGCAACTTTTTGGCCGCACCTGCTGGACAGGCAGAGTTTTATCACCCAAGTGGATTTTTCTCGCTGGTCCAGGGACGAGTTTTTGCACCCGGACAAGGCTAACCCTGCAACGTCCTATACCTTTGCCGCCGGTTCCCTGGGCGATATTTCCACGTTCGACGCCGGCTTCTTCAATATTTCTCCTCGTGAAGCGGCGGTCATGGACCCTCAGCAGCGGCTGTTGCTGGAGCTTGGCTGGGAAGTGTTCGAGAACGCCGGGGTCAAACCGTCGAGCCTGCGTGGCAGCAATTGCGGTGTTTACCTTGGGATTGCCAGTGTCGACTACGGTTATCGCCTGACGCATGACCTGTCGACGGTTGATGCGGCAACCGCTACCGGCAATACCTTCAGTATCGCGGCCAACCGCTTATCTTTTTTTTATGACCTGCAAGGTCCGAGCATGGCCATCGACACGGCGTGCTCTTCTTCCCTGATTGCCTTTCACCAGGCTTGCCAGGCCATTCAGAACGGCGATATCGACCAGGCGATTACCGGCGGTGTCAGTCTGCATCTTCACCCTTTCGGCTTCCTGATTTTTTCCAAGGCCTCAATGTTGTCGCGCACGGGGCAATGCCATGTGTTCGATGAGTCTGCCGATGGTTATGTCCGCTCTGAAGGCGCGGGACTTTTCTATCTGAAGGATTACGACAAGGCGATCGAGGACGGTAACCAGATCCTCGCAGTCGTTGCCGGCAGTGCGGCCAATACCGATGGGCGCAAGTCGAGTCTGACCATCCCCAGTGCGGACGCGCAGATTGCCCTGATGAAGCAGGCCTACGACAGTGCCGGCATCAGTGCCACAGACATTGATTACCTGGAAGCTCATGGTACGGGCACGCCGGTCGGCGATCCTATCGAGAGCCGGGCCATCGGTGAGGCGCTGGGGCAGCAGCGCCCGGCGGATCAGCCACTGCTGATCGGTTCGATCAAAAGCAACATCGGGCATCTTGAGGCAGCCTCGGGCGTCGCCGGCTTGATGAAGGCGTTGTACTGCGTGATCGAACGCAAGGTGCCGGCCACCATCGGCATCAAGAAGCTCAACCCGAACATCCCTTTCGCTGACCTCAACCTGAGTGTGGTCACCGAAACCCAGGCGCTCAAACCCAGTGGAAAACTGGTGGTAGGGGTCAACTCTTTCGGTTTCGGCGGGGCCAACGCCCATGTCATTCTGGAAAGTCCGCCACAGACGCTACAAGCCCCGAGCCAGACGGGGCGGGCAGTGCCGCTGATGGTCTCTGCCAAGGACAGCGCAGCCCTGGCGACCCAGTCCGAACAGATCGCGCAATACGTTTGCAGGCCGGACGCGGCAAACCTCTACGACGTGGCCTACCAGTCGATGTTGCGCCGCGAGTTGCACCCGCAAAGGGTTGTGGTGTTTGGCTTCGATGCACAGTGCAGCGCTCAGGCACTACTGGATTTCGCCACGGAACCGGGCGTTCCGGCGTTGTCGACCGTGCTGGAAAGCGGTCGTGCCCTGGATCAGGCCAAAGGGCCGGTGTTCGTCTTTTCCGGTAATGGATCGCAGTGGCAGGGCATGGGCAAGTCATTGCTGGCCGACCCGGTTTTCCATCAGGCGCTTGTCGAGCTGGACGCTATTTTTCAACCGCTGTCGGGTTATTCGTTGATCGCCGAACTGGCGGGCGAGTTGGGCGATGAGCGTTATCAGTTGACCGAGTTTGCGCAACCGGCGCTGTTTGCATTGCAAGTGGGTGTCACCCGCATGCTGGCCGAAAAAGGTGTCATACCGGTGGCTGTCATTGGCCACAGCGTGGGTGAAGTCGCTGCTGCCTGGGCCTGCGGTGCGCTGACACTGAACGACGCCACGCGTGTGATCTTTCATCGCAGTCGCCTGCAAGGCTTGACCAAGGGCTACGGCAAGATGTCGGCGGTAGGCTTGTCCGGTGCAGACACGGCGAGTTTGTTGCAGGCGCTTGGCCTGGACAGCGAACTGGTGGTCGCCGGCGAGAACAGCTTCAAAGGCGCGACCGTTGCAGGTCCTGTGGCTGCGCTGGAGATTCTGGAGCAGGCGCTGACCGAGCGGCAGGTATTCGTTCGCCGCCTGGGTCTCGATTATGCGTTCCACTCGCCGGCCATGGAGGTGATTGCCGATCAGGTCATCGACGTGTTGAGTGACATCGTCCCGGGTCCCGCCGCTATCCCGATGTACTCGACCGTGACCGGCGACGTGCTGGTCGGCGAAGACCTGGACGCCGGGTACTGGTGGAAAAACATTCGTTATCCGGTGCTGTTTGAGTCCGCCAGTGTGGCGCTGGTCGGGCAGGGCTACAACGTATTCGTGGAGATCGGGCCGCACCCGATCCTGCGTGCCTATGTGGCCGATGCAATGGCCAGCCAGCCACTGCAAGGTGTGGTGATCCCGACGCTGCTGCGAGGTGAAGAAACCCCGCAGTTGATCGATCGAACGTTGGCGAAGCTGCTGATTGCCGGCGTCGACATTGACCTGCAGTGCCTGTTTCCTCACACCGGCCGTTTCGTGCAGCTGCCTAATTACGCCTGGCAGCGCGAACGTCACTGGCACGCAGACACCCCCGAGTCTTCCGGCAACCTGCGCCGGGAGCGCGTCCATCCGCTGTTGGGTTATCCGCTGCCCGAGCATGAGTTCACCTGGGACAATCGCCTGGATACGCAACTGTTCCCGTCCTTGGGCGACCACAGGGTGGGCGACTCTGTGTTGTTTCCGGGTGCAGGTTTCACCGAGCTCGCGCTGGCCGCTGCATTGCAGTATCAACCCGGTGCGTATGTGGAAATCGAAGAGCTGGAAATTCACAGCCCGCTCTTGCTGCATGCCGATTTCAGCAAAAAAGTCCGGGTGACGATCGACAGCGCCGACGGTGCCATTTCCGTTGTGTCGCGTAGCACGGCCCAGGCTGAACCGTGGGTGCAGCATATGGTTGCGAGGATTCCCGGTGAAGCGCGCGGCGGATCGCTGGCCTCTATCGCTCCGGTTTTGCCGGCGCGCGCGCCTGACTTCACCATGGCGGAGCACCTGACGTTGACCCGTGCGGTGGGCCTCAATTATGGCCCGTCTTATCAAGCGGTCGAGGCCGGCTGGATCGATGGCAACCAGGTATTGGCGCGGTTGACGGTTCCGGCGCCGATCGAGGCTGAACTGGCCACGCTGAATCTGCACCCGGCGCTGCTGGACAGTGCTTTTCAGCTGATTACCCAACTGCTGCGCCAGGATGCCGACAATCACATGGGGCTGGCCTTTATCCCGGTGAAACTGGGGCGCATCAGCTTCGCTGTCGACAGCCTGCCGCCGTGTCTGGCCCAGGTCACACTGGTGCGACGCTCAGCGCATTCTCTGCTGGCAGACTTCACGTTGTACGACGTCCATGGCCGCGCGGTCATCTGCATCAAGGATGCCCGTTTCCGTGGCGTCCGGTTGCACAAGGATCGCAGTGGCGACATCAAACTGGTGGACTTTGTCGGAGTGGCCAAACCCTATCCCGCCAATGAACGCGCATTGCCACGGGTGGGTTCGCCATTGCAGACCCAGTTGCGGCAGCGCCTTGACGCTATCGCCGATGACCCCGGGCTGGCCCGTTATGCCGATGAAATCGACCCTTTGCTTGACGGTCTGTGTGGCAGCTTCCTGTTGGAAGCCATTGAGAAACTGGGCGGTGAGCTGACGCTGCAGCAGCGCTCCACCTGGGAAACGGGCAGTTATCTTGAGCATCTGCTTGAGCAAGCGGTGGAGGATGGCAACCTGGTCACGAGCGCCAGTGGCGGTTGGCAGCTTGCCGATCAAGGCGAGCGAGCCAGTGCGCAAGCCATCTGGCAGGAACTGTTCAGCAGTTATCCCGAGCACTTCCAGATCATCCATTCGGTCGGTCGGATCGGCATGCACCTGCTGGAGCTGATCAGCGGCCAGGCAAGCCTTGCGCAACTGTTGCCACGGGAAACCACGCCTGCCGGATTGACCCGCCTGGTGCTCGGTGCGTCCGGTCAGCAGGCGTTGCTGGGTGGCCTGCGCGAACACATCGGCCAACGCCTGAGCGCGCTGCCTGAGGGGCAGCGCCTGCGTATTCTCGAGCTGGGTTTCGAGGGGGCACCGCTGGCAGCAGACCTGTGTGTGGGCCTGAATTTCGACCGGGTCGATTATCAATACTCGGCGCGGAACATTGAAACGGCATCGATGCTCCAGGCTGACTTCCCGGATCTTCAGGTCCTGACCCTGGAAGCGTCGGAAAAAGTCGCTCGGGTGCCGGCCAACAGCTTCGATCTGATCCTCGTCGCCACCGACTTGGCACCGCTGGAAGCCGTCAGTCAAGGCCTGCTCCATGGCGCTGCAAGGTTGGCTGCCAACGGTGAAGTGCTGCTGCTGGCGCAACACCCTGCGCGTTGGGCTGATTTCACTTTTGGTGCCGAGCCTTGCTGGTGGCTGGCCCGGCCGGGGCTACAGGCGTTATCGGTGCAACAGACCCCGGGATTCTGGCAGCAGGAACTGCGGCGTCATGGTCTGAAGGTGTCCGAGCCTCTGGAGTTCATGCCTGGCCTGGCGTGCGGCGGTTACCTGTTGCTGGCCACCGAAGAGAGCGCCAAGGCGCTCACGGTTGCCTCTGAGTATCCGCGTCAGCGTTGGTGGCTGATCGCCGACGGACAAGGTCCTGAAGCACCCTTTGCCAAGGCACTGGCGTCGATGTTGAGCGAGCAAGGTCAAGACGCCGCACTGCTTGCACCTGACTCGGCAGGGGTTCTGGCGCAACAGTTACATCAATATCCGGTGGTGCCGCAACACGTGGTCATGCTGGCCGGCCTGTTCGCACCCCAGGGGCTTGATGCGCAGGCAGATCGCTGCATGCTCGCCGCCGCCATCACCCAAGCCTGTGAATCGGCCGGCGTCGCTGCGGATTGCTGGTTGCTGACCTCTGGCGCCGCCGCACATTTGTTACCCCAGGGCACCCACCAGGAAACAACGGTGCAAGCCATCGCCGATGCTGCCTTGTGGGGTTTCGGTCGAACCTTGACTAACGAAGCGGTCGGCTGTCGTGTCCGTCTGCTCGATCTGGCGCCTGGCGCCGGCGTCGAGGCCCTGGTGCCAGCGCTGCTCAATGTTGATGACGAAACCGAACTGGCGGTCAGCGCGGCGGGCGATCGTTACGTCGCACGGCTGCGAGTCCAGCCTGATGCGTTGCCGGATCATGCGGGGCCGCAGGCGCAGGCCCGGATCAAACTCGGTTTCGATCTTCCGGGGCAATTGCGCAATTTGCGCTGGGAAGCACGCGCGCCGCGGGTGCCGGCCGACGATGAGCTGGATATCGAGGTTCAGGCCACCGGTTTGAACTTCCGCGATGTCATGTACGCGTTGGGTCTGCTGTCCGATGAAGCGATCGAAAATGGCTTCTCGGGACCGACGCTGGGCTTCGAGTTTGCCGGTGTGGTGCGCGGAAAAGGGGCGTTGGTCGAGGGTGACTTCCAGCCGGGCGACCGAGTCGTCGGCTTCGGCCCGTCGAGTTTCGCCAATCGCCTGACCACTAACGCCAACGCGGTGGCGCGCATTCCTGAAGGCATGTCCTTCGAAGCGGCGGCGACCATCCCCAGTACGTTCTTCACCGTGTATTACGCCGTGCATCACCTGGCGCGTCTGGAACCGGGAGAGAAGATCCTGATTCACGGTGCAGCGGGCGGCGTCGGCATTGCCGCGATCCAGATTGCAAAATGGTGCGGCGCCGAAATCTACGCCACGGCGGGCAGCGACGAGAAGCGCGATTTCCTGCGGCTGATGGGCGTCGAGCATATCTTCGACTCGCGTTCGCTGGCGTTCGCCGATGACATCCTGAGTATCACCGATGGCCGCGGCGTGGATGTGGTGCTCAACTCCCTGGCGGGCGAGGCGATCAATCGCAACCTGCGGGTACTTAAGCCCTTTGGTCGTTTCCTCGAACTGGGCAAGCGCGACTTTTACCAGAACACCAGGATCGGCCTGCGACCGTTCCGCAATAACATCAGCTACTTTGGCATTGATGCCGACCAGTTGATGAGCGAGCGTCCGCAGCTGACCCGTCGGCTGTTTGGCGAAATGATGGCGCTGTTCCGCGACGGGATTCTGAGCCCATTGCCGTATCGCGCCTTCGACGCCAATGAAGTCGTCGAAGCGTTCCGTTACATGCAGCAGGCAAGACAGATCGGTAAGATCGTCGTGACTTATCGCACGCCGATCCAGGGTGTTGTCACCGCGCCGGTTTCGCAACCGCCGGCATTGACATTGGCCGCGGACGCCAGCTATCTGGTCACCGGCGGGCTCAGCGGTTTTGGCCTGCGCAGTGCGCAATGGCTGGTGGAAAAAGGTGCGCGTCACCTGGTCCTGCTGGGCCGTCGCGGTGCCGCGACAGAAGAAGCGCAGCCTTCGCTGGCACTGTGGCGCGAACAAGGCATCGAGGTCCAGGCGCTGGCCTGCGATATCACCGACGCCGCGCAACTGGCGTCTGTCATGGCACACATTGAAGCCAGCGCCCGGCCATTGCGTGGCGTGGTGCATGCGGCGACGGTGTTCGATGACGGCTTGATCCGCAACCTGACCCGTGAGCAACTGCAGCGCGTTCTCGAGCCCAAGGCCAAGGGCGCGCAGTACCTGCATGAGCTGACGGCCCATCTGTCACTGGACTTCTTCGTGCTGTTCTCCTCGGCCACGACCTTGTTCGGTAACCCGGGGCAGGCCAACTACGTCGCCGCCAACCATTGGCTCGAAGCGCTGGCGCGTCATCGCCTGGCGCTGGGGCTGCCGGCCACCAGCGTACTCTGGGGGGCCATCGATGATGCGGGTTTCCTGGCGCGCAACCAGGACATCAAAGACGCCCTGCAAAGCCGCATGGGCGGTGCTGCCTTGCAGTCGCAAGCGGCACTGCAAACCCTGGAACGCTTGCTGTTGCAGCGACGTTCGGGGCTGGGCGTGCTTGAGCTGGACTGGAAAGCGCTGTCGCGATTCCTGCCCGCCGCCGGCTCGCCCAAGTTCAATGAGCTGGCCAGGTTGCACGGTGGTGAGCAGGACGAAGAAAGCGATGTTGACGATATTCAGCGGCTGTTGGCGGAAATGGACGACCCCGAGCTGATCGAGCTGTTCGGTGAAATGCTCAAGCAGGAAATCAGTGAGATTCTGCGTTTGCCGACCAGCAAACTGGACGCCTCGCGGCCGCTGCAAGAGTTGGGGCTGGACTCGCTGATGAGTGTCGAGCTGGTGGTGGCCGTCGAGGAGCGATTTGGTGTGCGTCTGCCAGTGATGGAGCTGAGCGAAGCGTCAAGCATCGGCAAGATCACCGTTCGAATCCTCGAGCTGCTGCGCGGCAATCAGGAGGGCGATGGGCAATCGGAGAGTGGAAATAGCTTGCAGTCACTGGCGAGCGATACGTTCTCTCGCCACGGAATCGACCTTTCCCGGGACGACATCGCGCAGTTGAGCGACGGGCTCGACGCCCCGGCTTCGAAACCTTCACGTTTGATTAATTGACCATGACCCATAAAACCACGCCCGGGCTTGCCACTTCGATGAAGGACAAGCTGATTCAGCAAGCCCTGGAAAGGCGCATGCGCAAGCTCGACGATGGCGCTCCAAGCCCTTCGCTCAAGGACGTCAAAGGCGCCTCGCGCGGGGGGTTCGAGCAGTTCTGCCGATTCGATCAGCACCCGGGCTATCAGCAGTTGCGCCTTATGCTCGACGGCGCCGCGCGCTTCGGCCTGGCCAATCCGTTTTTCAAGTTGCACGAAGGCCTGGCAGGGGCCGAAACCGTCATGGGCGGTAGTCGCTACGTGAACTACGCAAGCTACAACTACCTGGGCTACTCAGGGCACCCGGTTGTCGCTGAAGCCGCCAAAGCGGCCATTGATCGTTATGGGACCTCGGTATCGGCCAGCCGTCCGGTGTCGGGAGACCGTCCGATCCATCGCGAACTGGAACAGGAACTGGCCCGGCTCTATGAGGTGGACGACGCCATTACCTTCGTCAGTGGTCATGCGACGAATGTGACCACCATCGGTTATCTGTTCGGTCCGCGGGATTTGATCCTGCATGACGAACTGATCCATAACAGCGTTCTGCAGGGAATTCAGTTGTCCGGTGCCCGGCGCCTCGGCTTTGCCCATAACGATTGGGAAGCGGTTGATCGGGTGCTGAGCGATCAGCGTCAGCATTTCGAACGTGTGTTGGTGGTGGTCGAAGGCATCTACAGCATGGATGGTGATTTCCCGGATTTGCCACGCTTCGTTGAACTCAGGAGCAAACACCAGGTGCTGCTGATGGTCGATGAAGCGCATTCTCTGGGCGTCATGGGGCAGACTGGCAAGGGCATCCGCGAGCATTTCGGCCTGGCCGGCAGTGACGTGGATATCTGGATGGGGACCTTGAGTAAAAGCCTGGCCAGTTGCGGTGGCTACATCGCCGGTGAATCTGCACTGGTCGAACACCTCAAGTTCCTGGCGCCGGGCTTTCTCTACAGCGTCGGCATGCCGGCACCGGTGGCGGCGGCAGCGTTGGCAGCCTTGCGTTGTCTACCCGAGGATGGCGAGCGCGTTGCCACCTTGCAGGTCCGTGGCAGGCAATTCCTCGAGTTGGCCAGGGACGCGGGGCTGGACACCGGCACCAGCACGGGTCTGGCAGTGGTGCCGATCATCACCGGCAGTTCGCTCAAGGCCGCCCAGCTGTCCAGCGCGTTGTCCCATCGAGGTATCAACGCCCAACCGATTCTTCATCCGGCGGTGCCCGAGAAATCGGCGCGTGTGCGCTTTTTCATGTCGTGCCTGCACACCTCGGAGCAAATTGCCGAAACCGTCGCCATTGTTGCGCAGGAATTGCAAAAGCTATAAGCGAAGACGGCCTCGAGCCTTGCAGTGGCCATGAAAACGCCTTCGCCGGCAAGCCGGCTCCTACAG
>NZ_JAAUOE010000019.1 GCF_017114915.1 Pseudomonas frederiksbergensis
CTGGCCTTCTACGGCATGTCGACCTTCGAAGGGCCGATGATGGCGATCAAAACGGTCAACGCCCTCTCTCACTACACTGACTGGACCATCGGCCACGTTCACGCCGGCGCCCTCGGTTGGGTGGCAATGATCACCTTCGGCGCCATCTACCACATGGTCCCGAAAGTCTTCGGACGTTTACAGATGCACAGCGTGCCGCTGATCAACCTGCACTTCTGGCTGGCGACCATTGGCACCGTGCTGTACATCGCCTCGATGTGGGTCAACGGCATCACCCAGGGTTTGATGTGGCGCGCGATCAATGACGACGGCACGCTGACCTATTCGTTCGTCGAGGCGTTGCAGGCCAGCCATCCGGGGTTCATCGTGCGGTTTGTCGGCGGGGTGTTCTTCCTCAGCGGCATGCTGCTGATGGCCTACAACGTGTGGCGTACAGTGCGGGTTGCAGACGTGAAGATGGCTGAACTTGAAGCACAGTTCGCCTGAGGCAAGGAGCCTGACATGATCGAGATCGCGTTGAATCTATTGGGTGTGTCGGGGCTGTGGCTGGCGGTCGAGTACTGCCTGAAACACCAGACGGCCGAGAGCCTGGAGGATGCCAGCCTGATACCGTTTGCCGATGATCCAGAAGTGGCGCGGCGGGTGGAATTGGCCACCGGCAAGACCGTGAAGGCGGTGGCGCCGGAAGAGGCGAAGCCAGGCTGGGGCAACCTCGAGGTTTGATGATCGTTCCCACGCTTGATGATTGATGATCGTTCCCACGCTCCGCGTGGGAATGCAGCCCGGGACGCTCCGCGTCCCATTGGAACGCGGAGCGTCCCTTGAGGCATTCCCACGCAGAGCGTGGGAACGATCATCGCTTCAGTTGCGCTCGCGAGGAATCAGGCCCTGCAGTTGCTGCGCCAGGAAATTCGCATCAAAGGCAAAGATGTCCGGGTCTTTCAGGCCATTGGTCTTGCGCCATTGCCAGGCGCTGGACGGTGGCAGGCACACCAGCGAAATGCTGCCATAGCGCGCCGCGGTCAATCCCATCACCGCCAGGGAAATCTGCCCGCCCACGCCCATCACATCCGGCACAAACTCCACCGGTTTGCCGGCGATGACGATGCTCAGTTTCTCGGTCTTGAACGTCGACGTCTCCACCGGCACGCTCGGCCCGGACGCGACATACGCCTCGCGGCTCACTTCCAGCAGGTTCGGCGCCAACACCGGTGCCAGCCACTGCTGGATCTGATCGAACAACTCCCCAATGCGCGTCGCCCACACGGCCGATTGCGCTTCGAACAGTTGCTTTTTGTGCGCTTCGCTTTCTGCGTAGTGGCGAAGCATCTCGCCCAGTTGCTGTACGTCGTCCATTGCGGTGTTCCTTTGGTTGAAGCGGTGCTGCGGACTTTGAGCATGGCAGATGCCGGCCGCTCGCGTGCGGCAAAGGTGCGAACGGTTACCTGAACTCGACTCAAATCTTGGTTGGAGGCCGCAGCCGCGCCATGCTCAGCGTATCCACCCATTGCCCGTCACGCACTGCGTAATCGCGAAACAGGCCTTCGGTTTCAAAGCCAAACTTGCGGTAGAGGCCAATGGCCGCTTCATTGTCGGCGTACACCGTCAATTCGACCCGATGCAGATTCATCCAGTTGTCGGCGATGTCCAGCACCGCCGCCAGCAGTTTCGAACCGACGCCTTTACCCTGCCACGCTGCAGCGACGCCCATGCCAACACTGCCGGCGTGGCTGCGGCGAATCCGTGAGTATTGTTCCAGGCCGATGTTGCCGATCACCGAGCCCTGATGCAGCGCCACCAACTGCACCACTCGCTCGTTATCCGGCGCCAGGCGTTTGCGCCAGACCTCGGTGGACTGAAACGGCATTTGCAGCACCTGACGGGTGATGGCCGGGTCGTTGTAGAGCGCGGTGATGCCGTCGATGTGGGATTCGTTGAAGCGTTCGAGGTGAATGGCAGGGTCGTGGTTGGGCATGGCGGGTTCGTCCTTGATCGAGATGTGGCCGAACACTCTAAACCGCACGCCCACTGTGTGGCGACAGCCATTGCGGATGCGCCCCCCGGCCATGTCTACTGCGCAACCACTCGTCGCAACTATCAGATCTGACAGTAGCTAGCGCTTCCATCGCCGTTATTTCATGGCATCTCCAAAACAGCCCTTACAGGAGTTACCGCCATGACCACCCCCGAATCTTCCGAAAACCTCACTCGCGCCCTGGAGCTGATACCAAAGATCACCTCGGTGAGGGACGCCAAAGGTGTTGAGATCCCTAACGGAGCAATCACCAAGGATAAGACCGTCACGCTCTTTGGTACCGCCATGGAGAAGCAGAGTGTCGATATTTTTGATGGCACGACCTCAAAAGGGGTTGCAACCGCCGATAGCAATGGTGAATGGGCCCTTACGGTGATGGGGCTGTCGGTAGGCAATCATATTTGCACGGCCAGAGCGCGTTATGGCAATGGGCAAGTGTCGGCTGCGCGAACCTTCACCGTGACCAGTTAAAACTGATTGCTTGCTCCCGCTGGCCGCAAAGCGCCTCCAATCCCTGAGTACCCGGTTTATCTGATACACCGAGTCGAAGGGTTCTGGGGTTACCGCAACCCAACAGGGGCAAGCCCCAATGCCGGTAAGTTAAGAGCGCAAACTTGTGTGCGAGCTTGCTCATCACAAATGAGCGGGGGTCAGTCGAGGAGCACCGGTTGACTGCCCTGCCCTCACTCCCTATCCTCGCGCCTGTCACGACTCATTCGTGATCGGGTTTGACGGCCCGCATTTTCTTACGACGCGCATAGCCTTTCTCTGCTCGAGCACGCTTGTGCCCGCTGCATTTCTTTATGGCGACTGTGCGCGGGGCACCTTCGGGTGCGCCGGTGTTCGTGAGAGCCGGTCCGTCAACCCACGCACAGTTGCCACCCAATTTCGTTTGACGGCGATTTTCGTGGCAGCTCTTTTGAATCTCACGGAGCTTCAACCATGACGGAACCAACCACAAAATCCACCCCCTTCGCCCGCTGCGACCATACCGACCACCACCTCTTCGCCGTCCAACCCGGCATCCCGCTGCTCGACGCCCTGGAACACGCCTCGGTCTACCTCAGCTGCGCCGAAGCCCTCGCCCATCAAGCCCCCACCGCCACCCGCCCGGAACACAGCGCTTCGCTGCGCTGGGCCAGCCAGCAGATGCTCGGCACCGCGCGGTCGCTGGTGCAGGCCTCCATCGACGGTTTGCACAGTGCGCAAGCAGGCGGTGAAGCATGAATCCGCACATGCCGATGACTCACAATGAGGGTGATACTCCAGTGTTGCTGGTCGCCACCCAGACGCCGCTGGATCTGCTGCACCGCAGTGCCGCCAGTCGCTTTCTGGCGGTGACGCAGATGATGGAAAGCCTGGCCAACCTCGACATCACCCGCGCCAGTGGCGCCGACGTGCAGCAACTGGCGCAGGCGGCGGCGATGTTGTTACGCGATGGCTGTGATGTGATGGATGTGCTGGGGCGGCGGATTCGGGCGCGGGTCTGACGAAAGCAAAATCAAAAGATCGCAGCCTTCGGCAGCTCAGGGGTTGTGTGAACCCGTCATTGCGCGGGTGTACGCAACCTCTGTAGGAGCTGGCGAAGCCTGCGATTTTTTGATGTTACAAGGCTACTCAAACCACTCCCGCCGCTCATTGAAGGTGTTGTGGATCAGCTCGACGATCCCCTGCACCGCGACCTCATGCCGAGAGTCGGCATTGACCGCCATCCACACCTGGCGTTGCATCGGTTGGTTGAACAGCCCAGGCAACGCCAGCAGCCCTCGATCGAATCGGCTCATGTAGTGCGGCAGCAAACCGATGCAGGCGCTGCAACGGATCATCTCCAGCATCAGCTCATAGGAATGCAGCTGCACCACCCCCGCCAGACGCTGCTCCACCAAGCTGTTCCATGGTCGAAAGTTGTCGACATGGCGGTCATGCTGCCATTGCACCAGCATGAAATCGGCCAGATCGCCCAGGCTGTCCGGGCGGGCCGCGACTCGTGAGTAGCGTTTGGCGATGTGCGGCAGATAGTCCAGCCGTGCCAGACGCTGGGGTTCGCTGATGGCGAAACTGGGGCCGGGCGATGGCGAATCGGTGCCCGCCAGCCACACCACCACATCGGCGCTGATCGCCCGCAGGGATAATTCACTGTCCAGGGAAATGATGTCCAGGCGCACACTGGCGTTGCGCCGCAGCAGCGAGACCAGGTCGCGACCGAGGATGTCGTGCAGGATCGACTCGGCCACGGCCAGACGAATCAGGGGCTGTTCGATCACCGGCAAGTCGCGTTCACGGGCCAAAGCCATCAACTGCGCCTGAAGCTGCAATCCGTCGCGACTGAGGGCAAAACCAGTGCCCGAATGGCTGAACAGCGAACACTGCAGTTGCGCTTCAAGTTGCGCCAATTGTTTACGCAACCGGGTCGACTTGATGTTGAGGCTGCGGGCCGCTTGCATGAAACAGCCGCAACGGGCGCTGACCCGGAAAGACTGCAACAGCACCGGATCGACGCCGGCTACCCGTGAATACGAGAATTTGTTGTGTTCTACGGGCCTGCGGTACTCGGCCACGTTCTGACGCCCGGTAAGTTCCATGAATGACATTAATGACTCCCTGTCGATCTGTCCTTGAGCGTTTCATCCTGCTGAGCGTTCATGAAGCTGATGTGACAACCGGGCAAAAACCCCATCAAACCATTAATCAGTTGCTGGGCGTTTGCCGAAAACTCACCGCCAGCCGGTTCCAGCTATTGATAGTGCTCACGGCCATCGTCAGGTCGACCAGTTCGCCTTCGCTGAACTGCTCCCGGGCCACGGCGTAAACATCGTCTGGCACGTGGCTTTGCGCGAGCAGGGTCACCGCTTCGGTCCAGGCCAGGGCCGCCCGCTCCCGAGGGCTGAAGAAGCCGCTGTCGCGCCAGACCACGATCGCATACAGCCGCCGATCGCTCTCGCCGAAGCGGCGCGCGTCCACCGAGTGCATGTCGGTGCAGAAGGCGCAGCCATTGAGCTGCGAGGCACGGATTTTGATCAGGTTCAACAAGGCGGGTTCGATGCTCAGGTTGCTGGTCAAGGCCTCCATGGCGATCATCGCTTTCATCGCTTTGGGCGAGGCGCTGTAGTAATCCAGACGGGGGTTCATGGTCGGGCCTCGTGGAGCGGATCGGTGCCTCCACAGTAGGCGCTGATTCATGGGTGTTACAGAGCCAATTCAGCGAAAAAGCCATGGACCGCCCGGCATCAGGCCAATCGCGGTTTTTTCGCCCACGCAACTTCTGCGCAGCCGTTCATGCGGGTAATCTGGCGCGACGCACAGTCGCCTCAGCCACCCCAGGAGCCCCGCCGGTATGGAACTTCATGTTGTCATCAACGGCCGCAAGGACCTGACGGGCCAGTTGTACCGGCAACTGCGCAGCGCCATCGAATCCGGCCGCCTGGCAGCTGGGACGCAGCTGCCGCCCAGCCGCTTGCTGGCCGAACAACTGGGGATTTCGCGCAAGACCATTTCCGACACGTACGCGCAACTGACCTATGAGAACTTCCTCACCGGGGTGATCGGCAAAGGCACGTACGTCAATGCCCGGCCGGCGAAAATCGTCCGCAAACAGAGCCATTCGGAGTTAGCCAGCTTTGATGTCATCGAGAGCTGGCGCAGCCTGCCGATGTACTTGCGTCACCCGACACTGGAAGGCTCGCTGCGTTACGATTTCATCGGTGGCGCCACTGGCAAAGGCCAGTTCCCGCAGGACGACTGGCGCCGCTGCACCTCCCACGCTTTGCGTCAGATCGCCGGTTCCAAAGGTTTCTACAGCCTGCCCGAAGGCCTGCCAGCCCTGCGCAATGCGATTGCCCGGCACATCGCGTTTTCCCGCGGGGTCAATTGCCAGGACGAAGACGTGGTGGTGTGCAACGGCGCGCAGCAGGCGCTGGACCTGATTTCCCGGGTATTGACCCAGCCGGGCAGCCTCGTGGCCATGGAAGATCCCGGTTACCCGCCGGCGCGCCTGTTGTTCGCGAGCCATGGCGCGACGGTGATCGGTGTGCCGGTGGATGCGCAAGGCATTCAGGTCGAACACATTCCCGATGGCACCCGGCTGATTTACGTCACCCCGTCCCACCAGTTCCCCTTGGGCATGCCCATGAGCCAGGCCCGTCGCGAAGCCCTGCTCGAGCGCGCCCACGAACTGGGGGCGATTATCATCGAAGACGATTACGACAGCGAATTCCGCTATGAAGGCCGGCCCACCGACTCGCTGCAAAGCCTGGATGAGCGCGGCATCGTCGCCTACGTCGGCACGTTCTCGAAAACCCTGTTGCCGGAGCTGCGGCTCGGCTACGCGATTTTGCCGCCTGCGATTCTCGAAGCGGTGATCCGCGCCAAACAACTCACCGATATGCACACATCGACCCTGCCCCAATGGGCGCTGGCCAAGTTCATCGCCGAAGGCTGTCTGCTCAAGCACATTCGCCGCTGCCATACGATCTACGCCGGGCGCCGTGAACGGATCCTGGCGCGCATGGCGGGCGACCTTTCGCCGTGGTTCGAGGCGGTGCCGACCACGGCCGGGTTTCACATGGCGGTGCTGTGCAAGGTGCCGGTCGATATTCCATTGGTGATCGAACTGGCGAAAAAAGTCGAAGTGGGGCTCTATGCCCTGGACGGCTTCTTTTACCAGCAAGCGCCACGGGCCGGGCTTTTCCTGGGGTTTGGGGCGATCGAAACCCTGGACATCGACATCGCCCTGGACCGTTTGCGGGACATTTTGCAGCAGGTCGGCTGAGGGATTGGTCTGCGGCTTTATCGGGCGATTGGCTATTGGCGGTCCAGGGGTGCAGGCCTATCCTGATTACGCGTGATCCCTCAATGAGCAGGATTCGTCCGGCCTGATTCAGGAGTGTGAGCAATGTCCAACGAAGTGTTCAACACCGTAAAAGTGCAGGCCGCCCCCGGCTGCTCGGACGAACTGGGCAAGCAACTGCAAAAGATTGTCGACACCCTGCGCGAACTGCCGGGCTGTGATTCCTATATGGTCGACCGCTGCCCCGAGGACGACACCCGCTGGACGGTCAGCGCCCGCTGGCAATCGGAAGCGGCCATGCAAGCGCATTTCAACCGCCCCGAAGTGCAAGGCTTTATCGGCCTGATCGACAGCCAACTGGCCAACGCCGTCGACTTCAACAGCTTTCCGATCGTCTAAAACAACATCTCTCTGACTGACTGATCGTTCCCACGCTCTGCGTGGGAACGCAGCCAGGGGCACTCCGCGCCCCCAAATGCGGACGCAGAGCGTCCGGTGAGGCATTCCCACGCAGAGCATGGGAACGATCAATGCAGACCTTCTTGATTGGTCCCCTCACCTTCCGGAAAATTGGCCGTTTGATTGCCCGATAGCGCGGCTTACTGTGGTCCCTGACGACTCACCACCATAGGTAATCAACCATGAATGCACTTCGTTTTTTTGCCGCCTCTCTCACCGCCCTGGCCCTGAGCATCTCAGCCTCGGCATTCGCCGACAAAACCGCCTCCCCTTCGGAAAAAGTCACCATCCTGCAGGACCAGATGCTGAAAAACGCACCCGGCAAAAAAGCCTTGATGATCGAAGTCGATTACGAGCCGGGGCAATCGTCCATCGCCCACAAACACCAGGGCACGGCCATGGCCTACGTGTTGTCGGGGGAGATCATTTCTCAAGTCAAAGGTGAAAAAGCGATTACCTACAAGGCCGGCGAGTTCTGGTACGAACCGGCCGGCTCGGAACATCTGGTCTCGAAAAATGCCAGCACCACAAAGCCTGCCAAGCTGTTGGTGTTCATGGTGTTGGCCCCGGATGAGAAGGTGTTGATTCCTTTGGAGAACTGATGGCTGAGGCGATGCTGATGCCCCGTCGCGAGCAGGCTCGCTTCCACATTAATTTTGCGGTGCAATCTCAAGCAAATCTCAGTGTCCGCCTGGGATATGATCACTCTTACGACGTTTAAAGGGCTGTCAAATTCACACCCTGCTGGCCCCCCAGGTGTGCCAGCGTTTGTCTTTGGCCAACGCCTGAAGGAATCGCTATGTCTCTGGTGAAATAAGGAAGTTATATGAACAACATGAATACGATGAAGCTGATGCTTGCGCTGCTGGCCAGCACGACCGGTTACTCTGCACTGGCCGCAGAGAAAACCTTTCCGCTGAACGCCTTCAGCAGCGTTGAAGTCCGACAGGGTATAAACCTGTCCATCAAATGCGCTGCAACGTCTTCCATGGTGGTCTCAGGCTCTGCGGGTACGTTGGATAAGCTCCAGGTGACCACGAACAATCAGGCGTTATTGCTCGTCAATGACGCAGCGGAAAATGATCGCTTCGTCTCCCATTCCCTGGATATCACGCTGTATACCAGCAAGCCACTGACGGGGCTGACAGGGAAAGCAGGGATAAAAATCGTGGCACCTGCGTGTGCCGTCGATCAGTCCAAACTGACGGTGGCAGGCAGCATGGGCACTGACATCCAGATCGAGGGTAAGACGGGTGAGCTGGTCCTTGATCTGGCAATGGGCGGCACCTTCAACAAAAAACCGCTGCCCTTCACTGCGCAAGTGGCGAATGTGCGCATGAGCATGGGGGCGGAATCATCCCTGTGCCATATTCCACGGATCAACGGCAGCCTGTCCGCCGGCGCACGGATGTCTGTCAGCCCTTCCGCTCAGGTCGATACCGGCGCCACGGGCTCTTTCGCCAGCGAAATTTCAACCTCTGACTGTTCATAACCGGTAGGTGCAAACAGACCAATCTCAGTTAGATGGCAGCCAAGCTGCCATTGAACAGACTGTCTTTGCCTTCGATCAACTCAGGGGATTGCAGCGGTAAATTGATGGTGACTTTGCAACCGGTCTGCTCATGGCGATTTTCCAGAGACAAGTAGCCGCCGTGGCTTTCGGCAATTTGTCGGCACAAGATCAGGCCGATGCCGGTGCCATTGGGTTTGGTGGTATAGAAAGGTACAAACAGATTTTTCGGGTTAGTCAGCCCCACCCCACGATCAAGGATGGTGATCAATAAGCGCCCCTTCTCCTCGGCCCACTCGATATCAATACTGTCAGCGCTGCTGCCCATCGACTCATCGGCATTTTTGATCAGGTTGATCAACAACTGATGGATCTGTACCCGATCGAGGCTGGCCATCAGCGGACGCGGCCCGTTCAGGGTAATCACACGGTGGGAGAACAGCAGCGGCAACTCGGCCACCAGGGCAGTCAAATCCACCCGTTCCTTCAGCGCGGGCGCCAGTTTGCTCAACTGCCTGTAGCTGCTGATAAACGCGATCAGCTCGCGTGCCCGCCGATTAATCAGATCGATGCCCTCGGTAAAACCGGGAGGCAGATTGTCAGAATGATGTCGGTAATGTTGTTGCAACATTTGGCTGATGGACGCGATGGGGCTGAGGGAGTTGTTGATTTCGTGGCTTATCACACGCAACAAATCTTGCCAGGCCTTCTGTTCTTCCTGACGCAGCATTTCGTCAACATCACTGACAAACAGGAGCACGTTCTGGACACCGTCCACCATGTACGTGTCACTGGTCACTTTGTAACGACCCGGTCGCCCTTCAAAGTCGGACACGACGGGATGCTCTGTGTTGGCATTGTGCAAAAGATTGTCCAGCTGCCAGCGACTGGCCGTATCGCCAATCAGCTTTTCCAGCGATGTTCCCAACATGCGGGAAGCTGCGCTATTACACCAGATCAGGCGATGGTTGCCGTCCAAGGCAAAGATGGCAACGGTGATATTGGAGATCACTTTTTGCAGCAGAAAATCCATCTCGCGCTGCTGTTGGCGATGGCGTGACAATTGACTGGAAATATCATTGATTTGCTCAATGACCCCCTCAAAAGCCCCTGCCCCATTGCTCACCCCGCGCAGGCTGAAATCTTCCTGCTCAACCGCTTCCAGCAAGTTGGAGATGACGTTTATTTTGTAAATCAATTGCTGAAAAAAGTGATAGCAGAAATAGACCATCGTCATGCAAAGGACAAACAGGGTGAAAAACTTAAGGTAAATGGACTGGTGCGGAAAAAGCCAAAGCAACAGGTAAGCAATAATTCCGCCTACCGGCGCCAGGCTGCACAGCAGCAGATGACGTACTTCAAATGAATGGAAAAGCTTACTCATGGCAAACTTTTAGTTTCTCAAGCCGGCGATAAAAAGCACTGCGGCTGAGCCCCAGCGATTCCGCAGCCTTGACCGCATTGCCGTCATATTGACGCAGGCGCTGTAATAGTAAGGTCTCTTCGGCTTCGGCCAGCGTGCACACGGCTGTCGATCCCGGCGACGAGTCAGTGACCGGACGCACCGCACTCTGAGATGACACCGAAAACGGCAGGCAGAGGTCTTCCAGATCAATCACATTGGCGCGACACAGCAACACGGCGCGTTCCAACAGGTGGCTAAGCTCTCGAATATTTCCCGGCCATGAATAATCAAGCAGCCCTTGGCGTGCCTGGGGCAATAATACTGGCCGGGGCTTGTTGTATTTACGCGCAAAACGTTTGAGGAAGCGCTCAGTCAGCGGCTCGATATCTTCCAGCCGTTCGCGAAGCGGCGGCAGCTGGATTTGAATCAGGTTCATGCGGTACAGCAGATCCTGACGGAACCGCCCCTCTGCCACGGCCTTGTCCAGGTCGGAATTGGTGGCGGCGATGATCCTGCATTGAGTGGTCTGGGTACGCGAAGATCCGACGCGCTCAAACTGCCGCTCTTCCAGCACCCGTAACAGTTTCACTTGCTGTGTCAGGGGCAAGTTACCGATTTCATCGAGGAACAGCGTCCCCTTGTCCGCCAATTCAAAGCGGCCGATACGGTTTTCCCGCGCGTCGGTAAAGGCGCCTTTTACGTGGCCAAACATCTCGCTTTCAAATAGCTGCTCGTTAATACACCCCATATTCACTTCGACGATACTGTGTTCGGAGCGCGAGGAAATCTGGTGGATATAACGCGCGAGCAGGCTTTTACCGGTGCCATTTTCTCCCAGGATCAGAACGCTGGTATCGGTCACCGCCACCTTTTCCACCAGGCTGATCAGGCGTTTCATCGCCGGTGAGCGGACAACCCATTCGCTGTCCATATCATCTTCGAGCGCCAGTTTGAGCAGCTTGTTTTCTTCGCGCAGGCAATTGCCTGAACGACGCGCCTGACTCATGGTAATTTGCTGCTCAACGATGCTCAGCAAACGCTCATTATCCCAAGGCTTTTGAATAAAATCGGCCGCCCCACCCCGCATGGCGTTGACAATGATGTCGACGCTTCCCCACCCCGTCATCGCGACAGCCGGCAAGCAATCATCGAACTTCTTCATCTCGGCCAGCAACTGCAACCCTTCCATGCCTGACGTGGTGTCTTTCTGAAAGTTCATGTCCATCAATACCAGATCAACAGGCTTGGCGGACAAATGTGCAAACAGGCGATCGGCCTGGGTTTCCAGGGTCACGTCGTACCCTTGCATGCGCAACAAGATATCGAGGCTGGTCAGGATTCCCGCGTCATCGTCTATAACAAGGATGTGTTTTTTATCGTTCATTTCAAGCATCCAGCTTGGAGCGCCGTGCCCGGAGAGCACGGCGGTCGTTTATTCATAACGAATCGCGTCGGCGGGCGACATATTGGTTGCCCGTCGGGAAGGAAGCCAGACCGCCAGCGCCACAACCAGCGTAATCATCAGCGCCACCATCCAGAACAGGAGCACAAAAGGAGTGTTTCCGTTACCCAGAACGCGCGTCAGTTTGGGAGCAACAAAGAATGCCAGAGGCAAGCCGATGATAAGGCCGATCAATAACTGCTTGCCGCCCTGGATCATAAGCATACGTAACAAATTACTTTCAGTGGCTCCCATGGCCATCCGTAAGCCAATCTCCTGGGTACGCTGATTAATCAAGTTGCACATCACCGCATAAATACCCGTTGCAGCCAATATCATCGCCACCAGGCCGAACAACATGAAAAGATTGGCAATAAAATGCAAGCCAGCGGTATTACGGGCCAAGCGTTCATTCAACGTCTGGATCTGATTGACGGAGAGATTGCTGTCCACCTGACGGACCGCATTGATCAGAGCGGGCCCGACCGTTTCAGGACGCGGGGATCGCAGCACCAGCATCAATGAGGACGCGGGTTGCTGCTCCAAAGAGCGGTACACCGTGGCGCGGTGACGGAATGTGCTGAAAGGCCGCCCATGAATAACGCTGGGCACCACGCCTACTACGTTGTACCAGCGCTGGTCATCGGTATCGCGAAAACGCAGGCGCTTGCCAATCACATCACGCTCTCCCGGCCAGAACTGTTCGGCAAAGGACTGGCTGACGACGACCACCTGTTGTGAGTCCTGAGTATCGCCGTGGGCGAATTCCCTGCCCGCCATGGGGGTAATACCCATCGCCGACAGGCTACCCGGCATGACCTGCACATCATTGACCATCGGGTAAGACCAGCGCTCGTTCCTGTTGTTGGTCGACGAGTCTACATCCACCTGGCGCGGCACGGTGAACTGGCCCACGGCACTGGTGGTCAATGCTGCGCTTTCAACCCCGGGAATCGCAGCAGCAGCGTCCTGCAGGCGCTGGTAAAACAGGATGCGGCTTGCATCATCAGGGTAATTATTAGCGTTGAGGTGGATTTGCGCGGTCAGGTAGTTACTGGTGTCGACACCGTAATCAGCGCGGGTCGCCTGGTAGACCAATAATGCGAACAGCGCACTGATACACAGGATTAAGCAGGAGAGCCCCACTTCAAAGATAACCAGGATCCGCGAAACCCGACCTGCGCCACGGCTCTGCGCGCCACGGGTGCCATCACGCAGCACATCATTGAAATTGCCACGGACGATTTTCCAGGCCGGCAATGCACTGGTGAGCACAGCCGTGATGATCACCAGGACAAGGGCATTGAGGACCAACACATTATCGAGTGACAGCTGCCACCAGAAAGGGATTTTATTGGGTACGAAACCAGGCAGTATCGTGTTGGTTATCTCCAGCCCCCATGCAGCCAGCAGGACCGCCACTGCACCGGACAAAAAACAGATAAATAAGCTTTCCAGCATCATTTGCATGACCAGGCGGCCTGCGGGAGATCCCAGCGCGACCCGGATCGCGATCTCTTTGGAACGCTCGGTCGTTCTTGCCAACAATAGATTTCCGACGTTACAGCAAGCCAATAGCAGCACAAAACTGACGGCAAGCATCATGACGATAAAGATCGGCATGGTCTCCTCCCCCATGAAGTTTTCCTGGAACGTCAGTACTTGGGCGGTAAGCCCTTTATTACTTTCCGGGTGCTCCAGCGCCAGTGACTGCATCACTCTATTGAGGTCGCGGTTGGCATCCTCAAGGGTTGCACCGGGCTTCAAGCGCGCATACACGGACACTTCCGGAGCGCCTTTACGCACCAGGTACTGCGAAGGCTCAAGCTGTGAAGGCAGCCACAGGTCATGGAAGAAGGGGAAGGCAAAATTTTGCGGCATGATGCCGACGATACGGGCAGGTATGCCGTTGATCCTGATATCGCGGCCAATGAGTTGCGCATCGGAAGCAAAGTAGTTCTGCCACATTGCGTAGCTGATCACCGCGACAGGCTCGGCCCCTGACCGAACATCTTCCTGATTCAGCACACGCCCTCGAAATGGCTGAACAGCTGCATAAGAGAACATTTGCGCGGTGTTTCTGATGGCCATATAGGAAACGGCCTTGCTGCCATCACTGAGATCCGCGCGCTCGGCGTAGAAATAACCCATATCCTCAAGCTGGGTAGAGCGCGCCTTGATATCGCTATAGTCCATGAAGTTCAGCCCGGAATCGCTCAGGCTGACACCATTGACGGTCGGATTGACCAGCACCATGCTTTTTCCGTCCGGGTAAGGAAGCGGAGTGAACATAATGGTATTGATCACCGAAAACATATACAGGGTCAGCGCCAGTCCACAGGACATGATCAGCACGGTGACAAAAGTGAAGCTGGGGCTTTTCAGGAGCAACCGCAAGGCATAACGAATGTCAAAAAGCACCTTATGCTTCCTTCACCAAGGTCAATTGCCGAGCCGGTTCCCCATCGCCGACAACCTTTCCGTCAGACAGGACAATACTGCGCTGGGCACGCTCAGCCGAGCGAGGATCGTGGGTCACGATGCAGATCGTGGCACCTTCCTGATGCAACGTATCGAGGATATTCAACACCGCTTCGGCGTTGTGCGAATCCAGGTTACCGGTGGGTTCGTCCGCAAGCAGGATAGATGGATTACCGACAATGGCCCGGGCCACCGCGACGCGCTGCTGCTGCCCGCCGGAGAGTTGTGAAGGATAGTGACGGCTACGGTGGGACATATTGACCTTGGCCAGGGCCTCGGCGACCCGCTGGTGCCGTTCAGGCTTGGAAATGTCGCTGCGGTAGGTCAGTGGCAGTGCGACATTTTCTTCAATGGTTAAATCGCTGATGAGGTTGAACGACTGAAAGATGAAGCCGATGTCTCGATTACGCACCTGCGCCCGCTGTTTTTTGGAGATATTTTCGACCTTGTGGCCGGCCAACTGATAAGTGCCGCTCGACGCCGTATCCAGCAGCCCCAGGACTGAGAGCAGCGTCGATTTCCCACAACCTGAGGGCCCCGATATGGCCACGTACTCGCCCTTGGAAATGGTGAGTGTGATCTTGCTGAGCGCATGGGTTTCGATTTCATCGGTCAGGAAAATTTTGTTTACGTCAGTCAGTTCTACCAAAGGTTCCATCATTACTGTCTCCAGGGCATTGTTCCGTTAGCCGGCGCGAGCTGCATCAGTTGGCAATTTCAATCTGATCGGCACCCTGCCAGGCGGTGCTGTCACTGAGAATTATTTTGTCGCCAGCCTTGAGCCCGCTGGTGATCTGAATGTAGTCAGCAGAACCCTGCCCGAACGCCACTTTCATCTTGGTCGCTGAACGGTCTTTGTCATCCAGCCGGTAGAGCATAGAGGGCAAGTTATTCTGCGCGAACGGCGGGCGCTCGACATACAACGAATTATTGATTTTCGTCACCGCGATCAATCCATCGACACTCAGATCAGGACGTGCCTCCTGTGGCAGCGGCTGATTGAACGTCACATCCACCTTGACCGTTCCGTTAGTCACCGCAGGATCGACCCTGGATAACACCCCGGTAAACCGGCTGCGCCCTGTGTTGATCGTGACGGCCTGCCCGACCGCGAGATCGCGCGACTGCAATTCGGGCACTTTGAGCTCGGCATACAGCTCTTTCTCTTTGGCAAGTCGCGCAATATCACTGCCTACCGTTACCCGCTGTCCGACCTGGACCTTCACATCTTGCAAAATGCCATCTATCGGCGATTTAACCTTGAGCGAATCAACCTCCTGCTGATTCAAAGCAACCAGAGACTCCAATTTATTAAGGCGCATAAAGTTCGCCTTTATATCCGCCTCGACGCTGAGCTTAAGCGTCCTTAACCGTCGTTCTTCAAAACCGACCTGCTGAGTATACTGTTCAGTCAGAATGCGCGTGGTTTCATATTCCAGCCTTGGCACGGCCAAAATGTATTTTGTCTGGGCAGCAAGACGCAGTGTAGATGCAAGTAATCGACTCTTCGCGTCCATCATTAACGCCTCTTGATTGAGAATTTTATTTTGCAGTTCGGCATTTTTGGCCTCGGTTTCTGCTCGGCGTGCATTAAGTTCCAGCTGGCTCTCCTGAAGCCGCTGTTCGAGCGTCGGATTACTCATGACAACCAGCAACTCTCCCTTGCTGACTTTCATCCCCGCCTTATAAATGACCTCTTCCACCCGAGCGTCAACGTTCGCCGCCACCCAGTTGATGTCCCACGGTAAAAGCACTCCATTGCCACGTACCTCAACGGCGAAATCACCATACTTGACTTCCGCAAGCGTCACGCTGCTACGGGCAACCTGATAAGGCGAGAACCGATAGTTATAGATAATCAGCAACAGCACCAGAAAAAAGATGCCACCAGCAATGGCCTTACTGTGCTTTTTCAGTGGGCGCTTATTTCCCGGCTGCGGGATCGAGATATCCATGACAGTACCAATGTTAACAATTGGAATAATCAACAGCACATTCCATGCCAAAATAAAAAATGCATGCAACTATTTGATAGTTAAGCAATAAAAAAATACAAACAGCACGTGAACTACTTGATGTCAGTGACGGGGCATCTCATTTTCGGAACGACAGAAAAACGTGCATTCCTTATGAGCTGATGTCTATGGGCAAACCGCACAAAAATCAGCAATCCCAATAATGGGACGCAAGATAACAGCCTGCGAAAAAACTTTTCAAAAATGGGATTTCACTTTCCCTAAATCGAGAAACGCATAAAAAACACTTAACAAACAGCTATTTGAAGCCGCTAAAAATCTGGCATAGCAATTGCCTATTCATGAGTGAGTCAAAAGCCTATCCCAACAATAAAAAACCTTCGCCAATTGAGCGCTGCAGAACGGAGTCTGTATGTGGGATCTTAAAATCTCGAATGCTGAAAAGACCCTCTTTACACAAAAAATAAAGGACGACCTGTATAAACGTCATTTTGAGACCCATGGCAAACATGCACATACAGAAAAAGCGCTGTGCATTGTCACAGTGATAACCTACATCGTAGAGAATATTTCAGAGGAGATTACCTTGGACGACCTGGAAAAAATCTGTGGTAAAACCCGATTTGATATTTGTCGAATGTTCAACCTGTTTTACGACGTAACACCGATAAAGTGGATATGGAGAGTCCGACTGGCGCTGGCAAAGGCGTTTATTCATCTGGCCCCGGAATGGTCATTAACCGATATCAGCTACGCCTGCGGTTTTTCCTCCCTGCCGCATTTCTCTCGAAGCTTCAGTAAGACCTATAATGAAACACCGCTAAAACTCAAACAATACGTAATGAAGTCGACCAGACAGAAAGCAAAGAAAGAATCTTCTGAGTATGACTTTATCTTTGGCGTGCAAAGAAATGTTTTCTCACGCAACATGCTGCTCAACAACATCAACTCATTACAATCAATAAAAATCAGCTGAATACGCACGAACTTCAGGTCGCTCGTACAATCGATAAGGAATCAAAAAAAAAGCCCCGTCTCTCTCAAGACGGGGCTTTTTCATTCAGCGCTCGATCAGGCGGCCGGCTCCAGCTCGGCGCCCGCAGTGCTGGTAGTTGCAGCGGCAGGCACCACCGCTTGACCACTCAACGCCACATCCAGCAGTTCGCGGTTGGCCACCGCGTACATGGCGTAGTCAGTGCCGCTGGCGGCACGGATTTCCACCAGCATGGCGCGCCAGCGTTCGATCATGCCTTCGTGCTGCTCCATCCACAGCTCCAGGCGTGTTTCCACGTCCTGGGTGCCGTCGCCCTGTTGCAGGACCGAGATGGTGATCGCACGTTGTTGCCAGTCGACGTCATCGCGGAACGCTTCACGGGCCAGGGCCTGCCAGTTGTTTTCAACCGGCAAGGCACTGATCTGTTGCAGGTACCAGGTGATGTCCAGCGCACTGCCCACGGCGAAGTAGGCCTTGGCCACATCTGCTGGGTCCTGGCCGGTCACGTCGGAGGCTTCGATGATCGGCAGCAGGGTGTACAGGTGCGTGGTGCCAGCCACCATGCGTGCCAGCAACTCCGGCACACCGGCTTCGACGTACGCCTGATAACGAGCCTGCCAGGTTTCGCGGATCTCGCCACTGAGCAGTTCGTCAAGCTTGAGGCCCAACTCCTTCAGGTGCGGACCGAAATGCGCGACGTCACGGGCGGCGTTCTGCTCGTTGCGGCGGGCACGCAGGAACCAGCGCGTGGCGCGACGGCCCAGACGCATCAGCTCGTCCATCAGCTCCAGTTGCACATCAGCGGAGACCAGGTAGTCCAGGGACTCGATCTGACGGAACCAGTGCGGGAGGTGGAAAATGTCACGCACGATCACATACGCACCGGCCACGTTCGCCGGGCTCATGCCGGTGGACTCTTTGAGTCGTTGAACGAAGGTGATGCCCATGTGGTTCACCAGATCGTTGGCGATCTGGGTGCTGACGATTTCGCGCTTCAGACGGTGACGGCGCATGGCGGCAGAGAACTTGCTGACCAGCGTCGGCGGGAAAGCGGTTTCCATGTCGCGGGTCAGATAGTCGTCGTCCGGCACCAGGGAGTTGAGCAACTGCTCCTTGAGGTCGATCTTGCTGTAGGAGATCAGCACCGACAGCTCGGCACGGGTCAGGCCATGGCCTGCCGCGACGCGCTCGTTGATCGCGTCTTCCGACGGCAGGAACTCGATGGCGCGATCCAGCTTGCCACGGGCTTCCAGATCGTTCATCAGGCGCTTGTATTCAGCGATCCGTGGCAAGGCACGACGGGCCGCCAGCGACAGTGCCTGAGTCTGCTTGTAGTTGTTACCCAACACCAGACCACCGACTTCGTCGGTCATGCTCGCCAGCAACAGGTTACGTTGCTTGTCGGTCATGTCACCGGCGTGCACGACTTCGTTGAGCAAGATCTTGATGTTCACTTCGTGGTCGGAGCAGTCCACGCCACCGGCGTTGTCGATGAAGTCGGTGTTGGAACCGCCACCATTGATTCCGAATTCGACGCGACCCAGTTGGGTCATGCCCAGGTTACCGCCCTCGCCCACGACTTTGCAGCGCAGTTCGTTGCCGTTCACGCGCAGTGCATCGTTGGCCTTGTCGCCGACATCGGCGTGGCTTTCGCTGCTGGCCTTGACGTACGTACCGATACCGCCGTTCCACAACAGGTCCACCGGTGCCTTGAGCAAGGCATTGAGCAGCTCGGTCGGGGTCAGCTTGTCGGCCTGAATGTCGAAGCGCTCTTGCATCTGCGGAGAAATCGCGATGCTTTTCGCGCTACGGGAGAAAATCCCGCCGCCTTCGGACATGATGCTGGTGTCGTAATCCGACCAGGCCGAACGCGGCAGGTCGAACAGGCGCTGACGCTCGGCGAAACTGCTGGCAGGTTCCGGGTTCGGGTCGATGAAGATGTGCAGGTGGTTGAATGCAGCGACCAGTTGCAGCTTGTCGGACATCAGCAAGCCGTTACCGAACACGTCACCGGCCATGTCGCCGACGCCCACCACGGTGATGCTGTCTTCCTGAACATTGATGCCGCGCTCGCGGAAGTGGCGTTGAACGCCGACCCACGCGCCTTTGGCGGTGATGCCCATTTTCTTGTGGTCGTAACCGGCCGAACCACCCGAGGCGAAGGCGTCGCCGAGCCAGAAGCCGTAGTCGATGGCGATGCCGTTGGCGATGTCGGAGAAGGTCGCAGTGCCCTTGTCCGCCGCCACTACCAGGTACGGGTCATCGTCGTCATGACGCACGACGTTGGCCGGCGGTACCAGCACGCCGTCCTTGAGGTTGTCGGTGATGTCCAACAGGCCCGAGATGAAGATGCGGTAGCAGGCGATACCCTCGGCCGCGATCTCGTCACGGCTGCCGCCCAGTGGCAGGCGACGCGGCAGGAAGCCGCCCTTCGCACCCACGGGCACGATGACCGAGTTCTTCACTTGTTGGGCTTTTACCAGGCCCAGGACTTCGGTGCGGAAGTCTTCTTCACGGTCGGACCAGCGCAGACCGCCGCGAGCCACATTGCCGAAGCGCAGGTGCACGCCTTCGACGCGCGGCGAGTAAACGAAGATTTCGAACTTCGGAACCGGCTTCGGCAGCTCTGGAATCTGGTGCGGGTTGAACTTGAAGCTGAAGTAGGACTTGTTCTGACCGTGCGCATCGGTCTGGTAGAAGTTGGTGCGCAGGGTCGCTTTGATCAGGTCCAGGTAACGACGCAGGATGCGGTCTTCGTTCAACACCTGGACATCGTCCAGAGCGCTCAGAATCGCGTGTTCCAGACGTTGTTGCTTGTCTTCCAGATCGTCACTGCCCAGCTTGCGCGCCAGGTAGAAACGGGTCTTGAACAACCGGGTCAACTCGCGAGCGATGTCGGTGTGGTTGTTCAGGGTGCTGGCGATGTAACCCAGGTCGAAGCCCAGACGGATCTGCTTCATGTAACGGGCGTAGGCACGCAGCAGCGCCACGTCGCGCCATGGCAGGCCGGCGGTCAGCACCAGACGGTTGAAGGCATCGTTCTCGGCATCGCCACGCACGATGTGGACGAAGGCGTCCTGCAAGGTGTCGTTGAGTTGCTGGATGTCGAGTTCCAGGCCTTCGGCGGCGGTGAATGCGAAGTCGTGGATCCAGAATTCGCGGCCGCTGTTGTGGCGCAGGCGATACGGGAATTCACCCAATACGCGCAGGCCGAGGTTTTCCAGGATCGGCAAGACGTCGGACAACGCCAGCGGGGTGTCGGCGTGATACAGCTTGCAGTGCAGCTGTTGTTTGCCGGCCTGGGTCAACGGCTGGTAGAAGCTCATCACCAGCGGATTTTTTTCGCTCAGGCTCAGCAGGTGCTGCATGTCGACCACTGCCGAGTGGGCGGCGAAACGCTCGCGGTAACCGGCCGGGAAGCCTTTCGGGAAGTCGGCCAGCACATTGGTGCCCTGGGCTTCGCCGAAGCTCTCGATGACCAGACTCGCGTAGTCGTCCTGCCAGCTGCGGCAGGCCTGCACCACTTCTTTTTCCAGCAGAACCGGATCGATGTCCAGACGGTTCTTCGGGTCGACCCGCAGAATCAGCTGCACACGGGCCAGCACGGACTCAGAGAAGAAGGTCCAGAACTCGCAGTCGGACGCTTTCAGGCGATCCATCAGCACTTGCTGGATCTTCTGACGCACTTCGGTGGAGTAGATGTCGCGCGGCACGTAAGCCAGGCAGTAGCAGAAACGGCCGTAAGGGTCTTTGCGCAGGAACACGCGGATCTTGTTGCGTTCCTGAATCTGCACGATCGACATCACGGTGGTGAACAGCTCGTCCACCGGGGTCTGGAACAGATCGTCGCGCGGCAGCACTTCAAGGACCTGGGCCAGTTCCTTGCCCAAGTGAGCCTTGGCCTGGAAGCCCGAACGCTTTTCGATCACCTCGACCTTGCGGCGGATGTAAGGAATGACCCGCACGCTTTCGCCATACACCGACGAGGTGTACAGGCCCATGAAGCGGCATTCCTTGATGACGTTGCCATTGGCATCGATCTGGCGGATCGACACGTAGTCCGGGTACGCCGGACGGTGGACACGGCTTGGGTGTGCCGCCTTGGCAAACGACAGCGGCGTCGGTTCGCGCAGGTAGTTCACGGCATAGTCTTCGATGCGCAGGTCATCGACGGTCAGGCCGGCGCGCAGCAGTCGGGTCAGGCCCAGGAACGAGTCCTGGTCATATTCGATGTAACCGCCTTTCTGATCCTCGCCAACCTGGAACTCTTCGTAGCCCAGGAAGGTGAAGTGGTTGTCCACCAACCATTCCAGGAAGCTCTTGATTTCGGATTTTTCGTCGGCGTCGACGATGAACTGGCTCTTATCGATGCCTTCGATCATCTCCTGGACCTTGGCTTTCATCGGTTCGAAATCGGCGACCGCGACGCGGACTTCACCGAGAACCTGCTCCAGCTCTTTGGTCAGGACATTCAATTCGGCCGTGTTGGCGCAACGGTCGATTTCCAGGTACATCAGCGATTCTTGCAGAATGCCTTCGCCCTGGGTGCCCTTGGGCAGGATTTCCAGCAACTCGTCCTTGCTGCCGCGACGCACGCTCAGCACGGTGGTTTGCAGGGTATGGATGCTGTAACCGCGACGGTTCAGCTCGGTACGCACCGAGTCCACCAGGAACGGCAGATCGTGGTGCAGCACTTCGACCGCGGTGTGGGTCGACTGCCAGCCGTGGCGTTCGTAATCGGGGTTGTAGACGCGCACTTGCGGATGCGCGTGATCGAAGCGCTCAAGCAGGCGCCACGCAGAAAGGGTGCAGCCGGCGAGGTCGGACAACCGACGCTGGGTCAGCTCGTCGAGGGAAATAATGCCGAAGAATTGTTCAGCGAACAGCGCCACTTGTGGCAGTGCCTGTTCACTGATGTGCTGCGCCAGTGCCGCTTGCAGTTGGTGCTGGAAGTCGGCTTTGCTGGCTGCGGTGAAGAACGCCATCTGTGGTACTCCGCTTGGGCTTGTTATTGATGGAAGCGTCGCGTGCAAAACCCCTTTCGGGGCAATCCGTCACCCTGTTCCTGATTCTCGGGCAGAGGAAACAGGACGACAGTTGGGTGAAGCTGGACGAGACACTCAGGTCACATTCACCTTCCATGAATGGGCATCTGCAAAACCGACTGTCGGGGCTACCATCGCAGCCATCGTCAATGCCTTTACGGGTGCTCATCCGTTGCGCAGCTTAACGAGTGCGGCAAGGGCCGTGCTTGCAGCGCTGCGACATATTCGGTCATCGGCACGTAACTGGCGGCATGTGCCTCGAACAACACTAGCAGTCGCGCAGGAAAATGGGGGGTTTATGCCCGGATTTACGGCACCTGCGTACCAGAAATGACTCGGAACGCATCGGATGTTCACGACACATCCTCTGACACTCAGCCGAGCAGAAATTCCCGGGGGCTGGCAGAATCACCCCTTATTACGTTCACCACGCTCGCCGAGCCAGGATTTTTCCATGCAAATGACAACCGACCTCTTGATCGTCAACCCGTGCGATGAAGAAGAAGACAAGCTGGCCATGCTTTGCTGCACCGGTGCCGACGGCGAACTGTTCCTGATGAGCCGTTTTCCGGACGAGGACGAGCTGGAAATCATCTTCCACGACAAACCTTCGGCCCTGGATGGCGTGAAAGTCACCCTCGGCCCCGACCGCCTGCTGATCGAAATCGCCGCCGTGGACGCCGATGCGCTGAATGGCAATGATTCGCTGGAAATCCTGCACAGTACCGATGCCAGCGATCTGGCCGAGGTGGAAGAAACCTTGCAGAACATCCTCAAGGGAATTGGTACTTACATCAGCGAAATCTGATGGTGGTTGAACGGGCGCCCTCGCGGTTTTGAGGTGATCGTTCCCACGCTCTGCGTGGGAATGCAGCCTGTGACGCTCTGCGTCACGATTTCAAAGCAGGACGCAGAGCGTCCGGTGATGCATTCCCACGCAGAGCGTGGGAACGAGCGCTAATCCGCACATTTCTACAAAATGCCGTTAGTCGCCGCCCCCCGCGATGGATTAAAGTAACGCCCCCAGCCTTGGCGTTACTCGAACGTCTTCGGTCACCCTTTCCAGGAACAGTCATCGATGGAACATCGTGAAGCGCTGCTCGCGCTGCGAACCTTTCTTTCAACGCAGATTCTCGGCCAGGAAAAACTCATCGAGCGCTTGCTCATCGCCCTGCTCGCCGACGGTCACATGCTGGTCGAGGGCGCTCCGGGGCTGGCCAAGACCAAGGCCATCAAAGAACTCGCCGAAGGTATCGAAGCACAGTTCCATCGCATCCAGTTCACCCCCGACCTGCTACCAGCCGACATCACCGGCACGGAAATCTATCGCCCGGAAACCGGCAGCTTCGTGTTCCAGCAAGGCCCGATCTTCCACAATCTGGTGCTGGCGGACGAAATCAACCGTGCCCCGGCCAAGGTCCAGTCGGCCCTGCTCGAGGCCATGGGCGAACGCCAGGTCAGCGTCGGACGCAGCACCTACGAGCTGTCGCCGCTGTTCCTGGTCATGGCCACGCAAAACCCCATCGAGCAGGAAGGCACCTACCCGTTGCCCGAAGCCCAGCTCGACCGGTTCCTCATGCACGTGAAAATCGGCTTCCCTGACGCCACCGTCGAACGGCGGATCCTGCAACAGGCCCGTGGCGAAGCGCTGCACGGCGAAACCAAGCCCGAACGCCGGGTCAGCCAGCAGGCGATCTTCGCCGCGCGCAAGGAAATCCTCGGTTTATACATGGCCGACGCCGTGGAGGAATACCTGGTGCAACTGGTCATGGCCACGCGCATCCCGGCCAGGTTCGACCCGGAAATGGCCGAATGGATCGCCTACGGCGCCAGTCCGCGCGGCTCCATCGCCCTGGACCGTTGCGCCCGGGCCCACGCCTGGCTGGCCGGTCGCGACTTCGTCAGCCCGGAAGACATTCAGGCGGTACTGTTCGACGTGCTGCGCCACCGCATCATTCTTTCCTTTGAAGCCGAAGCCGCTGGCATCGACCAGGACCGGGTGGTCCAGCGGATTCTCGACGTTGTAGCCGTCGCTTGACCCCGATGAACGCCCTCCTGCCGCCCGAGCCGGGCATCCGAATCAGCCTCGCCGAGCTGATCGAGATGCGCCATCGCGTGCGCGAAGTGCAGCTGTTTTCCACACCGAGCCAGCGCAGCCCGCTGATCGGCCTGCACCACTCCAAACTGCGCGGGCGCGGCGTGGATTTCGATCAGGTGCGGGTGTATCAGGCCGGCGATGACGTGCGCAGCATCGACTGGCGCGTCACCGCCCGGACCCAGGAACCGCACACCAAGCTGTTCCATGAGGAACGCGAGCGGCCGATTTTCATCATGGTCGAACAGAGCCGGCGGCTGTTTTTCGGCTCCGGGCTGATGTTCAAGTCGGTGGTCGCCGCGCAGGCCGCGAGCCTGATTGGCTGGGCCGCGCTGGGGCATAATGACCGGGTCGGCGGGCTGGTGTTCGGCGACAACGAACACTACGAAATCAAGCCACGACGCAGTAAGCAGAGCCTGCTGCAATTGCTCAACCGGCTGGTGCGGGTCAATCAGTCGCTGCACACCGACCGCGAGCCGGACCGCGACGCCTTCGGCATTGCCCTGCGCCGCGCTCGGGAAGTGTTGCGTCCCGGCAGCCTGGTGATCGTGATCTGCGACGAACGCGCCTTGTCCGACAGTGCCGAGCAGCAACTGAGCCTGTTGTCACGCCATTGCGACCTGTTACTGCTGCCGGTGTCCGATCCGCTGGATCACGCCCTGCCCGCCGCCGGCCTGCTTCGTTTTGCCGAACGCGGTGCGCAACTGGAACTCGACACCTTGAATTTCGACTTGCGCCAGGCCTATCGCGCCCAAGCGGAAGCGCGCATCGACCGCTGGGAGCTGCTGGCGCAGAAGCTGCGGGTATTGCTGATGCCGTTGAGCACCCAAAGCGAAATGGTTGAGCAATTGCGCGAATACCTGAACCCACAACGCCCGGGTAAAGCTCGATGAGCAGCCTCGATCAACTGCAACCGCTGATTTCCCCGCCACCGATCGGCTTCTGGCCGCCGGCGCCGGGCTGGTGGCTGTTGCTGATATTACTGCCGCTGATCGGTTTCGGCCTGTGGCAGTTGCGGCGTTTCATTCCGGACAAACGCCCGATCGTGCGCGCCGAACAACCGCTGGACCCGGTGCGTCTAGCCGCCCTGGCCGAACTCGCCCTGATGCCCAAACCCTACGACGGCGCCCCCGCCGGCGCCTGGCTGCAGCAACTCAACGGGTTGCTCAAGCGCTTGTGCCGCACCCATTACCCCTACAGCCAGAGCCATACCCTTAACGGCCGCAAATGGCTGGCGTTCCTCGACAACCGCTGCCCGGCCGCCGGCCTCACGCGCTGGATGGTGCTGGTCGAAGGCGCCTACAAACCCGAATGCAAACTCGACGACAAGGCCATCGCCGGCCTGACCCAAGCCGTCGACACCTGGATTCGCAAACATGTTTGAGTTCGCCTGGCCGTGGATCTTCGCCCTGCTGCCGCTGCCCTGGCTGATGCGGGCGCTGCTGCCGGTGGCCGACAGTGGCGAACCGGCGCTCAAAGTCAGTTTCCTCAGCGACCTCGAAGGCCTCGCCCGCCGCCGCGCCCGAGCCAACCTGCCGACCTGGCGCCAGCAAGCCCCGTTCATTCTGCTGTGGCTGTTGCTGCTGATCGCCGCGGCGCGCCCGCAATGGCTCGGCGAACCGCTGCCGATTGCCGCCAGTGGCCGCGATTTGCTGGTGGCGGTGGACGTGTCCGGCTCGATGGACTTCCCCGACATGCAGTGGCAGGACGAAGACGTCAGTCGCCTGTCACTGGTGCAGCATTTGCTCGGTGACTTTCTCGAAAGTCGCGACGGCGACCGGGTCGGATTGATCCTGTTCGGCAGCCAGGCCTATCTGCAAGCGCCACTGACCTTCGACCGGCACACCGTGCGGGTGTGGCTCGACGAAGCGCGGATCGGCATCGCCGGCAAGAACACCGCGATTGGCGATGCCATCGGCCTGGCCCTCAAACGCCTGCGCCAGCGTCCGGCACAAAGCCGCGTGCTGATTCTGGTCACCGACGGCGCCAACAACGGTGGCGAAATCGATCCGCTGACCGCCGCACGCCTGGCCGCCAATGAAGGGGTGAAAATCTACCCGATCGGTATCGGCGCCGATCCGGAACAAAGCGGCACCCTGGGTTTGCTGGGGATCAACCCAAGCCTGGACCTCGACGAACCGGCCTTGAAAGCCATCGCCGAAGCCACCGGTGGCCAGTACTTCCGTGCCCACGACGGCCAGGAGCTACAGGCGATCAAGAGCGCCCTCGACAAACTCGAGCCGGTGACCCAGCAACCTACGCAGGCCCGCCCGGCCCAAGCGTTGTATCACTGGCCGCTGGCGATGGCGCTGCTGTTGAGCATGCTGTTGGTGATCCGTGAGCGCTGGCCGGATAACCCATTGCAACGTCTATTGACCAAGAAGCTGTTTACCAAAGAACGGTTTCTGCATACGCAACTGCCCGAATGGCGTCAGCGGCTCAAACGCCTGCGTCTGCGGAGGCGCCGATGATTGCTCTCTGGCCGTACTGGTTCCGCCCCTGGTGGCTGTTATTGCTGCCGTTACTGGGCTGGTTGCTCTGGCAACTCTGGCACCGGCAAAAACGCGCCGGCCGTTGGCAAATGATTCTGCCGCCGGCGTTCCATGCCGCGTTGCTCAGTGGTGGCAGCGGTCGCGAGAGCAGACTGCCATGGGTCGCCCTGGGCCTGGCCTGGGTGCTGACCGTGCTGGCCCTGCTGGGGCCGAGCTGGCAGCGGGTTGAACAAACCGGGCAGAAACCCGCCGATCCGCTGGTGGTGTTGCTTGAGCTGACCCCGGAAATGCTCGCCACCGACGTTGCGCCGAATCGACTGGAACAGGCCCGGCGCAAACTGTTCGACCTGCTGCAAAACCGCAGCGACGCGCAGACCGCCATCGTCGTCTACGCCGGCAGCGCCCACACGCTGGTGCCGTTGTCGGATGACCTGTCCACCAGCCGCAACCTGCTGGACGCACTCAAGCCGTCGCTGATGCCCCAGGCTGGTCATCGCGCCGATCTGGCGGTGGCCAAGGCCCTGGCGCTGCTGGATCAGGGCGCCTTGGGCCAGGGTCGGATCCTGCTGATCGGTTCATCGCTGACGGAACAGGAACGCCAAGGGATTCGTCAGGTGCTGGGCGACAAGTCCACACCGTTTCTGATGCTCGGAATCGGCACCGCCGAAGGTGCGCCAGTCGCCCAGGACGACGGCAGTTTCCTCAAGGACGATCAGGGTGCGATTCTGGTGCCGCATCTGGACGGCCCCAGCCTGAAAGCCTTTGCCAACGGCGTGGGCGGACGTTATCGCCAGGCACGCCTGGACGATGCCGACCTGCGTGGTCTCGGCCTGTTCGATAGCCCGCGGGACTTGCGCAACGACGGCCAGACATTGCGCCTCGACACCTGGGCCGATCAGGGTTACTGGCTGCTGCTGCCGCTGTTATTACTGGCCGCCTGCGCCGCACGCCGCGGCTGGCTGTTCTGCCTGCCGCTGCTGTTTCTGTTGCCGCAACCGAGCCATGCCTTCGATTTCGAAGACTTGTGGCTGCGGCCCGACCAGCAGGGCCTGCACTTGCTCCATCAAAAGCGCCCGGCCGAGGCCGTGCAGCATTTCGAAGATCCGCAATGGCAAGGCGTGGCGCTCTATGAAGCCGGCGACTACAGTGGCGCCGCCCAGCGGTTTGCCCAAGGCAACGACGCCCACGCCCACTACAATCGGGGAAACGCCCTGGCCAAAAGCGGTGAACTGGAAGCGGCGCTGGATGCTTATGACCAAGCCCTGGAACGGCAGCCGGATCTGCGCCCGGCACTGACCAACAAGGCGTTGGTGGAAAGCCTGCTCAAGCAGAAAAGCGCAACGCCGCCCGCCGAGCCGGACAAAACCGCCGAGGGCGAAAGCGAAACCATGCCCCAGGAGCCGCCACCGGGCAGCGCCACCCAACCGAGCGATGGCGAGCCGAAAGCCGACGCCCGACAGCCCACGCCAGACGCCGAGCAGTCGCCTACGGCACCGCCGCAACCGGGCGCCAATGAAGTCCCGGGCAGCGAGTTGGGGGATGAACAAAGCACCACGCCACCGCGACGCCCGGCCAGCGACAGCCTCGAAGGCGAACAGCTGCAGGCACTGGAGCAATGGCTGCGCAAAATCCCGGATGACCCCGGTGAACTGCTCAGGCGCAAATTCTGGTACGAACAGCAACAACATCAGGATCAGGGAAAAACTCGATGACCCGCTTCACCGCCCTCTTGCTGACACTGTTTTTCTGCACCGCTCAAGCCCAGGCTGCGGCGCTGGTCGCCAGTGTCGATCGCAGTCACCTGAATTCCGGGGAGACGGTCGAACTGACCCTGGAATCCAGCGACGCGACACAGTTCGGCAAACCCGACCTGACTGCGTTGGAGCCGCTGTTCGAAGTGCGCGGCACCCGTCAGGTCAACCAACTGAACACCCTCAATGGCAATGCTCAAGCGACCACCCGCTGGATCATCACCCTGCTGCCCCGGCAGAACGGCAGCGTGGTGATTCCGTCGCTGCAACTGGGCGAGGCGCAGAGCCAACCGATAACCGTGCAGGTGATCGAAAGCGAAACCCAGGACAACAGCAACACCCTGGCACCGGTGTTCATCGATGCCAGCCTCGACCAGAACAGCGTCTATGTACAGGCTCAGGCGGTCCTGACCTTACGCATTTACCATTCCGTGTCGCTGTTCGACGACAGCAGCCTGACCCCGTTGCAGATTCCCGATGCACGCATCGAACAACTGGGCGAGTCGCGCACCTACGAGAAAGCCATCAACGGCCTGCGTCATGGCGTGATCGAAATGCGCTACGCGATCTACCCGCAGCACAGCGGTGTGTTGACCATTCCGGCGCAGGTGTTCAGTGCCACACCGGTCGATACCCAGCAGTCCCAGGACGCAACGTCCCAAGGGCCAAAGCCGGGTAAGCTGATGCGGGTCAGTTCCGCCGAGATCCCGCTGACGGTCAAGGCCAAACCCGGCAGTTATCCAGCCGATGTTCCCTGGCTACCGGCCCGCAGCCTAAGCCTGAGTGAAAGCTGGAGCCCGGAGCCGGATCATGCGCAGATTGGCGACTCGCTGACCCGCAGCCTGACCTTGAGCGCTGAAGGCCTCGCCAGTTCCCAACTGCCACCGTTGCCCGCCACCGAGATCAACGGCCTGCGGCGCTACCCGGATCAACCGGTGCTGGGTAACCAGAGCAGCGATCGCGGCTTGATCGGCAGTCGCGAGGACCGTGAAGCCCTGGTGCCGACCCGCACCGGCGCCATTGAGTTGCCGAGCGTCGACGTGGTCTGGTGGAACACCTTCGAGGATCACCTGGAACACAGCAGCCTGCCGGCCCGCACGCTGCAAGTGGCGAGTAATCCAAGCCTGATCGTCGACACCCCGACGGGCAGCCCCCAGGGAATGTCCGGCGCCACCCGCGAAGCCCTCTGGTGGTGGAAACTCAGCACCGCGATGCTGGCCTGCACCACCCTGCTGGGTTTCGGCCTCTGGTGGCGCGCCCGCTCGCAACCGGCGATCCTGCGGGTGGCGCAGACCGGCCCGAGCCCACGCACCCTGCTCGACGACCTCAAACGCACCTGCCAGGCCAACGACTCCCATGCCACCCGCCAGGCCCTCGATGCCTGGGCCCGGCAACAACCGGAAACCCTGGCCGACATGGCCGCCCGCTTCGTGCCGCTGTCCGATGCCCTCGACGGCCTGAACGGCGCGCTCTACAGCGAAACCGGGCAGTACTGGCAGGGCGAAGATCTCTGGCGCGCGATTCGGGCGATTCCGACCGCCGAAGGGGTTCAAGGCGTGGTCGGCGACAGCGGGTTGCCGCCGCTTTATCCCAAATAACCCCGTTCAATGGGATGAAGGGGCTTTCTGTGGCGAGGGGCGCCCCAATGCCAGTCAGTTAAAGCGCAGCACCTGTAGGAGCGTGGCTTGCCCGCGAAGAATGCACCGCGGTGTTTCAGGTATTACGCGTCATCGTTCTTCGCGGGCAAGCCACGCTCCTACAGGATTTTCTACAAAATCAGTACCTGGCCACATCCCAGGTGTTTGCCAGTAAACTCTCCCCTCTTTAGCCGCCATCATTTCCCCGCGGCCATCACCTTATTTTGTTGCGGAGTACGCCTTGCGTCTGTTTCACACCTCCGACTGGCACCTTGGGCAGAACCTGCACGGCCAGGAGCGCGATTTCGAGCACGCCTGCTTTCTCGACTGGCTGCTGCGTCAGCTGAAGCTGGACCAGCCTGATGTGCTGCTGATCGCCGGCGATATCTTCGACACGGTCAACCCGCCGGTCAAAGCCCAGGAACGCCTCTACGATTTCATCGTCAGCGCCCACGAACAGCAACCCTTGCTGACCATCGTGATGATCGCCGGCAACCATGACTCCGGTTCGCGAATCGAACTGCCGGCGCCGTTGATGCGGCGCTTGCGCACCCATGCCCTCGGGCGCGTGCTATGGCTCGATGATGGCCAACTGGATGCCGAACGGCTGTTGCTGCCGTTGCCGGATGCCAGCGGCGAAATCGCCGCCTGGTGCCTGGCCCTGCCGTTCCTGCGCCCCGCCGAAGTGACCGGTGCGCATTTGGGCGACAACTACCTGCGCGGTATCGGCCAGGTTCACGAATGGCTGATCGAAGCGGCCAACGCCAAGCGCAAACCGGGCCAGGCGCTGATTGCCATCAGCCATGCGCACATGGCCGGCGGGTCGGTGTCGGAAGACTCCGAACGCAGCCTGATCATCGGCAATGCCGAAGCCCTGCCCGCCAGCCTGTTCGGGCCAAGCATCAGCTACGTCGCCCTCGGGCATTTGCACAAGCCGCAGAAGGTCAACGGTGAAGAACGCATCCGCTACAGCGGCTCGCCGATCCCGTTGTCGTTCTCCGAGATCGGTTATCAGCATCAGATACTCGACATCAAACTGGATGGCGAAACCCTGGTCAGTGTCGAATCGAAACTGATTCCCCGGCCCGTGAACCTGCAACGCCTTGGCCCCGCGCCGTTGGCGGACATCCTGCTGCAACTGGCCGACCTGCCCAACATCGACCTGCTCGCCGACATCCAGCGCCAGCCGTGGCTGGAAGTGCGGGTGCGTCTCGACGAACCGCAACCGGACCTGCGCCATCAAGTGGAAACGGCCCTGCAGGGCAAAGCGGTACGGCTGGTACGGATTGCCGCCGAATACGCCGGCAACGGCCGCCGCGACGGTATCGATGACGGCGCCACCTTGATCGAGCTGGATCAACTGACGCCGCAGGAGCTGTTCAGCCGCGCCTGGCAGGACAACTACGGCAGCGAGGTCGACGAACAAACCCTCAAGGACTTTGCCGAGTTGCTGCAAGACGTGCAGATGGAGAGCGAACAGCCATGAAAATCCTCGCGATCCGCCTGAAGAACCTCGCGTCCCTGGCCGGGCCGTTTGAAATCGACTTCACCGCCGAACCCTTGGCCAGTGCCGGCCTGTTCGCGATCACCGGGCCGACCGGTGCCGGTAAAAGCACCCTGCTCGACGCCCTGTGCCTGGCACTGTTTGGCGCCGTGCCGCGCCTGAACAACACCGGGCGCGATGCCAAGGTGCCGGACGCCGATGGCGAAATCGGCACCGGCGACCCGCGCACTCTACTGCGTCGCGGCACCGGTGAAGGCTATGCCGAAGTGGATTTCGTCGGCATCGACGGTCGCCGCTATCGTGCTCGCTGGGAGGCCAATCGCGCCCGGGAAAAGGCCGGTGGCAAGCTACAAGCCAGTCGCCAGAGCCTGCGTGACATCGATCAGGATCAATTGCTGGCCAGCCAGAAAGGCGAATACAAAACCCAGCTCGAAGCCGCGCTGGGCCTGAACTTCGAACAGTTCACCCGCGCCGTGTTGCTGGCCCAGAGCGAATTCAGCGCGTTCCTCAAGGCGGACGACAACGACCGCAGCGAACTGCTGGAAAAGCTCACCGACACCGCGCTCTACACCCGCCTCGGTCGCCGCGCCTTCGATAAGACCAAAGAGGCTCGCGAAGCCCACAAGCTGTTGCAGGATCAGGCCACCGGGGTCACGCCACTGTCGCCCGAAGCCCGGGCTGAACTCGACGAGCGCTTCAATGACGCGCAGCAACAACTCAAGACCCAGCAGGCGCAGCTCAAACAGTTGGAATTGCAACACACCTGGCTCAAGGGCCTGCGTGAGTTGCAGGAGGCGCAACAGAGCGCCACCGAGCAACTGCACTCCGCCCAGCAACGCTGGGACAGCCTGACCGATGAGCGCGTGAAGCTGACTCGCCTGGAGCAACTGGCTCCGCAACGGCATCAGTTCGCGCGCAAAACCGAACTGAACGCCCAGCTCTCACCGCTGACGGCGCAGATTCAACAACAGACTCAACAGCAAACCGAACTGAACGCACGTCAGGTTCAGCTCGAACACAGCCTGAGTGCTGCGCAAACGGCGCTGGCCGAGGCGCGAAGCCAACACAGCCACAGCGCGCCACTGCTGCGCCAGGCCTTCGAAGAGCAGAGCACCCTCGCCCGTCTGGTCAAGGACACCCGCCTCGGCACCGACCTCAAGCAGCAGGCAGAATTGGCCTGCACTCAGGGCCAGGTCACGATTCAGGGTTTGCTCGACCAGCAGAAACAAGTCGCCGAGCGCTTGCAGCGGATTGCCGTCGAACTTGAGCAGAGCGCCCATCTGTCACCGTTGAGCGATGCCTGGAACGCCTACCGCGATCGCCTGCAGCAACTGATGCTGATCGGTAATCGCCTGAACAAGGGCCAGGCCGAACTGGGCGCTCTGGAACAAAGCGCCGCCCGCGCCGCCGAGGAGCTGACCACACAGCGTCAGAGCCTTGAGGTGCTGTACAAAGAGGCCGGTGCCGAACCCGAAGCCGTGGCCGAGCAGATTCAGCTCCTCGGCAGCCTGCTACAGGACAACCGCAAGCAACTGCGGGCGATTGAAGAGCTGACTCGACTGTGGGCCAGCCAGCAGGAATTGGACAAACGCGGCGCCGAGCTTCAGCAGCGCCAACTCGCAGCCCAGCAAGACCGCGATCGTCTGACCCAGGCTGGTGTGCAGACCAAGGCCGAGCTGGCCGTCGCCGAACAGACCCTGACCGTCACACGAGAACTGCTGGAACGTCAGCGTCTGGCGCGCAGTGCCAGCGTCGAAGAACTGCGCGCGCAGTTGCAGGACGACCAACCATGCCCGGTCTGCGGCAGCCCGGACCATCCCTATCATCAACCCGAAGCCTTGCTGCAAAGCCTCGGCCGCCATGATGAAAGCGAACAGGCCAACGCCCAGAAAGCCGTCGATCTGCTCAAGGAAAAGCTCACGGACCTGCGCGCCGAAGTCGGCGGTTTGATTGCCCAGCAAAAAGAACTGCTGCAACAGCAAGAGCAGCTCGCGACTCAGCAACAAAGCCTGGCGCCGAGCCTGGAAGCGCACCCGCTGTCTGCTCAACTGTTGGCCCAGGACGCCAGCAAACGCGATGCCTGGCTGACCCAACAAAGCAGCCAGTTGAACCAAAGCATCACCCAAGACGAACAACGGCAAACCGCCCTGCTCACCCTGCAACAGGACGCTGCGCGCCTGGCGCAGCAACTGCGCAGCGCCGAAGCGGCGAACCAACAGGCGACGCAACACCTGCTCAACCAGCAACGGGAATTGAGCAGCGATCGGCAACGCCTGGACGAAGAACTGAGCGCGTTCAGCACCCTGCTCCCAGCCGATACGCTGGAGGCGTTGCGCAACGAACCTGCGGCAACCTTCATGCAACTCGACCGGCAGATCGCCCAGCGTCTGCAACAACTCGACCAGCAGCGCGATGAACTCGGCGAACAGCAACAGCGCCAGCAGACACTGGACAAAGAACAGTACCAACAACAAACCCGCACCCAGCAACTGGACGCCGCGCAGCAGCAGTTCATGGTACTGGCCGCGCAGCAACAGGCTTGCCAGGAGAAACTGACGCAACTGCTGGGCGAACACGCCAGCGCCGAACAGTGGCAGCAGCAACTGGATCAGGCCGTCGAACAGGCGCGTAGTGCCGAAGCGACGGCCAATCAAGAACTGCAAAGCGTGCGCACGGGCTTGGTGCAATTGGCCGCCGAACTCAAGGCGCAGCAAGAACGCTCGCTGGCCCTGGAAACCGAAGACCGCGAGCTGAGCGACAAGATCGCCGACTGGCGCGCGCAGCATCCCGAGCTGGACGACGACGGCCTGGAAGATCTGCTGAGCGTCGACGACCAGCAGGTCAGCGAACTGCGTCAGCAATTGCAGCACAGCGAAAAAGCCATCGAGCAAGCCAAGGTGTTGTTGCAGGAGCGCGATCAACGCCTGCTCGATCATCAGGCCCAGCACAACGGCAATCTGGATGCCGAGCAATTGGCCACGGCGCTGGCCGAGCTGCAAAACCTGTTCGCCGCCAGCGAACACCGTTGCGCCGAATTGCGCGCCGAACAGGCCGAGGATCAGCGTCGACAGAACGCCAATCAGGCGCTGGCGCAGCAAATCGCCGACGCCTACGCCGAGTACCAACGCTGGGCACGCTTGAGTGCGCTGATCGGTTCAGCCACCGGCGACACCTTCCGCAAAATCGCCCAGGCCTACAATCTCGACCTGCTGGTGCATCACGCCAACGTTCAGTTGCGGCAACTGGTGCGGCGCTATCGCCTGAAACGGGGCGGCAGCATGCTCGGGTTACTGGTGATGGACACCGAGATGGGCGATGAACTGCGTTCGGTGCATTCGTTGTCCGGCGGCGAGACGTTCCTGGTATCGCTGGCCTTGGCACTCGGTCTGGCGTCGATGGCATCGAGCACGTTGAAAATCGAATCGCTGTTCATCGACGAAGGCTTCGGCAGCCTCGACCCCGAATCCCTGCAACTGGCCATGGACGCCCTCGACGGCCTGCAAGCGCAGGGACGCAAGGTCGCGGTGATTTCCCACGTGCAGGAAATGCATGAACGGATCCCGGTGCAGATCCAGGTCCACCGCCAGGGCAACGGCCTGAGTACCCTGGAGGTGAAATGATCACGCTGTATTCATTCCGCCGCTGCCCCTACGCCATGCGCGCTCGCATGGCCCTGCGCTATTCGGGCGTTGCGGTGAATATCGTCGAGGTCAGCCTCAAGGCCAAACCGACCGAAATGCTCGCACTGTCGAGCAAAGGCACGGTGCCGGTGCTGAGCGTGAACGGCCGGGTGATCGATGAAAGTCTGGAGATCATGCGCTGGGCGCTGGCGCAGAACGATCCGCAGGACTGGTTGCTCAAGGATGACCCGCAAGGACAGCAACGCAGTGCAGCGCTGATCGAAGAGAACGATCAAGTGTTCAAGGTGCACCTCAATCGCTACAAATACGCCGAGCGTTATCCCGGGCAGCCGATGACGTTTTATCGCGCCGAGGGCGAGGTGTTCTTGCGCAAGCTGGATGAGTTGCTGCGGGGGCGCGACTACTTGCTGGCCGAGCACCCGAGCCTGGCGGATGTCGCCTTGATGCCGTTCGTGCGGCAATTCGCCCACGTGGATCGCGAGTGGTTCGGGCAGACGCCTTATGGGCGATTGCAGGGCTGGTTGCAGCGGTTCGTCGAGTCAGAATTGTTCACGAGTGTGATGCAGAAGCAGCCTTTGTAGCAGCTGCCGAAGGCTGCGTTCGGCCGTAGCAGCTGCCGAGCGTGCGAGGCTGCGTTCGGCTGCGGAGCAGTCGTAAAACCAGAGCATGCGGTGCATCAGTCAGACCGCATCAGCCGAGTTTACGACTGCTACGCAGCCGAACGCAGCCTTCGGCAGCTGCTACAGGTGAGGGGAATCAGGTCAACACCGAGCACATCCCCAACGCCGAGCAATCCACCTGGAATGGCCCGAAGAATTCGCCATTGGATTTGCTCGGCGGATTACCCACCAGCAGCTCCAGGGCCTTGGCGGTCTGGATGTTGTGGGCGATGTTGTGGTTGCATTCGATGGCCCGTGCCACCGACCCCGCCGAGCCTTGCCCGACCCCCAACAACGAAGCGCCATTGGTCATGAACGCCAGGAAGGCGATAACCCAGAGTCTGCGCCCTTTCATGCCTCCACCATTCCCGCCACGTCGACGTGATCGCCCCGCACGTTTTGAGCGCGGTGTTCGAACTGGACGGCCGGATAAGCGACCTCAATCGGTGCTTGAAGGCTGTGTTGCGATTGAGTCGAAAGGCTGACAACCAACACCATGGCCACGTAAAGACCGATGGCCAGGTAGGCGCCGTGCTTGGCAGAAGTGAGAATTGCGCTGGCCATGGTGTTCTCCGTGGGCATGTTTCAGTGCCCACAGAATCGATCAAAAAACAGAAGATAACTAGCGACCTTTCTGCATAGTAGCTATCAGTTTTATTGATCATGAAACCAGCGTGTTTCAGTCCTCGATAAAACTCATCAAGCGCTCGCGGGCCGCATCCGGTTCGCTGGGAACGGGCTCTGCAGCCGACAGAATCGGGGTGGAATAGAGAAACAGGAGAACCACTGCCAGACGCATCGCCATGCTGTCGATCCTTTTAGAGAAGGAGTCAAAAAATCAGCGTCAAATTTAAACGCATGGCCATGTGATATCAAGCACTACATTGATAGCAATATGATGCTGTCGTAAACGCGTTATGCAGGAGCGACATCACTTCGGGACTTTTCGACACTTTACAGGTCGATCGGCAAGTGACTTCGCTCCTGCATAAAAGGTGCAGGGCTCAGATCTCAGTGTTGGGTTTTGTGATCCAGCGCGGCGTAGAAGTTGGCGCTCTGTTGCAGGTATTTCTGGGTGTAGCTTTGGGTGTGGGATTTTTTGTCGCTGATTTCAACGTTGGCGCTGGCTGGCAGAGCAACAGTGGCGGAAATAGCGGAAGCGGCGATGACGGAGAAGAGATTGAAGTTCATGGCGGTATTCCTCGATTCAGTTGGCTCACTTGCCCGGTGGGGCCGTGAAGCAAACTTAACTGCCGAGGGTCGACGCCTTGAAATGCTTTGTAGCATTAGCCGATATCAGCCTCATTAATAGAAGGTTGCAGGCCCCATCAATCGGGGCCTACGGCCTATTGACGCTGCAGGAACTTGAGATCGCTGGGGGCATCTATCGGCAGTTTTTGCACGGTTTTACCCAGCAGACCGGTCTTGGTGTCGCGCTCGACGACGACAATCTGGTTGCTCTTCTGGTTGGCAATCAGCACGAACTTGCCACTCGGGTCGAGGCTGAACTCGCGCGGGTGATCGCCGTCCACTGAACGACGCTGCAGCTCCTTGAGATGCCCGGTCGCCGGGTCGATGGCGAACACCAGCAATTGGTTAGCGGTGCCACGGTTGCTGACGTAAAGGAACTGGCCATCGGCCGAAGCGTGAAGCGCAGCCGCGGCTTTGCCCGATGTGGGCAGCCCCGCCGCCAGATCGACCAACTGCGTCTGCTCGAGTTTGCCGTCCTTGTAGTCGAACACCGCCACCTGCGCGCTCATTTCCAGGGTCAGCCAGGCGTGTTTGCCATCGGCGCTGAACAGCAAGTGTCGCGGCCCGCTGCCGGGTGGCAACTGGACGGACGCGGGTTTGGCGGCGGTCAACGGCCGTTCCGGGTTGGCCTTGGGATCGAACCGATAGACGAAGAGCTTGTCCGCCCCCAGATCATTGGAAAACACATATTGACCATCCGGCGAAGAAACCACCGAGTGCACGTGCGCCGACATTTGTCGCTCGGGGTTGACCCGGCTGGACGGATGACTGCTCATCTGCACCACCGGTTTGAGCATGCCATCGGTGCCCACCGGTATCACCGCCAGGGTGCCGCCCGGGTCTTGCGCCACCGAGTAATTGCTGACAAACAGATGGCTGGCATCGCCGCTGACGCTCGAATGCGTCGGCTCGTTGCCCAGGGTTTGCACCTGATTGATCAGGCTCAGTTCATGGGTTTTCGGATCGATCGCATAACTGCTGACGCGACCGACCGGATCGGCCTGGCCCGGGCCGTTTTCGTTGACCGCGAACAGGCGATGTTGATCCTTGGACACGGTCAGCCAGGACGGGTTGGCGCTCTTCACCACTTGCAGGGGCTTGGCGCCGATCTGCCCGGTGCGGCTGTCGAAACTCAGTCGATAAATCCCCTGACTCTGGCCGGCGGTGTACGACCCCACCAGCAAGTCGTAACCGTCCACCGGGGCCGCCTGCACGCCCATCGCGCCGACGCTGCCGGCCATCAACAGCGGCCAGAGGTTACGCATCCTCATTCGTTTCGTCCTCGTCGTCCTGACCGCCGAACGCTTCCATGGGGACCAGCCGGTGTTCGCCGGAATCACCGGTAATGATCCAGCTCTTCAAGTCGGGATCGAACGTCGCTGCCTTGATCTGCGCCATGCTGAACGCCCAGCGCTTGAGCGCCCGACCGTCCATGCACTCGATGTGCAGGTTATCGTCTTCATCGAGGGAGAAGTCGAACGCGTGCAACCCGTCGATCTCCAGCATGTCGCAGTGTTCGAGGGCGTTGAGCAAGGTGTCGTTTACGGCAGTCATGGCAGTCAATCTTTGAATGGGAAAGACGCAATGATAGCTCATCACACCGCAATGATCGTTCCCACGCTCCGCGTGGGAATGCCTCAACGGACGCTCTGCGTTCGGCTGTTGATGTGACGCGGAGCGTCACGGGCTGCATTCCCACGCAGAGCGTGGGAACGATCAGTTAAAGACTTTGTGAGTGCTGCGCACTCAAACGGGGGCAAGCCCCCTCGCCACAGTCAGTTCCCACAGGGGGATTGCGTTCAGCCGTTAGAGGGCATCTCGCGATGGTTTGCCATCGACCAGACGCTGAATACGCAGCGGGTTGCCATTCTTCAGCGCTTCCGGCAGCAGGTTGTCGGGGTAGTTCTGGAAGCACACCGGGCGCAGGAAACGGTCAATGGCCAGGGTGCCCACCGAAGTGCCGCGGGCATCGGACGTCGCTGGATAGGGTCCGCCATGGACCATCGCGTCGCAGACTTCCACACCGGTCGGATAGCCGTTGATCAGGATCCGCCCGACCTTCTGTTCCAACAAGGGCGTCAGCTCACCAAAGCGTTCGAAGTCCGCCAACTCACCGATGATCGTGGCCGTCAACTGCCCGTGCAGACCGTTCAATGCGGCACTGAGTTGCGCCTGATCCCCCACTTCGACGAGCACCGTGGTTGGGCCGAACACTTCCTCTTGCAGCACTTCATCACCATCGAGCAACAGGCTCACATCCGCCTTGAACAATTGCGGCTGCGCCTGATTGCCTTGTTGTGGATTACCGGCCAAGTGCTCGATTTTCGGATGCGAAAGCAGCTTGTGCAGGCCTTTGCCATAGCTGCTCAACGTGCCGGCATTGAGCATAGTTTGCGCCGGCTGATCGCCGATCAACCCGGCCACCTGTTGCACAAACGCGCTGAACTGCGGCGAACGAATGCCGATCACCAAACCCGGATTGGTACAGAACTGCCCACAGCCCTGCACCACCGACGCCGTGAGGTCACGGGCGATCCTTTCCGCACGAGCTTCCAGCGCTTGAGGCAACACGATCACCGGGTTGATGCTCGACATCTCGGCGAACACCGGAATCGGTTGCGCCCGTGCCGCGGCCATGTCGCACAGCGCCCGGCCACCTTTCAGTGAACCGGTAAAACCGACTGCCTGAATCGCCGGGTGTTTGACCAGCGCTTCACCCACTCCACCGCCGTAGATCATGTTGAATACACCGGCCGGCATGGCGGTTTTCTCGGCGGCGCGGATCACCGCGTCGGCCACCCATTCTGCGGTTGCCATGTGGCCGCTGTGGGCCTTGAACACCACCGGGCAACCGGCGGCCAAGGCTGAAGCGGTGTCGCCCCCCGCCGTGGAAAACGCCAACGGAAAGTTACTCGCGCCAAACACCGCTACCGGCCCCAGACCGATACGGTACTGACGCAAGTCCGGACGCGGCAGCGGCTGGCGTTCCGGTAGCGCCAGATCGATCCGCGCGCCATAGAAATCACCACGCCGCAGCACCTTGGCGAACAGACGCATCTGGCCGCTGGTGCGACCGCGCTCGCCTTGAATCCGTGCCGTCGGCAGCGCGGTTTCGCGACAGACCACGGCGACGAACTCATCACCCAAGGCATCCAGCTCATCGGCAATCGCATCGAGGAATTGCGCGCGTCGTTCAGCGCTCAGGCTGCGATAGGCCGGGTAAGCAGCGGCGGCAGCCTTCGCGGCGGCGTCGACTTCCTCAGGCGTGGCCTGATAGAAATCGTGGGGCAAGGCCTCGCCAGTGCCGGCATCGACGCTCTGGAGTTTGACGGTACCGGCGGCGCTGCGCTGGTCGCCGATGTAGTTGTGGCCAAGAATTCGGGTCATGGTTCTTTCCTTAAAGAGTGCCGATGGTGCCGGGCTCGAACACCGCGTCAACCGGTGCAATACCGTTGTTCAACGGTGCGCCGAACTCGGCCTGACTGATCTCGAATACGTCACCCGGTCGGGTACGAATGCCGTCGGCAAAGGACAGGGTCGCGGTGCCGAAGAAGTGGATGTGCACGTCGCCGGGGCGCAGGAACTGGCTGTACTTGAAATGGTGATACTCGAGGTTTTCCAGGCTGTGGCACATGTTCGCTTCGCCACTGAGAAACTCGTTCTGCCACAGCACCTCACCGTCGCGCAGGATGCGGCTGGTGCCTGCCAGATGCTCCGGCAGTTCACCGACCCGAAGTTCCGGGCCGTAACTGCAACTGCGCAATTTCGAGTGAGCCAGGTACAGGTAATTCTTGCGTTCCATGACGTGATCGGAAAACTCGTTGCCCACCGCGAAACCGAGGCGATACGGTTTGCCGTCGTGGCCGATGACATAGAGGCCGCTGAGCTCTGGCTCTTCCCCGGCATCTTCGGCAAAGGGCGGCAACGGGAACGGTTGGCCCGGTCGCACGACGATGCTGCCATCGCCCTTGTAGAACCATTCCGGTTGCACACCAGCCTGGCCAGTGACGGGTTTGCCGCCCTCCACGCCCCACTTGAAGATGCGCATGGTGTCGGTCATCGCCGCTTCGTCGCCGGCCTGCTGATGCATTTTGTCCCGGGCCGAAGCACTACCCAAATGGGTCAGGCCGGTGCCGCTGACCAGCATATGCGCCGGATCCGGGTGATCCAGCGGCGGCAGGATGCGCAGCTTGGCCAGCAGTTCGGCATAGTTGTGGCTGATGCCCAGCCCCAGGACTTGAACCTGTTGCTCAAGATTGACCCCCGCCTCGATCGCCGCCAGCGCCAGATCCCGCACCGTGTGCGCGTCCTGCACTTCGCGCACCAGGCCGTCTTCGACCACGCCGACGCGGCGTTCGCCGTTACTCAATTCGAACTGAACCAAACGCATGAACTTTCTCCTGTTAATGCAGAATTTCAAAACACCACCGCCCATTGAGTGTCAGGTACGGGTCGCGCCCCGGGCGCTGGCCGCGAACTGCTCGGCCGGCAGCGCATGCTTGCGCTCCAGCAGGCGATACACCACGCCGGTCAGGATCAGGCCGAACACCATCACGCAGGACAGGAAGTACAGCCCCGACGCCAGATTGCCGGTGTATTCCTTCAGCGCACCGATCACGAACGGGCCGATGTAGCCGCCGAGGTTGCCCACCGAGTTGATCAAGGCGATCCCCGCCGCCGCACTGGCACCGGCAAAGAAGCGACCCGGCAAGGTCCAGAACACCGCCGTGCAGGAAAACAGCGCGAACGCCACCAGGCACAGCGCCGCCAATTGCAGCACCGGCACCGACAGCCAAGCGCTGAGAAACAGGCCGATGGCGCCCAGCACATACAACACCGCCAGATGACCGTAGCGATCATTCAGGCGGTCGGAACTGCGCGGAATGATCAGCAAGCCGATGATCCCGAAGATGTACGGCACCGACGACACGAACCCGGTCACCAGGTCGGTGCCACCAAACTGTTTGATCAGGGTCGGCAGCCACAGACCCAAGCCATAGATACTCAGGGTCACCGGCAGATAGAACAGCGCCAGCAGCAACACGCGTTTGTCTTTCAATGCATGAAGTGGATTGCCGTGACGGGTCTGGCCGTATTCGGCGAGGTCTCTTTTCAGTTCACCGGTCAGCCAGTCCTTCTCGGCCTGGTCCATCCATTTCACCTGTTGCGGGCCGTCCGGCAGATAACGCAGCACCGGCCAGGTCAGCAGGATCGCCGGCATACCGATGACGATAAACAGCCACTGCCAGCCGTGCAGGCCAAGGATGCCGTCCATGCCGAGCAAACCGCCGGACACCGGGCCGGTGATCATCATTGCGATGGGCTGAGAAAGGATGAACAACCCAAGGATCTTGCCGCGATGGCGCACCGGAAACCATTGGGTGATGTAGTACAGCACGCCCGGAAAGAACCCCGCTTCGGCCGCGCCGAGCAGAAAGCGCATCACATAAAAGCTGTTCGGTCCCTGGACGAACGCCATGCCGATGGTGATCGCGCCCCAGGTGACCATGATCCGCGCGAACCAGCGTCGGGCGCCGAAGCGGTCGAGCATCAGGTTGCTGGGGATTTCCAGCAAAAAGTAACCAATGAAGAACAGCCCGGCGCCCAAGCCGTAAGCCGCGTCACCCAGGCCAATGTCGGCGCCCATGTGCAGCTTGGCGAACCCCACGGCGGAGCGATCCACATAGGCGATCAGGTACAGCAGGATCAGGAAGGGAATCAGTTTCAGCGTGATGCGACGAATAAGCCGCAATTCCTGGCTCATGAGTTCGGTCTCCGATTGTTGTTGTTATAGAACCTAGGGGGCCGCCTCTCGCCGAAAATCGCCAGGGCCATCCCTCCGTTGAAAACGACTATATAGTAATACTATTTAACCAACAACACTTCCAAACAGTCAGAATTGCGCTTATGTTACGCCGTAGCTCGAACAATATAGTCATACAATAAGAGAACCGATCATGTCTGATAAGAAACCCACCCTGCGCTCCGCCCAATGGTTTGGCACCGCCGACAAGAACGGCTTCATGTACCGCAGCTGGATGAAGAATCAGGGCATCGCCGACCATCAGTTCCATGGCAAGCCAATCATCGGCATCTGCAACACCTGGTCGGAACTGACCCCGTGTAACGCGCATTTCCGCCAGATCGCCGAGCACGTCAAACGCGGGGTGATCGAAGCCGGCGGTTTTCCTGTGGAATTCCCGGTGTTCTCCAACGGCGAATCGAACCTGCGCCCCACCGCCATGCTCACTCGCAACCTGGCGAGCATGGACGTCGAGGAAGCGATTCGCGGTAACCCGATCGATGGTGTGGTGTTGCTCACCGGCTGCGACAAAACCACCCCGGCGCTGCTGATGGGCGCGGCCAGTTGCGACGTGCCGGCGATCGTCGTCACCGGCGGACCGATGCTCAACGGCAAGCACAAAGGCCAGGACATCGGTTCGGGCACGGTGGTTTGGCAGCTCAGTGAACAGGTCAAGGCTGGCACCATTACCCTCGATGATTTCCTGGCGGCCGAGGGCGGCATGTCGCGCTCGGCCGGTACCTGCAACACCATGGGCACGGCCTCGACCATGGCCTGCATGGCCGAAGCACTCGGCACTTCCCTGCCCCATAACGCAGCGATTCCGGCGGTCGATGCGCGCCGTTATGTGTTGGCGCACATGTCCGGCATGCGCGCAGTTGAAATGGTGCGCGAAGATTTGAAACTGTCGAAGATCCTGACCAAGGAAGCCTTCGAAAACGCCATTCGGGTGAACGCTGCCATCGGAGGTTCAACCAACGCGGTGATCCACCTCAAAGCCATCGCCGGGCGCATCGGTGTCGAGCTGGACCTGGATGACTGGACCCGCATCGGTCGCGGCATGCCGACCATCGTCGACCTGCAACCCTCCGGGCGTTTCCTGATGGAAGAGTTCTACTACGCCGGTGGCTTGCCCGCGGTGCTGCGTCGCCTCGGCGAAGCCAACCTGATTCCCTATCCGAACGCCCTCACCGTCAACGGCAAAACCCTCGGCGAGAACACCAAGGACGCGCCGATTTACGGCCAGGATGAAGTGATCCGCACCCTCGACAACCCGATCCGCGCCGACGGTGGCATCTGCGTATTGCGCGGCAACCTGGCGCCGCTGGGTGCGGTGCTCAAGCCCTCCGCCGCGAGTGCCGAGCTGATGCAGCACCGTGGGCGTGCGGTGGTGTTCGAGAACTTCGACCTGTACAAGGCGCGGATCAACGATCCGGAACTGGACGTGGATGCCAATTCGATTCTGGTGATGAAAAACTGCGGGCCTAAGGGTTATCCCGGCATGGCCGAAGTCGGCAACATGGGCTTGCCAGCGAAGCTGCTGGCCCAGGGCGTGACCGACATGGTGCGAATTTCCGACGCACGCATGAGTGGCACCGCGTACGGCACCGTGGTGTTGCATGTGGCACCGGAAGCCGCCGCCGGCGGACCTCTGGCGGCGGTGAAGGAAGGCGATTGGATCGAGCTTGATTGCGCCAATGGACGTTTGCATCTGGATATTCCGGATGCCGAACTGGCCGCGCGCATGGCCGACCTGCAACCGCCGCAACAGTTGCTGGTAGGCGGCTATCGTCAGCTGTACATCGACCATGTGTTGCAGGCGGATCAGGGCTGCGACTTTGACTTCCTCGTCGGCTGTCGTGGGGCCGAGGTGCCGCGTCACTCTCACTGACCCTTGCGCCGATCGTTCCCACGCGCAGCAAAGGAATGCCTCAAGGGACGCTCCGCGTCCTCGCGCGGAAAGTGACGCGGAGCGTCACGGGCTGCATTCCTTTGCTGCGCGTGGGAATGATCATCAAAGGGCTGGATCGCCCACCGCTCGCGCCTGCTATCATGCGCGGCACCCCATTGCTCAGGACCGCGCCGTTCCCCATGGATTACCGCAAACCCTCCGACCGCAAAAGCATGCACTCGCGCATCGTCCAGGAACTGGGCATGCAGATTGTCTCGGGACGTTTCAAGCCAGACGACAAACTGCCCGCCGAAGCCCTGTTGTGCGAGGAATACGCGGTCAGCCGGCCGGTCCTGCGCGAAGCCACCCGAGTGCTGGTCGCCAAGGGCCTGGTGTATTCCCGCCCGCGGGTCGGCACGGTGGTCAAGCCGCGCCGGGAATGGCACATGCTCGACCCGGACGTGTTGCATTGGTTGATGCAAAGCAGCCCGCAAAATGAGTTCTTCAGCCTGCTGACCAGCGTGCGCAGCATCATCGAACCAGCCGCTGCTGCGCTCGCCGCGCAGTTCGCCACCGATGAAGACATCGCCTCCATCGGTGAAGCCTACCAACGCATGGAAGCGGCACCGACCCCTGAAGCCTTGCTGCAACCGGACCTGGATTTCCATAGCCGCATCGCTGACGCGACCCACAACGACCTGCTGGCGAACCTGTGCAATATGTTGTCCGTGGCGATTGCCGAAGCCTTGAAGCACTCCAATCAGCGGCCGAATCTGCATGAGCTGGCGCTGCCACGGCACAAGGCGATTCTTACGGCGATCGAGAATCGCGATGCGCTGGGTGCGCGGCATGCGACGCTGGTGCAGCTGGATGATGCGCGCAGTGCGCTGAATGTGGTGCTCGGTACCGATCCCTCGTAAAGCAAAGCCTGCGATCTTTTGATCTTCACAAACAACAAAGCCGCAACCAAGGTTGCGGCTTTTCTGTTTCTGCCAGAGGTCAGTGAGCAAACAGCGAGTTGCCCTTCTGCCCTGCCAGTTTCTCTGGCTTGATCAGGAACCGCGCCAGCGCTGGCAGCAGCCACAACGCGCCGAACATGTTCCAGAGCAGCATGAAGGTCAGCATCAGGCCCATATCGGCCTGGAACTTGATGGCCGAGAAGATCCAGGTGCACACGCCGATCGCCAGGCACAAACCGGTGAACAGCACGGCTTTACCGGTGGACTTCAGCGTCTGGTAATACGCCTCTTGCAGCGGCAGACCGGCACGCAAGAAGCTTTCCAGACGGCTGTAGATGTAGATCCCGTAATCCACGCCGATCCCCACCCCGAGCGCCACCACCGGCAAGGTCGCGACTTTCACGCCGATGCCCATGAACGCCATCAGCGCATTGCCGAGGACCGAGGTCAGCACCAGCGGCAACACGATGCACAAGGTCGCCGCCCAGGAGCGGAAGGTGATCATGCACATGGTCGCGACGCAGATGTACACCAGCACCAGAATCGTCAGCTCGGAACGCTTGATCACCTCGTTGGTGGCCGCCTCGATCCCGGCGTTACCGGCGGCGAGGATGAATTCCAGGCCTTCCTTGTTGTTGTCCTTGGCGAAGTCCTGCACCGCATGGACGGCGCGGTCCAGGGTTTCGGCCTTGTGGTCGTTGAGGAACACCAGCACCGGCGCCAGGGAGCAATTGTTGTTGTACAGGCCATCGGCACGGGCGATGGAGTTGTTCAGCACGTCCGGGTTGCGCGACAGGGTTTCCCATTTCAGGTTGCCCTCGTTCATGCCCTTGATCATTTGCTTGGACACGGTCACCAGGGAAATCGCCGACTGCACGCCCTCGGTGTTCTGCATCTTCCACATCAGTTCGTCGATCGGCGCCATGGCCTCATAGCGCGAGCAACCTTCGGACTTGGTCTTGACCATCACCACCAGCACGTCGGAACTGGTGGAGTAGTTGTTGATGATGAAGCTGTTGTCCTTGTTGTAACGCGAGTCCGGACGCAGTTCCGGCGCACCCTGGTCAAGGTCGCCGATTTTCAGGTTCTGGCTGTACCAAAGGCCACCGCCGAAGGCGATCAGCGCCAGGGCAATGGAGATCGGCGCAACTTTCGGGCTGGCAAAGTTCGACAGCAGACGCCAGAACGGATGCTCGCGGTGCGCGTCTTTCTTGCTGCGCTCGACGGCGCGTTTGCTGATACCGACGTAGGAAATGGCCACCGGCAGCAGGATCAGGTTGGTGAACACGATCACCGCCACGCCGATGGACGCGCCGATGGCCAGTTCGCGAATCACGCCGATGTCGATGATCAACAGCGTGATAAAGCCCACCGCATCCGCCAGGATCGCGATCATCCCCGGCAGGAACAGCTGGCGGAATGTACGCCGCGCCGCAGTCAGTGCGTTATCCGCCTCGCTGGACTGCAAGGCGATACCGTTGATTTTCTGCACGCCGTGGGAAATCCCGATGGCGAAGATCAGGAACGGCACCAGCATCGAGTACGGGTCAAGCCCGAAGCCGAAGAAGTGCATCAAGCCCAGCTGCCAGACCACCGCCACCAGCGTCGTACTCAACACCGCCACGGTGCTGCGCATGCAGTGGGTGAACCAGTACAGCAGGATCAGGGTAATGACGAAGGCGACGCCGAAGAACATCACCACCATGACCAGCCCATCGATCAGGTCGCCGACTTTCTTGGCGAACCCGACTATGTGGATCTTCACGTTGGGGTTCTGGGCTTCGAACTTGTTGCGGATCTTGTCTTCGAGTTCGTGCGAGAACTTGCGGTAGTCCAGCGCCAGCAACTTGCCCTGGTCCTGCGGGTCCGGGTAGGACTCCAGCAGCGGGATGTCGACGATGCTCGACTTGAAGTCGTTGGCCACCAGCCGCCCGACTTGCCCGGACTTGAGCACGTTGTTGCGCAGCAGGTCGAGGCTCTGCTGGGAGCCGTTATAGCTCTGGGGAATCACTTCACCGCCGGCGAAGCCCTCCTCCGTCACCTCGGTCCAGCGCACGCTCGGGCTCCACAGCGACTTGAGGCCGGAACGGTCGACGCCGGAGATGTAGAACACCTCGTCGTGGATCTGGCGCAGGGTCTCCATGTATTCCCTGGAGAAGATGTCGCCATCGGTGGCTTCCACGGAAATCCGCACCGTGTTGCCCAGGTTCGCCAGATCGTTGCGGTGCTCCATCATTTTTTCAATGAACGGATGCTCGAGCGGGATCATTTTTTCGAAACTGGTGGACGGCCGGATCAGCGTCGCCTGCCAGAACAGGAAAATACTGACCAGCAGGCAGATGACAATCACCGCCGGACGGTTGTTGAAGATCAGGCGTTCCAGAAACGTCGCCTTGTCCTGTTGAGGAGTGCTTAAGGATGTCATAGACCCGCCTTCTTATTATTTGCCCGGCTCATTTGGACGACCCGTTTTTTCCATTCTCTGTGCCCGTTGGCGAAGTGACGCGAACGCCGCCCTGGCCTGCCAGAATCAGATTACCGTCGCCCGCCGCCGTGACCGCCGAGACGGAGATGCGATCCGGGCGGTTGAAGACGCTGAAGGTTTCGCCGTCGTCGCTGCTGCGAATGACGCTGCCGCCGTTGCCGACAATCACGATGGAACCGTCGTCGAGCAGCGTGGCGCCGGACAGGCCGAACTCCAGCGCACCACGGGCAGCCTTGAGTTCGACCTGCTCCCAGGTGCTGCCGAAATCCGTGGAGCGGTAAAGATTGCCCCGCAAGCCGTAAGCCAGCAGCGTGGCCGGTTGCGCGGTGCCGATCACACCAAACAGCGAGCCTTCGTACGGGCCTTCAAGCTTTTCCCAGGTCTGCCCCTCATCGGCGGAGCGGAACATGCTGCCCTGCTCGCCGACGACGAAAATGCCGGAATCCTTGACCGCGGCAATGGCGTTGAGGTGGTACTGATCTTCGTTGTCCAGGCGGTCGCTGACGTCTTCCCAGTGCTTGCCGCCGTCGGTGGTTTCCAGCAGGGCACCGTAAGCGCCCACGGCAAAACCGCTGTTGACGTCCTTGAACCAGACGTCGAGCAGCGGCGATTCGCGCCTCAGGTCTTCGAATTGTTTGGTCCAGGTGACGCCGCCGTCTTCGCTGGCGAGGATCTGCGCGTCATGGCCGACGGCCCAGCCGTGTTTGTCATCGACAAAAAATACCGCCGTCAGCAGTTGCCGGGTCGGCACCTTGGCCTGGGTCCAGGTCGCGCCCTGGTCATCGGAATAGAGGATGTGCCCGCGATCGCCGACCGCCACCAGGCGCTTGCCGGCGTGTACGACATCGAGCATCAGGCCTTTGCTGGCCTTGGCGGATTCAACGGAATAAACCACATCGGAGGCTGGCGCGGCAGCGGCCAGCACAGGTGCCGACAGCACGGCACAGCCCAACAGCGAGAGCGCTGTAGCCAGCAACGCGAACCTGCGTAACGCCGGCGGGCGGCAAATACTCACACCCATGACAGGCTCACTCATAGACCTTCCCCCTTTATTATTGTTAGGTCGTTCAACCTTTCAGGGCGCCGTAAGGGGTGCTTACCGGGATTGCCCTATTCAGAAGCATAGTCCTGAAGCCCGCAATCCAGAGCCCCTACGGAAGCTGGGCTTATCCTATCGGGGTTTGGAAAGCTCTGACAATCGACACCACGTTATCTTTTGTTAACCGGGGGGGATACTCAGAAAGATCGTTCCCACGCTCTGCGTGGGAATGCATCCCGTGACGCTCCGCGTCACAGCTTCAACAGCGGACGCAGAGCGTCCATGGCGGCATTCCCACGCGGAGCGTGGGAATGATCAGGTGAGTAAGGTCAGGCCAGGCTTTTGCTGACCACTTCGTACACGTCGCTGGACAGCTGCCCCGAAGCGAGAATCCGCTCCAGTTCGCCTTTCATCAGCGCCTGACGGGCGCTGTCGTACTTGCGCCAGCGGGTCAACGGCGCCAGTTGGCGAGAAGCGATCTGCGGATTGAAGCCGTTGAGCTCAATCACCAGATCCGCCAGGAAGCGATACCCGGAACCATCCGCCGCGTGGAAGTTGATCAGGTTCTGCCCGGCAAACGCGCCGATCAGTGCGCGCACCTTGTTCGGGTTCTTGATCGTGAACGCGTGGTGTTGCATCAAGGCTTTGACCCGTTCCAGAGCACCCGGCAAGGTGCTGCCAGCCTGGACGCTGAACCACTGATCCATGACCAGCGGATTGTCCTTGAAGTGTTCGGCGAAGCTCGCCAATGCCTTGGCTTTCTGCTCTTCGAACGGCGAATTCACCAGCACTGCCAGCGCGGTCAGGCGCTCGGTCATGTTGTCGCAGGTGTCGAACTGTTCAAGGGTTGCCGCCAACACTTGCGGCTTGCCGCTGAGCATCAGGTACGACAGCGCAATGTTCTGCAGGGCGCGACGGGCGAAATGCTCGGCCTCGGCCACATACGGCGTTTGCTTCGAGAGATCGCGATTGGCCTGATAACGCAGCCACAATGCCTCGAACAAACCTTCAGCCAATTGCTTACGGGCAAATTCGCGAGCTGTGTGAATAGCCTCGACATCCGCCACTTCACTGATTTCTGTCAGGTACGCTTCGCTCGGCAGCGAAAGCATTTCGGCGACCATGGCCTGATCCAGCGACTCGTCGGACAGCACGGTACGCAGCGCCGCAACCAAACGCGGATCCAGCACCAGCGCCTCGCCCTTCTGCTGCTGTTCGATCAGCTCTTGCAGCACCTGCACCGACAATTGCTGGCCGGCATCCCAGCGGTTGAAACCGTCGCTGTCGTGCTGCATCAGGAACATCAACTGATCGCGGTCGTACGGGAAGCTCAGTTTCACCGGGGCCGAGAAGCCGCGCAGCAACGAAGGCAGCGGCTTTTCAGCCATGTCGACGAAGGTGAAGGTTTGCTCGGCTTCAGTCACCGAGATCACCCGAGACGTGCCTTGAGCGCTGGCTTCGCCGGACAGACGCAGTGCAATCGCCGCGCCTTTCGAATCAAGCAGCCCCAGCTCCACCGGAATCACGAACGGCAGTTTTTCCACCTTGTCCGGCGTTTCCGGGCAGCTCTGGCGGAAGGTCAGGCTGTAGGTTTTCGCCGCGGCGTCGTAGGACTCGCTCACCGCCAGACGCGGTGTCCCGGCCTGGCTGTACCAGCGCTTGAACTGGGCGAGGTCGATGCCATTGGCATCTTCCATGGCCTTGATGAAGTCGTCACAGGTCACGGCCTGGCCGTCATGGCGCTCGAAGTACAGGTCGCTGCCTTTGCGGAAACCGTCAGCGCCGAGCAAGGTGTGGATCATGCCGACCACTTCCGAACCCTTTTCGTACACGGTCAGGGTGTAGAAGTTGGAAATCTCGATGAAGCTGTCCGGGCGCACGGCGTGGGCCATGGGGCCGGCGTCTTCGGCGAACTGGTGGGTGCGCAGGTACGCCACGTCCTGGATGCGTTTGACCGTGGCCGAGTTCATGTCGGCCGAGAATTCCGAATCACGGAACACGGTGAAGCCTTCCTTCAGCGACAGCTGAAACCAGTCGCGGCAGGTCACGCGGTTGCCCGACCAGTTGTGGAAGTATTCGTGGGCGACGATCGCCTCGACCCGCTGGTGCGCGGCGTCGGTAGCGGTTTCGGCGCGGGCCAGCACGGCGCTGGAGTTGAAAATGTTGAGGCCCTTGTTCTCCATGGCGCCCATGTTGAAGTCGTTGACGGCGACGATCATGAAGATGTCCAGGTCGTACTCGCGACCGTAGACCTCTTCGTCCCAGCGCATGGACTTCTTCAGGCTGTTCATGGCGTGCTGGCACTTGTCGATGTTTTCTGGCTCGACGTAGATGCGCAGCGCCACGGAGCGCTCGGTCATGGTGGTGAAGGTGTCTTCGACGCACCACAGATCACCGGCCACCAGCGCGAACAGGTAGGCAGGCTTCTTGAACGGGTCTTCCCAGGTCGCCCAGTGCCGGCCGTCTTCGCCGGGACCTGAGGCAATCGGGTTGCCGTTGGACAGCAGCACCGGATAGCTGTGCTGCTCGGCGACCACCGTGGTGGTGAACGCACTCATCACATCCGGGCGGTCGAGGTAATAGGTGATCTTGCGGAAGCCTTCGGCCTCGCACTGGGTGCAGAACATGGTGCCGGACTTGTACAGGCCTTCCAGGGCGGTGTTGGTTTCCGGGTGAATCCGGACGCTGGTATCGACTGTGAAGCTTGTTTCGGTCGGGTGCAGGGTCAGGTGGTTCTCGGTCAGTTGGTAGTCGGCGGCGCTCAGCTCACGGTCGGCCAGTGTCACCGACAGCAGTTCGAGTTGCTGGCCGTCCAGCACCAGCGGCGGCAGGCCTGGACCACGTTCCGGATTGCGGCGCATCACCAGTTGCGCATGGACCAGGCTGTGGTCCTCGAACAACTCGAAGGTCAGGTGCGTCTCGTCGATCAGGTACTCGGGGGCCTGATAGTCCTTCAGGTAGATCATCTTCGGTTGTTCGGTGCGCATGCTGGAGTCCTTACTGATGCACGGCGAGCTGGTAGGCCGTGTATTTACGAATATTGATCACGCCGGTGTCGAAAATCAGGTACTGGCCCTTGATCCCCAGCAGCGTGCCTTCGGCAATCGGGTTCTTGTCCAGGTTGAAGCTGACAATCTTGGCCGGGTATTGCTCGACCGGATAGCGGATCTCGAGCGGTTCGACATTGGTAATGGTCTGGATTGCCTGTAGGCCAAATCGTTCCTGTAAACCGTGCAAACCTTCGGCGCAGCTTTCAAACAGCTGATCGCGAACCTGTATCAGGTCGACCGACACCGCATCGCCCTTGAGTAAAGCACGCCAGTTGGTTTTGTCGGCGACCTGGCTGCGGAACAGGTCTTCGACGAAGCCCGACTGCTGGCGGGTCGCGACGCGCATGATCGGCAAGGCCTGGCTGGCGCCCTGATCGAGCCAGCGGGTCGGCAACTGCGTGGCACGGGTAATGCCGACCTTGATCCCCGACGAATTGGCCAGGTACACCACATGGTCGGTCATGCAGAATTTTTCGCCCCACTCAGGCTCCCGGCAAGTACCGGCGTCGTAGTGGCAACGTTCCGGGCTCATGATGCAGATGTCGCACTGGGCCAGTTTGGTCATGCACGGGTAGCAGTAACCCTGGCTGAAACTGGTTTTGGTCTTGCGTCCGCAATGGGTGCAGTGGATCGCCCCCAGGTATTCCAGGCGCACCGTGGTGCCGATCAACGGATTGACCGGTACCTCGGCGTCGCCCAGACGAAAAGCGTACTGCACGTTCGGCCCGTCAAGGCGCGCCGACATTTTGCTGATTGCACCGCGGCCAATCTCGATCAATGGATGGCATCCGACTTGAACAGAATGTTTGGCACTTCGATCGACTTCGATGCGCACTCCTGCGGGCCCATGTAGCCGGTGCGCTCTTCTTCGGGCAGGTTTTGGATTTCCCAGGCAATCATCGCTTGCAGGGACAGTTCGCGCTGCTCGGCGGTGAGTTTGCCACCGTCGGACCATTTGCCGATTTCCACCGCCAGTTTCAGGCTCTGGTAGATATCCGGGGTGATGTTTTTGATCATTTCATTAAAAGAGGACATCAAGGGCTCCGCGCTCTTTATTCATAACTGTTTAGACGGCCAGTTTACGGCGGTTGTACAAACCGCCCAACAAACCGGTGAAGCATCCGATGATTAACCCGCTGACGTGGGCCGCGTTGGCAATCTCGCCGAAACCGATCATCGAGACCAGCCCCGACAGGCACACCAGCAACCACACCAGCATCATCGCCAACACCCCGCGGGGCAGGCGATACGCCGGGTTGGGCGACAACAGCTGGAAGATCCAGCAATGCCCGAGCAGGCCGTACAGCACCCCGGACAACCCGCCGAACAGGCTCGGGCCGCTGAAAAGGTATTGCGTATAGTTGGACACCAGGCTGAACAGCAACGTCAGGCCGATCAGGTTGATGCTGCCCTGACGCGACTCGATGCGCCGCCCCAGTTCCCAATACCACATGCCGTTCATGGCCAGGTGCAGGATGCCGAAGTGAATCAGCATCGGCGTCATCAGCCGCCACCACTGCCCCGCCTCCAGGCTGTCGGCCAGTGGCGTGAAATGGATGTAGTCACCGACCACGCGGAAATCGAGGAAGGTCAGCCAGCGCATCGTCTCGAGGTTTTCACCCAGCAGCGTCACCACGCCGACGATCAGGCTCAGCAACAGCACCAACGCCGTGGCCTTGCTGTGGCGCAACTGCTCGACGAAGCCCGGACGCTGCCGGGTTTGCGCGATCGGGATATCCAGTTGCTGATCCGGGTCGCCGGCCGGAAAGCGTTCGTACAACGAACGCACGTCTTCACTGATGCTGGCGGGCACCCACAGCACTTGCTCGCCCGCTTCTTCGCTGACCCGATGGGGCACTTGCATGCGCTGCAGCAGTTTGACGAACCCGCTCAAATCCACCGCCAGCGGCAGACGCAATACCGCAACCGCCGTCATTGCATCACCTCCGGCCGCTCGACATCGACCCAGACAAATTTATGCGGGTCGAGACGGGTTTCCTGATCCAGACGATAAGCGACCAGTTTGCCGTAGAGCACCGCGCTGTAATCCAGGCACGCCAGGTTCGGGCGGATCGGCGCCGGTTTACCACTGCGCCAGTAGTGGCCGACGAATAACAGCGGCTCATCGATGCCATAGCGCAGCAAGTTGTCTTTTTCGCTGGACGACAGTGGCGTACGGGCTACCGGCTCGGGCAAGGCGTCGGGCTGGAACACGATATCGCCGTAGGTTTGCGGGTCGTCTTCCCAGAATTTGGTGCGGAAGAACGAGCGCGTCAGGCCGTCGCCGCTGGTCATGGTCAAGCCGTGGGGCAAGCGCATGTCGGTGCCGCGCAACAGGCGATCGAACACGGTGCAGGCGAAACTGCCCGGCACCGCGCAGGCCTGGAGGAAGTGTTCATCGATGCAGCCGTCGGGGAACAACCCGCGCAACGGTTCGATCAGACTGGCGTCCCAGCAGGCATGCACCACGCGAAAACGCCCGGCATCGACGAACAAGGGCAGCTGGTAGAACCATTGCAGGAAGTCATGCCATTCCGCGGGATGATCTTCGAACTGGGTCAGGGTTTCCTGGAGCAGGCGCGCGTGGCGCGGCGTGTGTTCACGCACGAACTGCTGGCCACTGCCAGGCAGCGCCGGCGTGCTCCAGCCCAGGGCGTTGAATTCATGGTTGCCCATGATGCACAGCGCCTGGCCGGCCTCGACCATGTCGTGGACGATGTGCAGCGCCTCGCGAATCCGCGGACCACGGTCGATGATGTCGCCCAGGAACACCGCCATGCGCGACGGATGCCGCCAGACACCCGCCTGTTTGTGGTAACCGAGCCGGTCGAGCAAGTGCTCAAGGGTCAGAGCGCAACCGTGCACGTCACCGATCAGGTCGTAGCTACGCGCGGGATCGAGCATCAGTCGCCTCCACCACCCAACTTGCTGCCCCAGCCGAGCTTGGTCCGGCAGACTTCATAGTAGTTGTGGTCGAGCGGGTGAATCAGCCGCAACTTCTGCGCTTTCTTGCTGACGGTGATGGTGTCACCGGGCGCGCAGGTGAAGTGGTTCTGCCCGTCACAGGAGACTTGCGGGTAAATCTGCATATCTTTGGACACGACGATTTTCAGCTCACTGTTGCCATCGACCACAATCGGCCTACCCGACAAGGTATGGGGGTACATGGGCACAATCACAATAGCGTCGAGCTTGGGATGCATGATCGGGCCGCCCGCCGACAGCGCGTAGGCGGTCGAGCCGGTCGGTGTGGCGACGATCAGGCCATCGGCCTTTTGGCTGCAGACGAACTGGCCATCGATGTACAGCTCGAACTCGATCATCCGCGTCGACTTGCCGGGGTGCAGCACTACATCGTTCAGCGCATCGCCCTGGCCTATGGCCTCGGCGTGGCGCCGGACTTCGGCTTGCAGCAGGAAGCGGTTTTCCACCAGATAGTGGCCGTCGAGCACTTCGGCGACTTTGACTTCCAGCTCATCGGGGCGAATATCGGTGAGGAACCCCAGGCTGCCACGGTTGATGCCGAGCACCGGAATATTGTGCCGGGCCAATGCCCGGGCGGCGCCCAGCAGGCTGCCGTCACCACCAACCACAATCACCATGTCACAGACTTCACCGAGCATCTTGCGCGACGAGGTTTGCAGGCCATGGCCCGGCAGGACTTCGGCGATGGTGTCTTCGAGGATCACGTGCAGGTGACGATCGAGCAGAAACCGTTTCAGTCGGCGGACGGTATCCAGCACCTGAGAACTGCCCAGGCGACCGATGATGCCGATATTACGAAATTGCTCCATGGGGCCCCTAACGTGTGTGGCGGCGAAAAACACGATTATGGGCGAAAGCGCGGCGTAGACAAAACCCTTTCAGCCACAACGGTATGCTCGCGTTTCGGGCTATGCTCGCAAGATGATCCTATTTCCAGACTTGCTCCAGTTACCTCACCAGTTGCGCCACCCTGAAGTGCGCGACCTGGCCTGGGTCATCCTCGCGCCGCCGATGCTCAGCGTCACCCCGTGGCCACAGCGTCATCCCCTGGCTGGCAGCGATTGGGTGCAGGCCCCCGAGCGCCTGGAACACTGGCTCCGCCAACTGGACCGTGACAGTTACGACCTGCTGCACTGGCTGGCCCAGGCCAGGACCCGGCGCCTGGGTTTGTACTACGAACGGCTGTGGCAGTACGCCGTGCGGCACGCGCCGGGGATCGAGCTGATCGCCGCCAACATGCCGATCCGTCGCGAAGGCCATACCCTCGGTGAGTTGGACATGCTGCTGCGCGATCGCGATGGCGTGCATCACCTGGAACTGGCGATCAAGCTCTACCTCGGCCCGCAGAACGGTGACGGCCATGACACCGCGCAGTGGCTCGGACCGGGTTGTCATGATCGGCTGGACCGCAAACTGGAACACCTGAGCCGGCATCAATTACCGATTTCCGCGCGGGCGGAGAGCCGTGAGGTGCTGGCGTCGCTGGATATCCAACAGTTCAGTGCGCACCTGTGGCTGGGCGGTTATCTGCTCTATCCGTGGCCGGGGCAGGCCGAGCCACCGAGCGGCGCACACCCTCAGCATTTGCGCGGCAGCTGGCTGCATCAGAAGGACTGGGCGCAGTTTGTCGTGCAGCGTCCATTCGGTCGCTGGCAACCCCTGCCCCGCCATGCCTGGCTCGCACCGGCGCACTATCCCGAGGAGCAGACCTGGAACGCTGAACAGCTGAACGCATGGCTGAGTGACCTGGACCCGCTGGCACCGGCGCAATTGATGGTGCGACTGACGGAGAGTGCGAACGGGGATTGGGAAGAGGCCGAGCGGCTGTTTCTGGTGTCCGACCTTTGGCCGAATGTGCCGGGCAGTGGCTGAGTTTTTCGGCGCCTGCGAGGGCCTCTTCGCGGGCAAGCCTCGCTCCTACAGTTTTTTGTCGGTCGCAAAATGTGTGAACGACACTTATCTGTAGGAGCGAGGCTTGCCCGCGAAGGCGGCGGTACCGTCAACATGGATGTCGCCTGCCCCCCCGCACAAGGTCATAGCTTCTTATGCTGCTCGACCCACTGCGCATACGCATCGATGAATTTCTGCAGGAACGGCTTGAGCGACTCCGACAACTTGCCCGCTTCGTCGAATGCTGAACCGGCGCCGCCCAGGTAGGCTTCCGGCTGCTGCATGCACGGTACGTTGAGAAAGACCATGGACTGGCGCACGTTGTGGTTGGCCCCAAACCCGCCGACGGCGCCCGGTGAAGCGCTGATCACCGCGCCCGGCTTGCCGTCCCAGACACTCTTGCCATAGGGGCGCGAACCGACGTCGATCGCGTTCTTCAACGGCGCCGGCACCGAACGGTTGTATTCCGGGGTCACGAACAGCACCGCGTCGGATGACCGCACTTGTTGTCGGAAAGTGCTGTAGGCTGCCGGCGGTGAATCTCCATCGATGTCTTCGTTGTACAGCGGCAAATCGCCGATTTCGACGATAGTCAGCTTCAGATTGGCAGGCGCCAGCTCGGCCAGCGCCAGCGCGACCTTGCGGTTGATCGATGCTTTTCTCAGGCTGCCGACCAGAACGGCGATCTCGTAGACATTGCTCATGGAAGATTCTCGACTGTTCGATGGGAAGAGCTTCTAGTTATAGATGATCGCAATGACGATTCAACCAGCGGGCGCTGGAAAATCGCCGCCCCTGACTATTTTTTTCCTGTAGGAAAACTTACCTCGCCCAACCACGGTCTACAGAGCCGCAAATTGAGTGATTTATCCCCAGAGGTTCTAAGCAGATGGCAGCAGTACTCGTCGGTCAGTTCCATGCAAGAGACGCGGAAGGCCGCATTTATTCCGTGCATGAGTTCCAGGAATCCACACCATCGCACGACGGCCAGGCCGGCTCTGCGCCTGTCACCACCTATAAACTGGCCATTGGCGACCGGGTCAACAAACTCGACGACAATGCGTTTGTGCTGGTGCAAACCGGCGTCACCCTCATTCGCGAACCTGAAACGAACGTTGCCTCATAACCCGCTGTTATGAGCAGAAGTCATATGCGCGCACTTGAGTTAGGATTCAGTCACTGACTCCCTCACCTGCTGAACATGGACTTCACGCATGCGTTTACGTCATATCGAAGTGATCCAGGCGCTCCTGCAGACCGGTCACCTGGGCACCGCCGCCGAATGGTTGCAGTTGCCCGTGACCGAGGTTGAACGCACCCTGCGCGATGCCGAGGATCAGCTGGGGTTCATGCTGTTTGCCAGCGTGCGTGGCCGTCTGCAAGCCACCCGCGAGGCGCGGGAGTTGCAGGTCGAGATCGCCCGCGTCTACGAAGCCCTTGAGCCGGTCCAGCGACTGGCCAGCAGCCTCAAGCAATATCTGGCCCCACCCCTGCGAATTATCTGCACCCCACCTTTGGCGCAACAATTGTTGCCCCAGAGCATCGCGGCCCTGCGCCGACGCCTCCCCGACGCGCCTTGCACCCTCCTGAGCCAGCCGACCCGCGAGATTGTCAGAAGCCTGCTGCTGCGTGAAAGCGATCTGGGTCTGAGCCTGCACGACCCGGACCACGCCGACATCCATTGCCAGGTCATCGCGCAGGGCAAGCTTCAGCTATTGGCGCCCCATGGCTGGCTGCAACCGAAACAGAAGTACATCTCGCTGCAAGACCTGGCCGGCCAGGCGATGGTCGGCCTGGAAGGTCACGACCCGCTCAGCCCGGCGCTGGATAACAAACTGCATGCGCTGCGCCCTGCCCCGGTCATCCAGACCCGGGTCCAGACTCATCAAATGATGCGCAGCATGGTCGAGGCCGGCGAAGGCCTGGCGATCGTCGATCCGTTCACCGCCCTCGGCGCCAAGTCGGCCGGGCTCGACGCCTGCCCGTTGGCGCCCGCCGTGCCGATCAGCGTCTATGCCTTGAGCCTGAAGAACGCCGAGCCCTCTTCGGCCATTCAGGCGCTACTGGCCATCATCACGGAACAAGCCGGGGCGATGCTGGCGAGCTGATCGGGTTTTCCAGCGGGTTATCGAACAGTCGATACCAGAACAACGCTACTTCGGCGGTGTTCGGGTCGATCCCGCGATAACGCAGATGATCGATCCCGCCGACCACGTAGCCACAACGTTCGTAAAGCCGACAGGCGCCCAGGTTGTTGTTCTGGGTTTCCAGCATGATGCCCGGCAATTTTTTCTTGCGACTCCAGAACTGCGCCACGTCCAGCAACGACTTGGCCACGCCATGGCGACGCGCCGGCGCATGCACCGCCAGCTCATCGATATGGGCAAAGCCGTTCCAGTTGGTGCTCACCACCAGGTGCCCCACCGGCTCGTCATCCAGATAGGCCATGAAAATCGCACTGTCGGCGGCATCGCGAAAACCGCTGAACTCCTCGGGATCGATGCCGTAGCACTTGCGGTACGGGGTGATCGGCGTCACCGGCCATTGCGCCACCGGTTTACCGATTTCTGCTGCTCCATAGGCGGCGACTTCAAAACTGAAATCACTGCCCCAGATATAAGCCGCAAAACCCTCATCGGCGACACGCACCGAGAGGCCTGGGTATTTGGGATTCATGACGGGTTGCATACGCGCAAAGGTCCTCATTCCTTGATGCAATCGACGGTGTAATGCCGTCCATTGCCCTCGTCTTCATGTTGCAAGCCATGCACATCGGCGACAAACCCGGGGAAGCTACTGTCGAACGTACGGGCAAACTTCAGGTAATCGATGATCGAACGGGTCGACTCGGTGAACCGCTCGCCGGGCATGATCAACGGGATCCCCGGCGGGTATGGCACCAGCATCACCGCCGCGATCCGCCCGTCCAGGGCATCGATCGAAACGGCCTCCACGTCCCCGCGTACCAATTGATCATAGGCGTGCGCCGGCTTCATCGCGACTTCCGGCAGCACCGTGTACATGCGTTTGAGGTGTTTGGCCGTGGCATTGCTGCGATAACAGGCGTGCAATTGATCGCACAGATCGCGCAAACCCATGCCTTGATAGCGGGCAACGTTCTGTTGCGCCACGCACGGCAGGCAGATGGCCAGGCTGACGTTGGCGTCATAATTGCGCTTGAATTCCAGCAACTCGGTCAGCAGCGTGCTCCATTTGCCCTTGGTGATGCCCATGGAGAACAGCACCAGAAACGAATACAGCCCGGTTTTTTCCACGACCAGCCCGCGTTCCCAGAGGAATTTGCTGACCACCGCCGCCGGAATCCCCCGCGTACTCAGGGCACCGCCCGCCGTCAAACCCGGCATCACCAGCGTGACCTTGATCGGATCGAGCAGCACGTAGTCGTCGGTCACACCGCCAAAGCCATGCCAATCGGCGTCGGGTTGCAGCAACCAGTCTTCGGTGACCACCTGCTCGATACCTTCGGCCGAGGGGGGTTGCCAGATAGAAAACCACCAGTCATCGGCGGCGATATGCTGACGCAGATTGGCCAGGGCCCGGCGAAAGCTCAGGGCTTCGTCGAACATTTCCTGCAACAGCGAACGACCGGCCGGCCCTTCCATCATCGCCGACGCCACGTCCAGCGAGGCGATGATGCTGTACTGCGGCGAGGTCGAGATGTGCATCATGAACGCTTCGTTGAAACGGTCGCGATCCAGTTGCCGCGCACCGCCGTCCTGAACGTGAATCATCGACGCCTGGCTGAACGCCGCCAGCAGTTTGTGTGTGGAATGGGTGGTGAACACCAAAGGGCTGTCTTCGCTGCGGGAAGTGCCCATGCCGTAACGACCGGCAAAGAACTCGTGGAACGCCGCGTAGGCGTACCAGGCCTCGTCGAAATGCAGCACTTCGACGCTGTTGCCCAGGCTCTGTTTGATCAGCTCGGCGTTGTAACAGAGGCCGTCGTAAGTCGAATTGGTCACCACCGCCAACTTGACCTTGGGCTCGCGGCCCTGGGTCAGCGGGCTGGCGTCGATCTTGGCCTGGATCGATTCGCGGCTGAACTCACTCAACGGAATCGGACCGATGATTCCCAGCTCATTACGCTCCGGGCACAGGTACAGCGGAATCGCGCCGGTCATGATGATCGAGTGCAGCACCGACTTGTGGCAGTTGCGATCCACCAGCACCAGATCATCGCGGGCCACCATGGAATGCCAGACGATCTTGTTGGCAGTCGAGGTGCCATTGATCACGAAAAAGGTGTGATCGGCGCCGAAATTGCGCGCGGCTCGCGCTTCTGCCTCCGCCAGCGGGCCGGTGTGATCGAGCAGCGAACCGAGCTCCGGCACCGACACCGACAAATCCGAACGCAGGGTGTTTTCCCCGAAAAACTGGTGAAACGCCTGCCCCACCGGGCTCTTGTGGTAGGCCACGCCGCCGCCATGGCCGGGGGTGTGCCAGGAATAATTGGAGTCGGCGGTATGTTGCACCAGCGCCTTGAAGAACGGTGGCAGCAAACCGTCCAGATACTTGCGCGCAGCGCGAGCGACCTGACGGGCGAGGAATGGCACGGTGTCTTCGAACAGATAGAGAATGCCGCGCAGCTGATTGAGCTCGGCCATGGCGTCGGCCGGGGCATTTTCCAGGGTGACCTGCTCCCCCAGGGCGAAGATCGGCAGGTCCGGTGCCCGAACCCGTGCCCGGCGGATCAGCTCAGCCATGTTCTGTAGAAGGTGAGCATTGGAGCTGGCGTCTTCGGCGGCAATCAACATGCAGGCGAGGCCGTGATGGGTCGAGGCGACCATACGCCCCTCGGTGTAATCGACCGCCGAGACAATGCTGAAGCCTTCCTGCTCCAGTTCCCGGGCAATGCCCCGCACACGATCACCGGCAACGGTGTCGGCCTTGATGTCGCGGTGGACGATCAGGACCGGGAATTTCAAATCTTTATACATGAGGCTCGGCGTCCTGAGGCGGCAGACCATGGCCTGCCAATAACCTCAGGGTAGAGGGTTGAAGCGCATGTGGCGAGGGGATGCCCTGAAGTGGGGCATTGGGTGCGATCTTTTAAGGCCTTCAGGCCTGAGCCTTGGCCTCGGCCAATTGCTGCCACAGCGACGGTGCGCCGGCGGATTTGGCGATGGCTTCCAGACGTGCCATGTGTTGAGCCAAATCTTCTTCACTGGCGCGGATGATCCGGGCTGGCTGACGGTCGGCCGGAAGACGACGGATTTCGGTAGCGGAGTTGTCCGCGCCCTCACCGGACCCATTGCCATCGGATGCGTTACCGGCCAACGACAGGCTGGTCTGGCCGCCGGTCATGGTCAGGTAAACGTCGGCGAGAATCTCTGAGTCGAGCAAGGCGCCGTGCAGTTCACGGCCGGAGTTGTCGACACCGTAACGTTTGCACAAGGCGTCGAGACTGTTGCGCTGCCCCGGGTGACGTTCCCGGGCCATGATCAGGGTGTCGAGGACCGTGCAGTGTTGCGTGATGTCCGCGCGATCGTGCTGGCCCATCAGCGCAAATTCGTTGTTGATGAAGCCAACGTCGAACGCCGCGTTATGGATGATCAGCTGTGCGCCCTTGATGAATTCAAAAAACTCATCGGCCACTTCCGTAAAACGCGGTTTGCCCACCAGAAACTCGTTAGTGATGCCATGGACGCCGATGGCGCCCTCGTCACTCTCGCGATCCGGTTGCAGGTATACGTGGAAATGCCGGCCGGTCAGGCGCCGACCGATCAACTCGACACAACCGATTTCGATAATCCGGTGGCCGTCGGTCACCGGCATGCCGGTGGTTTCGGTATCGAGTACAACGGATCTGGTGGCCATCAGTGCTCAGCTCTCAACGGGTCAATCGTGCAAAAGCGGCGATGTTATCACGCTCGCGGGATCGGGCGGGCGTCCGCAATCTGATCGTTCCCACGCGCAGCAAAGGAATGCATCCCGTGACGCTCTGCGTCACCCGCGAAGCGGAACGCGGAGCGTCCCTGGCGGCATTCCCACGCAGAGCATGGGAACGATCATCCGTAGAGGGTCTAGGCTTGCTTGTACCCGCGCACTTCATCAACGCCACGGTTGGCCAGCTGGTCAGCCCGTTCGTTGCCATGATGGCCAATGTGCCCGCGCACCCATTTCCAGGTGACATTGTGGCGGTTGACCTGCTCGTCGAGCAGTTTCCACAGGTCGGCGTTTTTCACCGGTTCTTTCGACGCGGTTTTCCAGCCGCGTTTCTTCCAGTTGGCCATCCACTCGTTGATGCCTTTCATCACGTACTGGGAGTCGGTCACCAGCAGTACGTCGCAGGAGCGCTTGAGTTCTTCCAGGCCGCGGATCGCGCCCATCAACTCCATGCGGTTGTTGGTGGTGTTGGCTTCGCCGCCCCAGAGTTCCTTTTCAACACCCTTGTACACCAGCAACGCCCCCCAGCCGCCCGGGCCAGGGTTGCCCTTGCAGGCGCCATCGGTGAAGAGTTCTACGCTATCGCTCATGCCAATCTATCCAGAAAATGCGGTGGCTCGCCGATCGGTGATCGACGATGCCCGAGGCCGGGGCGAACCCGGCCGGGAATATAAACGTGTATTACGGCTCGATATGGCGACGGTTGACCTTGGCCATCGGTAACGGGATCAGCTTGCCCATTGGCTCGCGCCGCTCCTGACGCAACGGCCGCAGCCCCACAACGATCTTGCGCGCGACCAATAAATAGAAGCCGCCACCCGACAATTGCCAGTCACCGGCCTTGCGTTCCCAACCGGCCAGACGGGCCTGCCAGGCGGGTGAGGCGAGCGGCGGACGATAGCACCCGAAGCGGCGTTTCTCCAGCGCGAAGCCCAGCAGGTTCAACCAGTCGCTGACCCGCGACGGCGAAATGCAGCGAGCCTGACGCAAGGCGTCATGGGCGAATACGTGACGCAGGCCCCAGCTGCTCCAGGGGTTGATCCCGATAATCAGCAGATGCCCGCCGGGGCGCACGCTGCTCGCCGCTTCGCGCAACAAACCGTGGGGCGACAGGCAGAAATCCAGTCCGTGCTGCAACACCACCACATCAGCGGCATGCTCGCTCAGGGGCCAGGCCTGCTCTTCGCAGACGATCTCGACCCCCGGCAACGGCGCACCGAGCCGCACATTGCGCTGGACCTGCGGTGCCGACGGGGGAGTCTGCGCCGAGGGGCCGTAATGCACCAGATAACCACCGAAGAAGCGCCCCAACTCGTCTTCGAGCATGCGTCGTTCTTCGTCGAGCAGAAATTGCCCGATGGGGCCGGACAGCCACTCACGGGCCGCGCTGATCAACGCCAGCCAGTCAGGATCAGCCTGAGCGAACGCTTTATCGGTCATTGCATTCTCCAACGCGCCAGGAAGTTCTAAGATGCGCCAATGTTTTCCGCTTGGCGAATCCGACGATGATACAGATCAGTGCCCTGCCCGCCTTCACCGACAACTACATCTGGTTGTTACAAGACCACGGCACCCGGCGCTGCGCCGTGGTCGATCCGGGCGATGCCGCGCCGGTACAGGCCTGGCTCGCGGCGCACCCGGGTTGGGTGTTAAGCGACATTCTGATCACTCATCACCATCATGACCATGTCGGCGGCGTCGAGCGGCTGAAAAAAGCGACAGACGCGACCGTCTATGGCCCGGCCAGCGAAACCATCCCGGCGCGGGACGTGGCCCTCAAGGACGACGACCGTATCAACGTGCTGGGCTGGGACTTCGAGGTCATCAAAGTGCCAGGCCATACCCTCGGGCACATCGCCTATTATCACCACGGCCATCTGTTTTGCGGCGACACCCTGTTCGCTGCCGGTTGCGGACGATTGTTCGAAGGCACACCCGAGCAAATGCATCACTCGCTGAGCCGTCTCGCGGCGCTTCCCGAAGACACGCTGGTCTATTGCACCCACGAATACACCCTGAGCAATCTGAAGTTTGCCGTGGCGGTCGAACCGGGCAACTCCGATACCCTCGAACGACTGGCCAAAGTCACCCGGCAACGGGAAGCCGGAACCATGACGCTGCCTTCGACACTGGCGCTGGAAAAGCGCACCAATCCGTTTTTGCGTACCGGCGAAACATCCGTTAAAGAAAAAGTGGACGAACGGAACGGAACGGAAAACCGGGCGCCGAGTGCGGTCTTTGCGGCACTACGGGCTTGGAAAGATACGTTCTAAAGATCCTGTGCGCTGGTACAAAAGTTCTGAATGGTTGACCGCAGGGGGTGCGCTTTCTAGAATCGCCCGACATTTTTGCCCGGAACTTACTTCCAGCCAATGTCGTCATCTATTCGTAAAGCCATCAATTCAGACGCATTGACCCGCTTGGCTCAAGCCATTGCGGTGGCTGTGTCCGCCACTTTGGCGGGCTGTTCCAGCCATGTGCCGCAGACCGAAGCGACACACACGCCGAAGGTCGCCGCGCGAGCCAAGCAAAAACCGATCTGGCTCAGCGAAAAACCGACACCGCAAATTCCACAAGACATCTGGGAGCGCATGCGCCAAGGCTTCCAGTTGCAGGACAACCTGGGCGTCAACCCGCGCATCGAGCAACAGCGCCTATGGTTCGCCAGTAATCCGTCCTTCCTCGAAAACGCCGGCGAACGCGGCAGCCTCTACATTCACTACATCGTCGAACGCCTTGAAGAACGCAACATGCCGCTGGAACTGGCGCTGTTGCCGGTGATTGAAAGCGCCTACAACCCGATGGCCTATTCCCGGGCCGACGCGGTGGGTCTTTGGCAATTCATTCCTTCCACCGGGCGTTACTTCAACCTGCGTCAGACCCGTTTCTATGATGGCCGTCGCGATATCACCGCCTCGACCACCGCGGCCATGGATTACCTGACCCGCCTGCACGACATGTTCAACGGCGACTGGCTGCTGGCCCTGGCGGCCTACAACGCCGGCGAAGGCACGGTCAGCCGGGCCATCGAGCGCAACGAACGACTCGGCCTGCCGACCGATTACTGGAACCTGCCGCTGCCGGCGGAAACCCAGGCTTATGTGCCGAAGCTGCTGGCGTTGTCGCAAGTGGTGTTGGCGCCCGATGCCTATGGCGTGAACCTCAACCCGATCGCCAACGAACCATACTTCCAGGTCGTCGAAATCAACCAGCGCATGGACCTGTCCAAGGTTGCCGCGGTGGCCAACATCGACGAAGACGAACTGTTCCAGCTCAATCCGGCCTTCAAGCAGCGCACCACCATCGACGGTCCCCAGCATCTGCTGGTGCCGACGTCCAAGGCGCAACTGCTGACCGCCAGCCTGTCGACCATGCGCCCTGAGGAGCTGATCAGCCAGCGGCCGCTCAAGCCGGTATTCGAAGGTGCCGACGACAGCGAAATCGCCAGCGTCAAGCGCGCTTACCGGGTCAAACGTGGCGACAATCTGGGCACCATTGCCAAGGCCAATAAGGTCGACATCAAAGACCTGCAACGCTGGAACAAGCTGAACGGCAAGAACCTCAAGGTCGGCCAGACCCTGGTGATGCAGGACACTACCAGGCGCAAATCCGGGCGCGTCAACACCGTAGTGGCGGCCAATAGCAAGGCAACGGGCAAAGCTGAGAAACAGAAGTCGCAGACCCAATACAAGGTCCAGCAAGGGGACTCGCTGTACATGGTCGCCAAACGCTTCAACGTCGAAATGCAGCACCTCAAGCGCTGGAACCCTCGGGTTGGCCAGGCGCTGAAGCCGGGGCAGATGCTGACGGTTGCTTCGCCACAATAAGCAGCGCGCCCTGTCGAGGGCTATTGTGGCGAGAGCTTGCTCCCGTCGGGTTGCGAAGCAGCCCCAAAACCTGATATCCGATGATTTCTGACACACCGCGTACTTAGGTTTACGACTGCTTTTTCCTGTCGGTACAAGCTGTTACTGTACGGCCGATAAAGCCCAAGCCGCCTGGATCGGATCTCTGACTTGAAGCGTCCCCTCCTCCTGCTCCTGATCAGCCTGGCCTTGAGCACCTGCGCAAGCGCGACGATCAGCGAAAGCCACGGTTATGCGCAGTTCGGCACGCTCAAGTACCCGGCCCGATTTACCCACTTCGACTGGGTCAACCCGCAAGCGCCCAAGGGCGGTACGTTGCGGGTGATGGCGTTTGGCACCTTCGATACGCTCAACCCCTACACGTTCAAAGGTTCAAGCCCGGTTTCCACCGGGAACTTCCTGCAATATGGCATCAACGAACTCAACGAACCGTTGATGGTCGGTACCGGCCAGTACGCGCCGTCCGGCGATGAGCCGACGTCCAGTTATGGCCTGATCGCCCAATCGGTGGAATACAGCGAGGACCGCAGCTGGGTGGTGTTCAACCTGCGCCCCGAAGCGCGCTTCCACGATGGCACGCCGATCACCGCTTACGATGTCGCGTTCTCTTACCGACGGCTGCTCAAGGAAGGTCATCCGCAATACCGCACCAACCTTCAGGAAGTGTCGCGGGTCGACATCCTCAACCCGCAGCGCATTCGCTTCGTCTTCAAACGCTCCGGCAATCCGTTGCTGATCCTGCGCCTGGGCGAGTTGCCCGTGTTGCCCCAGCACTACTGGAAAGATCGCGACTTCAAGGCCACCACCTTCGAGCCGCCATTGGGCAGCGGGCCATATCGCATCACCTCGGTAACCCCCGGGCGGCAGATCGTCTTCGAACGGGTCAAGGATTACTGGGGCAAGGACCTGCCGGTCAATCGCGGCAAGTACAACGTCGATCGCATGGAAGTCGAGTTCTACCGTGACAGCGACGTGGCCTTCGAAGCGTTCAAGGCCGGCGAGTTCGACATCTACATCGAGCATCAGGCGAAGAACTGGGCCAACGGCTACGACTTCCCGGCCGTGCGCCGTGGCGAGGTGATCAAGGCGCAGATCCCGCACCGGATCCCGACCCAGAGCCAGGGCCTGTTCATGAACACCCGGCGGCCAGCCTTCGCCGAGATCAAGGTCCGTGAAGCGCTGGGGCTGATGTTCGATTTCGAGTGGACCAACCGCACGCTGTTCAGCAGCGCCTACACACGTGCCATGAGCTATTACCCCAACAGCGAGTTTTCCGCCACCGGGCTACCGGTCGGTCACGAATGGCTGTTGCTCAAACCCTATCGCGACCAATTGCCCGCCAGGTTGCTCATCGAGCCGTTCAGCCTGCCGCAGACCGAAGGCCGCGGCATTCCACGGGAAACCATGCGCAAGGCCTTGAGCCTGCTCGCCGAGGCCGGCTGGAAGCTCAACGGTCAGCGACTACAGAATGCCATTGGCCAACCGTTGCGCTTTGAGATCCTGCTGGTCAACCCGAACCTGGAACGCATCCTTCAGCCTTACGTCGAGAACCTCGCCAGCATCGGCATCGACGCACGGCTGCGCACGGTCGACCGCGCCCAGTACAAACAGCGCCTCGATCAGTTCGATTACGACATGATCCTGATGACCCTCAACCAGACCCTCAGCCCGGGCCTGGAGCAATGGCAGTACTTCCATTCCAGCCAGGTCGGGGTCAAGGGCAGCAAGAACTACGCAGGCATCGCCAACCCGGTGGTCGACCATTTGCTCGAACAACTGCTCGCCGCCCAGACCCGGAATGAACAAGTCGCCGCCGGCAAGGCGCTCGACCGGGTGCTGTTATGGCAGCACTACATCATTCCCAACTGGTACCTCAATTATCACCGTTTGGCCTACCGCAACCGGTTCGCCTTCGTCACGACGCCGCCCTACACCCTGGGCCTGAGCGCGTGGTGGCTGAAATCTTCGGAGAAAGATCGATGAAACCCGTACGTGCCCTGCTCTTGCAGGCCAGCGGTCTGTTGTTCGCCGGGCTGGCCTGCGCCGCCCCGCAACATGCACTGACCCTGTACAACGAGCCGCCGAAATACCCGGCCGATTTTAAACACTTCGATTACGTGAATCCCGACGCGCCCAAGGGCGGTATCTTCCGTCAGGCCGGGTTCGGTGGCTTCGACAGCCTCAACCCGTTCATCAGCAAAGGCGTGCCGGCCGACGACATTGGCATGATCTACGACACCCTGGCCAAACAGGGCCTGGATGAACCCTTCACCCAATACGGCCTGATCGCCGGCAAAATCGAGAAAGCCCCGGACAACGGCTGGGTACGCTTCTACCTGCGGCCCGAAGCCCGCTTCCACGACGGCCACCCGGTGCGTGCCGAAGATGTGGTGTTCAGCTTCCAGACCCTGGTCAAGGACGGCGCTCCGCTCTACCGCGTCTATTACAGCGATGTGGAAGAAGTGGTCGCCGAAGATCCGCTCAAAGTGCTGTTCAAGTTCAAGCACACCAACAACCGCGAACTGCCGCTGATCCTCGGCCAGTTGCCGGTACTGCCCAAACATTGGTGGGCCACCCGCGACTTCAACAAGGGCAATCTGGAACTGCCGCTGGGCAGCGGCCCGTACAAAGTCAGCGAAGTGAAGGCCGGGCGCTCGGTGCGCTATGAGCGGGTCAAGGATTACTGGGGCAAGGACCTGCCGGTCAATCGCGGCTTCTACAATTTCGAGGTGATGACCACCGACTATTACCGCGACAACACCGTCGCGCTGGAAGCGCTCAAGGCCGGTCAGTTCGATTACTGGCTGGAATCGGCCGCGAAAAACTGGGCCAAGGCCTACAACATTCCGGCGGTGACCGAAGGGCGGCTGATCAAGGAAGAGATTGCCAACGGCAACCCGACCGGCATGCAAGGTTTCGTGTTCAACTTGCGCCGCTCGGTGTTTCAGGATGTGCGCGTGCGCCAGGCATTGACCCTGTTGCTGGATTTCGAATGGACCAACAAGCAACTGTTCAACGGCGCCTATGTGCGCACCCGCAGCTACTTCGAAAACTCGGAAATGGCCGCCACCGGCCTGCCGGACGCCGATCAACTGGCGATCCTCGACCCGTTCCGCGGCAAGATTCCCGAGCAAGTGTTCAGCGAGGCGTTCCAGAACCCGGTGACCGACGCCAGCGGCATGATCCGCACCCAGCAGCGCCAGGCTTATCAACTGCTGCAAGAGGCTGGCTGGCTGATCGTCGACGACAAAATGGTCGACGCCACCGGCAAACCGGTGACCCTCGAATTCCTGCTGGCCCAGACCGAGTTCGAGCGGATACTGCTGCCGTTCAAGCGCAACCTCAGCGACCTGGGCATCGACCTGGTGATCCGCCGGGTCGACGTCTCGCAATACATCAACCGCGTGCGCTCACGGGACTTCGACATGATCGTCGGCAGTTTCCCGCAATCCAACTCGCCGGGTAACGAACAGCGTGAGTTCTGGATGACCGACGCCGCCGACAAACCCGGCAGCCGCAACTCCATGGGCCTGAAAGACCCGGTGGTGGACCAACTGGTCGAGCAACTGATCAACGCCGATTCGCGCCAAAGCCTGGTGGCCCATGCCCGGGCGCTGGACCGGGTGCTGCAATGGGGGTATTACGTGATCCCCAACTGGCACATCAAGACCTGGCGCGTGGCGTACTGGAATCACATCGGCCACCCGAAGGTTTCGCCCAAATATGACATCGGCATTAACACCTGGTGGGTCAAGCCCGATGCAAAACCTGCGGTAGAAATCGAAACCCAACTGCAAGCCGACCCTGCGGGCACGGAGTAATCAGATGCTGGCGTATATTTTTCGGCGACTGCTGCTGATCATTCCGACCCTGCTGGGCATTCTGCTGATCAACTTCGTGATCATCCAGGCCGCCCCCGGTGGGCCGGTGGAACAGATGATCGCCAAGCTCGAAGGCTTCGAAGGCGCCACCAGCCGCATTGCCGGCGGCGGTGCCGAAGTGTCGGTGGCCGGTTCCGCCTATCGCGGGGCCCAGGGCCTGGACCCGGCGCTGGTCAAGGAAATCGAGCACATGTACGGCTTCGACAAATCGGCGCCGGAACGCTTGTGGATCATGATCAAGAACTACGCCACCCTGGATTTCGGCGACAGCTTCTTCCGCGACGCCAAGGTCATCGACCTGATCAAGGAAAAGCTGCCGGTGTCGATCTCCCTGGGGCTGTGGAGCACGCTGATCATGTACCTGGTGTCGATCCCGTTGGGGATCGCCAAGGCGACGCGACACGGCAGCCACTTCGACGTCTGGACCAGTTCGGCGATCATCGTCGGCTACGCGATCCCGGCGTTCCTGTTCGCCATTTTGCTGATTGTGGTGTTCGCCGGCGGCAGTTATCTCGACTGGTTCCCGCTACGGGGCCTGACCTCAAACAACTTCGATGAACTCAGCACCGGCGGCAAGATCCTCGATTATTTCTGGCACATGGCGCTACCGGTGACCGCCTTGGTGATTGGCAACTTCGCGACCATGACCCTGCTGACCAAAAACAGCTTCCTCGACGAGATCAACAAGCAGTACGTGGTCACCGCCAAGGCCAAGGGTCTGACCCGCCACCGCGTGCTGTACGGTCATGTGTTCCGCAACGCCATGCTATTGGTGATCGCCGGTTTCCCCTCGGCATTTATCGGGATCTTCTTTACCGGCTCGCTGCTGGTGGAAGTGATTTTCTCCCTCGACGGCCTCGGTTTGATGAGTTTCGAAGCCGCGATCAACCGCGATTACCCGGTGGTCTTCGGCACGCTGTTTATCTTCACCCTGCTGGGGCTGGTGGTGAAGCTGATCGGCGACCTCACGTATACCTTTGTCGATCCGCGTATCGACTTCGAAAGCCGGGAGCATTGAGATGAACCTGTCCCCGCTCAATCGCCGACGTTTCGAACTGTTCAAGGCCAACAAGCGTGGTTGGTGGTCGTTGTGGCTGTTTCTGATTCTGTTCGGCGCAAGCCTCGGCGCCGAGCTGATCGCCAACGACAAACCGCTGGTGGTGCATTACGACAACGCCTGGTACTTCCCGGCGCTCAAGCGCTACCCCGAAACCGCGTTCGGCGGCGAATTCCCGCTGGAAGCCAATTACAAAAGCCCGTACATCCGCGAACTGCTCAAGGCCAAGGATGCCTGGGTGCTGTGGGCGCCGATTCCCTACAGCTACCAGAGCATCAACTACGACCTGAAAGTCCCCGCCCCCGCGCCGCCTTCGGCCGACAACCTGCTGGGCACCGACGACCAGGGCCGCGATGTGTTGGCCCGAGTGATTTACGGCTTCCGGATTTCGGTCCTGTTCGCCCTGACCCTGACCCTGCTCAGCTCGATCATCGGCGTGATCGCCGGGGCCTTGCAGGGCTTTTATGGCGGCTGGGTCGATCTGGCCGGCCAGCGTTTCCTGGAGATCTGGTCCGGCCTGCCGGTGTTGTACCTGCTGATCATCCTCGCCAGCTTCGTGCAACCGAATTTCTGGTGGCTGCTGGGGATCATGCTGCTGTTTTCGTGGATGAGCCTGGTGGATGTGGTGCGCGCCGAGTTCCTGCGCGGCCGCAATCTGGAATATGTGCGCGCGGCCAGGGCGCTCGGCATGCGCAATGGTGCGATCATGTTCCGCCACATTTTGCCCAACGCCATGGTCTCGACCATGACCTTCATGCCGTTCATCCTGACCGGCGCCATCGGCACCCTGACGGCCCTCGACTTCCTGGGCTTCGGTCTGCCGCCGGGGGCGCCGTCGCTGGGTGAACTGGTGGCTCAGGGCAAATCGAACCTGCAAGCACCGTGGCTCGGTATGAGTGCGTTTGCAGTGCTGGCGCTGATGTTGAGCCTGTTGGTGTTTATCGGCGAGTCCGCTCGCGATGCCTTCGACCCGAGGAAGTGAAATGAATCAGGACAATCTGATCGAAGTGCGCGACCTGGCCGTCGAATTTGTCGTCGGTGAACGCGTGCAGCGGGTGGTCGAGGGCGTCAGCTTCGACATCAAGCGCGGCGAAACCCTGGCGCTGGTGGGCGAAAGCGGCTCCGGCAAATCGGTGACCGCCCACTCGATCCTGCGGCTGCTGCCCTACCCGCTGGCCCGGCACCCGTCCGGCACCATCACTTATTCCGACCGGAATCTGCTGGACCTGAAAGAGAAAACCATCCGCCACATCCGCGGCAACCGGATCGCGATGATCTTTCAAGAGCCGATGACCTCGCTCAATCCGCTGCATTCGATCGAGAAACAGATCAACGAGGTGCTGGGCATCCACAAAGGCCTGACCGGCAACGTCGCGACCAAACGCACGCTGGAGCTGCTGGAAATGGTCGGCATCCCTGAACCGCAGAAGCGTCTCAAGGCCCTGCCCCACGAATTGTCCGGTGGCCAGCGCCAGCGGGTGATGATCGCCATGGCCCTGGCCAACGAGCCGGAATTGCTGATTGCCGATGAGCCGACCACCGCGCTGGACGTGACCGTGCAGCTGAAAATCCTCGAATTGCTCAAGGCGTTGCAGGCCCGCCTGGGCATGGCGTTGTTACTGATCAGTCACGATTTGAACCTTGTGCGAAGAATTGCGCATCGCGTATGTGTCATGCAGCGTGGTTGCATCGTCGAACAGGCATCGTGCGAAGAATTGTTCCGCGCGCCGCAGCATCCGTACACCCGGGAACTGCTGGCAGCGGAGCCCAGCGGCAAGCCGGCAACCAATGTCATTGGCCCGCCGCTGTTGCAAGTCGAGGACCTGAAAGTCTGGTTCCCGATCAAAAAAGGCTTTCTGAAAAAGACCGTTGACCACATCAAAGCGGTGGACGGGATCAATTTCAGCCTGCCCCAGGGCCAGACCCTGGGGATTGTGGGGGAAAGCGGTTCCGGCAAGTCGACGCTCGGCCTGGCGATTTTGCGGCTGATCGGTAGCAAAGGCGCCATCCGTTTTGAAGGCAAGCAGCTAGACTGCCTGACGCAACAAGAGGTTCGACCGCTGCGGCGGGAAATGCAGGTGGTGTTCCAAGACCCTTTTGGCAGCCTGAGCCCACGGATGTGCGTGAGCCAGATCGTCGGCGAAGGCCTGCGGATCCACAAGATGGGCACCGAGGCCGAGCAGGAACAAGCGATTATTGCGGCACTCAAGGAGGTAGGTCTGGATCCGGAAACCCGGCACCGCTACCCCCATGAATTTTCCGGTGGGCAGCGGCAGAGGATCGCCATTGCCCGTGCTTTAGTGCTAAAACCGGCGTTGATTCTGCTGGACGAGCCGACCTCGGCCCTCGACCGCACCGTGCAACGCCAAGTGGTGGAGCTGCTACGTTCACTGCAAACCAAGTACAACCTGACGTATCTGTTTATCAGCCATGACCTGGCTGTCGTCAAAGCGCTGAGCCACCAGCTGATGGTGGTCAAGCATGGCCAAGTGGTCGAACAGGGAGACGCGCAAAGTATCTTTGCCGCCCCCCAACATCCGTATACACAGCAGTTGCTGGAAGCCGCTTTTCTGGCACCAGCCACTGCGCAATAAACCTGAAAGAGAGGAGCAACACATGGGTTTTCTCGCCGGTAAGCGCGTACTGATCGTCGGTGTCGCCAGCAAGCTGTCCATCGCATCCGGCATCGCTGCCGCCATGCATCGCGAGGGCGCTGAGCTTGCCTTCACTTATCAGAACGACAAACTCAAGGGTCGTGTCGAAGAGTTCGCACAAGGCTGGGGTTCGAGCCCTGAGCTGTGCTTCCCGTGCGACGTGGCCAGCGATGAAGAAATCGCCAAGGTCTTCGAAGAGCTGAGCAAGAAGTGGGACGGCCTGGACTGCATCGTGCACTCCGTCGGCTTTGCCCCGGGCGACCAACTGGACGGCGACTTCACCGAAGCCACCACCCGTGAAGGTTTCCGCATCGCTCACGACATCAGCGCCTACAGCTTCGTGGCCCTGGCCAAGGCCGGTCGCGAAATGATGAAAGGCCGCAATGGCAGCCTGCTGACCCTGTCGTACCTGGGCGCCGAGCGCACCATGCCGAACTACAACGTAATGGGCATGGCCAAGGCTTCCCTGGAAGCTGGCGTACGTTACCTGGCCGGCTCCCTGGGCCCGGACGGCACCCGCGTCAACTGCGTATCGGCAGGCCCGATCCGCACCCTCGCCGCTTCCGGCATCAAGAACTTCCGCAAAATGCTGGCCGCCAACGAAGCGCAAACCCCGCTGCGTCGTAACGTCACCATCGAAGAAGTCGGCAACGCCGGCGCCTTCCTGTGCTCGGACCTGGCGTCCGGCATCAGCGGCGAAATCATGTACGTGGACGGCGGCTTCAACACCACCGCCATGGGCAACATCGAAGAGTGATCTTCGGTTAGCCGTTAAAAACCCGCCTCTTCAGGCGGGTTTTTTTGCAGCCTCAATATTTATTCCATTGCCATCAACTCAGGATCCCAATAACCGTAGGCTCTTTTTTGGTCGTGTATGAACCACAATCAGCGGCAAGGATAATACGCCCACTGTTTCCCTGAACAATTCCGTCACTCGCATCGCCGGGCCCGAGCTTGATACTACCTGCACCGCCAAAGTCGAGGTCAAGCTCGCCGCGATTGTGAACACGCATCACGTGAATCCAGATATCACCGTCAAACCGGTACACCAACGCAACGATCCTCTGCTTAGAATGCATAACAGTCACGGGAAATAGGCGGCCCTCTCCAACATCAATCGGCAGTGGAGCTCCATCGTTAAATGTCGGGTCCGGTTTGCCATCAGGCATCAGCTTGAACATCGAGAAAGTCGAAACTGCTGCACCATCCCTTTTCTCGGTGCCTAGCAAGATGATTTTATCGTCGTCTACAGTCATCTTGGCACTGGAGCTATAGTTCTTCGCCTCCCAATATCCCCCGTCGGCGAATGTTTGGTCCAGCTTGCCATTGGACTCAAGGCACGCTACAGATATTCTCGCGTTAGAGGTGTCGTCTTTGACTCTGTCAAGCGTTGCACTGACTACGATCTTAGCGTCTGGCAAAGCCCCAATACCCTCGATCCGTGTGTCCTGACCCTTTATACGTATCTCAATCTGCCCGTCGATACCGAAGCCCCGATCGGACAAACCATTCACATCAAGACGATGCAGCCTTCCTGCCTCGTAAATGGGCCTCCCGTCCACATCGTCTACCCTGTACCCCGACGAAACCAAGAGTTTGCCGTCGGCCTGGAGACATGCAACAGGTCGATGCGGATAAAACCGGACGCTATCAGGATCGTACGGATAAGGAAAAATCTTAGTACCGTACTCCAAGTCCGGCCTGCCGTTGGGATGAAATCTCGAAACTGCAGTGCGCCAGAGGAAGTGTGTGCGGATCGAGCTTCCGACCAGCAAAAACTTGCCGTCGGCTTGACGGATCAACTGCTCGGGTCTCGCGTCTTCATCTTTCTCGAACTGGCATTTTACGACCCCGTTGTCACCAAAGGTCAGATCCTTCGAACCGTCTGATAATACCCGATGCAATTGGGTTTCTTCATCGATCCATACTGCGAGGATCAGTCCTTCACCATCGTCCGTAACCGCTCGTATTGAGCCCTCAGTAAGTTTGACCTCGCCATTCACGCCGAAGGAGAGATCAATGTCTCCGGCGCTTTGGGGATTTTGTTTGTTCGACTGGGTCATTTTTTAATCCTCTGGAAAGTCTATTGACTCCATCCAGGTTCAAAATGCCCATCAAACCTGACTGCGCGGAGATGCCGTTGGCAGCCCACTGTCGCGATTATCCAAATAGGTGGCAACTATCAGAACTGATAGTTGACTTTCCTTAAGAGCCAATTGACTGGCCAGGCATAGGTTTTTGTACAGCGATGTGTGCGCGCTTGCTCGCGAAAGCGGTTGGCCAGTCAACATTTTCTATATGCCGGACTCCGCCTTCGCGAGCAAGCCCGCACACAGGGATCAGTCGTCGATTTGTGTCAGACACCGGGCAAACAACTGCTGGATCGGTTGTGTCCGCTGGCTATAACGCTGCAACAGCACGATCTCCCGGTAGAACGTCAGCTCACCCAACGGGATGACCCGCACCTTCGCCCCATGCTCAAGCCATAATCCCGCCTCGGGCAATAGCGAAACACCCAGCCCGCATTCCACCATTTTGACGATGGCTTCCAGCTCATCCAGCTCCAGGGCCACTTGCACATCAATCTGCTGCTCGCGCAAAAAGCGAGTCACCAATCGCCCGCCGAACGAATTGCGGTCATAGCGTACGTGGGGGTGGTTGGCGAGTAACTGCAGCGGGTCGTCGCCCTCAAGGTCTACCGGCACGATCAGTACAAACGGCTCCCGGCGGATGACTTGCACCGACAATTCCTTGGGTAGTTCAAACGGTGGCTTGATCAGAATCGCCAGGTCCACTTCGCCGGTGTCCACCTGGCTCAACAGGTTCAGGGATACCCCCGGCACCAGTTTCGCCTCCAGCAACGGCGCCTGTTGCCTGAGTCGCAATAACGCCTGGGGCAACAACCCGGTCTGGGCGGTGGCCACCGCGCCGATCTTCAATTCGCCACGAAACTCGCGGATGTCATCACTGACGGCCATGCGGCTGAAGGTCTCGAGCATTTCCTGAGCCATCGGCAACGCCCGCTGCCCCGCCGCATTGAGAATCGCCTGACGTCCGGTGCGATCGAACAGACGTATACCCAACGCCTGCTCCAGATTGCGGATCTGCGCGCTGACTGCCGACTGAGTCAGCCCGATGTGGATGCCTGCCGCAGCAAATGTGCCATGGCGTGTCACGGCAATGAAGGTTTTCAGTTCCCGCAGCATACGGCCCCCAATTGATCGAAATAATTTGAGCTCGCTGCAAAAACTATCGTCTTTCAATCGAAAAGCACAAGATTAAACTCAGTCTCAACTCCTACCCCGTCGAGGCACATCCGATGCAACTGTCCCCTTTTCATTTGGCCATCCCGGTTTACGATTTGGCCGCTGCCCGGCGCTTCTATGGCGAAGTGTTCGGCCTGCAAGAAGGTCGTTCCAGCGAGCACTGGGTCGACTTCAACTTTTTCGGCCATCAACTGGTGATTCATCTGGCGCCGAAAAACGCTTCTCAGGAAGCGGCCCATACCAACGCCGTGGATGGCCATGACGTACCGGTGCCGCATTTTGGTGTGGTATTGGGGATGGAGGAATGGGAAGCGCTGGCCGAGCGTTTGAAAGACCTTGGTACACACTTCGTGATCGAGCCGGGTATCCGGTTTCTGGGATTGGTGGGCGAACAAGCCACGATGTTTCTCTTCGATCCCTGTGGCAATGCCCTGGAGTTCAAGGCATTCAAAAATATCGATCAGTTGTTCGCCAAATGATCCGCCCGGCGCCCTTCAAGAATGACGAGCGTCGAACTGTCGGGCGCGCAACGCCTTATCAACCAGCGCCAGCAGGTCTTGCGCCGTTTGGGGTAGCTGAGCATCAAACTCGATCTGCCCGACACTGAAACGAATGTCATACCCACGATGCACCGTGGCATTGCGCTCATCGAGTATTTCTTCGAGGCGCGCCCTGATCGCGGCGATTTCCACTGGGGCGGCGCCCGTCAACAAGGCAACAAATTCATCGCTGCCCAGCCGGCCGATCACGTCGCTTTCACGAAAGGCTATACGCAGCACATCGGCGAAGGTTTTCAGGGCATTGTCGCCCTCGGCACGCCCATACAGCTGGTTGATGCGCTTGAAGTGATCGAGATCGAAAAACAGTAGCGTCGCGGGTTTGCCCATCTGCCGACAGGCCTCCAGCCCCAACCGCGCCAGAGCCTCGAAACCATGACGATTGGACAGCAGCGTCAACTCATCCATGCTCGCCATCTGCACGCCCATCAGTTCTTGCTCGGCCTTGCGCGACAAGTCGCGCAGTGCATCGCGATCCTGCGCTGCGCTGTCGAGAACGTTCGGCGCGCCAGCGCCGGGTTTGACCGGTTTGCCTGGGGTTAGCATCACTCACTCCTTTGATGGGTATGAACATTAGAGTCGTTCACACCCGGTATGACTCCCTGTAAACACGCCGCTGGTCAGCTACCCGCCACCGGACACGGCCCTCCAGCGTCCGCCCAGAGTTTGAACCGGGTGACGAAAATATGATGGGGGACCGGCACCGGCACCCGTCCCTCACCCGGACGCCAGCCCCAGAGCACCAGTTTGTCTTCGCTGACATGTTTGATCAGTGCCGCAAAATCACGATCGCCATTACTGGAGCGGTCCTTGATCGTCGCGCACAACCGGTCGGGTGGCAGGCCAATCCAGGCCATTTTGTGCGCGGCCGGCGGCAGGCTCCAATGTGGCGCCCCGGGCGGTGCGTGAGGCCCATAACTGGCGGGCGGATTGCTTTCGGCATGGCAACTGGCACACGGCAAACCAGCCGCCCCTTTGCCATCCATCCCGCGAACCACACTCATCGCGTGAGGATTGCCGGCGTCGAACTGTAAAGGCGAATCGCCGGGGATATGGCAGTTCTGACAACGGGGGCTCTGGAACACCTTCTGCACCGTCTCGAATGCCTTCACCGCTTCCTTATCATCAGCGAACAGGTCCGAGGCGTAACCACTCAGCCCGATCAACACCACCGCGCCCAATAACAGATGTCGTCTCATCTCACACCCCCGACAGTTGCAGCGGCAGTTCCCGCAGACGCTGCCCGGTCAGCGCAAACACCGCATTCGCCACGGCTGGCGCCACGGGCGGCACACCAACCTCGCCGATGCCGCCGGGTTTGTCGCTGCTAGGGACGATGTGCACCTCGACCACGGGCATCTCGTTCAAGCGTAGTACCTGATAGTCGTGATAATTGGACTGCTGCACCTGGCCGTCCTTGAACGTCAGTTTGCTGTGCAAGGTAAATCCCAGACCGAAGGTGATGCCTGATTCCATCTGCGCGGCGATGCCCTGCGGATTCACCGCAATGCCGCAATCCACCGCACACACCACCCGGTGCACATGAATCGCCAGGTTGTCCTGGGACACCTCGGCCACCTGGGCGACGTAACTGCCGAAGGACTCATGCACCGCCACACCCAACGCGTGGCCATCCGGCAATGGCGCCTTCCAGTTGGCTTTTTCCACCGCCAGATTCAACACCCCCAGATGCCGCGGATGCGCCTTGAGCAAGGCCCGTCGGTATTCCACCGGATCCTTGCCCGCCGCGTCGGCCAGTTCATCGATCAACGACTCCATGACGAATGCCGTATGGGTATGCCCCACCGACCGCAGCCACAGCACGCTGATGCCGGTTTGCGGGGAATGCAGGTCGACCAGGTGATTGGCCAGCCCCTCAAGGTAAGGACTGTCGGCCACACCTTCGACAGAGGTTTTGTCGACGCCGTCCTTGACCATGGTCGCCTCGAACGATGTGCCGGCCATGATCGACTGCCCGACCAGCACATGCTTCCAGGCGATCGGCATGCCGTCGGCGTCCAGCCCGATGCGCGCCTGATGCAGAAACGCCGAGCGATAGTAACCGCCGCGAATGTCATCCTCTCGGGACCAGACGGTTTTCACCGGCACGCCCGCCGCTTTGGCGACGTACACCGCCTCGCTGACAAAATCCGAGGTCGGGTTGGCCCGACGCCCGAAACCGCCACCGAGAAATTGGGTGTGGATCTCGACCTGTTCGGGTTTGAGCCCGGTGATTTTCCCGGCGATCATCTGATCCAGGGTCTGAAACTGCGTGCCGGTCCAGATTTCGCATTTGTCCTTGGTGATTTTCACCGTGCAATTGAGCGGTTCCATCGGTGCATGGGCCAGGTACGGCACGCTGTATTCGGCCTCGATAGTCTTCGCAGCTCTGCCTAACATCACCGTCGCATCCCCGGCCTGGCTGGCCGAGGTGCCGGGGGTCGCGGCGAGTTTACGAAAGCTCTCCAGCAGTTGCTGGCTGTCGAGCCCGGCGTTCGGCCCCAGGTCCCATTCGACTTTCAATGCATCACGGCCCAGCTTTGCCGCCCAGTAATGATCGGCAATCACCGCCACCCCCGTGGGCACTTGCACCACTTTGTGCACCCCCGGTATCGCCAGTGCCTCAGCGCCTTCGAAGGATTTGACGCTACCACCGAACACCGGTGGCCGAGCGACCATCGCCGTCATGAGGCCGTCGAATTGCACGTCCATGCCGAATTTGGCCCGACCGGTGATTTTCTCCGGGGTGTCGAGGCGTTTGGTGGGTTTGCCGATGACCTTCCAGTCCTTGGCCTCCTTAAACTTGATCGACGCCGGATCCGGCACCGGCAACTTGCCGGCGTCATCCGCGAGTTCGCCGTAAGTGGCGCGTTTATCGCCGGCGATGACCACGCCCGATTCGGTGCGAATCTGCGAAGGCGCCACGTCGAATCGCTTGGCCGCCGCCTCGATCAGCATCAAGCGTGCCGTCGCCCCGGCCTGACGATAGCGATCGAACTCCATCCAGGTCGAGGTCGAACCGCCGGTGATTTGCATCCCGCCAAACCCCGGCAGGCCATACTCGGCGGCCGAGGCCGGCGCGTGTTCGACACGGATTTTCGACCAGTCGGCGTCCAGCTCTTCGGCGATCAGCATGGTCAGGCCGGTCCAGATGCCCTGGCCCATTTCTGAATGACCGAGCAGCACGGTGACGCTGTTGTCGTTGCCGATGCGTAAAAAGGCATTGGGCGCGAAAACGTCTCCTTGATTCTCGGCGCCGAGGGCAAAGCGATGGCCGCCGGGGATGACAAACCCCACCACCAGACCGCCGCCCAACACGGCACTGCCCTTGAGAAAACCGCGACGTGAGACAGCGTTGATGCTGTTCATGGCTCAGACTCCCTTCAACGTGGCTTCAACCTCGACCGATCTCGGCGGCGCGTTTGACCGCGGCGCGGATTCTTGGGTAGGTGCCGCAGCGGCAAATGTTGCCGGACAACCCCTGGTCGATGTCGCTGTCGGTGGGTTTGGGGATCTTCGCCAGCAAGGCGGCGGCCGACATGATCTGCCCGGACTGGCAATAACCGCACTGCACCACGTCGAGCTCGGCCCAGGCCTGTTGCACCGGGTGCGAACCGTCGCGGGACAGGCCTTCGATGGTGAGAATTTTCTGCCCGTGGGCCACCGCCGTGGCGGGCGTGATGCAGGAGCGCAGCGGCGCGCCGTCGACATGGACGGTGCAAGCGCCACACTGGGCCATGCCGCACCCGAATTTGGTGCCCGTCAGGTGCGCGACATCGCGCAGCACCCAGAGCAACGGCATGTCCGCGGGGACATCCAGTTCCTGGTCCTTGCCATTGATGTTCAGGGTCAGCATGCGGGTTTCCTCAGACTCACAGTGCTCTGAAGGGGCGCCGCTGTGGCAGCGAAATGCCTACGCGCGCCCTGGGTTATCCCTACAGCTAAGCGCAATTTGACCCACAAGCCATGTTCATCGACCACCGGTCGCCAACTTGTCGATCTACGGCACCACCCGTCGCCTTCAGTCTGACTACGCTGATAATCCAGCGTGTCTAACCTGCCGAGGACAACCGCCATGCAACGCTTTCCAAAACTCACGCCTTGCCTGTGGTTCGACGATCAGGCCGAAGCGGCGGCGAAGTTTTATTGCTCGATCTTCGACCACTCTAAAATCACCGCCATCACCCACTACGGCAAGGCCGGTCAGGAAATCCATGGCCGTGCGGAAGGTTCGGTGATGACTGTCAGTTTCGAGCTCGACGGCCAGACCTTTACAGGGCTCAACGGCGGGCCGGTGTTCACGTTCAACGAGGCGATATCGTTTCAAGTCAATTGCCAGAACCAGGAAGAAGTCGACCATTTCTGGGGCAACCTGTCCGCCGGCGGCCCGGTGCAGGCCCAGCAATGCGGCTGGCTTAAGGATAAGTTCGGCGTGTCGTGGCAGATCGTGCCGGTGGCGCTGATGCACATGATGCAGGATCCCGACACGAACAAGTCCCAGCGTGCCATGCAAGCGATGCTGCAGATGAAAAAGCTCGACATCGCCGAGCTGGAACGAGCCTTTGCTGGCCAGAGCTAATACACTCAAGCCCTGGCCTGCCGAGGACACCGAGATGAAGCACAGCGTCGTCAAAAAAGATGCCGACAAAGCCCCGCGCTTCTGGCGCGACGACGCCCTGCCCTTTATCGAAGCCCGTTCCATCGCCGATGGTCGCGAGGTCTGTTACAGCCGGCATGCCCACGAACACTTTTCCATCGGCGCGATCACCGCCGGGCGCAGCATCTATATTCATGAACAATCGCAGTTCGAAGTCGCGGCCGGCACCGTGGTGCTGATGAACCCAGGCGATGTACATGCGTGCAACCCGATCGACGATCAGCCGTGGTCGTACCTGATGCTGTACGTCGAGACGCCTTGGCTGACCGACTTGCAGCATCAACTCGGTTTCAGCCAGGACTCGGCGTTTCGCCGGTTTTCCATCACCCACAATCGCGACCTTGAGCTGTTCGCCGGCCTGAAGAACTTGTACGACGTATTGGTCGATCAGCAGCAAGACGTGCTGCGCAAGCACAGTGCGGCGGTGGAGTTTTTCACTGAAGTGCAACAGCGGCTCAACCCCGTCGATCAACCGCTGCGCGAAGCCAATTTCAAGCTGGAACGGGCCGCCGACTACATTCGCGACAACTGCACGCAAACGCTCAAGCTCGAGGACATTTGCGAAGCGGCCCAATTGTCACCGTCCTACCTGATCCGCGCCTTCAAGCAGCATTACGGCATGACACCCCATGCATTTCTGATCAACCGACGCATCCAGTTCGCCCGGGATCGACTGCGCAGCGGCAGGCTGATCGCCGATGTGGCGCTGGAAGCCGGGTTTGCCGATCAGGCGCATTTTCAGCGGGCGTTTAAACAGCATCTGGCGGCTACGCCGGGGCAGTATCGCGGTTGATACCACAATAGCCGGATTGCCTTGTCCCGGACAAATATATACACACATAACTAACAACATGACCGGCCTCGCAAAACAACCGGGCTTCAATACGCCGCACATTCCCCGCGAAACACTTTGCATGCAAATACGAACACGCTTCACAAAGTTATCCTTTACCCTCAAAACTTAACTACTCGCAACAGCCATTTATTTAACTACGGCCTGTTACTCATCATTCACCGATCAGAAAAATTTTAAATATGTATTCCAAAGATATGCAGCCCGCACACACCGCAGATCAACTTCAAAAACAAGAAATAATTACAACAATCACTGAGGTCATTGGCAATGAACATGCCATTGAACATCTTGAATGGGCGTGGAACCGAATTCTGGTTCCCTGTGTGGGAGGAACCTCTTTTGACCAGATTCATCGCCCCGCCAAAGTTTCTTTATCCATACTCGTCCGGCATTCCGACTTTCTGACGATACGCAATCGACGCGCCATACCGCAGAGCGCGATTTTCCTGGTGGATGACCGTGGTCGCCTGTATTTCTCCTATCGCAATTTGATCGGCAACAATAACCGTCGGGGCACCGCTTATGTTTCTCCCAAGGACATCACTGCCGACGTCGCCGGCCTGGCAGATTTCGACAACGAGCTGAAGCTTTTGGCCAACATGGCCAAGTTGACCGGTGGGTGGATTACTTCAGGGGACCACATCGTTGTCGGTCAATGGCTACGCTTTCAAGGTCTGCAAGTGCCGAACAACGAACAAGACACCAGAAGCCTGCTTGACCTGCTCAATTTCTCGACATTGCCCGAGAGCCCCAAGTACGGAAATTACTGGGACCTGCTGGACGCACCTGACGATTCGCCGTTCAAACTCGATGAAAAGCATCGGGCAATCATTCGTCAAGTGACAGAGGATTTGACTGGAGGAGAAACCTCGCTGGTGGCGCACTTCGGTGCGCATTTAATGCTTGAGAGCACTTCGGCAGACGCATTGTCGACCAGCACGAACTATCGCTTACAGCGGCTGATCGAACTCGCGGTATGGAGCTCCGGGCAAGCGCAAGACTATATCGAAGCATTGGGCTGGTTCGCCAACGAAGCTGAATCCAGGCCAACGCCCGAGCTTGTCGAGCAACTGTTGATCGCCGCCATGTTGCTCGACCTCGACCCGGCCCTGGACGTTGCCAACACGACCTTCGCCGGTTTCGACCTTTACTCGAAACGTTACTTCAAACGTCATCCTTCCTATGTCCGTTCGCAATTGGAAAAGCATCTGGTTGACAGTCTGAACCTCGATCCCCTGTTTGCCCCGCTGGTGGCGGAGTTGGTGCTCGGGGGAATGACGCCGCAATACCTGTTTGCCGAGTGGCCGTCCGGACTGCAAATGGGTACACCGGCGTGGGTGGTCGGCACTCAGGCCGTGCATCTCGCAGAAGCGCTGATTCCAGGCGTTACCCGCAAAATGACGTACCAACAGCTGCTGGGGTTCGGGCAATCCGCGAAGGCTATGCCACAACTGGCATCATTGCAGGCGTCCCATTCGGTTGATCCGGTGGTCACCTGGGCCTTGATGAATGGACTCATCACTCACGATGCCGAAGGCAACGTGAACCAGGAAGCCATCACCCACGCCACGCAGGAATATGAACAGTACCTCAACAAGTTGCTGAGCGCCGCCGAGGCTTTTTCCAAACCGTTGCCTGACCGTAGACAGCTCGCTTTAAAAGAACTGAAGTCCGCCGTACCGGATTGTGATCCCGATGAACGGCTGGTCAAACACCGTGGCAGCGGAGGCGGAGCCGGTCGCAAAGTTTCGCTGCTCGATCTTTATATGGGTGATGAACTTCACACTCAGGATTGGGATCGCATCAGAGGCACCAGTCTCTACAACTCGTATCCGGCACTGGCGCAACTGTTTCCCGTTGCCGAGCTTTACGAGCCCGCTATCGAGCAGCAGTTCAACGCAATGACGGGAGCGCTGGCCAGCTATATCGAAGTCGCACTTTCGCAACTGCACCCGGAGGATGCCAGGTACATTGAATACGGGGCTTTGGGTATTTACTGCATTCAGAAAATCGACTTCAGAGACGAAACCGTGTCCGCCCGCCCTGGTGTCACCATCCCGGCAGCTGAGTTACCGGGGGAAACGGGTCGTTATGGCGTCATCATTTGCGCGCAGTACGCTAATAACACAATCCGCTGTTTTGAACTGTTTCCCATGAGGATGGAATGCCGGTACAACCCTGAACTTGAAGAGATCTTTACCCCATTGATCTCGGGCGACTTCCATCGCCTCGATACAACCTTCGTTGACCGGAAAAAGATCGAAAGCATCCCCATCGACATACGGGCTTACCTGCAAAACCTGGCTCCGCGAGATAACGCCAATTCCAGGCTGTACATCCGCAAGATCGCTGAACTCAAACCGCTGACCGGGGATCCGGATCCAGACTACCCGAACCCCTATTTTCGCTCTGCTCGCAAAGAGGCGCTCGGCGAACTTATTGCCAAGGAAAATCCGTACATCACGCAAAGTGAGATTCGCCAGCTAGGTCTCCACCAAACCCAAAGAGAGCGGGCAATTGAAAAGACCGAAGCCATTTTCAACACCCTTCTCAACCTGATCATTCCGTTCAAGGAGTGCGTGGAAGGACTTGCCTCTGCGGACGCTAAAAAGCAGGGGGCTGCTATCGTCGACTGCGTTGTGGACGCTGCAGTGCTGGCCCTCACCATCGCGGCCGTACCTGTCAAGATTGTCGCTAGCAGCACCAAAGCCGCGACCATGGCCACCAGACTGCTTTCGGCTTCCCGGGTGTTGGCAGGCACGACCCTGAGCCTGTTCAACCCGCTGGACGGGTTGCCGAAGTTGCTCAGGGGCGGAGGCAAACTGCTCGGCCGAGGCGTTTCGAAACTGAGCGCTCACACCCTCTCCACCACCCGTCAAGCGCGGCAGCAATTGCGTTATCTGACTGGAGCGAACAGCTACAACCTGCTCAAGGCCATCGATCATACCGGCTCGGCTTCGCGGATCCGCATGTCATTGGACACGGTGACCCATGCCAGGGCCGTTTTCAAAAGTGATCTCATCGAGAACGCGGAACAGATTCTCAAGCAACTGCACGCCAATGACACAAAACTGCTGGGCAATATCCCCGAACAGGAACTGACGCACCTGCTGGAAAACGCTCTGGTCGACATTGCACTCAAAGCCGACTCTGCTCAGTCGCTCAAAACAATACTGGATCCGCAGGTGGTCGACAGCCTGGTGAAGCAACAGGCGCAAAAATACAGCCTGGCCAATCTGCATCAGTTCCGTGACCACACGACATTGCCAGAGCTGTTCGATACCACTTTGCAGATCGAGTACAAAAACCTGACGTACATGCAGGCCCACCAGAACACACTGATTGCAAAAGATCTGGGCAAGGCACCTTTCGACCGCGTCCTGGACGAACTGACATTCAATCCGGGAGGGCTGACAGACAACACCGATCGCGCCACAGCCTGGATCCTCAACGCCTCAAGCTCTCGCAACGAGTTGGATAGCATAAAAAACCTGCTGCTCGAGTACAGCGCCAACGGCAAGCCTTTGAATGACCCGGCCGTCTACACCGAGTTACATCGCCGAATCGCACCAAGGGATACTGGCGGCTTGCGGAGCCCTACCGGTGAGGCTCGTTACCCGTCCAACGTTTCAGGGGCAGCATTGCTGGAAAAACACGCGACGGCACTGGATCCGGCCAATGAGCATTTCGCCAAGCAGATGCTGGGGGCAATGCTCGGTTATCACAGTTTTGTCGATGGCAACGGCCGCACCGCCCGCGCCGTGTACGCCATTGCGGAACTGCGAAAGGGGCGATTCAACGCGCTCGGCAAAACATCGGAAGATGCGCTGAGCGGATTGGCCTGACATTAGTGAGCTAATACAGGCCTGCGCAGAACTATTGTGGGAGCGAGTTTGCTCGCTCCCACATCCAGGGGAATTTTGACGGCACTCAAGGCAGCAGCAGGTAAATTGCGCTCACTGCCAACAACAACGCCATTGCGCGATTGAACACCCGCATCCCCAGCGGATTACTCAGGTAGCCGCGCAAAAACGTCCCGGCATAGGCCCAGCAACCTACCGACAGATAGCAGATCACCAGATACACCGCCGCAAACTGCCACACCAGCCGGGCTTCGCCGTCAGCGACGAACGCGCCCATCCCTGCCACGCAAGCCAGCCAGGCTTTCGGGTTGAGCCATTGCATCACCGCGCCGTAGAGCATCGACGGCGCCCGGCCTGACTCTTTCGCATCAAGACGGCCGTCATCGGTGGCCAGTTTCCAGGCCATGAACAGCAGAAACGCCACCCCGGCCAGTTGCACCACCCGGGTCATGAATGGCCACAGTTTCAGCACCTCATGCAACCCCAGCCCCATCAATACCAGCAGCAACACGAACCCCAGCGTCGCCCCGGCCACATGCCGCTGACTGGCACGAAAGCCGAACTGTGCCCCGGAACTCAACGCCACGATGTTCACCGGGCCCGGTGTAATGGAAGCCGCCAGGGCAAACGCCGCCATGGAAAGAATCAGACTCATTGCATACCTTCATCAATTCAGTTGAACCAGGCCTCAAGGTAAAGAGCCACCTGAACGCTGTATTGAAGAAAATACCCCTCTGCCTTTGGGCCTGAACATCACCCCGGATTGCAGTGACCCTCATCACGCAGGTAGTATTGAGAACGATTCACACTAAGACCTGGAAAATCGACCGGTGCAACCTCTCCCTACCAGCAAGCTGGGCGTCTTTTTCAGCGACCACCACCGCTGGCTGCTGCAGCATATTCAGCGGCGTCTTCGCAATCACGCGGATGCTCAGGACACTGCCGGCGATACGTTTTGCCAAATGCTGGTGGCCCGCGTCGACCCCGACAGCATCGAACAACCCCGTGCGTACCTTGCAACGATCGCTCGACGGCTGATGTTCGATCGTCATCGTCGGCGCAAGCTGGAGTTGGCGTACCTGGAACGCCTGTCCACGCTGCCCGAAGCACTGGCCCCCTCTCCCGAAGAACAGTTGCAATTGATCCAGGCATTGGTCGCGATCGACCGGGCGCTCGACGGTTTGCCAATGATCGTCAAGGCGACCTTTCTCTACAGCCAACTGGACGGTCTGAGTTACGTGGCCATTTCGCACAAGCTGGGGCTGTCGGAACGCACGGTCAGCCGGTACATGAAACAGGCGCTGCGCCAGTGCTATCTGAGCGAATTATCGCCATGAGCAAGCAGCGCCTGGATCCCGTCAGCGAGCAGGCCATTGACTGGATGGTGAGGCTGCGCGCCGGTACGCCCGATGCCGCATTGCAAGAGCGTTTCAACGCATGGCTGGCGATGGATCCTGCCCATGCTCAGGCCTGGGCAACCTTGCAGGAGCGTGTCGGCGATTCCTTCAACACGGTTCGCACCCTGGATCGACGTGTGCCCGGTCAAGCCGGCGAAGCCCGTCAACTGCTGCTGCAGCCCCATGGTTCGCGACGCGACGCGCTCCGTGTAATCGCCGGTTTGGGCGTGCTCGGTGGCGGTTTGTGGCTGGGTGCCCGCAGCCCGCTGGGTGATTCGATACTGGCCGATCTGCACACCGGGCGCGGCCAACGTCAGGACTTCAATCTGGTCGACGGCAGTCGCCTGAGCCTGAACGCCGACAGCGCGGTGGACCTGCACTTCGATGACCAGCAACGGCTGGTGGTTCTGCGCCACGGAGAGCTGGTGATTCAGGTGGCCGCCGATCCCCGACGTCCGCTGCGCGTGCGTACCGCACAGGGTGAAATACGCGCGCTGGGCACTCGATTCCTGGTCGCTCAGGAGCAGGACGACAGCCGGGTGGTGGTGCTGCAGCATTCGGTCGAAGCGCGGCTTTTTAACGGCACGACGCTTGATCTGCAAGAAGGTCAGTCGGCCTTGCTGTATGACCGGCAGATAATCCCCATTACTGGCGACCAGCGCCATCGCGCCGACTGGCTCAGTGGGCGGCTGAACGTGCTGGACGATCCGCTGCATCAGGTCGTCGACGCTCTACGCCCCTACAGTCGGGGTTTTGTACGGGTCGCCCCCGAGGTTCGCAATTTGCGCGTCCAGGGCGTTTTCCCGCTCAACGACCCCGATCGGGCCTTCACCGCTCTAGCCGAAACCCTGCCAATACGCGTGGACCGCTACAGCCCCTGGGTAACGCTGATTCGTGCCAGATAATTTTTTTTGAAAATCACTCTCATTCGTGTCCGGTTTTCATTTCTCGTCCCACCTATCTCCTGACACTTCCACACGATCAGGAGAATGCTGTGTTCAACCCGTGGTCCCAATCCCTTTGCGCCGCCGCTGCCCTGGCAACACTGGCCAGCCCCCAACTGGCCCAGGCGCAAACCCTGACCTTCAACTTGCCGGCCGGCCCACTGGCCAGCACGCTGAATGCCATCGCCAGCCAGAGCGGGCATATCGTTTCATTGGAGCCTTCACTGGTGCAGGGCAAACAGGCGCCGGCGGTGATCGGCCAGATGCTTGCTGAACAGGCGATGCACAGGGCGCTGACGGGCAGCGGCCTGCAATTGCGGGTGACCGAGCAAGGCAACTTCAGCGTCGAGCCGGCCACGGACAGCAACGCAACGCTGCAACTGGATGTGACCAGCATCGTCGAGCGCAGCGCCGATGCCACCACCGAAGGCTCGGGCTCCTATGCCGCGCGGTCGGTGACCCTCGGCAAGGGCACACACACCCTCAAGGAAATTCCACAATCGGTCACGGTCATGACCCGCAAACAAATGGACGACCAGGGCTTGACTGATCTCAAGGACGCGGCCAACCAGACCACCGGACTGGTGGGCGTCCAGGGCGTGGGCAAAGGCATGATCCTGACTTCTCGCGGTTTCCAGATCGATGACTGGCAGTACGACGGCGTGCCGATCCCGCGCAACACCTACTCGCTGGGCAACTGGGCCACGCAGGACCTGATTTTCTTCGATCGCATGGAAGTGCTGCGCGGCGCCTCCGGATTGCTTCAGGGCACAGGCAGCCCCGGTGGTGCGATCAACCTGGTGCGCAAACGCGGCCAGAACGCACCGACCGTGGCCCTCACCGGCAAGGCTGGCTCCTGGGATCACTACGGCCTGCAACTGGATGCCGGCGGGCCGCTGAACCAGACCGGCACCGTGCGTGGACGCTTCGTTGCCGACGAGGACCAGAGCGGTTCATTCATCGACTATGAATGGAGCAAGACCCACTCGCTGTACGGCGCTCTGGACATCGATCTGCGCGACGACACCACCCTGGGCGTGGCCGTGAGCCGCTCCAATGCCGAATCACGCCCAATGCTGCGTGGTCTGCCACGCTACGCTAACGGCGACCCTGTCGACGTGTCGCGTTCAACCTACTCCGGCGCTCGCTGGAACCATTCGGACATCGACGTCACCACCGTCTATGCCGATCTGGAGCATCGTTTCAACGATGACTGGGCCTTCAAGGTCGGCGCAGTGCGCATGAGTGAAGAGAACAAATCCACCCACCAGCGGGTGCAAACCTCCGCAGACGGCCTCAACGCCGATGGCAGTGGCGTGCAATACGCCGATTGGGTCACGGACTTCGACTCCACCAAGATCGGTCTGGACATGAACCTGACCGGGCACTTTGAAGCCTTGTCCATGCCGCAGGAAATCATGCTGGGCGGCAATTACGCCAAGATGACCACGGATGACCGTTTCGCGCGAACCTTCAATAACAGCAGCGACAGCATTTTCGATATCGACCACGACCGCCCCGAAGTCAGCTACGAGGGCTTGCTCAATACCGTTGGCGGCCGAGCGACCACCAGCCAGTACGACATCCGTCAAAAGGGTCTGTACGGCAGCTGGCGGATCAAACCGTTCGAGCCGCTAACGCTGGTGCTCGGCTCCCGGGTCAGCTGGTACGACTACAGCTACACGTCAGCGAACCAGGCGGCATTCAGCAACCTCTCTATCGCCAATTCTCCAAGTACCACGAACGAAACCGGGGAAGTCACGCCCTATGCCGGCATCGTCTACGACCTGAACCGCGAATGGGCGGTCTATGCCAGCTACACCGACGTGTTCGAACCACAGACCGCACGCACCGCGAGCGGATCGGTGCTCAAACCGGTGATCGGCACCAACTACGAAATCGGCCTCAAGGGCGAGCTGATGGATGGCCGGGTCAACACCTCCCTGGCCGTGTTCCGCTACGACCAGGAAAACCGCGCCGTCAACGACGTCGCCTCGGGTTTCGCCTGCGACGGATGGTATTGCTCGACGGCCGCGGGGAAGGTTCGCAGCCAGGGGATCGAGGCGGAAATCAGCGGCGAAGTGCTCAGCGGTTTGCAATTGTTCGCCGGCTACACCTACAACACCACCAAATACCTCGAGGATCCGACCAACGAAGGCAAAGTTTTCAGCCAATGGACGCCCAAACACATGCTGCGGGTCTGGAGCGACTACCAGTTCAGTGGTGACTGGAGCCGAGTCAGCACCGGCCTGGGCTTCACCGCCCAAAGCCACACCCTGGGTTACGAACGAACTTACCAGGTGCCGGGTTACACCGTGTGGAACGCCCGTCTCGGGTACCAACTTACCCCCGAGATCAGTCTGGCACTCAACGCCAACAACCTGTTTGACAAGCACTACTACATGGCGGGGTACAACCAGCTTAATGGCAACAACAACTTTGGTGATCCGCGAAACCTCATGTTCAGCGTGAAATACACCCCCACGTTCTAGCCACGAGTGGCGGGCCTATACTTTAAAAGTCGGCACACTCGCGCGACATGCAACCGTGTTTGATCCAGGGGGTGGCGCGTCGAGTGTTCATTCACGCAGGCCACGGCCTGCCTTTTTCGTAGGGAGGAGAAAATCATGGCGCGTAAATACATCGACTGCCGCGAGTTCCCAAGCGATTCCAAATGCTCGGTCGCGCTGTCCGCGGACTCTGAAAACGAACTGCTCGAGGCCGCCGCACAGCATGCGGTCAGTGTTCACAAACACACCGACTCACCGCAGCTGCGTGCGCAACTGAAGACGATGTTTCACGACGGCACCCCGCCTGTTGAAGCACCGCGTCCTGCGTAGGAGCCGCCAAAGGCTCGGGCCGAACGCTGCCCGAGCCTTCGGTCGTTGCATTACGCTTGTCGCCAGCGTTTGGCTAAGCTCAATACATCAGGCGCGCTGAAACCTGAGCGATAGCGGCCATCAGCGGATCTGGATTGGCATCAAGACGGTACTCCCCAAGGAGACGACTATGTATGCGGTGATAAGAACCTACCTGGGTGCTGGAGCAAAGCAGCTTTTCGAGCTTATAGAAGAGCGCAATGCCGACGTCGAAGCGACCCTGCGCACAGTGCCTGGCCTCGTAAGCTACACACTGCTCAATACGGGTGATGGCGGTACGTCGGTGACTGTTTGCACGGACAAGACCGGCACCGATGCGAGCTTGAAAGTCGCGCGCGACTGGATTCAGAAAAATGCCTCGCATATCCACGCCGACCCGCCGGTCGTAACGGAAGGTCCGGTTATTGTGCAGATCAAATAGCGCGCCCTTGCGATTGCTCTCATGAAGCATTTGCGTGCCTGCATTCAAGGTGCGCGCCTACAGGGAATGCGGGGATGCGGTGCCATTAAGTGTACGGCCATTTGCATCCCCCACTGTATAGGCCAGGCCATGACCCCTTCGTGATAAAACTACCGCTCTCGCTTCTGGAGCGCCGTTCATGGACCTCGCCACCCTCACCCTGTTTTTGCCGGCCTGCTTCGCCCTGAACATGGCCCCCGGCCCGAACAATCTGCTGTCAGTCAGCAATGCCACCCGTTATGGCTACCGTCGCGCCTGTGTGGCCGGCGTCGGTCGCTTGCTGGCGTTTGCCGCAATGATCGCCCTGGCCGCCGTCGGCTTGTCAGTGGTGCTGCAAACCTCGGAATGGCTGTTCTACGCGATCAAGATCATCGGCGCCGCCTACCTGTTGTACCTGGCTTGGCAACTGTGGCGTGCCAATCCCGAGGCCGAGCGGCTTGTGACCGGCGCGCCGATTGGAATTGTCGCTCTGGCGCGGCAGGAATTCCTGGTGGCGGCGGGCAATCCCAAGGCCATCTTACTGTTCACTGCGTTCCTGCCGCAGTTTGTCGACCCGACTCGACCGATTGCCGCGCAATTCGTGGTGCTCGGCGCGCTGTTCCTGCTGCTGGAATGGATCGCCATCAGCGCCTACGCCTACATGGGCCTGCACATGCGCCGCTGGTTCGCCGAACCACGGGGCAAGCGGTTGTTCAACCGTTGCTGCGCGGGTTTGTTGTCGGCGGCGGCCTCGGTGCTGTTGATGGCGAAACGGGCCTGATCCTTACGCTTGGGACGGTCCTTTCAGTTCGACAAGGTTGCCGTCCGGATCGAAGCAATAGATCGACAGCCCGTTGCCTTCGGCGCCGAAACGCACGGCGGCTTTCTCGGGCGCCAGGCCGAAGGACTGCAAGTGACTGACCAGCGCTTGCTCGTCAAACGGTTCGATGCGCAGGCAGAAGTGATCGACGTTGCGCCGTTCGCGGCCAGCGGCAGCCCCCCCCTTGCGGCCGAGTTCGCCCTGGATGTCGACGAGGTCGATCATCGAGGTGCCCGCACGCAAATGCACCAGGCCCAGATCGTCGCGACGCTTGACCAGTTCGGCGCCCAATACCTCGCGGTAAAAAGTGATGCTTCGCTCGAGATCCTCGACGCGCAGGACGATGTGATCGATGTGTTTAATCGTGAACGCTTGCATTAGGTGGATTCCTGTAAATATCGTTTACAGCATTGCCGGTGACTCGATGACTGTAGTTCAGGGCCACAAAAATTCACTGTCGATTTTCCGGTGGAGGCGCCAGGCGACGCGGCTTATGCTCAGCCCATGAACCTACAAAACGCTGTGCTGCCGCCCCACGCCGAGATGGTTCGCGCCATGCTCGAACGCGACACCGCCTACGAGGGGGTGTTCTTTACCGCGGTCAAAACCACCGGCATCTTCTGCCGCCCCAGTTGCACGGCGCGCAAACCGAAGCCGGAAAACGTCGAGTTCTTCGCCCATGCCGATGAGGCGATGTCAGCGGGCTATCGCGCCTGCCTGCGCTGCAAACCCCTGGACGCCGCGGCCATTGCCCCGGACTGGGTGCAGCAACTGCTCAAATCCGTCGACGCCGACCCCGACCAGCGCTGGACCGATGCCCAATTGCAGGCCGAGGGCATCGAGCCGCTGAAACTGCGGCGCTGGTTCAAGCAGCACTTCGGCATGACCTTTCACGCCTGGCTGCGCAGCCGACGCCTGGGCATCGCCCTGGGCGGCATCAAACAGGGTGAATCCATCGACAACGCGGCGTTCGATTCCGGCTACGAGTCCCTGAGCGGTTTTCGCGATGCGTTTCAAAAGTCGTTCCATATCACGCCCGGTCGCGCCGTCCACAGCGAACCCCTGCTGTTCACCCGATTGACCACCCCGCTGGGGCCGATGATCGCCATGGCCGAACGGCGCGGGTTGGTGCTGCTGGAATTTCTCGATCGACCGGCCTTGACCAAGGAAATCGAAGAACTGCAGAACCGTTATGGCTATGCCGTGGCCCCCGGACACAACGGGCATTTGCAGCAGATCGAAGAAGAACTGGCGCAATACTTCGCCAGCAAACGCAGCGAGTTCAACGTGCCATTGCACCTGCCCGGCAGCGCATTCGCCAAACAGGTGTGGACCGAATTGATGAAGATCCCCTACGGCCAGACCAGCACTTATGGCGCGATTGCCGCGCAACTGGGCAAGCCCGGCGCCAGTCGTGCCGTGGGCATGGCCAACGGACAAAACCGCCTGGCGATTGTGCTGCCCTGTCATCGGGTGATCGGCGCAGATGGCTCGTTGACCGGCTATGGTGGTGGTCAACCGCGCAAAGCGTTTCTGCTCCGGCTGGAAAGCGCCGCGGTGCAAATCACCCAACAACTGGCATTCTGATCACTCCACGGGTTCCAATAAAAAGGAAGGACATTCGATGGACACACTCGACACTCAATTCCACCAACTGCACCAGAGCGGCCTGCTGATTCTGACCAACGTCGCCGATGCCACCGGGGCGCGACTGGTGGAACAGTTGGGCAGCAAAGCCGTGGCCACCAGCAGCGCGGCGGTGGCCTGGGTTCATGGTTATCCGGATGGCAACACCTTGCCACTGGAACGGCTGGTTTCCACCGTCGAGTCCATCGCCCGGGTCATCAGCGTGCCGTTGAGCGTGGACATCGAGGCGGGTTATTCCGATGACCTGGGGCGGGTGGCGCAAGTGGTCGACGCGGTGATCGCCGCTGGCGCCGTGGGGATCAATATCGAGGACGGTGCTGCCCCGCCCGACCTGCTGGCCCGCAAGATCGAAATCGCGCGCCAGGTCGCCAATCGCCGGAATGTGAAGCTGTTCATCAATGCCCGCACTGACGTGTACCTCAGGGGCCTGGTGCCGGCCGAAGATCGTGTCGCAGAGACGCTCAAGCGGGCCGCGTTGTATCAGGCGGCCGGTGCCGACGGGCTGTTCGCCGCGGGTGTCACGGCGGCGTACGAGATCGACGCCCTGTGCCACGGCACAACCCTGCCGCTGAACGTGCTCGGTTTCCCGGGCCTGCCTGCGCCGGAAGAACTGCAAGCCCTCGGCGTGCGCCGTTTGAGCGCCGGCTCGGGCATCGCCGAGTTCCTCTACGGTGCCATGGCCGGCCTGGCCAAAAGCTTTCTGCAAACCGGAAAACTCGACAGTAGCAACCTCAAGGCCTTCACCTATGGCGAAGTGAACGCCCTGCTGGCCCCGACCGGGAAAGTTTGACCGCAAGCAATAGGGTGCGGCGCTGCGGGGGGACGACTAGTCTTGCCGCAGTCACCCGCCCCTCAGGATGCTCCATGCCCGATACTTATCAACTGGCCAGCGAATTCCTCTCGGCCCTCGATGCCGACTGGCAACGCCACATCAGCGCTGTCGGCCCCTGCCTGCATCAGCCCCATGCGGCTCGCGATCCTTATGAGTCGCTGGTGCGGGCGATTGCCTATCAGCAACTGCATGCCAAGGCCGGCGATGCGATTGTCGGCCGGCTGCTGGCGTTATTTCCTGAGAGCACCTTCCCCAGACCCGAGCAGATTCTGGCGACCGATTTCGAGCAGATGCGCGGTTGCGGGTTCTCCGCCAGCAAGATCGCGACCATTCAGGGCATCGCGCAGGCGGCGTTGGACGGCGTGGTGCCGGACTACGCCACGGCGCTGGCCATGGACGATGAAGCGTTGATCGAGCGCTTGATCAGCTTGCGCGGAGTCGGTCGCTGGACCGTGGAAATGCTGCTGATCTATAGCCTGGAACGGCCGGACATTTTGCCGGCCGATGATTTTGGGGTGCGTGAGGGTTATCGACGGCTCAAGGGGCTGGAACAACAGCCGAGTCGCAAGCAATTGATCGATATCGGGAGGGCGTGGAGCCCTTATCGGACGGTGGCGGCATGGTACTTGTGGCGGGTACCCAATCGGTAGACCGTGTAATCGTTCATCGTCGGCAAGACCGCAAACATTTGGTCTGTAGGAGCGGGCTTGCCCGCGAAGGCGCCCGGCCAACCACCACAAATCCAACTGTCCAGAAATGCCTGTCGGAGGTCCCCATGCAGCTCGAAGGCTCCTGCCATTGCGGCGCGGTGTCGTTCAGCCTGACCAGCGCCCACCCCTACCCTTATCAGCGTTGCTACTGCTCGATCTGTCGCAAGACCCAGGGCGGTGGCGGTTACGCGATCAACCTCGCGGGCGATGCCGCCAGCCTCAAGGTGCGCGGTCGCAAACGCATCTCCATTTACCATGCACGGCTCAAGGATGAAGGTGATAAACGCACCCGCCGCAGCACCGCCGAGCGGCATTTCTGCTCTCTTTGCGGCTCGGGATTATGGCTGTTCAGCCCTGAGTGGCCGGAACTGATTCACCCGTTTGCCTCAGCCATCGACACTCCGTTGCCCGTACCGCCGGAGCACACGCATCTGATGCTCGGTTCCAAGGCGCCGTGGGTGGAAGTCGAGGCGCATCCGGGCGACCAGCAATTTGACGTCTACCCCGAAGAGTCCATTGCCCAGTGGCATGAGCGCCTGGATTTGAGGCGTTAAGCCGCGACCGGCACACCACTATGAAAGCGAAACTCCACATCCGGCGACTCGATCAACGCCTGCTCGGCGTCACGAACCTTGTCGATCACCTGGGCAATGTCCTTGGCGTCACCGTACTGATAGGCCAGTTTCAGGTAACCCTGAAAATGCCGGGCTTCGCTTTTCAGCAAACCGAAGTAGAACTTGCCCAGTTCTTCATCCAGATGCGGCACCAGCGCCTCGAAACGCTCGCAGCTGCGGGCTTCGATAAAGGCGCCGACCACCAGGGTGTCCACCAGTTTCACCGGTTCGTGGCTACGCACCACTTTACGCAGCCCCGAGGCGTAACGCCCGGCGGACAGTTGACGCAGCCCGATCTTGCGCTTTTTCATCAAGCGCATGACCTGCTCGTGGTGCACCAGCTCTTCCCGGGCCAGACGCGACATCAGGTTGATCAGATCGACGTGCGAGTGATACTTGGCAATCAGGCTCAACGCCGTGCTGGCCGCCTTGAATTCGCAGTTCTTGTGGTCGATCAGCAGGGTTTCCTGATCGGCCAGCGCAGCCTGGACCCAGCCATCGGGCGTGCGACAGCCGAGGAACTCGTGAATTTCGGGAAGGATCATGGGGCTCACGGATAAAGGTTCAAAACGAAGGGCGCCGATTATACCGGCCTGCCGACAGACCACCAGCCGCCACCGTTGATATGCATCAAGTCGCGAATGCCCGACCAGCAACTATAGTTGTCCAACGCAGTGTTTTTACCTTCCTGGAGAACCCGATCATGCAAGCCATTCGCAGCATTCTGGTGGTCATCGAGCCCGAACACTCGGAAAGCCTGGCGCTCAAACGGGCCAAATTGATCGCTGGCGTGACCCAGGCTCATCTGCACCTGCTGGTCTGCGATAAAAAGCATGATCACAGCGCAATGCTCGGCGTACTCAAGGTGGCCCTGCTGGCGGATGGTTACAACGTCACCACCGAGCAAGCCTGGAACGAAAGCCTGCATGAAACCATTATCGACGTGCAGCAGGCCGAAGGTTGCGGGCTGGTGGTCAAGCAGCATTTCCCTGACAGCCCGCTGAAAAAGGCCCTGCTGACCCCGGCGGACTGGAAACTGCTGCGCTACTGCCCGACCCCGGTGCTGCTGGTGAAAACCGCCAAACCCTGGGCCGGCGGGGTGATCCTGGCGGCCATCGATGTCGGTAACATGGACGGCGAACACCGCACCTTGCATGCCAGCATCATCGATCATGGCTACGACATTTCCAGCCTGGCCAAGGCCCATCTACACGTGATCAGCGCCCATCCGTCACCGATGCTGTCGGCGGCCGACCCGACGCTCCAGCTCAAGGAAACCATCGAAGCCCGTTACCGCGAGCAGTGCAAGGCGTTCCAGGCCGAGTTCGACATCGACGACGACCACCTGCACATCGAAGAAGGCCCGGCGGATGTGTTGATTCCGTACATGGCCCATAAGCTGGGGGCCTCTGTGACGGTGATCGGCACCGTGGCCCGGACCGGGTTGTCCGGGGCGTTGATCGGGAATACCGCGGAAGTGGTGCTCGATGCGCTGGAGAGCGATGTGCTGGTGCTCAAGCCGGATACAGTCATGGACCATCTGGAGGAGATCGTGATCCGGCATTGAGATTTTCGGCGTCGGGTCGATCGCCTTCGCGGGCAAGCCTCGCTCCTACAGGGTAAGCAACGCAAGACTGTAGGAGCGAGGTTTGCCCGCGAAGCTTTNTAAGCAACGCAAGACTGTAGGAGCGAGGTTTGCCCGCGAAGCTTTTAAAAATCAGCCGCCGAAGGCGTCTTTTAGGAACCCCGGCGCAATGTAACGCTGGTAATGCGCTTCAGACAGCAGGAAAAACTCCCGATCAATGGCATCGCGCAGCTCCGGCAGGTTCCAGTCGCGAAACTCCGGCAGCAGCACCATCCCATAGGCTTCCAGATTATTGATCACCCGCGCGCCCCGAGCGATCAACTGATAAGCCCAGCAATATTCCGACTGATGCGGCACAAAGCGGATCTTGCGCTGTTCCAGCTGCATTCTGAGAAGCGCAGGATCGAAAATTTCTACCTTGGCGGCCATCACCTGCGACAACAGCTGCTCAAGACGCAGCCACACCGCGCGTTTTTCTTCCTCGTTGTAACCGTTCCAGTGGATCACTTCGTGGTGGAAACGCTTGCAGCCACGGCACACCAGATCACCGTAAACAGTGGAACAGAGGCCGACGCAGGGGGTCTTGATGGTCTGATTGGGCATAGGTAGGCAAAACACGGGAAAGCAGAACAGGCGGGCATGTTAGCCCTTTGTCTAACATTCATCACCCCTCAAAGTTTTGGACCCAACTTACCTTTAAATTTTTTTTGCCGTAGAATCAGCCAGCCTTTTAAGGCGCCAATGTCCGTTAGAAGCTGTTTTCAAAGCGTCACGAGCACAGTCGTTCCTTCAGAGCGGTGTTGGCGAAGGGTTTTTCCAGCGGGGAAAAGCCCAACGCCAACCCTCATCAGCTCCCCGTTCTGCAGGCGTAAAACTTTGAAAGCAGCTTCTGTAAGGAATTGCCGGTAATTCTGGCTAAGCGGCCCACAACGCCACGCAGCGCATGAGTACGGCAATTTCGGGATGAGCGTCCCGGACACCCATTTGGGACCACTGATGAGGGTAATAACTGTGCTTGAAGCCTACCGCAAACATATCGAAGAGCGCGCAGCACTGGGTATCGTTCCCCAGCCGCTTAACGCCGAACAAACTGCAAGCCTGGTCGAGCTGCTGAAGACCCCCCCGGCTGGCGAAGAAGCTTTCCTCGTTGACCTGATCACCAATCGCGTTCCGCCAGGAGTGGACGAAGCCGCCTATGTAAAGGCCGGTTTCCTGTCTGCCCTCGCCAAAGGCGAAACCAAATCCCCCCTGATCGACAAGAAGCGCGCTGTTGAACTGCTCGGCACCATGCAGGGCGGCTACAACATCGTGACTCTGGTAAACCTGCTGGACGACGCCGAACTGGCACCAGTAGCCGCCGAAGAACTCAAGCACACCCTGCTGATGTTCGACGCCTTCCACGACGTGGCTGAAAAAGCCAAGAACGGCAACGTTCACGCCAAGGCCGTGCTGCAGTCCTGGGCGGACGGCGAGTGGTTCAAGAAGCGCCCGGTGCTGGCCGACAAGATCAGCCTGCGCGTCTTCAAGGTAACCGGCGAAACCAACACCGACGACCTGTCCCCTGCTCCAGACGCCTGGTCGCGTCCAGACATCCCGCTGCACGCCCTGGCCATGCTGAAAATGGCCCGTGACGGCATCGTGCCTGATGAACAAGGCAAGACCGGCCCGATGAAGCAGATCGAAGAAATGCGCGGTCAAGGTTTCCCTATCGCCTACGTCGGTGACGTGGTCGGTACCGGTTCCTCGCGTAAATCGGCGACCAACTCGGTACTGTGGTTCTTCGGCGACGACATCCCTTACGTTCCGAACAAGCGTGGCGGCGGCTTCTGCTTCGGCAGCAAGATCGCTCCGATCTTCTACAACACCATGGAAGATGCCGGCGCACTGCCGATCGAGTTCGACGTTTCGAACATGAACATGGGTGACGTGATCGACCTGTACCCGCACGCTGGCAAAGTCTGCAAGCACGGTACCGATGAAGTCCTGACCACCTTCGAAATGAAGACCCCGGTTCTGCTGGACGAAGTCCGCGCTGGCGGCCGTATTCCGCTGATCATCGGCCGTGGCCTGACCGAGAAGGCTCGCGCCGAGCTGGGTCTGCCACCGTTCGACCTGTTCAAGAAGCCTGAAGCTCCGGCCGAAAGCACCAAGGGTTTCACCCTGGCGCAGAAAATGGTCGGCAAGGCTTGCGGCCTGGCAGAAGGCAAAGGCATTCGTCCTGGCACCTACTGCGAACCGAAGATGACCACCGTGGGTTCCCAGGACACCACAGGTCCCATGACCCGTGACGAACTGAAAGACCTGGCGTGCCTGGGCTTCTCCGCTGATCTGGTGATGCAGTCCTTCTGCCACACCGCGGCGTATCCGAAGCCGATCGACGTGACCACCCACCACACCCTGCCTGACTTCATGATGACCCGCGGCGGTGTTTCCCTGCGTCCGGGCGACGGCATCATCCACTCGTGGCTGAACCGCATGCTGCTGCCGGACACCGTGGGTACCGGTGGTGACTCCCACACCCGTTTCCCGATGGGCATCTCGTTCCCGGCCGGTTCCGGTCTGGTCGCGTTCGCCGCTGCCACCGGCGTCATGCCGCTGGACATGCCGGAATCGATTCTGGTGCGCTTCAAAGGCAAAATGAAACCTGGCATCACCCTGCGTGACCTGGTTCATGCCATTCCTTACTTCGCCATCCAGAACGGTCTGCTGACCGTCGAGAAGAAAGGCAAGAAAAACGCCTTCTCCGGCCGCATCCTGGAAATCGAAGGCCTGGAAGGCCTGACGCTGGAACAGGCTTTCGAGCTGTCCGACGCGTCGGCCGAACGTTCGGCTGCCGGTTGCACCATCAAGCTGTCGAAAGAGTCGATCACCGAGTACCTGCAGTCCAACATCACCCTGCTGCGCTGGATGATCGGCGAAGGCTACGGCGATGCACGTACCCTGGAACGTCGCGCTCAAGCGATGGAAGCCTGGATCGCCAACCCGCAACTGATGGAAGCCGATGCCGACGCCGAATACGCCGAAGTCATCGAAATCGACCTGGCCGACATCAGCGAGCCTGTGCTGTGCGCGCCGAACGATCCGGACGATGCCCGTCTGCTGTCCAGCGTTGCTGGCGAGAAGATCGACGAAGTGTTCATCGGTTCGTGCATGACCAACATCGGTCACTTCCGCGCTGCCGGTAAACTGCTGGATCAGGTCAAGGGTCAGTTGCCAACCCGTCTGTGGCTGTCGCCGCCGACCAAAATGGACGCTCACCAGCTGACCGAAGAAGGCTACTACGGCATCTATGGCAAGGCTGGCGCACGCATGGAAATGCCAGGCTGCTCGCTGTGCATGGGTAACCAGGCACGTGTAGAGCCGAACTCCACCGTGGTGTCGACGTCGACCCGTAACTTCCCGAACCGTCTGGGTGACGGCGCGAACGTCTACCTGGCTTCGGCCGAGCTGGCGTCCGTGGCTTCCATCCTGGGTCGCCTGCCGACCGTCGAGGAGTACATGGAATACGCTGGCAAGATCGACAGCATGGCGGCCGACGTTTACCGCTACCTGTCCTTCGACCAGATCGCCGAGTTCCGTGAAGCTGCTGCGAACGCCAACATCCCGGTCGTTCAAGCCTAACGTTACAACGCCATAAAAAACGCCGCCCATCGTGAGATGTGCGGCGTTTTTTTATGCCTTGGTTTAGCTGAAGACCACTGATCGTTCCCACGCTCTGCGTGGGAATGC
>NZ_JAAUOE010000002.1 GCF_017114915.1 Pseudomonas frederiksbergensis
GTTCCGGACCGTGACGCTGCCCTGATCGTCCCAGACATAACGCGTGTCCATCTGCGCGAACGACGCCCAATGCCGCACGCATCTGGCCGCCTTGCCAGACCGTTCCCATTCCCAGAAGAAACTCGCGCCACCGGCCAGTTGCCGCTGCAAAATCACATGCTGGTCGTCGTAGTCGTAACGCTCGCTTTCCCCGGCGGCGTTGCTCGCTTCGATCAGTTGATCGCGTTCGTCGTAGTGGTAACTGACCAGCGTCTGCTCGGTGTGCCAGGCCTCGGCGAGAGTCTGGGCTGGGCGGAAACTTTGGTAGTCGACGGCGATCAGGTGGGCGCGGTCGTAGCGCAACAGCAAGGCACGGCCGGCGCCGTTGTCGAGGCGCTGGATGCGCTCCTGACGGTCGCGGGTGATGCGCAGGCGGTTGTCGTAGGCGTCGCTGATCGCCGTCAGCCGACCGTTGTGAAAGTGGTAGAACCGCGTGTCGTCGCCGGCCTGGGCGAGGATCAGTTCTTCGGGGTCAGCGCCGAGGTAAATCGCCGCCCGGGACAGGCTGTTGTGGATCGCCGGGCGTTCGGCACCCGGCAGCGGGAACGTGGTGCGGCGGTTTTCGTGGTCGATCCAGATGACGGTGTCGCCGTCGATTTCCAGCCGATGGGCGAGCGAATGACTCCAGCCAAAGCCGAGGCCGCAGTCGATCTCGGCGGCGCTGGTGCGATAGAGCCGGGTGAAGTCGAACGGCAGGAGGCCGTCCAGCGCACCGTCGGTGAGGGTCAGCAGTTCTTCGCCGGTGACCATCGACACCGGGCAGTTATTTTTGCAGGTCGACGGTGCACAGGTGGCGCTGTCGCCGTTGGGGTTTTTCGCCTGATCCGGGGAGTCGTCGTGGTGTTCGTTTTGCTTGAGCGTGGTGTTGCGCTTGGCATCCCAGCGCAGTTGCATCCGGCCTTTTTTCAGGCCCGCCGCAACACCGCGCGCGGCGACCTTTTTGTAGCGATCAACGTACTCCATGAAGTTGTTGATGATCGTGACCATCGACTTCACGAAGCCCATCACGGCCTGGAAAATCTGTGCGCTGTACTTGGCCAGGCGTACGGTCAGCCAGGCAATGCCAACCCCGACCACACTCAGAACCAAGCCAATCAACAGGTCGATGACCAAGCCAACCACGACCTTGGAAATCGCCTCAGCCGAGGCCCCGGCCAGTTGCGAAGGTGGCAATGCTTCCAGCCACAAGGTCGCGGTGCGCATCAACAAGCACAGCGCCGCCTCGTCGCTGGCCAGCAACATGGCCTTTTCCATTTTGTCTGGAGCGGTTACGGCCAGATCGGCAAGTCTGCCGGCGCTTTCACCCAGCTTCTCGGAATAGGCGTTGGGGTCTTTCAGGATGTCGGCGAGTTCACCCATGCCATCCCAAACCGCCTGAATCGCCGCCCAACCTCCCGCGAGCATTCCATTGCCCACCGCCGCCAACGATGCGGATGCCGATTGCTGCGACCATTGCGGCTTGAACCCTTCCCACTCCTTGCGCAACCAGCCTTCCAGCTCCTGGGTCAGGCCGTTGTAAGAGGAGAAAAGATCATCGATTTGAGTCGGGGTGACTTCACTCTGAACATGAACGCGGTAGAACTTGCCGGGAGTGCCTTTGAACTGTCCCTGACCGTTTTCATCGAGTGTGATGGGTGTAACTTCGCCGCCATCAGTGGCAATCACATCGACCTGAATGTTCCCCAACGGAATGTCGTAGACCGATTCGAACTTGCTCTCGATCTGCAGAATTCCACTAGCCGGACACTGCGCAAGACCCGAGATAAAATCATCGTCGCCACTGCTCACCGCAGTCGTGGTATTGCCGAGTTTTATCACCCGCTCCATGTCCAACAGCGAGGGCATGTCCATCGTCCGGCTGGCCCTATCCGCATTCCGGCTCAAAAATTTGCCCAGCTGTTGGCGATACAAGACCAGCGTGTCTTTAAAACCGTCGAGCTCCTGCTCGATCCGTACGATCTGATCCATCAGTCAAGCTCCGTCATCAGGTAATCCACCAACGCTGATTTCGGCGCTTGAGGCAGGTCGGGCGTCTCAAGAAAGCTCGCGACTTTGCGTCGCAACACACCTTCGGAAAATGCTTCGTAGAGGTCTGGGCGGTCCTCGCTCAACCACTTCATCAAGTTGTTGATGCGGGTTGTGGCGGACTCAGTGGCGAGGTGTTTGAGCAGCGATTCAGAAACTTCCCACCACGGAAAATCCCTAGCGTTTTTCAATGCACTGCCACCGATATCGAGCGGTTGCCCATTGATCAAACAACGGTCGATGACAGGCATTAACTGCGTGGCGTTAACGTCGGCAGACTGAAGAATCGGCAACAAATAACGCCCATCCCAGAAACGGAAAAACACCGCGTTGCCGTTTGGCAAAAGAACTTGAGTGAGGCTGCGAAAATGCTCGACCAGCGCTTCTTGAGAAGCAGAAGAAACCGCCAACCACCCCCAATCGCGAGACTCAGTGGTGGCGACCCACTCCAAAAACTCACCATCAGCAGCGACGATTCCGACATAGGGCATTACCGCGTCCCACTCGGCATACGCAGTGCCAGCCCAGATCGGACTCGGCGCTTGAGCGGTGATCGAGCGCTGCCAGGCTTTAAAGGGTTCAGCAGCACTGGCACTGCTGAAAATCGCGAACAGTTGCTCCGACGGCAGCAGCGGCTGGCGCTCCAGCCAGGCGCGAGGCGACAAAACATCAGGCAGCACAGACACCGTCCTTGCAGCGCTCACACTCTTCGCAGAACGGCGCGTCGCTCTGCAGGCTGAGTATTTGTGCGGCACTGAGCAGCGCCGCCGGGGCGGCTGCGAGTTTCAGCGGCACATCCGGCAAGCTCGGCGCAGAGGCCATGGCCGCCATCGGTGCACCGCCGACCTGAATCGGCACGCTGCTGAAAATCCCGCCGGGACCGATGTTGATCCACTGCCCGCCCGCCTGAATGGTCGCGCTGGCGCCACCGTCGATGACCACTTGCTGGCCGGCGCTGACATGGAATTGCTGACTGGCGTTGAGGGCCTGACTGGTCACGCGAATGTGCCGGTCGCCGATCACCACCAGATGATCGTCCTGCCGCACTTCGGTCTGGCGCTGACCGTGGGTGATGCGTTTTTCGTCAGCCTTCAACTCATGGCGGGCGGTGCCGGTGACGACGATGCTGCGCTGGTTATCGACCTGCACCTGTTGATCGTTCAGTACATGCTCAGTCCAGTTTCGCTGGGCGCGCAGGTAGATTTCCTCGGCGCCCTTGCGATCCTCGATACGCAATTCGTTGTAACCGCCGCCACCGGGACTACTCTGGCTGCGGAAAATGCTGCGGGTCTTGTCGGCCGGCAGATCGAGGGGCACCGGGGTCGCGGCGTTGGGCAAACAACCCATCACCAGCGGCTTGTCGGCATCGGCGTCGACAAACCCCACCAACACTTCCATGCCGACCCGCGGAATCATCACGCTGCCGTAACGGTCATGGGCCCAGCCTGTGGCGACGCGCAGCCAGCAACTGGAGTGCTCGTTGAGCTGCCCGTCACGGTCCCAGGCCAGTTGAACCTTGACCCGACCGTACTCGTCGCAATGGATTTCGCTATCAGCCGGGCCGGTGACCACGGCGGGTTGATAGCCGAGCATGCGTGGTTTTTCTGGCCCCAGCGGCGGGCGAAAAGAAACGTCCCACGGCGTCGCCAGAAAGGTATTGCGATAGCCCTGGAAATCATCCGGGCTGTCGCTGGTGGCCGACTCCTCCAGCACCTGCGGTTGACGGCCGCGGTGTTCGATTTCGGTGATCAACCACAGGTCATTCCACGCCTGACGCGGGTGTTCGGCCAGATGTAGGAAATGCCCGCTGACTAAAGCGGATTCGTCGCCGCGACCTTCGGCCTGACGGTAATCCGCGTTGTGCCGCTCCAGCGCTCGTTGAGCCAGATGCTTGCCGTGTTCGCGATCGCTGAATTGGCCAGGGAAGTGGTAATCCTCCAACACCGGTCGCTGCTCGCTGTCGAGGCGGCTTTCGAGTTGCAAACGCGGTTTCTGGAAGTCGTAGTCGCGACGGGTGACGGCGCTGGTCCGGGTTTCCAGCCGTACATTGAATCGCTTGATGGCCGGCGCATCCGCGGCCATCCCGCTACCCGGCAGGTACAGCGTCGGCTCGGGCAGACGGGGGAAAACCGTTTGATCATCGCCGAACACCAGCAGGTGCCCGTCGGGGCTGTGCTGGAAGTGGTAGTGAATGCCGACCTCGGCGCACAGCCGCTGGATGAACGCCAAATCGCTTTCAGCGTATTGCACGCAGTATTCGCGCTGGGGGTAATCGCTGCCGAGCCGAAACTCGAAGGCATCGCGCTGGATGCCGTGATCTTTGAGGATTTGCGCAACGATCGCCGGCACGCTTTTGTGCTGGAAGATCCGCTGATTGATGCGTCGGCCGAGATACGCCAGACGTGGTACGAGACTGACTTGGTAGCCCGTCAGACGCTGGCCGGAATCGCTCTGGCCGACACGAAAAATCTGACCATGAATCCCGGAACCTTGCGCATCGAAACTCAGAAATGCCTGACGATGCAGCAAGCTTTCGAGCTCGATGTCGGGCCACTCGCTGACCAGTTCCAGGTCGAAGCGGTAGGGTTGGCTGATGGCTTCCTTGCCCGTGAACTCAAGCACCTTGAGCTCATTCTGGACGCCGTCGAGGGTCAACGTGAAACGCGGTTGATTGGCAGGCGCGAACATCCGATGTGTCTCTGCAGAATGAAGGCGGGCGATTCTGCATGAGCGACAAGGGGCGTTGATGGAGGGACAAGGAAATCAGATTTGCCCTGCTTTTTTAGGGATTTTTCCTTCAAAAAACTGGATAAAGCACTACAGACATTCCTGTCAGAAGTAGTGCGTTGAAGCGGCGGACGTCTTCGCGGGCAAGCCTCGCTCCTACAAGATTTGTGTCGTTCACATCAATTCGGTCTGCCGCAATCCTGTAGGAGCGAGGCTTGCCCGCGAAGGCGGCATCGATAACAGCGAATTTTTCCCCGCAAACAAAAACGGCCCGCCTCCAAAAGGAAGCGGGCCGTTTTCATGTTCGGCGAAAGGTCAGAGCATCAGCTCATCCCCCTCACTGGTTCAGGCGGAAGTCCTTCTCGGCCGCGGCAAAGCGCTGAAGCATGCCGGCGGTCGGTGCGCCCATTTTGCTGACGAAGTAGATCGCCAGGCTGGCGAAGATGAAACCAGGGATGATTTCGTACAGGCCCAGCAGTTCGAAGTGTTTCCAGACGATCACGGTGATCGCGCCGACCAGGATGCCGGCCAGTGCGCCGTTGCGGGTCATGTCTTTCCAGATCACGGAGATCAGGACAACTGGACCGAATGCAGCACCGAAACCTGCCCAGGCGTAGCTGACCAGACCCAGTACACGGTTTTCCGGATTGGCCGCCATCGCAATGGCGATCAGGGCAACCAGCAGCACCATGGCGCGACCGACCCAGACCAGCTCAACCTGGGAAGCGCTTTTACGCAGGAAGGTTTTGTAGAAGTCTTCGGTCAGGGCGCTCGAGCACACCAGCAGTTGGCAGCTCAGCGTACTCATCACCGCCGCCAGAATGGCCGACAGCAACACACCGGCAACCCATGGGTTGAACAGGATTTTCGCCAGTTCGATAAACACACGTTCGTGGTTTTCGCTCACCGGCATGGCCACCGCAGGGTGTGCCGAGAAGTAAGCGATACCGAAGAAACCTACCGCGACGGTGCCGCCCAGGCACAGGATCATCCAGGTCATGGAGATGCGACGAGCGTTGGCGATCGATTTGACCGAATCCGCCGCCATGAAGCGCGCCAGGATGTGCGGCTGACCGAAGTAGCCAAGACCCCAGCCCATCAGCGAAATCACGCCGATGAAAGTGGTGTTTTTCAGCATGTCGAAGTTGCTTGGGTCTTGCGCTTCGATGGCCAGGAACGTGGTATCGATGCCGCCAGTAGCCAGCAGCACGATGATCGGCGTCAGCAACAGGGCGAAGATCATCAGCGTGGCTTGTACGGTGTCGGTCCAGCTCACTGCCAGGAAACCGCCGACGAAGGTGTAGGCAATTGTCGCCGCGGCACCGGCCCACAGCGCGGTCTCGTAGGACATGCCGAAGGTGCTTTCGAACAGACGGGCGCCGGCCACGATGCCGGAAGCGCAGTAGATGGTGAAGAACACCAGAATCACGACCGCAGAGATGATCCGCAGCAGGCCGCTTTTATCTTCGAAACGGCTGGAGAAGTAGTCCGGCAGGGTCAGCGCATCGCCGTTGTGCTCGGTCTGCACCCGCAGACGGCCGGCGACGAACAGCCAGTTCAGGTAAGCACCGACGATCAGGCCGATGGCGATCCAGCTTTCGGAAAGACCGGACATGTAGATAGCGCCCGGCAGGCCCATCAACAACCAGCCGCTCATGTCGGAAGCACCGGCAGAGAGTGCAGTCACGACGCTGCCCAGGCTACGACCGCCCAGAATGTAGTCAGAAAGGTTGTTGGTGGAGCGATAGGCCATGAAGCCGATCAGCACCATTGCTGCGATGTAGATCACGAACGTGATCAGGGTTGGATTGCTTACGCTCATTGAGTTACGCCCTGGCATTGTTTTTATGTAGCGGCGGCTGGTGAACCGCTCGCAAACGACGACGTTTGAGTGACGATTCGGGATCCCGCGCATTTATGACTGATGTTTCCCCAGGAAAGCCATCAGCCGGCGCGCCGATCTTATTGACCGGTTGCACCTTGGCCGCGAATGCTATTCAACAAAGCAAATAAGGTGCAACCAGTTTCGATCGAATAAGTTGCACCTAGTCGGATTTTCTTGAGAAAGGTCGGTTTCTGCTCCCTTTTAGGGCGTTTTTCAGGTTGCACTAGAAGTAAAAGCACCAAGCAGGCACAGGACTTGTGTACCAGAATTTATTTCCTGACGAGCTGTTTATTATTCCGACAAAAAAAGGGTTGCACCCGGTTGCACCTCGATCAACGCACGGCTAATCTTGCCGTCAGCTGATGCCACGCGGTCGTGGCAAACATGAGGATAAAAATATGGCTACCACCACCCTTGGGGTCAAACTTGACGACCCGACCCGCGAACGCCTCAAGGCCGCCGCGACCTCGATTGATCGCACGCCGCACTGGCTGATCAAGCAGGCAATTTTCAATTACCTGGAAAAACTCGAGGGTGGTGCAACCCTGTCCGAGCTGAACGGTTTGAACGGCAAGGAAGTTGACGAAGCGGGCGAGATCCACGTCGATCACGCGCATCAGTGCTTCCTGGAATTCGCTGAAAGCATCCTGCCGCAATCGGTGCTGCGCGCGTCTATCACTGCCGCCTACCGTCGCCCGGAACCGGAAGTGGTGCCGATGCTGATCGAGCAGGCGCGCCTGCCGGCGCCGATGGCCGAGGCCACCAACAAGCTCGCCGCCTCGATTGCCGAGAAACTGCGCAATCAGAAGAGCGCCGGCGGCCGTGCCGGGATTGTTCAGGGCTTGTTGCAGGAATTTTCCCTGTCGTCCCAGGAAGGCGTGGCGCTGATGTGCCTAGCCGAAGCGCTGCTACGCATTCCGGACAAAGGCACTCGCGATGCGTTGATCCGCGACAAGATCAGCACCGGTAACTGGCAACCGCACTTGGGCAACAGCCCGTCGCTGTTCGTCAACGCCGCCACGTGGGGCCTGCTGCTGACCGGCAAGCTTGTGTCTACGCACAATGAGGCCGGCCTGACCTCGTCCTTGAGCCGCATCATCGGCAAGAGCGGCGAGCCGATGATCCGCAAGGGCGTCGACATGGCCATGCGCCTGATGGGCGAGCAGTTCGTGACCGGCGAAACCATCGCCGAAGCCTTGGCCAACGCCAGCAAGTTCGAAGCCAAGGGCTTCCGCTATTCCTACGACATGCTGGGTGAAGCCGCGCTCACCGAACATGACGCCCAGAAGTACCTGGCCTCGTACGAACAAGCCATCCATGCGATCGGCAAAGCCTCTCATGGTCGTGGGATTTATGAAGGCCCGGGCATTTCGATCAAGCTGTCCGCATTGCACCCGCGTTACAGCCGCGCCCAGTATGAGCGCGTGATGGACGAGCTGTACCCGCGCCTGCTGTCGCTGACCCTGCTGGCCAAGCAATACGACATCGGCCTGAACATCGACGCCGAAGAAGCCGACCGCCTCGAACTGTCCCTGGACCTGCTGGAACGCCTGTGCTTCGAGCCGCAACTGACCGGCTGGAACGGTATCGGTTTCGTGATCCAGGCTTACCAGAAGCGCTGCCCTTACGTGATCGATTACGTGATCGACCTGGCTCGCCGCAGCCGTCATCGCCTGATGATCCGCCTGGTGAAAGGCGCGTACTGGGACAGCGAAATCAAGCGCGCCCAGGTCGAAGGCCTGGAAGGCTATCCGGTCTACACCCGCAAGGTGTACACCGACGTGTCCTACATCGCCTGCGCACGCAAACTGCTGTCGGTGCCGGAAGTCATCTATCCGCAGTTCGCCACGCACAACGCCCACACACTGTCGGCCATCTATCACATTGCCGGTCAGAACTATTACCCGGGTCAGTACGAGTTCCAGTGCCTGCACGGCATGGGTGAACCACTGTACGAACAGGTTGTAGGCAAAGTGTCCGAAGGCAAGCTGAACCGTCCGTGCCGCGTGTACGCTCCGGTCGGCACCCACGAAACGTTGCTGGCGTACCTGGTGCGTCGCCTGCTGGAAAACGGCGCGAACACTTCGTTCGTCAACCGCATCGCCGACCAGTCGATTTCGATTCAGGAACTGGTGGCCGATCCGGTGGCCAGCATCGAGCAAATGGCCACGCTGGAAGGCGGTTTCGGCCTGCCGCATCCGCGTATCCCGCTGCCACGTGACCTGTACGGTGCCGAGCGCGCCAACTCCAGCGGCATCGACATGGCCAACGAACATCGTTTGGCTTCGCTATCGTGCGCCCTGCTGGCCACCGCTCACAACAACTGGAAAGCCGCGCCGATGCTCGGTTGCGCCTCCAGCAGCGAAACCCCTGCGCCAGTCCTGAACCCGTCGGATCTGCGTGACGTGGTCGGTCATGTGCAGGAAGCCACCGTCGACGACGTCGACAACGCCATCCAGTGCGCACTGAACGCTGCACCGATCTGGCAGGCCACCCCACCGGCCGAACGCGCCGCAATCCTGGAACGTGCCGCCGATCTGATGGAAGGCGAGATCCAGCCGCTGATGGGCCTGTTGGCTCGCGAAGCCGGCAAGACGTTCGCCAACGCCATCGCTGAAGTGCGCGAAGCCGTGGACTTCCTGCGTTATTACGCGGTGCAGGCGCGCAACGATTTCACCAACGATGCCCACCGCCCCTTGGGTCCGGTGGTCTGCATCAGCCCGTGGAATTTCCCGCTGGCCATCTTCAGTGGCCAAGTGGCTGCGGCGCTGGCTGCCGGTAACCCGGTACTGGCCAAGCCTGCCGAACAAACGCCGTTGGTGGCCGCGCAAGCCGTGCGTCTGTTGCTCGAAGCCGGGATTCCGGAAGGCGTGGTGCAACTGCTGCCGGGCCGCGGCGAAACCGTCGGCGCCCGCCTGGTCGGCGACGATCGGGTCAAAGGCGTGATGTTCACCGGCTCCACCGAAGTCGCGCGCTTGCTGCAACGCAACATTGCCGGTCGCCTGGATGCCCAAGGCCGTCCGATTCCGCTGATCGCTGAAACCGGCGGTCAGAACGCGATGATCGTCGACTCCTCGGCACTGACCGAACAAGTGGTCATCGACGTGGTGTCGTCGGCCTTCGACAGCGCCGGTCAGCGTTGCTCGGCACTGCGGGTGCTGTGCTTGCAGGAAGATTCCGCCGACCGTGTCATCGAAATGCTCAAGGGCGCCATGGCTGAATGCCGCCTCGGTAATCCGGAGCGCCTGTCCGTGGACATCGGCCCGGTGATCGACGCCGAAGCCAAGGCCGGCATCGAGAAGCACATCCAGGCCATGCGCGACAAAGGTCGCACCGTGTACCAGGTGGCGATCGCCAACAGCGAAGAAGTCAAACGCGGCACCTTTGTGATGCCGACCCTGATCGAACTGGAAAGCTTCGACGAGCTGCAACGGGAGATTTTCGGCCCGGTGCTGCACGTGGTGCGCTACAAGCGCAAAGACATCGACCAGTTGATCGGCCAGATCAACGCGTCCGGCTACGGCCTGACCCTGGGCGTGCACACGCGCATCGACGAGACCATCGCCAAGGTGATCGACAACGTCAACGCCGGTAACGTCTACGTCAACCGCAACATCGTCGGTGCCGTGGTCGGCGTGCAGCCATTCGGCGGCGAAGGCTTGTCGGGTACAGGTCCGAAAGCCGGTGGTCCGCTGTACCTGTACCGCCTGCTGTCGACACGTCCTACCGATGCGATCGAACAATCCTTCGCTCGCGGCGACGCCATCGCTGCACCGGACGTGCGTCTGCGTGATGCCATGAGCAAACCGCTGACTGCGCTGAAAGCCTGGGCCGACAGCAACAAGCTCACGGACCTGAGCGCCCTGTGCGTGCAGTTCGCGGCGCAATCCCAGAGCGGGATCACCCGCGTGCTGGCCGGCCCGACCGGCGAGCGCAACAGCTACGCCATCCTGCCGCGCGAACACGTGCTGTGCCTGGCGGACGTCGAAGGCGATCTGCTGACTCAACTGGCGGCGGTATTGGCCGTTGGTGGTTCCGCGGTATGGCCGGACGCTGAACCGGGCAAGGCCTTGTTCGCACGCCTGCCGAAGGAAGTTCAGGCGCGGATCAAGCGAGTGGCCGACTGGACCAAGGACGAAGTGGTGGTGGATGCAGTGCTGCATCATGGCCACTCCGATCAGCTGCGTGCGGTGTGCCAGCAAGTGGCCAAGCGTGCCGGCGCCATCGTCGGGGTTCATGGTTTGTCGCAGGGTGATACCAACATTGCGCTGGAGCGTCTGGTGATCGAGCGGGCGTTGAGCGTCAATACCGCTGCGGCGGGGGGCAATGCCAGTTTGATGACCATTGGGTAAACCGTAATAAAACCGGGGGCCTGCAATAGGTGCTGTGATCGTTCCCACGCAGAGCGTGGGAACGATCATGCCCTACCCTTGTTTTGCCTCTCCATCACGCGCATCAATCATCCTGTTCAGCCTCTATTCCCACGCCTAGACTCGGTCCATCCCAAATAAAGGTAGGCCGCCATGTCCGAGACGTTGCTCAGTTCCCGTAATCTGGCTTTCGAGCTGTATGAAGTCCTCGATGCCGAGGGCCTGACCCAGCGTGAGCGTTTCGCCGAGCACAATCGCGAGACCTTCGATGCCGCCATCGGCACCGCCCGCACCATCGCCGAGAAGTTCTTCGCCCCGCACAACCGCAAGGGCGACGAGAACGAGCCGCGCTATGAGGACGGTCAGGCGATTCTGATTCCGGAAGTGAAAACGGCGGTGGATGCCTTCCTCGAAGCCGGTTTCCTCAACGCCGCGCGCAGTTTCGATGCCGGCGGCATGCAACTTCCTACATTGCTGTCCCAGGCTTGCTTCGCGCACTTCCAATCGGCCAACGCGGCGTCGACCTCCTACCCGTTCCTGACCATGGGCGCGGCCAACCTGATTGAAAGCTTCGGCACCGATGAGCAGAAGCAGCGCTTCCTGCAACCGATGATCGACGGTCGTTTCTTCGGCACCATGGCCCTCACCGAACCTCACGCCGGCTCGTCGCTGTCGGATATTCGTACACGCGCCGAGCCAGCGTCCGACGGCACGTATCGACTCAAGGGCAACAAGATCTTCATTTCCGGTGGCGATCACCCACTGTCGGAAAACATCGTGCATATGGTGCTGGCCAAGCTGCCAGACGCGCCGGCCGGGGTGAAGGGGATTTCGCTGTTTATCGTGCCCAAGTTCCTGGTCAACGATGACGGCAGTCTCGGCAAGCGCAACGATGTGCTGCTGGCCGGGTTGTTTCACAAGATGGGCTGGCGCGGCACCACCTCCACCGCGCTGAATTTTGGCGATAACGGTGAGTGCGTCGGCTATATGGTGGGCAAGCCGCACCATGGCTTGAGCTACATGTTCCAAATGATGAACGAGGCGCGGATCGGCGTCGGCATGGGCGCGGTGATGCTGGGCTACGCCGGCTACTTGTATTCCCTGGAATACGCCCGCGAGCGTCCGCAAGGTCGGGTGCCGGACAGTAAGGATCCGACCACCGCACCGGTGGCGATCATTCAGCACGCCGACGTTAAACGCATGTTGTTGACCCAAAAATCCTACGTCGAAGGCGCGTTCGACCTTGGGCTGTACGCGGCACGGCTGTTCGACGACACCACGACGCTGGAAACCGAAGCTGAACGTAAACAGGCCCATGAGCTACTGGATTTGCTGACGCCGATCGTCAAATCCTGGCCATCGGAGTTTTGCCTCAAGGCTAACGAACTGGCGATCCAGATTCTCGGCGGCCACGGCTACACCCGTGAGTATCCGGTGGAGCAGTATTACCGCGACAACCGCCTGAACCCGATCCATGAAGGCACCCACGGCATTCAGTCGCTGGACTTGCTGGGGCGCAAACTGGCGCAGAACGATGGCGCGGGGCTCAAGCAACTGATCCGCCTGATCGCCGACACCACCGAGCGGGCGCAGGCGTATGAATCACTGACGCCGCTGCGCGAACCGCTGGAGAAACTGGTGGCGCGCCTGCAAACCGTGACCATCGGCCTGCTGACCGATCTGGCCCAGGGCAAGGTCAACAGCAGCCTGGCGAACTCGGCGCTGTACCTGAAAGTGTTCGGGCACACGGTGATTGGTTGGCGCTGGCTGGAACAGGCGATTCATGCCGAGGAAGGGTTGGCCAAAGGGAATGCGGCGGATGAGAACTTCTATAAAGGCAAACTACAGGCGGCGCGGTATTTTCTGACGTGGGAAGTGCCGGGTTGCCACCATGAGCTGGCGATTCTTGAGGCGCGGGATGATGTGTGCCTGGGCATGCAGGATGAGTGGTTCTGACCCCCTCACACTGATCGTTCCCACGCTCCGCGTGGGAATGCCTCAGGGGACGCTCCGCGTTCCAATGGGACGCGGAGCGTCCCGGGCTGCATTCCTTTGCTGCGCGTGGGAATGATCGGTTAGCTGAGTTTGAAACTGCTCATCTGCCGCGCCAAATCATCGGCCAGGCGCTGTAGCGTCTGGCAGTCTTCACGGCAAGCCCTGACTTCCCCCGCCGTCGCCCGCGCCAAATCGGAAATCCCCTGAACGTTGCGGTTGATTTCCTCGGTCACCGCCGATTGCTCTTCCGTCGCTGTCGCCACCTGATGGTTCATGTCGCTGATGTGCTCGACCTGCCCGGTAATCGCCGTCAACGAAGCCCCGGTGCGCTGACTCGACTCAACCCCCGTGCCAGTCGCCGCTTGCCCGGCGTGCATGGAAGACACCGCATGCTCCGCGCCCTGCTTGAGGCTGCCGATCATCTGCTGGATCTCGTCGGTGGACGACTGAGTCCGCCGCGCCAGGGTCCGCACTTCATCGGCCACCACGGCAAAGCCACGGCCCATGTCCCCGGCCCGCGCCGCTTCGATGGCCGCGTTGAGCGCCAGCAAATTGGTCTGCTCGGATATCCCGCGAATCACCGCCAACACCTGATCGATGGACGCCACCTGCTGGGCCAACTCGCCCACCGCTCCGGCGGCGACGCCAATTTCATCGGACATGCTTTCGATATGCCGGATCGATCCGCCCACCACTTCCCGCGCTTGCAGCGCTTCATCCCGCGCAGTTTGCGAAGCGAGCGCCGCGTTGCCGGCGTTCTGCGCGATTTCCTGCACGGTCAGGCCCATTTCATGGACAGCGGTGGCAACCATGTCGGTCATTTCCTGCTGACGTCCGGAACGTTCGGCCGTGTTGTCCACCACCCGCGCCACCTGGCTGACCGCCGTGCGCAAACGCTCACTGGTGGCCAGCACTTCGCCGATCATCTCGCGCTGACTTTCCAGGAACCGATTAAAGCCGCGAGCCAGGTCACCCAGCTCATCGGCGCGGCTGGAATCTAACCGGTGGGTCAAATCTCCACCACCGCTACCGATGGCAACCAGCGCCGCTGTTACCTGACGAATCGGTCGCACCAATCCACGAGCCAGCAACACCACTAATAAAAGACAAACCAATGCCACGGCCAGACCAATGCCGCTGCTCATCCACATCGCCCGACGAGCTTCGGCGTAGATCTGCGACTGCGGCACTTCGGCCACCAGGGTCCAGCCCAGATCACGCAGCGGCAGGCTCAACGCCAGAAACTCTTCGCCATCGCGGACAAAACTGCTGCTGGCAGACGCGGTGGAGGTAGAGAGCTGCCCCATGACCGCTTGCGCCGCCGAAGCGCCGATCTGTTCGACCAGTGTACGTTTGCCGCTGAACTGCGCTTCGGGGTGAATTTGGATCAAACCGTCGGAACGCACGAGATAGACCTTGCCGCGCTCACCGAAGTTGAAGTTGTGGATCAGCTCCGACAACTCTTTCATGCTCAGGCCCAGCCCGGCAACGCCCACGACTTTGCCGGCCTGCTCGACCTTGAGGTCAATGAACAGCGCCAACTCGCCGGTGGCGGTGTCATGATCGATATTGAGGGTGCGTGGCTGATTACTGTCGAGGAACGAATAGAACCAGGCGTCGCTGGGATTGGAGCGGCTGAGTGTGCGGTCCAGGCCCTTTTCGGTGAAGTAATGGTTTGAAGCGGTACCGATGATCAGCGCGGTAAAGGCTTTGTGCTCGGCGCGGATGCCTTCCAGGTAACTGACGAAGCCTGCCGTCTGGGCAGTGTTTTCGCCCCCGGCCAGCCAGTCGCGCACCATGCTGTTACTGGCGATGTCCTTGGCGGCGGTGAGGGGTTGGACGAGGATGCGCTCGATGTCGTTGCGCATCGCTTCGATGCTCGACGGTAGTGCTTGTTCGACCAGATAGCGCTGGGCAAGACGATTGACCACGAGGGTATAAATGCCAACCACGATCAAAATACTGACCAGCAGGGCGGTGCCCATGCTCAGGATCAACTGCCACTGAATACTGCGTCGCCAGAACTGCATGGAGCACCCCCAAAGAATAAGAGGCTGAAACACTGCAACAGCCGTGCCGATTGTATACAACTAAATCGACAATTTATTCTTTGGTTGTGCGCAAAGCCGATCAGGCCTGATTGATCGTCTTGGCGATCACTTCAACCGTGGCGCTGACTTGCTCTTGGTAACGGTCGAGTTCCTGCTGGTGACGCTTTTGCATTTCGATCTGCTGCGAGCACAAGTTCATCGCCGCCAGTACCAGCAAGCGGTCACCGATCAGCGTCGGGTATTTCTTTTTGGTCTCGGCCAGGGCGGCCTTCAACATCAACGCAGCGTCCAGCAGGGTCTGCTCTTCCCCGGCCGGCGCCTTGATCGAATAGTCCTCACCCAGAATCGAGACGACTTTTACCCCTGCGGCGCCGTAACTCATGCGCTGACAGGGCCGGTGCTGACGCGCTCAACCAAGGCCTGGATGCGTGCAACGGTGGCGCCTTGCTTCTCTTCCTGTTCCATCAGGCTCAGCTGCAGGCTTTCGTTTTCATCCTTGACCTGGGCCAGTTCCGCGCTCAGGGATTGGTTGGTGCCGAGCAGGGTCTGGTTCTGTTGCACCAAGTCGCTGACCAGTTGTTCCAGTTGGCTTAGGGATGCTTCTAACATTTTGATTTTCCGGGCATTTTCAAAGGGCGCGTACGATAAAGAAAAGTCACCGTGGATGCCAGGGTTATGCAGGCGCAAGGCCTTGATTTTCCTGGCGGGCAACCTTCCTCGCGAGCTTTAAAGACTGTGATCGGCGGCTCTGGTTCCTGCACTTCGTCGTCGCGTCCCTTCTGCGACAAAAGCGCGCAGCGACTCAAGACTTTAGTCGTATGACCGATAAGCCCTCTATATCGCAGTCTCAGCCCCGCACGGATGCGCTCTTTTCGGTGAACACCATGTCCCTACGAAATATGAATATCGCACCGCGGGCGCTCCTCGGTTTTGCCCTGATTGGCGGCCTGATGCTGGTTCTGGGCGTGTTCGCCCTGAACCAGATGAGCAAGATTCGCGACGCCGCCGAGGAGATCACCTCGAACAGCGTTCCGAGCATTAAAAGTCTCGATGAGTTCACTCAGCTGACCCTGCGCCTGCGTGTGCTGTCTTATCGCCTGTTGGTGAATCGCGAGCCGGACGTCCAGCAGAAAACCATCGAGCTGCTGGAAACCCGAAACCAGCAGATCCGAGCAGCTCAGGCGACCTACGAAAAGTTGATCGCCAGCCCGCAGGAACGTGCAGCCTATGATCAGTATGTGCAGTTGCTGGGACAGTACCGCCAGATCGAAGACCGGATGAAGAGCCTGTCGCGCAACAATCAGGTCGACGAACTGCGCACGCTGCTCAACAACGATTTGATGAACAACTCCGAAGCCATCAACACCGTGCTCAACCGTTTGATGGAGATCAATACTCAGCAGACCGCCGACACCAACCAGCGAGCCGTCGACCAGTACGCCTCAGCCTTCAATCTGGTGATTACCCTGCTCGTCATCGCCACCGGCCTGACGGTTCTGTTCGCCTGGCTGCTGACCAACAGCATCACCCAGCCGATCGCCAACGCCCTGAATGCTGCCGAGGAAATCGCCGAAGGCAATCTGACGCGCCCGATTACGGTCGATGGCAACGACGAAGCCGGTCGTCTGCTGGCGGCCATGGCGAAGATGCAGGACAAACTGCGCGACACCCTGCAACGGATTTCCGGTTCGGCCACGCAACTGGCGTCTGCCGCGGAAGAACTCAACAGCGTCACCGACGAAAGCGCCCGTGGCCTGACCCAGCAGAACAACGAAATCGAACAGGCCGCCACCGCCGTCAACGAAATGACCAGCGCCGTGGAAGAAGTCGCCCGCAACGCCGTGAGCACCTCCGAAGCCTCGAAAAACGCCACCACTTCGGCGGGCGATGGTCGCGACCTGGTGCAGGAAACCGTCAGCGCCATCGAACGCATGAGCACCGACGTCCAGAGCACCGCCACCCTGATCGGCGATCTGGCCAACGAGTCGCGAGACATCGGCAAAGTGCTGGATGTGATTCGCGGCCTGGCCGACCAGACCAACCTGCTGGCGTTGAACGCCGCCATTGAAGCGGCCCGCGCCGGTGAAGCCGGTCGCGGTTTTGCAGTGGTCGCCGACGAAGTGCGTGCCCTGGCCCATCGCACCCAGCAGTCGACCAGCGAAATCGAACGCATGATCGGCAGCATCCAGAGCGGCACCGAACACGCCGTGGACTCGATGCGCAACAGCACCGAGCGCGCCGAGTCGACCTTGAACATCGCACGCGGTGCCGGTCTGTCGCTGGACACCATCAACAGCGCCATCGTCGAAATCAACGAGCGCAACCTGGTGATCGCCAGCGCGGCTGAAGAACAGGCGCAAGTGGCCCGTGAAGTGGACCGCAATCTGGTGAACATTCGCGACCTGTCGGTGCAATCGGCCACCGGTGCCAACCAGACGAGCGCTGCCAGCAGCGAACTGTCGCGCCTGGCGTTGGACCTGAACAACATGGTTGGGCGGTTTAGCCTGTAACCTGCCAACACCAAAATCCCCGTAGGAGCTGGCTTGCCAGCGAAGAGGCCCTCAAGTTTTTGCAGTGTTCTTGAGGGCGCCTTCGCTGGCAAACCAGCTCCTACAACGCGCCTGGCTTTTGATCTGCAAAAGCTTTTTGACAGCATCACATTTCAACAGGTTAGAATCGCTGGCACGCGGACTGCATGGTCAGTTTGCGCCCGCCTCTAGCTTTCCGGAGTACTGCCTTTGAATGCGACGACCATCAACAGCCTGTTCTTGATCGGCGCGTTGCTGGTGGGTGCGAGCATTCTGGTGAGCTCACTTTCCTCGCGCCTCGGGATCCCGATTCTGGTGATCATCCTCGCGGTGGGCATGTCGGCCGGTGTCGACGGTGCCGGCATTATTTTCGATAACTACCCCACGGCTTATCTGGTCGGCAACCTCGCCCTGGCAGTGATCCTGCTCGACGGCGGCTTGCGCACCCGGGTGACGAGTTTCCGCGTGGCGTTATGGCCGGCGCTGTCGCTGGCCACGGTCGGGGTGTTGATCACCACCGGGCTGACCGGGATGGCGGCTGCGTGGTTGTTCGATCTGAACCTGATTCAGGGCCTGCTGATCGGCGCCATCGTCGGCTCTACCGACGCCGCGGCCGTGTTCTCGTTGTTGGGCGGCAAGGGCCTGAACGAACGGGTGAGCGCGAGCCTGGAGATTGAATCCGGCAGCAACGACCCGATGGCGGTGTTCCTCACCGTCACCCTGATCGACATGCTCGCCAGTGGCCAGACCGGCCTGCACTGGAGCCTGCTCGGGCACTTGGTGCGTGAATTCGGGATCGGCGGCGTCATCGGCCTCGGCGGCGGTTGGCTGATGCTGCAACTGGTCAACCGTATCCACCTGGCCACCGGCCTTTATCCGATCCTGGTCATCGCCGGCGGCCTGGTGATATTTGCCCTGACCAACGCCCTGCATGGCAGCGGCTTTTTAGCGGTGTACCTGTGCGGTCTGGTGATCGGCAACCGCCCGGTGCGCAGCCGTCACGGCATTCTGCACATGCTCGACGGCATGGCCTGGCTGGCCCAGATCGGCATGTTCCTGGTGCTGGGGCTGCTGGTCACGCCCCATGATTTGCTACCAATTGCCCTGCCGGCACTGGGCCTGGCGCTGTGGATGATTCTGTTTGCCCGCCCCCTGTCAGTGCTGGCCGGCCTGCTGCCCTTCAAGGCATTCCATGGGCGCGAAAAGGCATTCATTTCCTGGGTTGGCCTGCGCGGCGCCGTACCGATCATTCTGGCGGTGTTCCCGCTGATGGCGGGGCTGCCCAACGCTCAGCTGTATTTCAATCTGGCGTTCTTTATCGTGCTGGTGTCGCTGCTGGTGCAAGGCACAAGCCTGCCGTGGGTCGCCAAGCTTCTGAAAGTGACCGTCCCGCCGGAGCCTCTGCCGATCTCCCGATCAGCGCTGGAAGTGCATGTCACCAGCGAGTGGGAGCTGTTCGTTTATCGCCTCGGTGCCGAGAAATGGTGCATCGGCTCCCCCCTTCGCGAGCTGAAAATGCCCGAAGGCACCCGTATCGCGGCCCTGTTTCGTGGCCAGCAACTGCTCCATCCGTCGGGTAGTACGGTGCTCGAAGTCGATGATTTGCTCTGCGTGATCGGCCACGAACACAACCTCCCGGCCCTCGGAAAACTCTTCAGCCAGGCACCGCAACGGGGGCTGGATTTGCGCTTCTTCGGCGACTTCGTACTCGAAGGAGACGCCCAGCTGGGCGCGGTTGCTGCCCTGTACGGGTTGAAAGTCGAGGGCATCGACCCGAACATGTCCCTGGGCCACTTCATTGCCCAGAAAGTGGGCGGCGCACCCGTCGTCGGTGACCAGGTGGAGTGGAACAACACCCTCTGGACCGTCGCGGTCATGGAAGGGAACAAGATTGGTAAAGTGGGCGTCAGATTCCCCGAAGGAAGTCGCCCCGGACCCGGCCTGTTCCTCTAAACTCCACACTTCGTCTCGTTTTCGATCGGTCTCTATGTCAACTCTGCGCACCTTTTTCGTCATGGCCCTGCTGGGTTTGAATCTTTCCATCAGCACGTTGCAAGCCGCCGAACCGCCGTCCAGCGAAGCCGTGCAGACGAGCCTGAACAAGATCGCCGACCGCAAACTGCCGGAAGCCGATCAGAAAGCCCTGCAAGCGGTCCTGCAGGGCACGCTCACCCAGCTCAACAACCAGCGTGATTACGATCAAAAACTGATCGATCTCAAGCAGCAGTTGGCCAATGCGCCGAAGCAGAACATCGAGAATCAGCGCGAACTGACCCGCCTCAAGGCCACTAAAGTGGTGCCGGTGGCGCAACGCTATGCCAAAGAGACGATTCAGCAGCTCGAACAACTGTTGACCGAACGCTCCACCCAGCAAAGCGATCTGCAGAAAGCCCTGGCCGAAGCGAACAGCCTGATCATTACCGCCCAGACCCGCCCCGAGCGCGCCCAGGCTGAGATCTCTGCCAGCCAGACGCGCATCCAGCAGATCAACAACATCCTCAAGCTCGGCAAGGACAGCGGCAAGACCCTGACTGCCGAGCAGCGCGATCAGCTCAACGCCGAGCTCGCGGCGCTCAACGCCTTGATCCCGTTGCGTCGCCAGGAACTGGCCGGCAACAGCCTGTTGCAGGACTTGGGCAACAGCCAGCATGACTTGCTGTCGGAAAAATCCGATCGCCTGGATCAGGAGATCCAGGACCTGCAAACCCTGATCAACCAGAAACGCCTGGCCCAGTCGCAAGAGACGGTGACCCAGCAGTCCATCGAGGCGCAGAAGGCCGGCGGCAGCAGCCTGCTGGCCACCGAAAGCGCGGCCAACCTGAAGCTCTCCGACTACCTGCTCAAAAGCACTGACCGCCTCAACGAAGTCACCCAACAGAACCTGCAGACCAAGCAGCAACTGGACAGCGTGACCCAGAGCGATTCGGCGCTGGACGAACAGATCAACGTGCTCAAGGGCAGCCTGCTGCTCTCCAAGATTCTCTACAAACAGAAACAGGCCCTGCCGCGTCTCAGGCTTGACCGCGACCTGGCCGATCAGATCGCCGACATTCGCCTGTATCAGTTCGAAGTCAGTCAGCAACGGGAACTGCTCAGCAACCCGATCACCTATGTCGACAACCTGCTGGCCTCTCAACCGCCCGAGCAAGTCACCCCGCAACTGCGCAAGAGCCTGCTGGAACTGGCCACCACCCGCGCGGATCTGCTGGAGCGCTTGAATCGCGAACTGAGCGCGGTACTCAACGAATCCATCACCCTGCAACTCAACCAGAAGCAACTGCTCAGCACCGCGCAAAGTCTGAGGGCTACGCTGGACGAGCAAATGTTCTGGATCCCCAGCAACAAGCCGCTGGATCTTGAGTGGGTGCACAGCGTGCCGGACCGCCTGCAACGTCAGGTCAATACCCTGCCGTGGGCTTCGAGCCTGAGCGAACTGACCGATGGCCTGACGCAACGGCCGCTGCTGTTCCTGCCGCTGGCGTTGCTGATCGGTGCGCTGCTGTGGCGCCGCAAAAACCTTTATGCCCGCCTGAACAAAGTTCACCAGGACATCGGCCACTTCAAGCGCGACAGCCAGTGGCACACCCCGCAAGCGATTCTGATCAACATTCTGCTGGCGATGCCGGTCTCCCTGGGTCTGGCCTTGTGCGGCCTGGCCTTGCAGATCGACGCCCGGGGGCAGAACGCCAATATGGGCGCGGCACTGCTGCAAATGGCCCAGGCCTGGCTGGTGTTCTACACCGCCTACCGCATCCTTGCGCCGGGCGGCGTGGCCGAACTGCACTTCCGCTGGGAAAAGCCCCAGGTCGAATTCCTTCAGGGCTGGATTCGCCGGCTCGGGCTGGTGGTGATGGCCCTGGTGACCGTGGTGGCCGTCGCCGAACTGCAACCGGCGGCGCTGGCCGATGACGTGCTCGGCATGCCGGTGGTGCTGACCTGCTACGCCTTGATGGCCTGGCTGCTCAGCCGCCTGCTGGTCAGCAGCCCAACCCACGAAAACGCCTCGCTGTTCCGCAAGGCCGTGGGAGTCATGTTCACCGTCCTGCCGATCGCGTTGTTCGTCGCGGTGTGCTTCGGCTACTACTACACCGCGCTGAAACTCAGCGACCGATTGATCAACACCCTGTACCTCTTGATGTTCTGGCTGGTGATCGAAGCCACCTTCGTGCGCGGCCTCGCCGTTGCGGCACGGCGCCTGGCCTATCAGCGCGCCCTGGCCAAACGCCAGGCCGCGAAAGAGGCCGGCGACGGCGAAGCGGTGATCGAAGAACCAACCCTGGACATCGAGAAGGTCAACGAACAGTCGCTGCGACTGATCCGCCTGGCCCTGCTCGGCGGCTTCATCGCGGCGCTGTACTGGGTCTGGTCGGACCTGATTTCGGTGTTCTCGTACCTGGACAACATCACCCTCTACGAATACACCAGCGGCACCGGCGCCAACATGAGCATGGTGCCGATCAGCATCGGCGACATGCTCGGTGCTCTGATCATCATCGGCATCACCTTCGCGCTGGCGCGCAACCTGCCGGGTTTGCTGGAAGTGTTTGTGCTGTCGAAGCTGAACCTGGCCCAGGGCAGTTCCTACGCCACAACCACGTTGCTGTCCTATGTGATCGCCGGTGTCGGTTTCGTTTCGACCCTGTCCACGCTCGGCGTGAGCTGGGACAAGTTGCAATGGCTGGTGGCGGCGCTGTCGGTGGGTCTTGGTTTCGGGATGCAGGAAATCTTCGCCAACTTCATCTCCGGCATCATGATCCTGTTCGAACGCCCGGTGCGGATCGGCGACACCATCACCATCGGCAACCTGTCGGGCACGGTGAGCAAGATCCGCATCCGCGCCACAACCATCACCGACTTCGACCGCAAGGACATCATCGTCCCGAACAAGACGTTCATCACCGGGCAATTGATCAACTGGTCGCTGACCGACACCATCACCCGGGTGACCCTCAAGCTCGGCGTCGACTACGGCTCGGACCTGGACCTGGTGAAAGAGCTGCTGCTCAAGGCAGCCCGGGATAACCCGCGCGTGCTGAAGGATCCGGAACCCCATGTGTACTTCCTGAACTTCGGCGAAAGCACCCTCGACCACGAGTTGCGCATGCATGTACGTGACCTCGGTGACCGCAACCCGGTGCTTGATGAGGTCAACCGTTTCATCAATCGCGAATTCAAGAAGCAGCACATCAACATCTCGTTCCGGCAGATGGAGGTCTACCTCAAGAACCTTCACGGCCAGGAGTACAAGATGGTGCCGATCGAGCCGGAAGCCAAAACCATCGTGCCGGTGGCCGACGGCAAACCGCGGCAAGAGCCACCCTCTGTCGAACTCGACTAAGCGCGCTATCCCTAGCAGAATGCTCGGACATTCTGCTGGAGATGGCCGTTGAAAGCCCTCGACGAACTGACCTTCGACAATCGCTTCGCCCGCCTGGGCGACGCGTTCTCAACTCATGTGCTGCCCGAGCCCATCGCCGCTCCGCGATTGGTGGTCGCCAGCCCTGCCGCCATGGCGCTGCTGGACCTGGACCCGGCCGAAGCCCAGACGCCGGTGTTCGCCGAGCTGTTCGGCGGCCACAAGCTGTGGGCCGAAGCCGAGCCGCGGGCGATGGTCTATTCCGGGCATCAGTTCGGCTTCTACAACCCACAGTTGGGCGACGGTCGCGGCCTGTTGCTGGGCGAGGTCTATAACGAAGCCGGCGAGCACTGGGACCTGCACCTCAAGGGTGCCGGTCAGACGCCGTATTCACGCATGGGGGATGGACGCGCGGTGCTGCGCTCGTCGATCCGTGAGTTTCTCGCCTCCGAAGCCCTGCATGCCCTGAACATCCCCACCACTCGTGCACTGTGCGTGATCGGCTCCGACACGCCGGTCTGGCGCGAGAAACAGGAACGCGCGGCCATGCTCTTGCGCCTGTCGCCGAGCCATGTGCGCTTCGGGCATTTCGAATTCTTCTACTACACCAAACGCCCCGAGCAGCAGAAAGAACTCGGCGAGCACGTGCTGGCCATGCATTTCCCGCACTGCCTGGAACAACCGGAACCGTATCTGGCGATGTTCCGCGAAATCGTCGAACGCAACGCTGAACTGATCGCCAAATGGCAGGCCTACGGGTTCTGCCACGGCGTGATGAACACCGACAACATGTCGATCCTGGGCATCACCTTCGACTTCGGCCCGTTCGCCTTCCTCGACGACTTCGACGCCCACTTCATCTGCAACCACTCCGATGACCAAGGCCGCTACTCCTTCAGCAACCAGGTACCGATTGGCCAGTGGAACCTCAGCGCCCTCGCCCAGGCCCTGACGCCGCTCATCAGCGTCGAAGCCCTGCGCGAAACCCTCGGCCTGTACCTGCCACTGTTCCAGGCCCACTACCTGGACCTGATGCGCCGCCGCCTCGGTCTCACCACTGCCGAAGACGACGACCAGAAACTGCTGGAGCACCTGCTGCAACTGATGCAGAACAGCGGCGTCGATTACAGCCTGTTCTTCCGCCGCCTGGGCGAAGAGTCACCGGAACTGGCCGTCGCCCGTTTGCGCGATGACTTCGTCGACATCAAGGGCTTCGATGCCTGGGGCGAGCTGTATATCGCCCGGGTTGCTCGCGAAGGTGAGGTTGATCAGGAACTGCGCCGCGAACGGATGCATGCGGTGAATCCGCTGTACATCCTGCGTAACTATCTGGCGCAAAAAGCCATCGATGCAGCGGAGAGCGGCGACTATTCAGAAGTGCGTCGCTTGCATGCAGTGCTGAGCAATCCGTTCGAGGAACAGCCGGGGATGGAGAGCTATGCCGAGCGGCCGCCGGAATGGGGCAAGCATCTGGAGATCAGTTGTTCGTCGTGAATGAAAAGGCCCTCTTTGCAACCGAAGAAGAAAATGGTCTGAAACCTATCTCCTTGATAAAGACCATCTTCGACTCCAGATCAATTTCATGAACTGCCCAACTGAGAGCCAATCATGACTGACCCACTCCTCATCCCCTGCCCCCACTGCAATGGCCTGAACCGCATTCCTGCCGAGCGTCTCAACGACCATCCAAAGTGCGGTCGCTGCAAAACCGAGGTCTTGCTGAACAAGCCGTTCGAATTGAAGCAGGGCGATTACGCCAGTCAGATCAAGGGCGACCTGCCGTTGCTGGTGGATGTGTGGGCAGATTGGTGCGGGCCGTGCAAGTCGTTTGCACCGGTGTTCGAGCAGGCGGCGGGGCAGTTGGCGGGCAAGTGTCGACTGGCCAAGCTGGACAGTGAGGCGAACCAGCAGTTGTCGGCGCAATTGGGGATTCGCTCAATCCCGAGTCTGATTCTGTTCAAGAACGGCCGGGAAGTGGCTCGCCAGAGCGGGGCCTTCCCGTTACCGCAGTTGATGAGCTGGTTGCGTAGTCAGGGGATCTTTTGATTTTCAGGCATTTTCCAGCAAGTTATGCAGGTCGACGAATTGCTGGGTCAGCTTGTGTCGCGGGTCGAGGTGGATCAGCGGCGTATTGGCCTGGTGGGATTCGCGCATGCGCACCGAACTGGCCAGGTACACCGGCAACACCGGCAACCCTTCGGCGATCAGCTCGTCGAGGATTTGCTGGGGCAGGCTGGCGCGAGCCTGGAACTGGTTGACGACGATGCCTTCGACTTCCAGCCCTTCATTGTGGTCATCCTTCAACTCTTCGATTTCCGCCAGCAGGCCATACAGCGCCTGACGCGAGAAACTGTCGCAGTCGAAGGGGATCAGCACGCGATCAGCGGCGATCAAGGCAGAGACGGCATAGAAATTCAGCGCTGGCGGAGTATCGAGGTAGATGCGGTCATAATCGCCGTCCAGCTCCTCAAGCAATTTGCGCAGCTTGTTGATCTTGTGTTTGGCCTCAAGCTTGGGCTGCAAGTCAGCCAGCTCGGCGGTGGCGGTGATGACGTGGAGGTTGTCGAACGGGGTTTCGTAGATGTCGACCTGGTTTTTCTTTGAAAATGGCCCGGAGGACAGCGTCTGTTTAAAGAAGTCGGCGATGCCCATCGGGATATCATCACCGGTGAGCCCCGTCAGATATTGAGTGGAGTTGGCCTGGGCATCGAGATCCACCAACAACGTGCGATAACCCTCGCTGGCACTGACCGCCGCCAGATTGCAGGCAATGCTTGACTTGCCCACGCCACCTTTCTGATTGAACACCACGCGCCGCATGACAAAACCTCCGTGTATCAAAGAATGACCGAGTGTAGTAGTCCACAACGCTGCTTAGCTACCTCGCCAGCATCTAGACTACACAGACAAAGGCAAATCTCCGGCGGAAAAACCGCCAACTCGTCCAGCGACAGGCGACAGAGCCGACAGACAGGTCCGCTGCAATGTGGATAATGGCCAAACGACAGCTTTTTGCGAACCAGACGGTACATTTCATTGCGCAAAATGTAACCAGCATTTGCTACACACCCGCAGCACCGGGATAATGCGCGCCACTCGGCGTTAAGCGCCACGTCACGTCAGCCGCGGCTTTTGCGACTCACCGCGTTAAAGGAAGCCCGCAGGGGCGGGATAAATGTCTGTGATCAACTTCAACATCGCCCAATGGCGCGCGTGGGCCCCTGGGCTTGAAAGCGTGGATGATTGGCAGGCCTGGAGCCGACAACCGGTCGTGCTCGAGCCCAGCGATGCCGCCCCGGATGTGTCGTTTCTGCCGGCCATGCAGCGCCGGCGACTCAGCCGTCTGGCGCGGATGGCGTTCAGTGTCGGCTGGCCCTTGGCCGATGGTCGCCAGGACCTACCGTTGGTCTTTATTTCCCGCCACGGCGAAACCCCGCGCACTTTCGAAATTCTTAGCGATCTGGCGACCGACCAACCGTTGTCGCCCACCCAGTTCAGCCTGTCGGTACACAACGCGGTCATCGGCCTGTGGTCGATCATGCGTGGCGAAACCAGCGAAATGACGGCCCTCGCCGCGGCCGGCGATGGCCTTGAACACGGCATGCTGGAGGCGGCGGCGCTGCTTGAGGAAGGCGCGCCCGCGGTGCTGCTGGTGGTGACCGAAGAGCAACCGCCCGCCGCGTACTCGGCCTGGATTGACGACGTGCCTTTCCCTTACGCGGTCGGTCTGTTGATCACTCCCGGTAATCAGTGGCAGCTGTCGCTGAACAGCACTTCGCAAGCGTTGTCCAAAGCCCGCTGGCCCCATGCCCTGAATCTGTTGCGTACCCTGCTCGGCCAGCAGACTACCTGCCAACATGCCTGGAAAAATCGCGTATGGACCTGGCAACGCAACCTGTAACCGATAAAAACCGCGACGCCTACTACTGGCGCCTGCTGGCCACCGCCGCAAGCTTCGCCCTGTTCGGGTTGGGCGGGCTATGCCTGCGACTGGTGGTGTTCCCGCTGCTGAGCTGCCTGCCGGGAGACGCCCAGGCCCATCGTCAGCGTGCGCGGCAGACCGTCAGCCGGTGCTTCTGGTTTTTCATTCGATTCATGGCGCGTAGTGGCGTGCTGACCTATGACATTGAAGGGGCGGAAAAACTCGGGCGACCAGGCCAGATGATCGTCGCCAACCACCCCTCGTTGATTGATGTGGTGTTTTTGATCGGCCTGGTGCCTCACGCCAACTGCGTGGTCAAGAAAAGCCTCTGGGAAAACCCGTTCACCCGCGGTCCGCTACGCTGTACCGAATACATCAGCAACGATGGCAGCATGGACATGCTCGACGCCGCTGCCGACGCGCTGAAAAGCGGTCAGACCCTGATTATCTTCCCCGAAGGCACCCGCACCCGACCCGGCCAACCGCCGGCCTTTCATCGGGGGGGCGCGGCAATTGCCTTGCGTGGTGCGAGAATCCTCACCCCGGTGATTATCAAGGTCAACCCGACCACATTGACCAAGGCCGAACCCTGGTATCGGATCCCCAAACGCCGCGTGCACTTCAGTTTCCGCGTCGGGGCCGATATAGATCCACAGGCTTTCGCTACGCAAGGACCTGCGCCCCAGGCCTCGCGCAAGCTCAATGACTATTTGCACTCTTACTTTATCAAGGAGCTCGCCGAAGATGAGCGATCAGAACACCGTTAGCCTGATGCTGGAAATCAAAGAGCTGATCATCGAGGCCCTGGGCCTCGAAGACATCAGCGTCGACGACATCGGTGACGACCAGACGTTGTTCGGCGAAGGCCTGGGCCTGGACTCGGTGGACGCGCTGGAGCTCGGCCTGGCGATCCAGAAAAAGTACGGTATCAAAATCGATGCCGACGCCAAGGACACCCGCAATCACTTCACCAACGTGGCGAGCCTTGCGGCATTCGTCACTGCAAAACAGGCAGCTTGAGACCGGACCATGCAAACTCGTGACGACATTTTCAACACCCTGCGCGATGCTCTGGTCGAACTCTTCGAGCTGGACCCCGAGCGCATCAGCCTGGGGTCCAACCTGTATCAGGATCTGGAAATCGACAGCATCGATGCGGTCGACCTGATCGATCACATCAAACGCCAGACCGGCAAGAAAATCGCCGCCGAAGAATTCAAATCGGTGCGTACCGTCAGCGACGTGGTCGAGGCGGTTTACCGTCTGGTTCAACCGGCCGCATGAGCCGACTGATCGGCCTTGGCTTGCTGTTGGCAGGCCTGCTGTACCCCTTTGCGGTGTATTTCGGCATGGAGCATTTCGCCCCGTGGCAGTTCGGTCTGCTGCTGGGTAGCCTGTGGCTGGCGCGGGCGCTGACCGGCGAGCGGCGCCCCGGAAGCCTGTGGATGTCCACGGCCGCTATTGCGTTCTGCCTGCTGCTGGCAGTGTTCAACAGCCCGGTGCTGCTGCGCTGGTACCCAGTGCTGATCAGCGCGTTCATGTTGGTGCTATTTGGTCTTAGTCTGAAATATGGCCCACCGATGGTCGAACGCCTGGCCCGACTGCGAGAACCGGAATTACCGCCCAGGGCCATTCGCTACACCCGCCAGGTGACGATTGCCTGGAGCGTGTTTTTTCTCTGCAACGGTTTGTGCGCCGCCGCCCTGACTCTTTGGGCGCCGCTGAGCTGGTGGATGTTGTACACCGGCCTGATCTCCTATGGATTGATCGGCCTGATGTTTGCCATTGAATGGCTGATACGACAACGGGTACGAGGCCACCCATGAATTGGATAAAACTTGAGCAACTGTTGCTCAAGGCTCAGCCGGAGCGTGCCGTGACGGCCGAACCGGCGTTGAATCATGCGCAATTGTGCGACCGGGCCCTGAGCCTGGCTGCCGGCCTGCAAGCCCAGGGTGTGCAGCGCATGGCCGTGCACCTTGAGGACGCCGCCGACCTGGCCATTGCCCTGCTCGGCGCCTGGCGGGCCGGGGTCAGCGTACTGCTGCCCGCCGACCTGCAAGCACAGACGCGCCAGCGCTGGTCGACTGAGGTCGATCTGTGGCTGACCGATCAGGCCGACGATGCCCACCTGAGCGATTATCGGCATCCGCCACTGCCAGCCAGGCAACTGGACCTGGATCGCTGTCAGCTGAGCCTGTGTACCTCCGGCTCCAGTGGCGAACCCAAGCGCATCGATAAAACCCTGCGCCAATTGGCCAATGAAGTCGCCGCACTGGAGCAGCTGTGGGGCGCCGATCTGGGCCAGGCCTGCATCATCGGCAGCGTCGCCACCCAACACATCTACGGCTTGCTGTTTCGGGTGCTGTGGCCGTTGTGCGCCGGGCGTTCATTCGTACGCAAGCAACTGGCCTTCCCGGAAGACTTGCAACGCGCCAGCCGCGAACACCCGGCCTTCGCCTGGGTCGCCAGCCCGGCGCTGCTCAAACGCATGGGCGACAACCTCGACTGGCCAGCGCTGAGCGCAGTGCGTCGAGTGTTCTCCTCCGGCGGCGCGTTGCCCGCCGAAGCCTCGCAAAGCCTGTACGAACGCCTGCGACAATGGCCGACCGAGATCTTCGGCAGCTCGGAAACCGGCGGCATCGCCTGGCGTCAGGGCCAGGATCTCTGGCAACCCTTCGCCGACGTACAGCTGAGCCAGGACAGCGACGGCGCCCTGCTCATCGCATCGCCGTACTTGCCGGCGGGCCATATCGAACACACCGCCGATGCCGCGCGCATCGCCGCCGACGGCCGTTTCGAGCTGCTGGGACGACTGGACCGGATCGTCAAACTGGAAGAAAAACGAATCTCGCTACCGATGCTTGAACACGCGCTGATGGCTCACGCCTGGGTCGCCGAAGCGCGCCTGGGCGTGGTTCAGGAAAACCGCGCCTCATTGGGGGCCCTAGTGGTGCTCAGTGAGCGAGGCCTGCATGCCTTGCGCAATCAGGGTCGGCGCAGCCTCACTCAAGCCTTGCGTCTGCATCTGAGTCAGCATTGTGAAACCCTGGCCCTGCCACGACGCTGGCGCCTGTTGCGGCAACTGCCGCTGAACGCCCAGGGCAAACTGCCCCAGGCCGAAGTTGAAGCCTTGCTGCTGGCGCCCCGCCCAAAGGCGCCGCACGTGCTGGAGCAGGTCGAAGTCGATGGCGAGTGGAGCCTGCAACTGGCCGTCCCGCCGGACCTGGCGTACTTCACCGGGCACTTTCCCCGGGCGCCGGTATTGCCCGGTGTGGTGCAGGTGGAGTGGGCATTGAGCCTGGGTCAGCAATTGATGGACCTGCCGGCAAAATTCGCCGGCATGGAAGTGCTGAAATTCCAGCAACTGGTGCGTCCCGGCGATGAAGTCCAGTTGCATCTGCGCTTCGACCCCGTACGCGGCAAATTGTATTTCGCCTATCGCAACGAGTCCGCCACCTGCTCCAGCGGGCGGATTTTGCTGGAGGCTGCCAGCGATGCATAACCCCTGCGCCGTAATCCCTGTCTACAACCACGAAACCGCAATCACTGCCGTGGTCGATGCGCTGCTTGCCTGTGGCCTGCCATGCATTCTGGTGGACGATGCCAGCAGCCCCGCCTGCGCCAAGGTGCTTGACCGACTGGCCCAGCGCGACCGGGTTTACCTGATCCGGCTCACGGTCAATCAGGGCAAGGGCGGCGCGGTGATGACCGGTCTGCGGGAGGCTTCGCGCCTGGGCTTCAGCCATGCCTTGCAGGTGGACGCCGACGGCCAGCACGACCTGCAAGACGTCAAAGTCTTCATCGAATACTCACGCAACCATCCCGAGGCGGTGATCTGTGGCTATCCGCAATACGACGCCAGCGTGCCGAAAGGTCGTTTGTGCGCCCGTTACCTGACTCACGTCATGGTCTGGATCAACACCCTGTCGCTGCAGATTCGCGACTCAATGTGCGGCTTCCGCGTCTATCCCTTGCCGCCGACCCTGGCTCTGATCGACTCGGCCAGGATCGGCAAACGCATGGATTTCGACTCCGACATTCTGGTGCGCCTGGCCTGGCGCAATCAGCCGATGCAATGGCTGAAAACCCGGGTCCATTACCCTCTGGATGGCGTCTCGCATTTCCGGCTGTTCCACGACAATGTACTGATTTCGAGCATGCACACCCGGCTGTTTTTCGGCATGTTGCTGCGGGCACCGGTGATCCTCTGGCGACGGTGGCGAGCATGAGCGGCAACGCAGATAACCAGCATTGGGCCGACCGCCAGGAGCGCGGCAGCTTCTGGATGATGAAGTTCACCGCTTTGTGCGCAAAAGTCCTGGGGCGCCGGCTGTTGAGCCCGCTGCTGTATGGCATCGTGCTGTACTTTTTCCTGTTTGGGCGCAGCGCCCGCCAGAGCGCCTGGCAATATCAGCAGCGGCTCGCCGACTGGAGTGGTCGCTGGGAATTGCGCCCGACCCATTGGCGGGTGTTCGGCCAGTTCATGGCTTTCGCCGACTCCATGCTCGACAAACTCGACGTGTGGAACGGCAAGCTGAGCATCGAGCAGATCGAAATCATCGACCCGGCGCTGCTGCGCAACCAGCTGCGCGGCACACGTGGGCAAATGCTGGTGGGCGCGCACCTGGGTAATCTCGAGGTCTGCCGGGCGCTGGCCGAGATCGGCGAGAAAGTCACCATGAACGTGCTGGTGCACACCAAGCACGCCGAACAGTTCAACCGCCTGCTGGGTGAAGCCGGGGCGACCAATCTGCGGCTGATTCAGGTCAGCGAGCTCGACCCGGTGATCATGCTGCAACTGCATGAACGCCTGGAGCGCGGCGAATGGCTGGCGATTGCCGGCGACCGCGTGCCGCTGCATGGAGGCCGCAGCGTGACGGTGGATTTTCTCGGGCATCAGGCAGCGTTTCCCCAAGGCCCGTGGTTGCTGGCCGGTCTGCTGAAATGCCCGGTCAATCTGCTGCTGTGCCTGAAGAAACCCACGGGTGACTATCGACTGACCCTTGAGCCGTTCACCGAAGCGGTGGTGTGGAAACGCGGCGACCGTGAACAGGTCATTCATCAGTGGGCCTCCCGCTACGCCGAACGCCTGGGTCACTATTGCCTTGAAGCGCCCCAACAATGGTTCAACTTTTACCCTTTCTGGAAGACCGATGACGACGCCAACGCTTGAGCCGGTAACCTTCGGCGAACTCCCTTTGCGCATCGAAGACGTGCTGGCCCTGGCCAACCGTCAGGTGCCGACGCAGTTGCAGGGCGACCCCGCGTTTCGCCAGCGCATCGCCAAGGGCCCGCAGTTCCTTGACACCCTGCTGGACAAGGAAGGCGTGATCTATGGCGTGACCACCGGTTATGGCGACTCCTGCGTCGTCGCGGTACCACTGCATCACGTCGAGGCGTTGCCCCGTCATCTGTACACGTTCCACGGCTGCGGCCTGGGCAAACTGCTCGACGCCCAGGCCACCCGTGCGGTGCTGGCGGCGCGTTTGCAGTCGCTGTGCCACGGCGTATCCGGGGTGCGCGTGGAGCTGCTGGAGCGCCTGCAAGCGTTCCTCGAACACGACATCCTGCCGCTGATTCCGGAAGAAGGTTCGGTGGGCGCCAGCGGTGATCTGACGCCGCTGTCCTACGTCGCCGCGACCTTGTCCGGCGAGCGCGAAGTGATGTTCCGCGGTGAGCGCCGTCAAGCCGCCGACGTCCACCGCGAACTCGGCTGGGAGCCGCTGGTGCTGCGTCCCAAAGAAGCACTGGCGCTGATGAACGGCACCGCCGTGATGACTGGCCTCGCCTGCCTGGCTTACGCCCGCGCCGATTACCTGCTGCAACTGGCCACCCGCATCACCGCGCTGAACGTGGTCGCGTTGCAAGGCAACCCGGAGCACTTCGACGAGCGCCTGTTTGCCGCCAAACCCCATCCGGGGCAGATGCAAGTCGCTGCGTGGCTGCGCAAGGATCTGGCAATCGATGCGCCGACCGCGCCACTGCATCGCCTGCAAGACCGTTATTCCCTGCGTTGCGCGCCCCACGTGCTCGGTGTACTGGCTGACAGCCTGAACTGGCTGCGCTCGTTCATCGAGATCGAACTCAACAGCGCCAACGACAACCCGATCATCGACGCCGAAGCCGAACGCGTGCTGCACGGCGGGCACTTCTACGGCGGTCACATCGCATTCGCCATGGACAGCCTGAAAAACCTGGTGGCCAACGTCGCCGACTTGCTCGACCGCCAGCTCGCACTGCTGGTGGACGAGCGTTACAACCATGGTTTGCCGAGCAACCTGTCCGGCGCCAGCGCCGACCGTGCGATGCTCAACCACGGCTTCAAGGCCGTGCAGATTGGCGCCAGCGCCTGGACCGCCGAAGCCCTGAAAAACACCATGCCGGCCAGCGTTTTCTCACGCTCCACCGAATGCCACAACCAGGACAAAGTCAGCATGGGCACCATCGCCGCCCGCGACGCCATCCGCGTACTGGAGCTGACCGAACAGGTCGCCGCCGCCACGCTGCTGGCCGCCAACCAGGGCGTCTGGCTGCGCGGCCAGGCTGAAGACGCGCGCCCACTGCCACCGGCCCTGGCCGCGATGCACGAAGAACTGGCCAAGGACTTCCCGCCGGTCATCGAAGACCGTGCCCTGGAAGGTGAATTGCGCCTGTGCCTGCAACGCATCGCCGAGCAACACTGGAGGCTGCATGCGTAGCAAGGGAGTGCTTCACACCGACACGGAAATCCTCGTACCGTTCTTTGACGTCGACACCATGAACGTGGTCTGGCACGGTCATTACGTCAAATACCTGGAAGTCGCCCGCTGTGCGCTGCTGGACAGGATCGGCCACAACTACGACGCCATGGTTGCGTCGGGTTACGCCTGGCCGGTGATCGACTTGCAGCTGCGCTATGTGCGCGGCGCCGTGTTCGGCCAGAAGCTGAACGTGCGCGCCAGCCTGGTGGAGTGGGAAAACCGCCTGAAGATCAATTACCTGATCAGCGATCTGGCCACCGGCGAGCGCCTGACCCGCGCCAGTTCCGTGCAGGTCGCCGTCAACATGAGCAGCCGCGAGATGCAGTTGGCCTCACCGAAAGTGTTCACCGACGCGGTTGAAAGGGTGCTCGCATGAACCTGCTGACAACCCTCTGTAGCAGCTGGCGAAGCCTGCGTTCGACTGCGCAGCAGTCGCCACCGGATCTGTCTGACGCACCGCGCGTTGAGGTTTTACGACGGCTTCGCCGCCGGACGCAGCCTCGCAGGCTCGGCAGCTGCTACGGGATTGGGGTGAGTTTGATATTGATGTTTGGCTTTTCATCGTTGACGCAGGCCTTTGACCTGCAGCAGCTCAGCGATCAACTGGCCAAGCCCGATGTGATCCACGGCAACTTCATTCAGGAAAAACACCTGCGCGCCCTGCCCCAGCCGCTGACCAGCAAGGGCACCTTCGTTCTGGCGAAGGATCACGGCCTGCTCTGGCTACTGAAAACCCCACTGCAACAGGACTACCGCATCAGCGACAAGGGCATTGCCCGGCGAGATGCCAGCGGCTGGCAAATGCTGCCGAACAAGAGTGCCGGTGCCGAACAGAACCGTTTGTTCCTCGCTGTGCTGCAAGGCGACAGCAGTGGCCTGCAACGGGATTTCGAGTTGTCGCTGAGCGGCGACGCACAAAACTGGAAGCTGACCCTGACCCCGCGTTCGATGCTGCTCAAGCAGGTGTTCAATCAGATCAACATTGACGGCAGCGAACTGGTGCACAGCATCGAGCTGCTCGAAACCCAGGGTGACCGAACCCTGTTGCGCATGCAGGACAGCACCAGCGCCCAACCTTTGAGTGATGCGGAGCAACATGACTTTGCCGAGTGAACGGATGCTGCCGCGGCTGTTTCTGATCCTGCTGCTGGCGGTGATCGCCCTTGCCGGCTGGCAGTGGCGCGACGGCACCCCGCTGTCCGCCAACCTGATGGAACTGGTGCCAGGCACCGCGCCGGACGCGCTGGAGCAGCGCGCCGAACAACGCATGCAAGAGCCGCTGAACCGGGAAATGCTGGTGCTGGTCGGCCATAAAGATCGCCAGCAAGCCATCGCCATGGCGCAAAAACTCGGCGAGCAGTGGCAAGCCAGCGGCGTGTTCGAAAAGGTCCAGTGGAACCTGCAAGCCGACTTGCCGGCGCTGCGTACACAATTGCTGCAAGGCCGACTGGCGATGCTGTCCGCGTCCGACCGCCAGCAACTCATCGAACACCCTGATGCCTTTATCCAGCAACGGGTACAAGCCCTGTTCGACCCGTTCACCGGCTTCAGCCTGGTGCCGAGCCAGGATGACTGGCTCGGCCTGACCGGGCGCATCCAGAACAGCCAGCCGCAGCGTGGCTCGGTTCAGCTGGACATCGGCAGCGGAGCATTGGTCGCCGATGCCGAGGGTAAGAGCTGGGTGATGCTGCGGGCACGTACCGCCGGCAACGCGTTCGACATGAACCTGCCGCTGCAAGTGGCCGACCTGCTTCAGCACAGTCGCGAAGAAGCCGCCGAGGCGGATGTGCAACTGCTCGCCGCGAGCGGCCTGCTGTATGCCGCCAGCGGACAACGACAAGCCGCGCGCGAGATCACTTGGGTCGGTGGCGGCGCCACAGTCGGGATTCTGTTGCTGCTGTTGCTGGCCTTCCGGCGTTGGCGGGTGGTGCTGGCGTTCGTCCCGGTGCTGGTGGGCATGCTGTTCGGCGCGGTGGCCTGCGTGGCGCTGTTCGGTCAGATGCATGTGATGACGCTGGTGCTGGGCTCAAGCCTGATCGGCGTGGCGGTGGATTACCCGCTGCATTACCTGTCCAAAAGCTGGAGCCTGAAACCCTGGCACAGCTGGCCGGCCTTGCGCCTGACCCTACCGGGGCTGACGCTGAGCCTGATCACCAGCTGCATCGGCTACCTGGCCCTGGCCTGGACGCCGTTCCCGGCCCTGACCCAGATTGCCGTGTTCTCCGCCGCCGGCCTGCTGGGCGCCTATCTGTCGGCGGTGTGCCTGCTGCCGGCGCTGCTCAAGGGCGCGCAGCTGCGTCCGGCGCAATGGCCGATGCGCATCGCCGAGTCTTTGCTGGCGCTGCGTGAATCGTTGCTCAAATACGTACGCACGCCGGTGTTGCTGGCGCTGCTGATTGCCTTCTGTGTCGGCGGTCTGTTGCAGTTGCAGACCAAAAACGACATTCGCCAATGGATCGGCGCACCGCAGCAACTGACGGACGAAGCCCAGACCATTGCGCGCATCACCGGCTATCAACCCACCAGCCAGTTTTTCCTGGTGCGCGCGGCCAATCAGCAGGCGTTGCTCGAGCGCCAGACAGCACTGAGCGAGCGTCTGGATCAGTTGGTCAATCTGGAAAAACTCCAGGGCTATCTGTCGCTCAACCAACTGGTCAGCCCGCCGAGCGAACAGCGCAAAGTGCGTGATGCACTGGGCAAGCTGCCGCAGTTCTGGCAACCGTTGCTCGACCTTGGCGTGCCGGCCGCCGCGTTGCAAGCCGAGCTGGCAACGTTGCAAGCGCTACCCGTCGAAGACATCGATGCAGCGCTGGCCGGTCCATTGGCCGAACCCTACCGCACCTTGTGGCTAGGCCCGACCGATGACGGCGTGGCTGCGATGGTCAGCCTGCAAGGCTTGAACAATCCCGCGCTGTTGCGGATCCAGGCGCAGGACTTGCCGGGTGTGGAACTGGTGGACCGCCTCGGCGAACTGAACCGGGTGTTCGCCGACACCCAGATCAGCGCCGCCGAATTGAAGCTCGCTTCCTGCGTGTTGATCGTGCTGGTGCTGATCCTGCCATTCGGTTTCGGTGGTGCGTTGCGAATCGTCTCCCTGCCGCTGCTGGCGGCACTGTGCAGCCTGGCAAGCCTTGGTTGGCTCGGTCAGCCGCTGACACTGTTCAGCCTGTTTGGCCTGTTGCTGGTGACGGCCATCAGTGTCGACTACGCGATCCTCATGCGCGAACAGATCGGCGGTGCCGCGGCGAGCCTGCTGGGCACCTTGCTGGCAGCGGTGACCACCTGGTTGTCGTTTGGCCTGCTGGCGGTATCCAGCACGCCGGCGGTGAGCAATTTCGGCCTGTCGGTGAGCCTCGGCCTGGCGTACAGCTTCATTCTGGCGCCGTGGGCCGGGCGACAAGCCCACGCCGCGCCGGTAGCGGAGCCGACAGCGTGATGGTCGCGGCGTTCTGGGTAATGGCCCTGGTGTTGTTCGCCGTGGCCACCCGTGTCGGTCGTCATTTCGGTCTGATTCCGATCGTCAGCCAGTTGTTGCTGGCGACCTTCGGCCTGCCGCTGCTGATGTATTTCTGGATCGAACCGGGCTGGCAACTCAGTGGTGCCGAACTGATCTCGCCGGGTTGGCTGAAGAACCTCTACAGCCTGAGCTTTGCCTTGCTGCTGGGGCACATCCTCAGCGACGTGATCGACCTGCGACTGGATCGCCAGAGCCTGAAAATCGCCCTGCCGAGTTTCTGCATTCCGTTTGCCTGCGGGCTGGCGACAGCGGTCTGGCTGTTGCCGCCGCAGCCGTGGATCAGCTCGCTGGCGGTCGGTCTGCTGTTCGCCATCACCGCGATTCCGGTGCTGTACTTGTACCTGCGACACATCAACTACCCGCCCGCCGCCACCCGGCGCCTGGTACAGACCGCGATCCTGATCGACCTGACCTGCTGGACCCTGTTCGCGTTCGCCCAGGGCAGCCTGCACCTGAGCAGCCTGTTGCTGCCGCTGGCCGGCGCCTGCCTGCCGTTGGTGCTGCGACTGCTCGGCTTGCGCCAACCGTTGCTGCACAGCATTTGCTTCTTCGCGCTGCTGGTGGTCGCCGAACACTTGAAGCTCAATGCGCTGATTTTCGGCATCGGCTACCTGCTGTGCATGGCCGCGCTCAAGGTACCGCTGGTGCTGCCATTACCGGCGGCGTGGATGAGCGGTTTGCAGACCTGGATCGCCATCCCGCTGATCCTCACGTTCGGCATCGTGCAGATCAACGTGCACAGCGCCCTCGACAGTCTCGGCGCAGTGCAACTGGCCGCGCTCCTGCTGTTGCCGATTGCCAGCAAATTGTTGGGCAACTGGCTGGGCCTCGGCTGGGCCGGCGTCTCGTTTGAAGGGGCCAGCCGCTGGCGGGAAAGCCTTTTACTGAACATTCGCGGCTTGAGCGAGATCGTCTTTCTCAACCTGCTGCTGCAACAACAGCTCATCAGCCCGGCGCTGTACTTCGCGCTGATGTTGATGGGTCTGATCGCAACCCTGCTGCCGGCACTGGCCGGCATGCATCGAATTCCCTTGAACATCGCCGCCCCGGCAAGGAGCACCCGTGCCAACAGTTGAAATGGAACGTCGTCAGGTGGTGGTGATCGGTGCCGGCCCCTCGGGCGCCATCGCCGCCGCGCTGCTCAAGCGTAAAGGTCATGATGTGCTGATGATCGAGCGCCAGCATTTCCCTCGGTTTTCCATCGGTGAAAGCCTGCTGTCCCACTGCCTGGATTTCGTCGAAGAAGCCGGCATGCTCGAGGCGGTCAATGCCGCCGGTTTCCAGTTGAAGAACGGTGCGGCGTTCGCCTGGGGCGATCAGTACAGCGCCTTCGATTTCGGCGAGACGTTCAGCAACGGCAAGCCGACGACCTTCCAGGTCCAGCGCGCCGATTTCGACAAGCTGCTGGCCGATCAGGCCGAGTTGCAAGGTGTCGACGTCCGCTACGGCGAAGCCATTGTCAGTGTCGATTTCAGCCTGGCGAAACCGCAGCTCGATGTGCTCCGTGAAGACGGCAGCCAATACCGCGTCGAGGCCGATTTCGTGCTCGATGCCAGCGGCTACGGTCGCGTGCTGCCGCGCTTGCTGGACCTTGAGGCACCGTCGAATTTTCCGGTGCGTCAGGCGGTGTTCACCCACATCGAAGACCGTATCGACAGCCCGGCCTTCGAACGGGAAAAGATCCTCATCACCACCCATCCAACCCAACGCGACATCTGGTTCTGGACCATCCCGTTCAGCAACGGCCGTTGCTCGGTGGGCGTGGTGGCAGCCGCCGAACACTTCGAAGGCCGTACCGAAAACCTGGACGATTGCCTGCGCGGCTTCATCACTGAAACCCCAAGCCTGGCCGGGGTATTGAACAATGCCGTGTGGGATACCCCCGCGCGAACCATCGGCGGCTATTCGGCCAACGTCAAAACCCTGCACGGACCCGGTTTCGCCCTGCTGGGCAATGCCGCGGAATTTCTCGACCCGGTGTTCTCCTCCGGTGTGACCATCGCCATGCGCTCGGCGAGCATGGCCGCCGGGGTGCTGCACCGCCAACTGCAAGGTGAAAGCGTCGATTGGCAAACCGAGTTTGCCGAGCCGCTCAAGCGTGGCGTCGACACCTTCCGCTGTTACGTCGAAGGCTGGTACGCCGGGACTTTTCAGGATGTGATTTTCTATCAGGGCGGCACAGAGGATATTCGCCGCATGATCAGCTCGATCCTCGCCGGTTATGCCTGGGACGAACGCAACCCGTTCGTCAGCGAAGCCAAGCGTCGACTGCGGATGATCTCGGACCTTTGCGCACGGGATGCGACATGAGCTACTTGAGCGACAACTACGTCGAAGAAACCCGTTTCGGTTTCTGGTTCCTGCGCAGCCACACCTGGCAGCACCATGTACTGCGAGTGGCGATCAATGATTTGCGCGGTCTGTTCAGCGCGCCATTGCCCGACAACCCGGTCTTGCTCGATGCCGGTTGCGGCCAAGGCAAGTCGTTCCAGTACCTGCGCCAGACCTTCGCGCCTCGTCGTCTGATCGGGCTGGATGCCGACCCTCACAGCCTGAACCTGAGCGGCGAAGAAGCGGCCCGCCAGGGCATGGATGTAGAGCTGATCGGCAGTGACTGCGCCAGCATCGAAGTGCCGGACGCCAGTGTCGATCTGCTGTTCTGCCACCAGACCTTCCATCACCTTGTCGAGCAGGATCAGGCCCTGGCCGAGTTCTATCGGGTGCTCAAGCCGGGCGGTTATTTGCTGTTCGCCGAGTCCACCGAGGCTTACATTGATACGTGGGTGATTCGCTGGCTGTTCCGCCACCCGATGCACGTACAAAAGAGCGCCGCCGGCTACCTGGAGATGATTCGGCGCCAGGGTTTCGAGTTCGGCCCGCAGAACGTGTCTTACCCGTACTTGTGGTGGAGTCGCGCCAAGGATTTCGGCCTGCTCGAACGCTTCGGCCTGCGCCGGCCAAAACCCTTTGGCCAACGGGAAGAAACCCTGGTCAATGTGGTCGCGCGCAAGCCTCTTGAAGGGTGTGCCTGATGATTCGTTTCCTGCTGCTGGGTTGTGTCCTGTTGCTGAGCGCCTGTGCCAGCCAGACGCCGCTGCCCAAGCAAAGCCCAAGCCTGACGTTGCCGCTGCAACTGCACATCGAACGACAGATGTCCGAGCAGCGTCAGGACTGGCTGCTGGTGATCCAGCGTGAAGGCCCGGGCATTCGCTGGTCGATGATGGACCCCTTGGGGATTCCCGTGGCACGGCAGAAACTGATCGATGGCCAATGGCAGGCCGACGGCCTGCTGCCACCTAATCCGGAAGCCCGGGAGCTGTTCGCCGCTTTGTTGTTTGCATTGACCCCCGCAGGCGAATTGCACGCAAATTACCCCGCCGCCCGCCAGCATGATGGGCTACGGGTCTTGTCAGCGCGCTGGAATATCCGCTATTCACAACCAAGCTTTTCACAATCACTGAGCTTTGAATTGAACGTGTCCCAAGGCCCGAATTATCGCGTCACCCCGTTAGGCGAGCACACGCCATGACCGCTTATCTGAACGCCCTCGGGGTAATCTGCGCCCTGGGCCGCGACAAGCAGGAAGTCGCCCGCAACCTGTTTGCCGGCGATTGCTCGGGCATGCGCAGCGAGGCCGGCTGGGTGGCGGAACGCTTGTTGCCAGTGGCGGCGGTGCGCGGTGAGCTGGCGCCGATTCCGGCTGAGCTGGCGCGTCAAAACACTCGCAACAATCAATTGCTGCTGGAAGCCGCGCTGCAAATTCGTCAAGACATCGAGCAGGCCATCCGGGCCTACGGCCGCGATCGCATCGGCGTCATTCTGGGCACCAGCACCTCGGGCATCGAGGAGGCCAGCCAGGGGCTGGCCCATTACATCCGTGAGCATCAGTTCCCCGCCGATTATGATTATCAGCAACAGGAACTCGGCGCGCCGGCCACGTTTCTCGCCGACTGGCTGCAAGTGAGCGGCCCGGCCTATGTGATTTCCACCGCCTGCACCTCCAGCGCTCGTGCGCTGATGAGTGCCCAACGACTGCTCGACCTGGGCATATGCGATGCCGTGTTGTGCGGCGGTGTCGACAGTTTGTGCAAACTGACCCTCAACGGTTTCTCGGCCCTGGAAGCGGTGTCCGAACAGCGCTGCAATCCGTTTTCGGCGAACCGCGACGGCATCAATATCGGCGAAGCGGCGGTGCTGTTTCTGATGAGCAAAAACGTCGGCAGCAGCCAACCGATTGCCCTGCTCGGCAGTGGCGCCAGCTCCGATGCGCACCATATTTCGGCGCCGGAACCGACCGGCCGTGGCGCCCGACAAGCGATGAGTAAAGCCTTGAGCCGCGCAGGCCTGCAACCCCACCAGATCAGTTATCTGAACCTGCACGGCACCGCCACCCAACACAACGACGCCATGGAAAGCCTGGCCGTGACGGCGCTGTTCCCGGATGGCGTGCCCTGCTCGTCGACTAAACCGATGACCGGCCATACCCTCGGCGCCGCTGGCGCCCTGGAAGCCGCGTTCTGCTGGTTGAGCCTGAGCGCGGATAATCGCGAGCACGCCCTGCCGCCCCACGTCTGGGACGGTCAGCCCGATCCCGAATTGCCGGCCTTGCATTGGGTGACCCCGACCGACCACCTGACGTCCATTGCACCCCGCTACCTGATGAGCAATTCCTTTGCCTTCGGTGGCAATAACGTCAGCCTGATTATCGGAGACGCCCCATGATTGATTGGCCGCTCGCCGAACTGCTGCCTCATGCCGGCGACATGATCCTCATCGACCAGATCCTGTCGTTCGATGACGAGCAGATCCACACCCGACTCACCGTCAAGCCCGACGGCCTGTTCAATCGCCCCGACGGCAGCCTGCCGGCCTGGGTCGGCATCGAGCTGATGGCCCAGAGCGTCGCCGCTTATGCCGGCTGCCACGCGCGCCGCAAAGGCAATGCGGTGGAACTGGGTTTTCTGCTCGGCACCCGCAAATTCGAATGCAACGTGGAACACTTCCCCGCCGGCACCGAGCTGACCATCCACGGGATACGCTCGCTGGAAGACGACAATGGCATGGGCGTGTTCGAATGCCACATCACCGCCCCCGGCATCCACGCGACCGCCCGGCTGAACGTGTTCCGCCCGCCTCAGGCCGCGCAATATCTGCATGAACCCCAAGGAGTCGAGTGATGACTGAATCCGTACTGGTCACCGGCTCCAGCCGTGGTATCGGCCGCGCCATTGCATTGCGTCTGGCCCGGGCCGGGCATGACATCGTGCTGCACTGCCGCAGCGGTCTGGCGGACGCTATCGCGGTAAAGGCCGAAGTGGAAGCCTTGGGCCGCAACGCGCGTGTCCTGCAATTCGACGTGTCCGACCGCGCCAGTTGCAAAGCCATTCTCGAAGCCGACGTGGAAGCTCACGGCGCCTATTACGGCGTGGTGCTCAATGCCGGCCTGACCCGCGACGGGGCTTTTCCGGCCTTGAGCGAAGAGGATTGGGATTCGGTGATGCGCACCAACCTCGACGGTTTCTACAACGTGCTGCACCCGGTGATGATGCCGATGATTCGTCGTCGCGCCGCCGGGCGGATTGTCTGCATCACCTCGGTGTCCGGGCTGATCGGCAATCGCGGGCAGGTCAATTACAGCGCGTCCAAGGCCGGTCTGATCGGCGCGGCCAAGGCGTTGGCGATTGAATTGGGCAAGCGCAAAATCACCGTCAACTGTGTCGCACCCGGCCTGATCGACACAGCGATGCTCGATGAAAACGTGCCGGTGGAAGAACTGATGAAAATGATCCCCGCACAACGCATGGGCACCCCTGAAGAGGTGGCCAGTGCCGTGAATTTCCTGATGTCGGCGGAAGCGTCGTACATCACCCGGCAGGTTCTGGCCGTCAATGGAGGCCTGTGCTGATGAAGCGCGTCGTCGTCACCGGCATGGCCGGCATCACTTCACTGGGCAGCGACTGGGACACCATCGCCGCCAATTTCGCCGCCAACCGCAGCGGCATCCGTCGCATGGACGAGTGGGATCGCTTTACCGAGCTCAATACGCGCCTGGCCGGGCCGATTGACGACTTCCAGGTGCCCGGCCACTGGACACGCAAGCAACTGCGCAGCATGGGCCGGGTGTCGCGGCTGGCAGTGGGCGCGGCGGAACAGGCCCTGGCGGACGCCGGGCTGCTGGGTGACGAGTCGATCAAGGACGGGCGCATGGGTGTTTCCTGCGGCTCGTCCACCGGCAGCACCGACGAGATCAAAGCGTTCGGCAACATGCTGCTCAACTCAGTGGCCGAAGGCCTGAACGCCAACTCCTACGTGCGAATGATGCCGCACACCACGGCAGCGAATATCAGCATCTTCTTCGGCCTTACTGGCCGACTGATCCCGACCTCCAGCGCCTGCACCAGCGGCAGCCAGGGCATCGGTTATGCCTACGAGGCGATCAAGTTCGGCCGCCTGCCGCTGATGCTCGCCGGCGGCGCCGAAGAGCTTTGCCCGACCGAAGCCATGGTGTTCGATGCGCTCTACGCCACCAGCCTGAAAAACGATGCCCCGCAAACCAGCCCGCGCCCTTACGACATCGGCCGCGATGGCCTGGTCATCGGTGAGGGTGGAGGCATGCTGGTACTCGAAGAACTCGAACACGCCCTGGCACGTGGCGCCCGCATCCACGCCGAGATCGTCGGTTTCGGCAGCAACGCCGACGGCCAGCATGCCACCCGCCCCGAGCTAATCACCATGCGCCGGGCCATGGAGCTGGCTTTGGAAGACGCCGGGCTCGCCCCAAGCGCCATCGGTTATGTAAATGGTCACGGCACGGCTACAGAACAGGGCGACATTGCCGAAACACTGGCCACCAGCAGTTTGTTCGGCGAACACATGCCGATCAGTTCGCAGAAGAGTTTCCTCGGTCACACCCTGGGAGCCTGCGGCGCGCTGGAGTCCTGGTTCAGCATCGAAATGATGAACCGCGACCAGTATGTGCACACCTTCAACCTCGATGAGGTCGATCCGCAGTGCGGCAAGCTTGATTATTTGCGCGGTGAGTTCCGGCAGATGAGCAATGAATACGTGATGAACAACAATTTCGCTTTTGGTGGGGTCAACACCTCGTTGATTTTCCGCCGCTGGCACTGACCTGAACCACTTACGGAGTGAAGGGAATGACTCAGTTTCACCGCATCGTCGCCTTGCTGGCCCTGGCCTTTGTGCTGGGCGGCTGCACCAGCAAGCCGGTGTACAACGCCAAGGAAAACTTCTCCAGCGACCTGGGCTTTACCCAATCGCAGATGAGCCGCGCCATCGTCACCGCCCTGAATGACCGTCAATGGGTCGTGCAATCGGTACGTCCAGGCATGATCAAGGCCGCCATCACCGTCCGTGGCCGGCACCACGCCGAAGTCGATATCCCGTTCACCCCGACCTCGTTCGAAATCGACTACCGCAGCAGCTACGGCCTGGACTATAAGAACGGCAAGATCCACGGCAACTACAACCGCTGGGTCAACAAACTGCGTGACAACGTGCTCAAGGAACTGTCCTTCGACCCGACCATCGAGCAGGTCAACGAACTGGGCATCATCAAACAAGGCGCCGAAGAGCCGACGTACCTGAGTTTTCGCGAAGGCGTAAAACGCGCCACCGACGCCGGTCTGCTGGACGGCAGCGTCAAGTTCTACCTGGCCGGCGAATCCTTGCCCAAGCAAGTGCGCAAGCTCGATACCGTGAGCAGCAGCCGCAAAACCAACGGCTCCAACAAATCTGATCAGGATGCCTGCTTCTGGGCCCTGCAATCGGCCTTGGCAACCTTGCAGGACGCTGCGAAAAAAGCCGATGCCAACGCGGTGATCAACATCGCCAGCGTCGACAATCGCGACCTGTACAAAGACCCCGAAAAATTCCAGTGCCGCGCCGGCCTGGTGGTGTCCAGCGTAGCGTTGCGCGGTGATTTGGCGCACGTTGACTGAGGCTCGTCATCCGAGAGCGACAAAGGGCGCCTTTCGGCGTCCTTTCACAAACAGGTCGGCTTGTCATCGCCCGGTACCTGCCTGGCTCTGCGATGGCTGGTTGCCCAGGATCCTCAGAGTCTCACAAGCCCCTTTCGGGAACGCCGCTTGTATCGATGATAATTCCCCGACTGGATAAAGTCTCCCCCCCGAATCACCGGACCATTCCGTAATACATGTAATACATTTCCGAGTGTGTACTTACCCCATTGAGCGCCTTTTTGATCCATGGTTAATTGTTAGGGAGTTTAAATATACGACTCAGAAGTTTAATTAATCAATACCGAACAAGGATGTAGGTAATGACACGAAATGGAATTGACTTACCCGCTACACACGTTACTGGAACCTGGAAAGGTTCGTCGGGAGGATACTGGTCTACAGACGGCATCATCATTGATGGCACTTACGTTTCTCCTCCCCCTCAACCCGAGGTGGTTACTGAAGAAAATAAAGCCTACAACATCGATATGATAAAGCGCCAGACAGGGCTTGATGACTTCACCTTCAATTTACGAATACTGGATAAAGCTTTAAACAAAAACGATGCCTACGGCGCAATAAAAGATATTTGGCGCATCGTAGAAAGTGATCGTGGCTGGGTAGACCCACACTGGAGAATCAACGATGATTTATTCAAAAATAAAGTCGTAAATTTTAGCTTGGCTGACGCCCTTCAAAAAAGCGGATTCAGTGCAAGAGAAGCCATTATTGCCATTGCCAACTCCAAATACGTAGACAGCACTTCTTACAAACTGGAAACGCCAAAGCTTTCCGGAGGCACGTTTAGCCCAGTCAAAGCACTTGGGCATTACCTATGGGGAAACGGGCAAAAACTTGAAGTCGATATAAACACCATCGGGCTTAACATTCTGGAGCATAAGTTACCGCTATTAAGACAGGCCATTGAAAACACGAAATCACCTGGCGCGTATCATCTGGTTGACCCGCGCGTTGAATACAATACATTTGACGACAGTATTGCAACCGGAGCTTATCTGGGCCGAATCACTTTGAACATGGCAGGTGATTTCACACGAAGCCATGATGGGGCCTGGCGATTCATTGGGGTGATAAAGGCCTACCATGACAGATACGATTTCAACGCAAGTAACAGACCTCGCGCATTAGAAGAATTAACTACTGCTGGCAGGGCGCTGCCGGGGACAAGTTACGAGATAGATATTTCAGGCGAGCACAAAATACACTTAGTCGGAATGGGATATCAACCTCAGCCATTTTAATCACTACCCAGGCAGTCAGATCGCATCTGACTGCCTTTGTCAGGAAGGCGCTATGATTAACACTATATTTCCAACCCTGTATTTCACGACACTAATTATCTCTTCACTCATGAACTACTATATCGTAATTTCAAATTACCGAAGCGGCATCTACATCGCCACGCAAGATTCAATAGCCATTCCACTTATCACTACAACCGAGGTACTGGCGATACTTCTACTATCATCTCTGGCCCAGCTGCCACTCTACAAACGGTTAAAGCATAAAAAGCCAGCGAGCACAATCTCGTTTACGCTAGCACTATTTGCAACGGCACTTTCATCGGCATTGCTTATTGAAAGCATTTATTACTGGATTACCCCAAGCCACTTAACCATCTCCGCACTCTACTTCATCACACTCTCGACCTATCTAATTCACCAATTCAAACTTTACAAAAGGCTCGTTTCGCGGACAAAAAAAACCACCAAAACGGGAAGTTTTTGATTTGATAGAGCATCACGTTATGGACTCAACCTTACGCGTCAGCAACTCCACAAACGCCTTCGCCATCGGCGACTTCTGATCCTTGCGCTGCACCAGCCACACCGCCGATACCGCTTCCGGATCCAGCAACGGGCGATAGACCACGCCATCAATGCGCATCCGCTGATAAGAGGCCGGCAACACCGATACCCCAAGCCCCGCCGCCACCAACCCGATGATGGTCATCGCCTCGCCAGCCTCCTGGGCAAAGTGTGGGCTGAAGCCGGCGTCCCGCGCCAGGCTGAGCAGTTGTGCGTACAGACCGCTGCCATAACTGCGTGGGAAAAATACGAACGGTTCGAGGGCCAGGGCTGACAGGAACAGGCCTTCTTCGCTGCCGTTCACCAGCGGATGCTTGGAACTGAGTACCGCCACCAATGGCTCGCGCATCAGCTCCACCACACTGAGCGAGTCCGGCAACCCCAGCGGTCGCATGATGCCGACTTCGATCGACTCATCCACCAGTGCATCGGCCACTTGGGTGCTGCTCATCTCCCGCAGATTCAGGTGCACCGCCGGAAAGCGCTGGCGAAACGAGAAAATCGCCTGAGGAATGGTCGAGTTGAAGGGGGCCGACGAGGTGAAGCCGATCTTCAGTTCACCCAACTCACCGAGTTGTGCCCGCCGAGCCACATCCGCCGCTTTGTCGACCTGAGCCAGCGCCAGCCGCGCCTCTTCAAGAAACAGCCGACCGGCCTCACTGAGTTCGACCCGACGATTGGTCCGCTCGAACAGACGCGCGCCCACTTCCTGTTCCAGCGCCTGAATCTGCTGGCTCAGCGGTGGCTGTGAGATGCCCAGCACCTGGGCGGCGCGGCCGAAATGCAGTTCTTCGGCGACGGCAATGAAGTAGCGCAGGTGACGCAATTCCATGGAAACTCCATTAGGTCGTTAAACCTATCAAACAGGTCGAACAATATATTGGATAGAAACATTAGCCAGCTATATGATTTTTTCATTGCCTGACCGGCTGCGCTCTCCGAGGTCCGAAGTGAAAACTGCTGTCGCCCCACTCGCCCATGAAATTCCGCCCGCCGCGTTGAACGATGTCGTCGTTGAACGCAACGAGATCTACATCGAAAAAGGCACGCCGATGTTCATGCGCACGGTGCTGGCGCTGTTCTCGGGCGGCTTCGCGACCTTTGCCCTGCTCTACTGCGTGCAGCCGATGATGCCGCTGCTGTCCCGCGAGTTTTCCATCAATGCGGCCCAGAGCAGCCTGATCCTGTCGGTCGCCACCGGCATGCTTGCCATCGGCTTGTTGATCACCGGCCCCATCTCCGATCGCATCGGGCGTAAACCGGTGATGGTTGCCGCGCTGTTCGCCGCCGCACTCTGCACCATGGCCAGCGCGACGATGCCGAGTTGGCAAGGCGTGCTGGTGATGCGGGCGCTGGTTGGGCTGTCGTTGAGCGGTCTGGCGGCGGTGGCGATGACTTATCTGAGCGAAGAAATTCACCCGCAGCACATCGGCCTGGCCATGGGCTTGTACATCGGCGGCAACGCCATCGGCGGCATGTGTGGACGGTTGATCGTTGGCGTACTGATCGACTTCGTCAGCTGGCACACGGCAATGCTGGTCATCGGCGGCTTGGCGCTGATTGCCGCCGTGGTGTTCTGGAAAATCCTTCCCGAGTCGCGCAACTTCCGCGCTCGCTCGCTACATCCGCGCAGTTTGCTGGACGGCTTCACCATGCACTTTCGCGACGCCGGCCTGCCGCTGCTGTTTGTCGAGGCGTTCGTGCTGATGGGAGCGTTCGTCACCCTGTTCAACTACATCGGCTATCGCCTGCTGGCCGAGCCGTATCACATGGATCAGGCCTTCGTCGGACTGCTCTCGGTGGTGTACCTGTCGGGCATCTACAGCTCGGCGAAAATCGGCGCCCTGGCCGACCAACTCGGCCGGCGCAAAGTGCTCTGGGCAACCATTGTGGCCATGCTAGCGGGCCTTGCGTTGACGATGTTCACGCCGCTGCCGGTGGTGATCATTGGCATGCTGATCTTCACCTTTGGCTTCTTCGGCGCGCATTCGGTGGCCAGCAGCTGGATCGGCCGTCGCGCGACCAAGGCCAAGGGGCAGGCGACGTCGTTGTACCTGTTTAGCTATTACGCCGGGTCGAGTATCGCGGGTACGGCGGGCGGTATGGCCTGGCATCTGGGTGGCTGGAACGGGATCGGGCTGTTCATCAGCGCATTGCTGGTGATTGCGCTGTTGGTGGCGTTGAAATTGGCGAAGTTGCCGCCGTTGGAGAATTTGAAAGCTTAAGGCTGCGATCTTTTGATTTTGATGCAAAAACGCCCGGCAAATGCCGGGCGTTTTTTATCGGGCGACGATCACTCGTGATACTGCGCCGACAGTTCATGCACCGCGCGCAAGAAAGCGCCTGCGTGCTCCGGATCAACTTCCGGGGTAATGCCATGACCGAGGTTGAACACGTGGCCACTGCCCTTGCCGTAACTGGCGAGGATCCGGCCGACTTCGGCGCGGATGGCTTCTGGCTTGGCGTAAAGCACGGTCGGGTCCATGTTGCCCTGCAGGGCGACTTTGTTGCCGACGCGCTGACGGGCCTCACCGATGTCGCAGGTCCAGTCCAGGCCCAGCGCATCAGCGCCGGCGTCGGCGATGCTTTCCAGCCACAGGCCGCCGTTCTTGGTGAACAGGATGACCGGTACTTTGCGGCCTTCGTGTTCGCGGATCAGGCCGCTGACGATTTTGCGCATGTAGGCCAGGGAGAATTCCTGATAGGCCGCTGCCGAAAGGTTACCGCCCCAGGTGTCGAATATCTGCACCGCTTGCGCGCCGGCCAGGATCTGGCCGTTGAGGTAGGACGTGACCGACTGCGCGAGCTTGTCCAGCAGCAGGTGCATGGCTTGCGGGTTGTCGTAGAGCATGGCCTTGGTTTTGCGGAAGTCTTTCGACGAGCCGCCTTCGACCATGTAGGTGGCCAGGGTCCATGGGCTGCCGGAGAAACCGATCAGCGGCACGCGACCGTTCAGTTCGCGGCGGATGGTGCTGACCGCGTCCATGACGTAACCGAGGTCTTTTTGTGGATCAGGAATCGGCAAGGCTTCGATGTCGGCCAGGGTGCTGACGACTTTCTTGAAGCGCGGCCCTTCACCGGTCTCGAAGTACAGGCCTTGGCCCATGGCATCGGGAATGGTGAGGATGTCGGAGAAGAGGATCGCCGCGTCCAGTTGCGGATAGCGGTCAAGCGGTTGCAGGGTGACTTCGCACGCGAACGCCGGGTTCATGCACAGGCTCATGAAGTCGCCGGCCTTGGCACGGCTGGCGCGGTATTCAGGCAGGTAGCGACCGGCCTGACGCATCATCCACACGGGGGTGACGTCTACGGGTTGCTTGAGCAGGGCGCGAAGGAAACGGTCGTTCTTCAGGGCAGTCATGTCGGCATCCGGAAAAAAAGTGCGGGCATTTTCTCAGAGCGCGACGCAAAAGGCACGGCAAGAGCCGTTCCTTTTGTCTATCGGGTCAATTTGTCGCGGGTGGCAGGCGACAAATCTGCCTCGTCAGGTAGGGCCAATCGCTGGCAAGCCAGCTCCTACAGGTAATGCGCAATCCTGTAGGAGCCGGCTTGCCGGCGAAGCTTTTGATCAGACGCCCAGGTAATCCAGGATCCCTTCAGCGGCATTGCGACCTTCGAAGATCGCCGTCACCACCAGGTCCGAACCGCGCACCATGTCGCCACCGGCGAAGATTTTCGGGTGGCTGGTCTGGTGCTTGTACTGGCCTTGTTCCGGCGCCACGACGCGGCCCTGGCTGTCGGTCTGGATGCTGAACTGCTCGAACCACGGTGCCGGGCTTGGACGGAAGCCGAAGGCGATGACCACGGCGTCGGCCGGAATGATCTCTTCGGAACCCGGGATCGGCTCGGGGCTGCGACGGCCACGGGCGTCCGGCTCGCCGAGACGGGTCTCGACCACCTTCACGCCTTCGACACGGTCTTCACCGACGATCGCGATCGGCTGGCGGTTGTAGAGGAATTTCACGCCTTCTTCCTTGGCGTTTTTCACCTCTTTGCGCGAGCCCGGCATGTTCGCTTCGTCACGCCGATAGGCACAGGTCACCGCCTTGGCGCCCTGACGAATCGAGGTACGGTTGCAGTCCATCGCCGTGTCGCCGCCGCCCAGCACCACCACTTTCTTGCCTTTCATGTCGACGAAGTCTTCCGGCGACTTTTCAAAGCCCAGGTTGCGATTGACGTTGGCGATCAGGAAATCCAGCGCATCGTGCACGCCCGGCAGGTCCTCGCCGGCGAAGCCGCCCTTCATGTAGGTGTAGGTGCCCATGCCCATGAAGACCGCATCGAATTCTTCGAGCAGTTGTTCCATGGTCACGTCCTTGCCCACTTCGGTGTTCAGGCGGAACTCGATGCCCATGCCGGTGAAGACTTCGCGGCGATTGCTCAACACGGTCTTTTCCAGCTTGAACTCAGGAATACCGAAGGTCAGCAGACCGCCGATTTCCGGGTTCTTGTCGAATACCACCGGCGTCACGCCGCCACGCACCAGCACGTCGGCACAGCCCAGGCCCGCAGGGCCCGCACCGATTACCGCAACACGCTTGCCAGTCGGCTTGACCTTGGACATGTCCGGACGCCAGCCCATGGCGAACGCGGTGTCGGTGATGTACTTCTCGACCGAACCGATGGTCACCGCGCCGAAACCGTCGTTGAGGGTGCAGGCACCCTCGCACAGACGATCCTGGGGACACACACGGCCGCAGACTTCCGGCAGGGTGTTGGTCTGGTGCGACAGCTCGGCGGCGGCGAGGATGTTGCCCTCGGCCACCAACTTGAGCCAGTTGGGAATGAAGTTGTGCACCGGGCACTTCCACTCGCAATACGGGTTGCCGCAACCCAGGCAGCGGTGGGCCTGGTCGGCCGACTGCTGGGGTTTGAACGGTTCGTAGATTTCCACGAACTCTTTCTTGCGTTGACGCAACAGTTTCTTCTTCGGATCCTTGCGCCCGACATCGATGAACTGGAAGTCGTTATTCAGACGTTCAGCCATTGTTAAAACCTCATCAAACTCTTCAGGCGCATATCACTGCGGGTTGGCACGGGTGCTGGAAAGCAACGACTTCAGGTTGGCAGCCTTTGGCTTGACCAGCCAGAAACGGCGCACGTAGTCATCAAGGTTTTCGGCGAGTTCACGACCCCACTCGCTGTCGGTTTCCTCAACGTATTCGTTCAGCACGCGTTGCAGGTGGCTGCGGTAGGCTTCCATCGCCTCACCGCTGATCCGCTGGATTTCCACCAGTTCGTGGTTGACCCGGTCAACGAAGGTGTTGTCCTGGTCGAGCACGTAGGCGAAACCGCCGGTCATGCCTGAGCCGAAGTTGTAACCGGTCTTGCCCAGCACGCAGACGAAACCACCCGTCATGTATTCGCAGCAGTGATCGCCCGTGCCTTCCACCACGGTGTGAGCACCGGAGTTACGCACCGCGAAACGCTCGCCCGCGGTGCCGGCGGCGAACAGCTTGCCGCCGGTGGCGCCATACAGGCAGGTGTTGCCGATGATGGCACTGTCCTGAGTCTTGTAGAGGCTGCCTTTTGGCGGAACGATGACCAATTTGCCGCCGGTCATGCCTTTGCCGACGTAGTCGTTGGCATCGCCTTCCAGGTACATGTTCAAACCGCCAGCGTTCCACACGCCGAAGCTCTGACCTGCCGTGCCTTTGAAGCGGAAGGTGATCGGCGCGTTGGCCATGCCCTGGTTGCCGTGTTTGCGAGCGATTTCACCGGAGATCCGCGCACCGATGGAACGGTCGCAGTTGCAGATATCCAGAGCGAAATCGGCGCCGCTCAGGTCGTTGATCGCCGAGGTGGCCATGTCGACCATTTTTTCGGCCAGCAGGCCTTTGTCGAACGGCGGGTTGCGGTCGACCTGGCAGAATTGAGGCTTGTCTGCCGGGATGTGATCGCTGCCGAGCAACGGAGTCAGGTCCAGGTGGTTCTGCTTGGCGGTCTGGCCGTCAAGCACGTCCAGCAGATCGGTACGGCCGATCAGCTCTTCGAGGGAGCGCACGCCCAGCTTGGCCAGCCACTCACGGGTTTCTTCGGCGACGTAGGTGAAGAAATTCACCACCATGTCGACGGTCCCGATGTAGTGATCCTTGCGCAGCTTCTCGTTCTGAGTCGCGACGCCGGTGGCGCAGTTGTTCAGGTGGCAGATGCGCAGGTATTTGCAACCCAGGGCGATCATTGGCGCGGTGCCGAAGCCGAAGCTTTCAGCGCCGAGGATCGCAGCCTTGATCACGTCGAGGCCGGTTTTCAGGCCGCCATCGGTTTGTACCCGGACTTTGCCGCGCAGGTCGTTGCCACGCAGGGTCTGGTGGGTTTCGGCCAGGCCGAGTTCCCACGGTGCGCCCGCGTATTTGATCGAGGTCAGTGGCGATGCACCGGTACCGCCGTCGTAGCCGGAGATGGTGATCAAGTCCGCGTAGGCCTTGGCCACACCGGCCGCGATGGTGCCGACGCCGGCTTCTGCCACCAGTTTCACCGAAACCAATGCGTTCGGGTTGACTTGTTTCAGGTCGAAAATCAGCTGCGACAAGTCTTCGATCGAATAGATGTCGTGGTGCGGCGGAGGCGAAATCAGGGTCACGCCCGGCACTGCGTAACGCAGCTTGGCGATCAGACCGTTGACCTTGCCGCCTGGCAACTGACCACCTTCGCCTGGCTTGGCGCCTTGGGCGACTTTGATCTGCAGCACTTCAGCATTGACCAGGTATTCCGGCGTCACACCGAAACGACCCGTGGCCACTTGCTTGATTTTCGAGCTCTTGATGGTGCCGTAGCGCGCCGGGTCTTCACCGCCTTCGCCGGAGTTCGAACGCGCACCGAGGCGGTTCATGGCTTCGGCCAGGGCTTCGTGGGCTTCCGGCGACAGCGCGCCCAAAGAGATGCCCGCGGAGTCGAAGCGTTTGAGTACCGATTCCAGAGGCTCGACTTCGCTGATGTCCAGCGGCGTGTCGAGGGTCTTGACCTTGAGCAGGTCGCGGATCATCGACACCGGGCGGTTATCCACCAGTGACGTGTATTCCTTGAACTTGCTGTAGTCGCCCTGCTGCACTGCGGCTTGCAAGGTGTTGACCACGTCCGGGTTGTAGGCGTGATATTCGCCACCGTGGACGAACTTCAGCAGACCGCCTTGCTGGATAGGCTTGCGCGGGCTCCAGGCTTCGGCCGCCAGGGCTTTCTGCTCGGCTTCGATGTCGACGAAGCGCGCACCCTTGATGCGGCTTGGCACACCACGGAAGCTCAGTTCGCAGACTTCTTCGGACAGGCCGATCGCTTCGAACAATTGTGCTCCGCGATAGGAGGTGATGGTCGAGATCCCCATCTTCGACAGGATCTTCAACAGGCCTTTGGTGATGCCTTTGCGGTAATTCTTGAACACCTCATAGAGGTCGCCCAGCACTTCACCGGTGCGGATCAGGTCGCCCAGCACTTCGTAGGCCAGGAACGGGTAGACCGCCGAGGCACCGAAACCAATCAGCACCGCGAAGTGATGCGGATCGCGAGCGGTGGCGGTTTCCACCAGGATGTTGGAGTCGCAACGCAGGCCTTTTTCGGTCAGGCGGTGGTGCACGGCACCGGTCGCCAGCGAAGCGTGGATCGGCAGCTTGCCCGGGGCGATGTGGCGGTCACTCAGCACGATCTGGGTGCGACCGGCGCGCACGGCTTCTTCAGCCTGATCGGCGACGTTACGCACCGCCGCTTCGAGGCCGACGCTCTCGTCGTAGTTGAGGTCGATGATCTGACGCTCGAAGCCTGGGCGATCGAGGTTCATCAGCGAGCGCCACTTGGCCGGAGAAACGACCGGCGAGCTGAGGATCACGCGCGAGGCGTGTTCCGGCGACTCCTGGAAGATGTTGCGCTCGGCGCCGAGGCAGACTTCCAGCGACATGACGATGGCTTCACGCAGCGGGTCGATCGGCGGGTTGGTGACCTGCGCGAACTGCTGGCGGAAATAGTCGTACGGCGTGCGCACGCGCTGGGACAGCACGGCCATCGGCGTATCGTCGCCCATCGAACCGACCGCTTCGTAGCCTTGCTCGCCGAGCGGACGCAGCACCTGGTCGCGCTCTTCGAACGTGACCTGGTACATCTTCATGTACTGCTTGAGCTGATCGACGTCGTAGAACGCTGAACCGTGGTCGTTGTCTTCCATGGTCGCCTGGATACGCAGGGCATTCTTGCGCAGCCATTGCTTGTACGGATGACGGGACTTCAAGCGGTTGTCGATGGCATCGGTGTCGAGGATCTGACCGGTTTCGGTGTCCACGGCAAAGATCTGGCCCGGCCCTACGCGACCCTTGGCGATCACGTCTTCAGGCTGGTAGTTCCAGACACCGATTTCCGAGGCCAGGGTGATGAAACCGTTCTTGGTAGTCACCCAACGCGCCGGACGCAGGCCGTTACGGTCGAGCAGGCACACCGCATAACGACCATCGGTCATGACCACGCCGGCCGGGCCGTCCCACGGCTCCATGTGCATCGAGTTGTATTCGTAGAACGCACGCAGATCCGGGTCCATGGTTTCGACGTTCTGCCACGCAGGCGGAATGATCATCCGCACGCCACGGAACAGGTCGATGCCACCGGTGACCATCAGCTCGAGCATGTTGTCCATGCTGGAGGAGTCGGAACCGACACGGTTGACCAGCGGGCCGAGTTCTTCCAGATCCATCAGATCATTGGTGAACTTGGTGCGACGGGCCACGGCCCAGTTGCGGTTGCCGGTGATGGTGTTGATCTCGCCGTTGTGGGCGAGGAATCGGAATGGCTGCGCCAGCGGCCATTTCGGCAGCGTGTTGGTCGAAAAGCGCTGGTGGAACACGCAGATCGACGTTTGCAGGCGCTGATCGCTGAGGTCTGGATAGAAGGCGGTCAAATCCGCCGGCATCATCAGGCCTTTATAAATAATGGTCTTGTGGGAAAAGCTGCAGATGTAGTGATCGACGTCGGCGGCGTTGGCCACGGACGAACGACGACGGGCGCTGAACAGCTTGATCGCCATGTCCTGATCACTCAGGCCTTCACCACCGATGAACACTTGTTCGATCTGTGGCAGACGCTCGAGGGCCAGGCGGCCAAGGACGCTGGTGTCGATCGGCACTTTGCGCCAGCCGACCAGGGTCAGGCCTTCGGCCAGGATCTCGCGGTTCATGTTCTCGCGAGCGGCTTCGGCTTTGACCGGATCCTGGTTGAAGAAGACCATGCCCACGGCATATTGCTTGGGCAGTTCGACACCGAAGGTTTCCTGGGCGATGGCACGCAGGAACACATCCGGCTTCTGAATCAGCAGACCGCAACCGTCACCGGTCTTGCCGTCGGCGTTGATCCCACCGCGGTGGGTCATGCAGGTCAGGGCCTCAATGGCCGTTTGCAAAAGGGTATGACTGGGCTCGCCCTGCATATGGGCTATCAGGCCGAAACCGCAGTTATCCTTGAATTCATCTGGTTGGTACAGACCTGCTTTCATAGACGCTTTCTCACCAGGCTGCCTCTAATCGAGGCAAATTTCTTTTCAATTCAACCAGTTACCTTCCACGCCGAACGTACGCCAGCTTTGCGGGGGCAAAAGGGAGGTCATTGTACACACCGACACAGAGGCTCACAAATTTGACGACGAAATGTCGCAAATCCATGTCGCATTTGTGAAAGGTTTAAAGCGATATGCTGTGCTAGTCAAAACTTTTTTAATTTTGACCGCAGCGACTCAAAGACTACTGTGACGCAGACACCACAAGGCACGCGGTCTGTAGAGACGGCATGCACTTGCAGAAATTTTGAGGTGCTTGGAGAGGCGGCCTGGGTAAGGCCGCCGAATCTTCAGCGAGTTGTTGCCAGTTCCTGTTGGACGCTGGCGACAGTGCGAGGCCAAGGTTTACCAGCCTGAACCTTCGCTGGCAAGGCCTTGATGGCGGTAACGGCTGCATCGCGGTTGGCGAAGCTGCCGTAGGTGATGACGTAAAGCGGCTTGCCGTTGAGCACTTTCTTGAAATAACGGTACTCGCCGCCCTGCTCCTTGACGAAACTTTGCGCGGCCGATTCGGAGCTGGTGCCGAGGATCTGCACCACATAGTTACCCGGCGCCTGACCGGCGTACCAGCTGCCACCGGCGGCTTTGGCCACGACTGGCTTCTCGGCTGGCTTCTCGACAGGCTTAACGGCAGCGACCGGCTTGGCGGGGGCTGGGGCTGGTTTGGCAACCGGCGCAGGCGCTGGCTTGGCGGTCGCGACCTGGGTCGGTGCAGGCGTCGGCTTGGCGGTCGGTGTCGGTGTCGGCGCAGGCGTCGGCTTGGCGGTCGGTGTCGGTGTCGGCGCAGGCCCCGCCGGAACGCCTGCCGGCGGCGCAGTGGTGGTCACGGTCGGCGGTATGGCGCTGGAGCCTTCGACCGGCACGCCGTCATCGCCTTCGGTAATGCCACCGGCCGCTTCGGCCAGTGGACCACGCATCACCGGCTGCGAGTTACCGACCAACGGTAATGGCATCGGTTGTGAGTTACCAGCGAACTCCACGGCGGGTGCACCGCCGCTGTTAGGTTGTGGCGTGCCCTGGCCCAGCGGCAGTTGCGCCTGTTCGTTGGCAGGCACGCCGGTGGTCGGTGCTTTGCTGCGACCCGGCATCAACCAGGCGGCAGCTACCGCGACCACGACAACGGCGGAAATCGCCAATACGTGTTTCTTCGGCATGTTGAACCCCATACTTGGACGCTTCACCGCTGAGCGGCTGGCAATCATGGCTTCGATCATTGCATCGCGGGCGACCTGGTTGATGTTGCCAGGCCAACCGTCGGAGCTTTCGTGAATATCAGAGATCTGATCCGCGGTGAAAAGTTCGATCCCCCGGCCGGCGCCTTCGAGACGCTGATCCAGGTATTCGCGGGTTTCTTCTTCGGTGTAAGGCTGCAGCTCGATGACGTGGAAACGTTCTTCCTCGAGGCTCAGTGCTTCAAGTTGAGCAATCAGCGAGGACTCGCCGAACAGGAACACGTGCGGACGTCCTTCCGGAGCACCGGCAGCCAGGGCCAACAGGGCCTCCAGCGCAGACTCGTCGAGTTGCTCGGCGTCATCCACCAGCAAATAGACTTCCTGCCCCGTGAGCGCAAGCTGTACCACTTGAGCCAGGATCGCGCCGATCTCGGCCTGCTCGACGTTAAGCGCCTGAGCCACCTGATACAGCACGCCAGCGGCATCGCTGGCGCCACGGGCGGAAACCACCACACTCTGCACTGACTGTTTGTTGGTGCTGGCCACCAGAGCCTGGCGCAACAAGGTTTTGCCGCTGCCTTGAGGGCCAGTGACCACCAGCAGCAACTGGCTGTAACGCGCCAGGTGATGCAGTTGTCCCAGCACCGGTTTGCGCTGGGCCGGGAAGAATTTGAAGCCAGGTACCCGTGGAGCGAAAGGGTCATGACTTAACTGGTAATGGCCGAGGAAAGCCTCGTCGGCATGCAAACTAGTCATCGGGATCTTATTAACCTTTAAGCTGAGCCAGGGTGCGGTAATCCGCTCCCAGCGTGGCCTGTAAAACCTCTTTCGGATAATCGTCGGTCACCACTGCTTCACCCATATGGCGCAGCAGCACCAGGCGCAAACGACCGTCGATCACTTTCTTGTCAATTGCCATGTGTTCGAGAAAATCGGCTTCAGTCATCTCTTGCGGCGGGATAACCGGCAGGCCGGCACGCTGGAACAGACGAATACCGCGATCGCGCTCCTGTTCGCTGATCCAGCCCAGGCGCGTGGACATTTCCAGAGCCATTACGGTGCCAGCAGCGACCGCTTCACCATGCAACCAGACACCATAGCCCATATGGGTTTCGATCGCGTGGCCGAAGGTATGGCCCAGGTTCAACGTGGCACGCACGCCGGTCTCTTTCTCGTCGGCACCGACCACCGCAGCCTTGGCCGCACAGGAGCGTTCGATGGCGTAAGTCAGGGCGCTCTGGTCCAGCGCTCGCAGGCGATCGACGTTTTCTTCGAGCCAGGTCAGGAACGGTTCGTCGCAGATCAACCCGTACTTGATGACCTCCGCCAGCCCCGCAGACAGTTCGCGGGCCGGCAGGGTTTTGAGGGTGGCGGTATCGATCAGCACCACGTTGGGCTGATAGAAGGCGCCGACCATGTTCTTGCCCAGTGGGTGATTGATCCCGGTCTTGCCGCCCACCGAGGAGTCGACTTGCGACAGCAACGTGGTCGGCACCTGGATGAAATCGACGCCACGCTGGTAGCAGGCGGCCGCAAAACCGGCCATGTCACCGATCACGCCACCGCCGAGGGCGATCACCGTGGTGCGGCGATCATGCCGTGCGGTCAGCAGGCCGTCGAAAATCAGTTGCAGGGTTTCCCAGGTCTTGAAGGCTTCGCCGTCGGGCAGCACCACGGAAATCACCGAGAACTGCGCCAGACTGCGGGTCAGACGCTCGAGGTAGAGCGGCGCGACAGTCTCGTTGGAGATGATCGCCACCTGCCGCCCGCGGATATGCGGGGCCAGTAGCTCAGGCTGATCCAACAAACCTTCGCCAATATGAATCGGGTAGCTACGCTCGCCTAGATCGACCTTGAGTGTCTGCATGTGTCCCCACAGTGAAGATGGAATCAGGCATCCTGCCTTGAGTTAACGAATTCCACGGCATCTGCTGGTGTGACGCCGTTCGGTAGGCATCCGCCACAACCTGGAGCGGCTGCGACAGGACGCCGAGGATAGCGCATTTCGCGCCGCGCATTAACGGGGCGGTAGCTGCTGCAAGCGCTCGAGAATATCGAGCACCACCATCCGCGGTGGCCGCTCATCGGTTTCCACCACCAGGTCGGCTATTTCCCGATACAGCGGATCACGGATCGCCAGCAAGTCCCGCAGGGTTTTGGCTGGATCGGCGGTACGCAACAGCGGCCGATTGCGGTCGCGAGCCGTTCGGCCGACCTGCTGCTCGACAGACGCATGCAGATAGACCACCCGACCGCCAGCATGCAGCGCCCGGCGATTGGCTTCGCGCATCACCGCCCCGCCACCGGTCGCCAATACCACGCCGTCGGACGCGCACAGCTCGGCAATCATCGCCTGCTCGCGGTCACGAAAGCCCGGCTCGCCTTCTTTATCGAAAATCCACGGAATATTGGCGCCCGTGCGCAATTCAATTTCCTTATCGGAATCTTTGAACGGCAGGCGCAGCTCTTTGGCCAGCAACCGGCCGATGGTGCTTTTACCAGCCCCCATCGGTCCAACAAGAATCAAATTTCGCACAGAATCAATGACTCACAGCAATCGCCTGATTGTTCATGATACGCGGAGTGAGAAAGACCAACAGCTCGGATTTTTTCTCCGAAACCACGTCACGCCGGAAAAGGCGGCCAAGATACGGCACATCGCCAAGAAATGGCACCTTATCTACAACCTTGCTCTGAGTATTTGAGAAAACCCCACCAATGACGATGGTCTCGCCATCGTTGACCAGCACCTTGGCATTGACCTCGTTTTTCTTGATCGGCGGCACGTCCTGCACTTTGTTCAGGTAGTCCGGCTCATCCTTGGTGACCTTGACCTCCATGATGATGCGGTTGTCCGGGGTGATCTGCGGCGTCACTTCCAGGGACAGCGAAGCCTCCTTGAACGACACCGATGTGGCGCCGCTGGAGCTGGCTTCCTGGTAGGGAATCTCGGTGCCCTTGAGGATTTTCGCGGTTTCCTTGTCAGACGTGACCACCTTGGGCTGCGAGACGATTTCCCCGTTGCCGGTTTTTTCCATGGCCGACAGCTCAAGGTCCAGCAGCACATTGTCGGTAATGAAGGCGATGCCGATCCCCGAGGTGTTGGAGGAGGTTCCCAGGTCGACGAACGGCGAGTTGGTGCTGGTGCTGCCCGGCGTACCAACGGTGGTCGAGGAGCCGTTGACCCCGGAGGTATTCCAGTTACCCTTCTGCACCGAACCGCCCCAGCGCACGCCGAGACTTTTGTCGTAATCGACGTTGGCTTCGACGATGCGCGCCTCGATCATCACCTGGCGCACGGGAATATCCAGTTGTGCAACGATGCGACGCAGTTCGTCGAGACGGTCCTGGGTCTGGTAGGCAATGATGTTGTTGGTCCGCTCATCGACAGTGATAGAACCTCTCTCGTCGATTTTCGCCTCGGCGCTGGTCACCGACTGGAACAGCTTGGCGATATCGGCGGCCTTGGCGTAGTTGACCTGCAACAATTCGCGACGCAGAGGCGCGAGCTCGGCGATCTGCTTCTGCGACTCCAGTTCCTGACGCTCCCGGGCGGCGATTTCATCGGCCGGCGCCACCAGCAGCACGTTACCGATCCTGCGTTTATCCAGACCTTTGGTTTTGAGCACCAGGTCCAGCGCCTGATCCCACGGCACATTCTGCAGGCGCAACGTGATGCCACCCTGCACCGTGTCGCTGGCCACCAGATTGAGATTGGTGAAATCGGCGATCAATTGCAGCACCGAGCGCACATCGATGTCCTGGAAATTCAGCGAGAGCTTTTCACCGCTGTAGGCAAAACGTTCGGCATTGCGTTTGTGCAAATCATCGACAGTCATCGGACGGATGCTGATCGTCAGCTTGTTATCGGTCTGATAGGTCGAATAATCGAAGGCGCCGCTGGGTTCGATGCTGATAATGGCCCGGTCGCCCGTGACGCTGGCGTTGACGAACTGCACCGGCGTGGCGAAATCCTTGACGTCGAGGCGTACGCGCAACCGTTCAGGCAATTGGGTCTTGGTGAAACCGACGATGATCTTGCCATCGCGCTCCTGGATGTCCGGGGCGATGGACGGATCCGACAAATCGATGACCACATTGCCTTCGCCCTGGGTGCCACGCTGGAAATCCACGCCGCGAATGGCTTTGCCCACGGGCGCATTGACTCTGGCAGGCACCGGGTTCGCCATGGCGGTGCGCGGCACGCTGGCGATTGGCTTGGGCGTCTTGTTACCGGCGCCCTCCCCGACGACCACGAACAGATTGTTGCCTTCGACGCGTGCGTTATACGGGGTCAATTGAGTCAGGCTGATGATCAGCCGTGCGCGGTCCTTGGCCTCCACCACCGTGGCGCTGCGGGCATTGCCGCCACCCAGGTCTCGACTCTTGTTCGCCAACTGGCTGGTGACCCCCGGCAGGTCCAGCGCAATCCGCGCAGGCTGCTCTGTCGTATAACCGTGAGGCTGGGGCGGTGGCCCATCGAACGATAACTTCAACTCGATACGGTCACCGGGCAGCGCGGCGACATCCAGCGCTTTGAGGTTGGCCGCCTGTACCATCGGCGACAGAAACGCTATCCATAGCGAAATACCGAAGGCTGAGAAAATCCTGTTCATTATACGAGTTCCACTATGAGTGCTCTTTCAAAGGGATGGTCCGCGGCCGCTCCAGCCAGGCGCCCTCGCCATCGGGAACGATTTCGACCACTTCTACTTGTGAACCGCTGATGGCGACGATTCGTCCATCGTTACGCCCCAGGTAATCACCTACTTTCAGCCGATGCACGCCGCCCGCCCCGCGTAGTAGCGCAAAGGAGCCGGCGGCATTGGAGATCGTGCCGACCATTTCGAATTGCTCGATGTTGAAACCTTCGAGGTACTGCTTGACCCGATTGGGATCGGGCTTGACGTTGCGCGAGCCGTGCTTTTGGCCGGCCAGATCGACTTTGACCTGCCGGGAGAACGGGCTGCGCAGGTTGGCAGCGTTGTAGGTGAATGTCGGGTAAGACCGGAATGTCGGCGTTGGTTCAATCTTGCCGGGCGCACGCAGACGCACTTCGTTCAGGTAGGCGTCGATGTCGCTGAAACCATCGTCGCCGCCACAACCGGCCAGGACGACCAGGCACATAACCATCGACAGACAACGAATCGGGCTCATTTCTGCACCCCTTTGTCGTTGTAGCGGTAGGTCTTGGCAAGGATGCTCATGCGCAACTTCGGACCGCCATCGGGATTGGCCGGCGCCAGGTCGAAGTCATGCAGGGTGACAATCCGCGGCAGCCCGGCCACGCCGCTGACGAAAGTGGCCAGATCGTGATAAGCGCCGGTGACGGTGATCTGGATAGGGAGTTCAATGTAAAACTGCTGGGTGACCTCCGGGAGCAGCTTGATTTCTTCGAACTCCAGGCCGCTGCCCAGACCGGTTCGGGTGATGTCCTCCAACAGGCCGGGCACTTCGGTGTCGCTGGGCAATTGCCTTAACAACACGCCGAAGGAGTTCTCCATTTCCTTCATCTGCTGGGTATACAGCTCCAGATTAGCCGCCATATGGGCTTTGCTCGCGAACTGCTCCTTGAGCGTGGATTCTTCCTCACGCTTGAGTTCCAGGTGGTTTTGCAGATCGCCGATCAAGAAGCTGTAGCCCAGGACCAGCACCAGAACCATGAGCAGAACACTCGCCAGAACCTTGATCGCCGCTGGCCAGGACCCCATGTTGTTGGTGTCCAGATCGTTGATATCGATCTGGCGCAACCCTTCGAACCATTCGGACGGCCTCATTTGGCACCCCCCACAATGGCGGGTTGAGTCTGACGGACGGTCAACTGAAAAACATTGGCCTGATCCAGTTGACCGGCAGTGGTCGCTTTGACTTCCGTGAGATTGGGCGCGTCGAACCAGTCGGACGCATCAAGATTGCGCATCAAATCCGAAACACGATTGTTGGACTCCGCCGCGCCAGTGATGGACAAGGTCTTGCCGATCATTTTCACTTCGGTGAAATACACTCCTTCCGGCAAGGTGCGCGCCAACTGATCGAAAATCCTTCCGCTGATCGGGCGGTTGCCTTGCAAGTCCTGGATGATGCGCATGCGCTCGACGAGTTGCTGACGACGAGCCTTCAGGTCGCTGATCTGTTTGATCCGCCCATCGACCACGGCAATCTGCTTGCCGATGTAGTCGTTACGGGCAACTTGCCGATCAATGGCGTTGTTTATGACCTGATCCGCGATCAACAGCGCCCCCACTGATCCCACCAGCACACCGACCAACGCCAGCAAAAAGCGTTTGCGACGCACTTCGCGCAACTCTTCGCGCCAGGGTAAAAGATTGATCCGCGCCATCAGTCGAAACTCCTGAGGGCCAGCCCGCAGGCGATCATCAGTGCCGGGGCATCGCTGGCCAGGGCACCGGCGTTGACCTTGCTGCTCAGGGTCATGTCGGAAAATGGATTGGCGACCTGAGTCGGCGTACCCAGTCGCTGCTCGATCAACCGATCCAGCCCCGGAACCGAGGCGGTGCCGCCAGCCAGGAGGATGTGATCGACCGAGTTGTACTGGCCGGAGGCAAAGAAAAACTGCAACGAACGCGACACTTGCTGCACCAACGCGTCACGAAACGGCTGCAACACCTCGCTGACGTAATCGTCCGGCAAACCGCCCTGTTTCTTCGCCAGCCCCGCCTGCTCGATTGTCAGGCCATAACGACGCTGGATTTCTTCCGTCAGTTGACGGCCGCCGAACAATTGTTCGCGGGTATAGATGATTCGCCCGTTGTGTAGCACGCTCAGGGTGGTCATGGTCGCGCCGATATCCACCACCGCCACGGTCAGACGCTCCTGAGAGGCGGCCAGCTGGGTGGCCAGCAGGCCGAACGATCGCTCCAGGGCATAGGCTTCGACATCGACCACCCGCGCGGTCAACCCGGCCAGGGCCAGGGCCGCTTCACGAACCTCGACGTTTTCCTTGCGACAGGCTGCCAGCAGCACATTGACCCGCTCTGGGTTGCGCACCGATGCGCCCTGCACCTCGAAGTCGATCGCCACCTCGTCCAGCGGATAAGGAATGTACTGATCGGCCTCTATTTTCAGCTGGTTTTCCATCTCGTCGTCGGAAAGACCAGCGTCCATCTCGATGGTCTTGGTGATCACCGCCGAACCGGCGACGGCCACGGCAACGTTCCTGAGACCCGTCTTTGCCTTGGACAGCACGCGCGCAAGGGCCTGCCCCACACCTTCAAGCTCGGCGATATTTTTCTCGACCACGGCACTGGCGGGCAGCGGCTCCACCGCATAAGCCTCGACCCGATAGCGGTCACCCTGGCGACTGAGTTCCAGTAGCTTCACCGACGTGGAGCTGATGTCGATCCCCAGAAGCGCACTGGTTTTTTTATTGAAGAGTCCTAGCACTACCCATTCCCTATGACTATCCGTGAGTTACGGACTCTGTAATATCCATTGCGTTCAATACCCCCCGTCTTGACAGCAGCGCAAAATGACGCCCCCTTCGGAAAAATGCTTATAATACCGAGCGTTTTTTCCGCTTTTTGCTGCAAGCGCGGGTCATTCTCTGTATAGCTTGAACCCTGATACCTAATTCATTTTTTGCTCTGGATATCCAAAAGCCTTGATTCGTCTGCTGAAATTTTTCGGTTGGTCCATCGTCGCCGTTTTCTGCGGACTGCTCCTGGGTCTGAGCGGCGCTTTCCTTTACCTTAGTCCTGGATTGCCGTCCGTGGAGGCGCTGAGAAGTATTCAGTTGCAGATTCCTTTGCGGGTGTACAGCAGCGACAATAAGTTGATAGCAGAATTTGGCGAAATGCGCCGCACGCCGATCCGTTTCGCCGACATTCCCCCCAATTTCATTAATGCGTTACTAAGTGCTGAAGACGACAATTTCGCCAATCACTACGGCGTCGATCCCAGCAGCCTGATGCGTGCCGCCACCCAGTTAGTAAAAAGCGGACACATTCAATCCGGCGGCAGCACCATCACCATGCAGGTGGCGAAGAATTTTTTCCTGACCAGCGAACGCAGCTTTTCGCGCAAGACCACCGAAATCCTCCTGGCGCTACAGATCGAACGACAGTTGACCAAGGACGAGATCCTCGAGCTGTACGTCAACAAGATCTATCTGGGTAACCGCGCCTATGGCATCGAAGCGGCGGCGCAGGTCTATTACGGCAAGTCGATTCGTGATGTCAGCCTGGCGCAGATGGCGATGATCGCCGGCCTGCCAAAAGCCCCGTCACGCTTCAACCCCCTGGCGAACCCGGCCCGCAGCAAGGAGCGTCGCGACTGGATCCTGGGGCGCATGTACAAGCTCGGCAAGATCACCGAAGCCGACTACACCGCTGCGATCAATGAGCCGCTGAACGCCAGCTACCATGTACCGACCCCGGAAGTGAATGCACCGTACGTCGCGGAAATGGCCCGTGCCGAAATGGTCGGCCGCTATGGCAGTGATGCGTACACCGAAGGTTTCCGCGTCACCACCACGGTGCCGAGCGATTTGCAGGAAATGGCCAACACCGCGGTTCACGAAGGTTTGATGACCTACGATCAACGGCACGGTTATCGCGGCCCCGAATCACGCTTGCCGGGCAAAACCCGAGAAGCCTGGACCCTGGAGCTGACCAAGCAACGAACCATCAGCAGCCTGGAACCGGCGATCGTGACCCAGGTCGACAAAAACGGCTTGCAGGTGCTGACCCGCACCGGCGAAGAGCACGTTGCCTGGGACACCATGAAGTGGGCCCGTCCGTTCCTGAACACCAACAGCATGGGCGCCAATCCGAAGCAGCCGTCGGATGTCGCGCAGGTCGGCGATCTGATTCGCGTACAGCGCCAGCCAGACAATTCGCTCAAATTCAGCCAGATTCCACAGGCCCAGAGCGCGCTGGTTTCCCTCGACCCGCAGAACGGCGCCATTCGCTCGTTGGTCGGCGGTTTTGCCTTCGAGCAGAGCAACTACAACCGCGCCATGCAGGCCAAGCGTCAGCCGGGTTCGAGCTTCAAGCCGTTCGTCTATAGCGCCGCTCTGGACAACGGTTACACCGCCGCCAGCCTGGTGAACGACGCTCCGATCGTGTTCGTCGACGAGTACCTGGACAAGGTCTGGCGTCCGAAGAACGACACCAATACCTTCCTCGGCCCGATCCGCATGCGTGAAGCGCTCTACAAGTCGCGCAACCTGGTATCGATCCGCCTGCTGCAAGCGCTGGGTGTCGACCGCACCATCGATTACATCAGCAAATTCGGCTTCAACAAGCAGGACCTGCCGCGCAACCTGTCCCTGGCATTGGGCACCGCGACCTTGACGCCAATGGAAATCGCCACTGGCTGGAGCGCCTTCGCCAACGGCGGGTACAAGATCACCCCGTACATCATCGACAAGATCGAAAGCCGCAATGGCGACACGCTGTTCGTTGCCAATCCGCCGAGCGTTCCAAAAGGCGTTGTCGCCAGCGACGGCATTGCCGTACCGGCCGCCAACACCTTCACGGTCAACGCTACCCCAGGCGAAGCGCCGAGCACCCAGCCAGCGCCACAAACGCCAGCCGTGGCCGAGCGCATCATCGACGGCCGCACCACCTACATCCTCAACAGCATGCTTGAGGACGTGATCAAACTCGGCACTGGCCGTAGAGCCCTGGCATTGGGCCGCAGCGACATTGCGGGCAAGACCGGCACCACCAACGAATCCAAGGACGCCTGGTTCTCCGGCTACAACGCCGATTACGTGACCACCGTCTGGACCGGCTTCGACCAACCGGAAAGCCTGGGCAAACGCGAGTTCGGTGGCACCGTCGCCCTGCCGATCTGGATGAACTACATGGGCGCCGCCCTCAAAGACAAGCCACCTCATACCCAGCCAGAACCTGAAGGCATCCTCAGCCTGCGCGTCGACCCGGTCAGCGGCCGTGCAGCCACCCCAGGCACGCCAGGCGCCTACTTCGAACTGTTCAAGGCCGAAGACACGCCGCCGTCGGTGAACGAGCTGGGTACCGGCAACGTACCGGGTAGCCCGCTGCCAGCGGACGAGGCAGCGCCGATCGATTTGTTCTGATCGCCGCAACACCAAAAAGCCCCGCCTTCGAAAGAAGTGCGGGGCTTTTTATTGCCTGTCGGCTGATCGTTCCCACGCTTTGCGTGGGAATGCAGCCTGGGACGCTCCGCGTCCCTTTCGCGAACTGGAACGCAGAGCGTCCCTTGAGGCATTCCCACGCAGAGCGTGGGAACGGTCAATACAAACCCCTCAGATACAAAAAAGCCCCGACTCAGAATGAGCCGGGGCCTTTGGTTGAAGCGCTACAACGGCTTAGCCGTTGAACACGTCATCCACGCTTTTGAGCGGGTAGTTCTTCGGATACGGCAGGGTCGCCACACCCGTCTCGATCGCAGCCTTGGCCACGGCATCGGAGATCACGGTGATCAGGCGGGCATCCATTGGTTTCGGAATGATGTACTCACGACCGAATTCCAGCTTGATGCCACCGTAGGCGTCGCACACTTCCTGAGGCACTGGCAGTTTGGCCAGTTCACGCAGGGCGTTGGCGGCAGCCACTTTCATTTCTTCGTTGATGCGCTTGGCGCGAACGTCCAGGGCACCACGGAAAATGAACGGGAAGCCCAGTACGTTGTTGACCTGGTTCGGGTAGTCCGAACGGCCGGTGGCCATGATCACGTCATTGCGAGTGGAGTGAGCCAGCTCAGGAGCGATTTCCGGATCAGGGTTCGAGCAGGCGAACACGATCGGGTCCTTGGCCATCAGCTTCAGATTTTCAGCGCTCAGCAGATTCGGACCAGACAAACCAACGAACACGTCGGCACCGTCAAGAGCATCAGCCAGGGTGCGCTTCTCGGTCGCGTGAGCGAACACAGCCTTGTACTGGTTCAGGTCGTCACGACCGGAGTGGATCACACCGGTACGGTCAACCATGTAAATGTTTTCGATATTGGCACCCATGCTCACCAGCAACTTCATGCAGGAGATGGCGGCAGCACCGGCGCCCAGGCAGACGATCTTGGCGTCAGCCAGGGTTTTGCCAGCGATTTCCAGGGCGTTGATCATGCCGGCAGCGGTCACGATCGCGGTGCCGTGCTGGTCATCATGGAACACCGGAATGTCGCACTGCTCGATCAGCGCGCGTTCGATTTCAAAGCACTCAGGTGCCTTGATGTCTTCCAGGTTGATGCCACCGAAGGTGATGGAGATACGCTTGACGGTGTCGATGAAGGCTTGCGGGCTTTCGGAGTCGACTTCGATGTCGAACACGTCGATGCCGGCGAAGCGCTTGAACAGAACACCTTTACCTTCCATCACCGGCTTGGAAGCCAATGGGCCGAGGTTACCCAGGCCCAGAATCGCGGTGCCATCGGAAATGACTGCAACCAGGTTGCCTTTGCCGGTGTATTTGTAGGCCAGTTCAGGATCGCGGGCGATTTCGCGTACCGGTTCGGCTACGCCGGGGCTGTAGGCCAGCGACAGATCGCGGGCGGTAGCGGTGGCCTTGGTGAGCTCGACACTCAGCTTCCCTGGACGAGGATTGGCGTGATATTCGAGAGCGGCAGTTTTCAGATCAGACATGTGGGCATTCCGCTTTTTACTGTTGGACAGACGGACCGCCGAGGATACGCGTGTCGCAAAGTCCCCACAAGACTGGCCAGTCACCCCTGTCAAGCGCCAGCCCCTACGACTTTGGGCCAAGAGCCACGGAACACAAGGAATGGACTGTTCACAATCAATAGAAAAAATGCCTACAACTTTTTCTTATGGTGCCGCCTGCAACATCGCCGGATCGGTCAGCGGCAAAAGCCAGCGCGCCTGCCCGGGTTTCAGTCCGCCGCGACGCGAACGATCCACCACCCAGCCACGAGCCTCGATTTGCTTGCCTTTGAGCTTTTCAAGCGCCGCAACATCGAATTGACCCAGCAGATTGGGCGCAACCTTCAATACAACCGAATCCTGCAACTCGATCCAAACACCGCCGCGATTGCGCTGAATCCTGCTCACACGACCACTGAGCATGGCAAAGCCGGACGCGCTGATCTGCTCCGCTTTCAGCACAGGTGATTGGCGCCACAGCCCGAGACCGGCCTGACGGGCACTGCGTTCCGCCGCTTGCTGGCAGCCGACTAAATCGACGTTCGGCGCCACCGCGACCTGAAAACCGAGGCCTTCAGCGAGCATCTGCGCTTCGAGGTTGGCGCCATCGATGCTGTAGACATGGGCCAGGGTGCGGCCGTAATGGTCCTTGCTTTCCTTACCCGGCAGCAAACCGACCCGCCCGCCGCTGGCGGCCACCAGTGCTTCCAGGCGTTTGCGCGCAGCCACGGCGAACGGCTCGTCGGAACGACCCTGCTTGCCCAGCTCCGGCGTGTTCAAACCGATCATGCGCACGCTGCGGCCATCACTCAAACGCAAGGTGTCGCCATCCACCACTCGCTGCACCGCGACCGGCGTCAGCCCGCTCGGCGCCGGACAGAAGGCCTGGGCAGAGGAAAGCCAAATCGCAGACACAAAAAAGGCGCCCGCGAGGGACGCCTTTTTCATCAGCATGGAAAAACCGTGACGGCTTCCCAAGTTGATCGGCCTTAGGCCTTTTTCGCGCCGAAAGCACCGAAACGATCGGCGAACTTCTGAACACGGCCGCCGGTATCCAGAGTCTTCTGCTTACCGGTGTAGAACGGGTGGCACTCGTTGCAAACGTCGATCGCCAGGGCTTTGCCGTAGGTCGAACGGGTTTCGAACTTGTTGCCGCAGCTGCAAGTGACGGCAACTACTGGGTATTCTGGATGGATATCGGCTTTCATGGTGTCTTCCTCAGGCTAGCGTGCCGCCACCCAACACTATTGTTGAATACCGCACGTAATTAGGCCGCGGATTCTACCAGACCTTCGCGATCACGCAAGCTGTCGCTTCGCCCGACCGTCTGCTAGGCTCCCGGCCTTCTTCCTTGCCCCCTGATTTCGAGAAAACAATCGCGTGCCCGACGCCATTCTGCGCCTCGCCCTGCCTTCGCCCCTGCGCCGCCTGTTCGATTACCGCGCACCGGCCGGAGTCCTGCGCGCCCAGCTACATCCGGGCATGCGCTTGCGGGTGCCGTTCGGTCGGCGGGAGATGATCGGGATTCTGGTGGAAGTCACCGATCACAGTGAAGTCCCGACGGAAAAGCTCAAACCGGCTCTGGCGCTGCTCGATGCCGTACCGCCGCTACCGCCCGCGCTGTTCAAGTTGTGCCTGTGGACGTCCCAGTATTACCAGCACAGCCTCGGCGACACGTTGAGCTGGGCGTTGCCGGTGTTGCTGCGCCAGGGCGAACTGGCCGAAGCCCGTCAGGAGCGTTTCTGGTCTGCCGCGCCCGGCGCCAGCCTCGATGACCCGCGCATTGCCCGCGCCCCGCGGCAGCGTGAAGCCCTGGCGACCCTGGCCCAGCATCCCCACGGCGTCGCCCATCAATTGTTGAGCAAACTGATGCTGAGCAAGGACAGCCTCGACCTGCTGCTGGCCAAGGATCTGGTGCAGGTCGACATCCGCAGGCACGCGCCCGGCGCTCGCCACGAACACTGGCTGGCGCAACCGGAATTACCGCTCAACCCGGAGCAGCGCGCTGCTTTTGAAGCCATTCGCGCCGGGTTCGACAGTTATCACGCGTTCCTGCTGGCCGGCGTCACCGGCAGCGGCAAGACCGAAGTCTATTTGCAACTGATCCGTGAAACCCTCGAAGCCGGCAAGCAAGCCCTGGTACTGATCCCGGAGATCAACCTCGGCCCGCAAACCCTGGCGCGCTTCGAGCAGCGCTTCAATGCGCGCATCGCGCTGATTCACTCCGCCGTCAACGACCGCGAGCGTCTGGACGCCTGGCTGGCCGCACGGGATGGCGAAGCCGACATTATTATCGGCACCCGCTCGGCGCTGTTCACGCCGATGAAGAACCCCGGCCTGATCATCATCGATGAAGAGCACGACGGTTCCTATAAACAGCAGGAAGGCCTGCGCTACCACGCCCGCGACCTGGCTCTGGTTCGCGCCCGCCAGGAGAACATCCCGATTGTCCTCGGCTCCGCCACCCCTTCGCTGGAGAGCCTGCAAAACGCCTACACCGGTCGTTACGGCCTCCTGCGCCTGAATGAACGGGCCGGTAGCGCCAAGCAACCGCGCTTCCTGCGCCTGGATGTGAAAAGTCGCCCACTGGACAGCGGCATTTCCGGGCCGATGCAACAAGCCATCGGTCAGACCCTGGCCGCCGGCCAGCAGGTGCTGGTGTTCCTCAACCGTCGAGGGTTCGCCCCAACGTTGCTGTGCCACGACTGCGGCTGGATGTCCGAATGCCAGCGCTGCGACGCGCGCATGACCGTGCACCAGCGCTCGGGGGAGCTGCGCTGCCACCATTGCGGCTACGTCGAACGCGTGCCCCGGCATTGCCCGAAGTGCGGCAAGGTCGATTTGCGACCGGTGGGCGCTGGTACCGAGCGTGCCGAGGAACGCCTGGGGATTCTGTTCCCGGACGTCCCGGTGCTGCGGGTCGACCGCGACAGCACCTCACGCAAAGACGCGATGAATCAGCTGTTCGCGACCATCCAGAAAGGCCAACCGTGCATTCTGGTCGGCACGCAAATGCTTGCCAAAGGTCACCACTTTCCCCGGGTGACCCTGGTGTCGATTCTCGATGCCGATGGCGGACTGTTCTCCGGCGACTTCCGCGCCAGCGAACGCATGGCGCAGTTGATCGTCCAGGTCGCCGGCCGCGCGGGCCGGGCCGAAGAGCCGGGCAAAGTGATCATCCAGACGCACCTGGCGGACCACCCACTGCTGGTGCAGCTGACCGAGCAGGGCTATTTCGCCTTTGCCGAACAGGCGTTGAGCGAACGCCGCTCCGCCGGGCTGCCGCCGTTTGCGCATCTCGCGCTGCTGCGGGCCGAAGCGCACAAACCGGGACAGGCCGAAGGTTTCCTCGATGAAGCGTGCAGCGAGGCCGAGCGACTTCTGGCCGAGCAGCATCTGACCGGTATCGAGTTGTTGGGGCCGGTGCCGGCGCCAATGGAACGCAGGGCCGGACGCTACCGCGCGCAGTTATTGCTGCAAGCCACGGCCCGGGCGCCGCTGCATCGATTGCTGAGCCATTGGTTGCTGGTTTTGGAACAGATGCCGAGTGGGCGCGCGGTGCGTTGGTCGCTGGATGTGGATCCGGTCGATTTGTATTGATCGAGAGATTGCCTTCGCGGGCAATTTGTCACCACCTATCCATAACCTGCCCGCTATAGTTGGCAAGCCCGTCTTCGCAACGGATAATGCCCAGTTTTTCCACCAGCGCACTGAAGCGCCGCCGCGCCTGCGGTCGAAAGAGAAGACCATGAAAGACACCATTCGCCAGCTGATCCAACAAGCCATCACCCAACTCGTCAACGAAGGTGTGTTGCCTGAAGGCCTGTCGCCGGCGATCCAGGTGGAAAACTCTCGCGACAAGAAAAACGGCGACTTCGCCAGCAACATCGCCATGATGCTGGCAAAGCCGGCCGGCATGAAACCCCGCGACCTGGCCGAGAAAATCATCGCCGCGCTGCCGGCTGACGAAAACGTCAGCAAGACCGAAATCGCAGGTCCCGGCTTCCTGAACTTCTTCCAGAACACTCAAGCCCTGGCGACCCGCCTGGACGCGGCCCTGGCCGACGAACACATCGGCGTGCGCAAGGCCGGTCCGGCGCAGCGCACCGTGGTCGACCTGTCGGCGCCGAACCTGGCCAAAGAGATGCACGTCGGCCACTTGCGTTCGACCATCATCGGCGACGGCGTGGCCCGGGTTCTGGAATTCCTCGGCGATACCGTGATTCGTCAGAACCACGTCGGCGACTGGGGCACCCAGTTCGGCATGCTGATGGCTTATCTGCAGGAAAACCCGATTACCAGCGACGAGCTGTCGGACCTGGAAAACTTCTACCGTGCCGCCAAGCAGCGTTTCGACGAATCCGAAGAGTTCGCCGATCGCGCCCGTGGCCTGGTGGTCAAGCTGCAAGCCGGCGATCCGGACTGCCTGGCGCTGTGGACCAAGTTCAAGGACATCTCGCTGTCCCATTGCCAGAAAATCTACGAACTGCTGAACGTCAAACTGACCATGGCCGACGTGATGGGCGAAAGCGCCTATAACGACGACCTGATCAACGTGGTCAACGACCTCAAGGCCAAGGGCATGCTGGTCGAGAGCAACGGCGCTCAATGCGTGTTCCTCGACGAATTCAAGAACGCCGAGGGCGAGCCGCTGCCGGTGATCATCGTCAAGGCCGACGGCGGCTACCTCTACGCCACCACTGACCTGGCGGCCGTGCGCTACCGCAGCGGCGTGCTGAAAGCCGATCGCGCGTTGTACTTTGTCGACCAGCGCCAGGCCCTGCACTTCCAGCAAGTATTCCAGGTCGCGCGACTGGCCGGCTTCGTGACCCATCCGATGGAAATGGAACACATGGGCTTCGGCACCATGAACGGCGCCGATGGCCGTCCGTTCAAGACCCGTGACGGCGGCACCGTGAAGCTGATCGATCTGCTGACCGAAGCCCAGGAGCGCGCCTATGCGCTGGTGAAGGAGAAGAACCCGGAGCTGGCCGAAGACGAGTTGCGCAACATTGCCAAGGTCGTGGGCATCGGCGCGGTGAAGTACGCCGACCTGTCCAAGCACCGCACCAGCGACTACAGCTTCAACTTCGACCTGATGCTGAACTTCGAAGGCAACACCGCGCCGTACCTGCTGTACGCCTACACCCGGGTGGCCGGCGTGTTCCGCAAACTCGGCAAGGACTTCAGCGAAGTCGAAGGGCAAATCGTCCTCGAAGCGTCGCACGAACATGAGCTGGCGGCGAAACTGGCGCAGTTCGGCGAAATCCTCAATAACGTGTCTGACAAAGGCACGCCGCACATCCTCTGCACCTACCTGTACGATGTGGCCGGCCTGTTTTCCAGTTTCTACGAGAACTGCCCGATCCTCGCTGCCAACACCCCGGCGCAAATGCAGAGCCGCCTGCGCCTTGCCGCACTGACCGGCCGCACTCTCAAGCAAGGCCTGGAACTCTTGGGTCTGGAAACTCTGGAGCGCATGTAAGTTGGCTGCCAAGAAAAAACCTGCACCCAAGCGTGGCGCCAGCCGATACCAAGCTCCTGCAAAGCAACCGATCCCGGGCTGGCTGTGGATGGCCATCGGCCTGACGGTCGGCGCGTTCATTGTGTTCCTGATGAAGCTGGAGCCGGGCAAGGGCAGCGACAGCGTCAAGCGCGAGAAGATCGAGCAGCAGAAAGCCACCAAGATCGCCGAGGCCAACAAAACCCCGCCGAGCCCGACGCAACCCGTAAAGCCGAAGTACGACTTCTACACCTTGCTGCCGGAATCGGAAGTCATCGTGCCGCCGGATGCGGTGCCGGAGAAAACCCTGCCGACGCCGCAAGTGCCGGCCGTACCGACCACGCCAGTGACGCCTGCGGAAGCGGCGAAGATCGACACCGCCCGGGCTCAGGCGGCATTGGCTGGCATCACCCCGCCGCCAGCGCCACCGGTGGCAAAAGCGGCGCCGGTGACCAAGTTCTTCCTACAGGCAGGCTCGTTCCGCAAGGAAGCCGATGCCGACAAGGTGCGTGCGCAGATCATCCTGCTGGGGCAGGCCGTGTCGGTTGAATCCGGCACCGTGAAGGACGAGACCTGGTATCGGGTGCTGGTCGGCCCGTTCAGCAACCGCGAACAACTGACCACCGCCCAGAAACAACTGGCCGGCAGCGGTTTCAGCAACCTGTTGTTACAACAACGTCAGAGCCGCTGATTCCCGTCAGGGACACCGCATCTGATCGCTCCCACGCTCTGCGTGGGAACGCCTCAAGGGACGCTCCGCGTTCCGGCGCCGCAAGGGACGCAGAGCGTCCCGGGCTGCAATCCCACGCGGAACGTGGGAACGATCATCTGTCAGGCACCGCTCGTCCCTTCTCCCGTCCTACAGTTGAAAAACGCTCCACCACCCCCATATGAGTGGGCATAAGGCATTTTCGCCCCGCTGCGTGGAGACTCTCCCTTGACCACCATCGTTTCAGTTCGCCGCCACGGCAAAGTCGTCATGGGCGGCGACGGCCAGGTTTCGCTCGGCAATACCGTGATGAAAGGCAACGCGAAGAAAGTTCGCCGCCTCTATCACGGCCAGGTTATCGCCGGTTTTGCCGGGGCTACCGCTGACGCCTTCACCCTCTTCGAGCGTTTCGAAGGCCAGCTCGAGAAACATCAGGGTCACCTGGTTCGCGCCGCCGTCGAACTCGCCAAGGAATGGCGCACCGACCGCTCCCTCAGCCGCCTCGAAGCCATGCTTGCGGTCGCCAACAAAGATGCCTCCCTGATCATCACCGGTAACGGTGACGTGGTTGAGCCCGAAGAAGGCCTGATCGCCATGGGTTCCGGCGGTGGCTACGCCCAGGCGGCGGCCAGCGCGCTGTTGAAAAAGACCGACCTGTCGGCCCGGGAAATCGTCGAAACCGCTTTGGGCATCGCTGGCGACATCTGCGTGTTCACCAACCACAACATCACCATCGAGGAGCAGGATCTCGCTGAGTAAGCTGTGTTGGCCATCGCGCCACGGCTTACTTTTGCTTGAGGACCGCCAATGACTATGCCCATGACCCCCCGTGAAATCGTCCACGAACTCAATCGCCATATCATCGGCCAGGACGATGCCAAACGCGCCGTCGCCATCGCCTTGCGCAACCGCTGGCGCCGGATGCAGCTGCCAGAAGAGCTGCGCGTCGAAGTCACCCCCAAGAACATCCTGATGATCGGCCCGACCGGTGTCGGCAAAACCGAGATCGCCCGTCGCCTGGCCAAACTCGCCAACGCGCCGTTCATCAAAGTCGAAGCGACCAAATTCACCGAAGTGGGTTATGTCGGCCGCGACGTCGAGTCGATCATTCGTGATCTGGCCGACGCGGCGATCAAGCTGCTGCGCGAACAGGAAATGACCAAGGTTCGTCACCGCGCCGAAGACGCCGCCGAAGAACGCATCCTCGACGCCTTGCTGCCACCGGCACGCATGGGCTTCAGCAACGAAGACGCCGCACCGGCCCAGGACTCCAACACCCGTCAGCTGTTCCGCAAACGCCTGCGTGAAGGTCAGCTGGATGACAAGGAGATCGAAATCGAAGTGGCCGAAATCACCGGCGTCGATATCTCCGCGCCACCGGGCATGGAAGAAATGACCAACCAGTTGCAGAGCCTGTTCGCCAACATGGGCAAGGGCAAGCGAAAAAGCCGCAAGATCAAGGTCAAGGAAGCGCTGAAACTGGTGCGCGACGAAGAAGCCAGCCGCCTGGTCAACGATGAAGAATTGAAAGCCAAGGCGCTGGAAGCGGTCGAACAAAACGGCATCGTGTTCATCGACGAGATCGACAAGGTCGCCAAGCGCGGCAATTCCGGTGGCGTCGACGTGTCCCGCGAAGGCGTGCAACGCGATCTGCTGCCGCTGATCGAAGGCTGCACCGTCAACACCAAACTGGGCATGGTCAAGACCGACCACATCCTGTTCATCGCTTCCGGTGCGTTCCACCTGAGCAAGCCGAGCGATCTGGTGCCGGAGCTGCAAGGCCGTCTGCCGATTCGGGTCGAACTCAAGGCCCTGAGCCCGGAAGATTTCGAACGCATCCTCAGTGAGCCGCATGCATCGCTCACCGAGCAGTATTGCGCGCTGCTGAAAACCGAAGGGCTGCTCATCGAGTTCCAGCCGGACGGCATCAAGCGTATTGCCGAGATTGCCTGGCAGGTCAACGAGAAGACCGAGAACATCGGTGCCCGTCGCCTGCACACCTTGCTCGAGCGTCTGCTCGAAGAGGTGTCGTTCAGCGCCGGTGACCTGGCCAGTACCCACGAGGAAAAGCCGATCCTGATCGATGCCGATTACGTCAACAGCCACTTGGGCGAATTGGCGCAGAACGAAGACCTGTCGCGCTATATTCTGTAAGCCTCAAGTTGCAAGCTACAAGCGTCAAGCTGATAGAGTTAAGCTTGCAGCTTGTAGCTTGCCGCCCAAGGCCATTTTCTATGCTTCCCACCGATATAAAGCTGCACAAAGCCTCCAAAACCCTGACGCTCAAATACGCGTCCGGCGAGGAGTATCACCTCCCCGCCGAGTTCCTTCGCGTGCACTCTCCTTCCGCCGAGGTCCAGGGCCACGGCAAACCTATCCTGCAATTTGGCAAGATCGGCGTCGGCCTGAGCAAGGTCGAACCGGCCGGTCAGTACGCACTGAAATTGACCTTCGACGACGGCCACGACAGCGGCCTGTTCACTTGGGAGTATCTGTACCAGCTGGCGGTGCGCCGAGAGGATCTGTGGAACGATTATCTTGCAGAGCTCAAAGCAGCTGGAAAGACCCGTGATCCGAATGAGTCGGTCGTCAAGCTGATGCTCTAAATCAGGACTCTGGCTCTTTAGAGGGCATTTTCTAATTCCATCTGTTTGAATGCTTGGCTGCGGAGTCAACGACTGGCCCGCTTGCGAAAAAAATTAAACTCGGGTAACCAATGGAGCTGGCAGGTTCCGTGCAGTGCTCTCTGAACTAAACAGTCACCCGAGCAGTAGTACCTGGCGCGCTGTGTGACTACACAGCTGGACTCAGGTACTCGTCTCAGGACAATGGAGCGTCGTAGATGAGTAACAAGCAAAACGATGACCTGAAATTCCAGGCTTCGGAAAATACCTTGGGGCTGAATCCCGTCGTTGGACTGCGTAGAAAAGATCTACTGGGCTCTGCTCGAATGGTGCTGACCCAGGCCATCAGACAACCCATTCACAGTGCCAGGCATGTCGCCCATTTCGGCATCGAACTCAAGAACGTGCTGTTCGGAAAATCCGAGCTTGAGCCGCAAAGCGATGACCGTCGCTTCCTCGACCCGGCCTGGAGTCAGAACCCTCTCTACAAACGCTATCTGCAAACTTATCTGGCGTGGCGCAAGGAGCTCCACACGTGGATCGATAAGAGCAACCTCTCGCCCAAGGACGTCGCTCGCGGGCATTTCGTGATCAACCTCATGACCGAGGCCATGGCTCCGACCAACACGGCAGCCAACCCGGCGGCGGTCAAACGCTTCTTCGAAACCGGCGGCAAAAGCCTGCTCGACGGCCTCTCCCATCTGGCCAAGGATCTGATCCACAACGGCGGCATGCCGAGTCAGGTCAACATGGGCGCGTTCGAAGTCGGCAAGAGCCTGGGCGTGACCGAAGGCGCGGTGGTCTTTCGCAACGACGTCCTGGAGCTGATCCAGTACAAGCCGATCACCGAGCAAGTGCATGAACGCCCTCTGCTGGTGGTGCCGCCGCAAATCAACAAGTTCTATGTTTTCGACCTGAGCCCGGACAAGAGCCTGGCGCGCTTCTGCCTGCGCAACAACATGCAGACGTTCATCGTCAGCTGGCGCAACCCTACCAAGGAGCAGCGCGAGTGGGGTCTGTCGACCTACATCGAAGCACTCAAGGAAGCGGTCGACGTGGTCACCGCGATCACCGGCAGCAAAGACGTGAACATGCTCGGCGCCTGCTCCGGCGGCATCACCTGCACCGCTCTGCTGGGCCACTACGCAGCGATCGGCGAGAACAAGGTCAACGCCCTCACGCTGCTGGTCAGCGTGCTGGACACCACCCTCGACAGCGATGTGGCCCTGTTCGTCGACGAGCAGACCCTCGAAGCCGCCAAGCGTCACTCCTACCAGGCCGGGGTGCTGGAGGGCCGCGACATGGCGAAAGTCTTCGCCTGGATGCGCCCCAACGACCTGATCTGGAACTACTGGGTCAACAACTACCTGCTGGGCAACGAGCCACCGGTTTTCGACATTCTGTTCTGGAACAACGACACCACTCGCTTGCCGGCGGCGTTCCACGGCGACCTGATCGAGATGTTCAAAAACAACCCACTGACCCGTCCTGACGCACTGGAAGTGTGCGGTACACCGATCGACCTGAAAAAGGTGACCGCCGACATCTTTTCCCTGGCCGGCACCAACGATCACATCACCCCGTGGAAGTCCTGCTACAAATCCGCGCAGCTGTTCGGTGGCAAGGTCGAGTTCGTGCTGTCCAGCAGCGGACATATCCAGAGCATTCTGAACCCACCGGGCAATCCGAAAGCGCGCTACATGACCAGCACCGACATGCCGGTCAAAGCCGAGGACTGGATGGAAAACTCCACCAAGCACACCGACTCCTGGTGGCTGCATTGGCAGGCGTGGCAGGCCGAGCGCTCGGGCAAACTGAAGAAGTCCCCCGCCCACCTTGGCAACAAGGCCTATCCCGCGGGAGAAGCGTCGCCAGGCACTTATGTGCATGAGCGTTGAGCTGCAAGTAACTCGCAGTCCGCGGTGCCGGGAGGCGCCGCGATCTCTATCAATCACCCTCGAGGCCAACCTCGAACATTCTGCGACGGCCCGGGATGGCCCGATCAGCGTTTAAAACCTACAGGGCTCCGTGCATGCCGCAACCGTTCGTCTTTCGTACCGTCAACCTGGATGGCCAGACCCTGCGCACCGCGGTACGCCCCGGCAAGCCTCACTTGACGCCCTTGCTGATTTTCAACGGTATCGGCGCCAACCTGGAGCTGATATTTCCGTTCGTCCAGGCGCTGGATCCGGACCTGGAAGTCATCGCCTTCGACGTACCCGGTGTCGGCGGCTCATCGACGCCCAACCGGCCGTACCGCTTTTCGGGCCTGGCGAAACTGACGGCGCGAATGCTCGACTATCTCGATTACGGGCAGGTCAATGTGATCGGCGTGTCATGGGGTGGCGCGCTGGCGCAGCAGTTCGCCCATGACTATCCCGAGCGCTGCAAGAAGCTGGTGCTGGCGGCCACGGCGGCCGGCACCGTGATGGTTCCGGGCAAGCCGAAAGTGCTATGGATGATGGCCAGCCCACGGCGCTACATCCAGCCGTCCCATGTGATTCGCATTGCGCCGATGATCTATGGAGGCTCGTTCCGTCGCGATCCGACCCTGGCGGCCAGTCACGCCGCGCGAGTTCGCTCGGCAGGCAAACTGGGCTACTACTGGCAGCTGTTCGCCGGGTTCGGCTGGACCAGCATTCACTGGCTGCACAAGATCCACCAGCCGACCCTGGTGCTGGCGGGCGACGACGACCCACTGATCCCGTTGATCAATATGCGCATGCTGGCCTGGCGAATTCCCAATGCCCAACTGCACATCATCGACGACGGGCATCTGTTCTTGATTACCCGGGCCGAAGCGGTGGCACCGATCATCATGAAGTTTCTCGAGGAGGAACGTCAGCGGGCAGTGATGCATCCGCACCCGGCGCCATCGGGCGGTTGACCGGCCCCGGCTTTTGTTCATGAAAAGGGGTTGGCAGGACGCCGTGCCGCGCAACAACCCGCAACAACGTCTATGGTGTTCTGTTTCGGGGTGTTTGTTTTTGGCCTGATGACGAAGGAGTGTTAAGTCATGCGCGACAAACCAGCGAAGGGCGCTCTGCCCACTCCCGCTGCATTCATCAACGCACAGAATGCGGTGACCGGTCTGCGCGGCCGGGACCTGTTGTCGACCTTGCGCAGCCTGGCCACCCACGGCCTGCGCAATCCGGTGTACACGGCCCGGCATGCCTTGAAGCTGGGCGGCCAGTTGGGCCGCGTCCTGCTGGGTGAAACCCTGCACCCAATCAACCCGCAGGACAGTCGCTTTGCCGACCCGACGTGGAGCCTCAATCCTTTTTATCGCCGCAGTTTGCAGGCCTATCTGAGTTGGCAGAAAGAGATCAAGAACTGGATCGACGATAGCAACATGAGTCCGGACGATCGTGCCCGTGCCCACTTTGCCTTTGCCTTGATCAACGACGCCGTGGCGCCGTCCAACACCCTGCTCAATCCGCTGGCGATCAAGGAGATTTTCAACTCTGGCGGAAGCAGCCTGGTGCGGGGTATCGGCCATCTGCTCGACGACCTGTTGCACAACGACGGCCTGCCCAGACAAGTCACCAAGCAAGCGTTCGAGGTGGGCAAAACGGTCGCCACCACCACCGGCTCCGTGGTGTTTCGCAATGAGTTGCTGGAGCTGATCCAGTACAAGCCGATGAGCGAAAAGCAGTATTCCAAGCCGTTGCTGATCGTGCCGCCACAGATCAACAAGTTCTACATTTTCGACTTGAGCCCCAGCAACAGCTTCGTCCAGTTCGCCCTTAAAAACGGCTTGCAAACTTTCGTGATCAGCTGGCGCAATCCCGATGTGCGTCATCGCGAATGGGGGCTGTCGTCTTATGTCGAAGCCGCCGAAGAAGCGATGAATGTGTGCCGCGCGATCACCGGCGCTCGCGAGGTCAACCTGATGGGCGCCTGTGCCGGCGGGTTGACCATCGCCGCACTGCAAGGGCACTTGCAGGCCAAGCGGCAGCTGCGGCGGGTGTCCAGCGCGACCTACCTGGTCAGCCTGCTCGACAGTCAGATCGACAGCCCGGCCACCCTCTTCGCCGACGAGCAGACGCTGGAAGCGGCCAAGCGCCGCTCGTATCAGAAAGGCGTCCTGGAAGGTCGCGACATGGCCAGGGTTTTTGCCTGGATGCGCCCCAACGATTTGATCTGGAATTACTTCATCAATAACTACCTGCTGGGCAAGGAGCCACCGGCGTTCGACATCCTCTACTGGAACAATGACAACACGCGCCTGCCGGCAGCGTTTCATGGCGACCTGCTGGATTTCTTCAAGCACAACCCACTGAGTCATCCGGGTGGGTTGGAAGTATGCGGCACACCGATCGACCTGCAGAAAGTCACCGTCGACAGTTTCAGCGTGGCCGGCATGAATGATCACATCACTCCCTGGGATGCGGTGTATCGCTCGACCTTGCTGCTGGGTGGCGAGCGACGCTTCGTGCTGTCCAGCAGCGGTCATGTGCAGAGCATTCTCAATCCGCCCCACAATTCGAAAGCCAACTATGTCGAGAATCCGAAACTGAGCAGTGATCCGAGGGCCTGGTACTACGACGCCAAACGCGTCGACGGCAGTTGGTGGACGCAATGGCTGGGCTGGATTCAGGAACGCTCCGGCGCACAACACGAGACCCGGATGACCCTCGGCAACCAGAACTATCCACCGATGGAGGCGGCACCCGGTACTTACGTGCGCGTGCGCTGACGTTCAACGAACCACGGCCGCCAATGGCCGTGGCATGACTCGACCATTAAGAAGACTGGATGAAAACCCGCGACCGGATTCTCGAATGTGCCCTGCAGTTGTTCAATCAAAAGGGTGAACCGAACGTGTCCACCATGGAGGTGGCCAACGAAATGGGCATCAGCCCGGGTAACCTCTACTACCACTTCCACGGCAAGGAACCCCTGATTCTCGGGCTGTTCGAGCGCTTCCAGGCCGAACTGACGCCATTACTCGATCCACCGTCCGACGTGGAGTTGGCGCCCGAAGATTACTGGCTGTTCCTGCATCTGATCGTCGAACGCCTGGCCCACTACCGGTTTCTGTTCCAGGACCTGTCTAACCTTGCCGGCCGCCTGCCGAAACTGGCCAAGGGGATCCGCAACCTGCTCAATGCGCTGAAGCGCACACTGGCTTCATTGCTGGCGCAGTTGAAGGCTCAAGGTCAGTTGGTCAGTGACACCCAGGCACTGGGGCAACTGGTGGAACAAATCACCATGACGTTGCTGTTCTCGCTGGACTATCAACGGATTCTCGACCGTGAGGGTGAAGTGCGACTGGTGGTGTATCAGATCATGATGCTGGTGGCGCCGCACTTGCTGCCACCGATTAAAGTCGCGACCGAGCGGTTGGCGTTGCAGTATCTGGAAGAGCATTAAGATCAAAAGATCGTCCGAACGCTCGGGCCGCTTTCGGACGATCTTTTCAACCCTCAAACAAAAACGCCCGACCTTTGCAGGCCGGGCGTGATCGTTCCCATGCTCCGCGTGGGAATGCAGCCGGTGACGCTCTGCGTCACTGCCGCATTGGACGCGGAGCGTCCGGTGAGGCATTCCCACGCGGAGCGTGGGAACGATCATCAGGACTGACTGGTTGGCGCCGATGGAACCGGTGCGACAGTCGGGGTTACAGCAGGGGTCGGCGCAGCGGCGGAGTTCGCCGGACTGACCGGGGTTGCCGGTTTGGCGGCAGCCACTGCCGGTTTTGGGGCGGCCGCTTTCGGGGCTGCCGGTTTTTTCACTGCCGGCTTCTTCGCAACAACGGGTTTGGCCGCTGCGGTTTTAGCTGCAGGTTTGGCAGCTGGTTTGGCAGCTGGTTTGGCAGCTGGTTTAGCGGCCGCCTTGGCTGCAGGTTTCGCCGCGGCAGTTTTGGCTGCCGGTTTAGCGGCAGCTTTGGCCAACGGTTTGGCAGCACTTTTGGCCGCCGGTTTGGCCGCCGCGGTTTTCGCCGCAACAGGTGCAACCTTGGCGCCGGTGAGTTTTTCGATTTGCTTGGTCAGGGTATCGACCTTGCTGTGCAGTGCCTTGACTTCATTGCGGCTCGGCACACCCAGGCGCGAAATGGCGCTGTTCAGGCGCTTGTCGAAAGCCCCTTCCAGCTCATCCCACTTGCCCAGTGCGCGATCTTTCACACCGCTGATGCGCGATTTGGCCGACGAAGCGGAGTCCTTGGCGGCATCGACTTTCTTTTCGACAGCGCTCTTGGTGAGCTTCTCGGCTTTCTCGCCGTCCTTGACCAATGCATCGAAGAGTTTGCTGCCGTCAGTGTCAATCTTCGAGTACACGCCTAAACCAGCCAGCCAGATCTTGCGGGAGTAGTCTTCGACCTTCCCGATCCACGAGCTGCCTTCTTTTTCAGTATTCTTTTTGCCAGCCATCCCGTTCTCCTTAAGATTTACGCGCGACACGTTCGAGCAATGCCGTCAGCTCATCGAGCTTAGCAGAGAGTGTCTCCACGTCATGTTTAGACGGAATGCCGATACGATTCAAGGCACTTGCGATACGCGTATCGAAAGCCTTCTCGACTTTGTCGAGTTGAAGTTCAACTTTGCCTTTGAAAGTACTCACTTCACTCTTGGCTTCATCGATCTCGGCATTAGCCGCTTCAAGTTTCTCCACAACTACTTTTTTGCCTTTCTTTTCAACAGCTTGACCAGCCTTGATCAACTCTTGAACGTACTCGCTGCCTTCTTGACCGACCTTGGTGTAAGCACCCAGGCCTGCCAGCCAGATCTTGCGGGCATACGATTTGACGTCGCTCAGCGTGTTGGTCTCAACGTCGACTTTTTTCTTCAAAACAACTTTGGCCATGGTGCACCTCACGCGCAGAAGGGTTGAGGAACTGCCCGCGAAAGTGTCGGGCTCAGGCACAAAGTAGTGAGAATAATTAGAAACGGCACCCTAACAAATGACACAAATCGGTGGTGCCTCCGGGAAAAGATCGCAGCCTTCGGCAGCTCCGGATGTACACATTTCGATGTAGGAGCTGCCGAAGGCTGCGATCTTTGGAGAATCACGCGAGGGCTTTGTCGAGGGCTCTTTCAATTTCCGACTTGATGGTGCCGCTCATGGCGGACATCAACAGGCCCAGTTCGACATCGACCCTGATCGAGTCCTCGCCCACATGCACCGCGCCTTTCACACCAGAACGTTTGAGGTTCAGGGTGTCACCGGACCACTGCGGCTCCAGGCCATATTGATCGGACAGCTTCTGCGCCAACTTGTCGGCCTTCTCGCGCGCCGCTTCCTTACCCAGGCCGTGGGCACGCTCAACACTAATATGGGCCATCGAATGACTCCTGCTTTATGAATACTTCCTGAAGCATCTTGACCGTAGCTGCGTCAAAACGCCCCGATTTCTCTCTATCTTACCTTCAGCCTTGCCAAGACAAAGCAGGCCACCGGGATTAGAATGTCGCGCATTCTCTTTTGGTGACAGCGATATGACTGATCAGCGCAAAGGCAGCGATGCCGAACCCACCACTCACTTCGGCTTCAAAAACGTTCCGGAAAGCCAGAAAGCGGAAAAAGTCGCTGAGGTTTTCCACTCGGTAGCCGCCAAGTACGACTTGATGAACGACCTCCTGTCGGGCGGCATGCACCGTCTGTGGAAGCGTTTCGCGATCGAACTGTCGGGCGTGCGCTCCGGCAACCGCGTGCTGGACATCGCCGGCGGCACTGGCGACCTGACCCGCAAATTCTCGCATCTTGTGGGACCTACCGGTCAGGTCGTGTTGGCCGACATCAACGAATCCATGCTCAAGGTCGGTCGTGACCGCCTGCTGGACCTGGGTGTGTCCGGCAACGTCGAGTTCGTCCAGGCCGACGCTGAAAAACTGCCGTTCCCGGACAACCACTTCGACTGCGTGACCATCGCTTTCGGCCTGCGCAACGTGACGCATAAAGAAGACGCCCTGCGCTCGATGCTGCGCGTGCTCAAGCCCGGCGGTCGTCTGCTGGTGCTGGAGTTCTCCAAGCCGACCAACGCCCTGATGTCCAAAGCCTACGACGCCTATTCGTTCGCCTTCATGCCGTTGATGGGCAAGCTGATCACCAATGATTCGGAAAGCTATCGCTACCTGGCCGAATCGATCCGCATGCACCCGAACCAGGAAACCCTGAAGTCGATGATGGTCGAGGCCGGTTTCGACCGCGTGACCTACCACAACATGACCGCAGGCATCGTCGCCCTGCACCGCGGCATCAAGCCCTGATGTTGCTGGCCGGCCTGCTCGCCAGCGTTGAACTCGGTCTGAACCGGGTGCTGCGTCTCGACAGCACGGCGCTGCCGCGGCTGGCGCATTTGAGCGGCAAGGTGATTGCCGTCGACTGCCGCAGCCCGGCGATGCAAGTGTTCATCCTGCCCAGCGATGAAGGCCTGATGCTGGCGTCCCACTGGGAAACCGGTGCCGATTGCACCTTGCGTGGACCGGCCTCAAGCCTGCTGAAACTGGCGACGAGCAAGGACAAGACTTCGGTGCTGCATGCCCCGCAAGTCGAACTCGACGGCGACAGCGGCGTGCTGCTGGAGCTGGCGGCGATCCTTCAGGACCTTGAGCTGGACTGGGAGTACGAACTCTCACGCTGGCTGGGACCGGTGGCCACGCAACTGGTCGGCGGTCACCTGCGCAGCCGCGCACGCTGGTATCAGCAAGGGTTCGCCAGCCTCAACCAGAACCTGGGCGAGTACCTGGCCGAAGAATCGCGCACCCTCGTCGGTCAGCGCGAAGCCGAAGCCCGTTTCAGTGAACTGGACCAGATCAAGCTCGATCTGGAACGACTCGAGGCGCGTTTCGAGCGCCTTTCCCGATCCCTCGACCCAAGCGATAACGCATGAAGCTGCTTGCCGTCCGCCGTTTGTTGCGCATCCAGCGCGTCGTGATCCGCTACCGCCTCGATGACCTGCTGTTCGCCCTGCCGTTGCCCTGGTTTCTGCTGGCGCTGCGCTATGCCTTGCCGTGGCGCTGGTTCCCGCGCAAACCCCTGGACCTGAGCCGTGGCGCGCGATTGCGCCTGGCGTTGCAGGACCTGGGGCCGATTTTCATCAAGTTCGGCCAGATTCTCTCGACGCGCCGCGACCTGCTGCCCGAAGACATCGCCGATGAACTGATGATGTTGCAGGACCGCGTGCCGCCGTTCGACTCGCAAGTGTCGGTCCGGTTGATCGAAGAGCAGCTTGGCAAAAAGATCAGTGAAGTCTTCTCCCGTTTCGACGTCGAACCGCTGGCCTCGGCCTCGGTGGCGCAGGTGCATGCCGCGCAGCTGAAAACCGGTGAAGAAGTGGTGGTCAAGGTGATCCGCCCCGGTCTGAAACCGGTCATTGCCCAGGACCTGGCGTGGCTGTTCATTCTGGCCCGCGCCGCGGAAAAGCTCTCGGCCGACGCCCGTTTGCTGCACCCGGTGGACGTGGTCAGCGACTACGAAAAAACCATCTACGACGAACTCGATCTGCTGCGCGAGGCCGCCAACGCCAGCCAGTTGAAGCGTAACTTCGACGGTTCGCCGCTGCTCTACGTGCCGCAAGTCTATTGGGACTGGTGCCGGCCGAAAGTACTGGTGATGGAGCGCATCTACGGGATTCAGGTCACCGACCTCGCGACCCTGGCCGACCAGCGCACCGACATGAAAATGCTCGCCGAGCGTGGCGTGGAGATCTTCTTCACCCAGGTGTTCCGCGACAGCTTCTTCCACGCCGACATGCACCCCGGCAACATCTTCGTCAGCACCGTGCAGCCCTGGAGCCCGCAGTACATCGCCATCGACTGTGGCATCGTCGGCAGCCTGACCCCGCAAGACCAGGACTATCTGGCGCGCAACCTGTTCGCGTTCTTCAAGCGTGACTACCGGCGTGTCGCGCAGCTGCACATCGATTCGGGCTGGGTGCCGGCGGAAACCAAACTCAACGAATTCGAAGCGGCGATCCGCACGGTGTGCGAGCCAATCTTCGAAAAACCGTTAAAAGATATTTCCTTCGGTCAGGTGCTGATGCGCCTGTTCCAGACCGCCCGCCGCTTCAACATGGAAGTGCAGCCGCAGTTGGTCTTGCTGCAAAAAACCCTGTTGAACATCGAGGGCCTGGGTCGTCAGTTGTACCCGGACCTCGATCTGTGGAACACCGCCCAGCCGTTCCTCGAACGCTGGATGCGCGAGCGCGTCAGCCCCAAAGCCTTGATCGGCAACGTGCAGAGTCAGTTCGAGCAGCTCCCGCACCTGGCCAACATGGCCCGCGACCTGCTCGAGCGCGTGTCCCAACCCCACGCCAACGACCCGACACCCCCGTGGCACAGGCGCAAGGACGATTTGTTCCTGCGCCTGCTCGGTACCGCTCACCTGGCCGGCGGCACGATACTCGCGGCCGGTGGCCCGTTGCACGAACTGGGGCATTGGCCCGCCGGAATCATGGTGGCGGTCGGCCTGTATCTGGTCGTTCGCCGATAGCCAGTCGCGCCACACGCTGGCACACTGTTTCAACGCTGAATTGAACGTTGGCCTCAACTATTGAAGTAGGGTCCGCTGTCGGAGTCGAAGATGAAAAACTGGCTGGACGAGATCAAGTGGGACACCGATGGCCTGGTGCCGGCGATTGCCCAGGATCACAAGACCGGACGCGTCCTGATGATGGCCTGGATGAACCGCGAAGCACTGCAATTGACCGCCGCCGAGAACCGTGCCATTTACTGGTCACGTTCCCGTGGCAAGCTGTGGCGCAAGGGTGAAGAGTCCGGCCACGTGCAAACCCTGCATGAGATGCGCCTGGACTGTGACGCCGACGTGATCATCCTGATGGTCGAGCAAATCGGCGACATCGCCTGCCATACCGGCCGTCAGAGCTGCTTCTACCGTGTCTTCGAGAACGGCGACTGGAAAACCGTCGACCCGGTTCTGAAAGACCCGCACGCCATCTACTCCGCAGGACATACCCATGACTGACACTCTGACCCGTCTGGCCCAGGTGCTGGAAGAGCGCAAAGGCGCCGCCGCCGACAGCTCGTATGTCGCCAGCCTGTACCACAAGGGCTTGAACAAGATTCTGGAAAAAGTCGGCGAAGAGTCGGTCGAAACCATCATTGCCGCCAAGGATGCCGCCATCAGCGGCGACTGCAGCGATGTGATCTACGAGACCGCCGATTTGTGGTTCCACAGCATGGTCATGCTCGCCCAACTGGGGCAGCATCCACAGGCTGTGCTCGATGAACTGGACCGTCGCTTCGGTCTGTCCGGACACGCCGAGAAAGCCTCTCGCCCGTCCGCCTGAACAACTATTAGAGAGGAACGCAGCATGGGCATTTTTGACTGGAAACACTGGGTCGTCATCCTGATTGTCGTGGTGCTGGTGTTCGGCACCAAGAAACTGAAAAACCTCGGCACTGATGTGGGCGAGTCGATCAAGGGCTTTCGCAAGGCCATGAACGACGACGAAAAACCGGCCGACCCGACAGCGACTCCGGCCCAACCGGTTCCGCCAGCCCAGCCACAGGCCACAACGTCGGTGAACCCGCCGCACACCATCGACGTGCAGGCGCAAAAAGTCGAAGAGCCGATCCGCAAAGACTCGTGAGCACTGACTAATGTTTGGTATCAGCTTCTCTGAACTGCTGCTCGTCGGCCTCGTCGCCCTGCTGGTGCTGGGCCCTGAGCGCCTGCCGGGTGCTGCGCGCACCGCCGGCCTGTGGGTCGGGCGGCTGAAGCGCAGCTTCAACGCGATCAAACAGGAAGTTGAACGGGAAATCGGTGCCGACGAGATTCGCCGGCAACTGCACAACGAGCACATTCTGTCCCTGGAGCAGGAGGCGCGGAAGATTTTCACGCCGACTCAGCAGGAGCCAACTCCGGTGGAGCCTGTGGCGACACCGACTATCCATGCGCCAACGGCTGACGCTACGCCAGCGGTTGCATCCGCAGAACCTGCACCGGCGACGCCAGTAGAACCTGTTCCTCCTGCGGCGGCGCCGATGGCTTCCGCCCCTCATGACCCAACATTGCCGCCGCGAGCCCCATGAGCGATCTCCCCGAAAACGACCAGCACATGCCGCTGGTTTCGCACCTCACCGAGTTGCGCACCCGCCTGCTGCGCTGTGTAGCGGCGGTGTTCATCATCTTTGCCGGGTTGTTCGCCTTCACCCAGCAGATCTACACCTTCGTCTCCACGCCGCTGCGCCAGTACCTGCCGGCTGGCGCGACGATGATCGCCACCGACGTGTCGTCGCCGTTCCTGACGCCGCTGAAGCTGACCATGATGGTCTCGCTGTTCCTGGCGATCCCGGTGATCCTGCACCAAATCTGGGGCTTCATCGCGCCAGGCCTGTACAAGCATGAGAAGCGCATCGCAATGCCGTTGCTGGTCTCCAGCATCCTGCTGTTCTACACCGGCATGGCCTTCGCTTATTTCCTGGTGTTCCCGCTGATCTTCAAATTCTTCGCCGCCGCCACCCCGGCCGGCGTGGAAATGATGACCGACATCACCAGCTACCTCGATTTCGTCATGACGCTGTTCTTCGCCTTCGGCGTGGCGTTCGAAATCCCGGTGGCCGTGGTGCTGCTGGTGTGGATCGGCGTAGTCAACGTCGCCTACCTGAAGAAAATTCGCCCGTACGTGATCATCGGCTGCTTCGTGGTCGGCATGATCCTGACCCCTCCGGACATTTTCTCGCAGACGCTGCTGGCCGTACCGATGTGGTTGCTGTTCGAGATCGGCATCCTGTTCGGCAGCCTGATCAGCAAGCGCGGCGAGCATCCGGACGACCAGCCGGCTGACGACCACAACGACCAGCCACCAGCGACTCAAGCGTGAACCTGCTGCTCCTAGAAGAGGCTGACTTCATTGCGGCCGACCGGGCGATCCTGCGCGATCGCCGGTTGACTCATATGCAGGAAGTTCACCGCTGTGAAGTGGGTGACAGCATGCGCGTCGGGCGTATTGGCGGGCTGATGGGTGCAGCCGAAGTACTGCGTCTGGATGCCGACGAAGCCGAGTTGCGCGTCACCCTCGACCAGCCGCCACCGGCCAAGCTGCCATTGACCCTGGTACTGGCCCTGCCACGACCGAAAATGCTCCGTCGGGTGTTCCAGACCGTGGCCGCCATGGGTGTGCCGCGAATCGTGCTGGTGAACAGCTATCGCGTCGAGAAGAGCTTCTGGCAAACCCCGTTCCTGGAACCTGAGGCGATTCGCGAGCAGTTGATTCTGGGTCTTGAACAAGCCAGGGATAGCGTGCTGCCGGAGGTGGTCATCGAGAAGCGCTTCAAACCTTTTGTCGAAGACCACCTGCCGGCGATCACCGAAGGCACACTCGGCCTCGTCGGCCATCCCGGCAATTACCCGCCCTGTCCCCGAGGCCTGGACGAACCGGTGACCCTGGCCATCGGCCCTGAAGGCGGCTGGATTCCCTACGAAATCGACCTGCTGGCCAAGGCCGGCTTGCAGCCGGTGCAGCTTGGCGAGCGCATCCTGCGGGTCGAAACCGCCGTGACCGCGCTGCTTTCGCGCCTGTTCTGACTGCACACTCGTTGTAGCAGCTGGCGCAGCCTGCGTTCGGCTGCGAAGCAGTCGTAAAATCCGGCACAGCGGTCTTTCAGGTTGGTCGTGTGTAACTGTTTAACGACTGCTTCGCAGCCGAACGCAGGCTGCGCCAGCTGCTACAGGGAACGCGTTCACCGTGAGGTCTATGCCCACAACGCCTACAGAATCCCGTCTGCCTGCCGATACAGTCCCCATAAAACCGATTAATGGTCCGAGGGGAGTTGCAGCATGTACCGATGGCTGGCCGAGAAACTGGGGAACGTAAGCGTCAACCGCAAACTGGGTGTCGGCTTCGGTCTGGTGCTGCTTCTGACCTTGTTGATCACCTTCACCGGCTGGACCGGCCTGAGCAGCGTGATCAGCCGTGGCGACACCCTCGGGTTCATTTCCAGCCTCAATGAGCTGACCAAAGACCTGCGCCTGGCCCGTCTGGACTATGTCATGCGCCGTGGCGAACAAGGCCCGGGCGCCGTCAATGAGTTGATCGGCCAACTCGATAGCGGTCTGAAAACCGCTCGCACGCTGATCGAACAACCTGGCGATGTGGTATTGATCGACCAGCAATTGGCCGCCGTCAGCGAGTACAAACGCGCCTTCGCCGACCTGACTCAGGCCACCGCCGCTCGCGAAGACGCTCGCAGCAAACTGGGTGCCACCGCCGATAACGCCGTGGCCCGCGTCGCTGAAGTCGAAAAATCACTGCTGCAAGGCGACAGCGTCGCTCAGTTCAACAGCGTGATCGACTTGAGCAAACTGATCCAGCAAGCGCGTTTTCAGGTGCGCGGCTACACCTACAGCGGCAAGCCCGAGGCCGAGCAGCCGGCGCTGGACGCCATCGACAATGCTCTGAAAAACCTCGAGAGCCTGCCGTCCAGACTGCCGGAACAGCACATCGCCAACCTGCAACAGGCGACCGACTCGCTCAAAGCCTATCGTGCGGCCGTCAGCCAGTTCCGCGACTCCCAGGTCGCCAGCGCCGCCGCCTCCAAACGCATGATCGCCCAAGGCGACATTCTGTTGGACGTCAGCAAAAAGCTCACCACGTCGCAAACCGCCGTGCGTGACGCCGATACGGCGCACGCCAAAAACCTGCTGCTGATGGCCACCGTCCTGGCGTCGGCTTTCGGTTTGTTCGCAGCCTGGGCCATCACCCGCCAGATCGTCATTCCCCTGAGCCAGACCCTCAAAGTGGCCGAGCGTGTCGCCGCGGGTGACCTGAGCCACAACCTGATCTCCGAACGTCAGGACGAACTGGGCCAGCTACAGCGCGCCATGCAGAGCATGACCCTGGGCCTGCGGGAACTGATTGGCGGCATCAGCGATGGCGTCACGCAAATCGCCAGCGCCGCTGAACAACTGTCCGCCGTCACCGAGCAAACCAGCGCCGGGGTCAACAGTCAGAAGGTCGAAACCGATCAGGTGGCCACCGCCATGCACGAAATGACCGCCACCGTGCAGGAAGTCGCGCGCAATGCCGAGGAAGCGTCCGAAGCCGCCGTCGCCGCCGACCAGCAGGCCCGCGAGGGTGACAAGGTGGTCGGCGAGGCCATCGTCCAGATCGAGCGCCTGGCCCTCGAAGTCGGTAACTCCACGGCCGCCATGGGCGATCTGAAGCGCGAGAGCGACAAGATCGGCAGCGTGCTCGACGTGATCAAATCCGTGGCCCAGCAAACCAACCTGCTGGCGCTCAACGCCGCCATCGAAGCCGCCCGCGCCGGTGAGGCCGGGCGTGGTTTTGCGGTAGTCGCCGACGAAGTCCGCAGCCTGGCCCAGCGCACCCAGAAGTCCACCGAAGAAATCGAAGAGCTGATCGTCGGCCTGCAAAGCGGCACTCAGCAAGTCGCGACCATCATGGACAACAGCCGCAGCCTGACCGACAGCAGCGTCGAACTGACCCGCCGTGCCGGTGGCTCATTGGAAAGCATCACCCGCACCGTGTCGGCGATCCAGTCGATGAACCAGCAGATCGCCGCTGCTGCCGAGCAACAGAGCGCGGTGGCCGAAGAGATCAACCGCAGCGTGCTGAACGTACGAGACGTGTCTGAGCAGACCTCGGCTGCGAGTGAAGAGACCGCGGCCTCCAGCGTGGAGCTGGCGCGCCTGGGGACGCATCTGCAGATGCTGGTGGGACGGTTCAAGGTTTAATCGGCCGGGCTGATCGTTCCCACGCTCTGCGTGGGAATGCCGCCCGGGACGCTCTGCGTCCCTTCTCAAGCGTGACGCAGAGCGTCACAGGATGCATTCCCACGCAGAGCGTGGGAACGATCACATCATTGGCTAGAGAACCTGGCGCAAAAACGCCTGCGCCCGCGGATCCTTCGGCGCATCGAAGAACTCGGCCGGCGAGGCGTCTTCCAGCAATTTGCCGTGATCGAAAAACAGCACCCGATCCGCCACTTCCCGGGCGAAGCCCATTTCGTGGGTGACACAGACCATGGTCATGCCTTCCACGGCCAGGGTTTTCATCACATCCAGCACTTCGCCGACCATTTCCGGATCGAGCGCCGACGTCGGCTCATCGAACAGCATGACCTTCGGCTCCATCGCCAATGCCCGGGCGATGGCCACGCGCTGTTGCTGACCGCCTGACAGACGCGACGGAAACTCGAGGGCTTTCTGGGCGATACCAACCTTCTCCAGCAACGCCATGGCCTTGGCCTCGCGCTCCTTCTTGCCACGCTTGCGCACGACCTTCTGGGCCAGACAAAGGTTGTCCAGCACGGTCATGTGCGGGAACAGGTTGAAATGCTGGAACACCATCCCGACTTCGCGGCGGTAGGCGTTGACGTCGGTTTTCGGGTCGGCCAGTTGCAGACCGTCGATGCTCACCGAGCCGGAGTCGAACGTTTCCAGGCCATTCAAGCAGCGCAGAAAGGTCGATTTGCCGGAGCCGGACGGGCCGATCACCACCAGCACTTCGCCTTTCGCCACTTGCGTGGAGACGTTATCCACCGCGCGAACGACATGGCCGCGGGTGTCGTAGACTTTTACCAGATCGCGGACTTCAATCACTTTGCGCGAGCCTCCGCTCAAGCCGGCTGGCGATTTTCGACAGCGGCAGGTTGATCAACAGGTACAACCCGGCCACGCAGAACAGGATTTCGAACGGCGAGAACGAGGTGGTGATGACTTCGCGACCGCTTTTGAGCAGCTCGGTGATGGCAATCACCGACACCAGCGAGGTGTCCTTGACCAGGCTGATGAACTGCCCGGCCAGCGGCGGCAGCACGCGTTTGAACGCTTGCGGCAGCACCACGTGGCGCATCGACTGGCCAGCGCTCAAACCCAGGGAACGCGCCGCTTCATTCTGGCCGCGGGCAATGGACTGCACGCCGGACCGGATGATCTCGGCCACGTAGGCACCGGTGAACAGCGACAGCGCGGCGATCCCGGCGAACTCCCGGGAGAGGTTCATCACGGTGCCGATGAAGAAGTAGAAAATGAAAATCTGCACCAGCAGTGGCGTGCCGCGCACTAGCTCCACGTAGATCGTCGAAAGGTCGCGCAGGGTCGGGTTGTTCGACAGACGGCACAGGCCGGTGGCCAAGCCGATCAGCAGGCCAAGCACGCCAGACACCATGGACAGCCACAATGTGGTCCAGAGCCCCCATAGCAGCGGTCCGGCGGCCCAATGGCGAGTCACACCAATCACGTCACCTTCAGCCACATCATCGCCTTGCGCGACTTGCAGGCTGTTGTCGTCGACCGTCAGATGCTGTTCATCACCGGCATCATTACGCAGGGTGACTTGCGCCTTGTCGCCCTTGCGCACCAGTTCGCTGACGGTGGAGATGTCAGCCGCACGCTGGGACTCTTCGGCGTGGTAGGCGAAGTACTGCGGCACGCGGTTCCAGCGCCATTCGTAGGACATCAGCGAGGTGGCGTAGTACAGCGCGCCGGCCAGGCCGATCAGCACCAGCACGGTCAATACGTGCCAGGGCCATTGGGCTTTTTTCTGTTTCATTAAACGTTTCTCTGATTCGCTCGTTCCCACGCGCAGCAAAGGAATGCATCCAGGGACGCTCTGCGTCACGCTTGCGAAGGAACGCGGAGCGTCCCGGGCGGAATTCCCACGCAGAGCGTGGGAACGATCAAGTAGAGGTGTTATTCCATGTCCTTGAGCCACTCGGTGCTCTTGAACCACTTGTCATGGATGCGATCGTAGGTGCCGTCTTCGTGGATCTGGTGCAAGAAGTTGTTGATGAAGTTGAGGCTGTCGTAGTCGCCCTTCTTCAGGCCGAAGGCCAGAGGCTCATAGGTGAACGGCTTGTCGAGGAACACCAGTTTGCCGTTGCCGACCTTGTTCAGCGCCACGACGTTGTAAGGGGCGTCGTAGATAAAGGCGTCGGCCTTGCCGTTGACCACGTCGAGCACGGCTTCCTGCTCGTTGTCGTAGCCGTGGTACTTGGCTTTGGAGATGAGTTTTTTGGCGACCATCTCGCCGGTAGTGCCGAGCTTGGAGGTGATGCGGTAGTCGGCGGTGTTCAGGTCTTTATAGGACTTGATGGTGCCTTCCAGCTCCTTGCGGATCAGCAGTGTCTGGCCGACCACGATGAAGGGTTCGCTGAAGTTCAGGCGCAGGTTGCGCTCCTGGGTCAGGGTCATGCCGCTGCCGATCATGTCGAACTTGTCGGTCAGCAGGGCCGGAATGATGCCGTCGTAGCCGGTAGAAACCATTTCCAGTTTGACGCCCATGGCCTTGGCCATGGCTTTGAGGATGTCGACTTCGAAGCCGATGATCTCGCCACGCTTGTTGGTCATTTCAAACGGCATGTAGGTCGGGTCCATGCCGACTTTCAACGTGCCGCGCTTGACCGCGTCATCGATGGCACCGGCCTGCGCCGCGTTGACTGCAATCAGTGCCGTGACGCCGACCAGCAGCATCGAAAGATACTTCTTCATCATCAAGTCCCCAAACCATCGCGTTGTGAGGCACGCAAACTGCGGTTTTCCCTTTGGAAACCGGCAGATACGAACAGAAAATTGTCCGGGCGCACCCATTCGGGGACGGATGCTAACGTACTCGGCCGTTTGCACAAGGGGTTGGGCGGGATTTGTTTGATCGCTTGATCGTTCCCACGCTCTGCGTGGGAATGCCTCAACGGACGCTCCGCGTTCGGCTCTGAAGGGGACGCGGAGCGTCCCGGGCTGCATTCCCACGCAGAGCGTGGGGACGATCAACAGCACAAAAAACCCCGCTTTCGCGGGGTTTTTCATTTATGCCAACTGAGGCTGCACGCTCAGCGGCTTGAGCGGCAACAGCGGCGCATGGGGATCGGCATCCACCGATGTGCGCCAGGCTTGCAGCCACTCGGCATGGCCTTCGTTCCAGATCTGCTCATGCAAGCGACCCAGGGCCACCGGATCACTCAGCAGGGCCACGCGTTCGTTGTTGGTCAGCCCGGCAGGGCCGGCCTTCATCGCATGGCGAACCCGCTCGATGCGCAGCCACTCGATCGGCTCGGCCTGACGGTGACGGGACGTCGCCAGCGCGCACGCCAACGCGTTCTGCTGGGGATCGACCACCGAGCGGATGAAACCGTCGTTCAGTGCATGCCAACGGTTTTCGTGGGTGTACTGATCGGTCGCCAGCAACTCCTGTGGCGGCGCGTATTCCTCAGGAATCAGGAACAGGCTTTCGTCACGGGACTTGAGGCCCAGACCCACACGGCTGGAGATCACCGATACCGGGATCGACAGGATCAGCGAACCGACGATCGGCACCAGCCACCAGAGGAAGCTCGGGTTCAGCCAGATCACCAACAGCGCCCAGAAGAAGCCCAGCAAGGTTTGCGGACCGTGGCGCTTGACCGCTTCGCTCCACGGCGTGGAGTCGTCGTCACGTTGCGGCGAGTTCCAGGTCGCGGCCCAGCCGAGGAACGCGGCGAGTACGAAACGGGTATGGAAAATCATCCGCACCGGCGCCAGCAGCATGGAGAACAACATCTCCAGCAGCATCGACAGCGTCACCTTGAACTTGCCACCGAACTCTTTCGCGCCCTTGGCCCAGATCAGGATGATGCTCAGCAACTTCGGCAGGAACAGCAGCACAATGGTCGTCGAGAACAACGCAATGGCCTTGTCCGGGTGCCATTGTGGCCACAACGGATAGAGCTGACGCGGTTCCAGGAAGTACTGCGGCTCCATCAGCGTGTTGGTCGCCAGCAAGGCTGTCGACAGCACGAGGAAGAAGAACCACAACGGCGCCGACAGGTAAGACATCACACCCGTCAGGAACACCGCACGGTGTACCGGGTGCATGCCTTTTACCAGGAACAGGCGGAAGTTCATCAGGTTGCCGTGACACCAGCGACGGTCACGCTTGAGTTCGTCCAGCAGGTTCGGCGGCAATTCTTCATAGCTGCCCGGCAAGTCGTAGGCAATCCACACGCCCCAGCCGGCACGGCGCATCAGCGCGGCTTCAACGAAGTCGTGGGACAGAATCGCACCGGCGAACGCGCCTTTACCAGGCAACGGCGCCAGGGCGCAGTGCTCGATGAACGGCTTCATGCGGATGATCGCGTTGTGGCCCCAGTAGTGGGATTCGCCCAACTGCCAGAAGTGCAGACCGGCGGTGAACAGCGGACCATACACACGCGTGGCGAACTGCTGCATACGTGCATAAAGCGTGTCCATGCCCGACGCACGCGGCGCGGTCTGGATGATCCCGGCGTCCGGCGTGGCTTCCATCAGGCGTACCAGACTGCTCAGGCATTCGCCGCTCATCACGCTGTCGGCGTCGAGCACGACCATGTACTTGTAGTCACCGCCCCAACGACGGCAGAAGTCGTCGAGGTTGCCGCTTTTACGTTTTACGCGGCGGCGACGACGGCGGTAGAAGATCTTGCCGAAACCCTTGGCTTCGCGGCAAACGTCCAGCCAGGCCTGCTGTTCGGCGACGCAGATGTCGGCGTCGTTACTGTCGCTGAGCACGAAAAAGTCGAAGCGATCGAGGTTACCCGAGGCTGCAACCGACTCGAAGGTCGCCCGCAAACCGGCGAACACCCGCGGCACGTCTTCGTTGCAGATCGGCATCACCAATGCGGTGCGTGCGTCCTTGGCGATCGGCTCGTTGCCGGCGCTGGCGCCGGAAATGCGGTACTTGTCACGGCCGGTGATCAACTCGAGGAAGCCCATCAGCGCGGTCCAGAAACCGGCCGACACCCAGCAGAACAGAATTCCGAACAGAATCAGGATGCTGGTTTGCAATGCATAAGGCAGCACCTGGGCCGCGGTTTGCAGCAGCGGCTGGTGCAGGACCTCTTCAAGATCGACGAACGACCAGCCTTGGTACGGCATGATGCCCTTCATGTACCAGCCGGCGACGATGGTCTGACCGAGCATCAGCACCAGCAGAATGTAACGGCGGATCGAACCGACGGTGCGCCAGCGAGCCGCCGGCAGCACGTTCTCGTCTTTGGGCGGTTTCGGCGGATTGGTGCGACCGGTCAGCCGGCGCCAGCCACGCACCAGAATATTGGTGCGCCATGGCTCCGGCACGACTTTGGTCCGACGGATCGGCGGGGTTGCCTTGAGGCAAACCCGACCACTGGCATCGAGCCCCAGCATTTGCGCGTCCGCCAGTTCTTCGGCGGTGTTCAGGGTCAGGCGCCGCCCGACCGACGCCTGGGCGGCCTCGGTCGGTGCGTCGAACGTCGAGGACGACAGACGTTCGTGCAGTTCACTGAAAGACTTGCAGCCCGCGAGTTCCGCGCGCTGCTCGTCGCTCATCGGCAAATGCGCCAGGTACTCGGCAAGCGTTTGTGGCTGTACGTGTGAATTACTCATCGGCGGGCAACTGATAGCTCCAGGTCTCGGTCAGGACTTGTTCAGTCGGTGCCGATTCCGGTGTGACTGGGGCCGCTTCGGCAGCGACAGGCTGCTTGGCGTCTTTGTTGTCCTTGTCCTTGGTGTCCTTGACTTGCTGGGCGTGTGCTTCAGCTTGTTTGGCTTCCTTGTCCTTCTTCTCCTGCTGTTTGGCGGCGATCTTGTCGGCCTTGGCAACGGAAGAACTGGACGCTGGCGCCGCGTTCTTGAGCGCCTCGACTGGCGTGATGGTCTTGACCAGGGCCGCACGCATCTCGGTGGACTTGTTCGGATCCTTGATCTTCATCCGCAGGGTCAGGCGCCAGCCCTTGGTTTCAGGGTTATAACGGACGCTGTTCTCGACCAGTTCCGCGTTGTCGCCAACGCTCACCTGGCTGCGCACTTCGGCATTTTCCGGCAAGTCTTGCAGGGACGGGCCTTGGAAATCCACCAGGTAGGCCACGCTGCCGTCCGGCTGACGAATCAGGTTCGACTGCTTCACGTCACCGGTGGAACGCAGGGTCTGCTGGACCCAGGCGCTGTCCGGCGAATGCAGGGAAGCTTCGTCGATGGTCCAGTGCATGCGATAGGCAACGTCCAGGGACTGGCCAGGCTCCGGCAGTTTTTCCGGGCTCCAGAAAGCCACGATATTGTCGTTGGTTTCGTCGGCGGTAGGAATCTCCACCAGATCGACGGAGCCCTTGCCCCAGTCGCCTTTGGGCTCGATCCAGGCACTTGGGCGCTTGTCGTAGCGGTCGTCGAGGTCTTCGTAGTGGCTGAAGTCACGACCACGCTGCAGCAAGCCGAAACCGCGCGGGTTCTCGATCGAGAAGTTGCTCACGGCCAGGTGTTTCGGGTTGTTCAGCGGACGCCAGATCCATTCGCCGTTGCCGGCATGGATCGACAGACCGTTGGAGTCGTGCAGTTCGCGACGGTAGTTCAGCACTTTCGACGGTTGGTTGGCGCCGAACAGGAACATGCTGGTCAGCGGTGCAACGCCGAGTTTGGTGACCTTGTCGCGCAGGAACATCCTGGCCTTGACGTCGACGACCGTGTCGCTGCCCGGACGCAGGGTCAGGCGATAGGCGCCGGTGGCGCGTGGCGAATCCAGCAGGGCAAAGATCACCAGATGCTTGTCGCCCGGTTTCGGCTGTTGAATCCAGAACTCGGTGAAACGCGGGAACTCTTCGCCGGACGGCAAGGCGGTATCGATGGCCATGCCGCGAGCGGACAAGCCATAGGTGTGCCCCTTGCCGATGACGCGGAAGTAGCTCGCGCCCAGCATGGTCATGATTTCGTCTTGTTTGTCGGCCTTGTTGATCGGGTACAGCACACGGAAACCGGCATAACCCAGCTGTTCGGTGGCTTTAGGATCGAACTTCACGTCGCCAAAATCGAAACGACTGGGGTCGTATTTGATTTCCTGGACGGTATTGGCCGTGATTTCGTTGATTTTCACCGGCGTATCGAAGTGCATGCCCTGGTGATAGAACGACAGCTTGAACGGGGTTTTCTGGTTCGCCCATTCGGCTTTTTCGGTGAGGAAGCGAATTTTTTGATAATCCGCGAATTTCATCTCACGAAATTCGTTCGGCAGGTTACTGCGTGGGGCTTCGTACTTCTGCCCGGCCAGCTCTTTTGCCTTGACCGATACGTCATCCAGATTGAATGCCCAAAGCTGGCCGGCGCTGAACAGGCAGAGCAGTGCAGAGCCCGCTACCAGTGCGTTTCGAAACCGTTTGGCAGACAATTTTGGTGCATTACAGGGACTAACAATCACGAGCAACCCTCGCCGAAAACAGATCAAAAAACCAACGGCCAGTTAAAGTGCCAGCACGGTGAGCGGTGGAAAAAACCGACCCTGCGAGCCACTCTTGCCAAGTTGGCGAGCATTGTTCCGACTCCCATGGGGCAAAATGATTCCCCAACAGGTCCCGGACAAGTCTCTACCTAAGTCAAAATGGACCAACGAACGCTGATCCCCGTAGCGCGCGATTATCTAGTAGGCCGCGTTACAACGCATCAGGGGCAAGCAAGTATTTATCGGGAAAAGCACCTGTTTTCAGCCGAAACGCCCTTAAAAAGAAGTTTCAAGCGCTTTCACGTCTGTAACAGGAAGGTTACCGGGCCATCATTGACCAGGTGCACCTGCATATCCGCGCCGAATCTACCTGATGCCACAGTGCCATGCACCTGTTTCGCGTTGCCCAATAGATAGTCGAAAAGCGCCTCGCCCAAGGCCGGAGGGGCCGCCGTCGAAAAACTCGGACGCAACCCGTTTTTGGTATCGGCGGCCAGGGTGAACTGCGAGACCAGCAACAACCCGCCGCCCACGTCCGCCAGGGACAGATTCATCTTGCCCTCGGCGTCACTGAATACTCGATAGTTAAGCAGCTTATGCAGAAGTTTGTCGGCGCTGGCCTGCGTGTCATCGGGCTCGACCGCCACCAGCACCAGCAACCCCTGATCTATCGCGCCAACCACCTCTCCCGCGACCTCGACTCGCGCGCCACGCACGCGCTGCAGCAGGCCCTTCATGCTTCGTCAGGCGACAGGTCGAGCAGGCGACGGGCCATCTGATCGGCGGCGCGTACCAATGCATCGGTGATCCCCGGCTCGGACGCTGCATGGCCGGCGTCGCGAATCACCTGCAGTTCGCTGTTCGGCCAGGCCTGATGCAGTTCCCAGGCGTTGTCCAGCGGGCAGATCACGTCATAGCGACCATGGACGATGACGCCGGGCAAATGGGCGATCTTGCCCATGTCGCGGATCAGTTGATTCGGCTCGAGGAAAGCATTGTTGGTGAAGTAGTGGCATTCGATGCGGGCGATGGACAACGCACGCTGGGGTTCGGAGAAGCGATCGACCACCAGCGGGTTCGGACGCAGGGTCGCGGTGCGGCCTTCCCAGATGGACCAGGCCTTGGCCGCATGCATCTGGGCGATCTGGTCGTTGCCGACCAGGCGTTTATGAAACGCCGTGAGCAAGTCGTCGCGCTCGTCCAGCGGGATTGGCGCAATGTAGTCCTGCCAGTAATCGGGAAACAGACGACTGGCGCCACACTGGTAGAACCACTCGATTTCCTGGGGGCGGCAGAGAAAAATCCCGCGCAGAATCAGACCGTGCACACGTTCCGGATGGGTTTGTGCGTAAGCCAGGGCCAGGGTCGACCCCCAGGAACCGCCAAACAGCACCCATTTGTCGATGCCCAGGTGTTTGCGAATCCGCTCGAGGTCGGCGACCAGATCCCAGGTGGTGTTGTTCTCAAGGCTGGCGTGGGGGGTGGAGCGACCGCAACCGCGCTGGTCGAAGGTGACAATGCGATACAGGTTCGGATCGAAATACCGGCGGCTCTGCGCATCACACCCGGCGCCGGGGCCGCCGTGGATGAACACTACCGGCAAACCTTCCGGTGAACCGCTTTCGTCGACATACAGCGTGTGAGTTTTATCGACGGCCAGATCGTGCCGGGCGTGGGGTTTGATCTGCGGGTACAAAGTCTGCATTGCGCGCTCCGTAAGGGGTCGAGGTCATCCCTGTGGGGACTTCTATTATTCTGCCGTCCGGCATCATAAACCCGAATTACTTCAATGAGCATGCCCTTGCAGCGTCAGAATCTGTCAGCCCGTCTGCTCAGCCAAATAGCCAAGCAGGGCTTCGTAGAGTCGATCGACCTCGGCGACCTGCCCCCGCGCCCGCAAACAGCCGTGAATCAGCCCCTCGCCGTAGTAAAGCGTTGCATTCACGCCAGCGGTGTTGAGTCGCTCGGCGTAAAGCACGCCATCATCGCGCAGCGGGTCGAACTGCGCCACGGCGATCAACGCCGGCGGCAGACCGCTGAAATTGTCGGCGAGTAATGGCATCGCATAGGCCGTTGGCTGGCGGATACCGCCCAAGTACAGCGCGTGATAACCATCCAGATCGCTGCTGCCAAGCAATGGCGCGTCGGCGCATTCGCTGCGTGATGGCAACCGGAGATCACCGCCCAGGCCCGGATAGATCAGAACCTGTGCACAAGGCGCCGGTTCGCCGGCATCGCGCAAGGCCAGACACAACGCAGCGGCGAGGTTGCCGCCAGCGCTATCGCCCGCCACCAGGGTGCGCGCCGGATTGAGCTGAAATGGCCCGGTGCGCAGCGCGCGCCAGACACTCACGCAATCATCGAACGCCGCCGGAAACGGATGCTCCGGCGCCAGCCGATAATCGACGGCGATCACCAACACACCGAGCACCGACGCCAGTTCGGCGCAGATGAAGGCGTGGGAGTCCAGATCCCCCACCACCCAACCGCCACCATGCAGATACACAATGCAGGGCCAACCGTTGGTCGGCGCCGGAACCGGCGGTTGCCAGGCGCGCACCGCCACACCCGCCAACTCGAGATCGACCACCTCAAGCCCCGCGGGATGTGACGGGGTGAACGCCCGGCACATCTCGCTGTAGGCCTGACGCATACCGGCGAGGCTGCTGTCAGTGCTGTTGAAGCTGAGGGTTTTCTCGACGAAAGCCGCCATCTGTTCAGAGAGTGGATAAGAAGCCATGGACTACAGCCAGTCAGTTCGAAGTTTTTGATTGATAACCTGTGGCGAGGGAGCTTCCTCCCTCGCCACAAAGGGGGCGCAGTCAATTTTTGAGACTGGCCTGAACGGTTGCCACGCCATCCTTGCCATCGAAACTGCTGACACCCGCCAGCCAGCGCTGAAGGTCTTCGGGATGATCACGCAGCCACTGTTTGGCGACATCCTGCGGCGTCTTGCGCTCCATGATCGGCACCATCAACTGGCTTTCCTGGGCGGCGGTGAAGGTCAGGTTTTCCAATAGACGGTTCACGTTCGGGCAACGCTCGGCATAGTCCGGCGCGGTCACGGTGGAAACGGTCGCCGCGCCTTCGTTCGGGCCATAGACGTCTTCGCTGCCGCTCAGGTAAGCGATGTTCATGTTGATGTTCATCGGATGCGGGGTCCAGCCGACGAACACCACGAACTCCTTGCGATTGACCGCCCGTTGCACGGCGGCGAGCATCCCGGCCTCACCGGACTCGATCAGCTTGAAGTCCTTCAAACCGAAGCGGTTGGTCTCGATCATGGTTTTGATGGTGGTGTTGGCACCGCTGCCTGGCTCGATGCCGTAGATTTTGCCGCCCAACTGATCCTTGAACCTGGCGATGTCAGCGAAGGTTTTCAGGCCGGCGGCAGCCACGTAATCAGGTACGGCGAGCGTCGCCTGGGCGTCGGCCAGGCTCGGCTTGTCCATGACTTTCACCTGATTGGCGGCCACGAACGGGGCGATATTCTTGTCCATCGCCGGTTTCCAGTAGCCGAGGAAAATATCCAGGCGTTTGTCGCGGATGCCGGCGAAGATGATTTGCTGCACGGCGCTGGTTTGTTTGCTTTCATAGCCAAGGCCATTGAGCAGTACATCGGCCATGCCGCTGGTGGCAATGACGTCGGTCCAGTTGACCACGCCCATGCGCACGGCCTTGCAGGAAGCGGGGTCGTTGGCGAAAACGCTGGTGCTCAGAAGAGCAGTGCCGGTGAGGATTAACAGACAGCGGTTGAACAGTCGTTTCATCGGGAAGGCTCGCTCGGCGGCAGATTGTTATGGGCCCGGTGTCTTTGTGCACCGTGCCCACACGTTACGCAGCGCCGAGTCGCCAAAAGTGACCTGTGGCGACCGTGTTTTGCACGGTGGCGACTGTCTCAACCGATCGTTCCCACGCTCCGCGTGGGAATGCAGCCCGTGATGCTCCGCGTCACTGAACGCGGAGCGGCCCTAGAGGCATTCCCACGCGGAGCGTGGGAACGATCATGCGCCGTAGTGCTTTTCGCCCCACGCCAACAGCCCTTGCAGCAATTCCCTGAGCACCACTTGCGTCGGCGCCGCCAAATCCGGGCGATAACGGAACGGCTCGAACTCTTCCATATACGTGCATTGGCCCAACTCCAGTTGCACGGCATGAATGTTCTCGGCCGGGTTACCGTAGTGCCGGGTGATGTGCCCGCCCTTGAAGCGACCGTTCAGCACATGGCTGTAATCGGTGTGCTTCGCGCAGATCGCTTCCAGCTGTGTGGCCAACTGCGGATTGCAACTGGCGCCGTTGAAGGTGCCGAGGTTGAAGTCCGGCAGCTTGCCGTCGAACAGGTGCGGGATTATCGAGCGGATCGAGTGCGCGTCGAACAGCAACGCGTAACCGAACTCGGCTTTCAACCGCGCCAGCTCCTCCTGCAAGGTGCGGTGGTACGGCGTCCAGATGTGTTCCAGATACGTCGCCCGCTCAGCCGCCGAGGGTTCCATGCCCTCACGGAACAATGGAATACCGTCGAACAACGTTGCCGGATACAGACCGGTGGTCGCGCCGACATATAAAGGTTTGTCGTCGGATGGCCGGTTCAAGTCGATGACAAACCGCGAGTACTCGGCCGCCAGGGTGCTGGCGCCCAGTTCAGCGGCAAACTCGTAAAGTCTCGGGATGTGCCAGTCGGTGTCCGGCAGGCTTTTCGCGTCGGGAATCAACCCCGCTTCCACCGTCGGGGTCAGACGCAAACCGGCGTGGGGCATGCTGATCAGCAGTGGCACGCGGCCTTGTTTGAAGTTCAGAACCTTATCCACAACCGCTCTCCTACAGATTTGATTCAACGCCATGACGCACGACGCGTTTTTCCAGGTCGCCGCCCAGCCAGTACGACAGGTCGGCCGGACGATCGATTTGCCAGGCGACGAAGTCTGCGACCTTGCCGGCTTCCAGCGAACCGTGAGTCTGGGCCATGCCCAGCGCGGTGGCGGCGTGAATAGTCGCGCCAGCCAGCGCTTCTTCCGGCGTCATGCGCAAGCAGGTGCAGGCCATGTTCAGCATCAAGCGCAACGACAGCGCCGGCGAAGTGCCCGGGTTGAGGTCGCTGGCGATGGCGATTTTTACGCCGTGTTTGCGCAGGGCTTCCATCGGCGGCAATTGGGTTTCGCGCAGGAAGTAAAACGCGCCGGGCAGCAATACCGCGACGGTGCCGGACTTGGCCATGGCGATGGCGTCGTCTTCGGTCATGAATTCCAGATGATCGGCGGACAGTGCGTGGTAGCGCGCCGCCAGGCTCGAGCCGTGCAGCGACGACAATTGCTCGGCGTGCAGCTTCACTGGCAAGCCGAGGTTCTGCGCGGCGACGAACACCCGCTCGACCTGCTCTGGCGAAAATGCCAGGTATTCGCAGAACGCGTCCACCGCATCCACCAGCCCTTCGGCCGCCAGGGCCGGGAGCATTTCGTTGCAGATGTGATCGATGTAAGCGTCGGCGCGGTCGGTGTATTCCGGCGGCAAGGCGTGGGCCGCCAGGCAAGTGCTGCGCACGCTGACCGGCAACTCGGCGCCAAGACGGCGGATCACCCGCAGGATTTTGCGTTCGCTGGCCAGGTCCAGGCCGTAGCCGGATTTCATTTCGACCGTGGTCACGCCATCGCGCATCAGGCTTTTCAGACGCTTGGCGGCGCTGGCGAACAGCTCGTCTTCACTGGCGGCGCGGGTGGCGCGCACGGTGCTGGCGATGCCGCCGCCGGCTGCGGCGATTTCCGCGTAACTGACGCCTTGCAGGCGTTGCTCGAATTCGCCGCTGCGGTTGCCGCCGAACACCGTGTGGGTGTGGCAGTCGATCAGGCCCGGAGTGACCCAGGCCCCGCTCAAGTCATTGACGGCCGGGTATTCGCCGGCCGGCAGTTCGGCCCGTGGGCCGATCCATTCAATGTGCGCACCGGACGTCACGATGGCCGCATCCTCGATGATCGAGTAGACGCCTTGCGCCATGGTTGCGACGTGGCAGTGTTGCCAGAGCGTTTTCATCCTTGGCCTCCGTTAGGTTATCGATGAGAAAAAGTAGGTTCCTGCTCCACCGGTACCGCCTTGCCTGCCGCCGGTTTGACCCACGTCAGGTAGGCCAGCACCAGCAACACAATCCAGACCACGCCGACGATCAACGCTGCCTGGGTGTCCGGGAAATAGCCCAGCACGCCGAAGATGAACAGCATGAAGGCAATCGCCGCCATCGGCGCATAGGGCCAGAACGGCACCGGGAATTTCAATTGCGCGACCTGCTCGGCACTCATGGAGCGACGCATGGCCACCTGGGTGAACAGAATCATCAGCCAGACCCACACCGTGGCAAAGGTCGCGACGGAGGCAATCAGCAGGAAGACGTTTTCCGGGATCAGGTAGTTCAACAACACGCCCAGCAGCAGCGCACTGCTCATCACCACCACTGTCAGCCACGGCACGCCATTGCGCGACAAGCGGGCGAAGCCTTTGGGTGCGTGCCCTTGCTGAGCCAGGCCGTACATCATGCGGCCCGCGCCGAAGATGTCACTGTTGATGGCCGACACCGCCGCCGAGATCACCACGATGTTGAGGATGGTCGCCGCCGAGCTGATCCCCAGGTTGTCGAAAATCTGCACGAACGGGCTGCCTTGGCTGCCGATCTGCTGCCACGGAAAGATCGACATCAGCACCAGCATCGTCAGCACGTAGAACAGCAAGATTCGCAACGGCACGGCATTGATCGCCCGGGGCAGCACACGCTGCGGGTCTTTGGCTTCACCGGCGGTAACGCCGATGATTTCAATGCCGCCAAAGGCAAACATCACCACCGCAAACGAGGCGATCAAGCCGCCCACCCCATTAGGCATGAAGCCGCCCTGGGTCCAGAGGTTGCTGATATCGGTCGCCTGGGCACCAGGCGCGTTACTGATGCCGAACAGCATGATGCCGAAGCCGCCAAGGATCATCGCAACGATGGCCGCGACCTTGAGCAGCGACAACCAGAACTCCATTTCACCGAAGACTTTGACGTTACACAGGTTCAAGCCACCGACCACCGAAACGATGCCCAGCACCCAGATCCAGCGGGAGACTTCCGGAAACCAGAACCCCATGTAAATGCCGAATGCGGTCACGTCAGCCATGCCGACGATGACCATTTCAAACGCGTAGGTCCAACCGAGGATGAAGCCCGCCATCGGCCCCAGATAGGTGCTGGCGTATTGGCCGAATGAGCCGGCCACCGGGTTATGCACCGCCATCTCGCCGAGGGCGCGCATGACCATGAACACCGCCGCGCCACCGATCAGGTAAGCGAGCAGGACCGCGGGGCCGGCCATTTGGATGGCCGAGGCAGAACCGTAAAACAGCCCGGTGCCGATCGCCGACCCCAGTGCCATGAAGCGAATATGTCGGGCAGAGAGCCCGCGTTTCAAACCTTTTGCTGGCTGTTGCATTTCTCGTCCTTAGTTATTCTTATTCGACGCTAAATGATCGTTCCCACGCTCCGCGTGGGAACGATCATTAGAGAAGGAGCCATTACAGGCTAGGCAGCAACTTCGCCGTCACCAGCTCGCTCAGGCACCGCGTAGCCAACAACTCACTGGCCGCATTGATGTCCGGGGCGAAGAAGCGGTCCTTCTCATAGAAAGGCACTTCGGCACGCAGGATGGCGCGGGCCTTTTCCAGTTTTGGCGAGGTTTTCAGACCGTCGCGCAGATCCAGACCCTGGGCCGCCGCCAACCACTCCACGGCGAGAATCCCGCGAGTGTTCTCGGCCATTTCCCACAGACGCTTGCCGGCCGCCGGGGCCATGGACACGTGGTCTTCCTGGTTGGCGGAAGTCGGCAGGCTGTCCACCGAGTGCGGATGGGACAGCGCCTTGTTCTCGCTGGCCAGGGCCGCCGCGGTCACCTGGGCGATCATGAAGCCGGAGTTCACGCCACCATTGGCCACCAGGAACGGCGGCAGTTGCGACATGTGCTTGTCCATCATCAGCGAGATGCGGCGTTCGCTCAGGGAGCCGATTTCGGCGATGGCCAACGCCATGTTGTCGGCAGCCATGGCCACCGGCTCGGCGTGGAAGTTGCCGCCGGAGATCACGTCGCCTTCAGCGGCGAACACCAATGGGTTGTCCGATACGGCGTTGGCTTCGATGGCGAGCACTTCGGCGGCCTGACGGAACTGAGTCAGGCAGGCGCCCATGACTTGCGGCTGGCAACGCAGGGAGTACGGGTCCTGGACCTTTTCGCAGTTCTCGTGCGAGTCGGACACTTCGCTGCGCTCGCCCAGCAAATCGCGGTAAGCGGCAGCGGCGTCGATCTGGCCTTTCTGGCCGCGAGCGGCATGAATGCGCGCGTCGAATGGCGAGCGCGAGCCCAGCACCGCTTCGACCGTCAGACCGCCAAGGGCCAGGGCGCCCGCGAACAGATCTTCGCCTTCGAACAGGCCACGCAGGGCGTAGGCGGTGGACACCTGAGTGCCGTTGAGCAGCGCCAGGCCTTCTTTCGCCGCCAGGGTCAGCGGCGTCAGACCGGCGACTTTCAGCGCTTCGGTGGCGGGCAGCCATTCGCCTTTGTAGCGCGCCTTGCCTTCGCCCAGCAGCACCAGCGACATGTGGGCCAGTGGCGCCAAATCGCCGGAGGCACCGACCGAACCTTTCAACGGAATGTGCGGGTACACCTCGGCGTTGATCAGCGCGATCAGGGCGTCGATCACCTGACGACGAATGCCGGAGAAACCACGGCTCAGGCTGTTGACCTTGAGCACCATGACCAGTCGCACCAGGGCGTCGCTGATCGGCTCGCCGACACCGGCGGCGTGGGACAGCACCAGCGAGCGCTGGAGGTTTTCCAGGTCTTCGCTGGCGATGCGGGTCGAGGCCAGCAGGCCGAAACCGGTGTTGATGCCATACGCGGTGCGGTTCTCGGCGAGGATCTGTTCCACGCAGGCAACGCTGGCTTCGATTTGCGCCGAAGCGCTTTCGTCGAGGGTGATTTTGACCGGTTGCTGATACACATCACGCAGTTGGGCAAGGCTCAGTTGGCCGGGAATCAAATTAAGCGCAGTCACATTCATTCTCCTTTTGAGAGTTTTTTATTAACTCACCAGACGCTCCGGAGATGTCCGTTGTCCGTCGCTTCCCACCTTTTTGGGGGGCCGCGCCTTGGCACGCTGGTGTGGTGGAAATCAGTTGAGGTTCGGTAAAGCCTTGTGAAGCAAAATCGGGTCTTTCAAAACAGCCGCGGCGCTGGCGATGTCCGGCGCCAGCCAACGATCCTGGTCATAGGCCCGAATACGTTCGCGCAGCAGGCGCCACGCCGCATCGGTGCCGGCGCCGAAGCGTTGGTCCTTCAGGAATTCAAAGGCCTGAGCCGCCAACAGGTACTCGATGGCGAGAATCTGCGTGCAGTTTTCCAACGCACGATGCAGCTTCAGCGCGGCGTTGGTGCCCATGCTCAAGTGGTCTTCCTGCAAGCCCGACGTGACGAAGTTGTCGAGCACTGCCGGTTGCGCCAACTGGCGGTTTTCCGCACACAGGGAAGCGGCGACGTATTGCACGATCATCATGCCGGAGTTCACGCCCGGATTGGCCACCAGAAAGGCCGGCAAACCGCTGACATGCGGATTGACCAAGCGGTCCAGCCGACGTTCGGCGATGGAGCCGATTTCGGCCATGGCGATCGCCAGCAAGTCAGCCGCCATAGCAACCGATTGGCCATGCGGATTAGCCTGGGACATCACGCGAAAGTTGTCCGGCGTGCCCAGCAGCAATGGGTTGTCAGTCGCGGAGTTGAGTTCGGTTTCGATCTGTTTTCTGGCGTGTTCGAGCTGATCGCGCGCCGCGCCGTGCACTTGCGGGATCGAGCGGATGCTCAGCGCATCCTGAGTGCGAATGCCTTTGCTGCTGGCGATCACTTCACTGCCGTCGAGCAACGCCCGCAGATTGATCCCCACCTGCTGCATGCCCGGATGCGGTTTGAGCGCGATGATCTCGGCATCGAACGCCGCGATCTGGCCGCGCTGGGCTTCAAAGCTCATGGCGCCGATCACATCGGCCCATTGCACCAGGTTCGTCGCATCGGCCAGGGCCAGGCAGCTGAGGCCGGTCATGCACGGCGTGCCGTTGACCAGGCACAAACCGTCTTTGGCACCGAGTTGCACCGGTTGCAGGCCTTCTTCGCTCAAGGCTTGTTGCGCGGAAACGATCTGCCCGCGATAGCTGACATTGCCGACGCCCAGCAGCGCGATGCCGATGTGAGCCATATGGGTCAGGTAACCCACCGAACCCTGTGATGGCACTTGCGGGGTGATGCCGCGGTTGAGCAGCGCCAGCAAGGCTTCGACCACCCGGCGGTGAATGCCGGATTTGCCCTGGCTGTAATTGAGGATGGCGGCACAGAGGATGGCGCGGGTCTGCTCGTCGGCCAAGGGTGCGCCGACACCACAGGCGTGACTGAGCAAGGTGTTGCGCGATAATTGGCTGAGTTGTTCGTCCTTGAGCGAGACGTTGCACAAGGCGCCCAGGCCGGTATTGACGCCATAGGCACGCTCGCCGCTGGTGACGATGCGCTGGACGATCGCCTGGGCATTCTCGATCCGCGCCCAGATCTGGGGCGACAGCTCGAGCTGCGCGCCGTGACGAGCGACTGCGACCACATCCTGCCAGCGCAACGGAGCGTCGGCGATAACGATTTTTTCAGCCTGGGACATCTTCAACCTCATGCGTACAACCTGAATATTGATGCAGCTTTACCGGCCTCTTCGCGGACAAGCCTCGCTCCTACAGGGTTTGCGTCGTTCCCACATTCGGAGGCAAACGCCAATCCTGTAGGAGCGAGGCTTGCCCGCGAAGAGGCCCGCCCATTCACCGCAAACCTTTAAACCACCGCCGCCCGCCGCTGTACGAACCGATCCACATACTCATCCGCCGGCGAATGCAGGATCTCCCGTGGCGTGCCGACCTGAATCAGCCGGCCGTCCTTGAGGATCGCGATGCGGTTGCCGATGCGCACGGCCTCATCGAGGTCGTGGGTGATGAAGACGATGGTCTTGTGCAGGGTCTTTTGCAGTTCCAGCAACTGGTCCTGCATTTCGGCGCGGATCAGCGGGTCGAGGGCGCTGAAGGCTTCGTCCATCAGGATGATGTCGGTGTCCGCCGCCAAGGCGCGAGCCAGGCCCACACGCTGGCGCATACCGCCGGAAAGCTGATGCGGGTATTTGTTTTCGTAGCCCTTCAGGCCCACGGTGTTGATCCAGTGCAGCGCGCGCTCGGCGCACACTTGCTTGCTCTCGCCACGCACTTTCAGGCCGTAGGCGACGTTATCCAGCACCGTCTTGTGCGGCAGCAGGCCGAAGCTCTGGAACACCATGCTGATCTTGCGCCGGCGAAATTCGCGCAGGGCGTCCATGTCGTATTGCAGGATGTCCACGCCGTCTACCAGGATCGCGCCGCTGGTGGGGTCGATCAGGCGGTTGAAGTGACGCACCAGGGTCGACTTGCCGGAACCGGACAGGCCCATGATCACGAAGATCTCGCCGCTGCCGATGCTCAGCGACAGGTCGTTCACGCCGACCACGCAGCCGGTTTCGGCCAGTACCTGGTCTTTGGTTTTGCCCTGGCCAATCATGGCCAGCGCATCCTTGGAACGGTTGCCGAAAATCTTGAAGACGTTTTTGACTTCGATCTTGCTGATGGCTTCGTTGCTCATTTGCTCACCTCGTGCCGTGCACGACCGTACGCCTGTGTAATGCGGTCGATTACCACTGCCAGAATCACGATCGCCAGACCGGCCTCAAGGCCACGTCCGACGTTGAGGGTCTGAATCCCCACCAACACGTCTTCACCCAAGCCACGGGCACCGATCATCGAGGCGATCACCACCATCGACAGGGCCATCATGGTGGTCTGGTTGATCCCGGCCATGATGCTCGGCAGGGCCAGCGGCAGTTGCACGCCGAACAGTTGCTGCCAGCGGTTGGCACCGAAGGCGTTGATGGCTTCCATCACTTCACCGTCGACCTGGCGAATACCCAGATCGGTCAGGCGGATCAGCGGCGGCGCAGCGTAAATAACGGTAGCGAAAATCGCCGGGACCTTGCCCAGACCGAACAGCATCAGCACCGGGATCAGGTACACGAAACTCGGCATGGTTTGCATGATGTCCAGCAACGGCATCAACACCGAACGCAGGCGATTGCTGCGCGCAGAAAGAATGCCCAACGGAATGCCGATCAGCACCGAGATGACCGTCGCCACCATCATCAGCGCCAGGGTCTGCATCAGCTTGTCCCAGAGACCGACCGCACCCACCAGGAACAGCAGACCGACGATGACCGACGTGGTCACGACTTTGCGGGTCGCGTGCCAGGCCACGCCTGCCACGATTGCCAGCATCAACCACCAGGGCGCCGCACGCAGCAGCCCTTCGAGATTGACGATGGCCCACAGCAGGGTGTCGGAGATGCTGCGGAACACGTCGCCGTAGTTGGTGACCAGCGAATCGACCCAACCGTTGACCCAGTCGGCGATGGAAAAGGTAAAGCTTTCGGGAAACATAAGAGACTCTCAATCAAGGGGTTGCGATCAAGCATCCGACTGCCGTTGCCGACAGTCGCAGAGGCTCAACCTACAAGGCCGCGTCGATTTTCTTGGCTGCGTCTTCGCTCACCCACGCGTGCCAGACTTCAGGATGTTCCTTCAAGAAGATCTTGGCCAGTTTTGGCGATTCGATCCGCTCTTTGGCCATGCGCCCCAGGTTCTGATTCAGCAGGTCGATCGGCAGGTTGACCTTTTCCAGCACGGCCACCAGTTCCGGGGCTTGCTCGTGGAAAGTCTTGGAGAGGCCGACCTTGATGGTCACGCGCTTGTCCACGCCCGGTTTTTCTTCCAGTTTGACCGCATCGATCTGACCCATCAGCGGGGTTGGCGACCAGTAGTAGAACAGGATCGGCTCGCCACGCTTGTAGCTCGACAGCACCGCCGCATCCAGCGCCGGGCCGGTGCCTGGACGGAAGTTGGTGTAGCTGTTTTCCAGGCCGTAGCTTTTCAGCATTTCGCTGTTATCCAGCTCGCAGGTCCAGCCGGCCGGGCAGTTGTAGAAACGGCCTTTGGATGGCTCTTCGGCGTCCTTGAATACCGCGGAATATTTGCCCAGGTCGGCAATGTTTTTCAGGTCCGGCGCCTTGGCTTCCAGTTTGCGCTTGGCGTCGCCTTCGATCACGTAACGCGGCACGTACCAGCCTTCGACGGCACCCACCACCGGCGCGCCGACACCGACGACTTTGCCGGCCTTCTCGGCCTTGTTCCAGACTTCGCTGCGGCCGACCCACTCTTCGGCGAACACTTGGATGTCGTTGCTGCTCAGGGCGTTTTCCATGGTGATGGAGTTGCCCGGCAGGCTGTCGGTCTTGCAGTCGTAACCTTTCTCCAGCACGACTTGCAGCACGTCGGTCAGGAGCATGGCGCTTTCCCAGTTCAGGCCGGCGAACTTCACCGGTTTACCCGATTCGCACCAGCCGGCTGCCTGGGTGACACCAGCACTGGCCAGCAGGCCCATGGAAAGCAAAGTGGTCAGCAGGGTCTTGTTCGATTTCATTGTGTGACGCTCCTAATCATGAGTTGGCTTACGGCAGTCAAGAGGCATCCAGCCCTGTCCACATCCAATCAGGCCTGCGCAACCGCGCGACCAGCCCCGCTTGTTGTTAGGTCTGCGACATCGTGATCTCTGCAGGAGCCGCCGCGGCAGCTCCTGCAGTGGTCTTTTCTCTTATTTGCCGGTGATCATCGGCAGGTTCAGGCCCTGCTCCTTGGCGCAGTCGATCGCGATCTGGTAACCGGCATCGGCGTGACGCATGACACCGGTGGCCGGGTCGTTGTGCAGCACGCGAGCGATACGCTCGGCCGCTTCGTCAGTACCGTCGCAGACAATCACCATGCCCGAGTGCTGGGAGAAGCCCATGCCGACGCCGCCGCCGTGGTGCAGGGAAACCCAGGTCGCACCGCTCGCGGTGTTCAGCAGAGCGTTGAGCAGTGGCCAGTCGGACACGGCGTCGGAACCGTCCTGCATCGATTCGGTTTCGCGGTTCGGGCTGGCCACGGAACCGGAGTCCAGGTGGTCGCGACCGATCACGATTGGCGCCGACAGCTCGCCGCTGCGTACCATTTCGTTGAACGCCAGGCCGAGCTTGGCGCGCAGGCCCAGGCCAACCCAGCAGATACGTGCCGGCAGACCCTGGAAGCTGATGCGCTCGCGGGCCATGTCCAGCCAGTTGTGCAGGTGGGCGTCGTCCGGGATCAGTTCTTTAACTTTAGCGTCGGTCTTGTAGATGTCCTGCGGATCGCCCGACAGCGCAGCCCAACGGAACGGGCCGATGCCACGGCAGAACAGCGGACGGATGTAAGCTGGTACGAAACCTGGGAAATCGAATGCGTTTTCCACGCCTTCTTCTTGCGCCATCTGACGGATGTTGTTGCCGTAGTCGAAGGTCGGCACGCCCATTTTCTGGAAGTCCAACATCGCTTTAACGTGCACGGCCATCGATTGCTTGGCGGCTTTGACCACGGCAGCAGGTTCGGTTTTGGCGCGAGCGCGGTATTCGTCCCAGGTCCAGCCGGCCGGCAGGTAACCGTTGAGCGGGTCGTGGGCGCTGGTCTGGTCGGTGACCATGTCAGGGCGTACGCCGCGACGAACCAGTTCCGGCAGGATTTCAGCCGCGTTGCCGCACAGGGCGATGGAGACAGCCTTGCCTTCGGCGGTGTACTTGGCGATACGCGCCAGAGCGTCGTCGAGGTCGGTGGCTTGCTCGTCGACGTAGCGGGTCTTCAGGCGGAAATCGATGCTGATCTGCTGGCATTCGATGTTCAGCGAGCAAGCGCCGGCCAGGGTTGCGGCCAGAGGCTGAGCGCCCCCCATGCCGCCCAGGCCCGCGGTCAGGACCCACTTGCCTTTCAGGTCATCGTTGTAATGCTGGCGACCGGCTTCGACGAAGGTTTCGTAGGTGCCCTGGACGATGCCCTGGCTGCCAATGTAGATCCAGCTGCCGGCGGTCATTTGGCCGTACATGGCCAGGCCTTTGGCGTCGAGTTCGTTGAAGTGTTCCCAGCTCGCCCAGTGCGGCACCAGGTTGGAGTTGGCGATCAGCACGCGCGGGGCGTTGCTGTGGGTCTTGAATACGCCGACCGGCTTGCCGGATTGCACCAGCAGGGTCTCGTCGTCGTTCAGGTTGGTCAGGCTCTCGACGATCTTGTCGTAGCATTCCCAGTTACGTGCCGCACGACCGATACCACCGTAAACCACCAGTTCTTTAGGGTTCTCGGCGACTTCCGGGTCGAGGTTGTTCATCAGCATGCGCAGCGGTGCTTCAGTCAGCCAGCTCTTGGCGGTCAGCTTGTTACCACGGGCTGCGCGGATTTCAACGTCACGGTGCTTAGTAAAAGAAGCGGTCGTAGGTTTATTCTCAGTCACGAAAAGAACTCCTCAGCAATCAATCCAAACCAGCCCAGGCAGTGGGCGAGCAAGCCAATGGGCATCAGTGCACACCGGCGAATCAGTGGACGATGGTTGAGTCTTCGTGACTCATACACATACGTCTTTACTTGTACATACAAGCATATGCAATCAAGCGGCCAACTTGTTGAATGAGCATCCAAGAAAATTTTTCCAGGGCTGGAAAGCGCCTGGATCAAGGGTTCTGACGTAAATGAAATTTTTCGCGGGGATTTATTCGGGGACGTGGCGGTTGTTACTTGAGCGTGGTTTTGCGCCACGCTGGGGCGTTCGGTAACAAATTGGTGCGCGATGGGAAACGCAATTGCGAGGGCGAAAAGCATCGCGGGCAAGCGTCGCTCCCACAAGATTGTCATCGACCTTGTGGGAGCGAGGCTTGCCCGCGATAGGGGTGACTCGATATTGAATCAGCGTGCAGTCAGCTCAATGACACAGCACGAGCCATTGATGGCGACGTCCAGCAGACCGACGTTACCGTCCAGTTGCAGGCAATCATGGCGGCCGAGTTGCGATGCGCTGTTACCGACCTTCACTTCCAGCGCTTCACTGACACTGAACACCAGCAGAGTCCCGGATTCACTAAAAAACCGCTGCTCACCCTCCAGCCACTGCAACCGCGCGCCGTAACGCTGCGGTGCATAAATCAGGTTGAAATCGCGAATCGGTCCACCGAGCAATGTGCAGGACACGTGACTCTCGCCACTGAAAGCAAACGGGTCCAGCGGTAACAACGCCCGCGTGTCCTGACCATCGACGCGCAAGGTCATGCCCTCGCCCTGCAGTACGGTGATCACCCGCTCATAACCGGCAAAGGTGGAAAACCCACCCGACTCGCCGATGTCGGCAATCGACAGGCGCCAGCCAAAACCATCGAGGCCTGCACCGGTATCGCGGGTGATTTCTTCAGTGCTGCCGCCGCCATTCTTCCACGGCATGCGGAGATAATCTTCGGCGCGTAAAACCTTCAATTGACTCATTTATGGCTCTTTTTATTTATGGAACCGTCCTTCCAGACGATGACGGGAACCGGGGTGGATCAAACGGGCGGCGGTCACCGGCTGACGACCGGACCAGGTGCGGCGACGAATCAGCAGGCATGGCTCGCCCTTTTCAATCTGCAGCAACTTGCATTCGGACGGCTCGGCGAGAATCGCTTCAACCACATGCTCGCCTTCGGTCAACGGCGCGACCTGATTCAGATAGGCGTAAGGCGTTTGCAGGGTGAAGTCTTGCTTGAGGTAGTCCGGCGCCACCAGCGCGTTGACGAAACGGTCTTCGATTTGCACCGGAATATCGTTTTCGAAATGCACGATCAGCGAGTGGAACACCTTCTGGCCTTCACGCATGTCCAAGGCCAGGGCCCGCTCGGAACCGGCGGCCTCTTCTTCGAGGGTGATCACCTTGCACGTGTGGCGATGGCCACGGGAGGCGATTTCGTCGGCGATATTGTGCACTTCAAACAGCGCAGACTGGCTTTTTGGCTCGGCGACGAACGTTCCGACGCCTTGCATACGCACCAACAGGCCGTCGGCAGTCATCTCGCGCAGGGCGCGGTTGATGGTCATGCGGCTGAAACCCAACTGGCTGACCAGCTCGCTTTCCGACGGAACGCGGTAGTGCGGCGGCCAGTTTCCACTGTCGATTTGCTGGGTGATCATTTGTTTTACGCGGGCGTACAAGGGCGCCGGACTGTCGCCCATGTTCGCGGCCAACGGGGAGACTGCAGGCGGAGTCGGCACGGTTAATCCTTGTTCATCGGTTAGAAGTTGCTAGCTTGCCGGAGTTTACCGAGCAGGCAAACGTCTGTATATGTATATACAAATAACACACGATGGGGTGCTGAACCATGTCCGCCTTCTTTGCCGAACGCGCGCTGCTGCCTAGTGGATGGGCCAACAATGTACGTCTTGAAGTCAACGCCGATGGCGTGCTGACCCATATCCAGGCCGATTCCCACGCAGATGGCGCCGAACGGTTGAGCGGTCCGCTGCTGCCGGGGATGCCGAATTTACACTCCCACGCCTTCCAGCGGGCCATGGCGGGACTTGCGGAAGTGGCGGGTAATCCGAATGACAGTTTCTGGACCTGGCGCGATCTGATGTATCGGCTCGTCGGAAAAATCAGCCCGGATCAACTCGGCGTCATCGCCCGTCAGCTGTACATCGAAATGCTCAAGGCCGGTTACACATCGGTCGCGGAATTCCATTACGTCCATCACGACAATAATGGCCAGCCGTATGCGGACCCGGCTGAACTGGCGCTGCGCATCAGCCAGGCGGCCAGCTCCGCCGGTATCGGCTTGACCCTGCTGCCGGTGCTCTACAGCCACGCAGGTTTCGGCGGCCTGGCCCCGAACGAAGGCCAGCGCCGTTTCATCAACAGCACCGAAAACTACCTGAAACTTCAGTCGCGCTTGCAGCCGATCCTGGCGCAGCAACCGGCGCAGTCGCTCGGCCTGTGTTTCCACTCGTTGCGCGCGGTCACACCGCAGCAGATCAGCGAAGTGCTGGCGGCCAGCGACAAGCAGTGCCCGGTGCACATACATATCGCCGAGCAGCAGAAGGAAGTCGACGACTGCCTGAGCTGGAGCGGTCGCCGCCCGCTGCAGTGGCTGTACGAAAACACTGAAGTCGATCAACGCTGGTGCCTGGTCCACGCCACCCACGCCAACCCGGAAGAAGTCACGCTCATGGCCAAGAGCCGCGCCATCGCTGGCCTGTGTCTGACCACTGAAGCCAACCTTGGCGACGGGATTTTCCCGGCGGTGGATTTCCTCGCTCAGGGCGGGCGCATGGGCATCGGCTCCGACAGCCATGTGTCGTTGAGCGTGGTGGAAGAATTGCGCTGGCTGGAATACGGCCAGCGTCTGCGCGATCAGCGGCGTAATCGTTTGTATGGCGCGAATCAGCCGATGGTCGGCCGCACGCTGTACGACGCGGCGCTGGATGGCGGTGCCCAAGCGTTGGGACAGCCGATCGGTGCCCTGGAAGTCGGCAAGCGCGCGGATTGGTTGGTGCTTGATGGCAACGATCCATACCTGGCGACGGCCAGTGGCGACGGGATTCTCAATCGTTGGTTATTTGCCGGTGGCGATCGCCAGGTGCGGGATGTACTGGTCAATGGCCAGTGGGTCGTGCGCGATGGGCGGCATGCCGGGGAAGAAGAGAGCAATCGGGCGTTTACCCAAGTTCTACGCGAATTGCTCGGCTGATACAAAACTTGTAGGAGCTGGCTTGCCAGCGAAGAGGCCGTCAAATTCAACATAGATGTTGACTGATAGGCCGTCTTCGCTGGCAAGCCAGCTCCTACAGGGGGCATGCGCGGTTAATTCGAGGTCTTGGCCATCTTGCTATCCGACGTGCGCCAGATCAGCCGTGTCGTGTCGTACCCCTGCTGACGCGCCCTGCTCAGCAGTTCTTCACGCACCACGCCATTGACCGTCGGGGTCCGTGACAGCAGCCAGAGATGATGGCGACTCGGATCGCCGACAATCGCGGTCTTGTAATCATCGCTGACGTACAACACCCAGTATTCTCCCTTTGACACACCGGGTATCAGTCGCGAGAACCAGGTATCGAATTCGACCCACAGTTTGTCTGCCTTGCCGGGTACCTGTGGATAAGCCGTGCCCTTGGCCTCTTCCCATTGCCACTCCGAGGTCAGGCAGCGGTTCAGCACCGCCATCTCACCGTCAGGTTTGAGGCTGTAATGGGCTTCGGATTGCGCACAGTTGCGCTGGAAATACACCGGCAGACGCGCCAATTCGTACCAGGTTCCCTGGTAGCGCTTGAGGTTGACACTGTTGACGGTCTTGGGCGCCAACGGGTCTACGCCAGAAGAGGCACAGCCGGCCAATACCAGGCCGGCAAAAAGAACAATCAGTAACCGCTTCATTATTTTTTTCTCCCGTGGGCGCATAGCCCCGGTTTACTTCAGGCCTTGACCCGAAAACATCAGCACTTTGTCACCGGCATACTGCACGCTGATAAAGCTGTTTTTGTCGCCCCAAGTGCAACTGGACATACCGAGCGCGCCCGCGCAGTCAGTTGGTTTGCCCAGCAAGGTTTCAACCTCGGCCTTGGGCATGCCAGTCGACAGCTTCGAGTAATTTTCCTGATTGATCTTGCCGCACGCGGCCAACAGCACGCAGAACGAAAGCAAGGCGATAGAACGCAGCGACATGGTGTAACTCCTGGGGCGAAAGGAATGGCATGGCTGCCAAGCTGAAGCTTAGAAGAGAAAAGCCCTGTCTGGTTCCCTGAGCACTCGGCTATTTGTTCGGCCGTCTGTCAGCCTTTAGCCGATAAATCAGCCACTTTCTCGCGCCACTGAGTATTTCGTCGGTTTTCGTCAAAACCCGCCTAATCTTTGGCGTTGGTCAGTCGACATACAAAGCAGCGCCAAGCCTCCGACTGTGGCAAATTGACGCCCCTTTGTTGACCAGCCACTGCGCGGTAGATCATTTAATGACCAGAAACATGAAGTTCAGCCACAAGATCTTGTTGGCAGCCGCTCTCGTAGTGGCCGTTGCATTCGCCTGTTTCATCCTGTTCAACGATTACCGCCAGCGGCAGACCCTGCGCAACAGCACCGAATCCTCGATGCAGGAACTCGGCAGCCTGACCACCAGCAACATCCAGACCTGGCTGGAAAGCCGCATCCAATTGCTGCAATCGCTGTCCCAGCAGATCGCCGTGGACGGCAGCGCCCCGGCCAATCTCAAACGCGCCATCGACCTGCCGGCCTATACCAGCAACTTCCAGCTGAGCTACTTCGGCGGCACCGAGGGTGTGATGTTCTCGGTGCCGGCCGGTAACCGCGCCGCAGACTATGACCCCCGCGCCCGTGGCTGGTACAAGGCGGCCAACAACGCGCAACAGACCATCGTCACCGAACCCTACATCGCGGCATCGTCGGGCAAACTGGTGATCACCGTGGCCACGCCGGTGAAACATCAGAATCAAATGATTGGCGTCGCCGGCGCGGATATTGACCTGTCCAGCGTCAGCGCAATCATCAACTCTCTGAACTTCGGCGGTCATGGCCATGCGTTCATTGTCAGCGCCGACGGCAAGATCCTGATCCACCCGGACAGCAAACTGGTGCTCAAGACGCTGGCCGAGGCCTACCCCAACGGTGCGCCTAATGTCAGCCCGGGCCTGAAGGAAGTCGAACTGGACGGCAAAACCCGGTTCATCTCCTTCACCCACGTTAACGGTGTGCCGTCGGCGGACTGGCATGTGGCGCTGGTGCTGGATCAGGAAACTGCGTTTGCGATGCTCAGCGAGTTCCGCACCTCGGCGATCATCGCCATGGTTATCGCCGTGGTGATCATCATCGCGCTGCTGGGCATGTTGATCCGCGTGCTGATGCAACCACTGCTGACCATGGGCCGCGCCATGCATGACATCGCCGAGGGCGAAGGTGACCTGACCCGACGCCTGACTATCCACGGCCAGGACGAATTCGGTGCGCTGGGCACCTCGTTCAACCGGTTCGTCGAGCGGATTCACACCTCGATCCGTGAAGTGTCTTCGGCCACCGGCCAGGTCAACGAAGTCGCCCTGCGCGTGGTGGCGGCCTCGAACTCGTCGATGTTCAACTCCGATCAACAGGCCTCGCGCACCAGCAGCGTCGCGGCAGCGATCAACCAGCTCGGTGCCGCCGCCCAGGAAATCGCTCAGAACGCCGCCCTCGCCTCGCAGCATTCGAGCGACGCGCGCAGCCTGGCCGAAGACGGCCAGCAAGTTGTGGATAAAACCATCGCCGCGATGCACCAGCTTTCGGCAAAAATCAGCGATTCGTGCGGCAACATCGAAACCCTGAACAGCAACACGGTGAACATCGGACAGATTCTGGAAGTGATCACCAGCATCTCGCAGCAAACCAACCTGCTGGCCCTCAACGCAGCCATCGAAGCGGCCCGTGCCGGTGAAGCCGGCCGCGGTTTTGCCGTGGTTGCAGATGAGGTACGCAACCTCGCCCACCGTACCCAGGATTCGGCGCAGCAAGTGCAGAAGATGATCGAAGAACTGCAAGTCGGTGCCCGGGAAGCGGTCAGCACCATGACCGACAGCCAGCGCCAGAGCGAAAGCAGCGTCGGCATCGCCAACCAGGCTGGAGAACGCCTGGGTAGCGTGACGCAGCGCATCGGTGAAATCGACGGGATGAACCAGTCCGTGGCCGCCGCGACCGAAGAGCAGACCGCGGTGGTCGAGTCGATCAACGTCGACATCACCGAGATCAACACGCTGAACCAGGAAGGTGTGGAAAACCTGCAGTCGACCTTGCGGGCGTGTGCCGATCTTGAACAGCAGGCGGCGCGGTTGAAGCAGTTGGTGGGTAGTTTCAGGATCTGAGTCGTTTTCAGCGGCCTCGCGCTGATCGTTCCCACGCTCTGCGTGGGAATGCCTCAACGGATGCTCCGCGTTCGACTCTGGAAGGGACGCGGAGCGTCCCGGGCTGCATTCCTTTGCTGCGAGTGGAAACGATCAGTTAGAAGCGGGATCCAGGCCCTGAAAGAAACTCAATTTCCTCAGCCGTAGACTCACGCCCCAACACCGCATTGCGATGGGGAAACCGTCCAAACCGCGCAATGATCTTCTGATGCCGTTCGGCGTAATCCAGGTTGCTGGCAAACACCGCCCGATCCGCCTCGGGTTGCTGTTCAACCAGATCGAGAAACCGCGAAACCGCTTCGTTCTGCACCGCCAGGTTTTCGCAGTGTTCGAACACCAGATAGATAAATACCCGCTGGATCGGTCGCAGTTGCCGATCGAAATCCGCGGCAATGCCTTGCGCTACCAGTGCCTGGGCGCTGAGATCGCCTGAAAAGGATTTGGGGGTGTCGCGAAAGATCATTCGCGGCAGTTGATCGAGCAGTAGCACCAGGCCCAGCCAACCTTCGGGGCGTTGCGCCCATTCAGTCAATCCGCCGGTCAGTGCCTGCTCGACCAAGTTCCCGAAGCGCTCGCGCGCTTCGAGATCCTGACTGTCGCGCTTACCGAACCATAACTTGCCCTTGTCAGCCGCCACTTCGTTGGGTGCATCGGCTGAACCGAACCACCACTCAAGCAACGGCTGCCAGGGCGCGGTCATGGGTTACTCCTTGTGGTACGCCGTGGCGCGTTCGACTTCTTCTTTCGAGCCGAGGAACACCGCTACGCGCTGGTGCAGGCCTTCTGGCTGGATGTCGAGGATGCGCTGGTGACCGTCGGTGGACGCGCCGCCGGCCTGTTCGACCAGGAACGACATCGGGTTGGCTTCGTACATCAGGCGCAGCTTGCCCGGCTTGGACGGCTCGCGGCTGTCGCGTGGGTACATGAACAGGCCGCCACGGGTCAGGATGCGGTGTACGTCCGCCACCATCGAAGCGATCCAGCGCATGTTGTAGTTCTTTTTCAGCGGACCGGTTTCGCCGGCCAGCAGCTCGCCAACGTAGCGCTGTACCGGGGCTTCCCAGTGACGCTGGTTGGACATGTTGATGGCGAATTCCTGGGTGGTTTCAGGAATGGTGATGTTTTCGTGGGTCAGGACGAAGCTGCCCATCTCGCGGTCCAGGGTGAAACCTTTCACGCCGTCGCCCAGGGTCAGGATCAGCATGGTCTGTGGACCGTAGATCGCGTAACCGGCGGCAACCTGTTTGGTGCCTGGCTGCAGGAAGGCTTTTTCGCTCAGGGTTTCGTTCTGGCTCAGGTGCTCGTTCGGGCAGCGCAGTACCGAGAAGATGGTGCCGACCGATACGTTGACGTCGATGTTCGACGAACCATCCAGTGGGTCGAATACCAGCAGGTAGGCGCCTTTCGGGTATTTGCCAGGGATCTGGTAGGCATTGTCCATTTCTTCGGACGCCATGCCGGCCAGGTGACCACCCCACTCGTTGGCTTCAAGCAGGATTTCGTTGGACAGCACGTCGAGTTTCTTCTGCACTTCGCCCTGGACGTTTTCGGTGCCCATGCTGCCCAGGACGCCACCCAGGGCGCCTTTGGAGACGGCGTGGCTGATTTCCTTGCAAGCACGCGCCACCACTTCGATCAGGAAGCGCAGATCGGCAGGAGTGTTGTTGCTGCGGGTCTGCTCAATCAAATAGCGACTCAAGGTAACGCGGGACATGGACGGCTCCGGAGGAATGGGGGGGCTAAAAACCCGCGCAGTTTAACGCGAGTCGGGGCGCATTTCCTCCTATCAGACGTGATACACCCAATAGAGTTCATGCGCGGGGTTGAGCGTAGTTGGAAATGGGGCCGCGATTGGCGGCCGTTTCAATATTTTTGGTGCCTGGAAGGATGCCTTCTCAGGGTTTAACAGCAGGCTTGCGCAGCAAACTGAACGCCATCGCCCCCAGAGCCAGCACACTGAGCAACAACACCGCCCACAACCCGAATTTCTTCCAGTTCGTGTCCGCCACCGTTGGCACGGTCGCCGCTGCCGGGGTCATGACTGCCTCGCCATCCACCGTCGCCTTGCCCAACGCCGCCAGCTTCGCCGCGCTGTAATCGGGAATCAGCGTCGACAACGGCAAGCTCGCCGCCTTCACTGTCGCACTTCCCAACGCCAGCGTATACGGCCCGGCTCCGCGCGCCAGGAACACCAGCTGCGTGGAGCGCACGGCATACCGCACGGTCGGTGCTTCGGCGCCCAGGCCGCCGCCGCGCTCATCCACTGTCAGCCTCAATTGCTGCACAGTCTGGCCCGGCAGCTGCAATTCGTTCTGTACCACGTCCTGGCCATTCTGGGTCAGGCGATAAAGCAAACCGCTGGTCAGCGGTTGCCACGGCAGGCTGGTCTCCCGGCGACCCGACAACGTCACCGGTGCCAGGCTGTTGGGCTGGCTCAGCTCGATCTGCAAACGCTGGACATTCAGCCCCATCGGCAATTGCCAGATGTACTCACCGGCCTTCACGCTGCTGCCGGCCAATGGTTGCGACCAGACCAACGGCAGCGGCAGGGTGCGAGGGTTGGTGCTTTCCAGCTGCGCCGACGTCAGCACTGGCGCCGACTGAGGCGAGTTCCACAGCAAGCGCAGATAGCGCGCCGATTGCCCCGGCAGGCCGACTTCATGTTGCTCGACTCTCTCGTCGGCAAACGTCAGCCGCGCCACCTGCCCTTCGCCCCACGACTGCCAATGCTGCAAATCGTTGCTGGCTTCGATGCTGAAACGCTGGAAACCGTCGCGTTCGCTGGTCCAGTCGAGGATCAGTTGCTGCAACGGCGCCTTGATGCCGCTGGCATCGAGCAACCAGCCGCGCAGCTCTTCTTCGCCCGCCTCCAACTGGCTGGATGGCTGCACTTCGATCAACGTGCCGTTGGTGTTCGATTGCACGCGCACACTCGGCGCGCGTTCAGTGTCGTCCGCCGAGTTGTACAACGGGAACCACTTTACGTCGGTCAGCAGGCGGTTTTCGTGGGTCTGCGCCGGTTCCCGGGCCAAGGCGTAGGCTTGAGGCTCACCGGCTGCATTGAACACGCGTAGATCGCTGAGATCGGTTTGCCGCGCGTTCAGTTGCACGCCCAAGGGCAATTCCAGGCGATACCACGGGCCCTGGCCACTCACGGACAACGGCACCTGCGTGGCGAAATCCGAAGGTTTTTCCTGCGCGCCGACCGACAGCGTCACACCCAGCACAACAGCACCGCACCAGCCCAGGCTCAGCTTCTGACTCAAGACGACACTCCTTCGGTTTCAGGGGCCGGTTTTTCAGCACCCGACACAGTCTCGGCACGCTTGGGTGGCAATGGGGCGAAATAGCCCACCACCAACAGCAACACGCCAACACCGATAAACGACACGATCCGCGCCAGCCCGCCGCGGTTACTCAATTCAACGAAGAACAATTTGGCGACCACCAGCGCGATCAGCGCCGCGCCGATCAGCCAGACTTCGCGGCGGTGACGCAGATGCCCACCGATCATCAGGCTCAAGGCCATCAAGGTCCAGACAATGGACAGGCCGGCCTGCACCAGCATCGACTCGAGCAGCAGATCCAGCGCGAACGGCACGCCGCCCCAGTGATGAGCCGCACGCATCACCAGCGCGGTGAAGAAGGCGAACAGTGAAACACCGGCAATCACCTGCGTGGCGTTATCGGCGTAATCCTTACGGATCTCCAGTGGCGCGACTGCGTTGCGGGACCAGACGTAAACGCCGAACAGGGCGAACAACAGGCCCAGCTCCAGCGGGTTGATCAGCGGTACATACGGCAACGGCTCGGCGGTGCCGTCACTGGCGATGTTCGCCAGCCAAAACCAGCCGAGCATCAACAACGCCAACGGCGCGGCGGCATAGACCCGGTACTCGCGCGAATATGCCGACACCGGCCACGGCCACGCGCGCGGTGCGGCCATCAGCACCAGATACAGGCTTGGCAGAATCGCCCAACCCAACCAGCGCCAGGCGTTGTACTGCTCGGACAACAGCAGCAAGCCATAACGCAGCTCCAGGGCCAACACGCCGATCAACAGCCAGCAACCGAGCACATGGGCGGTGCTCAGGGCTCTTGCAGGCAGCATCGGTGCCAAGCGTCGCAGCGAGATGAAATGCACCACGAACACGGCAGCCCAAACCAGCCAGCCGAAGTTGGCGGCCGGGTGATAACGCGAATACCAGGCTGCGAGCAACACCAGACCGGCGGCGGGAATCAGCAAGGTGCAAAGCAAGCCCAGCGACGACCATGTCAACCGCAGCGCCAGTACCGCCCACAGCGCCACACTCACTGCCGCGACCGCCAGCAACAACGTCGCTTGCAGGTTCACAGGCGCAAAGCGCAGCACTTCGCTGATCCACGCCAGTGCCCACCAACCCGCGCCCCACACCAGCAACACTTCGGACAAACGCTGCAGGCTCAAAACGTCAAAGGCCGAAGCATGGTTGCCGAGCTGCAAACGCCAGGCGCCGACGAATGCCGCCAGCCCCAACACCAACGGTGTCCAGAACCCGCTATGAGCCAGCGGTCGCAACCCTTCGCTGAGCAGCGGCCCGAGCAAGTCCGGCCCGGCGAACAGGAACGCCACGCCACCAATCACCTGCAACAGCAGACCAAAGACAAAACTCACGCGCTGCTTCAGGTACAGGCTCAGCCAGATGATGAACAAACCACTGGCCGCCCACACCGCACTCGCGGTTTGCCACGGCAACACGAACAGCACCGCAAGGTTGATCAGCACCAGACCGGCCAGTAACACCACCGACAAGCCGCGCAGCAAGCGCACGTCATTGCGCACCATGTCGTCGCGGGCCGCCAGCAACATGCCCGCAATCAATGCCAACCCGATCAGGGACGCGCTGAGTAAACCGCTCCAGCCAGCGCTGAATACCGCAGCCGATTCGCCGCTCGCCCCTTGCAACCGCAACAGGAACAGCGCACCGCCGAGCAGTTGCACGGCAAACGCGCTGAACAGGAACGCCCGCGATTGCAGGCGCAGGCCGACGAACAGTGTCGCCAACCCGGCCAGCGCCCAACTGATCGCTGTGCCGTGAGTGAAGAAAAACAGCGGCGCCAACAGATAGAGGAACGTCAGGCCCAGGCAGGCCAACACCGGCAACCCTTGGCGTTCCCACGGAGATGCCTGTTCGGGCAATGCTTTGCGCAATTGGTAGAAGCTGAACAGCAACGCCACGCCGAGCATCAACGCCCCCAGCGGTGCGCCATCGAGCAGGCTGCTCTCGCCGCTGCGCAGTTCGCTGAGGAAAGCCACTGCCGAGCCCAGTTGCAGCAGCAAGGCAAAGGCTCGCGCCAACGGTCGCTGTTGACGCAGGCCGAGCCAGAAAATCCCTGCACCCTCCACCGCCCAGGCTGCCGAAGTCCAACGCGCGTCGAGCCCCAGAGGGATCGCCAGGCTGGCGAAGATCACCCCCAGCGCCAGACAGGTTTCCGCCAGCAGCAATGCCCGTCCGCCCATCAGCATCCGGGCCAGGCCCATGTAAATCATGCCCAGTGCCAAGGCGCTGAAGGCCGCGGCAAACTCCAGATGCTCCACCAGCGCGAACTGCAGACCGAAGCCCACCAGCGGTGGCGCGAACAGCATGGTGCCGTCGACGTAATCACCCTTGCGCGCCGACCAGTGCAGCAGCGCTTCACGGCTGTCATCCTCGGGCGCGTCACTCATTTCCAGCAACTTGCGCCGGGTGAACAACAAACCGATGACCAGGTACATCAGGAAAAACAGAATCAGGAACGGCTCGGTGCTCCACAGCAGTTCCGGTTTATAGGAACGCAGGCCCCAGGCCAACCCGATGCCGAAGGTGCCGACAAAACCGATCAGGTTGAGTAACCGCCAGGCCTTGAACCACGCGATGGCGAGAATGCCGGCGTTGAGCAGGGTGAAATAGCTGAACAGCGCGACATGATTGCCGGAACCGGTGGAGGTCAGGATCGGCGCGGCGAAACCGCCCAGCGCGGCAGCGGCGGCCAGGCCTAACGCGTTTTGGGTAATGGCCAGAATCGCCGAGAACACGGTCACCACCACCAACAGGCCCAATGCCGCCTTGGGATCAAGCAACGGATGCAAACGCATCGCGGCAAATACCGTGAGGTACAACACTGCGATCCCGGTGCCTTGCAGCATCAGCGCGTAGTTGCTGTTGCGCAGCCTCAGCCACCAGCCCAGAGCGAGCAGGCCCAAGGCCGCCGCCGCGACACCGGCATAACGCAACTCGACGGGCACCACCATGCCTTCGGTGGCATAGCGCAACAGGAAGGCCAGGCCGAGGAACAACAGCACCACGCCGACCCGCAGCACGGTATTGCCGCCGAACAACCAATTGCGCGCACCGCTGATGGCGCGTTCGATGAAGTTCGGGCCGCGCGGCTCAGCCGGTTGCTGTGGTTCGCGGGCGACCGGCTCGGGTTTCCAGGCATCAGCAGGCTGCGGACCACTGGCTTCGGCAGCGGCCGCAGTGATGGGTTCGAGTTCGGGCGGCAGCTCCCAGACCAATTCCGGGGTTGCGACGGGGGCTTGCTCAAGAGTGATTTCTGGCGATTCAGCGGGCTCGCCGGCAACCGGTTCGTCTGGTTCCGGCGCCTTGACGCCCGACACCTCCAGCAATGCCAGACGCTGCTCGACCGCATGCAGCGCAACCTGGGCCTGATCGAGCAAGCGCCGCTGCTCCGTCGATTGAGCGCTCAAGCGGCCCATGCGAATGGCCTGACCGATACCCAGCCCGAGCAAAGCGCCCAACAGCGCGTCGCTGAACGACTCGTCAAGTATCCAGCCCAACAGCAGCCCAATCAGCATGAACATCCATTGCATGGTCGATATCCCTAAGCAGCCCATTGCCTTGTGGCGTTTGCAATGACGTCATCGCGGTCACTGAAACATCCGGTGGAACTGGCGCTTAGTATATCGGTCCGGCCCAACAACCGTCGGGCCTGACTCGCAATTATTGCTAAAAGTTACTCAAAAGCCTTCCAAATATCCGTGGCGTACTCGCGAATGGTCCGGTCGGACGAGAACCAGCCCATCCGCGCGCTGCTCAATACCGCCGAGCGCCACCATTCTTTCGAATCGTGCCAGTGAGCCTCGACCCGCATCTGGGCGTTCCAGTAGGAGTCAAAATCGGCGCAGACCAGGAAACGGTCGTAGTCCACCAGCGAATCGATCAACGAGGTGTAACGGGACGGATCGTCCGGCGAGAACACCCCGCTGCGAATCGCTTGCAGCACGTCGTTCAGGCGATGGGAGGCGGCAATGTCCGGCGTCGCGTTGAATTCATGATTGAGCTTGCGCGCTTCCACTTGCTCGGCGCTGAGGCCGAAGATGAACATGTGCTCGGCGCCGATACGCTCGCACATCTCCACGTTGGCCCCGTCCAGGGTGCCGATGGTCAACGCGCCGTTGAGGCCGAACTTCATGTTGCTGGTGCCCGAGGCTTCGAAGCCGGCGGTGGAAATCTGCTCCGACAAATCCGCCGCCGGAATGATGCTTTCGGCCAGGCTCACATTGTAGTTGGGCAGGAACACCACTTTGAGCAAACCGCGCACGGTCGGGTCGTTGTTGACCACCCGGGCGATGTCGTTGGTCAGCTTGATGATCAGCTTGGCCTGGTGATAACTGGCCGCCGCCTTGCCGGCGAAGATTTTCACCCGCGGCACCCAGTCGATTTCCGGCTCGGCGCGAATCGCCTGATACAGCGCGACGGTGTGCAGCAGGTTGAGCAACTGACGTTTGTATTCGTGGATGCGCTTGACCTGCACGTCGAACATCGCCGCCGGGTTGATCGCAACCCCCAGCCGCTCATGAATCAGGTACGCCAGGGCCTTCTTGTTGTGCAGTCGCTGTTCGGCGAACTGCTTGCGAAATGCAGTCTTCTCGGCAAACGGTTCCAGCGCCAGCAAACCCTCCTCGGGGTTGTCCAGCAGCTTCGGACCGAGGGCGTCGACCAGCATCGAGGTCAGCTCGGGGTTGGCCTGATAGAGCCAGCGGCGGAAGGTAATGCCGTTGGTTTTGTTGTTGATCCGGTCCGGGTAAAGCTTGTGCAGTTCAGAGAACACCGTGCTACGCATCAGCTGCGTGTGCAGGCCGGATACGCCGTTGACGCTGTGGGAACCCAGGAACGCCAGGTTACCCATGCGCACGCGGCGACCGTTGTCTTCCTCGATCAACGAAATCGCACGCAGCACGTCGAAATCGTGAATGCCCTTGGCTCGCAGCGAGTCGATGTGCTGGGCGTTGATCAAATAAATGATCTGCATGTGCCGTGGCAGCATTCGCTCCATCAAACCGACCGGCCAGGTTTCCAGCGCTTCCGGCAACAACGTGTGGTTGGTGTACGACAGCGTGTCGACCGTGATCTGCCACGCCGCATCCCACGCCACGTCATACACGTCGACCAGCTGACGCATCAGTTCGGCCACGGCGATCGAGGGGTGAGTGTCGTTGAGTTGAATGGCGGCGTGATCGCCCAGGGTCAGCACCGAGGTGTGCATGTTGCGATGGCGGCGCAACAAATCCTGCAAGGACGCGGCGACGAAGAAATATTCCTGACGCAGACGCAATTCCTGGCCGGCCTCGTTGCTGTCCGCCGGGTAGAGCACGCGGGAGATACTTTCCGCCCAGGCCACTTCTGCTACCGCGCCCAGGTGATCGCCAGCGTTGAAGCGCTCCAGGTGCAACTCTTCCATCGCCCGGGCGCGCCACAGTCGCAGCGTATTGACACTCGCGCCTTTCCAACCGACCACCGGGGTGTCATAGGCAATGGCCCGCACGGTTTCCGCCGGGGACCAGACTTGCCTGGACTTGCCGGTTTCATCGGTCACGGTTTCGACACTGCCGCCGAAGCCGATCGGGTAGGCAACCTCCGGCCGCTCAAACTCCCAGGGGTTGCCGAAATCCAGCCAGTGTTCGGTCTGCTCCTGCTGCCAGCCGTCGACGATGGCCTGGCGGAACAAGCCGTGTTCGTAACGAATGCCGTAGCCATGGCCGGCGATGCCCAGGGTCGACATGCTTTCCATGAAGCACGCCGCCAGACGCCCGAGGCCACCGTTGCCCAGTGCCGCATCGGGTTCCAGCAGGCGGATCCGTTCGATGTCGACGCCCAGTTCGGTCATGGCCTCACGGGCGACATCGAGCAGGCCAAGGTTGCTCAGGCTGTCGTAGAGCAAGCGGCCGATGAGGAATTCAAGGGAGAGGTAATAAACCCGTTTCTGGCCTTTGCGGTAGATCTGCCGGGTGTGGTCCATCCAGTGCTCGACCATGTGATCGCGCGCCGCCAGGGCAATGGCTTCGAACCAGTCATGGTCGAAGGCGTGATCCGGGTCTTTGCCCACCGCGTAGGTGAGCTTGGTCAAGACGGCGTCGCGGAATGCGGCCACCTCTGCTTCGCGAACAAGTGGTTCTTGAGTCATCGATAGGACCTCGAGCGAGCGTGAAGTTGTCTGAGCCTAGTCGGTCTGACAGACCATGGAGACTCTGGTTCGGCAGTTTTTCCTGTTAGTGCGAGATAGATCGGCATCAGGTTATCGCGTGCCTGAAACAATGCAGGGGCCGTGCCGGACACAGTGTCTATTTTGCGACAAACAAAAAAATCTGGCGAAAGGTTGTTCAAAAATCCACCAGTCCCGGTATGATCGCGCGCCCTGATGCACACGCTGGTAACAACCGATGATGAAGCCCAACCTGATCGCCGCCGCGGAAATCGATCGCCTCGATACCTGGGCCAAGTACTCTGCCCCAATGTGCGGCTCGTGCATGTCCAGCTGCTGCACGCTGCCGGTCGAGGTCAAGATCAAGGATCTGATCCGTATCGGCATCGTCGACGAATTCGAACTGGGCGATCCACCCAAGAACATCGCCAAGCGCTTGCAGAAGGAAGGGATTGTCGAGCGCTACAACCAGAAGTCCGAGATCTTCACCCTCCAGCGCATGAGCAACAACGATTGCCTGTACCTGGATCGTAAAAGCCGTTTGTGCACTATTTATGATAAGCGCCCGGACACCTGCCGCAACCACCCCAAGATCGGACCACGGCCGGGGTATTGCGCGTACAAGCCTAAAGAAGTGGTGCGCGAGACCAGCAGCTCCAGCCGCACCCTCGAAAAATTTTAAAGCCGCCTCGATCCCCGTAGCAGCTGTCGAGCCCCAGCGAGGCTGCGTTTGATTTCACGACGGCTGCGCAGCCGAACGCAGCCTCGCAGGCTCGGCAGCTGCTACAGCCAGACAAACAAAAACGCCCCCGGCCTTTCGACCGGGGGCGTTTTCGTTCAGCCGGGGCTAAATCTTATGCCTTGGCTTTCTTGGCAGCGCGGGTACGCTCGCTTTCGTCCAGGATCTTCTTGCGAAGACGGATGGACTTAGGCGTCACTTCGCACAGCTCATCGTCCTGGATGAATTCCAGAGCCTGTTCCAGGGTGAAGCGAACAGGTGGAACCAGAGCGATGGTTTCGTCTTTGCCCGAAGCACGCATGTTGTCGAGCTTCTTGCCCTTGGTAGGGTTAACGCCCAGGTCGTTGTCACGGCTGTTCAGACCAACGATCTGACCGTTGTAGATTTCCTGACCGTGTTCAACGAACAGCTTGCCACGCGCCTGCAGGGTTTCCAGGGAGTAGGTCAGCGCCTTGCCGGTTTCAACCGAAACCAGAACGCCGTTCTGACGGCCGGACATGTCGCCGGACTTCATCACGTCGTAACGGTCGAAGATCGAGGTCAGGATGCCAGCACCGTTGGTCAGGGTCAGGAACTGGTTACGGAAACCGATCAGACCACGAGCAGGGATGTTGTATTCCAGACGTACACGGCCCTTGCCATCCGGCACCATGTTGGTCAGGTCGCCCTTACGCAGGCCCATCTCTTCCATCACCTTGCCCTGGGATTCTTCCGGCAGGTCGATGGTGACGTTTTCGTACGGTTCGTGCTTCACGCCGTCAACCAGACGGATGATCACTTCCGGACGGCCTACAGCCATTTCGAAGCCTTCGCGACGCATGGTTTCGATCAGAACCGAGAGGTGCAGCTCACCACGGCCGGACACCTTGAACTTGTCAGCCGAGTCGCCTTCTTCGACGCGCAGTGCAACGTTGTACAGCAGCTCTTTGTCCAGACGTTCCTTGATGTTACGGGAAGTCACGAACTTGCCTTCTTTACCGCAGAAAGGCGAGTCGTTTACCTGGAAGGTCATGGAAACGGTCGGCTCGTCAACGGTCAGAGGCTTCATCGCCTCCGGGGTGTCCAGCTGGCACAGGGTGTCGGAGATGAACAATTCGTCCATACCGCTGATGCACACGATGTCGCCGGCAGCCGCTTCTTCAACGTCGATACGGTGCAGACCGTGGTGACCCATCAGCTTCAGGATACGACCGTTGCGCTTCTTGCCGTCGGCGCTGATCGCCACAACCGGGGTGTTCGGCTTGACGCGACCACGAGCGATACGGCCAACGCCGATAACACCCAGGAAGCTGTTGTAGTCCAGTGCGGAGATCTGCATCTGGAACGGACCGTCACGGTCAACAGCCGGCGCCGGTACGTTGTCGACGATCGACTGGTACAGCGGGGTCATGTCTTCAGCCATTTCGTTGTGGTCCAGACCGGCAATACCGTTCAGGGCCGAGGCGTAGACGACTTTGAAGTCCAGCTGTTCTTCGGTGGCACCCAGGTTGTCGAACAGGTCGAAGATCTGGTCCAGAACCCAGTCCGGACGCGCGCCTGGACGGTCAACCTTGTTGATGCACACGATTGGACGCAGGCCGGCTTCGAACGCCTTCTTGGTCACGAAACGGGTTTGCGGCATCGGGCCGTCTTGAGCGTCAACCAGCAGCAGAACGGAGTCGACCATCGACATTACGCGTTCAACTTCGCCGCCGAAGTCGGCGTGGCCCGGGGTGTCCACGATGTTGATGTGGTAGCCGTTCCAGTTGATGGCGGTGTTTTTCGCCAGAATGGTAATACCGCGCTCTTTCTCCTGGTCGTTGGAGTCCATCACGCGCTCGTCGTTGAGCTCGTTGCGCTCCAGGGTGCCGGATTGACGCAGGAGTTTGTCTACCAGGGTGGTTTTACCGTGGTCAACGTGGGCAATGATGGCGATGTTGCGTAGATTTTCGATCACTTGTGTATCTCGATCAGAGGATTCGGTGTGCTGACAAGTCTTGGCAGCGATTAACAGTAGCGTCCGTGAAAGCCGTTACAGCTTGACGGTGGCATCGGGGGGCCGGTGACGCAGGCCACAGGCAAACAGCCCCGGGCACTTAGCTCGGTCGATAAACGCGCACATTGGCATGCCCCTCACTGAGCAAATGGTGGGCATGCAGGCGACTCATCACGCCTTTGTCGCAATACAGCAGGTACTGGCGAGTAGGGTCCAGTTCCTTGAAACGAGCGTTCAGTGCATAAAACGGCATCGTCTGTACCTCGATACCAGGAAGCTCCAGCGGGTCGTCCTCGGCGGCATCCGGGTGACGGATGTCGATGATGATCTGGCCGGCCAGCGCTTCGCTGACTTCTTCAATTTGCAAGTCCTGGCCCAATTCGTCGATCACGCGATCGATCGGCACCAGTTTGGCGTTCTCGAGCGCGCGCTCAAGGACTGCCATGTCGAATTCTTTCTCTTCGTGCTCCACGCGGTAGCGCTTGGCCGCGGTCTTCGGATTGACCGAGATGACCCCGCAGTACTCCGGCATGTGCCGGGCGAAATCGGCGGTGCCGATCTCGTTGGCCGTGTCGATGATGTCCTGCTTGTGACTGGCGATCAGTGGACGCAAGACCAGCTTGTCGGTCACGCAGTCGATCACGGACAGGTTCGGCAACGTCTGGCTCGACACCTGGGAGATCGCCTCACCCGTGACCAGCGCTTCGATGTGCAGTCGATCGGCAATTCGGGAAGCAGCGCGCAACATCATACGCTTCAAAACTACACCCATATGACTGTTATCGACTTTCCCGAGAATTTCTCCCAGCACTTCCTCGAACGGCACACTGACAAATAACACGCGTTGGGAGCTGCCGTACTTCTTCCAGATGAAGTGCGCGACTTCCATCACGCCCAGCTCATGGGCTCGCCCGCCCAGATTGAAGAAGCAGAAATGGCTCATCAGCCCGCGGCGCATGATCTGGTAGGCCGCAACGGTGGAATCGAAGCCACCGGACATCAGTACAAGCGTCTGCTCCAGGGCGCCGAGCGGATAACCGCCGATGCCGTTGTGCTGGCTGTGGATCACGAACAACCGTTGGTCGCGAACTTCGATACGGACTTCGATTTCGGGTTTTTTCAGGTCGATTCCGGCGGCACCGCACTGGCGGCGCAACTGGCTGCCGACATATTTCTCGATGTCTATCGAACTGAATGGGTGCTTGCCGGCACGCTTGCAGCGCACCGAGAAAATCTTCCCGGCCAGCGCATCGCCGTAGTGCTGCTTGCACTTCTCGACGATGTCGTCGAAGTCGCCCAGCGGGTACTCGTCGATCTGCAGAAAGTGCGCGATGCCCGGCGTGCAGGTCAGGCGTTCGCCCATCTCTTTCAGGACCTTGGGGTCGCTGACGCGGGTTTCCAGCTCGAGATTGTCCCACACACCGTTCACCACCACGGCCGGATCCAGGTCGCGGAGCACGGTGCGGATGTTCTTGGCCAATTGGCGGATGAAACGCATCCGTACCGGGCGGCTCTTGATGGTGATCTCGGGGAAGACTTTTACGATTAGTTTCATGAAAACAGCGCGCGCAGGGCCAGCCGAAAAAGGGGGGCGCGGATTATAGCGGAAATTGCTCAAGGTTTAACCAGTTAATGTGCAGAAGGTTTTGTGCGCACCAAAACAGGTCATTTATGGAATTCAACGCTACATTACAGGGCGTGATTTTGCGCTTTACGGTGCGTTGCCCCTCTATAAGCGTGAAATTGGGGCAAAAAACCCATGGTGGGGCACTGGCATGCAATTTGCTCCCTTGTGAGGCAGGTTGCCTTGGCAGAGTATTCGCGCCGGCATCACCCACATTTAAGGGCATCCATTACTAGCCCGAAGCCACCCGGAGGACACTATGTCGAAGTCGGTTCAACTCATCAAAGATCATGACGTCAAGTGGATTGATCTGCGCTTCACGGACACCAAAGGCACTCAGCACCACGTGACCATGCCGGCTCGCGATGCGCTGGATGAAGACTTCTTCGAAGTCGGCAAAATGTTCGACGGCTCCTCCATCTCTGGCTGGAAAGGTATCGAAGCCTCCGACATGATCCTGATGCCGGACGATTCCACTGCCGTACTGGATCCGTTCACTGAAGAACCAACCCTGATCCTGGTCTGCGACATCATCGAACCTTCGAGCATGCAAGGCTATGACCGCGACCCACGTGCGATCGCCAAGCGTGCCGAGGAGTACCTGAAGTCCACCGGCGTTGGCGATACCGCATACGCCGGTCCGGAGCCAGAGTTCTTCATCTTCGACCAAGTGAAGTTCAAGTCCGACATTTCCGGTTCCATGTTCAAAATCTACTCCGAACAAGGTTCGTGGATGTCCGACCAGGACATCGAAGGCGGTAACAAGGGCCACCGTCCAGGCGTCAAAGGCGGCTACTTCCCGGTTCCACCGTTCGACCACGACCACGAAATCCGTACCTCCATGTGCAACGCACTGGAAGAAATGGGCCTGACCGTCGAAGTTCACCACCACGAAGTGGCAACTGCCGGCCAGAACGAAATCGGCGTCAAGTTCAACACCCTGGTGAAGAAAGCCGACGAAACCCAAACCCTGAAGTATGTCGTGCACAACGTTGCCGATGCCTACGGCCGCACCGCGACCTTCATGCCTAAGCCTCTGTACGGCGACAACGGCTCGGGTATGCACGTACACATGTCCATCTGGAAAGATGGCAAGAACACCTTCGCAGGTGAAGGCTATGCCGGCCTGTCCGATACCGCTCTGTACTTCATCGGCGGCATCATCAAGCACGGTAAGGCCCTGAACGGCTTCACCAACCCGGCGACCAACTCCTACAAGCGTCTGGTTCCAGGCTTCGAAGCGCCAGTAATGCTGGCCTACTCGGCCCGTAACCGCTCCGCTTCGATCCGCATTCCTTACGTGTCGAGCCCGAAAGCCCGCCGTATCGAAGCTCGCTTCCCGGATCCGGCTGCCAACCCGTACCTGGCCTTCGCTGCACTGCTGATGGCCGGTCTGGACGGTATCCAGAACAAGATCCACCCTGGCGACGCCGCTGACAAAAACCTGTACGACCTGCCGCCTGAAGAGGCGAAAGAGATCCCACAAGTTTGCGGCAGCCTGAAAGAAGCCCTGGAAGAGCTGGACAAAGGTCGTGCGTTCCTGACCAAAGGCGGCGTTTTCAGCGACGACTTCATCGACGCTTACATCGCGCTGAAAAGCGAAGAAGAAATCAAGGTTCGTACCTTCGTACACCCACTGGAATATGAGCTGTACTACAGCTGCTGATCCGGTAGCGCCGCGGCACGCGGCGTGACAAAAGAGAGGCCTCCTTCGGGAGGCCTTTTTTATGGGCGAACGCCTGTCATCGGATGCCCGGTTGCGTGCATCATGCCCTTCATCCGATAAAGCCGAGCCCCCCCATGCGTCTACGCCCATGCCTTGCCTTGTTCACTGCCTTGCTGGCCAACAGCGCTTTTGCCAGCCCGGCACCTGCCGCCCTCGCTCCGTTGCTTGGCACCATCGAGGAGCGCCTGGCGATTGCCGACCAGGTCGCGCTGAGCAAATGGGACAGCGGCAAACCTGTGGAAGACCGTCAACGCGAGCGCGAGGTGATTGCCGGAGCCGTCGCCCTGGCACCTGCCTATAAATTGAGCAATGAAGCCGTCGAACAGTTTTTCTCGGCGCAGATCGAGGCCAACAAACTGGTGCAATACGCGCATTTGTCTGACTGGCATGCGCAAGGCAAGGCACCCGACGATCCTCGCCCCGACCTCGTCGGGCAGATCCGCCCGCAACTTGATCAGTTACAAAAACGCCTGCTGCAACAACTGGCCGATTTCAGCCCTTATCGCAACGATCCGCAGTGCGCATCCTGGCTGGCCAAGGCCAATAAAACCGGCGCCCAGGCGCCACTGCGCGAGCTCGCCCGGGTACGCGCCACCGCCGAGTTGTGCAGCGCCAGCCGCTGAGCCGGCCTGCCGATATGCGCTGAGGTGCTCTATGCTCAGCGCTTAGTCGCCACGAACGGAACAGGGCCGGACACTTGCCCAACGGCCAATGGAAGCCTGCAATGCGCTCATTGTTGTTATGCCTGCTCGTACTGATCGCTCTGCCCGCCGCCGCGCAGATCTACAAGTACACCGACGCCAACGGCAACACCGCCTACAGCAATCAACCGCCCGATGGCGTTAACGCTCGACTGGTGGAATTACCACCGCTCAACAGCGTCGAGCGCCAGTCGCCAAGCGAGCCGGTAGCGCCGGCGCAAGCCAGTAGCCGCGAACAGCCCGGCAGCGCCTATCAAGTGCTGGAACTGACCGGCCTGCCCACCGAAGAAGCCCTGCGCGCCAACAATGGCACGTTCACCGTCGGTGTACTGATTCAACCGCGCCTGCAAGGCACTCACCGATTGAGGCTGTTGCTGGATGATCAACCCTACGGCCAGCCGAGCAACGTACCGACTCTGCAACTGGTGAACATTGACCGTGGCGAGCACAACCTCGCGGTTCAGGTGATCGATGGGCAAAAGGTCGTGCAACAGAGCCCCACCGTGACCTTCACCGTGCAGCGAGTGCATAAGCCTTGAGGATCTGGCTGTTGGTCGCGTGCCTGCTCAGTCTGCCGGCAATGGCTGAGGTTTTTACCTACGTCGACGCCCAGGGTAATCGAGTCTTCACCGATCAGCCGGGCACCCGCAACGCCAAGCGTGTGCCACTGGCGACAAGCAATCGAATGTCGGCCAACCCGAGCGGCGCCCCCGTGACGGCAGCGAAAGAAACCAAAGCCAAACCACTGTTTCATTACGACATGCTTCGGGTACTGGTGCCGGAACCGGATGCCACGATCCGTAGCAGTGCCGGTGAATTGATCGTCAGCGTTACCAGCGAACCCGGCCTGCAACAGGGTCATCGTTACCGTTTGCTGCTGGACGGCCAGCCCACCGCCGAGCCCGGCCCGAGCCCGGTGTTCGCCCTGAGCAATATCGACCGCGGCAGTCACAACCTGTCGGTGGAAATCCTCGACGAACAGGGCCGCACCGTGGAACGCACGGCCAATCAGCCGTTCCACATGCTGCGTATCTCCCTCGCGCAGAAACGCCAGGCCAAACCTTGCGCCCTCACCGACTACGGCCAACGGCCGGAATGCCCTCTCAAAGACAAGCCTGAAGAAGAAAGAAGCTCCTTGCTGCGCTTCTTCTAACTTCGTTCAGGTTGGCGCACTCTATTGGTGCACTCATCTGCACCGTACTCACATTTCAACCCATTTTGGTTCGAAAGTACTCGCAAAAACTGGCAGAACGCCACGCAAACGAGCGTAAAACGCCTGTTTCAGGCTCTAAACGCTTCTTTTCGGAGCCTTGGTTTGGTTTTTGCATTTTCCTCGTATCAGCGCTTGTTTCCTTTCGCGCGCCCGGCTCCAAAGAGGTCCTGATGACCATTAGCGACGCACTGCACCGCTTGCTACTCGACAACCTGACCACCGCCACCATTCTGCTCGACGCCGAACTGCGCCTCGAATACATGAACCCCGCGGCGGAGATGCTGCTGGCCATCAGCGGCCAGCGCAGCCATGGGCAGTTCATCAGTGAGTTGTTCACCGAATCCACCGAAGCGCTGAACTCCCTGCGTCAGGCGGTCGAGCAGGCGCACCCGTTCACCAAGCGCGAAGCGATGCTCACCGCCCTCACCGGCCAGACCCTGACCGTCGACTACGCGGTAACGCCGATCCTGAGCAATGGCGACACGATGCTGCTGCTGGAGGTTCATCCCCGCGACCGCTTGCTGCGGATCACCAAGGAAGAGGCGCAGCTGTCGAAGCAGGAAACCAGCAAGATGCTGGTGCGCGGCCTCGCCCACGAGATCAAGAATCCGCTGGGCGGAATTCGCGGCGCGGCACAGTTGCTCGCCCGTGAGTTGCCGGAGGAAAGCCTGCGCGACTACACCAATGTGATCATTGAAGAGGCCGATCGCCTGCGCAACCTGGTGGATCGCATGCTCGGCTCCAACAAGCTGCCGTCGCTGGCCATGTGCAACGTCCATGAAGTGCTGGAACGTGTGTGTCAGTTGGTGGAGGCCGAAAGTCAGGGCTGCATCACTTTGGTGCGCGACTATGACCCAAGCATTCCGGATGTCTTGATCGATCGCGAACAGATGATTCAAGCCGTGCTGAACATCGTGCGCAACGCGATGCAGGCCATCAGCAGCCAGAACGAACTGCGCCTTGGCCGCATCAGCTTGCGTACCCGCACCATGCGCCAGTTCACCATCGGCCACGTGCGCCATCGCCTGGTGACCAAGATCGAAATCATCGACAACGGCCCGGGAATCCCCGCCGAGCTGCAGGAAACCATCTTCTTCCCCATGGTCAGCGGCCGCCCGGACGGTACCGGGCTGGGCCTGGCCATCACCCAGAACATCATCAGCCAGCACCAGGGCCTGATCGAATGTGACAGCCATCCAGGCCACACCACGTTCTCGATCTTTCTGCCACTGGAACAAGGAGCCACATCGACATGAGCCGTAGTGAAACCGTGTGGATCGTCGATGACGACCGTTCTATCCGTTGGGTCCTGGAAAAAGCCTTGCAGCAGGAGGGCATGACCACGCAAAGCTTCGACAGCGCCGATGGCGTGATGAGCCGCCTGGCGCGCCAGCAGCCGGACGTGATCATCTCCGACATCCGCATGCCGGGTGCCAGCGGTCTGGACCTTCTGGCGCGGATTCGCGAACAACACCCACGGTTGCCGGTGATCATCATGACCGCGCACTCCGATCTGGACAGCGCTGTCGCGTCCTATCAGGGCGGCGCGTTCGAATACCTGCCCAAGCCGTTCGACGTCGACGAAGCCGTATCGCTGGTCAAGCGCGCCAATCAGCACGCTCAGGAACAGCAAGGCCTGGAAGTCGTCCCAACGCTGACCCGCACCCCGGAAATCATCGGCGAAGCGCCGGCGATGCAGGAAGTGTTTCGCGCCATCGGGCGCTTGAGCCACTCCAACATCACCGTGCTGATCAACGGCGAATCCGGTACCGGTAAAGAACTGGTGGCCCACGCCCTGCACCGTCACAGCCCACGGGCGGCTTCGCCGTTCATTGCGTTGAACATGGCGGCGATCCCCAAGGATCTGATGGAGTCCGAGCTGTTCGGCCATGAAAAAGGCGCGTTCACCGGCGCGGCCAATCTGCGTCGCGGGCGTTTTGAACAGGCCGATGGCGGCACGCTGTTCCTCGATGAAATCGGCGACATGCCGGCGGACACTCAGACCCGCTTGCTGCGGGTACTGGCGGACGGCGAGTTTTACCGCGTTGGCGGTCATGTGCCGGTGAAGGTCGATGTGCGAATCATCGCCGCGACGCACCAGAATCTGGAAACCCTGGTGCATGCCGGAAAATTCCGTGAGGACTTGTTTCACCGCCTCAACGTGATCCGCATCCACATTCCACGGCTGTCGGACCGTCGCGAAGACATCCCGACCCTGGCCAAGCACTTCCTCAGCCGCGCCGCGCAAGAATTGGCCGTGGAACCGAAGCTGCTGAAAAGCGAAACCGAGGAATACCTGAAAAACCTGCCATGGCCGGGTAACGTGCGCCAGCTGGAGAACACCTGCCGCTGGATCACCGTGATGGCTTCGGGTCGTGAAGTGCACATCAGCGACCTGCCGCCGGAGCTGCTGAGCCTGCCGCAGGATTCGGCACCGGTGACCAACTGGGAACAGGCACTGCGCCAGTGGGCCGATCAGGCCCTGGCACGCGGTCAGTCGAGCCTGCTCGACAGCGCCGTGCCGAGTTTCGAGCGGATCATGATCGAAACCGCCCTCAAACACACCGCCGGCCGCCGTCGCGACGCCGCCGTGCTGCTGGGCTGGGGCCGCAATACCTTGACGCGCAAGATCAAGGAATTGGGGATGAAGGTTGATGCTGGGGATGATGATGAGGGGGATGAGGGTTAATTCCCTTACCTGATCGTTCCCACGCTCCCGCGTGGGAATGCCTCAATGGACGCTCCGCGTCCGCTTCGGCAGGGACGCGGAGCGCCCCGGGCTGCATTCCCACGCAGAGCGTGGGAACGATCAAATAGACCCTCTGTGCACCGCCGCAATGCACCGTGAACCGCAATCGCGCACGGCAACAGATCCGAAATCCCGCCTGCGTTCGCAATCGAACCTCTATCGAAAAAACACGAAAGCCCCGGAACACGGGGCCTTCAGCGCTGCGCAGCGACTTTTTGCTTCAACCCGTTAAAAACTGGCACGCCCCCTGCAATAGCCCAATCAGTGATTCGATTCACTACCCAGTTTCGGGGACCTTGGTACAGGCAGGCCGGGGATTCCCCTCTTTACACCAGGCTCATACCGCAACAGCGACGAGCCCATCCCGTTTTGGGGTCCTTGGTACAGGCAGGCCGGGGATTCCCTCTTTACACCTGGCTCACGACGCAATGCGCGAGCCCTCCCGTTTTGGGGAACCTTGGTACAGGCAGGCCGGGGATTCCCTCTTTTATTGCTCTCGGAGATGGATCTCCAGCCGCCAGCGGTCATCGACCTCGCTACCGGCCCACTCGCCCTGCAGTGGCCGGGCCGCCACCACCGTCAGCAACAATCCTTCATCACTCAAACGCGTTCGCCAGTTCACGTCCTTGCCATTGAGCTTGAGCTGACCTTTCTGCGCACGGCCTTCAGCCTCAAACAGCAATGCAACACTGCCGTCGACCAACTCGCCGTGGGTTTTGGGTTCGTTGTTGAACCACACCACCAGCCCATCGTCGGTCACCTCGACCTGCTGCAAAACGCTGGGGTCGGGCGCAGTCAGACGACCGATCATCAAACCCACCATCACCCCGACAATCGCCAGCGAACCCATCACCCGCGGGAATAGTTTCGAACGGGGATCCGCTTGCGGCGTAGAATGCTGCTCATCTTTACCTTCGGAGCCGTGCATGTTTCACGTCATCCTTTTTCAACCAGAAATTCCGCCGAACACCGGCAACGTTATCAGGCTGTGCGCCAACAGTGGCTGCCACCTGCATTTGATCGAACCGCTGGGCTTCGAGATGGACGACAAGCGCCTGCGCCGGGCGGGCCTCGATTACCATGAGTATGCCACCCTGCAACGCCATGCAGACCTCGCCAGCTGTCTGGAAAGCCTCGGTCATCCTCGGCTGTTCGCCTTTACCACCAAGGGCTCGCGGCCGTTCCACGAGGTCAGCTTCGCCGAAGGCGATGCCTTCCTTTTCGGCCCGGAAAGCCGTGGCTTGCCGGCCGAAGTGCTTGATGCCCTGCCCGGCGAACAACGCCTGCGCCTGCCCATGCGCGAAGGCTGCCGCAGTCTGAACCTGTCCAACACCGTGGCCATCGCCGTGTACGAAGCCTGGCGCCAGCTCGGGTTCAAGTAACCCCGCGACTGATCGTCCCCACGCTCCGCGTGGGAATGCAGCCCGTGACGCTCCGCGTCACTGGACGCGGAGCCTCCCTAGAGGCATTCCCATGCAGAGCGTGGGAACGATCATCTACCGCCCAAGAAAAAAGCGCCTGTTACGGCGCTTTTTTCGTTACGGCATCGAACGCTTATTGAACGGTCGGAGTCTCGCCCGCCGCCTGCATGCGTTGCAGCTCTTGTGCGTACAGCGCGTCGAAGTTCACCGGGGCCAGCATCAGGGCCGGGAACGAACCGCGGGTCACCAGGCTGTCCAGGGTTTCGCGAGCGTACGGGAACAGGATGTTCGGGCAGAACGCGCCCAGGGTATGGCTCATCGAAGCCGCGTCCAGGTTCTTGATCAAGAAGATCCCGGCCTGTTGCACTTCAGCAATGAACGCCACTTCTTCACCGTTTTTCACGGTGACCGACAGGGTCAGCACGACTTCGTGGAAATCGCCTTCCAACGCCTTCTGGCGAGTGTTCAGATCCAGACCGACGCTCGGCTCCCACTGCTGGCGGAAGATCGCCGGGCTTTTCGGGGCTTCGAAGGACAAGTCACGTACGTAGATGCGCTGCAAGGAGAATTGCGGTGCGTTTTCTTCTTCGCTAGCTGCAGTGTTCTGTTGGTCAGTCATCTCAGATCCTTTCTGATCTCGGGTCTTATAGAGTTAGCTATGGTTGAGTAAGGCAGTCAGGCCTTGAGCAGGGCGTCGAGCTTGCCGGCGCGCTCCAGGGCAAACAAATCATCACAGCCGCCCACGTGTGTGCTGCCGATCCAGATCTGCGGCACGGACGTACGCCCGGCCTTCTGAGCCATCGCGGCACGCACCTGCGGCTTGCCATCGACCTTGATCTCTTCGAAGGCCACGCCTTTGTTCTCGAGCAAATACTTGGCTCGGGAACAATAAGGGCAGTAATCGCTGGAATAGACGACGACGTTGTTCATATCACTTCACCAGCGGCAGATTGTCGGCTTTCCAGCTGGAAATACCGCCAGACAGCTTGGCAGCGGTGAAACCGGCTTTCACCAGTTCACGGGCATGAGTGCCGGCAGTCTGGCCCATGGCGTCGACCAGGATAATGGTCTTGGCCTTGTGCTTTTCCAGTTCGCCGACGCGTGCGGTCAGTTTGTCCTGAGGAATGTTCAACGCGCCAACGATGTGACCGGCGGCGAAATCCTTGCTCGGACGAATGTCGATCACCACGCCTGCGTCCTTGTTGACCAGCCCGGTCAGTTCACCGGTGCTCAGGCTGCGGCCGCCGCCTTGCATCTGATAAGCGATCAGCAACGCCAGCAGTACGACGAAGATACCGACGAGCAGATAGTGGTTGGTGGCAAATTGAATCAGGTTAGCAACCATCGAAGGAGGTTCCAGGGCGTTAAAATGTCGGCCAGTATACACAGCCACTATGGTGGGCCAAACCCCGTCCGGCGGTGACGCGGTCGGAACTTCGCTTTAAACTCCTACTCCCTTTTCCATCGCCTCTTTTAATTCAGCCACGAGTGGAATCCATGACTACCACGCCTAAACCTTTGGTCCTGATTATTCTCGACGGCTTCGGTCACAGTGAGAGCCCTGAATCCAACGCCATCTATGCGGCGAAGAAGCCCGTACTGGACCGCCTGTGGGCCACCGTGCCGAACGGCCTGATCTCGGGCAGCGGCATGGACGTCGGCTTGCCGGACGGCCAGATGGGCAACTCCGAAGTTGGCCACATGAACCTCGGCGCCGGCCGGGTGGTCTATCAGGACTTCACCCGCGTGACCAAAGCGATCCGCGACGGCGAGTTCTTCGAGAACCCGACCCTCTGCGCCGCGGTGGATAAAGCCGTCGCTGCCGGCAAAGCCGTGCACTTCATGGGCCTGCTGTCCGATGGCGGTGTTCACAGTCACCAGGACCACCTGGTCGCCATGGCGGAACTGGCCTTCAAGCGCGGCGCCGAGAAAATCTACCTGCACGCCTTCCTCGATGGCCGCGACACGCCGCCGAAAAGCGCCCAGTCGTCCATCGAGTTGCTGGACGCAACCTTCCAGGCGCTCGGCAAAGGCCGGATCGCCAGCATCATTGGCCGTTACTACGCCATGGACCGCGATAACCGCTGGGACCGCGTGTCCCAGGCCTACAACCTGATTGTCGATGGCACCAGCGAATTCAACGCCGCCACCGCACAGGAAGGCCTGCAAGCCGCTTACGAACGTGGCGAAAGCGACGAATTCGTCAAAGCCACCAGCATCGGTGAGCCAGTGAAGGTGGAAGATGGCGACGCCGTGGTCTTCATGAACTTCCGCGCCGACCGTGCCCGCGAACTGACCCGCGTGTTCGTCGAAGACGATTTCAAGGAATTCGAACGTGCTCGCCAGCCAAAACTGGCCGGTTTCGTCATGCTGACCCAATACGCCGCCAGCATCCCCGCGCCGTCGGCCTTCGCCGCGAGCAGCCTGGACAACGTACTGGGCGATTACCTGGCGAAAAACGGCAAGACGCAGCTGCGCATCGCCGAAACCGAGAAGTACGCCCACGTGACCTTCTTCTTCTCCGGCGGTCGCGAAGAACCATTCCCGGGCGAAGAACGCATCCTGATCCCGTCGCCGAAAGTCGCCACCTACGACTTGCAGCCCGAGATGAGCGCCCCGGAAGTCACCGACCGCATCGTCGACGCCATCGAAAACCAGCGTTACGACGTGATCGTGGTCAACTATGCCAACGGTGACATGGTCGGCCACAGTGGTGTGTTCGAGGCGGCAGTGAAAGCCGTGGAATGCCTGGACACCTGCGTCGGCCGCATCGTCGATGCGCTGGAAAAAGTCGGCGGCGAAGCCTTGATCACCGCCGACCACGGCAACGTCGAGCAAATGTCCGACGCCTCCACCGGCCAGGCCCACACCGCGCACACCACCGAGCCGGTGCCGTTCATCTATGTCGGCAAGCGTGACCTCAAGGTTCGCGAAGGCGGCGTGCTGGCGGACGTGGCGCCGACCATGCTGAAGTTGCTGGGGCTTGAGAAGCCTGTGGAAATGACCGGGACTTCGATTCTGGTGTAATCCGCCTCTTCAAACACCGCCAAACCCTGTGGGAGCGAGCCTGCTCGCGATAGCAATCTGACCGTCAACATCCTTGTTGAATGTACTGATGCAATCGCGAGCAGGCTCGCTCCCACATTGGTTTTCAGTCCAGTTATCACACAACCCCAATTGGGCATTTTTTTTGCTGCGCTTGGCGGGCATACTAGGCCCGTCCCTTTCCCTGGTGTCGCCCGCCTCTATGCTTCGCGTCCTGATAGCCCTCGCTCTGACATGCCTGCTCCAACCGGCCTTTGCCGACGAGCGCACGCAAACCCAACAACAGTTGGACGCCACGCGTCAGGACATTGCCGAGCTGAAAAAACTGCTGGGCAAGCTCCAGGAAGAAAAGTCCGGGGTGCAGAAAGACCTCAAGGGCACCGAAACCGAGATGGGCAAGCTCGAGAAGCAGGTCGAGGCGCTGCAAAAAGAGCTGAAGAAAAGCGAATCCGAGCTGCAGCGACTCGATGCCGAGAAAAAAAAACTCCAGAGCGCGCGCGTTGAACAGCAACGACTGATCGCCATCCAGGCCCGCGCGGCCTATCAGAATGGCCGTCAGGAGTATCTGAAACTGCTGCTCAACCAGCAGAACCCGGAAAAATTCGCCCGCACCCTTACCTATTACGACTACCTGAGCCAGGCCCGCCTGGAGCAGCTGAAGAACTTCAACGAGACCCTGCGCCAGCTGGCCAATGTCGAAAAAGACATCGCCATGCAGCAAGCCCAGTTGCTGGTGCAGAAAAGCAGCCTCGACAGCCAGCGCGACGAGCTCGACAAGGTCCGCAAAGAGCGCCAGCAAGTCCTGGCCAAGCTGAATGACGACGTTAAGGCTCGCGACCAGAAACTGGCCGCCCGCGAGCAGGATCAGGCGGACCTGTCTAAAGTCCTTAAAACTATCGAAGAAACCTTGGCCCGTCAGGCCCGTGAGGCAGAAGAAGCGCGGCAAAAAGCGCTGATCGCCCAGCAGGAAGCCGAAAAAAAGCGGTTACGTGAGGCTCAGGCTGCGGCAGACGCCAGCGACGCCCCACGCAAACCCGCCAAATCGACACCCGGTGCTCTGGTTTCAAGTTCAGGCGAGACCTTTGGCGGCCCCTTTGCTTCCACCCGCGGCAAACTGCCATGGCCGGTTGATGGTCGACTGCTGGCGCGCTTCGGTGAAACCCGTGGCGACGATGCCCGAACCAAATGGGACGGCGTGATGATCAGCGCCTCCGCCGGCAGCCAGGTGCATGCCGTGCACGGCGGTCGCGTGGTGTTTGCCGACTGGCTGCGTGGGGCCGGGTTGCTGGTGATTCTCGACCACGGCAACGGTTTCTTGAGTCTTTACGGTCACAACCAGACGCTGCTCAAGTCGGCCGGTGACGTGGTAAAAGCCGGTGAGTCCATCTCCACTGTCGGTAACAGTGGCGGGCAGGACACACCAGCACTGTATTTCGCTATTCGTCAGCAGGGTCACCCGAGTGATCCGGCGCAATGGTGCCGCGCGCAAGGATAGGCGTTGAGTCACCTACATTAGGAGTTCGTTCGACATGCTGCATTTGTCCCGCCTTACCTCGCTGGCCCTGACGATCGCCCTGGTGATCGGCGCGCCGTTGGCGTTTGCCGCTCAACCGGCCCCGGCGGTCGCGCCTGCCGGCACCGCTGCGACCACCAAGGCGCCATTGCCGCTGGACGAATTGCGCACCTTTGCCGAAGTCATGGACCGGATCAAGGCCGCCTATGTAGAGCCGGTGGACGACAAGACCCTGCTGGAAAACGCCATCAAAGGCATGCTCAGCAACCTCGACCCGCACTCCGCCTATCTGGGCCCGGAAGACTTCACTGAGTTGCAGGAAAGCACCAGCGGCGAATTCGGCGGCCTGGGCATCGAAGTCGGCGCCGAAGACGGGTTCATCAAAGTGGTGTCGCCCATCGATGACACCCCGGCCTCCAAGGCTGGCATCCAGGCCGGCGACTTCATCGTCAAGATCAACGGCCAGCCGACTCGCGGCCAGAGCATGACCGAAGCCGTGGACAAGATGCGCGGCAAGATCGGCCAGAAGATCACCCTGACCCTGGTACGCGACGGCGGCGCGCCGTTCGACGTGACGCTGGTCCGCGCCATCATCCAAGTGAAGAGCGTGAAGAGCCAGCTGCTGGAGTCCGGCTACGGTTACATCCGCATCACCCAGTTCCAGGTCAAGACCGGCGAAGAGGTCTCCAAGGCCCTGGCCAAGTTGCGCAAGGACAACGGCAAGAAGCTCAGCGGCATCGTCCTCGACCTGCGTAACAACCCCGGCGGCGTGCTGCAATCGGCGGTGGAAGTGGTCGACCATTTCATCACCAAGGGCCTGATCGTCTACACCAAGGGCCGCATCGCCAACTCCGAACTGCGCTTCTCCGCCACCGGCAAGGACGAAAGCGAAGCGGTGCCAATGGTCGTACTGATCAACGGCGGCAGTGCCTCAGCCTCGGAAATTGTCGCCGGTGCCCTGCAGGATCAGAAACGCGCGGTGGTCATGGGCACCACCAGTTTCGGCAAAGGCTCGGTCCAGACCGTGTTGCCGCTGAACAACGAACGCGCACTGAAAATCACCACGGCGCTGTACTACACGCCCAATGGCCGCTCGATCCAGGCTCAGGGCATCGTCCCGGACATCGAAGTGCGCAAGGCCAAAATCACCAACGAGCAGGACGGCGAATACTTCAAGGAAGCCGATCTGCAAGGCCACCTGGGCAATGGCAACGGCGGCGCCGACAAACCGACCGGTTCCGGCGGCAAAGCCAAGGCCATGCCGCAGGACGACGATTACCAATTGGCCCAGGCCCTGAGCCTGCTCAAAGGACTGAGCATCACCCGCGGCCACTGAGATGCGTCTGCGGTTACTCCTCGGCCTGCTGTGCAGTCTGGCGGGTGTGGCTCACGCGGCGCCCGTCACGACAGCGACCACACCTCACAAGGCTTACCTGAGCCTGATCATCGATGACCTGGGGCAGAACCTGCCCCAGGATCGCCGCGTGCTGGCCCTGCCCGGCCCGGTGACCACGGCGATCATGCCCGACACGCCCCACGCCACCGACTTCGCCCGCCAAGCCCATCGCGCCGGCAAGACCGTCATCCTGCACATGCCCATGGCTCCGGCCACCGGACCGTTTGCCTGGCATCCCGACCTTTCCATCGAAGAACTCGAGAAACGCCTGAACGCGGCGTTCAAGGTCGTGCCATACACCGCTGGTATCAACAACCACATGGGCAGCCGCATGACCGCTCAGCGACCGGCGATGGCCTGGCTGATGGCGGACCTGCAGCGTCGACACAAGTTTTTCGTCGACAGCCGCACCAGCGCGCAAACCGTGGCGGCCGCCGAGGCGCAGAAGATTGGTCTGGCGAGCGTTTCGCGGGATGTATTCCTGGACGATGAGCCCACTGAAGCCGCGATCTTCACTCAGCTACAGACCGCGATCAGCCTGGCGCGCAAGCAGGGTTCGGCGGTGATGATCGGGCATCCGTATCCGCAGACATTAGCGGTGCTTGAACGTGAATTGCCCAAGCTCAAGGCTCAGGGCATTGACTGGATCGACATCAAACAGATGATCAGCGTGCGCGGCAATCGTGCCACGGCAGCGCACGGCAAGGATGGTCAGTACCGCCTCCCGACTGCCCGGTAATTCCTCCCAGCCCACTCCATTTCGCGATAACTATTCATACCTGCCGGTACGCCGCCACGTGCCACGATAGCGCTCACCCCGAATTTCATCACCAAGGAATGGACATGAAATATCTCAGCTTCTTTTGCTTCGCAGGCTTGATTGGTCTGCCGGCTATTTCCGCAATGCAGGCCCGCGACCTGGGCGAAGGCGCCATCAACGAATCCCCTTCAAGAGCCCTGCAAAACAGTGAGCATTTTTATGAGATCTGGAGTGGCGTGGGACGACTCAGTCTCCAATCGGGCGAGATTTGCAGCGCCGTTCTACTGGATACGCGAAACAGGCAAGGCCGAGCCACTGGCCCTGCTTACCTGCTCACCAGCGGTCATTGCGTGTTCTTTGAGTACGGTTCGGCGCGGACCAATCTGCCTTTGAAAGCCAGCGTCACCTTCCACTACTTTCATGACATGCCACAGCGTAAGCGCCGTTACACCATCCGGACCGCCCGATGGAGCAGCCTGGTCGGGACCGATCTTGCAGTACTCGAGGTCGACGCAACATTGGCGTCGCTGATACAGGCCGGGGTCAACCCGCTCAAGCTCGCGTCCCATCAAACCTACGAGAGTCAGGATGCGCTTAACGTTGGCGCGCCGGGTGGCTTTACCAAACAGGGGCTTCGATTGAGCGCCTGCGCTGAACAAACCGCCGGAACGTTCATCGATCATCCCGGGGTCTTCCCTTTGGCCATGAAAAACAGCTGCGACCTTCACGCCGGCAGCTCCGGCAGCCCGATGCTGAACCGCCGCACCAATGAAATCACCGGCATCGTCAGTAAAGTCATGGCCTCCCGCAATACCCCAGCGCCACCCGACTGTGAGCACTCGACGTCTTGCAAGGCCGCTCGCTTCAACTACAGCTACTCGGCCAATTTTCTGCACAAATGCTTTATTGACGGTGTCTTCACCCGCGATGGAGCGGACTGTTCGCTGGAGCCAGTCGAGCTGACTGTCACTGAACCCTGGAAGCTCAAGTCATACGTTCATAGAACGCAAAACGCGGAGGGGCAGATCGTATTGCCTACGTGGGATTTCAGGTTCTCCCTCGATACGCCCTTGTATCGCTACAAAACGGTCCGTAACGCCTGGGACTGCAAGGCTCCCGACAATTACAGCGCCGCCACCAGCGCTGAAGATGCTTACATCAATACTGAAATCGGGCCACAAAGCGGCGCACATGCACTCTGCATTATCGGCGTCGCCTCAGGGGAACAGCAGCTGACAAGGGCGACGCTGAATAACGTGTTTACAAGTGCCGTGTACTTGAGCGCGACACCGGACGCTACGCTTCAGAGATAGCGCCCCATGATGTCGTCAACGATGCCTTCCTTGCGCAACTGATCCAGCGCGGCTTGCAGCTTGGCGACGGTTTCGTCCGGCACGTCCTTGTTCAGCGCCAGGTACAACTCGGCGCTGTTGAAGCGCAGTACGGTCTTGAGCCCGGTCACCCCATCCTGACGCGCCAGGTAACGCCCGGCCGGATCGCCGGTGGCCCACAGGTCAATCTGACCGTTAACCAGCTTCTTCGCGTTGTCCTGGTCGCGCAACACCACAATCGGCTTCAGGCCTTGCTTGGCCAGCGTCTCGGCAATCGCATCACCCTTGTAGGCACCAATCTTGTAGTTGCGCGCCTGCTCCAGCGATTCAAGGGTGATCTTGCTATCGCCCTTGGCCAGCATGATCCAGTCGTCCGGGCCGATAGGGCCGACCCACTTGAAGAGTTTCTCGCGATCCGGCAACCGCGCCATCACGAACACGCCATAACCGGGCTTTTCCAGGGCGAGTTTGTAGATTCGCTCCCAAGGGAAGCGCAGCGTCAGGCTGTAGGGGATGTCGGCGCGTTTGAACATCTCGCGGACGATGTCCACGGCGATACCATTGATGTTCTCGTCCTGGGCGAAGTTCTTGCCGTTCTTCGCCATGTTGTAAGGGGGAAAATTCTCTGTCAGCAACACCAGGCCAGTGCCGGGACTTTCTTCGGCGTGAACTCCGTTGATGAACAACAGAGAAGCGCTGGCGAGAGCAAGAAGAAGTCGTTTAAGCATGTCGGGCTACCGGAATCCATGGCGTGCCCAAGAGTGCCTTGAGCCCGCCATGCTGTCCACTGGCCTGTTGTTTAACGCATGACGATTCCGCGATGGGCCATGTAAGCCTTGGCTTCCTGCACGGTGTATTCGCCGAAGTGGAAAATACTCGCCGCCAATACCGCACTGGCATGACCTTCGAGAATGCCATCGGCCAGGTGCTGCAAGTTACCGACACCGCCGGACGCGATCACCGGAATCCCCAGTGCATCGCTGATGGCACGGGTGACGCCCAGGTCGAAGCCGTTTTTCATGCCGTCCTGGTCCATGCTGGTCAGCAGAATTTCACCGGCACCCAGGCCTTCCATCTTTTTCGCCCACTCAACGGCGTCCAGACCGGTAGGTTTGCGACCACCGTGGGTAAAGATTTCCCAGCGCGGAGTTTCGCCCGGGCCAGAAACCTTCTTGGCGTCGATGGCCACGACGATGCACTGCGAGCCGAAATGCTGCGCCGCTTCGCCAACGAATTCCGGGTTGAACACCGCGGCGGTGTTGATCGAGACCTTGTCCGCGCCGGCATTGAGCAGGTTACGGATGTCCTGCACGGTGCGCACGCCGCCGCCCACGGTCAGCGGGATGAACACCTGGCTGGCCATGCGTTCGACGGTATGCAACGTGGTGTCGCGACCGTCGACGCTGGCGGTGATGTCGAGAAAGGTAATCTCGTCGGCACCTTGCTCGTCATAACGACGGGCGATTTCCACCGGGTCGCCGGCATCGCGAATGTTCTCGAACTTGACGCCCTTGACCACCCGGCCGTTATCCACGTCCAGGCAAGGGATGATGCGTTTGGCCAGCGCCATGGTGAGTCCTCAGCCTTTGTACGAATCGCAGAAAGCTTGCGCTTCAGCGACGTCGAGGGTGCCTTCGTAGATCGCGCGGCCCGTGATGGCGCCGATGATGCCTGGCGCCTTGGCGTCAAGCAGCGACTTGATGTCACCCAGATTGTGGATACCGCCGGAAGCGATCACCGGGATCTTCGTCGCAGCAGCCAAAGCAGCGGTGTAAGAGACGTTGCAGCCCTGCATCATGCCGTCTTTGGCGATGTCGGTATAAACGATCGCGGACACGCCGTCGGCTTCGAATTGCTTGGCCAGGTCGATGACCTGCACGGTGCTGATTTCGGCCCAGCCGTCGGTGGCGACGAAACCGTCTTTGGCATCCAGACCGACGATCACTTTGCCCGGAAATGCGCGGCAGGCTTCAGCGACGAAGGCCGGATCTTTCACGGCTTTGGTGCCGATGATCACGTAGCTCACGCCCGCTTTCACGTAGTGTTCAATGGTTTCCAGCGAGCGGATACCGCCGCCGATCTGAATCGGCAGGTTCGGGTAGCGCTTGGCGATGGCGGTGACCACTTCGCCGTTGACCGGCTGGCCTTCGAACGCGCCATTCAGGTCGACCAGATGCAGACGACGGCAACCGCCCTCCACCCACTTGGCAGCCATGCTCACCGGGTCATCGGAGAACACCGTGGAATCTTCCATGCGGCCCTGGCGCAGACGAACACAGGCACCGTCTTTAAGATCGATAGCGGGAATAATCAGCATCTGGCAAACCTTCAAATTCGAGTGTTCAGCTTGGCTCGGAAATCAGTTTTTCTCGAGCGCCCACAGGTCGCTTTCGATGCTTTCGAACCTCTCTTTGAGGTGCGTCTGCACATCGAAAATCGCCCTGTTGTAAAAGTGCGGAGCAATTTCGCGGGTAAACAGCTCAAGGATTTCAGCCGCTTCGAACGAACCCAGGTTCAGTTCGAAACGGTCTTCCATGAAGCGTTTGATCTTGTGATTGGCCTCGCTCTCCTGTTCGGGAGTGAGGGTCAGGATCGGCGGCTTGCTCTTCTTGACAGCCATTTACCAGCGACCGTCCCACGCGGCGAAGTTCTGCAGCAATTGCAGGCCATGGGTGTGGCTCTTCTCCGGGTGGAACTGCACGGCGAAACGCGAGCCCTCGGCCAGCGCGGCGGCGAAATCGACGCCGTAGTGACCGCTACCGACCACTTGCCGTGCATTGCCGGCAGCGATGTAGTAGCTGTGCACGAAGTAGAAACGCGCCAGGTCCGGAATGTTGTGCCACAGCGGGTGAGTCACCGTCTGCTTCACTTCGTTCCAGCCCATGTGCGGCACTTTCAGGTGTTCGCCATCCTCATGCAAATCCTTGCCGAAGAACTTCACCTGGCCCGGGAACAGGCCGATGCAATCGACGCCGTCGTTCTCTTCGCTGCACTCGAGTAAGGCTTGCATGCCCACGCAGATGCCGAGAAACGGACGATCCTGGCTGACTTCACGCACCAGCGAGTCGAAGCCCAGGCGACGGATCTCCGCCATGCAATCGCGAATCGCGCCAACACCGGGGAATACCACCCGGTCGGCTTCGCGAATCACATCGGCATCGCTGGTGATCAGGACCTTGCCGGCACCAACGTGCTCGAGGGCCTTGGCCACCGAGTGCAGGTTGCCCATGCCGTAATCGATAACCGCGACCGTCTGCATTACAGAACGCCTTTGGTCGAAGGCATTTGCCCGGCCATGCGGTCATCCAGCTCCACGGCCATGCGCAGTGCGCGGCCGAAAGCCTTGAACACGGTCTCGATCTGGTGGTGGGTGTTGTGCCCGCGCAGATTGTCGATGTGCAGGGTGACGTTGGCGTGGTTGACGAAGCCCTGGAAGAATTCCTGGAACAGGTCAACGTCGAAGCCGCCAACGGTAGCGCGGGTATACGGAACATGCATCTGCAGGCCAGGACGGCCGGAGAAGTCGATCACCACACGCGACAGCGCTTCATCGAGCGGCACGTAGGCGTGGCCGTAGCGACGGATGCCTTTCTTGTCGCCGATGGCTTTGGTGAAGGCTTGACCCAGGGTGATACCGACGTCTTCCACCGTGTGGTGGTCGTCGATATGCAGGTCGCCCTTGCTGACAATATCCAGGTCGATCAGCCCGTGACGGGCGATCTGGTCCAGCATGTGCTCAAGAAAAGGTACACCGATATCAAATCGGGCCTTTCCGGTGCCATCCAGGTTGATCGAGGCTTTGATCTGGGTTTCCAGAGTGTCGCGCTCGACAGACGCCATACGTTCGGCCATCACCAGCTCCGCAAAAAATCATTGGGGCGAAAAAGGCAGCCATTATAGGGTCGCGGGCGCTAAACAGAAACACAGGAGGTGATATCACTGACGGAGTGAACCCAATGCCGCCGGGGATAGACATGTCCATACAAGCAAAAGATCGCAGCCTCTGATCGCTCCCACGCTCTGCGTTGGAGTGCAGCCCTGGACGCTCCGCGTCCGCTCTGTATGTGACGCGGAGCGTCATGGGAGGCATTCCCACGCAGAGCGTGGGAACGATCAGTTACAGGGGTAATGCGTTTTACTTAGTGGAAGAGGACAGCCGTCTTCTGCAGGGTCACCCAAACACCCCACGCCAACGGAATCCCCACCACCAGCCACGCAGCCACCGCCAAAGGCTTGGTGCCTGCATCCGCTTTCCACTCCAGCACAGTGCTGGCGTCAGCCCCCTTGTCATGGCCCAGCGCCTGTTCGGCGGCCAGTTCAGCTTCGGTCATAAAGTACTTGTCGGCCACCGGACGCACCAGCAGGTTGCAAATGAAGCCCAGCACCAACAGGCCCGCGAGGATGTACAAGGTGATGTCGTAAGCCGCGGCGCGTTCAACACCGATGCTCAACTGATATTCACGCAGGTAGTTCACCAACACCGGCCCCAACACACCCGCCGCCGCCCACGCCGTCAGCAGACGACCGTGGATCGCGCCAACCATTTGCGTGCCGAACAGGTCCGCCAGATAAGCCGGCACCGTCGCAAAACCACCGCCGTACATCGACAGGATGATGCAGAACGCCGCCACGAACAGCGCAACGCTGCCCAGGTGACCGAGATTCGGAATCAGCGCGTACAGGGCGAAACCCAGGGCGAAGAACACGAAATAAGTGTTTTTGCGACCCAGGTAGTCCGAGAACGAAGCCCAGAAGAACCGGCCACCAATGTTGAACAGGCTCAGCAAACCGGTGAAACCGGCAGCGATTGCAGCGATCGAGGCCAGTTGCCCGGCATCCAACTGACCAAACGTCTGGTCAGTGCCCAGCAATTTGCCGGCGAACACTTCCTGCAACAGCGGCGAAGCCATGCCGAGGATGCCGATACCCGCCGAAACGTTCAGGCACAGCACCAGCCACACCAGGCGGAATTGCGGAGTCTTCCACGCCACATTCACATGGACGTGACGATGGGTGATCATCGCGTTCGAGGCTTTTTTCACCGCAGCCGTCCAGCCTTCAGGCTTCCAGCCGGTTGGCGGAACACGGTAGGACAGCGCCCCACCGATCATAAACACGAAGTAGATAGCGGCCATCACCAGGAAGCTCTGCCACACGCCCACGCTGGTTGGCGAAGCGAAGTGGCCCATCAGGGCTGCGGCCAGTGGAGCGCCGACCATCGCGCCGCCACCGAAACCCATGATCGCCATGCCGGTCGCCATGCCGCGCTTGTCCGGGAACCACTTGATCAGGGTCGAGACCGGCGAGATGTAACCCAGGCCCAGGCCGATACCGCCAATGACCCCGGAGCCGATCCACATCAGCCAGATCTGGTGGGTATAGACCCCCAGCGCCGAAATCAGCAGACCGCCACACCAGCACAGTGCCGACACGACACCGGCCTTGCGCGGGCCTGCGTGTTCCAGCCAGCCGCCCCAGATCGCTGCCGAGCAGCCAAGGAAGATGAAGAACAGGGTGTAGATCCAGCCGAGCATCGAAATCGGCCAGTCGCATTGAGACGAAAAGACCTGAGCGATGAAGCTCATGTCCGGCGCACAAGCCACGGGCTTGCTGACGCCCAAGGCTTTGGACAACGGCAACCAGAACACCGAAAAGCCATAGGCCATGCCGATGCAAAGGTGGATGGCCAGAGCGGCTGGTGGTACCAGCCAACGGTTAAAACCGGGCCTGGCGATGATGCGCTCTTTGGACAGGAACGCGGGCTGGTCGGCAAAGCCGTCCGCCGTGATGCTCGTAGTCATGGTGTTTCCCCCAATTATTAGTAGAGTTCGCCAGCCACTCCTCACCCCCAGCCTTATACGCACGCAGGCATGACTGTTTTTTAGGTGAAGCGCCATTTTGGTGCGACATCACGCCGCAGAAGGACGGACGAACGGGCAGAGGTTACCATTTGCACGTGACAGAAAAACCAAACTGATATCACCTTTTGCGCAAGACCATATTTCCACGCGCAGGGGGATCAGCTTTCAAGGGAGACACCATGCCGATCATTGTCGAACAGCTGAACCAGGCCACTTATCAGGATCAGCAAGATCTGCAGAAGATCTACCGCGACGCCCCGGACTGGCTGTTTGCACCATTTACAGGGGATGCGGAGTTGATCGAGGGCTGCCTGCGGGACGGTTCGCTGATCGCCGGACGCTTCAACGACCGGTTGCTGGGTGCGGCACGCTTGCAACGGCACCACGACGTCTGGCACTTGTCCCATTTATGCGTACGAAAAATCACCCGTCGTCGTGGCGTTGCTGAGCGCCTGGTGAGCGAAGCGCAGAAAATGGCGTCGCAATCGGGCGCGATATTGCGCCTGCTGGCGCCTGCCGGGCACCTCGAAACCCAGGCGCTGGCAGCTAAGCTGAAGGTGCCGCTGGATGTCCTCCCGACGTGATCGCTGACCGGGCGACCACTTTGGAGCGCTATACTCCCCGGCTAAATTTGAATTCGACTAATACAAGGACTCGCCCATGAAAGCGTTCGGCAAAATCCTGGGTCTGGTACTTCTCGGGCTGTTGCTGATCATTGTGGCGCTGGGCTTTGCCCTGACCCACCTCTTCGATCCCAACGACTACAAAGACGAGATTCGCCAGATTGCCCGCGACAAGGCCCACATCGAGCTGACGCTCAACGGCGATATCGGCTGGAGCCTGTTCCCGTGGCTGGGCCTGGAATTGCACGAAGCCAGTGTGGCGACCCTGGCCAAGCCCGCCGAGCCGTTTGCCGATTTGCAGATGCTCGGCCTGTCGGTCCGCGTGATTCCGCTGCTGCGCCGAGAAGTGCAGATGAGCGATGTGCGCGTCGAAGGCCTCAACCTGCGCCTGAACCGGGACAAGGACGGCCACGGCAACTGGGAAGACATCGGCAAGGTTCCGGCGCCTGCCACTGCAACGACCTCGTCCACGCCCGCCGCTACCGGCGAACCTGCGCCAACAATCACCGACCAGGCAGAAAAACCGGCTCAGCCGATTCGCCTGGACATCGACAGCCTGACCGTCAACAACGCCCGCGTTGAGTACAGCGACGAGAGAACCGGCAAGCAGTTCAGCGCCGAGAGCATCCAGCTGAGTACCGGCCCGGTACATGACTCGACCAACATCCCGGTCAAACTCACCGCGTTCCTGGGCACCAACCAACCGGTTCTGCGGGTGCGGACCGAGCTGGCCGGCGAACTGCGTTTCGAGCGTGCGCTGCAACGCTACAAATTCGAAGACATGAAACTCTCCGGCGAAGTCGCTGGCGATCCGCTGCAAGGCAAGACCATGACCTTCGCCGCCCAAGGCCAACTGCTGCTGGACAAGGCCGCCAACGTTGCCGAATGGACCGGCATCAAGATCTCCGCCAACCAACTGCGCGCCTTGGGTGAGTTGAAGGCCAACGACCTCGACAAGACCCCGCAAATCAGCGGTGGCCTGTCGATTGCGCAGTTCGATCTGGCGAAATTCGTCGACAGCATCGGCCAGAAGCTCCCGGCGATGGCCGAAGGCAGCCTGAGCAAGGTCGAGCTGTCCAGCCAGGTTGCCGGCACGCCGAGCAGCTTGTCGCTCGATAACATCAACCTGAAACTCGATGACAGCACCTTCAGCGGTCGCATCGCGGTTGAAGACTTCGCCAAGCAATCGCTGCGGGCGAACCTCAAGGCCGATACCTTCAATGTCGACCGTTACCTGCCGCCAAAATCCGCCGAAGCCAACAGCGCCAAGCAGGTGCGTCAGGCCGAAGTGGCCAGCACTGAGACCGAGGCCATGGCCGGCGCGGGCAGTTCACCGCTGCCGCCATCCCCGACCAAAGGCCCCTGGAGCACCGAGCGCCTGTTGCCGGTGGAGCGCCTGAGCAAACTCGACGTGGACGCCGACCTGACCTTCGGCCAACTGACCCTCAACAAACTGCCGATCCAGAATGCTGCCCTCAAGGCCACCGGCCAGGGTGGCCTGCTGACCCTGGAGAACCTGCGCGGCGATCTGTTCGAAGGCAACTTCGAAGCCAAGGGCACCCTGGACGTGCGCCAGCCAGTGCCGGCGCTGAACATGCAGACGCACATCAGCAAAGTACCCGTGGAAAAAATCCTCGAAAGCCAGGGCAAGAATCCACCAGTCAAAGGCCTGGTCACGCTCGACAGCGCGCTGACAGGCAGCGGCAATAGCCAGAGCGCACTGATCGACAGCCTCAACGGCAACGCCAGTTTCGTCATCAACAACGGCGTGCTGCTCAATGCCAACCTTGAGCAGCAACTGTGCAAGGGCATCGCGACCCTGAATCGCAAAACCCTCACCGGTGAGCCGCGGGGCAAGGACACACCGTTCGAGGAGCTCAAGGGTAACCTGACGTTTCGCAATGGCGTGGCCAGTAACCCGGACCTGAAAGTGCGCATCCCGGGCATGACCGTCAACGGTAATGGCGACATCGACCTGCGGGTACTGGGTATGGATTACCGCGTCGGGGTCATCGTCGAAGGCGACAAGAGCGACATGCCGGACCCGGCCTGCCAGGTCGGCGAACGCTACGTCGGCATTGAGTGGCCGCTGCGCTGCCGTGGCCCGCTGGAACTGGGTGCCAAGGCTTGCCGCCTCGACAGCGAACGCATGGGCCAAGTCGCCAGCAAACTGGCCGGCGAGCGGATCGGCGAAAAAATCGATGAGAAGCTTGGCGACAAAGTCAGCCCGGAACTGAAAAACGCGCTCAAGGGGCTGTTCAAGCGATGAGAGCCGAGCAGTTTTCAACGGCGGTGCTGGATTGGTACGACCGCCACGGCCGCCACGATTTACCCTGGCAGCAGGGCATCACCCCTTACCGGGTGTGGGTCTCGGAAATCATGTTGCAGCAGACCCAGGTCAGCACTGTGCTGAATTACTTCGACCGGTTCATGGCCTCACTGCCCACCGTCGAAGCCCTGGCTGCCGCGCCGGAAGACGAAGTGCTGCACCTGTGGACCGGCCTCGGCTACTACACTCGCGCGCGCAACCTGCAGAAGACCGCGAAAATTGTGGTCGCCGAATATGGCGGCGAGTTTCCCCGTGATGTGGAAAAGCTCACCGATCTGCCGGGTATCGGCCTGTCCACCGCCGGCGCGATTGCCAGCCTGAGCATGGGCATCCGCGCGCCGATCCTCGATGGCAACGTCAAACGGGTGCTGGCGCGTTTTACCGCGCAAGAGGGTTATCCGGGCGAGCCGAAGGTCGCCAAACAGCTGTGGGCCCACGCTGAGCGCTTCACGCCCCATGATCGGGTCAACGCCTACACCCAGGCGATGATGGATCTGGGCGCCACGCTCTGCACCCGCAGCAAGCCGAGCTGCCTGCTCTGCCCACTGAAAAAGGGCTGCGAAGCACATATGCTCGGCCTGGAAACCCGCTACCCGATCCCCAAGCCACGCAAAGCCGTGCCACAGAAGCGCACGCTGATGCCAATGCTTACCAACGGCGACGGCGCGATTCTGCTTTACCGACGCCCGTCCACGGGCCTGTGGGGCGGTCTCTGGAGCCTGCCGGAACTCGATGACCTCGACGACCTGCAACATCTGGCCGCGCAGCACTCGCTGGAACTGGGCAGCCAGCAGGCACTGCCGAGCCTGGTGCACACCTTCAGCCACTTTCAGTTATCCATCGAACCCTGGCTGGTCCAGGTCCAGGAAGCCGGCCATCACGTGGCCGAGGCCGACTGGCTCTGGTATAACCTCGCCACCCCGCCGCGCCTGGGCCTTGCCGCCCCGGTCAAAACCTTGCTCGAACGCGCGGCCGCCGTATTGAACGCAGGAGAGTTGCAATGACCCGCACCGTGATGTGCCGCAAGTACAAAGAAGAATTGCCAGGCCTGGATCGCCCACCGTACCCGGGCGCCAAGGGTCAGGATATTTTTGAGCACGTATCTCAAAAAGCCTGGGCCGACTGGCAGAAACACCAGACCCTGCTGATCAACGAAAAACGCCTGAACATGATGAACGCCGAAGACCGCAAATACCTTCAGGGCGAGATGGACAAGTTCTTTTCCGGTGAGGAATACGCCAAGGCCGAAGGCTACGTTCCACCTGCTCAATAATTGATCAAAATTCGGGGTCGGCACGTAAGCGACGGTAATAATTAAATATTTTTTGAAAACTTGCTTGACGCCCCCCTGAAAAACCCGTTTAATGCGCCCCGTTGCCCAGATAGCTCAGTCGGTAGAGCAGGGGATTGAAAATCCCCGTGTCGGCGGTTCGATTCCGTCTCTGGGCACCAAATACCGAAAACCCTGAATCGCAAGATTCAGGGTTTTTTTTATGCTCGCGATTTGGTCAGGCATCGCGCAAGTCCTTTCTCTCGGCTAGTTTTCGCTACCCCAGTGGAAGACCAGATTGCGAGCGGCGCCACTTCCTACATCCGCCGTATCACGCCGCTCCTCACCATTGCGTGTCGCGATTACAGTGTACTTGCCAGGTGGCAGCTGTACGTAAACCAACGGGCCGGCTTCGCTCAGCGTCAGCACGGGCTGCCCCGGGCTTTTCTGGATGACCAGATTCACGTCTGGAACATATTTGTTCTCCGTCCCGGTGGAGAAGGTCATGTGCAGGTTGTAGCCCTTGGTTTGCTGAATGGCTTTGGCCTCGTCCTCTCCAATCCCCCCGGACAGGTAGGTAATCCCGTTTTGCTGTTGCTGCTGGACTTGCACGGCTGAGCTGTCGATTGGTTCAAGACTGGCGGCGTCAAGCACGAATGGCAACATCAGTACGCCGACAGCGGCGATGGGCAGCATGAATGAATGGACGTACTTCATGATGGCGACTCCCGGGTTACACAGAACCCACTCGTTACTCCTTTTAGATTTATCGCTGAATACTCAAGTTTTAGATCGATTCGCAATTGAGTTCACTACGAATCGGACTACGCGATAGGCTCCTCAAACATGGGCTGCCGTCGGCGCGGTCCTGCAAACCAAATCCGGCATTTCCTTCCGGTTTACCAGCAGCGCCCGGGCCGCCGTCAAGCAGGAAGCCGTCACCAACATCCAGCAAATGAAAACCAGCCCGCGGGATTTCATCCGGGACCCCGTGCTATTGGAGTTCCTCGGCCCGCCCAATGCGGGCCAGGTCCAGGAAAGCGAACTCGAACAGGAACAGGAACAGGAACAGGAACAGGAACAGGAACAGGATGAGCTTCGCGCAGAACTGGACCGTGAACGAGCCGTGCTTGAGGAGCGGCTACTCAAGCAGAGGCCCCGATAATCCGAGGTGGATTGCATTTCGCCTTTTTTCGCAGCGCATACCAAGCCACACTATGGCCCATTGCATTGCCCTGGCTGCAGACCGGCGAGCTGGCCCCCGATACCCCCGGGCGGCGAGTGCCACGCAGTTGATTGATGCGCCCTCCCAACGAATTATGGAACGACGTCCATGGCCTCCGCCAACAAGCAGAACAAACGCGCCTCCCGCGCCAAAGCCAAGGCCAAGCAGAACCGCACCCAGCGGGCCGCCGCGCCGGTCGAGCTGGACCCGAACGACGATCGAATCGATTTCGAATCGGTGGACCTGACCGAACTGTTCAAGAAAATGATCGACGCCGAAAAGACCAGCCAGCAAGCGATGTGCGCGGCCTTCCTCGAAGACCCGCTGCTGGAGCTGGTGTATGAGCAGGAAGGCGAGGAAGGCGCGATGGACTTCATCCTCGCGGCACTGATCGAATATCGCCAATGGTCCACCGAGACAGACGAAGCCGGCGCCTTGGCATGGATCGAATCCCCGGCCTTCCAGGCCGACTACGTGGCGGCGTCCGACGCCATCGCGGCCCAAACCCAACAGAAAACCAACTGAGCCCCTATGGCATCCCTGAACAAGCAACAGAAACGCGCCAAACGCGCAAAGGCCAAAGCCAAGCAAATCCGCATGGTCGGCAGAAAACCCACCGAACTGAACGATGACCTGGGCGAACCTGGTGAACCGATCCCGGAATACACCCTGGCGATGTTCAGCAAAATGCGTGACGCCGAGGCCACCAGCCGCAGCGACATGCTGCTGACCCTGCTGTCGGACCTCGCCGGGATTATCAGCGACCATCCAGAACTGCTGGACATGGAAAACGCCGACAACGAAGCCATGGCCGCCACGCACCTGGCCGCCGACATGCTGATCGACTACCGCATGTGGGCCGACGGCATGGACCGCGACGCCGCCCAGGCCTGGCTGACCGACCCGCAATTCATTACCGACTTCGGCGATGCGCTGGACAGCTATCGTCAGTCGCTGAACCTGCCGGTCGAAAAGGCCGAGTAAGGCCACCCCGCAAGTAAAAAACGGCCGCTTGTCATCACTGACAACGGCCGTTTTTTTAACCATAAACCTGTTGTAGCTATCACCACCCTTCGTCAGCCGCTACGTATATCCCATTGACATATCCCGCCTGAGTTCTATCCTTCTGACTTCAAGCGTCGGCAAAAAACGCAGGAGGCCACCATGGAACAAACCACCCTTTTTATGAGCAATCGAAGCCAGGCCGTCCGCCTGCCCAAAGCCGTTGCCATGCCCAGCGATGTGAAACGAGTCGATGTTATCGCTATCGGCAGGGCTCGCCTCATCACCCCGGCAGGAGAAGCCTGGGACAGCTGGTTCGATGGTGAAGGCGTGAGCGCAGACTTCATGGCCGACCGTGAACAGCCAACCGATCAGGAGCGTGATCCGTTCTAATGATCAAATACATGCTTGATACCAACATCTGCATCTTCACCATCAAGAACAAGCCACAGGTTGTACGCGAAGCCTTCAATCGTCATCACGGCCAGCTGTGCATCAGCGCCGTCACCTTGATGGAGTTGATCTACGGTGCCGAAAAGTCCGCAGCACCGCAGAGAAACCTCGCCGTCATCGAGGGCTTTGCTGCCCGTCTTGAGATCTTGCCTTTCGACTATGAAGCAGCCGCGCACACCGGAATGATTCGCTCGGAACTGGCTAAGGCAGGGACGCCAATAGGCCCTTATGACCACATGATTGCCGGCCACGCACGCTCACGAGGATTCACCATCGTGACGAACAACCTTAGAGAGTTTGAGCGTGTATCCGGTTTACGGGTTGAAGACTGGGTTCACCCCGACTGAATATCGAGTACCACAGACAAAACAAAAACGGCCGCTTGTCATCACTGACAGCGGCCGTTTTGCGTTACACGGTGCGAATCAATTCAACACCACTGCCCCATGCCGTTGAAGCTTGCGACGACGAGCCACCAACAACCCGGCAGCGACGACCAATGCGCTCAGCAGACCCGTCGCCAGGATTTCCACGCGATGGGCGTCCTGGAACAGCATGATGGTCAGGGCCGCGACAATGAATACGATCACCGCGTAGGTCAGGCCCGGGAACAGCCACATGCTGAAGACGATTTTTTCGCCGCGGGCCATGCGCTGTTTACGCATACGCAGTTGCGAAATCGCGATCACCAGATACACCAGCAGCGCGATGGCGCCGGAGCTGGCCAGCAGGAATTCGAACACGGCGGCCGGGGCCACGTAGTTGGCGAATGTGGCCAGGAACGCCGCGCCTGTGGACAGCATCACCGCCCAGTAAGGCGTGCCGCTGTTGTTGGTGCGTGTCGACATGGCCGGTGCATCACCGCGCTTGCCCAGGGAAAACAGCATGCGCGACGAGGTGTAGAGCGCCGAGTTCAGGCAACTGGTCACAGCGACCAGTACCACGATGTCGACGATCATCTTGGCGTTCGGGATGCCCATGCGCTCAAGCACTGTCTGGTACGAGCCCAGGCTGGCCAGCGTTGGATCGTTCCATGGCACCAGCGCCACAACGATGAAGATCGAGACGAGGTAGAACAAACCGATCCGCCAGATTACCGAGTTGGTGGCCTTGGAAATCTGCTTGCCCGGGTTCTTCGACTCCGCGGCCGCGATGGTCACGATCTCGGTGCCCATGAAGGAAAACATGGTGGTCAGGATGGCACCCAATACCGCGCCCATACCGTTTGGCAGGAAGCCCTGGGTGTCGAACAAGTGCGAAACGCCGCTGACCTGGCTGTTCGGCAGGAAGCCGAAGATCGCCAGAACGCCGACGACAATGAAACCGATGATCGCCACAACCTTGAGCAAGGCGAACCAGAACTCGAACTCACCGTAATTCTTCACGCTGAACAGATTGGTAACCGTCAACAACATCGTGATGATCAGGGCGAAAGCCCAGATGTCCACACCCGGGAACCAGGCATGCAGGATGGTTGCGGCGGCGTTGGCTTCCAGCGGAATCACCAGCACCCAGAACCACCAATACAGCCAGCCGATGGTGAAGCCGGCCCAGTGACCGATCGCGCGATCGGCGTATGTCGAGAAGGAGCCTGTGTCTGGCGATGCAACGGCCATCTCGCCGAGCATGCGCATGACCAGAACCACCAGAGCACCGGCGGCAGCGTAAGCCAACAGCACGGCAGGGCCTGCAGCGGCGATGGCGTGGCCGGAGCCGACGAACAGCCCGGCGCCGATCACCCCGGCGATCGACAGCATGGTCACATGACGCGGTTTGAGCCCCTGTTCGAGGCCATTGGAGCTTTGGGTACTGCTCATTGAAACTACCTTTGCGAGGAAAGCGATTCAGTCCGGCCCGTCTGGTCTTCCTTCTCGTAAAAAGAATCCAACGGGGCGTTGCGAATTCTGCACGCAATAATTGCGCCAAAATGTTTCATGTTCCCGATACACGGGGCCTGCACGCCACTCGAGCAGTCATCGCAAGTCATTGAGATTAATGGCAATTCGCCAGAGCGTTACCCTGCCACCCACTTCAAGAACGAATCAGCGCACCGGAAACACACCCAAAAAATCGAGCGCGCACAATAAAAGTGCAGATCAGGAACGTTTGGCCGGTTAGCGCTTCCAACACCCCGCCAAAGCTGGCAACATCGCGCCTTTTTTTGGAACAGCCGCCCCGCCTCTTTATTCAAGGGCAGGGTTCAAACGGCTGTTCGGTTGATAGCAGCGCGACAGTCTGCTGTGCCGATGCGACAACCTGCCACATGCCATCCGTTTACCGTCCGTAGCGCTGTTGGCTGCCATTCGAACGCTATGCTAGCTTGGCCACCTCGTCAGGAAGGCCACCAACAGCAGGAGCGCAAAACACTATGAGGAACGCACATGGCTGAGGCCACGCCCGCGCTTGAAATCCGCAATTTGCACAAACGCTACGGACAGCTTGAGGTGCTCAAAGGCATCTCGCTGACCGCCCGCGACGGCGACGTGATCTCGATCCTGGGTTCCTCCGGTTCCGGCAAATCCACGTTCCTGCGTTGCATCAACCTGCTGGAAAACCCGCATCAGGGCCAGATTCTGGTGGCCGGCGAAGAACTCAAACTCAAGTCCGCCAAGAACGGCGAACTGGTCGCTGCCGACGGCAAGCAGATCAATCGCCTGCGCAGCGAGATCGGTTTTGTATTTCAAAACTTTAATCTCTGGCCGCACATGAGCGTGCTCGACAACATCATCGAAGCCCCGCGCCGCGTGCTCGGCCAGAGTAAAGCCGAAGCCATCGAAGTCGCCGAAGCCTTGCTGGCCAAGGTCGGCATCGCTGACAAGCGCCACGCCTACCCGGCGCAACTCTCCGGCGGCCAGCAGCAACGTGCAGCCATCGCGCGCACGCTGGCGATGCAGCCGAAGGTGATCCTGTTCGACGAGCCCACCTCCGCCCTTGACCCGGAAATGGTCCAGGAAGTACTTAATGTCATCCGCGCATTGGCCGAAGAAGGCCGCACCATGCTGCTCGTGACCCATGAAATGGGTTTTGCCCGTCAGGTTTCCAGCGAGGTGGTGTTCCTCCACCAAGGCCTGGTAGAGGAGCAAGGATCGCCACAGCAGGTGTTCGAAAACCCGCTTTCGGCGCGCTGCAAACAATTCATGTCCAGCAACCGCTAACGGAGCTACCCGCATGCAGAACTACAAAAAAATCTTCCTGGCCGCGGCCGTCACCCTGGCCTTCAGCGCCGGTGCCGCCGCCGAGACCTTGAAGATGGGCATCGAAGCGGCCTACCCGCCGTTCAACAACAAAGATGCCAGTGGCAATGTCGTCGGCTTCGACAAGGACATCGGCGATGCCTTGTGCGCCAAGATGAAAGTCGAATGCAGCGTGGTCACGTCCGACTGGGACGGCATCATCCCGGCCCTGAACGCCAAGAAGTTCGACTTCCTGATCTCCTCGATGTCGATCACCGACGAGCGCAAGCAAGCGGTGGACTTCACCGAACCCTACTACTCCAACAAATTGCAATTCATCGCGCCGAAAAACGTCGACTTCAAAACTGACAAGGCTTCGTTGCAAGGCAAGGTGATCGGTGCCCAACGCGCGACCCTGGCCGGCACCTGGCTGGAAGACAACATGGACGGCGTAGAAATCAAACTCTACGACACTCAGGAAAACGCCTACCTGGACCTGACTTCGGGTCGTCTGGACGGCATCCTGGCCGACAAGTACGTCAACTATGAGTGGCTGAAAAGCGACGCCGGCCGTGCTTACGAGTTCAAAGGCGACCCGGTGGAAGAAAGCGACAAGATCGGTATTGCGGTGCGCAAGAACGACCCGATCCGCGAGAAGCTGAACACCGCGCTGAAAGAAATCGTCGCTGACGGCACCTACAAGAAGATCAACGACAAGTACTTCCCGTTCAGCATCTATTGATTCTGACCTGCCCGGCCGGCGTCGTTATCTGACGGCGCCAGTCCCTGGTATTGCCTGCCGCGATTTGAAAAGAAATCCATGATTATCGACCTCTACGGATTCGGCCCGGCGCTCGCCGCTGGCGCGCTGATGACTGTGAAACTGGCACTCTCGGCCTTGTGCCTGGGGCTGGTACTCGGTCTGCTCGGTGCCTTGGCCAAGACTTCCCCGTACAAGCCGCTGCAATGGCTTGGCGGCACTTATTCAACGCTGGTTCGCGGTATCCCGGAATTGCTCTGGGTGCTGTTGATCTACTTTGGCACGGTCAACCTGATGCGTGCCCTGGGCGAGTTCTTCGGCAATCCCGAGCTCGAACTCAACGCCTTCGCCGCCGGTGTGATCGCGCTGGGGCTGTGCTTCGGCGCCTACGCCACGGAAGTGTTTCGCGGTGCAATTCTGGCGATCCCCAAAGGTCACCGTGAAGCCGGCGTGGCCCTGGGCCTGTCAAAATTGCGCATCTTCACCAGGCTGATCATGCCGCAGATGTGGCGTATCGCCCTGCCGGGCCTGGGCAATCTGTTCATGATCCTGATGAAAGACACTGCACTGGTATCGGTCATCGGCCTGGAAGAAATCATGCGTCACGCGCAAATCGGCGTGACCGTGTCCAAGCAGCCGTTCACCTTCTACATGGTGGCCGCCTTCATGTACCTGGGCCTGACCATTCTGGCCATGACCGGCATGCACTTTATGGAACGACGCGCCGCTCGCGGCTTCGCGAGGAGCACCCAATGAACTGGGAAGTCATCATCAAGTGGCTGCCGAAATTGGCTCAGGGCGCGACACTGACCCTGGAGCTGGTGGCGATCGCCGTAATCGCCGGGTTGCTGCTGGCGATTCCGCTGGGCATCGCTCGCTCGTCGCGACTCTGGTACGTGCGGGCATTCCCCTACGGCTACATCTTCTTTTTCCGTGGCACGCCGTTGCTGGTTCAGCTGTTTCTGGTCTACTACGGCCTGGCGCAGTTCGACGCGGTGCGTAACAGCTCGATGTGGTCGTACCTGCGTGATCCGTTCTGGTGCGCCACCGCGACCATGACCCTGCACACCGCCGCCTACATCGCCGAAATCCTGCGCGGCGCGATCCAGGCGATTCCGCCGGGTGAGATCGAAGCGGCGCGGGCGCTGGGCATGTCCAAGGCCAAAGCGCTGTTCTACATCATGCTGCCGCGTGCCGCACGCATCGGCCTGCCGGCGTACAGCAACGAAGTGATCCTGATGCTCAAGGCCAGCGCCCTGGCCAGCACCGTGACCCTGCTGGAACTGACCGGCATGGCCCGCACCATCATTGCCCGCACCTACCTGCCGGTGGAGATTTTCTTCGCCGCGGGCATGTTCTATCTGCTGATGGCTTATGTGCTGGTTCGCGGCTTCAAGCTGCTGGAGCGCTGGCTGCGCGTCGATGCCTGCCAAGGACGTTGATGCCTGCGTGCTGACGGGCGAGGCCCTGCTCGTCCGCTTTGCTGCGCTGGATGCTTTTCTGATCGAGCATCAGGCATTGTGGAAGCCCCGCCCGTTTACTCATCTGCAATTGCCTTGGGAAGCGTCCTACCCGGAATTGGCGCTTTGGCTACGCAGGCGGTCGCTGGAAGACGCGGAAAACAGTCATAACCAGCCGTGCTGGCTCGATGCGCCGGAGCCGTTTGCTTCATTGGCGGCGATGTCTCTTGAGCTGGGTGCGGTAGGTGAATTGCCGGCTCGTACACTCGAAGCGGCGGGCCATCGATTGAATGTGGATGTGCCAGGACGCAAATGGCAGCAGATTGAAGCGTTCGCCGGCTGCTTGCAGTTTGCTCATGCACCGACGCATTGGCTGGATTGGTGTTCGGGCAAAGGGCACTTAGGCCGACGCCTGCTGCACACCGGGCAACAACTGACCTGCCTGGAATATGATCCGACACTGGTCGCCAGCGGCCAGGCACTCAGCCTGCGTCATCAATTGCATGCGCTGCATGTCGAGCAGGATGTGCTCGCGCCTGGCGCAGCCTCCTTATTAAATGCCGATCACACACCGGTCGCTCTGCACGCCTGCGGCGATCTGCATGTGCGGCTGATCCAGCTCGCCAGCGCCGCGGGTTGCAAACAGCTGGCCATCGCTCCGTGCTGCTACAACCGGATCAGTCTGAACACCTATCGGCCACTTTCCTGTGTGGCTGAGCGCTCCGACCTACACCTTTCCCTCGATGATCTTGCGCTGCCGATAAGCGAAACCGTCACCGCCGGCGCTCGCGTCCGACGTCAGCGCGATATCTCCATGGCCCGCCGCCTGGGGTTCGACCTGCTGCAACGGCAACTGCGCGGTGTCGACGAATACTTGCCCACCCCTTCCCTGCCCAGCGCCTGGCTGGACAAACCGTTCGCCGATTACTGCCGCGATCTGGCCGCACTCAAAGACTTATCCACAGTCGGTGCGCCAGACTGGGCCGCGCTGGAAGCCGCCGGTTGGCAGCGATTGGCCGAGGTGCGCAACCTGGAGCTGCTGCGAGGCCTTTTCCGACGGCCGCTGGAACTTTGGCTGGTACTCGATCGGGCACTTTTCCTCATTGAGCAGGGTTATGCCGTTCATCTTGGCACCTTCTGTGAAACCCGACTCACACCACGCAATTTCCTGCTCCTGGCAGAACGCCCTTAAAAAGCCACGACCTGTGGATAACTCTGTTGATGGAATTATCGTGGATCCAATATCCACGCTGTTTTACGCCTTAAACTCTGCTGGTCATTTTTTGTTCACAAAAATAAAAAACCCATAAAACAGGCATTTGCGGACAAATGAGAACGAGTCCACAAAAGCGCAATGAACAGGCAGGTTCCGCCAGCCCGTTGTGCATAAGCATTCAATCAAAACGACATAACCGCCGAATTCCGGACATCAAGGGCGGAAAATTGCGCCTTGCAATACCCCTTGCTATACACGCATACGAGGGCGCCGACAGTGCGGCCATGAACAAGAAAAATCTGACCGACAGGATGCGACCGTGACGTTCATTTCTTACGCACAGAATTTCGAAGACATCCGCCTGTGGCGCGCCCTCAAAAACATCGAAAACGGTTTTTATATCGACATCGGGGCCAACGACCCCACCCACGACTCAGTCACCAAAGCCTTCTATGACCACGGCTGGACCGGCATCAACGTCGAACCCATGCCAAATTACTACGACGCCCTCTGCCAACAACGCCCCAACGACATCAACCTGCAATGCGTGGCCGGCGAAAGCGCCGACGACCTGACCTTCTACGGCATCGCCGGCACCGGCCTCTCGACCCTCGACCCGGCCTTGGCCCAACAACATAAAGACGCCGGCCTGGACGTGCGCAGCCAAACCGTCACCTCCCGCACCCTGGCCTCCATCTGCGAACAACACGCCCGAAATCGCCCGATCCACTTCCTGAAAATCGACGTCGAAGGCCACGAAGAAACCGTCCTGCGCGGCATGGACTTCGCCCAATGGCGGCCGTGGATCATCCTCATCGAAACCCCGTGGGAACGCGACCAGACCTGGGAAACCCTCATCACCGGCGCCGGCTACCAGTCCATCCTGTTCGACGGCATCAACACCTACTACCTCGCCGATGAACACCTGGCCCTCAAACCCGCCTTCGACATCCCGCCGTGCAACCTGGACGACTTTCAGTTCTGTCGCGGCCACGCTTTCAGCCACCCCGCCACCGATGCCGAAAACCACCTCGCCGCCGCCCTGCACCGCGCCGAACACGCCGAAGCGCAACTGCGGGCGATGCAAAACAGCCGAGCCTGGCGCGCCCTGCAGAAACTGAGGAAAGTACTGGTTCGCACCTGACCGAAAGCCTGCGCAAAAATAGTCTGAATTCAGGGGTTTACAGAACCAACCCAATCGCTATAATCGTCGCCCAACACGCCGGTATAGCTCAGTTGGTAGAGCAACTGACTTGTAATCAGTAGGTCCCGGGTTCGACTCCTGGTGCCGGCACCATACAAAACAAAGCCCTCGCAGCAATGCGAGGGCTTTGTTGTTTCTGGTATCCGGAAGTCCAACTGCTACCCCCTGTAAGTACCGCATTAACCCTTACCGACAACCTGCACCAAAATCTACCTGCACACCTACCCGTTACAATTTCACTTCGGCATGACGTTGACGACCTTCTCCAGCTACCTATAATGCACCCCAACACACCCGCCAAGCCTAGGTTGACCCAGTCAGCAAGCTCAAATCGTGCGGGTTTTTTTTGCCTGGAGAAAACTACATGAGGCCCTTCGACAAGCCGGCCCTCAGCGTAGAACAGCAATTGGAACTGCTAAAGCAACGAGGCCTGCACGTCGCCAACGACGATCGGGCCATGCGCTTTCTCGAAGTGGTCACGCTGTTTCGTCTGAGTCCCTACATGCGCCCCTTCCAAGAGCCAGACCCTGAACACACCTTCAAACCCGGCAGCACTCTGAAAGCAGTCGTCGACATCTACCGCTTCGATGGTTCGTTGCGACGCATAACCATGGATGCCATCGAACGTGTCGAAGTCGCCGTACGAGCGACTATCAGCAATCACATGTGCCCTAAGTATGGGCCTGACTGGATAGCTGACGCGTCAGTCTTCTCCTCGTCATACCCACATCTCGAGCTGTTGCGTCCGCTGCGAGAGCAATTGAATAAGGAGCGCAATAAACTCAGACGTGATATTGAGCGCATCAAAAATGGCCGACAGGCCGATGGACTCCAGCAACAGCGGATCGAAAACCGCATGCGCGATAACTATTTCCGATACTACGGAGCGACCTATGCCCACCCTGAGCTGCCGCCCGCTTGGGCGGTCCTGGAAGAACTCAGCCTTGGGACGGTATCTACCCTCTTCAATGCCATAGGCAGAAGTGCCGATAAGAAAGCTATCGCAGCCAGATTCAATCTGCCCTTCGATGTATTGGCCTCTTGGCTACACACTCTGACCTTCATTCGAAACTGCTGTGCCCACCACTCACGGCTATGGAACCGAGAGCTCTCGATTCGACCAGCCTTACCCAAAGAATGGGTTATCCCAACTGCACCTGCCGACCGACCTCAGCCCAAGCAGCGGCTATACATCGTATTGACGATGTTGGCTTACCTAACCGACTTGATCAGTCCAGACAGCCAGTGGAAGCTTCGCCTGGCCGAAATCATGGATCAGCAGGAACCGGGTTATTTGAGACTCATGGGATTTCCAAATGACTGGAAACGTCAGCAGCAATGGTGTTTGGAATAAGGAAGCCAGAAACTGCGGGTATCGCCTCGACCAGACCCAACCTAAAAATCCGAAAATAAATCCGTCCCCTTTTCGCGCAAAACAAAGCCCTCGCAGCAATGCGAGGGCTTTGTTGTTTCTGGGGTACGCGAAACCCGAATCACGTTCGCGCGTCGCAAGCGCTAAGCACTTAGCTGCTTAATCCAGTCAAGGCTCGCCACGGTAGAACCGGAAGGACGGTATTCACACCCGATCCATCCTGTGTAGCCGCGCTGCTCCAGCGCCGCGAACAAGGCTACAAAGTCGATGCTCCCCGTTCCCGGTTCGTGACGCCCCGGGCAGTCGGCAATTTGCACATGGACGGTTCTGTCATAAAAACGAGCCAGAACATCTGCTGCATCTCCGGTCAGAAGCTGGGCATGGTAAAGATCGAGAATCAGCCCAACACTCGGGAAGGTCTCCAATACTTGTTGCGCCTTGCTGAAGTCAGACATGTAATAGCCCGGCATCTCCTGCGTACAAATTACTTCGATGAGCGGCCGCAAACCCTGATCCTCGAAGTACTTGACGGCATACTCCAGGTTGCCCCCGAAGATACGCCCTGCGTCATCCTGCATCGTAACGCCAGACATGATGTGGACATCCGAACACCCCAGCGTCTTTGCATAGCTGGCGGCCTGAAGCAACCCGTTGCGAAACTCTTCTTCCTTGCCCTGCAAGGCAGCAATGCCTTTGGTAACGCCAGCCGGTGCGGCGAACTGAATCAACGGCAGACTGTATTGAGCCAGGTGGTCGGCCAGGAGACTCGCGTCGAATTCATAGGGCGACGGGAACTCCACTGCCCGAAAACCAGCGGCCGCGGCGGCTTCGATGCGTTGCAGAAATGGCAATTCATTGAATTGGAAACCGAGATGAGCATTGAACTTGAGCATTGGGTAAACATCCATCCTGGGAAAGAAACGAAATCATCCGTCTGGAGCATTCTTCGCAGCTCCAGCACTGCACTATCGAGAGTGGTCAATACAATACCGTACACACGCCTGGCTGTCGGCTACTTGACGAGTGACACCCGTCAAGCCTGAGTTGACGTAGTCAGCATACTCAATCGTGTGGGTCTTTTTTGCTCAAACCAGGGATACGACTATTTCCATTCGGGAAAATAAAGTTGTCCCTTTTCCACTCTCAGGGGTCGTTGTTCCCTGCTTGGGGCCCTTTACCGAGAAATGGGGCGGTTTCCACTTCCAGCATCAGCAACACCATTTCCGTCAACTCGGCGTCGGACTTCTGTCCGGCATAGAAGTCATGGAGTGCTTTGGCGAAGGGAATGCGCAGGTCCTGGTTTTCTTCGCGGGCGGTATCGCTGTGTTGCATGAGTTCGCTGATGGCTCGCAGCACAGCCGCTTGCCACCGAGCGGTGGTCCTGGGACCATCGCTGGTGACTGTAATCAACTTATCCTTCGTCAGCTGGCGAAGGGCAGGTTCGCGCAACGGCTTAAGCGGCTTTGGGTTGCGAGTGATCTTTGACATACCGGACGATACTCAGCGTTTCCTGCCGGAACTGCTCGTAGTCGATCTGCTGGGCGTTGATAAAGGTACTGCCCATCATGGTCAGCGCGCCCATAAAGCTGGCTTCGGAAATTTCCTCGTCGCTCGCGCCAAACAGCCGCGCGGCTTCGGTATGGAACAGGGCGCAATACTTACAACGGGTCGCCCCGGACACCGCCAGACCTATCAGTTCCTTGTACTTATTAGGAATCTTGGTATCTGCCAGCCAGAAATCCCGGGCCGCGCACCAGAATCCGATCGCTCCGCCTTCCGGCATCTGCTTGATCCACTCCGGTACCTGACCCAGGGTCTGTTCAATTTCCCGATAGGTATCATGAATTGCCATTTGACACCTCCTTGCCTCCATAGAGACATCTGCTCCGGAGGTACAATTAGTTTAGTTCGCTGGCGCCCATGCCAGAGCCCGCAGCAGGACGACTCCAGCAATGAATTCTTAAACATCGTAGAAACAACAGGATGGATTTAGATTTTTTTGACGTACCGCTAAGTACCTGAAGTTATCAACCTTGGCGGGTTGGGCCAGAGACGACACAGGAGTCACTAAACGACAAAGCCCTCGCAGCAATGCGAGGGCTTTGTCGTTTCTGGGGTTTGGTGGGTACTGACGCACTGGCCTGAATGGTAAGCACAAGCAGTCGCTCGACCATCAATGGGCAGATTTCCCTCTGCTACGCTTCACAGGCCACTGCTTTCCTCAGTTGTGATTTCCGGTAAATACGTGGCACCACACGACCGAAAGAACTCAAACGAGTAAGGAATGCTCACATGACTCTCCACAAAATAACCCTGGCTGGTGCATTGTTGTTCACTCTGGCCGGCTGCAACTCCATCGCCAGCAGTACCAACACGTTGACCGACGAGCAGATCAAATCTCAGAGTGCCGGCGCGTTGGGCTATTCACCTTCTGATTTGAGTATTGTCAGCCGCCGTACTGAAGGCACGAATACTTATGTCGCGCTGAAGACCAGCGATAACCAGCAGTTCAACTGCATCATTAACGGCGGCAACTTGTTGACGCTGGGCATGACCAATCCGCCCTCGTGCGCGAAGAAAGGTGAGGCGATCAAGGTAGCGCCGTTCGGAGGTTAATGACTCAAGGATGAGAGCGCTGGTCGTCGTCCCTGCTGTGAACAGCGCCCTACTCCTGAACCTCTCTTAGTGCCCCGCACTCTGCCCGCCATCCACGTGCAGAATTTCCCCGGTGACAAAGTTGGCGCTGTCCAGATAAACCACAGCCTGAGCAATGTCGCTGATCTCCCCCATATGCCCAACCGGATGCAAACTCCCCAGCGCTTCATGGGTTTCTTCGCTGTGCATCGGGGTCTTGATGATGCCTGGGCTGACCGCATTCACCCGAATCCCGCGCTTGGCGTACTCAATGGCCAGGGATTTGGTCGCCGCGTTCAGCCCACCTTTGGTCAACGATGCCAACACCGATGGCACGCCGTCGATGGCGTGGTCCACCAGGCTGGTGGTGATGTTGACGACGTGGCCTTTGCCCTGTTTTTCCATCTCGGTGATCGCGAGTTGGGTGATGTAGAAGAAACCATTGAGGTTCACCGACAGCACTGCGGTGTAGTCTTCGTGGGTGTAGGCGGTGAACGGTTTGGCGACGAAGATCCCGGCATTGTTGACCAGGGTGTCGATACGGCCAAAACGGGCGATCGCTTCACGGATGACTCGCTGAGCGACTGCCGGGTCGCCAATGTCACCCGCCACGATGAGGATGTCCGGATCGGTGGATGGTTGGATCGAGCGCGAAGTAGCGACAACGCGGTAATCGAGATCGCGGAAAGCCTTGACCATGCCTGCGCCGAGACCTTGGGATGCGCCCGTAATAACGATGACTTTTTTCGAATTGCTCATGATGAACCTCTACTCATAAATGATGGTTTGAAAAGTGACCAATCAGGCTTCGGCGGGGGCTTGCGCCATTTGCCTCAGAGTTCCACCGAGACTTCACCCGCCAGGTCTTCGATCGCTTGCTCCAGCGCCGTCGCACCCAAGACGCACCACGGGCACACCACAATCGGAAACGAAATCGATGGCGACGGACGCGGTCATGACTGCCCCTCCGTCTCAGCCAATTGCTTGCGGTACTGGGTGGTGGTGATACCGGCATAGCCCCAGTTATCGGTGTCGACTTCTTCGATCACGATGTGGGTCAGGTCCGGGCGTTTGTTGAGGACGCGTTCCAGGGTTTCAGTGATTTCGGCGATCACCTGAGCTTTCTGCTCTGAGGTAACGCCATCGCGGGTAATGCGTACGCTGACAAAAGGCATGATGAGTCTCCAGTGACCTGCCCTTCGGGATGAGGGGTAGGTGGGTGGAGTTCAATGTAGGAGGTTGGTTTGGGGGGATAAAGGTGGGGGCGGGAACATCATTAGTGACGTGATGTAATGAGTCCGCCCTCAGGTCAGGTCTTAACCTTTATGCTAAATTATGGCTGGCCAATAATTATGGCGTATCCATAAAAAGAGGTAATTGCATGAGCAGCATTTTTCAGCGCCCTGAACTGGCTGAACAGATGGCAAATCAGCTTCTCAATCCGGGTGTTCTCGATGAAGGTCTGCGCTCAGGTCTGTTTCTGTCCGGCCTGCGCAGGACCGGTAAAACGACATTCCTGAGAAATGACCTCATCCCTGCCCTGGAAGAAGCGGGTGCTCTGGTCATTTACGTCGACTTATGGAGCGACACGCTGGCCAATCCTGCCACCCTCGTGCATGACGCTATCCGTCAACGCCTGGAAGAACTCCAAACGCCCGGCTCCAGCCTGCTTGAAATGCTCAAGCGCGTTAGCGGTGCAGACATTGGCGCAGCCGGATTCAAGTTTGGTTTCAAGCTCGACAGCATTGGCAATGCAGGTGGGCCAACGTTGGCACAGGCGCTGACTGAGGTGGTCGATCAAGCGAAAACCGATTTAGTGCTGATCATCGACGAAGTGCAGCACGCCATCTCCTCTGACGATGGCAATCAACTGCTCCTGGCACTCAAGGCTGCACGTGATGCAATCAATCCGCGCCCGAATACACCGGGCTACTTTCTGTTCATCGGAACGGGATCGCACCGAGCGCAAGTCAGCGAATTGACCGCAAAGCGAAACCAGGCGTTTTCCGGCGCAACGTCAGCGGCGTATCCGGTGCTGAAAGGGGATTACGTTGAGTACCTGCTCAATCGCCTCGCAATGACGGTGAAGAAGGAAAAGTTACCGTCTCTTGAGGTTGCCATTGAAGCGTTCAACACCTTGGGGAATCGGCCTGAGGAAATGCTCAAGGCGCTGCGACAACTCATGCAGCAAGAAGGTGATCCCGATCTATTTCTCCCGGTAATTGCCAGTACTTTGCGCTCGGCAGCGGCCAGTATTGAGCTTGAGAAAGTGGAGCAGTTAGGCAGCCTGGCTCAGGCTATTTTCAACAAAATCGCATCCACGGAAGGCGACGCTCGGGGGATTTTCTCCACCGATGCGGCGGCTGAGTATTCGAAGACTGTAGGTCGTGAGGTACGCGTGGAAGAGATTCAACCGGTGGTGATTGCGCTGGTTGCCGAGAACATCATCATGCGGCGTGGGCATGGGATCTATGCGATTACGGATCAGTTTGTTCAGGAGATTTGGTTGGAAGAACGAGCGTTGATTGATGCCAGTTAGAATCTAGCTGGAGAGAATTGTGAGTACGTCGCCGTCGCCGAACATCGCGTTCCCGGCTCACATCTCGCTGACCTCAAACACAAACGAAATCCTGCGACTGCTCGCGCTCCACACATACCGAATATGTTTCCCCTGCTTCGGAATGGACACGGCCGGCGGCCGAAATGCGGCAACACATTCATGCCCAGGCAGACGAACGCTGTTGTAGAGCAACCCCCAGGACAATGTTTCGCGCAGTTGTCGGGCAAAGGCCTGGGCCGGGCCGTAGGCATTGGGATCCGGGTCGTGCAGGTGCGGGTAGTCGGCGCGGATGTCATGCAGAGGTTTGACCACTTGGTTGACGTAGGTGCGCATGGTCAACTCAAGATCCGGCTCGTTGGTCGCGGCGAGGAATCGCTCCTGGTGATAACTCGTCTCGGCGATGGCGGCGGCCTGGCTGCTGGCGGCGTAGTAGACGCCGAAGGTGCCGTCGGTGAAGCGGCTGGTTTTGCCGATGTGGGTGAACGCGGCCATGACCGGCGTGGAGCCGGGGCCGGAGATGCGGTCTTCGGGGCGCACGCGGGCGAGTACGCCGGCTTCTTCCATCAGCCGATCGTTGGTCAAGGCTTCCAGCGCATAGGCAGTGGCCAGGTCTTCGGGGTCGAGGACGTCTTCGAACAACGAGATCGGCGGGAAGCAGCTGTTGACGATCCGGTAGGCCCGCGGCCACTGCGGGTCGGCCAGTTCCGGCGCCATCAACCGCGCACCCCGTCGAGGTAGCGGCGCACGTCAGCGATGTCGACTACACGGCCGGCCAGCATGTAGCTCAATGCCGACTGGCCATTGAACGGCGCGGCGGTGTTGGGGCTGCTGACCCAGGTGTAGGCACGCTCACGGCTGTTGCTGAAGATGATGCTCAACGCTTTGTGAATGCCCATCAGATACGAGATGCGCTCCAGGGTGTCGTGGGGCAGGCGCACGTTGGGCGGCAGGTGTTTGTACTTGTAGAAAGTGGTGTTGCCGACTTTGCCCAAGAGCGTGCGTTGCTGCTCGGCGGTGCAGCCCCAGCGCTCCATGAGGTTGAAAAAAAACTTCAGCGCGACTCGACCGGCTTCGGGGGAGTCGAGTTGTTGCTGTGGGCTGAGGGCCGTAGTTGAGGCAGGCATGGGTCGCCTCCTTGGATGTGCGATGTCTTGATTTCAGACTAGTACAGATACGAATAGAGATGAAACTTTAATTCGTATACGTATTAGCCTTCACACAGATTTTTCGCAGCCTGGAAAGGCGCCGACACACGGTCCAGCGCACACGTTGACACCCACACTATAGGGGCACAGAATTTAATCGAGAGCGCGAAACCGACTGCCTTCAGGTGGCAATAGTCGGCGTAGGAACCCCGCTGTTGACCTGGACATCAGCGCTCGGTGAGACCTCTTCTCCCCTGCTTGAGGGAGCACAATATCAAGCACCTTTTCATGAAAGCAGCCTGATCAGGCTGCTTTTTTTTGCCTTGGGAAAAGGTTTCGTTGATAGACCAACACCCAAAAAACGCCCACACCTGCCCATCCGGGCCATTTCCTTGACCCCGATCAGCCACCCCCCGCCAAAAACCTCGATCCTGCGTCAGCCTCCAGCCATCGGACGCGGAATCATTTCGCTACTAAACTCGGGACAAGCATGCTCTGGTGCAGGATCATAGCCAGCACGCGACCGACGCCCACCCGGCGGCCAGGTACACAACAATAGCCAGCCCACTTTAGAGGGCATTACCCCCATGGATAGCAGAACCTTACGCAACCTCATGCGCATCGTGCAGACCGGCTCGTTGTCGGCGGCGGCAGAGCATTCCTGTTTGACGGTGCAGGCGTTGGCCGCACAGTTGAACAAGGTCGAAGAGCAGTTCGGTTTTCGGTTGTTTCGTCGCTCCAACAAGGGGCTGACCCTGACAACCCAGGGCACGGAGCTCACGCCCTATATGGACAAAGTATTGGTCGCCACGCGCCAACTGGAAGAAAAAGTCGCCGCGCTCAAGGTACCCGGGCAGCGCACGCTCAAGGTTGCGCTTAATACCACGCTCGCAGCTGACTTCAACCGGCGAATGATCGGACGCCTCATCGAGGTGTTTCCTGATTATCAGCTGGAATTCAGCTACGCCGAGTCGATGGAAAACCTCAGCAAGTTGAAGAATGAGGACTTCGACCTAGCCGTACTGATCGGGCCACAGCAGCCGGGGTTACCCAGCATTGTCCTGCCCGATGTACAGGTGCAGGTGGTCGGTGCTCATTGCGGTCAGGAAAACGATCCGCTGATGCTGCTCGGCAATAAGCTTCAGGTTCGACCAGCCGACGATTGTCCGTATTCCCACAGCTTCTTGCGCTTTCTCGACGCCGGCCTTGGCAACTACGAGTCAGGCAAGCGGATGATCTATTCCTGCAGCGAGACCCTGACCCTGTCGTTGATCACACAAATGGACGGCCTCGGCATGGTTTCCCGCGAGGCGGCCCTGCGTAACGGCCTGACCATTTTCCCGGGTTTCGAGGACTCCCTCGAAGTGCGGCTGGCGATCAATAACCCCGAGTTGTCAGGCCAGGCCTTGAACGACGTGGTCGATCTGCCGCTACATGAACGAGCCGAGCGCAATGTACGCAGCCGTTCCCACCGCAACGGAGAGAAAGAGGTTTTTGCTGAAATACGCACATAACAGCGTCGGAATGGCCGCATAAAATTCCGGGCGATCGAGCTGTACATGCTGATCCTTGATCAACAGGGGCGTGAGGCTGATGGCAGCGACGATCGCCACCGGCAGGTATTCCAGCGCCCGGGCGACCAGGGGTGGCCAATGGTCGGTGTTGACCTGCAGCGGCAACGCGCGCGGCAGGAATGTCACGGCCATCATCAGCGCGACGACCAGGATCAGGAACGTTTGGTCAGGCATACACCCACTCCGCAGCCCACGAATGTGGCGATGAACACGTTGAAGGGGGAGCTGCCGATCAGGCTCAGGACACCCATGCAGGCGACCGCGGCCAGTGCGGCGATCAGTTTGTTGCGGGTGTTGCACAGCGATACCAGCACGTAGAGCATCATCGCGGTCAGCGCATAGTCGAGCTGGTATTTGATCAGGTGCGCCGCGTACTGCGCGCAGATCGCCCCCAGCAAACCGCCGAGCACCCACGAGGTGTGGCAATACAGATTGAAGCCGATCAGGTAACGCACATTGACCGGCGAGCCCTTGCCCAGTTTGACGCTGTGGAAGGCGAACGATTCATCGGTCAGCCCACCTGCATAACACCAGCGCTCCAGGCGACTGAGCCCCATCGCTTGCAGGGCCTTGGCCATGTAGACCGACATCAGCATGTGCCGCGCATTGATCAGAAACGTGGTGAGGATGATGGTGGTCAGCGACGCACCACTGGAGATCAGCGCCAGGGCGGCGAACTGCGAGGCGCCGGCGTAGACGAACAGGCACATCGCGACCGGCAGCCACACGGGCAACCCGGCATTGACGGCCATCAAACCAAACACGAACGACACCGTGAAGTAGCCCGCAACCACCGGGCTGGCTTCAGCAAACGTGCGCGAGGGCTGGGGCTCGACCATCAGCGGCTGGCTGCTGGACGTCTCATTCATAGGTCCCTCTCAAAGGTCGTTTCGCCGCGCGGCTCGCAAAAGCCCTGGGCACTCCAAAAACGTTTGCCGGCAAGGTTAGCATCGTCGACGAACAGGAACATGCGCAGCACGCCCACCCGTTTCATGTCCGCCGAGGCCGCTTCCACCAGGCGCTGACCGACGCCCTGGCTGCGATACAACGGGCTCACTGCCAGGTGATTGATGGTGCCACGGCTGCCGAGCATGCCACCCAACACCGCGCCGACCACTTCGCCACAGACATCGAGCGCAAGGAACGCGGTGGTGGTTTTCTGCACCAACACACCGCGCAGGCATTTGGCGTCCTGCCATTCACAGAACGACACTTCTTCGAATTGCCGAAAGAAGCACTCCAGGCGCTGGGCATCCTTGGCCGTCGCGCGTCGCAGCATCACCGGTGCAGGGCACTCGGCGATGCTCATCATGGGATCGAGCTGTTCAGCGAACAATGTCGAAAGCGGTCCCGGGCCGCGAGAAGGAAATGGCCAGAATCTGCCGATAGGCCATTTCGTGAGCATGGATGTTGCGCGCAGGTGTCACGTAGTGACGCATATCCCGATCGAGGAAATAGGTAGTGTCGAGGATTTCCAGATAGGTCGTAGCCGCCAACTGTTCCTCTTGGGCCGAATACAAACGGCTCTCCGCCCCATCCACGTTGTTGCGGCCCCAGAAATGCACACCGCTGAACGGATAACCGTCGCAGTGAATACCTTCGGGGGTGATTTCCAGTTGCTTGCCCGGCTTGATCTCGATGCGGATCTGATGGATCTGGCATTGCCAGATTTCGTCGTGCAACTCCGACGGCAATACGTGTTTGTACACCTCGAAATCCGCGTCGACGAGGCTGCGCATCACCGGCGAATTGATGACTTCATTGGAGAAATCCTGGAAGTGCCGCTCCAGTCCGCCGACGTAGCTGTTGTTGGCCTTCGATTGCACGTAGGCGCGGTGTTCCAACTGCTTCAAGTCACGGGTGACCGGGTTGTATTCGAAATCGCTGTAGCGACGAAAACGCATGCCCGCATCGGCCTGGCCGTAATAACTGTCCGGCTCCATGTTTTCCCAACTTTTAGTCAATCTGACGAAGTCGGAAAAATGACCGAAGAGATTGAAGTCGGCTCCCTGGACGTTGACATATTTGTCGCGTCGTAGCGATTCGCCCACTTCTCTGTTCAAAACGATCATTACTAGGTCTCCGCTGCATTTAGCGGCTTAATCTAGTAGCTGTAGAAATTACGGCCCATGAGAAAGAATTTCAGGCATATCAAGCGTTGCTTGAAACGCAGGATGAAGTTGCTTCAATTCGACTTTTTACGATCGAAAACAGTCGTTTTCAGTGTTTTCTTACGATCATGAGGCGAAAAAAAACCGAACCCGTCGGGGTTTCTATCGACTCTGAACAACTCTTCACTTGTCAGCGACAGCCAATTGCACGATATGGCTGTCGACGAATTGTTCGAAATGGGTGACTTTGCCGTCGGCCAGAGTCCACAAGTGAGCAACTCGGGCGTTCATCGCACGGCCGGTGGCTTTGTAGATGCCGCTGTAATTGCCGTAGGCAAATACCTGGTCGTCCTGGGCGACATAGTTCTCGACCTTGAACTGAAAATCTTCCCACTCCGTGGCCAGGCGCTTGAAGACGTTTTCGACGATAGCGTCGAAGCCGACGTAGGTCCCGGCATACGGAAAACCCGCCGCTTCGGTCCAGCGCGCGTCATCGGCCAGCGCCGCGGCGGTGTTGCGCGCGTTCTCCTGGGAGTTGGCACCTTCGTAAGTGCTTTTGATCAGGCTCAGGTTATCCATGATGACTCCAGATGAATTCAATGGGCGCAGCCGTCGAGACCACAAGCTTGAAACACGGATGAAGACTCCTTTGCCGGGAGTGACTGGCTCAACCAGTGGGCGAACGCTTGCGGCTTGCCAAGCCAGGGGCCGATATCGACCAGGGTGAACTGGCCATCCTGTTCCAGCGCGAAGGTCGGAAAGCCCTGACCGCCGACACGGGCCAGGAGTCCGCGGCTGTCCTTTATATGGCGATCAGTGTCGGCTTCATTAAATGCCTGTTGGAACGTCTCAGGTTCAAGACCCATTTGTATAGCGAGTTCCAGCAGAACGGCTTCGTCAGCGATGCGTCGACCTTCCACATAATGGGCCGTCTGCAAACGCCCCAGCAATGCTAGTCCGCGTCCAGCAATCTGCTCGGCCGCCAATACGGCGGCAATCGGCGGCGTGGAATCGAACACCGCCGTTTCATCGCACAGCAGACCTTCGAAATAGGCCTCGCCAAACGGCTGGCCGGTGTACTCGGCGATGCGTCGGTCGTGGGGCATCACATAGTTGCGCAGTTGTGGCGAAACAGTCTGGCGATTGGCGCCGGTCATCATGCCGCCGCCGTGGGCAATCACCGGCAATACGGCTTGAGCGGCCTGCACCAATGGCTTGGCACCGTAGCACCAACCACACAATGGGTCGTAAATGTAATGAAGGATCATGGGAAGACTCCGGCAACAACGTAGGAAAACTCAATGCCGGCAGATTAGTCCCCAGACAGTTTCTGAAAAACGCTGGAATGGCTTTCAGTCTGTTTCATGAATCGGTCGAATGAGCTTCGTGACCGGCAACTACAGCTTTTAAGGGCAAGATCTTGCAGGCGTAAATTTTCCAACAGGCATAAAAAAGCGCCGCCTTCCCGGCAGCGCTTTTATCAATCCGTTGTTTTTCTTCTTATCCTTCCATCACATCCCACAATGCTTCCAGTTCCGCCTCGCTGAATAAACCAGCAGGGTAGCGCTCGATCATCATCCGGCGCGGATCAGGCTCTCTGATCTGACGCGTTCCATTGGACTTCAACCACTGCGCCAGAGCCTGGAGCGATTCGCTGTTAATTGCCAGGGGATGCAGTGCCCGCTCGCTCACTACGTTCATTTCGGCGTTCATCTCAGCGCTCTCTCCCGGTTTGTGAGCGGCTAACTTATCCAAGGTTTATGACAGAACATCGAAGTTCTCTCCCTCCCCGTGTTGCCTCAGCGAAGATACAAGAGCTGTGCCAATGTTTTCGAAGTGTCGATAAGTGGATACAAAAAAACCCACAGTCCTGATGGGCTGCGGGTTTTCTGTGTAATAACGAGGATAAACCTTTGCTCAATCGATTTTTCAATCAACTTAAGCTGTTACGACCTCACTCACTCACGCCTTGTGCGGTGCGGGCTGTTGTTGGGTAAGGCAGTGGATGTTACCGCCCCCCAGTAACAGTTCCCGACCCGGCACCATGACCACTTCGTGTTGCGGGAACAGGCTCTGCAAAATCTCTTTGGCCGGACCGTCCAGCGGGTCGTCGAAGCTCGGCGCGATAATGCCGCCGTTGACGATCAGGAAGTTCACATAAGAGCCGGCCAGACGAACAGTCGGATTGCGCTCCTGAGTACCGTCCACCGGGTCCACACCTGCGCACTCTTCTTCGGTCGCATACAGCGGCCCCGGAATCGGCATTTTGTGCACCGTAAATGAGCGTCCCTTGGCATCGGTACTGTTTTGCAGCACGTTCATTGCCGCCTGGCAACGCGGGTAGTTCGGGTTCTGCGGGTCGTCGGTCCAGGCCAGCAGTACTTCGCCCGGACGCACGTAGCAGCAGAAGTTATCCACATGGCCGTCGGTTTCGTCGTTGAACAAACCGTCCGGCAGCCAGATGATCTTATCCACAGCCAGATTGGCGCAGAGCACCGCTTCGATTTGCTCACGGCTCATGTGCGGGTTGCGATTGCGGTTGAGCAGGCACTCTTCGGTGGTGATCAGGGTACCTTCGCCATCGACATGAATCGAGCCGCCTTCGAGCACAAAACCCTCGGTGCGGTAGCGCGGACTGCGCTCGATTTCGAGGATCTTGCCCGCCACCTGCGAGTCACGGTTCCACGGCGAATACAAACCGCCATCGAAACCGCCCCAAGCGTTGAAGTCCCAATCCACACCACGGACTTCGCCGCTGTTATTGATGACGAACGTCGGGCCGGTGTCCCGAACCCAGGCGTCGTCGCTGGACATCTCCACCACACGAATATTCGGCACATCGAGACGGGTGCGAGCGTTTTCGTACTGGCCAGCGGAAACCGCCACGGTCACCGGTTCGAATCGGGCGATGGCCTTGGCCACCGCCACGTGCGCGGCTTGCGCGGGTTTGCCACCCAAACGCCAGTTGTCCGGGCGCTCGGGCCAGATCATCCAGGTCTGGGTTTGCGTCGCCCATTCGGCGGGCATGTAAAAGCCGTCGGCGCGAGGGGTGCTGTTCAAAGTGGTCATGGCTTCAGGACTCCAGGGAACCGTCGAGGGTTTTGATCGCACTGTACAGGTTCGGACGACGGTCACGGAACGAGCCCCAGGCGCTGCGGATGTGTTCCAGCTCATCGAGGTCGAAGCGGTGAACCAGAATGCCTTCTTCGGTTTGGTTCAGCTCCTGGACTTTTTCACCAAACTGATTGGCGATGAACGACGAGCCGTAGAAAGTAATGTCGTAGCCATCCTGCTCTTCGTTGCCGATGCGGTTGCTGGCAATCAGCGGCATCAGGTTGGCGCCGGCATGGCCTTGTTGCACGCGCTGCCAGTGGTCGCGGGACAATATGGTCTTGTCGTGCGGCTCGCTGCCGATGGCGGTCGGGTAGAACAGGATCTCCGCGCCTTGCAGCGCCATGCTGCGGGCGCACTCAGGAAACCACTGATCCCAGCAGATGCCCACGCCGATTTTCGCGTAACGGGTATTCCAGACTTTGAAGCCGGTATCGCCCGGGTTGAAGTAATACTTCTCGTGATAGCCAGGACCATCCGGGATGTGGCTTTTACGATAAATCCCGAGGTTGCTGCCGTCGGCATCGATGATCGCGATGCTGTTGAAACGCGCCCGACCGGCCAATTCGTAGAAGCTGATCGGCAATACCACCTGCAGCTCTTTGGCAACTTTCTGGAAATGCTTGATGGCGACGTTGTCTTCAACCGTCGTGGCCAGCTGCAGGTAGTCCGGATTCGGCTTCTGGCAGAAGTACGGAGCCTCGAACAGTTCCTGGATCAGGATGATTTGCGCACCTTTGGCCGCGGCCTCACGGACCAGCTTCTCAGCGGTCTCGATGTTGGCTTCAAGGTCCCAGGAACAGGCCATCTGGGTGGCGGCGACGGTAACGATACGGCTCATGAATCATCTCCTGGGCAAGTGCTTGAGGGTCGAGTGTGGCATCGACCGATGACAGAAATGGGAAGCACCGGGCGTGGTTCGTCCACGGCGCGGGCAGTCGCGACTTTATAGCCGATAAAAATCGGCTTTAAAAGCGATAAACATTCATTCCGTCAAAAATATTTCACTTAAACCCGATAACAATCGATATTCACGATACCTACAAACCCTCATCCAACACCTTCGACAGCATGTCCACGAAGAAATCCACACTCTGACGCGAGGTAACCATCGGCGGTTTGATCTTGAGGATGTTCAGGTAATCGCCCGTCGGTTGCATGAAGATCCCCAACTCACGAAGGCGATCGCACAACGCGGTGGTTTCTTCGGTCGCCGGCTCAAGGGTTTCGCGATTGCGCACCAACTCCACGCCCAGATAGAAGCCGGAACCATGCACCGCTCCCACCAACGGATGCTGGTCGATCAAGGCTTCAAGGCGCTCCTTGAAATACCCGCCAACGACCTGGGCGTTTTCCCAGAGTTTTTCTTCCTCCATCACATCCAGTACTGCCATGCCGATCCGGCAACTGACCGGGCTGCCGCCGGCGGACGAGAAGAAGTACCCCTCGGCCTCCAGCGCCTCGGCGATTTCCCGGCGAGTGATCACCGCGCCCAACGGCTGGCCGTTACCCATGCCTTTGGCCATGGTGATGATGTCCGGCACCACGCCCTGCTCTTCGAAGCCCCAGAAGAATTTACCCATGCGGCCGTACCCGACCTGCACCTCGTCGGCGATGCACACCCCGCCCTGCGCGCGAACCAATGCATAGACCTGCTTCAAGTAACCCGGCGGCAGCGAGATACCACCGGCATTGCCATACACCGGCTCGCAGATGAAACCGGCGAGTTGGCGTTTCTGCCCGGCGATTTTTGCCAGGTTGTGTTCGACGCTGCGCACGTAGTCCGGCGCGCTGTCCGGGCCACGGAATTCACCGCGATAGGTGTTCGGCGCGGTCACCGGATGCACCCAATCGGGCCGGCTGCTCAAGGCTTTGGGGTTGTCGGCAATCGAGGTCGAGACCGCATCCGCCGCCACCGACCAGCCGTGATACGCCTCCAGCACGCTGAGCATGTCGCGACCGCCGCTGTAGGCCCAGGCCAGACGAATCGCCAGGTCATTGGCCTCGGTGCCGCTGTTGACCAGAAATACCCGGTCCATGTTGTCCGGTGCCAGCTTCAGCAAGCGCTCGGAAAATTCGGCAATCGCGGCATAGTGAAAACGCGAGTTGGTGTTGAGTAACGACCACTGCCGGCTGGCGACGGCGGCCATGCGCGGATGACCATGGCCCAGGACCGCGACATTGTTGAGCATGTCCAGGTAAGAGCGGCCCTGCATATCGATCAGGTGATTGCGCCAGCCACGCTCGATGCGCGGCGGATCGACGTAATAATGCTTCTGGGATCGGGCGAAACTGGCGTCGCGGCGGGCCAGCAATGCCTGCGGGTCGAGTTCTTCTTCTGCATCGCAGGCCAGGCCCAGCAACGCGGCCGGTGACGGACACAACGCCTGCCAGGCTGCGGCGCGTGAAGGTGTGCAAAATAACGGCGCATCGAGCTGAGTACTGCGGCACAACTGTACGATCAACGGTCCGCCGACCGAGCCCAGCACCTGGCCTTTGACCAATGCCGCGCCACTGCGCACCGATGGGGTTACACCCCACAACCGGACGCTGAGCTCTGGGCCGTCCAGTTGCAGCAGGCTCTGCCCTTCGATATGGATGACTCCGGCAAAAGGTGCTTCGACCGCCGTGCCGTCAGGCACTTGCAACGCCACATGCAATGGGAAAGTGTCCGGTTCGCTGGCACTGTCCGGTCGGGTTTGGGACAGACGATATTGGCCATAGCGACTGGCCGCCAATCCATGAGCAGCGGCGGCTTCCCTCAACAGACGCAGATCGATCCCTTGCTGCTCCCAGTTACCTGCCTCGAAGTGCGGGCTGAGCACGCCCAGATCGATCAAGGCAAACTCACGCCCCACCAGACTCGGCAACAATGGCGCGAAACTTTCACTGCCAATACTCGGCAGGCTTTGACCAACCGCGGTAAGAATCGCCGCCTCCATCAACTCCAACGGCACAGATGCGGCAACACGGAAAATTTCCCACTCATGGGTCAGGTTGTCGCGACTGTACTCATTGCCCGGATCGATGCTGACCTGCTGCTCGCCACTCAGCACCAGCACCGCCGAGCGGGCAACGATCAGCGGCCAGAGCGCCAGCAACTCTTCATGCTGCAACGGATTGACCGCGTGATAAGCCCGAACCGCCGGCAAAATGTAGAACGGATCGCCACCGGCATGGTGCAGCAGCGCGGCACAGGTCACCGACAGATCGGTGATCCGCCAGGTTCGGACCAGGTCGCCGAAATCGATGACGCCCTGCAACTGCCATTGGCGTTGCGCATCTCGCTGCCAGACCACGTTGTCGTCGGTGATGTCCATGTGAATCGCCTGCACCGGCAGCTTATCCACCAGCGGCAGCAAATGGCGCTCGGCCTGTTCGGCCGCTTCAGCCATCAGCGTTCGCTGTTGGTCATCCTTGATCACCGGCAGCAAATGCGCGATCAACGCATTGGCGTGGCGGGCGTCCCATTGAAGGGTGCGCTCAAGGCCAGGATGGTCGAAATCGGCCAGCGCCAGGTCCATCTCGCCGCAGAGCCGGCCGAAACCGGCGACCACTGAATGGTTCAGATGATCGAGGTGCGTCAGGGACTGGCCGTCAATGTAATCGAGCAGTCGCACATGCACCGCCTGACCGCCGATCTCCAGGGAGAGCAGGTCAACGCCATTTTTGGCCGGGATCACTCGCGGCACCTGCACGCCGGAATGCTCAGCCAAATGCTTGAGCCCTGCGTGTTGGGCTTGCAGCTCCAGCACCGAATAGTCGCCCCGGCAGATTTTCAGGACGAAACGCCCCTGCTCGCTGTCGACGCGGTAGTTGAGATCTTGCTGGCTACCCAGCGCCTGCAGCTGCCCGCTCAGCCCGTAATGTTCTTCCAGCAGCTCTAGCGCTTGCGCCGCAGACACGTGCGGGCTGGGCAGACTGGCGCGGTGAATCAACGTGGCGAGCGGCATACAACGACCCCTGAAATTTTATTAGGCGCTTATATCGCCACTGCCGGGGGCGATACGCAACCCCCTTCCCTGATTGGCGCGAATCCAATGCCCGAGCAACTCCCTTCACCGCACTCGCACCGGCCATCACTTTGCGTAAGAATGTCGGCCATCAACGCCTATTGCTGGAGAAACACCATGAATGTAATCACCACCGACCTGCCCGGTGTTCTGATCATCGAACCCAAGGTATTTGGTGACGAGCGCGGCTTCTTCTATGAGAGTTTCAACGCCAAGGCTTTCGAAGAAGCAACCGGCCTGAACACCCAATTCGTTCAGGACAACCATTCCCGCTCGCAAAAAGGCGTACTGCGCGGCTTGCATTACCAACTGGAAAACACTCAGGGCAAACTGGTCCGCGTCACCGTTGGTGAAGTATTGGACGTGGCGGTGGACATTCGCCGCAGCTCGCCGCATTTCGGCAAATGGGTCGCGGTGCGCCTGTCCGCCGACAACCATCGCCAGCTCTGGGTGCCGGAAGGTTTTGCCCATGGTTTCGTGGTGCTGAGCGATTTCGCCGAGTTCCTCTACAAAACCACCGACTATTACACCCCGTCGGCCGAGCGCAGCATTCGCTGGGACGACCCGGACCTGGCCATCGACTGGCAGCTGGACGAAGCACCGAAGCTGTCGGCCAAGGATCAGGCCGCCGCGTTCTTCAAGGACGCTGAAGTTTTTTCCTGAATTCCTGTCTGAATTTTCACCGCCAGCGTGCACTTGATCCCGGGTGCGCAGACTGCGCCCGCAAGCCTAGGCATAATGCGTCTGTACCCACAGGCGCTTGATGCTCATGACACCAACTCTCCCCCGCAGACCCCGCTGGCGCAGCCTGGCACTGCTTGCGCTGTGCCTGGCACCCTTGCTGTGGCCGCTGGAGCATCTGGCCGAGCGTTACTATCGCAGCGAGCTGGCCGGGCAGAACCGTCAGACCCTCGACCTCTACGTCGCCAACCTGCTCGGCACTCTGCACCGTTACGAAGTGCTGCCGCAGATTCTCGGCGACCTGCCCGCTCTGCGTGCGACGTTGGGCGCACCCGACGAAGGCGTGATTCAAGGCAATGCCAATCGCCTGCTCAAACACATCAGCGCCCAGACCGGCGCCGAAGTCATGTACCTGATGGACACCACCGGCAAGACGCTGGCGGCCTCCAACTGGGACAAACACGATAGCTTCGTCGGCCGCAATTTCTCTTTCCGTCCTTATTTCAGTGAAGCCATGGCCGGGCGCCTGGGGCGCTTCTTCGGCCTGGGCACCACCTCGGGCAAGCGCGGTTACTTCTTTGCTGCACCAGTACATGATCGCGAAAAAATCATCGGCGTACTGGTGGTCAAGGTCGACCTCGACCACACCGAAAGCCTCTGGGGCAAAACCCCGGAACAACTGTTGGTGACCGACCACAACGGCGTGGTCATCCTCACATCGCGGCCAGAATGGCGGTTCCGCTCGACCCGTCCATTGAGCGATGAAGAGAACGAGGCAATCGCCGCGATTCAACCCTATCCGACCCGCGACCCAAAGCCGCTGAGTCTCGACACCAATGCCTGGCTGACCCAAACCCGGCAGATCGAAGAAACCGGCTGGAGCGTCAGTATCCTCGCCCCGCGCACCTTGATCGACCGCCCGGTGCGCACGGTGGTGGCCATCGGCGGCGCAACGCTGCTGGTATTGATGCTGCTGCTCGGCCTGATGATGCAACGCCGACGCCATTACCTGGACCGGATCGCCTTCGAAGCCAAGGCCCGCCATGAACTGGAAGGCCGGGTCGCCGAACGGACCAGCGACCTCGAGAGCCTCAACCGTCGACTGAAACAGGAAGTGCTGGAGCGCGAACACGCCCAGCAGGAACTGGTGCGCGCCCAGGATGACCTGGTGCAGGCCGGCAAACTCTCGGCGCTGGGGACGATGTCGGCGAGCATCAGTCATGAACTCAACCAACCGTTGGCGGCGATCCGCAGCTATGCCGAAAACGCCGAAGTGCTGCTCGATCATGAGCGCACCGAGGATGCTCGCGGCAATCTCAAGCTGATCAGCGAATTGACCGGGCGCATGGCGTCGATCATCGCCCACCTGCGCGCCTTCGCCCGGCGTGATCGCCACGCCCCGGAAAGCGTCGCCCTGCAACCGGCGCTGGACGATGCGCTGGCGTTACTGGCCAAACGCCGACGGAGCATGGAAGTCGAGCTGATCCGTGACCTGCCGGCCGCCACCCTGTGGGTCGAAGCCGGGGAAACCCGTCTGCGCCAGGTACTCGGCAACCTGCTGGCCAATGCCCTCGATGCGCTGACGGAAAAAGGCCCGCCGCGTAAACTCTGGTTGAGTGCCGAATCCACCGCCAATGGCGTCAATCTGTACATCCGCGACAACGGCCCCGGGTTCTGCATGGAGGCGCTGGGGCGTGCCGGCGAGCCCTTCTACACCACCAAGACCCGCACTCAGGGGTTGGGCTTGGGGCTGGCCATCTGCGACACCCTGATGCGCGCCTTCGGTGGTGAACTGTCGTTCTCCAACCACAAGGAAGGCGGCGCCCTGATTACCCTGAAGCTGCGTGCAGGCGCACCGGGTGTGAGCCTGCAACCGTCCGAGGACCGAAGTGCATGACCATCGACAACCGCATCCAGGTCGTGTTGATCGACGACGATCCCCACCTGCGCCAGGCCTTGAGCCAGACCCTGGACCTGGCCGGCCTGAAGATCCTGCCGCTCGCTGAAGCCAAGGGCCTGGCCGGGCAACTGGAACGCGACTGGCCGGGCGTGGTGGTCAGTGACATCCGCATGCCGGGCATGGACGGCCTCGAACTGCTGACCGATCTCCACGCCCAGGACCCGGAGCTGCCGGTGCTGCTGATCACCGGCCACGGCGATGTGCCACTGGCCGTACAAGCCATGCGCGCCGGGGCCTATGACTTTCTGGAAAAACCTTTCGCCAGTGACGCCCTGCTCGACAGCGTGCGCCGTGCCCTGGCCTTGCGCCGGCTGGTGCTGGACAACCGCAGCCTGCGTCTGGCCCTGAGCGATCGCAACGAGCTGAGCGCTCGACTGGTCGGGCAATCGGCGCCGATGCTGCGCCTGCGCGAGCAGATCGGTGCGCTGGCAGCGACCAAGGCCGACGTGCTGATCCTCGGCGAAACCGGTGCGGGCAAGGAAGTGGTGGCCCGCGCACTGCACGATTTGTCGAGTCGACGTAACGGCCCGTTCGTGGCAATCAACGCCGGGGCCCTGGCCGAGTCGGTGGTGGAAAGCGAGCTGTTCGGTCACGAGCCCGGTGCGTTCACCGGCGCGCAGAAGCGCCGCATCGGCAAGTTCGAATTCGCCAACGGCGGCACATTGTTCCTCGATGAAATCGAAAGCATGAGCCTGGACGTGCAGGTGAAATTGCTGCGCTTGCTGCAAGAGCGGGTCGTCGAGCGGTTGGGCGGCAACCAGCAAATCCCGCTGGACATCCGCATCATTGCCGCAACCAAGGAAGACCTGCGGCAATCCGCCGATCAAGGGCGCTTCCGTGCCGACTTGTATTACCGCCTGAACGTCGCACCGTTGCGCATTCCGCCATTGCGCGAGCGGGGCGAAGATGCGCTGATGCTGTTCCAGCATTTCGCCGACGAAGCCAGCGCCCGCCACGGCTTGCCGCCCCACGAACTGCAACCGGGGCAACGGGCGCTGCTGCTGCGTCACAGCTGGCCAGGCAACGTGCGGGAACTGCAGAACGCCGCCGAACGTTTTGCCCTTGGCCTGGAACTGGCACTGGACAACAGCGCGCCGGATGGCGGAGTTGGCAGCACGGTTGAAGTGGTCAGCGGCGGCCTGAGCGAGCAAGTGGAGAACTTCGAGAAGAGTCTGATTGCCGCCGAACTGGCGCGCTCGCACAGTTCCCTGCGCAGCCTTGCCGAAGCGCTCGGCATTCCGCGTAAAACCTTGCACGACAAACTGCGCAAGCATGGCCTGAACTTCGCCGACAGCGGCGCCAGCAGCCACACTGACGAACTCGATTGAGCTACCGTCAAATCACCATCTTCATACAAGAGACCCCTGCATGAGCCGCGACAGTCGTCACCTGGAATCGATTCTCCATCACGACATTCCCCTGACGCGGGACATGGGCCTCAAAGTGCTCGACTGGCACGACCAACAACTGCGCCTGCACCTGCCGCTTGCGCCCAACGTCAATCACAAGAGCACCATGTTCGGTGGCAGCCTGTATTGCGGCGCAGTGCTGGCCGGCTGGGGCTGGCTGCATTTACGTTTGCGCGAAGAAGGCATCGAAGACGGGCACATCGTGATTCAGGAAGGGCAGATCAGCTATCCGCTGCCGGTCACCATGGACGCGACGGCGATTTGCCAGGCACCGAGTGCTGCCGTGTGGAGGAAGTTTGTGGCGATGTATCGACGCTATGGTCGGGCGCGGTTGACGCTGCATTCGCGGATTGTGAATTCAGCGAGTGATGAGGATGCGGTGAGGTTTACCGGGCAGTACGTCCTTCACCGATGACTGATCGTTCCCACGCTCTGCGTGGGAATGCCTCTAGGGACGCTCCGCGTCCAGTGACGCGGAGCGTCACGGGCTGCGTTCCCACGCGGAGCGTGGGAACGATCTTAATTGCGGGCCAACGCCAACAATTTCTCCCGCCAAGCCGCTTTGGCCGGCAGCGCCAGGAAGAACTCATTCAACAACGATTCCCGCGCCGGATAGCAGAACGGCTCACCGCTCAAATCCAGCACCTCGCCGCCGGCTCCTTCCAGTACGCCTTGAGCCGCGGCTGTGTCCCACTGCGAAGTCGGCGCCAAGCGCGGATAACAATCCGCCGCCCCTTCCGCCAGCAGGCAAAACTTCAGCGAACTGCCGATATTGGCCAGTTGCAGCTCACCCAGGCTGTCGCTCAATCCCGCAAGTAGCCGCTCCTGCTCAGGGCTCGAATGCCGACGACTGGCAACCACCGTGAAGGCTTCACCCGCAGCCGGAACCTCGCGCACCTGGATCGGCAACGGCTCGGCGCCTTTATCGCCACGCCAGGCGCCCAGCCCGGAACCGCCGGCATAAAAGCGCCCGTTGGTCGGCATCGACACCACGCCGAACACCACACGCCCCTGCTCGATCAGTGCAATGTTGACGGTGAACTCTTCGCTGCCGGAGATGAACTCCTTGGTCCCATCCAACGGATCGACCAGCCACCAGCGCTGCCACCCGGCGCGCACACTCTGAGGAATGTTGGCGTCCTCTTCGGACAGCACCGGAATGCTCGGATCCAGCGCCGTCAGCCCGGCCAGAATCACATGGTGAGCGGCCATGTCGGCGGCCGTGACCGGGGAATCATCGGACTTTGCCGTCACGGCAACATTGACCCGCCAGAATGGAAGAATCGCCTCGCCAGCCTGCAATGCCAGTTCAACCACCGGCGCCATCAACGGATGGGGGAAATTCAGCGTCATGGCAGGAATACCCCGCGCTGAGTCAGCAAATCACGGGCCAGATACAGCGCCGCCAAGGCACGGCCCTCAGTGAATCGCGGGTTCTGCGCCAACGCCGACAATTCACGCAGATTGATCTTGTCCATCCCCATCGGCTCGGGCTCGTCACCCTCCAGGCGTTCTTCGTACAGATCGGTGGCCAGCACCACCTGGATCTTCTGGCTCATGTAGCCAGGTGACAACGACAACTCAGTCAGATGCTCCAGCTGCCGCGCGCCATACCCGGCCTCTTCCTTGAGCTCGCGCTCGGCCGCCGCCAGCACGTCTTCGCCCGGCTCGATCAAGCCTTTGGGCAGGGACAGCTCGTAGGCATCGGTGCCGCCACAGTATTCCTCCACCAGCACCGCGTGATCCGCGTCGAGCATCGCCACGATCATCACCGCGCCATAACCGGCGCCTTTGCCGACCAGGCGCTCGTAGGTGCGCTCCACGCCATTGGAAAAACGCAACTTCAGCTCTTCGACGCAGAACAATCGGCTGGTGGCGACGATCTCGCGGGCAAGTACGGTGGGTTTCTGGCGCATAGACGGCTCCTTGGCGTAAGCGGGTTACTATACCCGGGCTATCGCTAATGCTGGGCAATTCATCTGGGAGTGGGCTTGCTCGCGAAAATGGCGTGTCAGTCGACGTTAATGTTGCCTGGCACACCGTCTTCGCGAGCAAGCCCGCTCCTACAGGGCCTATCCTGATTGTTTACCTCGGATATCTTTTTTACCGCTGGAGAAGTTTTTTATGTCCCTGCTGCCCTGGCGCGACATCGATACCGTTTTGCTGGATATGGACGGCACGCTGCTGGACCTGCACTACGACAACCATTTCTGGATGGAGCACCTGCCAAAGCGTTATGCCGAGCTGCACGGGGTGAGCCTGGCCATGGCAGAGCTGGAATTGCAGCCGCTGTTCGAACGCCATGCCGGTCAGTTGCAATGGTATTGCCTGGACTTCTGGAGCGCCGAGCTGAAACTGTCGGTGCGCGAGCTGAAACTGGAAACCGCGCACCTGATCGCCCTGCGCCCGGATGCAGACACTTTTCTGGCGGCGATCAAACGGGCTGGCAAACGCGTGGTGCTGATCACCAACGCCCACCGCGATTCGCTGTCATTGAAACTGGAAAAAATTGAACTGGCGCCATATTTCGAGCGGTTGATCAGCTCCCACGATTACGGTTTCGCCAAGGAAAACCCGCAGTTCTGGGATGCCTTGCAGGCCGACATCGGCTTCGACCCGGCGCGCAGTCTGTTTATCGACGACACTTTGCCGATCCTGCGCAGCGCACGCAATTTTGGCGTGGCACACCTGTTGGCCGTGAGCGAGCCGGACAGCCGTAAAGGGCCGAAGGACACGGCCGAGTTTGCGGCGGTGGGGGATTATCGGGAGCTCATCGCAGGGCTTTAGACCGAGTCGCCTGCATCGCGGGCAAGCCACGCTCCCACCGGATCTGTGTCGTTCGCATCCTTCGTGAACGACACCATTGCGGTATGGGTTCCAGACGCCCAAGACTAGACCAGCCTCTTAAAGTCCGGTTCCCAGCCGACCAATGACCCAACCCCGCGCAGGCGGTAGAATCGCAAACCTTGCCTGCGCCCTGGAGCGAAGATGGACATCAAGCAGCTCAAATTCCTCATCGCTCTGGACGAAACCCGCCACTTCGGCCAGGCCGCCGCACGTTGTCACATCACCCAGCCAACCCTGTCCATGCGCCTGCGCAGTCTCGAAGAAGAACTCGAATTGCCGCTGGTCAATCGCGGTCAACGCTTCGAAGGTTTCACCGCGCCGGGCGAGCGCGTGCTGGCGTGGGCGCGTACGGTACTGGCAGCTTACGACGGCTTGCAGGCCGAAGCGGCGGCCTGCCGCGGCAACCTCGTGGGTACGTTGCGCCTGGGCGTGGTGCCATTGTCGAGTTTCGACCCGGTGCCGCTGATGCAACGCCTGCACGCCGAACACCCGAACCTGCGCTTCGAACTCTCGGCCCTGAGTTCCGAGCAGATCCTCGAACAACTGGCAAACAACCGTCTCGACCTTGGCGTGTCGTACCTGGAGCATCTGGACGGCGAGCGTTTCGATTCCCTGGCCTTTAGCGAAACCCGCATGGGCTTGCTCTACGATCAGCGTTTCTTCAGTTTCGGCGAGGCGCCACTGAGTTGGGAGTCGCTGATTGAACTGCCCTTGGGCATGCTCACTAGCGGCATGCATTTTCGCCAGTCCATCGACCATAACTTTCACAGCCGTGGCCTGACCCCACAGCCGTTGCTGCAAACCGACGCGGTCCACCAATTGTTACAAGCGGTACACGGTGGTCTGTGTTGCGCGGTGATGCCGCTGGACAGCGGCCTCGAAAACCTCACCGATCATTTGCGACTGCAGCCCATCGAAAACGCCCGGACCCTTGCCCGGCTGGGGCTGATCATGCGTCGCAGCGCGCCGCGTTCGGCACTTGCAGAAGCCTGTTTCGCGATCTATCAGAAATCACTGACGGTCTCTTGATCGAGCCCATCTATCGGCAGATCAGTAATAGCGATTAGACACGACACATTGACGCGCATAGGCTTAAAGCTGACTAAACCGTCGGTGATGCCTAATGAACGCCAAGCGCCCTTCCGGCGCGGCGCCTGCTCTTGAAACGCCCGCGCCCGCCGCCAGCCAGACTTACAGTTACTGCAATCTTGAGTACACCGAATCGGCCAGCGCCGCACTGGCCGAGGAAGTCGCATTGGCGATCTCCTACAACGGCATCAGCCAGGCGGTCATGCTGGTGACGCCGACGGATCTTGAAGACTTCATCGTCGGCTTCAGCCTCGGCAGCGGCATCATCGAAGACGCTTCAGACATCTATGACCTGCAACTCAGCGGCACGGGTTCGGCGCAATATGCGCAAGTGACCATCGCCAACCGCGCCTTCTGGAACCTCAAGCAGCAGCGTCGGCAACTGGCCGGCACCAGTGGTTGCGGGCTCTGCGGCGTGGAAGCAGTGGAGCAAGCGCTGCCCGACCTCAAGGTGCTGCCCGGTGCGCCGCTGCCCCCGGCCCAATGGCTGGAGGGTCTGCGCCATCGCATCGGCGAATTCCAGCCGCTGGGCCAGCATTGCGGCGCGGTGCATGCGGCGGTGTTTATGAACAGTCAAGGCCAATTGCTGCTGGGCCGCGAAGACATCGGCCGACATAACGCCCTCGACAAACTGATCGGCGGGCTGATCCGCCAGAAAATCCCGACCACCGGTGGTCTGGCGATCGTCACCAGTCGTTGCAGCCTAGAGTTGATCCAGAAAGTGTTACGCGCCGGCATCCAGACCTTGGTCAGCCTGTCGTCGCCCACTAGTCTTGCCGTGCAATGGGCCCGTCGACACAACCTCAATCTCATCCACCTACCTCAGAAAAGTGCACCGAGGGTCTACAGCCCTGCGTTGGAGAATCAAGCGTGAGTCAACATCAACAAGCCGACCAGAAACCCGTTCCACGTTACAAGCCCTATAAGGGCGCGGCCGGTGGCTGGGGCGCGCTGGCCAGCGTTGCCCGGGCCTGGTTGACCAGCGACAACGCGTTGAAAAATCTGCGCATGATGCTCAAGACCAACAAGAACGGCGGGTTCGACTGCCCCGGTTGCGCCTGGGGCGATTCTCAGGAAGGCGGCATGGTGATGTTCTGCGAGAACGGCGCCAAAGCAGTGAACTGGGAAGCGACCAAACGGCGTGTCGATGGCAAATTCTTCGCCAGACACAGTGTCACCTCGTTGCTGGAACAGAGCGACTACTGGCTTGAATATCAGGGCCGCCTGACCGAGCCATTGAGCTACAACGCCGAAACCGATCGTTACCAACCCATTAGCTGGGAAGACGCCTTCGCGCTGATCGGCAAACATCTGCAGAACCTGTCGAGCCCGAATCAAGCCGAGTTCTACACATCCGGCCGCGCCAGCAATGAAGCGGCGTACCTCTATCAGCTGTTCGTGCGCGCCTACGGCACCAACAACTTCCCCGACTGCTCGAACATGTGCCACGAAGCCAGCGGTGTGGCATTGGCCCAAAGCGTCGGAGTCGGCAAAGGCACGGTGACCTTCGACGATTTCGAACATGCAGATGCAATTTTTGTCTGGGGCCAAAACCCTGGCACCAACCACCCGCGGATGCTCGAACCGCTGCGCGAAGCGGTGAAACGCGGTGCGCAGGTGGTGTGCATCAATCCGCTTAAAGAGCGCGGCCTGGAACGCTTCCAGCACCCGCAACACCCGATCGAAATGCTCACCAACGGCGACAAGCCGACCAACACTGCTTACTTCCGTCCGGCACTGGGCGGTGACATGGCGATCATGCGCGGCATGGCCAAGTTCCTGCTGCAGTGGGAGCGCGATGCGCAGAAGACGGGTGAGCCTGCGGTGTTCGACCACGACTTCCTCAATGAACACAGCGTCAACGTTCTGGAATACCTCGGCATCGTCGACGACACCCCATGGGAGCAGATCGTCGAGCAATCCGGCTTGCCCCTGGTGGACATCGAGCAAGCAGCGCGCATGTACGCCAAGGGCAAGAACGTGATCATGTGCTGGGCGATGGGCATCACCCAGCATCGCCATTCGGTGCCGACCATCCAGGAAATCGCCAACCTGATGCTGCTGCGCGGCAACATTGGCCGGCCGGGTGCCGGTCTGTGCCCGGTGCGTGGCCACAGTAACGTGCAGGGCGACCGGACGATGGGCATCAATGAACGTCCGCCGGTGGCGTTCCTCGACTCCCTGGAGCGGCGCTTCCAGTTCAAGGTCCCGCGTGAAAACGGTCACAACGTGGTCGAGGCGATTCACGCCATGGCCGAAGGCCGTTCGAAAGTCTTCATCGGCCTGGGCGGCAACTTCGCCCAAGCCACCCCGGACAGCCCACGGACCTTCCAGGCCTTGAGCAACTGCGACCTGACCGTGCAGATCAGCACCAAGCTCAACCGCAGCCATTTGGCCCACGGTAAAGACGCGCTGATCCTGCCGTGCCTGGGCCGTACCGACATCGATATCCAGACCGAAGGCGCCCAGGCGGTGACGGTGGAAGACTCCTTCAGCATGGTCCACGCCTCCAACGGTCAGTTGCAGCCGTTGTCGAACCTGATGCGCTCGGAGCCTGCAATCATCGCCGGCATCGCCGCCGCGACCTTGGGCAACCAACCGGTGGACTGGAACTGGCTGGTAGCCGATTACAACCGCATCCGCGACCTGATCGCCGACACCATCCCGGGTTTCCGGGACTTCAACGAGAAAATCCAGAACCCGGGCGGTTTCTACCTGGGCAGCAGTGCCGGCGCACGTCGCTGGAACACTCCATCGGGTCGGGCCAATTTCCGCCCGAACATCCTGCCCAAAGACCTGGTGCATGAACGCACCCGCGCCACCGGCGTGCTGCCCGACCTGATCATGCAGTCGATGCGCTCCCATGATCAGTACAACACCACTGTTTATGGCCTCAATGATCGTTATCGCGGGGTGAAAGGTCAGCGGGATGTGCTGTTCGTCAATGAGGCTGACATCATTCGCCTGGGCTTCAAACCGGGGCAGAAAGCAGACATCGTTTCAATCTGGGATGACGGTCGTGAGCGGCGGGTGAAGGGCTTTACACTGTTGGCGTTTGATATTCCTGCCGGGCAAGCGGCCGCTTACTACCCGGAAGTGAATCCGTTGGTGCCGCTGGAAAGCATCGGAGATGGCAGCCATACGCCGACGTCGAAGTTCGTGGCGATCCGGTTGGAAGCGGCGAGTGAGACGGGGTTGATCATGGCGAAGTCGGCTTAATTCAAGATCAAAGATCGCTGATACAACTACTATCAAACACCCACAAAAAAGGCCGTTTTTATATAAAAACGGCCTTTGATAAGTAGCTAAAGACCGGCGAAAAACACTTAAGTTCCGCCCAAAAAACAGCAACTTATAGAAATGTGCTCAAGTCGTGTTATTCGTCGGATTTCTATTGTCACAACCACAACACAGCCTCAGGATCGCGCCGTCATCCCCTTGAGGTTCCTCTATGAAGTTCTCCTCGATTCTCTTGTTGTCCCTTGGCCTGGTCAGTGGCTTTGCGTCTGCTGGCGGCACCACCGAAGCAGGTGTGGGCGGCGCATTGGGCGGGGTTCTTGGCTCGGTCGTCGGTCAATCGCTAGGCGGCAGTACAGGTTCAACCATTGGCGCGGCCCTGGGCGGCGCGGGTGGTAGCGCAGTTGGCGCAGACAAACGCAGCCGTGGCGAAGCCGCCATTGGCGGTGCGTTGGGCGCAGCTGGCGGTAACGTGGTCGGCCGCAGCATGGGCGGCACCACCGGTAGCCTGATCGGCTCCGCAGCAGGCGGCGGCGCCGGTGGCGCGCTGGGTAACTACATGGGCAACAAGAGCGATCGCGAAGATGATCGTCGTTCCTATCGTCGTGGTTATGACGATGATGATCGTCGCTACTACCGTGGTCACCCAGGTCGCGGCCATGCCTACGGCCATCGCAAGCATAAACATCGCTATCACGATGACGACTGAGGCTTGAATCGCCTCGTCGACCGGTAGATCCAAAAATCGCAGCCCCAGGGCTGCGATTTTTTTTGCCCTCAGATCGCCAGTCGCTCCAACGCCCCGCGCAACCCGGCAGGAATCGTCACCGGCTGATTCGACACCCGATCCACGAATACATGCACGAAGCGCCCCGCCGCGCAGGCCTCGTCGTCTCCAGCCTTGAACACCGCCAACTCGTATTGCACCGAGCTGTTGCCCAACTTGCCGACCCGCAAACCGATCTCGATTCGATCCGGGAAGGCGATGGAAGCAAAGTAGTCGCAGGCCGAACTCACCACAAAACCCACCACCTCGCCGTCATGGATATCCAGACCGCCGACTTCGATCAGGTAGGTGTTCACCGCCGTGTCGAAGAAACTGTAGTAGGTGACGTTGTTGACGTGACCGTAGGCGTCATTGTCGTGCCAGCGAGTGGTAACGGGTTGGAAGTGAGGGTAGTCGGTGCGTTGGGGCATCGGGTTGGACATCAGCGTCGGCTCCTGGAGTTGGATGGCCAGTTTAAGGTGAAACCGCGAAGGCGCCGTCACAGGCGCCACCTAAATCACATGTCGGCAAACCCTCTGCCCTGCGCCGCCAGTTCACCAATCAACCGCGCCGGCGCCCAGTGATCACCCTGCTTGGTCTCAAGCTGCAACAACCGCAAATGAATATCTTCAAGCCCCTGCCGATCCGCCCAGGCCATCGGCCCGCCCTTGTCCGCCGGGAAACCATACCCGTTGAGGTACACCAGATCGATGTCATGCGCCGATGCGGCAATGCCTTCCTGAAGAATCTTTGCTCCTTCATTGACCAGTGCCAGCAAGCTGCGCTCCAGAATCTCCTCAGGCCCTATCTCGCGTCGCTGAAACCCCAGTCCTTCGCTGACTTCCAGTACCAGCGCATCGACTTCCAGATCATGCTCCGCCTGACGACTGCCCGGTTCGTAGTGGTAATACCCGTCGCCACTCTTCTGGCCGAAACGCCCCAGCTCGCACAGGCGGTTGTCCACCTGAACCTCTGGCGCATCCTGGCCTTTGCCAGCCAATTCGCGAGCGCGCCATTCCAGGTCGATGCCGACTACGTCGTACATGCGAAACGGCCCCATGGCGAAACCAAACCCTTGCAGCGCCGCATCCACCTGATAGGGCAAAGCCCCCTCCAGCAACATCTTGCGCGCTTCGAGTACGTACGGATGCAGCATGCGGTTACCGATGAAACCGTGACAGTTGCCCGAGACCACGCTGACCTTGCCCATGCGCTGGCCCAGCGCCAGGGCTGCATCAAGGACCGCCGGCGCGGTCTGGGCGCCGCGCACGATCTCCAGCAACTTCATGATGTGCGCCGGGCTGAAGAAGTGCAGGCCCAGCACCTGCTGCGGACGGCGAGTAGCAGCAGCGATCGCGTCAATATCCAGCGCCGAGGTATTGCTGGCCAGAATCGCTTCAGGCTTGAGCAGGCTGTCGAGTTCGCGAAAGATGTTCTGCTTCAGCTCGAGGTTTTCGTAGACCGCTTCGATAACCAGATCGACATCGCGAATCGCTGCGTAATCGGCTGCCGCCGTTACCCGTGCAATACGCGCATCCGCCTCGGCCTGATCGATCCGCCCCTGACGCACGTTATGGGCGTAAGTGTCAGCCACGCTGGTCAGCGCTTGCTCGAGCATCTGTGGATTGTTGTCGACCCACTGCACCGGCACCCCGGCGTTCGCCAGGCACATGACAATGCCACGGCCCATGGTGCCCGCGCCGATCACGGCCGCGCGCTGAATATCGAACGATGTCTGGCTCATGTTGTTCTCTTGTTGGCGATCCGAAGACAGCCCTCACCATAGTCAGCCCATGGGTGTTTTTGAAGTTTATTCCTGTGATGGGCGACATTCAGCGGATGGATGCACTTCGAAACACCGCCCCCTGTTAGAGGTTCGCCTCAGTCCAGCGTCGGACCTCGGCATACGGATAATCCTCCAACGCCGCGAACCCCGGAATCGACCGCGCCTTGAGCCTGGTAAACAGCGGCACGCTGATCCCGCACAGAAACCGCGTCACGCGCTCTGCCGATGGAACACGCCCCGTGTGCTGCTCATGCCTGTGGATAAAATCACCGCACAGTGCCTCGAAACTTTTATCCACAAGCGCCGGCAATTGCGGCGGCTCGGGTAGCCGCGCCACATGACCGTGGCACACCGAACAATGCCCGCACCGCTGCGGCGCGTTTTCGTCGCCGAAGTACTCGGCCAGGCGATAGCCCAGGCAGCGGTCGGTGGCGAAGAGATCCAGCATGTCATGAATCCGTGCGATCTCGGTGTGCTCGTGTCGGGTAAAGCAGGCGTGTAACTCGGCGCTCAGGTTTTGCGACTCAAAGTCCGTCTTCAGCAAGCTGTAGACCTCCGTCATCTGCTTGCTTTCAAGCTCGACCCAGCCCTTTTCCTGAAAATAATCCAGCGCCTTGACCACCCGACTGCGTTCAGCCTGATGCTGTTCATACAGCGCATCGAAATTCACCGTGGCCCAGGTCCGCGCACGACTGGAGGTCTGAATGATCGCCGAGACAAAGTCCCTGCGCTCACCCTCGAAACGGGCCAGCAACGCCTCAGGCTCCTGCAAATACTTGAAGCGGTATTCGGCGTAATAGGCATAGCGCGGAGCGATCAACCCCCGCAGCTCCAGCTGTACCAGCAAGGTCTTGAGCGGTAGCTGGCGAATGTTGCTCTGATCAGCCAACGGCCCCAGCAGAAACTCCCACTGCCCTTCGGGCGCGGCGGCTTGCAACTCGTCGAGCACACACCGAATGCCATCCCGCTCCGGCGTGTCGCCATAGACGAAGTTCTCCAGCACGTTGAGGCTGTCGCGGTTGGCCAATACCAGGCAATCGGACGGCCGACCGTCACGCCCGGCGCGACCGATTTCCTGGCTGTAGTTTTCGATGGATTTGGGCAGGTCGAAATGCACCACGTTGCGGATGTCGCTTTTGTCGATGCCCATGCCGAAGGCGATGGTGGCGACGATGCAATTGGACTGCCCGCCCATGAACCGGCGCTGAATCGCTTCCCGTTGCTCATGGGGCAAACCGGCGTGATAGGCCTCGGCCTGGATGCCGTTGCGCCCCAGGTGTTCGGCGATGTGCTCGGCGGTTTTCTGCAGGGTGACATAGACGATGCTCGGCTGGCCGGGACGCTCGCTCATCCACTCGACCAGGCGACGGCGCTTGTCCTGGCCGCGCACCGGTTCCACCAACAGATTGAGGTTGGGCCGGTAGAAACCGGTGGTCACCACGTCCTCGGGGGCGATGGAAAATTTAGCCTCCATGTCGGCGATCACCTTGGGTGTCGCGGTGGCGGTCAGCAGCAGGGCCTGAGGGATGTTGAACTGGCGCTGATAGTCCGGCAGCTTGAGGTAGTCGGGGCGGAAGTTGTGGCCCCACTCGGAGATGCAGTGGGCCTCGTCCACCACCAACAACGAGATCGGTACCTGCTGCAAGAAATGGCGAAAGCGCTCGTTCTTCAGGCGCTCCACGGAAACCATCAGAATCTTCAATTCGCCGGACTTGGCCCGGGCCATCACATCGCTGGCGTCATCGCGGCTCTGGGCCGAATCGATACTGCCCGCTGCTATGCCGTGGCGCTGCAGGAACGCCAACTGATCCTGCATCAACGCCAGCAAAGGCGAGACCACCAGCGTCAGGTGCGGCAGCAGGATGGCCGGTAACTGATAGCACAGGGATTTGCCTGAGCCCGTGGGGAAAATCGCCGCCGCCGAGCGCCCGGCCAGCACCGCGCTGACCGCCGCCTCCTGACCGGGTCGAAACTGTGGATAACCGAAAACCTGTTCCAGGGTGTTGTGCATAAGCTGTCACTCCGTTGACTGCTGCGATGCCCAAAGCCTAGCGGGCGATCGCAGCGAGTCGAGAAAAGGCCGGGGGCAAATCGATACGGGATGATACAGCCTTGGCCCAGGGTGCTTCGCCACAGAATGAAACAAACGAAACACTTTGTTCCTCGCTCGGTCGTCCGATTTGACGATACGGTGCGCCTTCACAAATCCATCGTCCGCAAAACTCACGTCACGGCAGGAAGCTCTGATGCGTGCGGATCTTCACAAAGGAATGACCATGCCTCACACACTGACTTTTCCAATCGCCCTCATCATTGCGTCCCTGCTGCTGAGCGGATGCACGAAGATTCCCGAAGAGCCTCCACTCCTCGCCGCATTCACTGCGGATGCTTCGAAACGTCCTACACATTCTGGCGCGCACCCTACCGAGGTTTGATGCGTTAAGCCTGACAATCCCGTAGGAATTTCGACTTCCAGGGGAAAAGCTGAAAAATAGTCTGGGGGTGCGTAGGCAAAGGGCGATAGAGCCGGTAAATCCCCTACAAAACCTGTCCATTTCCGCCACCTTGCGACGCCTCGTCGCGGCCCTCTATAGTTTTCGACGAGGCTGAAACACTGTGTCGGCCTGCCGGTGAAACTGCACGACTTCCCCACAGGACTGACTTTGATGAACACGTTCCACTCGTTAACAGACCGCTATCGCCCGCTCAAAACCAGCTACAGCGATGCCCCCGTGTTGGTCATCGACACCGCTGCCAATCCTCACGAGATTCTCGACGCCTCCCTGCAACGCATCCGCGCTGCCAGCGACCTGCTCGAAACGCTCTATTGCCTGTGCTTCAAACAGGCCGACGTGAAAGACATTCCCAATATCGTCAATGCGCTTTATTTGCTGACCCAAGATGGTTGCGAACTTCTTGAAACCGCTAAACAACTAATAAAATAGCCACTTTAAAAAACAACTAACACCTCACACAAAAACAGCAACACTTCATCACTTCACTATTTAAACATCACAAACTAGCGTGTCAGCTCTTACATCAAACAAGGGCAACACAAATGACTGTATTAACTATTTTCTTCTGCGGCACTGGCTCAACCAAGTTCGACGATACTAATGCCAATTACTGGGACGGCGAACTGGTGTCAACACTCGCATCCCACCATCTTGGTCGAGAGTTCGCCGAATGGATCGTGGTCGATGGCCCCGGCAGCGGCAACCTGCAAGCCGACGATCTCTTCACCAAGTCCGAGGACTACGGCCTCAGCGGTACGCTGTTCGGCAAAGGCTGGGAGCAAAACGTGCAACATGCTATCAACATCATCAAAGGTCAGTGCAACTGGCAGCGCGAGCAACTGACCGAAGAGGAATATAACCGCCTGAAAGCCGCCGGCATCCCCATCGAAGACGTGAAAGTGGAAGGCTCGTGGTTTTGGCGCAAGTATAACTATGGCGATCGCAGCGTGACCCAGCAGGCGCTGCAAGAACAGATTATTAAAACCTTCCGAAAGGACGGTGTTATTCCCACACAGGTCAACTTGGTGGGATGGAGTCGCGGCGGCATCAGTTGCCATATGCTGGCCAATGCCATGTTCAACGACGCCCAACTCACCCATATCCCGGTAAACATCTTCGCAATTGATCCGGTGCCGGGTATCGGTAACTTTCAGGAGCACCGGGTAAAGCTGAACAGAAACGTAAAAGAATACGTCGGTTTCTACGCCCGGGATGAACGCTCGAAAGGCTTCAGCTGCGTGATCCCGCAAACCGCCACCGGCACCCATACCCACATCTACCCAATGCCCGGCCGCCACGCCACGCTGGTTGGCAACGCCTCCACCGATGGCGTCAGCGGCCCGAAAGCCCTGGCCGAACCCGGCCGAATCGTCCGCCACTTCGCCGAAGTCTGCCTCAAGCGTTGGGGCGTACAACTGGACAAGCCGTTGAACCTGACCCAGGCCGAACTGGAGAACCTCGGCAAAGCCATGGTCGATGCCGAAGCGAAGTACCGGCTGATGCACAACTACTCCTACACCTACTTCACCGAGCTGGATCAAGGCGAACGCTACGTTTCGCTGGGCAGCAATGGGGTCAACTTCTCGGCGGTGAAAGGCACGATCTACACCCCGGCGACCGGGTTGACCACTAGCGTCCTGGATGTTGCGGCGTATCAGCATATCCGTTGAAAAACGATGGCGGATCGGTAGGAACGGCCTATCAAATCTTCATACCGTTCCTACAAGCGAAAGCTCCTTGTCGCCTATCGCCGCCCTGTAGCTCAACTCTATAGTCGTGATTGTCGCTGCCAAATCAGCGGCTCGGGCTTGGTCACCCGAATTAGATCTACGTACGCACCCGCTGTATGCTGCTGGCGCTTTGTGTCAGCACCCTTTATGGCGGCTGTGTTTGGGACGTCTTCGGGCGTGCCGGGTAAGCGTGTGATCTCACCGGTTGACCAACCCGAATACAGTCCGCCTCCCATCGCTTGGTCACGATGGCAGCGGTTCTTTCTGATGCATTCGAGATTACACATTATGAATAATCCGTTCACACTCGATCGCTACCGCCCACTCCAATCCAATCCAACCTCACCAACACCCCGCCCCTGATCATCGACACAGAGGCCAACCCGCAAGACATCCTCGAAGCCGCCCTCCAGCGCATCCGAGCCTCCAGCGACCTCCTCAAAACCCTGCACTGCATTTGCTTCAAACACGGCGACGTAGAAGACATCCCCCACATCACCCACGCGCTCTTCTTGCTGACCCAGGACGGCTACGACCTGCTGCAAGTCGCCCAGCAACGCATGATGAGCTGGAAAGCACCGGCCTGACGCCGAGTGAAGATCGTTCCCACGCTCCGCGTGGGAATGCCTCTACGGACGCTCCGCGTTCGGCTTTTTGGAACGCAGAGCGTCCCGGGCTGTATTCCCACGCGGAGCGTAGGAACGATCAAACAGTAAGACCTGAGCATCGTGAATGCCATCAGGAACAATGGAGAAAGCCATGAGCAAATTTTTTGATGAGCTAATGGAAAGCGTCCAACAGATGAACGAAATCTTACGCGGTGAGCGAGAGCCTCCCCCGCGAATTCCATGTTGATGCGCTGCAAGTCAAAGAAATTCGTAAGACTCATCATCGCTTGGGTCCAGAACGCGAGAACGAGCAAAAGTCTTGACTCTTCATGAAGCCGTTTTCCCGACTGTCCACATTCCATAAAACGTGGACAGTCGCAACGTGCGTCAACCTCGAAAGTCAAGACAGCAGCCCCGTGGCAATGACCAAACACTCGTAACCCGAGACAACCGCGATGACCGAATTAACGTTCAAACAAAAACAAGCGCACTACGAAAAAATGCGCCGCTCAAACTACTTGGCAAGTTTGCGGCTCGCAGGGTTCGACACGTCCCCGGCAGACCTCGAAAAACCGCTGCTGACTCGAAAAGAAGCACTTGCCAAATACCGACAAAACAAAAGCCAACGTCCGTCCTGACAGTAAACTCCCATTTTTTCATGCGCTACAAGACAAAAAAAACAGGTAGTCCGGGCTGTCGAATTTCGTCCCGATTAGTACCTCCAGGCTGTTTATTTGCTCGTGCGATAGCTCGTACTCATAGATGGGATCGTCTGGCTCCTTCCACTCCATCAGCTCTCTGAGCTGCTCGAAATGCTCTGCGGGAATACCAATTCGGAATGCCAGCCGCTCCGTTGTTTTATAAAACGCTCTGATGGAATGCTTCATTTTTGTGTGACCGCCCTGAATCCTCGCCCCTAAACTATTGCCGACTTTTGCGCATTCTCACAGGGCTCTGCTTGTCATAGAGGGCGCACACCTCGAAACATTTTTAAGCAGCTACCGGCTACCACACATTGTAGTGGTCTAATGAAACCGGACACCCGAATCCGTCGGAAACACCAGAATGAAATCCTGATACTCCGGCGGATAAACCGGGCTGACAATAATGCTGTCAGCCGCATCAGTAGGTGGAAAGATCCACACCTGAGGCGCTTGCGGTGCAGCTTCCAACGCCGGGATGCCCATCACATCTGCCGGGTCCACTGCGGGCGTCCAGATCAACTCAACCCCGCCGCCAAAGTCAGCCACTTGCTGAGAACCACGAGCCTCAAACGTCACAACAGGGATCATCTCCCAATCGCGTCGACTCTGCGTGTTGTACCCGTAGCCTTTGAGCGTACCGTCAGCCTGCTCTTCCACGCGCAATCGGACTCGCGTTCGAGCTTGTTTGAGTGATCTGAGTTGATCGTCGGTATACAACGCACCATCGCCCAGACTCGATGGCGCAAGCAAAGCCACCAACCCCACCAATGCACCCGCGGCAACGCCGGCAGTGACGACTCCGGCGCCAGTACCTGCGACGGAAGTCGCTGCCGGAGCAATCGCTACACCACCCAACGCCAAAGAGCCAATGCCTGCCGGCAAAACACCACTGATTTTCTTGAGCGGCAAACAGCCGGAATCATCTGCCTGACGACCTCCCAGCAAGGTGAACTCGCCGTACTCTTTAACGCGTTCCGTGGGCACAAATCCGGATGGGCTGGAGTAGTCGATGATTGAATCCGGCAACTTGCAGGACTTGGCAAAAACGCAGCCAGCCAGAGACTGGTGCTTTTTCTGAAACTCCACTTCCCGGCTTTTTTCATACATGGCCTGTCTGACGAGCATATCGTCGTAGGCTTTTGGCCTGAACTCTCTTTCCGCTAGCTCACTAACGGTCATGTCCCGTAGACGGCGATAGCCACCACCATCGGTGTCGTAGTGCTGCCACACTTGCGGTGTGTCCTTGCTCCTGGTCATCCATCTCCCTCTCGGTAGGCCTTGAAAACCTCCAGCTCAAAGCTGAGGCCGGTGACGTTACCGAGTGTTTGAAGATGTGTTTGTAGGGTGAGTCTGAACCTGTCGTGCGATCCTTCTTCATCTCCAATCGCGGATGATTCCGCCCTGAACTTGCCGCAAAATCAGACTCAAGCCGCCCCATCGGCATACCCCTTACGGACAATGCACCATGAACCTCGCCCCCAACTTCCCCGACGACCACGCCATGCACCTGCTCATGCAGTTGCTGCACGAAGAACTCGGCCTGCCTGAACGCAAAACCATCAGCCTCACCACCTCGATCAACTTCGACCTGGGTTGCGACGGCGCCGATGCGCGGCAGCTGATGGAAGCGCTGGAGGAACAGTTCGCCATCGACTTCGTCGACTACGACGCATATCGGTATTTTAAGCCGGAAGGGTTTGATGTGTTTCTCAAGCGCCGGGCGAAGGGGCGTGGCGACAAAGTCCCGCTGACCATTGGCATGCTCTACCAAGCAGTCAAGAAGCAACGGTGGGACACGCAGAAAGTGGAAGAGGTCTAGCAGATCAGCGCAACAGAAGTGGCATTATTCTGGCTGTTTTGCGTGTTTACTGCGGGAATATTGCCAGTTATGCCTCAAAGGAACTGAAGCAGCGCCCACAAAAAAGCCGCCCTCAAAGGGCGGCTTTCTCTTACCTCAAACCACTACCGATTCTTACAACTTCGGCCCAGCAGCCTTGATCGCGTCGCTCACGTCGAACTTCTTGAAGTTCTCAACAAACAACCCGGCCAGTGCTTTCGCCGCTTCATCGTAAGCAGCCTTGTCAGCCCAGGTGTTACGTGGGTTCAACAGGCCAGTCTCAACGCCCGGCACAGCCAATGGCACGTCAAGGTTGATGGTGTCCAGGTGCTCAGTCTCGGCACCGATCAACGCGCCGCTCTGGATCGCTGCGATCACGCCGCGAGTGGTCGGGATGTTGAAGCGTTTGCCGACGCCGTAGCCGCCGCCGGTCCAGCCGGTGTTGACCAGGTAGACCTTGGAGCCGAAGCCGCGGATGCGTTTGATCAGCAGTTCTGCGTATTCGCCGGCCGGACGCGGGAAGAATGGTGCGCCGAAGCAGGTGGAGAAGGTCGACTTGATGCCGCTGCCCGAACCCATTTCGGTCGAGCCCACCAGTGCGGTGTAGCCGGACAGGAAGTGGTAGGCCGCTTGTTCTTCGCTGAGGATCGAGACTGGCGGCAGTACGCCGGTCAGGTCGCAGGTCAGGAAGATCACCGCGTTGGGCTCGCCACCGAGGTTCTTCTCGGAACGCTTCTCGACGTGCTCCAGCGGGTACGCAGCGCGGCTGTTCTGGGTCAGGCTGCCGTCGGCGTAGTCAGCCTTCTTGGCGTCGTCCAGCACAACGTTTTCCAGCACTGCGCCGTGCTTGATGGCTTTCCAGATGACCGGCTCGTTCTTCTCGGACAGGTCGATGCACTTGGCATAGCAACCGCCTTCGATGTTGAACACCACGCCCTCGCCCCAGCCGTGTTCGTCGTCACCGATCAGGTAACGGCTTTCGTCGGCCGACAGAGTGGTTTTACCAGTGCCCGACAGGCCGAAGAACAGGGTCACGTCGCCCGCTTCGCCGATGTTGGCGGCGCAGTGCATTGGCAGCACGTCGGCGGCAGGCAGCAAGAAGTTCTGCACCGAGAACATGGCTTTTTTCATTTCACCGGCGTAGCGCATGCCAGCGATCAGCACTTTCTTCTGGGCGAAGTTGATGATCACGCAGCCGTCGGAGTTGGTGCCGTCACGCTCTGGCACGCACTCGAAGTTGGCAACGTTGAGCACTTGCCACTCGTCACGGCCAGCCGGGTTGTACTGTGCAGGATTGATGAACAGGCAACGGCCGAACAGGTTCTGCCAGGCGGTCTGGGTGGTCATCTTCACGGCCAGGTAGTGCTCGGCGGCCGCACCTACGTGCACGTGGGAAACGAAATGCTCTTGCGCATTGTTGAACGCCTCGACGCGAGCCCACAGGGCATCGAACTTGTCGGCCGGGAACTTGCGGTTGATCGGGCCCCAGGCAATGGCGTCCTGGGTGGTTGGCTCTTCAACGATGAAACGATCGACTGGCGAACGGCCGGTACGGTGACCGGTGCGAACAACCAGCGCGCCGGTATCGGCAAGCTCGCCCTCACCGCGCTTCAGGGCTTCTTTAACCAGATCATCAACACTCAGATCGGTGTACACGGCGTTATTGGCTTGCGTCATGAGGTTCCCCGTCGGCCAGTGGCCGAGTGCTCCAAACGTTTTGTAGTAGAAAGTCCTGCACTACTACCGCGAAAAAAGTGGGCCGGATTATGCCAGAAAAGCCCAAAAAGTGTAGGGCCCTCCCGTCAGAACGGCGTTATTCCGGCGTTAAGCAGTGAATTTACCTGCGCTGAAACGTTTTAGTGACGGGTATCTGACGGCGTATCGACCCCTGCACCGGCAAACAATTGGACGATATCAGCCGCGTCGAACAGGTAGCGTTCATTGCAAAACTGGCAATCGATCTCGATGCTGCCGCCATGTTCGACGACCAGCTTCTGAGCATCCTCCAGACCCAGACTGACCAGCGCATTGCCCGAGCGTTCCCGGGAGCAGCTGCAACGGAAGCGCAGTTTCTGCACGTCGAACAGGCGTACTTGCTCTTCGTGGTAGAGGCGATGGAGCACGGTTTCGTTGTCCAGGCTCAGCAATTCATCGGCGCTCAGGGTGTTGGCCAGGGCGGTGATGTGCTGCCAGCTGGCGGCGCGTTCTTCCTCATCTTTCAGACGGTCGGCCGGTAATTGCTGCAGCAACATGCCGCGGGCACGGCGGCCGTCGGCGTACAGCTTGAAGCGGGTGCCGACCTGCTGCGACATGACGAAATAGTTGGTGAAGCAATCGGCCAGGGTTTCGCCATCGAGATCGACGATGCCCTGGTAGCGCTGGCCCTGACTTGGGTCGACAGTCAGCGCCAACACGCCATTGGGCATCAGGTCGGCGAGGGTCGCATCGGGCGCGATCTGCTCGGCGTGGTAACGGGCCAGGCCACGAATTTCGCGCTCGCTGGAGCACTCGATCATCAGCAACGGCACCGGGCCTTCGGAACGGGCCTGAAGAATCAGCAAGCCATCGAACTTCAAAGTGCCCACCAACAACGCTGCCGCCGCCATCAGCTCGCCCAGCAGTTGCGCGACCGGCTCCGGATAGGCGTGTTTGGCGAGGACTTCGGCATAGCTACGTTCCAACCCGACCAGCTCGCCTCGGGTGTCGCTGTCATCGAAGATGAAGCGTTGGGTGTAGTCGGTATCCGCTAGATCGGTCATAGGTCTGGGTATCTGAAGTGGTGACAAAAAAGGTTACAAAAACTGAACGTCGCGCCGAGGCGCAAGTTCAGCCATGGCGGCATTTTATGAACAAACCGGGGTTGTTCCAAGCAAGGTCAAACCCATGGTTTTCGACGAACGGCATTTCCGCCTGCTCAAAGCACCGCTGGCGAACTCCTCATATGGCTGCACAGGTGCACGATTGCAAGTCTGTGCCCGACGGCCGTCACGATTCGTCGTTGCTGTTACCGCGAAACTTGAACAGATCCCGGCGCTGTTTCTTGCTCGGCTTGCCGTCGGTACTCACGCCCAATGCCCCGGCCTTGCGCAGGGCAGCAGCCGCTTCGCGTTTGGCGATGCTGGCTTCGGTTTCGGCATACAGGGTCTGAGCCTCCGGCGCGCCACGGCGCACGATTGACAAGGCCTGGACCACCACCGTGCGTTCCTCGAAACCGGTGCGGATCTGAAACTCATCGCCGATCCTCGGCTCCTTGCCCGGCTTGCAACGCTCACCCCGGCAATGCACCTTGCCGCTTTCGATTGCAGCCTTGGCCAAGGCACGTGTTTTATAAAAACGCGCGGCCCACAACCATTTATCGAGACGGACCTTGTCGTCCTCTTCGCTTTTTTGTGCCATTGGATGACCTCATTCTGAAATATCGATGAACTGTACTACCGTTTCTGTCGTGCCATGAATCTCCACGCGGTGGATTAGAATGCAGGCATTCCCCGCAATTGAGGGATGGAAATCCGGGCAGTAGATATCTGTCGCCTTTTACCCATTATTCTGCGTGAATACCGCGAATTCGGCCGCACGCGGCCTGAGCGTTTTTTGCCGGTTGAGCACTATTGAAGACATTTGACCATTTGACCGTTATCGGTCTGCGCGAGTGGGTGGCGCTCCCGGATTTGGGAGTCGCGGGCCTTCGGGCAAAAATCGACACTGGCGCCAGCACCTCCAGCCTGCATGCCACTGACATCGAGCCATTCGAGCGCGATGGGGAACAGTGGGTACGCTTCACCGCGCACCTGGGCACGGTGGTGCAATTGCGGCACCGGCGCTGCGAAGCCCCGCTGGTGACGATGAAAACCATTAAAAGCTCCAACGGCCACGCGCAGATGCGCTACGTGGTCAGTACCACCCTGGCCCTCGGTGATCGGGTCTGGCGGGTCGAGTTCACCCTCGCCTGCCGCAAGTCCATGCGTTATCGCCTGTTACTCGGTTCCAAAGCTCTGATCGACGGCCAGTTGGTGGTCAATCCGGGCACCAAATATGTACAAGACAAGCCGGTGTTCCCGGTATCTACCTTCTCCACAGGTGTTGCATGAAGATCGCTGTGCTGTCGCGGAATCCGCGTCTGTATTCCACCCGTCGTCTGGTCGAAGCCGGTATGGAGCGTGGCCATGAAATGGTGGTGATCGACACCCTGCGCGCCTACATGAACATTGCCAGTCACAAGCCGCAAATCCACTACCGGGGCAAACCGCTGGAGGGTTTCGATGCGGTGATCCCGCGGATCGGTGCGTCGGTGACGTTTTATGGCTGCGCGGTGCTGCGCCAGTTCGAAATGATGGGGGTGTTTCCGCTCAACGAGTCGGTGGCCATCGCCCGCTCGCGAGACAAACTGCGCTCGCTGCAATTGCTGTCGCGCCGGGGAATCGGTTTGCCGGTCACCGGTTTTGCCCACTCCCCGGATGACATTCCCGACTTGATCGAGATGGTCAACGGCGCGCCGCTGGTGATCAAGGTGCTGGAAGGCACCCAGGGCATCGGGGTGGTGCTGTGTGAAACGGCGACAGCGGCGGAGTCAGTCATCGAGGCCTTCATGGGCCTGAAGCAGAACATCATGGTCCAGGAATACATCAAGGAAGCCGGCGGCGCGGACATCCGTTGTTTCGTGGTCGGCGACAAAGTGATCGCGGCGATGAAGCGCCAGGCCAAGCCGGGGGAGTTTCGCTCCAATCTGCATCGCGGCGGCAGTGCAAGCCTGATCAAGATCACCCCGGAAGAACGCATGACCGCATTGCGTGCGGCGAAGGTCATGGGTCTGGCGGTGGCGGGTGTGGATATCCTGCGCTCCAATCATGGCCCGCTGGTGATGGAAGTGAACTCGTCGCCGGGTCTGGAGGGGATTGAAACCACCACCGGAAAGAACGTGGCGGGGATCATCATCGAGCATCTGGAGAAGAATGGCGGGCCGAATATGACGCGGACCAAAGGGAAGGGTTAGAAAAGCAGCTTCAAGCTACAAGTTTCAAGCGGCAAGTAAAAGCCGCTGTAGCTTGTAGCTGTTTTTAAACCGCATCCCGCGGCAACATCAACCCAAGCGGCAATCGCACCCGCGCTTCCAGCCCGCCACCGGGCCGGTTGCGTAACTCGACATTGCCGCCATGCATCGAAGCGATCCGCTTCACGATCGCCAGGCCCAGCCCGGTCCCTTTCCCGCCGCGGGCCCGATCGCCGCGAGTGAACGGGTTGAAGATCGCTTCCAGTTCCGACGGATCGATCCCCGCGCCACGGTCCATGACACTCAACACCACATACGGCGCACTGGTATCCCCGGACACATAAGCCGCCACTTCGACGCCGCTGCCGGCGTGATGCAAAGCATTGCCGATCAGGTTGTTCAGCAGCCGCTTCATCGACACCCGCCGCAACGGAAACGGCTGGATCGGCTCCAGGCGCAAGTGCACTTTTTCTTCGTTCTGGTTGTACGGCGCGGCGACTTCGCGAACCAGCTCGCTCAGGTCCACTTCCTCCACCGACTCGTCTCGCCCGTCACGAATGAACGCCAGGAACTGGTCGAGAATCGCATCCATGTCTTCGATGTCGCGGATCATGTCGTCGGTCAGGTCGCTGTGGTCACCCATCAATTCCAGGGATAGCCGCAAACGGGTCAACGGCGTGCGCAGGTCGTGGGACACCCCGGCCAGCATCAGTTCGCGCTCGCGGCCGGCCTGTTCGACGTCTTCGGCCATCTGGTTGAAGGCGCGATACACCTCGGTCATCTCACTCGGTGTATCACTGATCGGCAGGCGCACACTGCGGCCCTGACCCAGTTGCCGCGCGGCATAGACCAATCGTTTCAACGGTTGATTGAGCTGGCTGACGAAGATCCATGCCGAAGCGGTGGATAGCAGACCAATGGCGAGGAACCAGCCGAGCACGTTCCAGATTTTCTGGCCACGCAACGGATGCGGGTACAGCGGCACTTTCAGCCAGCCATCGCCCAGACTGGGCGCCCGAACCCACAGCGCCGGTGGCGAGTGCATGCGTAATCGCACTTCGGTGTCGGCCCCCAGTTCGGCTTGCATCTGGCGCTGGTAGATTTCGCTGTAAGGCCAGTGCTGTTCGCCTTCCGGCACACCGGCGCCGACCACCCGAATCAAGGTCGCAGCATCGGCAATCTTTGCGCGGTTCTCTTCATCGGCGGCCCAATAGGCGCGCAACGTCAGGGCGACGCCGTGACTGTATTGGCGATCCACCAGTACGTCTTCGTTCATCAACAGATAAACCAGCGTCAGCGCCTTGGAGAACAGGACGACGATCAGCACCAGCCACAGGGTGCGGGAGAAGAAGCTCTGGGGGAACCAAACAGGGGTTTTCATGGGTAACCGCTACACACTTGCAGGAGCGAGCCATGCTCGCATATTGCGGATCGCGAGTCTGCGGCCAAGGCCATCCGACCCGTTACCCGCAAGACCCGCTCCTACAAATCATCAATCACTTCGTGGCGGCGCCATCCGGAACGAACACATAACCCACGCCCCAGACGGTCTGGATGTAGCGTGGTTTGGACGGATCGGGCTCGATCATCCGGCGCAGACGGGAGATCTGCACATCGATGGAACGCTCCAGGGCATCCCACTCGCGGCCGCGGGCCAGGTTCATCAGCTTGTCGCGGGTCAGTGGCTGACGGGCGTTCATGACCAGGGCCTTGAGTACCGCGAACTCACCGGTGGTGAGCATATGCACTTCGTCGCCGCGCTTGAGTTCGCGGGTGGCCAGGGACAATACGTAATCGCCGAACGTGACGTTTTCGTCTTCGCTACCCGGTGCGCCCGGCACTGGTGCCGCCTGGCGCCGCAGCACCGCTTTGACCCGGGCCATCAATTCGTCCGGGTTGAACGGCTTGGCCAGGTAGTCGTCGGCGCCCAGCTCCAGGCCTTTGATGCGGCTCAGCTCGTCGCCCTTGGCGGTGAGCATGATGATCGGAATCTGATTGTTCGCCGCACGCAGACGACGGCAGGCGGTCAGGCCATCTTCGCCGGGCAGCATCAGGTCGAGGACGACCAGGTTGAACACTTCACGCGCCAGCAGGCGATCCATTTGTTCGGTGTTCGGGACGGTGCGGGCGCGGTAGCCCTTGCTGACGAAAAAGCGCTCCAGCAGGCTGCTCAGCCCCGGATCGTCGTCAACGATAAGAATTTTTTCGCCTTCAGCAGTTTGTGCAGTGCTGCTCATTGGATGCTCCTTTTAGCTCGGCGCGCATTATGGCGTAGCTGCCGTTATACGCACCGTGTGCATTGTTAGCAGATTTTTCCTGCCCCGCCAGAAAACCGGCCTTTGCGCCTATAGCCTTCAATGCCCCCGCATGACCGAACGCTGGTTATAATGCGCGGCCTTTTGTGTCAGGCAACGTCTGATCGTTATTGCCGGTAGCCGCTTTTTATTTTCATGGTGCTGGCAGTAATTGTTCGATTTCACGGGTCAACGGCAAGCCTGTTGATCCAGGTAGCGGTGCACGCCAGGCCGCTCAACCAGACTCGCCGCGCCTTTATCTGTGCGCCTGCGAGCCTGCTTTCACAATTTGTCAGGTGGTTTTATGGACAGCATCAACAGCCGCATCGCCGAGGAACTCGGTGTACGCCCACAACAGGTCGAAGCGGCCGTCGCGCTACTCGATGAAGGCTCCACGGTGCCCTTCATCGCCCGCTACCGGAAAGAAGTGACCGGCAGCCTCGATGACACGCAACTGCGTCATCTGGAAGAGCGACTGCGCTACCTGCGAGAACTCGACGAACGGCGTATCAGCATCCTTGCCAGCATCGCAGAGCAAGGCAAGCTGACCCCGCAACTCGAGCGCGACATCAAACTCGCCGACACCAAGACCCGCCTTGAAGACTTGTACCTGCCGTACAAGCAGAAGCGCCGCACCAAGGGCCAGATCGCCCTGGAAGCCGGCCTCGGCGAGCTGGCCGATGGCCTGTTCAACGATCCGACCCTGAGCCCGGAAACCGAAGCCGCGCGCTTCATCGACGCCGAAAAAGGCGTGGCCGATGTGAAGGCCGCCCTTGAAGGCGCCAAGTACATCCTCATGGAGCGCTTCGCCGAAGACGCCGGCCTGCTGGACAAGTTGCGCAACTACCTCAAGCAGGAAGCCACCCTCAGCGCCCGCGTGATCGCCGGCAAAGAGGAGGAAGGCGCCAAGTTCCGCGACTACTTCGAACACGACGAACCGCTGAAAAGCATGCCGTCCCACCGCGCGCTGGCGATTTTCCGTGGCCGCAACGAAGGCATTCTCAGCTCCGCGCTGAAAGTCGGCGACGAACTGCCGGGCACCATGCACCCATGCGAAGGCATGATTGGCCAGCAGTTCGGCATCCAGAATCAGAACCGCCCTGCCGACAAATGGCTGGGTGAAGTGGTGCGCTGGACCTGGAAGGTCAAGCTCTACACCCACCTGGAAACCGACCTGCTGGGCGAACTGCGCGATGGCGCCGAGACCGAAGCGATCAACGTGTTCGCCCACAACCTGCACGATCTGCTGCTGGCCGCTCCGGCCGGCCCGCGCGCGACCCTGGGCCTCGACCCGGGCCTGCGCACCGGTTGCAAGGTCGCCGTGGTCGACTCCACCGGCAAGCTGCTGGACCACGCCACGGTTTACCCGCACGTGCCGCACAACAAGTGGGACCAGACCCTCGCCGTGCTCGCCGCCCTGTGCGCCAAGCATTCGGTGGACCTGATCGCCATCGGTAACGGCACCGCCAGCCGCGAGACCGACAAACTGGCCGCTGAACTGATCAAAAAATACCCAGCCATGAAGATGACCAAAGTCATGGTCTCCGAGGCCGGTGCATCGGTGTACTCGGCGTCGGAACTGGCTTCCAGGGAATTCCCGGACCTGGACGTGTCGATCCGTGGCGCGGTGTCCATCGCTCGTCGCCTGCAGGATCCACTGGCCGAGCTGGTGAAGATCGATCCGAAATCCATCGGCGTCGGCCAGTACCAGCACGACGTGTCGCAGCTGAAACTGGCGCGCGGCCTGGACGCGGTGGTCGAGGACTGCGTGAACGCCGTGGGTGTCGACGTCAATACCGCCTCCGTGGCGCTGCTGGCACGCATCTCCGGTCTCAATGCGACCCTGGCGCAGAACATCGTCGCCCACCGCGACGAGCACGGCGCGTTCAAAACCCGTGCGGCGCTGAAGAAAGTCGCCCGCCTGGGTGAAAAAACCTTCGAACAGGCCGCCGGTTTCCTGCGTGTGATGAACGGTGACAACCCGCTGGATTCGTCCGCGGTTCACCCGGAAGCCTATCCGCTGGTGCAGCGCATTGCCGCTGAAACCGACCGCGACATTCGCTCGCTGATCGGCGACGCCGCGTTCCTCAAGCGCCTGGATCCGAAGAAGTACACCGACGAAACGTTCGGCCTGCCGACGGTCACCGACATCCTGCAAGAGCTGGAAAAACCCGGTCGCGACCCGCGTCCAGAGTTCAAGACCGCCGAATTCCAGGATGGCGTCGAAGATCTCAAGGACTTGCAACCGGGGATGATCCTCGAAGGCGTGGTCACCAACGTGACCAACTTCGGCGCATTCGTCGACATCGGCGTGCATCAGGACGGTCTGGTGCACATTTCCGCGCTGTCGGAGAAGTTCATCAAGGATCCGCGCGAAGCGGTGAAGGCCGGTGATGTGGTCAAGGTGAAGGTCATGGAAGTCGACATCCCGCGCAAACGCGTCGGCTTGTCGATGCGCATGAGCGACACCCCGGGCGAGAAGATCGACGGTGCCCGTGGTGCACGTCCGGGGTCGGCACCGCGCCCATCCCAGAACACTGCACCACGTAAGGAAACCACGGCAGCGGCCCCGGCCAACAACGCCATGGCCTCGCTGTTCGCCAACGCCAAGCAGTTGAAGAAACGCTGATGGAGATCCCGGCCGGCTTGACCGAAAGCGCGTTTTTCAAGCTGCTGGGATGTCGCTTGCACAGCCTGGAAGCCGGGGTGGCGCAAGTCGCCCTGGCGCTTGAGCCAGAACTGCGCAATCGCGGCGGCAAACTGCACGGTGGGGCCTTGTTCAGTCTGGTGGACATTGCCATGGGGCTGGCCTGCTCCAGCACCCACGGCTTTGACCAGCAGAGCGCGACCATCGAGTGCAAGATCAACTACATCCGCGCCGTCGCCGACGGTGAAGTCATGTGCACGGCACGGGTGATCCATCCGGGCCGCCGGACGCTGGTGGTCGAAGCCGATGTGATGCAAGGCGACAAACTGGTCGCAAAAGCACAAGGCACGTTCGCTGTCCTGTAGCTACTGGTCATCAATTTGAGTTAATTTCGGCTCAACGAATCCTGTAGGAGCGAGCTTGCTCGCGAAGGCGGAGTGTCAGGCGACTTCAATGTTGACTGACACCCCCCTCTTCGCGAGCAAGCCCACTCCTACAAAACCAGGCGAAAACGCCAGTTTTAACTTCACCCTTGTAGACCGTCTTGCCCACCCCCATATTGGGGCGACTGACGCGTGAAGGAATCCAACTTGAGCGAACTTCTCAACCGCCGCCTGGCTCTGCTCGGCGAGCGCGCTAACCTCTCTCTGCTCGAACAGTGCCTTCACGGCATCGAACGTGAATGCCTGCGCGTGACCGGCGAAGGGCGCCTGGCGCAAACGCCGCACCCTGAAGCACTGGGTTCCGCGCTGACCAACGAACAAATCACCACCGACTATTCCGAGTCGCTGCTGGAGTTCATCACGCCCGCCCTGCCAGACCCGGCGGATATGCTGGCGAGCCTGGACAGGATTCACCGTTTTGCCTACAGCAAGCTCGGCAACGAGTACCTGTGGAGTCCATCGATGCCGTGCCCGTTGCCGGCCGAGGAAGACATCCCGATCGCCTATTACGGCACCTCCAACATCGGTCAGCTCAAGTATGTCTATCGCAAGGGCCTGGCCCTGCGCTACGGCAAGACCATGCAGTGCATTGCCGGGATTCACTACAACTTTTCCCTGCCGGAAAAGCTCTGGCCGCTGCTCAAAGAAGCTGAAGGCTTTGACGGCACCGACCGCGATTATCAGTCGTCGGCCTACATTGCGCTGATCCGCAATTTCCGTCGCTACAGCTGGCTGCTGATGTACCTGTTTGGCGCCTCGCCGGCGCTGGACGCCGGTTTCCTGCGCGGTCGCCCGCATCAACTGGAACAGCTGGACCCAGACACCTTGTACCTGCCGTACGCCACCAGCCTGCGCATGAGCGATCTGGGTTACCAGAGCAACGCCCAGGCCGGCTTGACGCCGTGCTACAACGATCTGACCAGCTACACCGACAGCCTGCGCCAGGCGGTGGCCACGCCTTACCCGCCGTACGTCGAGGTCGGTACGCACCAGAACGGTGAGTGGGTTCAGCTCAACACCAACATCCTGCAGATCGAAAACGAGTACTACTCCAACATCCGTCCCAAGCGCGTGACTTACACCGGCGAACGGCCAATCCAGGCGCTGGTGGCCCGTGGCATTCAGTATGTCGAAGTGCGCTGTCTGGACATCAACCCGTTCCTGCCGATGGGCATCGACCTCACCGAATCCCGGTTCCTCGACGCGTTCCTGCTGTACTGCGCGCTGAACGACAGCCCGCTGCTGACCAGTACCAGCTGCGGTAACGCAACGTCGAACTTCCTCAGCGTGGTCAAGGAAGGTCGTCGTCCGGGCCTGCAACTGCAACGTGATGGCCAAGCGGTGGACCTGAAGGAATGGGCCGACGAGTTGCTGGAAAAAATTGCGCCATTGGCGGCGTTGCTGGATCAGACCCATGGCGGCGATGCCCACCGCAAGGCACTGGACGCCCAACTGGCCAAGGTCAAGGACTCGTCCCTGACGCCATCGGCGCAAGTGCTGGCGGCCATGGCCGAGCACAAGGAGAGCTTCGCCCGGTTCTCCTTGCGCCAGAGCCGGGCGCATGCCGAATTTTTCCGCAGCGAGCCGCTTTCAGGCGAAGAGCAGGCTAAATTTGAAGAACTGGCACGTTCGTCGTTGGCTCAGCAGGCGGAGCTGGAACGGAATGAAGTCGGCGATTTCGATGTGTTTGTCGGGGCGTATCAGGCGAGTATTCTGGCGATCAGTAACTAAGCTGTCAGAGCAGGTCCCCTGTGGCGAGGGGGCTTGCCCCCGTTGGACTGCGCAGCAGTCCCAAAACCGATACATGCAACATTCGGATAAACCGAGTCGTCTGTGTTACGACTGCTGCGCAGCCGAACGGGGGCAAGCCCCCTCGCCACAACGACCTCTCTTAGAATTTTCCGCTCATAAGATAATTCGAAAAAGTTATTTATTTTAAGTTTCTTATATCATTTAGTCTCCTTTGACGCCGACTTCCCGGTCGCCTGACAAGGAGCTTTCCCATGAAACTGACTTCCTCCCTTCGCCTCCTGGCCGCCGCGTCGCTGGCTGCGGCGAGTTTCCTGGCTCAGGCAGCAGACGTGACCGTCGCCTACCAAACCACCGTTGACCCGGCCAAAGTCGCTCAAGCCGACGGCACCTACGAAAAAGCCACCAAAGCCGACATCAACTGGCGAAAATTCGATAATGGCGCCGACATCATCGCGGCCATCGCTTCCGGCGATGTGCAGATCGGCTACCTCGGCTCCAGCCCCCTGACGGCAGCGATTACCCGTAAAGTCCCGGTGGAAACCTTCCTCATCGCCACCCAGATCGGTGCCGCCGAAGCGCTAGTCGCCCGCGACGGTTCCGGGATCAAGACCCCGCAAGACCTGATCGGCAAGAAAGTTGCCGTACCGTTCGTTTCCACCGGCCACTACAGCCTGCTGGCCGCGCTGAAACACTGGAACATCGACCCGTCGAAAGTCACCGTGCTCAACCTCGCGCCGCCAGCCATCATCGCGGCATGGAAACGCGGTGACATCGACGCCACCTACGTGTGGGACCCGGCCCTCGGTGTAGCCAAGGAAAACGGCAAAGTGCTGATTACCTCCGGCGAGCTGGCCAAGTTCGGCGCGCCAACCTTCGATGCCTGGATCGTGCGCAAGGATTTCGCCGAGAAGCATCCTGAAATCGTCACCGCCTTCGCCAAAGTGACCCTCGATGCCTACGCCGACTACCGCAAGGATCCGAACGCCTGGCTGGCCAATCAAAGCAACGTCGACAAACTGGTGAAACTCTCCGGTGCCAAGGCCAGCGACATTCCGTTGCTGCTGCAAGGCAACGTCTTCCCGTTGGCAGCTGATCAGGTGATCACCCTCGGCGCGCCGACCACCAAAGCCATCACCGACACGGCGGTGTTTCTCAAGGAACAGGGCAAGGTCGAGGCCGTGCTGCCGGACTACGCGCCGTACGTCAGCGCCAAGTACATCACCAACTGATCGGGAGTTAACCGCGATGGCTTTGCTACAGCTGGAGCGCATCAGCGCACAGTACCCCGGCGCAGCGGAACCGGTGCTGGCGGATATTTCCCTGAGCCTTGGGCCCCGGCAGTTGCTGGTCGCCCTCGGCCCCTCCGGCAGTGGCAAGACTTCGCTGTTGAATCTGATTGCCGGTTTCGTCGAGCCCAGCACGGGGCGCATCACCCTTGATGGAGTACCGGTCAAAGGCCCGAGCGCCGAGCGCGGCGTGGTGTTCCAGGATGACGCTCTGCTGCCTTGGCAGGACGTGCTGGCCAACGTCGGTTTCGGTCTGGAACTGGCCGGTATTCCCCGAGAAAAACGCGAAACCCGCGCCCGGGAAATGCTCGCGCTGGTGGACCTCTCCGGTTTCGAAAACCGCCGCATCTGGCAACTCTCGGGTGGACAGAAACAACGTGTCGGCCTGGCCCGCGCCCTCGCCGCCGATCCTCGGGTTTTGCTGATGGATGAACCCTTCGGCGCCCTCGACGCCTTTACCCGCGAACAGATGCAGGAGCTGCTGTTGCAGGTCTGGCAGCGCACCGCCAAACCGGTGTTCCTGATTACCCACGATATTGAAGAAGCGGTGTTCCTCGCCACGGATCTGATTCTGCTGGCGCCGAACCCCGGGCAAGTTGTCGAGCGTCTGAGCCTGGATTTCGGTCAGCGTTACGCCGCCGGGGAGTCGGCACGCTCGATCAAATCCGACCCGCGTTTTATCGAAACCCGCGAACACGTGCTCGCCAAAGTGTTCTCCCAACGCAGTGCCGTTCAGCGGCAGGAGCGTGCATGAGCAGCTATCACATTCCCGCCACGACGGTGAAACCGGGCTCGACGGCGATTGTGCTGCGTCGCAGCGTCGGCACACGCGCAATCAGCGTATTGACCTTGATTGCATTGTTGGCGATCTGGTGGGCCGTCACCGCCACCGGGTTGATCGAACCGCTATTTCTGCCGCCACCGTCCGCCGTGCTGCAAAAAGGCTGGCTGCTGCTGACCACCGGTTACATGGATTCGACCTTATGGCAGCACTTGGGCGCAAGTCTCAGCCGCATCGGCTTGGGCCTGGGCTTCGCAGTGCTGACCGCCGTGCCAGTTGGCATTGCCATCGGCCACAACCGTATTGCCCGCGGCATTCTTGATCCGCTGATCGAGTTCTATCGCCCGATTCCGCCGCTGGCTTATCTGCCGCTGATCGTGATCTGGTGCGGCATCGGTGAGTTGTCGAAAGTCTTGCTGATCTACCTGGCGATCTTCGCCCCGATCGCGATTGCCACCGCCACTGGCGTGCGCACCGTCGACCCGGCCAAATTACGCGCCGCGCAGTCGTTGGGCGCGACTCGGGCGCAGTTGATTCGGCATGTGATTCTGCCCAGTGCCTTGCCGGACATCTTGACCGGCGTACGGATTGGTTTGGGTGTGGGTTGGTCGACGCTGGTGGCCGCCGAGTTGATCGCCGCCACCAGCGGGTTGGGCTTCATGGTGCAGTCGGCCGCGCAGTTCCTGGTCACCGACGTAGTGGTGCTGGGGATTCTGGTGATCGCGTTGATCGCCTTCGCCATGGAAATGGGCCTGCGCGCCCTGCAACGCAAACTGGTGCCGTGGCATGGCCAGGCTCAGTGAATATTCATGTGTCGACACCCCGGATTGAAGAGGGCCACCATGAGCCACCTGACCATCGTCCCTTTAAGTTGCGCCCTCGGCGCGCATATCAGCGGCATCGACATCAGCCAGCCGCTGAGCGTGGAGCAACGCGACGCCATCGAACAGGCGCTGCTCAAGCATCAAGTGCTGTTCTTCCGTAACCAGCCTATCGAACCGCAGCAGCAGGCGCGCTTCGCCGCCTATTTCGGCGACCTGCATATTCATCCGATCTACCCGAACGTGCCGGAACAACCGCAAGTGCTGATCCTCGACACCGCCGTCACCGACGTTCGGGACAATGCGATCTGGCACACCGATGTGACGTTCCTGCCGACCCCGGCCATGGGCGCGGTGCTCAGCGCCAAACTGCTGCCGGAGTTTGGCGGCGACACGTTATGGGCCAGCGGTATTGCGGCGTACGAAGCATTGTCCGCGCCGATGAAAACCATGCTCGAAGGGCTGACCGCCACTCACGACTTCACCCGTTCGTTTCCACTGGAGCGCTATGGCAACACACCTGAAGCCCTGGCCCAGTGGGAAGAGGCGCGCCGCAAGAATCCGCCGCTGTCACACCCGGTGATTCGCACGCACCCGGTGAGCGGACGTCGGTCGTTGTTCGTCAATGAAGGGTTCACGTCGAAGATCAATGAATTGTCGGAAACGGAAAGCGAGGTGATTCTGAAGTTCTTGTTCACCCATTCCACCCGGCCGGACTTCACCATTCGCTGGCGCTGGCAGAAAGACGACATCGCGTTCTGGGACAACCGCGTGACCCAGCATTACGCAGTGGACGACTACCGCCCGGCGCGGCGGGTGATGCAGCGAGCGACGGTGTTGGGGGATATACCGTTTTTTCGGTGAGCCGATCGTTCCCACGCTCCGCGTGGGAATGCCTCAACGGACGCTCTGCGTTCGGCTTTGGATGGGACGCGGAGCGTCCCGGGCTGCATTCCTTTGCGGCGCGTGGGAACGATCAGTACGGAGTTACTCAGCCGCCGAAGGCTTCTCCCACAAATTGATCCCGCCCTCCTGGGCAAACCGATCAATCTGCGCCAATTCTTCCACGCTAAAACTCAAGTTCTTCAACGCCCCGACGTTCTCGATAATCTGCTCCGGCCGGCTCGCCCCAATCAGCGCCGAGGTCACCCGTGGGTCGCGCAGGGTCCAGGCCAGCGCCAACTGCGCCAGGCTCTGACCGCGGCGCTTGGCGATTTCATTGAGCGCCCGCACATGGGCGATGTTGGCTTCGGACAGGTGCGACGCCTGCAACGAACCACCGCCCGGTCGATTGACCCGCGCATCCGCTGGCACCCCATTGAGGTACTTGTCGGTCAACAGCCCCTGAGCCAATGGCGTGAAGGCGATCACGCCGGTGCCGAGTTCATCGGTGGTGTCCAGCAGGTCCTTTTCGACCCAGCGATTGAGCAGGTTGTAGGCCGGTTGGTGGATCAGCAGCGGGATTTTCCACTCCTTGAGCAACGCGGCCATTTCCCGGGTTTTCACTCCGGAATAAGACGAGATGCCAATGTACAACGCCTTACCTTGCTGCACGGCAGTGGCCAGTGCGCTGGCAGTTTCTTCCAGCGGAGTATCAGGGTCGAAACGGTGGGAGTAGAAGATGTCGACGTAATCGAGGCCCAGGCGTCGCAGACTCTGATCAAGGCTGGCCAGCACGTACTTGCGCGAACCACCGCCCTGCCCGTATGGGCCCGGCCACATGTCCCAACCGGCCTTGCTGGAGATGATCAACTCGTCGCGGTACTGCTTGAAGTCTTCACGCAGCAAACGACCGAAGTTGATCTCGGCGCTGCCGTACGGCGGGCCGTAGTTGTTGGCCAGGTCGAAGTGGTTGATGCCCAGATCGAATGCCGTGCGCAGCAACGAACGCTGGGTATCGATCGGCGTGCTGTCGCCGAAGTTGTGCCACAAGCCCAGGGACAGTGCCGGCAGCACCAACCCGCTGCGGCCTACACGGCGGTAAGGGATGGAATCGTAGCGGTTTTCGGCAGCGGTGTAGGTCATCGAATCCTCTCTTGTCGGTCTTGAATGTGGTATCGACTGCTTTGCAAGTTGCCCAGCATACGCCCGGATAAGCGACGATAAACCTCGGACTCGAGAAAATGCTGAAACGTTTCAAAAAGCCTGGCCACCGATCGATCAACGCACCAAATGCAAAAACTGCATGTGCCGTTCGTACTGGTCGAGGATGTCGTTGATGACTTGCTCCCTGGTGTAACCCACCAGATCGTAGTCCTGACTACCCTCGCTCAAATGCACTTCGGCCCGGTGGTAACGACGGTTGTTGAGTTGCTTGGAGCCCATGCCGCCACGGGCGAACGACGGCGTGAAGTAACCGCGCATCTGCACCTGATAGATGAACGGATGCAGTTCGCCGTGACCGATCTCCAGGCTGACGTTGTCATTGGCCGGATCAGGCTGAGCGACCACGTGCAGACCCTTCTCAACGAACACCGCCGTCACTTCCTCAATCGCCGGGCGCACCGTGGTATCGAGGAAGCGATAGACCTCGTCCCGAGACGGAAAATGCACCGCCTGACTCAAGCGCTGACGCCATCCACCGCGCCGTGATCCGGACACCGGCGCAAGGGAATGCAGTTGCGCGATCTGCTTCTGCGACTCCAGATAAAACGCCTTGTGCAACCCCCACATCATGAGCAGCAAAATCATCGAGAACGGCAATGACGTCAGCACCACCGCTGACTTCAAGGCGTCGATGCTGCCGGAGAACAGCAGCGCGCTGGTCACCAGCGCGGTCATCGCGCCCCAGAACACTCGCAACCATTTCGGCCCGTCCTCATCCGGGTTGCCGCCCCTGGCGGACAACGTCGACAACACCACGGTGCCCGAGTCGGCGGAGGTGACGAAAAACACGAAGCTGATAAACACCGTGACCGCAATCACGGTTTTGCTCCATGGGTAAGTTTCCAGCAGCAGGTACAGCGTCATCGACGGGTTGTCGATGGCCGACATACCGAGCGCGCTCATGCCGTGATTGAGGACCTGGTCGATGGCACTGTTGCCGAAGATCGACATCCACGCCAGGGTGAAACCGAGCGGGATCAACAGCACGCCGAAGACGAATTCGCGGATGGTCCGGCCACGGGAAATCCGCGCGATGAACAGGCCCACGAACGGCGCCCATGCAATCCACCAGGCCCAGTAGAACACCGTCCAGCCGCCCAGCCAGTCGCTGGGTTTGTCGTAGGCGTAGAGGTCGAAACTCTTCATCGGCAAGGCGCCGAGGTAGTCGCCGAGGTTCTGGATCAGCGTGTTGAGCAAGTGCTGGGTGGGGCCGGCGAACAACACGAACAGCAGCAGCGCACAGGCCAGCAGCATGTTGATGTCGGACATCACCCGCACGCCTTTATCGACGCCGGACACCGCGACGATGATCGCCGCGCCCATCATCAGCGTGATCAGGCCGACCTGAATCCACTGGGTATGAGCGATGCCGAACAGGTAGTCCAGGCCCGAGTTGAGGTGCAATACGCCAAAGCCCATGTCGGCGCCGAGGCCGAACACCGTGGCGATGATGCCGAAGCCGTCCACTGCATAACCGATCGGGCCGTTGATGCGCTTGCCGATCAGCGGATACAGCGCCGAACGCAGGGCCAGCGGCAGGTTATGTCGGTAGGCGAAATACGCCAGTGCCATGCCGACGAAAGCGAACACGCCCCAGCCGTGCAGGCCCCAGTGCAGAAACAGAATCTGCATCGCCTGACGCGCCGCCTCCGCCGTGCCGGCCTCACCTTGGGGCGGTTGCGCCAGGTGCGTCAGCGGTTCGGACACGCAAAAGAAAAACAGCGTGATACTGATCCCGGCGGCGAACAACATGCCGGCCCACGACAGGTAACTGAATTCGGGCTCGTCGTGGTCGGCACCGAGCTTGATCTTGCCGTAGCCGGACAAGGCGGTGACCACCACGAAGACCAGATACAGCGTCATCGCGAGCATGTAATACCAGCCGACCGTATTGGCCGCCCAGTTTTGCGCTTGCAACAGCCAGGCACCGGCCTGTTCGGGGATCGCCATGACCACGACGGCGAATAACAAAATGAAGGTCGCCGCGAAGTAAAACACCGGCGGATTCATGCGGACCTGGCCGCTTGCGGGGATGGACGATGCACTCAGCAAAGGTGCACCTCGAGGGGGAAAAACGTGGCTGTAAAAATCGGACTCAGCAAAGGCAAGCCTCCTGTTGTGAGCGGGCGGCGAACCACCGGTTTAACTTGAATGAACGTTCAAGTTAAACATGAATAGGGTGCTAAGGACTAATCGCAGGGCTGGGCGGTAACTTTCCTACGCTAGTACACGATCGTTCCCACGCTCTGCGTGGGAATGCAGCCCGTGACGCTCCGCGTCACACCAAGAGCGAACGCGAGCGTCCCTTGAGGCATTCCCACGCAGAGCGTGGGAACGATCAAAGCTGGGGACTTATTTCTGCGTCCCATCATCATGCTGCAGATTCGCCTGGGTCAGGTTGCACCCGGCCGGCACGCTGCGGGTCAGCCAGACGTTGCCGCCGATGGTCGAGCCCTTGCCGATGGTGATGCGACCCAGAATCGTCGCACCGGCATAGATCACCACATCGTCCTCGACGATCGGATGCCGCGGATGGCCCTTCTGCAACTGGCCGTCTTCGTCCGCCGGGAAGCGCTTGGCGCCCAACGTCACGGCCTGATAAATCCGCACCCGCTCGCCAATGATCGCGGTCTCGCCAATCACCACACCTGTACCGTGATCAATGAAGAAACTGCGACCGATCTGCGCGCCAGGGTGGATATCGATACCGGTAGCCGAGTGGGCGATTTCCGCACTGATCCGCGCCAGCAACGGCAATCCGGCGCGGTACAAATGATGAGCCAGGCGATGGTGAATCACCGCCAGGATTCCCGGATAGCACAGCAACACTTCATCGACACTGCGAGCCGCCGGGTCGCCGTGATAAGCCGCCAGTACGTCGGTGTCCAACAGACTGCGCAACCCCGGCAGCGCGAGGGCGAAGTCCTGAATGATCTCAACAGCCTTGGTCTCGACCTCAGTATCGGCCTGAGCACCACCGTGACGAGCGGCGTAGCGCAGTTCGAGTCGCGCCTGAGCCAGCAGCGCGTTCAAGGCCACGTCCAGCGTGTGGCCGACGTAGAAGTCCTCACTCTCCTCGCGCAAATCCACCGGCCCCAATCGCATCGGGAACAACGCACCGCACAAGGCTTCGAGAATGTCCGCCATGGCCGCTCGGGACGGTAACTCGCGACCGCCCTGCTCGCCGCTGGCGCGGCCGTTTTGTGCGCGCCACTGGTCGCGCGCGGTACGCAGTTGGCTGACGATGGTCTGCAATTGCCAATGGCTGGAACGCTCGCTCACGGTAAAAACTCCTCACGGGCGGCCGGACTGTCTGGCCGCGTCAACGGCGATTACTTTACGGCAACGGCTTGCAGCCGAATTAAGAACCAATAGTGCTGTGATCAATACTTTTGGCTATAAGCGATTGGCAGTTGCCCCACTAAATACCCGTGCCTATAGTCCTGACATCTTCCTCCGCCAGTACGGACCCATGATCAAACAACAGCTTGCCCGTTTTAACCGCCTCGACCTGCTTGGCCACCCGACGCCCCTGGAAAAACTCGAACGCCTGTCGACCTGGCTGGGCCGCGATGTGTACGTCAAACGCGATGACCTGACGCCATTGGCACTGGGCGGCAACAAGCTGCGCAAACTCGAATACCTCGCCGCCGATGCCCTGGCCCAGGGGGCCGATACGTTGATCACCGCTGGCGCGATCCAGTCCAACCATGTGCGCCAGACCGCCGCCATTGCGGCCAAGCTTGGCCTGGGCTGCGTGGCGCTGCTGGAGAATCCGCTCGGCACTGACGATAGCAACTACGTCGGCAATGGCAATCGGCTGTTGCTGGAGCTGTTCGATGCCAAGGTCGAGTTGGTGGAAAACCTCGACAACGCTGACGAGCAATTGCAAGCGCTGGCCGCACGTCTGCGCAGCAACGGCAAGAAACCCTATCTGGTGCCGATTGGTGGCTCCAATGCAGTGGGCGCTTTGGGTTATGTCCGTGCGGGTCTGGAACTGGCCGAGCAGATCAAGGACACCGGGTTGCAATTCGCCGCCGTGGTCCTGGCCTCCGGCAGTGCCGGCACCCATAGCGGTCTGGCGCTGACATTGAGCGAAGTACTGCCGGATTTGCCAGTGATCGGCGTGACCGTTTCACGTAGCGATGAAGCTCAACGACCGAAAGTCCAAGGCCTCGCCGAGCACACGGCCGAGTTGCTGGGTGTGAGCCTGCCGGCGAGTTTCAAAGTCGAATTGTGGGACGAATATTTCGGCCCGCGTTATGGCGAGCCGAATGCCGGGACGCTGGCGGCGGTGAAGCTGTTGGCGAGCCAGGAAGGGTTGTTGCTGGATCCGGTATACACCGGAAAGGCCATGGCCGGTTTGCTCGACGGCATCGGGCGTCAGCGCTTCGATGACGGCCCGATCATTTTCCTGCACACCGGCGGGGCACCGGCGTTGTTTGCCTACAAAGACTTTCTGTAACCGATCGGTCCCACGCAGAGCGTGGGAATGCAGCCCGTGACGCTCCGCGTCACTGGACGCGGAGCGTCCCTAGAGGCATTCCCACGCTCTGCGTGGGAACGATCTCCAAGCAACCCCGTATATCTCATAATAGAATAACAAACTTAATATTTATTATTTTCCCATCTAAAAACGACATCATATAGTCACGCCGCAGGCGAATTTGCAGCGAGACGCATAAGCTGCTTTAGGGCAGGATATCGCAGTCGTTCAAATCCCGAATTTGCCAACTTTCCTTAAGCGTCTTCCATAAGAAAACACAGGGGCTTGTCATGAATTTTTCCGCACTACGTCGAAATCTGCTGGTGGGCTCGTTGGGCCTGGCGCTGAGCGCCGGCCTGCTCGGGCAAGCGGTTGCCGGTGAGCAACTGCAAAAAATCAAGGACGCAGGCGTGATCAACGTCGGTCTGGAAGGTACTTATCCACCGTTCAGTTTCGTCGATGCCGACGGTAAACTGACCGGCTTCGAAGTCGAGTTCTCCGAAGCCTTGGCCAAAGAACTGGGCGTGAAGGTCAAACTGCAACCGACCAAATGGGACGGCATCCTCGCAGCCCTGGAGTCCAAGCGTCTGGACGCGGTGGTCAACCAAGTGACCATCTCCGAAGAGCGCAAGAAGAAGTATGACTTCTCCGAGCCGTACACCGTTTCCGGGATTCAGGCGCTGACCCTGACCAAAAACAAAGACACCATCAAGACCGCCGCCGATCTGGCCGGCAAGAAAGTAGGCGTAGGCCTGGGCACCAACTACGAGCAGTGGGTGAAAGAAAATGTGCCCAAGGCTGACATCCGCACCTACGAAGATGATCCGACCAAGTTCCAGGATCTGCGCGTCGGCCGCATCGACGCCATTCTGATCGACCGCCTCGCCGCGCTGGAATACGCCAAGAAAGCCAAGGACACTGCCGCCGCCGGCGAACCGTTCTCCCGCCAGGAAGCCGGCATTGCCCTACGCAAAGGCGAGCCTGAGCTGCTGGCCGCGGTGAACAAGGCCATCGACAAGCTGCGTGCCGACGGTACGCTGAAAAAGCTTTCGGAAAAATACTTCAGCGCTGACGTCACTCAATAATGGAAGCAGCTTTCCAACTTGCGCTGGACTCCGCGCCCTTTCTCCTCAAGGGCGCGTACTACACGGTCATCTTGAGCCTGGGCGGGATGTTCTTCGGCCTGCTGATGGGCTTCGGCCTGGCATTGATGCGCCTGTCGCGCTTCAAACTGGTGAGCTGGATCGCCCGCATCTACGTGTCGTTCTTTCGCGGCACGCCGTTGCTGGTGCAACTGTTCGTGATCTACTACGGCTTGCCGCAACTGGGCATCGAACTTGATCCGCTGCCGGCGGCCCTGATCGGCTTCTCGCTGAACATGGCGGCCTACGCCTGCGAAATCCTGCGCGCCGCAATCAGCTCCATCGAGCGCGGCCAGTGGGAAGCCGCTGCCAGTATCGGCATGACCCGCGCGCAAACCCTGCGCCGGGCCATCCTGCCGCAAGCGATGCGCACAGCCCTGCCTCCGTTGGGCAACAGCTTCATCTCGCTGGTCAAGGACACCGCGCTGGCAGCCACGATTCAGGTGCCGGAGTTGTTCCGCCAGGCGCAGCTGATCACCGCCCGTACTTTCGAAATTTTCACCATGTATCTGGCCGCCGCGCTGATCTACTGGGTTCTGGCGACGGTACTGTCGCACCTGCAGAATCAGTTGGAAGCGCGGGTCAATCGGCACGACCAGGAGTCCTGACCCCATGATTGTCGTGGAAAAACTGACAAAGCAATTCAAGGGTCAAGTGGTGCTCAATGGCATCGATCTGCAGGTGAAGGAAGGCGAGGTGGTGGCGATCATTGGCCCCAGCGGCTCGGGCAAGACCACCTTCCTGCGTTGCCTGAATTTTCTGGAAGAACCTTCCAGCGGCCGGATCAAGGTCGGCGACATCGAGATCGATGGCAGCCGCCCCCTGAACCAGCAGCAGAGCCTGGTGCGACGCCTGCGCCAGCACGTGGGTTTTGTGTTCCAGAACTTCAACCTGTTCCCTCATCGCACGGCCCTGGAAAACGTCATCGAAGGACCGATCGTGGTGAAAAAGATCCCACGGCCCGACGCTGTTGCCCTGGGTAAAAAGCTGTTGGCCAAGGTCGGCCTGGCGGGCAAGGAAGACGCTTACCCGCGTCGTCTCTCCGGCGGTCAGCAACAGCGTGTGGCGATTGCCCGGGCGCTGGCGATGGAACCGGAAGTGATCCTGTTCGATGAACCGACCTCAGCGCTGGACCCGGAATTGGTGGGCGAAGTGTTGGCGACCATCCGCGGCCTGGCCGAGGAGAAACGCACCATGGTGATCGTCACTCACGAAATGGGTTTTGCCCGGGACGTGGCCAATCGCGTGGTGTTTTTCGACAAGGGTGTGATCGTCGAACAGGGCGAAGCCAAGGCGTTGTTTGCCAACCCGAAAGAAGAACGGACGAAGCAATTTCTCAGCAAGTTCCTTAATAACGCTTAATTGCACCCCACTAAAAAATCGTCAACTTCCATGGATGGAAGTGACATTCCCTTCTTCTAAAAACCTCTCAACCGTCTATTTTATCCATCCGAACCTTAAATAACTTTCCGTTATCCCATGCGTTACATATATATGTCCTGCAACATATTCATATCGCCTGAAATCCGTAAATTTCCTCGCCACTAAAAGTCAATGGGTTGCAGCCGACCAGACGTAAAACCCACTAAATTCCAGACTAAATTCGACAGAGCCATGTGGTTTATTAACTGTACCGCGTAGGAATTTTCTGAATAACCCAAGCGCCAACCTTTAACCAACGAACGCTATTGACACCTATTCGAACGCGCTCTTATCTAGTCCCCAACAGGCGCCAGTCATCACACTCAATCATTATTCAAGCGCATTAATAGTGAATCGTTTTGTTGCTGGGGAATTCACGCCTTTCAAACTTTCAGAAACGGACTTCGCGGCAAGGCTTCAAGGAGAGAAACCCCATGACAAGCACTTCGAACAAACCCGAACTTGCAGCCCCGACCCTGGCGCAAAGCCACAAGGCCGGCATCAACATCACCTCGGCCGCTCACCTCATGATCGATGTGCCGCCCTACCCAGGCATGGACGAAGGCGACCTGATCGAGCTGTTCTGGAACAGCTGCTACGTGGCCTCCAGCGTGTTGCGGGTGGACCATGTCGGCAAAGCGGTGAGCCTGCGGGTGCCGGAAAGCTTCATTGCCAATGGTTCTGCACGCGTCCATTACAAGGTGATGCAGGTCGGGCAAGGGCCGGCGGTATCGCCGACGGCACGCGTCCAGATCAAACTCGATTGCCCGGGCGGCCTGCCCTCCCCCCTTTACGATGAAGAAAACCAGAGCCTGGCGCCCGTATTCATCCCTGAAACCATTCGCCGTCAGGGGGTCAATCCGAATCAGGTCAAACGCGGCGTGCCGTTGACCATCGAACCGTACCTGAACATGGCGGCCGACGACGAAATCACCCTGCGCTGGGGCGATGTGCGCATGGACCTGCCAAAGCTCAAGCCTTGCGATGTGGGTCAGCCGATTCAGGTCTGGGTGCCCCCGGCGATCATTCTCGAAGCCGGCGAAGACCTTCGACTGGAAGTGACCTATTGCATCCTCGATCGCGTGGGTAACAACTCGCGCTGGGCACCGGCGCGCACACTGAAAATCGGCTGTGCCAATCCTTACCTGAAAGTGCCGCCCAAAGAAGTGCTCAAAGCCGCAGAACCCAGAAAGCGGTGAGGCCCTGTAGCAGCTGGCGAAGCCTGCGTTCGGCTGCGAAGCAGTCGCAAAAACCGTGTACCGCAGTCATTCAGGTTGATCGCGGGCTCAGGATTTACGACTGCTGCGCAGCCGAACGCAGGCTTCGCCAGCTGCTACAGGGAAGAGACTGATACCTCTTCTATCTATATTCCTAAAAGTTAGTTCATTAATTATTTATACGCGTTTAGGGTATATACACCGGACCACCGGACATTCGTGTTTTTCGTTCGCCGCAACCCTTGCGGCGCTTTCATGAGATGTGAGGTAGGTATGGTCCGGAACACAATCACCCCAGTGCAGATCGCCAGGGCATTGCGTGCAGCCAAGGAGCGGCACTGATGTCCAGTCTGGCAGATGCAATCGTCCAGAGTGACCTGGACATCGCCCCATTGTTGTTGCCCGCGCAGGTCTTGCGCAACGACGCACAAGCCATCAAGGCGGCCCATGAGCTGGCGCAAGTCGCCCGCCTGCATGCCGCCAAACGTGACCAGCAGCGCAAGCTGCCATGGTCGGAAATCGAGCAGTTCACCCGCAGCGGCCTGGGCAGCATTGCCATCCCGCGTGAGTACGGTGGCCCGCAGGTTTCATTTGTCACCCTGGCCGAAGTCTTCGCGATCATTTCCGCGGCTGACCCGGCCTTGGGGCAGATCCCGCAGAACCAGTTCGGGATTCTCAACCTGATCCTGGGCAGCGCCACCGAGGCGCAGAAAAAGCAGCTGTTCAAAAGTGTGCTCGAAGGCTGGCGAATCGGTAACGCGGGCCCTGAGCGCGGCACCAAAAATACCCTGGAGCTCAAGGCGCGCATCACCACCGACGGCGATGGCTTCGTCATCAACGGGCAGAAGTTCTATTCCACCGGTGCCCTGTTCGCCCACTGGGTGGCCGTCAAGGCGCTGAACGACGACGGCAAGCAAGTGCTGGCCTTCGTCCGTCGCGGCACACCGGGCTTGCGCATCGTTGATGACTGGTCAGGTTTCGGCCAGCGCACCACCGCCAGCGGCACCCTTTTGCTCAACAACGTGCGGGTCGATGCCGAGCTAGTGGTGGATAACTGGAAGATCAACGACAGCCCCAATATTCAGGGCGCCGTGTCACAGCTGATTCAAGCGGCCATCGACGCCGGCATCGCCCGGGGCGCCATCGATGACGCCATCGAGTTCGTGAAAACCCGTGCCCGGCCCTGGATCGACGCCAAGGTCGAACGGGCCAGCGACGACCTCTACGTGATCGCTGATATCGGCAAGCTGAAAATCGAACTGCACGCCGCCGAAGCGCTGCTGCGCAAGGCCGGGCAAGTGCTCGATCAGGTCAGCGCCGCGCCGCTCACCGCCGAGTCTGCGGCACGCGCCTCGATTGCCGTTGCCGAGGCCAAAGTGCTGACCACCGAGATCTCGCTGCTGGCCAGCGAAAAACTCTTCGAACTGGCCGGCAGCCGCGCCACCCTCGCCGAGTTCAACCTCGACCGCCACTGGCGCAATGCCCGGGTGCACACGCTGCACGACCCGGTGCGCTGGAAGTATCACGCGGTTGGCGCCTATCGCCTCAACGGCACACTCCCCGCTCGCCACTCCTGGATTTAACGACCATGACTCTTTCTCACCACGTCGCGGTCATCACCCGCGATGAGCAAGCCCTGATCGTCGCCAGTGACCTGGCCGACGACTTCAAACGCGACAGCGCCCTGCGCGACCGCGAACGTCGGTTGCCGCACCCTGAACTGGAAGTGTTTTCCCGTTCGGGTCTCTGGGGCATCAGCGTGCCAAAAGCATACGGCGGCGCCGGGGTTTCCAACGTCACCCTGGCCAAGGTGATCGCGTTGATCGCCCAGGCCGACGGTTCACTCGGGCAGATCCCGCAAAACCATTTCTACGCCCTCGAGGTGCTCCGTGTGAACGGCACCGAGGAGCAGAAAAAGCGCCTGTACGCCGAAGTGCTGGCGGGCCAGCGTTTCGGCAACGCCCTGGCGGAGCTGGGCACCAAAACCGCCCATGATCGCGTCACCCGCCTGACCCGTGACGGCGACGGCTATCGCATCAACGGCCGCAAGTTCTACGCCACTGGCGCTATTTACGCCCAGCGCATTCCCACATCAGTGGTGGACGAACACGGCGTGCAGCAACTGGCCTTCGTCCCGCGCAACAGCAAAGGCCTGACGGTCATCGACGACTGGAGCGGCTTCGGCCAGCGCACCACCGGCAGCGGTTCGGTGGTGTTCGAAGACGTGTATGTCGCCGCCGAGGACGTGATCCCGTTTCAAAGCGCCTTCGAGCGCCCGACCACCGTCGGCCCGTTGGCGCAGATTCTCCATGCCGCCATCGACACCGGCATCGCCCGCGCCGCCTATGAAGATGCGCTGCATTTTGTGCGCACCAAAACCCGGCCGTGGATCGACGCCACCCATGAAAAAGCCACCGAAGATCCGCTGACGATCAAGAGTTTCGGTCACTTGAGTATTCGCCTGCACGCCGCCGAAGCCTTGCTGGAACGAGCCGGCGAATTCCTCGACCAGGCTCAGGCCGACACCAACGCCCAGACCGTCGCCGCCGCGTCGATTGCGGTTGCCGAAGCCCGGGCCATCAGCACCGAAACGTCCCTGGCCGCCGGCAGCACGTTGTTTGAACTGGCCGGCAGCCAGGCGACTCTGGCCGAGCACGGCCTGGATCGTCACTGGCGCAACGCCCGGGTGCATACCCTGCACGACCCGGTGCGCTGGAAGTATCACGCGGTGGGCAATTACTACCTCAACGATGAAAACCCGCCGTTGCGGGGGACCATTTAATGAGCAAAAAGAAGATCCTGCTCAACGCGTTCAACATGAACTGCATCGGGCACATCAACCATGGCCTGTGGACCCATCCACGGGACAACTCCACCCAATACAAAACCATCGAATACTGGACTGAACTGGCTCAATTGCTGGAACGCGGACTGTTCGATGGTTTGTTCATCGCCGACATCATCGGCGTGTACGACGTCTATCAAAACTCGGTGGACGTACCGCTCAAAGAGTCGATCCAGTTGCCGGTCAACGACCCGCTGCTGCTGGTCTCGGCCATGGCCGCGGTCACCAGAAACCTCGGCTTCGGCCTGACCGCCAACCTGACCTACGAGCCGCCGTATCTGTTCGCCCGGCGTATGTCGACCCTCGATCATCTGAGTCATGGGCGGGTCGGCTGGAACATCGTCACCGGCTATCTGGACAGCGCCGCCAAGGCCATGGGCCTGCGCGAACAGGTGGAACACGACCGCCGTTACGACCAGGCTGACGAATACCTGCAAGTGCTCTACAAACTCTGGGAAGGCAGCTGGGAAAACGGCGCGGTGCTCAACGACCGCGAGCAGCGGATCTACGCCCAGCCAGACAAAGTGCACAAGGTCGAGCACAAGGGCGAGTTCTATCAGGTCGAGGGTTATCACCTTTGCGAGCCATCGCCGCAACGCACGCCGGTGCTGTTCCAGGCCGGCAGTTCCGATCGCGGTTTGCTGTTCGCCGGTCGGCATGCCGAGTGCGTGTTCATCAGCGGCCAGAACAAACCAGCAACCCGGATTCAGGTGGACAAGGTTCGCGCCAGCGCCGTCGAAGCGGGGCGCAAGCCTGAGGACATCAAGGTGTTCATGGGCCTTAACGTGATCGTTGGCGCCACCGAAGCGCTGGCCTGGGCCAAGCATGCCGAGTACCTGCGCTACGCCAGCGCCGAGGCCGGCGTGGCGCATTTTTCAGCCTCCACCGGGATTGATTTTTCCGAGTACGAACTCGATGAACCGATCCAGTACGTGAAGAGCAACGCCATCCAGTCCGCCACCAAAAACCTGCAAAACAACGACTGGACCCGCCGCAAACTGCTGGAACAACACGCCCTCGGTGGCCGCTACATCACCGTCGTCGGCTCGCCGCAGCAGGTGGCCGATGAGCTGGAATCGTGGATCGCGGAAACAGGGCTGGATGGTTTCAACCTGACGCGGATTGTCACGCCGGAAAGCTATGTGGATTTCATTGAGCTGGTGATTCCGGAGTTGCAACGCAGGGGGTCGTACAAGACCGCTTACGACAACGGCAGCCTGCGGGAAAAGCTGTTTCAGCGTGACGCGCATTTGCCTGAGCAACATACCGGCTCCCACTACCGACACTGACTCCTTGATCGTTCCCACGCTCCGCGTGGGAATGCCTCAACGGACGCTCCGCGTCCGCTCGTGGAACGCAGAGCGTCCCGGGCTGCATTCCCACGCGGAGCATGGGAACGATCGAACACCGTACCTTAACTGACTGGAAGACATCCCATGACCAGAAAACTCTTAACCCACCCAGTCAAAGCACTGGCCCTGGCCCTCGGCCTCTTCAGCTCCGTCACCTTCGCCGCCGACGCACCACTGAAGGTCGGCACCACCGCCGCCTTCGCCATTCCCCTGGAAGCCGCCGTAGAAGAAGCCAACAAACAAGGCCTTAAAGTCGAACTGGTGGAATTCAGCGACTGGATCGCCCCCAACGTCAGCCTCGCCTCGGGTGACATCGACGTGAACTATTTCCAGCACATCCCGTTCCTGGAAAACGCCAAGGCCGCCGCCGGTTTTGACCTGGTGCCGTTCGCCCCGGGCATCATCAACAACGTCGGCCTCTATTCGAAAAAATACAAAAGCTTCGCCGAGTTGCCCGAAGGCGCCAGCGTGGCCATCGCCAACGACCCGATCAACAGCGGGCGCGGCCTGCAACTGCTGGCCAAGGCTGGCCTGATCACCCTCAAACCGGGCGTCGGCTACAAGGCCACCGAAGAAGACATCATCGCCAACCCGAAGAAAATCAAAATCCTCCAGGTCGAAGCCGTGCAACTGGTGCGCGCTTATGACGACGCCGATCTGGTCCAGGGTTACCCGGCCTACATCCGCCTGTCGAAGACCTTCGATGCCAGCTCCGCCCTGCTGTTCGACGGTCTCGATCACAAGGAATACGTGATCCAGTTCGTGATCCAGCCGAAAAGCAAAACCGACCCACGGCTGATCAAATTCGTTGACATCTATCAGCACTCGCCAGCCGTTCGCGCGGCGCTGGATAAGGCCCACGGCAAGCTCTATCAAGCGGGCTGGGAAAGCTGAACATGACCGCCGCCATCCAACGGCGACTGGAGACTCCAGAGCCACACAGTGCTGAACGCACCGAGCTGCACCCCGAACTGAACCGCGCCCATGTGCGCTTCATCAGCCTGGGCAAAACCTACAACGGCCAGCAAGGTCCGGTGGCGGCCCTGCACGGTATCGACCTGGCGATCCAGCGCGGCGAAGTGTTCGGCATCATCGGGCGCAGCGGCGCCGGCAAGTCGTCGCTGATCCGCACCATCAACCGCCTCGAACAACCGAGCAGCGGGCGGGTGCTGATCGATCAGGTGGACATCGGCGAGTTCGATGAAGATCGCTTGGTCGCGCTTCGTCGGCGGATCGGCATGATCTTCCAGCACTTCAACCTGATGTCGGCCAAGACGGTTTGGCAGAACGTCGAGTTGCCGCTGAAAGTCGCCGGTGTGCCCAAGGAAACACGCGAGCAGAAGGTTCGTGAACTGCTGGAGCTGGTCGGCCTGCAAGGCAAGCACAAGGCTTATCCGGCGCAGCTTTCCGGCGGGCAGAAACAACGCGTCGGCATCGCCCGCGCCCTGGTGCATGACCCGCAAATTCTGCTGTGCGACGAGGCGACGTCGGCCCTAGACCCGCAGACCACGCAATCGATCCTCGGCCTGCTGCGCGAGATCAATCAACGCCTGGGCCTGACCATCGTACTGATCACCCACGAGATGGCAGTGATCCGCGATATCTGCGATCGGGTCGTGGTGCTGGAACACGGGCGAATCGTCGAGCAAGGGCCGGTCTGGGAAGTCTTTGGCAACCCGCAGCACGAGGTCAGCAAGACCTTGCTCGCGCCGCTGCAACACGGCCTCCCGGAAGAGCTGCAAAACCGCTTGCGGGCGCAGCCGCCGTCTTCGGACGCCGCCGTGGTGCTGCGTTTGCAATTCACCGGCAGCACACGCGACGAGCCGGACCTGGCGGCGCTGTTCAGCGCCCTCGGTGGCCGCGTGCGCTTGCTGCAAGGGGGCGTGGAACGGATTCAGGGCCATGCGCTGGGGCAATGGCTGCTGGCGGTGACCGGTTCGTCCCTCGGCGCCGAGGAATTGCGTCAGCGCGCCGGTAATTGGGCACAACAGGTAGAGGTGCTGGGTTATGTGGTTTGATCGGTTGCTGCAAGGTTTCATCGACACCTTCCTGATGGTCGGCGTGTCGTCACTGATCGCGCTGCTGGCGGGGATTCCGCTGGCGGTGATCCTGGTCACCAGCGCCAAGGGCGGAATCTACGAGGCACCGGCGCTGAACCGCGCACTGGGCGCGTTCGTGAATCTGTTCCGCTCGATTCCGTTTTTGATTCTGATGGTGGCGCTGATTCCGTTCACCCGGTTGATCGTCGGCACCACTTACGGTGTCTGGGCGGCCGTGGTGCCACTGACCATTGCCGCGACCCCGTTCTTCGCGCGCATCGCCGAAGTCAGCCTGCGGGAAGTCGACCATGGGTTGATCGAAGCGGCGCAGGCGATGGGTTGCCGGCGCAGGCACATCGTCTGGCATGTGTTGCTGCCGGAAGCGCTGCCGGGGATTGTCGGCGGGTTCACCATTACGTTGGTGACGATGATCAACTCATCGGCCATGGCCGGGGCGATTGGGGCCGGTGGGTTGGGGGACATCGCGTATCGGTATGGGTATCAGCGCTTTGACAGCCAGATCATGTTGACGGTGATTGTGTTGCTGGTGGTGTTGGTGGCGGTGATTCAATTGGGCGGGGATCGGTTGGCGCGGGGGTTGAATAAGCGCTGAATCAAGATCAAAAGATCGCAGCCTTCGGCAGCGATCCTTTAAAGCGCGAAAGCGCTTATAGTCAGTGCTTCATTCTTTTTTTTTGCGCAGCCAACCATGAAACAGACTCCCGCCGACCTGGAGCAGATCACCTCCACCACCCTGGGCCATTACAACGCAGTGGCCGAGGACTTCCGTGAAGGCACTCGCGATCACGATGTCAGCCAGAACATCGATGCCCTGTTGCGGCACATTCAGGGTGAAGCGCCCTTCAGCATTCTCGACTTTGGCTGCGGCCCTGGCCGCGACCTGAAAACCTTCACTCGCATGGGTCACACCGCCGTGGGCCTCGACGGCTCGGAAAAGTTTGCGCAGATGGCGCGGGAGGACAGTGGTTGCGAAGTCTGGCAGCAGGATTTTCTGAAACTCGATTTGCCGGCTGAGCGGTTTGACGGGATTTTTGCCAATGCGGTGCTGTTTCATGTGCCGAGCCAGGAATTGCCGCGAGTGTTGAAGCAGCTGCGCGAGGCGTTGAAGCCGGGCGGTGTGTTGTTCAGTTCAAATCCGCGTGGCGAGAATCAGGAAGGCTGGAACGGGCCGCGTTATGGGGCGTATTACGACCTGGCGGTGTGGCAGGAAATGCTGACCGAGGCGGGGTTTGTGGAGCTGGAACATTATTACCGGCCGGCGGGGCTGCCACGGGAGCAGCAGCCTTGGTTGGCGAGTGTCTGGCGTAAGCCGGTGTAATCAGCTTCCCGTTTTTTAGCGTTGCACGGCGACCTGATAGGTCGCCACGCCCCCCTCCGCATCAAACGCGGTGATACTTTGCCCCGCCAGCCGCTGCCCATCAGCCTCACGTTCGCGCCAATCAAAGTTCGCCACCAACCGTGTCCCATCGGCAAACGTTGTCTGCTGCACCTGACGATCCTCGGTCAGCCAACGAAAATCTGTCATCGCCTGCGTCGCCAGACGCTCATGCAGCGGACGGAAGAAAGCATCCTGACGTGCAATCACCGGTAATCGCTGCTTTAACGTAGCCGCGCTGAGGTGGTAGAGCGGCGGCACGTTGTAGAGCAACTGCGTCAGCTCGTTTTCAACCCGTACATTGCTAAGTTTCAAACTATCGAACAGCCAATGATGGGTACTGATCACCGAGCCGTGGAAAACCGCCTGGTACAGCGGAAGACGGGTTTTCGGTGCAAAGTGAACCGTACGAAAGAGGTCCTTGAGCGGCACGGATTTGAAAAACACCTGCGGCTGTTCATCAGGGAACCAACGGCCCGGGTAATAGGGCGACTTTGGATCTTTCATATCCACATCACCCCAGCCGATCACCGGTGTCTGCATGCCATGCGTGAACAGCACGCCCCGGGATGTGGCGGCGTTGCCGTCTTCGGAACCGGCAGGCAATTGCATTGCCTCGTTCACCCAGCGTGAGGCGTCAATGTTGCCCTCGGCATTTTGCGCCTGAGTCAGGGTGGCGCCCACACGGTAGCTGTCGAACAGCATGCCGCTGGCATAGGCATCGAGAAACCAGCTATTGAACCCGGCCTTGGCCTGAACTGCTCTGATTCGAGCCTCAAGCAATGGCCGCACACAACGCGGATCGGTGTAATGCCCTGATTGCTGGAAACCGCTTTTGAACGCGCCGGTGCTTAAAACAATTGCGCACTCCAGGTTCGCCCGGGAGCCGAGATGCGCGGTGGTCCAGTCCGGATTTTCAGTGATCGCGAGCGCGGTTTCATAGGAGTCGTAAGGCGCTATCAAATAGCCGTTTGCAACACCTTGGCGCACGGTTTCGGGATGCCAGAGACCGCCCTCCCAACCCTCACCGAGGCCTAACCATAAGCGCGGCAACCCGGCAGCCTTCAATTGTTCAAAGGTTCCCGGCGACAGCGTACTGCCCCAGCGTTCAGGGGTAGCGGTCAATGCCTCGGCGAACGCTGTCGCCAGTTGCGCACGCAACTGGCCGTAGCCGTCAGCGAGTTTTTGCATGTCCGGCTCGACGACTGACTGCCAACGGCTTCGTGCCTTTTTGTTCAGCGCGCGGTTGAGGCTGCGCACCAACGTCGTTTGCTGATAAGGCTTGAGCTGCGGTGGGGCATTGACAAGAATCTGCCGGGTTTCAGCGTCGAAACTACCGCGCAACTCACTGGCCAATGCGCCGCTCCCTCTCAAGACCTTCAGCAGCGCCGGCCAACTGCGCACATCGTCAGGTCCAAGCAGGTCGTTGCCCCACAGATAAACATGACTGGCCCCCAGTAGCTTTTTGGCCTCGGGGTTTTTCCGCAGTTTGTCGCTCAAGGTTTCGTATTGCCCATTATCGATCAACCATTGCCGATAGCGCTTGGCACCGGCCAACGGATCGGCATCGCCCAGCGACAACTTGAACGTCAGCGGCGCGCGGGGCTCAAGAGAAGTGAACTCATGACGCGCAGCCAGTGCCAGGGTCTTGTCTTCGGCGCTGAAGCTCAAGCGATTGTTGTAAGGGTTGGTCATCAGCCAGTTCAGCGTGAAACCACCGTGATCAACCCCCCACAGCGGCAAACTCAGGTCTTGGGTGGTGTTGAACGCCCCCTGATCGAGCAAAAAGGTTTGCCACAGCGAATCACCGGCGGGTACGTAACGCCCCTCGGCCAGTGGCCAGATCAGTCCTTTGCCCATGGCACTGCCAGTCTGTTTGAGAAAGCTCAGCTCACCGGGATCGCGGGCCGTGATGGACAGGGACAGGTCACGCTGATCGAGAGTGGCACTCAGCGTCCAGGCGCCGTCATCCCACCGCCAGTCCAGGCGATTGGCGCTTTGCTTGAGGTCACTGACCTTATGCCCAATAACGCCCGAGGAGGCTTGCACGGGCCAATGGTGTGCGGGGATAACGCGGATCGCCAGCGTGGCGGGATCGAGTTCGACGCGCCACAACGAATTTTCCAGCACACTGCCGGCCAGCGTCGAGGGTGAAAAAAACAGAGTGCCGAGCAACAGCACATAGCGCAGACAATAGGTCATCGGTGACATCGCCGTCCCTCCTCCAATTGGAAAGGGACCGTACAACAACGCACCGGCCATGTAAGTAGGACCGTTCCCAAGCTTCACTCGGGAACGCTCCACGCATCCATTACTGCACTTGTTTCTTCGGCTCGCGCACCTTGTACCAGGCCACGTACAGCGCCGGCAAAAACAGCAGCGTGAGCAAGGTGGCGATGATGATCCCGCCAATCATCGCGTAGGCCATCGGCCCCCAGAACACTTCCCGGGCAATCGGGATCATCCCCATGCTCGCCGCCGCGGCCGTCAACAGAATCGGTCGGCGACGGTGTTCCGTGGCATGCAGCACCGCGTCCCACGGCGTGTAACCGTCCTTCTCGAGGGCGTCGATCTGGGTCACCAGGATCACCGAGTTGCGGATGATGATGCCGATCAGCGCCAGAATCCCGAGGATCGCCACGAAGCCCATCGGCGTGCCCGTCGGGATCAGCGCCAGCACCACGCCAATCAGCCCGAGCGGCGCGACGCTGGCCACCAGGAACAGCTTCTGCACGCTGTGCAACTGGATCATCAGGAAGGTCGCCATCAAAAACAGCATCAACGGCACCACCTTGGCAATCGGCCCCTGGGCCTTGCCGCTTTCTTCCACCGTGCCGCCAGTGGCGACTTTGTAGCCCACCGGCAAACCGGCGGCGAATTTGTCGATCTCCGGTTGCAGCTGTTGCACCAGGTCGGTCGGCTGAATCTCGTCGCGCACCGCAGCCTTGATGGTGATGGTTGGCTTACGATCACGACGCCACACCAGTGGCTGCTCCAGTTCGTAGCGCACCGTGGCGAACGCCAGCAGCGGAATCGAGGTGCCGCCGGGGGTGACGATCTGCAGATTCTGCAAAGTTTCCGGACTGCCGCGCTCGGCATCTTCAGCGCGGCCGACCACGTCGATCAGATAGATATCATCATCAACCTGCGTCACCGGCGTGCCGACGACGATGCCGTTCATCAGGTTCGCCACGTCTTCCGACGACAGCCCCAGTTGCCGCGCCTTGTCCTGGGCGATGTCGATGCGCAGCACTTTGCCCGGCTCGTTCCAGTCGTAAATGATCTCGCCGATGTGCGAGTTTTTATCCAGTTCGGTGGCCAGGGCGATCGCGTGTTTGCGCACCTGATCGATGTCCTTGCCGCTGACCCGGTACTGAATCGGCCGCCCCACCGGCGGACCCATTTCCAGGGCCTGGACGTAACTGCCGACACCGACGAACTCTTCACGCAGGCGCTTTTGCAAACGCGCAGTCAGTGCCGTGCGTGATTCCAGGCCTTTGCTGACGATCACCAGTTGCGCGTAGTACGGGTTCTGCAATTGTTGGTCGAGGGGCAGGTAGAAACGGATCGCGCCTTCGCCGATGTAGGTGCTCCAGCGCACGACGTCCGGATCGTCCTTGAGCGTCGCTTCGAGCTTGTCCACCGCCTTGCGGGTTTCGGCAATCGAGGCGTTTTGCGGCAGGTTAAGGTCGACGAGGATTTCCGGGCGGTCCGAAGACGGGAAGAACTGGTTCTGCACGAACTGCATGGAAAACACCGAGAGCAAAAACAGCGCCACGGTGATGCCGATGGCCCACCAGCGATTGCGCATGGCCCAGAGCAGGCCGCCATTGAATGCCCGACCGATGCGCCCAGGCTCGGTGTCGTGAGGTTTCACCTTGGCGCTCAGGATATGCACACCGAGCACCGGGGCGAACAGCACGGCGACAATCCACGACACCAGCATGGCCACCGCGATCACCGCGAACAGGGTGAAGGTGTACTCACCGGCGGAGCTGGCGTTCAAGCCGATCGGTACGAAACCGGCGACAGTGACCAGCGTGCCGGTGAGCATCGGGAACGCGGTCGAGGTGTAGGCGAAGGTGGCCGCTTGCTCTTTGGTTTCACCCATTTCCAGGCGCGTGACCATCATCTCCACCGTGATCATCGCGTCGTCCACCAACAGGCCGAGGGCGATGATCAATGCACCGAGGGAAATCCGCTGCATGGTGATGCCGCTGTATTCCATGAAGAGGAAGACCATCGCCAGCACCAACGGAATCGAACACGCCACCACCAGCCCGGCGCGCACGCCGAGACTGACGAAGCTGACGATCAGCACAATCACTACCGCCTCGAACAAGGCACTGGTGAAGCCGCCGACGGCTTCTTCCACCACGCTGGCCTGGTCGGAAACGTTGTGCACGCCAACCCCCACGGGCAGGTCGGCCGTCAACTCGTCCATGCGCAAGTGCAGCGCCTTGCCGAAGTCCTGAATGTTGCCGCCCTTCTTCATGGCGATCGCCAGGCCAATGGCCGGCTGGCCGTTGAAGCGAAACTCCGGGGTGGCCGGGTCGACGTAGCCACGGCTGATGTCGGCGATATCAGCCAGGCGGTAGAAGCGGTCGTTGAGCTTCAGGTTGACGTTGGCTAAATCTTTCTCAGAGACGAATTGCCCTGAGGTGCGCACCGAAATCCGCTCCGGACCGGCTTCGATCACCCCCGCCGGGGTCACGGCGTTCTGCGATTGCAGGCTCTGCACCACCTGACGCCTATCGATGCCAAGGGCGGCGAGTTTGCGGGGGGAGAAGTTCAGGTAAAAGACTTCATCCTGCTCGCCGACCATCTCGACCTTGCCCAATCCCGGGACTTCACGGATCTCGGCACGCACCTGTTCCACATAGTCGCGCAACTGGCGCATCGACAGGCCGTCGGAGGTAAAGGCATACACCGAACCGAACACGTCGCCGAACTCATCGTTGAAGCCCGGCCCTTGCAGGCCCGCCGGGAAGTCGCCGCGGATGTCGTTGATTTTCTTGCGCACCTGGTACCAGATTTGCGGAATGTCCTTGCCGCTGGTGGTGTCGAGCAGGTTCACGAAAACCGTTGATTCACCGGGTCGGGTGTAGCTTTTCACGTAATCGAGCGAGTCGAGTTCTTCGAGTTTTTTCTCGATCCGGTCAGTGACCTGCTTGAGGGTTTCCTCCTGGGTCGCGCCGGGCCAGCGGGTCTGGATCACCATGGTTTTGATGGTGAACGACGGGTCTTCTTCGCGGCCCAGGTTCAGGTACGAGAACACGCCCATCAGCAGCGCGACAAACATCAAATACCAGACAAACGACTGATGCTTGAGGGCCCATTCGGATAAGTTGAAACTCCCTTTCATTGCGGGCTGTCCTCGTCGATTTTCACTTTCTGCCCCGGTTTGAGGCTGTTCACACCGGCACTGACCACCCGCTCGCCAGCGTTCACGCCGTTGGCCAGGACCACCGTGGCATCGGTCCGGCTGATCAGGTTGACCTCCCGTGGCGCAACGGTTTGCGTCTGCGGATCGACGATCCAGATCCGCAACTTTCCATCGACTTCCTGCAGCGCGCTCACTGGCAGTTCGAGGCGTGGCTTGATCGCGGAACTGAGGGTCACGCTGATCGCCGTACCGAGGCGAAAGCCCGGCGGTGTATCGGTCAGACTCAAACGGGTGCGACGGGTACGGGTCGCACTTTGGGCCTGGGGTTCGATTTCACGCACGATGGCGGTGCTGGTGATACTCGGGTCCAGTTGCGAGGCGACCTGGAACAGCACGTCGTCCGGCAACTGATCGACCAGGGTATCGGGCAGGTCGATCACTGCTTCCTTGATGTCCGGCTGCGCCAGGGTCACCACTTGTTGGCCGGCGGCCACCACTTGCCCGGCTTCGGCGTACCACGCGGTGACAATGGCTTTGTGATCAGTGCGCAGCTCGACGTAGTTGAGTTGATCCTTCGCCTGATCGACCGCGGCCCTGGCTTGATCGAGGGACGCCTGGGTGGTTTTCAGGTCGGTCTGGGCGATGTCCAGTTGCGCCTGGGCGCCGACTCCGCGATTGAACAATTCCTGCTGACGCCGGGCGTTGGCCTGAGCGTTGATGAGCTGCGCCTGGACACGGGCCAGATCACCCTGAGCCGAGCGCAACTGGTTCTGCTGATCGGTGGGGTCGAGGGTGGCGAGCAAGGCGCCCTGCTGCACTTCGGCGCCGACATCGACGTTACGGCTGGCGATACGCCCCGGCACCCGGAACCCGACGTTGCTTTCGTAACGGGCCTGGATGCTGCCGGCGAACCGGCCGAGGTTTTCTTGATTGAGCGCTTTCACCTCAACCGACAATACCGGCCGAACCGGTTCTGGCGGCGCTTCCTCATCGGAGCAGGCGACCAGTAGTACAGCGGCGGACAACAGCAACAGGCGCTTCATGGCTGGGCTCCTGTCGTTGGCGTCTTATAGGTGTTTTCGACAATCTCCACCCGCACGCCCGGATGCAGCAATTGGCCGCCCGCGATGATGACTTTTTCGCCACCGTTGAGGCCGGCGCTGACGATGACCTTACCGGTCAGGTAACGGCCGACGGTGACCGTGTGCAACTGCGCCTTGCCCTCGGCGTCCACCAGCCACACGGCCGGATCGCTGAGGTTTTTGGTCAGGGCTGCCCAGGGCAATTCCACCGCAGTTTTTCCCACGGGCTTGGCGGTGGCGCTCACCACCGACCCGAGCTGCATGCCTTCGGGGAGCCTGTCGAGGCTGACTTTGACTTGCACCGTGCCGGTCTGCGCGGATACCGCTGGCGTGACTTCGCGAACGGTGCCCGTGGTCTTGATCTTCGGGTTATCGAGCAGGCTGACCACAATCGATCGGTCCGACGGCGGCTCGGCCAGCAGCGATTCGTAAACGTTGAACACCGCGTCACGCTCGCCATCCCGGGCCAGGCTGAAAATCGGCACCGTGGCTTGCACAACCTGGCCGACTTCGGCCTGGCGCGCGGTAATCACCCCGGGGGCTTCGGCAATCAGCGCGGTGTAGCTCAGTTGATCGCGGGCGTTGGCCAATTGCGCTTGAGCAGCGGTCAATGCGCTCTGACTGCTGCGCAAGGCGGCCTGGGCGGAGTCGTATTCGCTCTGGCTGGTGTAGCCCTTGGGCAGGAGTTTTTCCTGGCGAACGAAGGCTGCGGCGGTTTGTTTGACCCGCGCCTGTTCGGCAACCACTTGGGCCTGGGCCGAGTCGACATTGGTTTGCAGGTCTTTGGGGTCGAGTCGGGCCAGCACTTGCTTGGCTGAAACCCGGTCACCGACGTCGACCATGCGCTGGATGATCTTGCCGCCCACGCGGAACGACAACTCGGTCTGTACCCGCGCCTGAACGTCGCCGGTGAGGGTCACCGCAGCGGCGTAATCGGTGGGCTTGACCTCTTGCACGAAGACGCGCGGACGGTCCTTCTCGACCTGTGCTTTTTCGCCGCAAGCGGTCAGCAAGGCGAAGAGGCTCAGGCCAAGCACTGTTTTCAATCCGGGACCCACCATGCAGACTCCTTTGCGTTGTACGGGCGTGCCAGCGACGATACGACTGTGAGCTTAGAACAGGGTTCCATGTCTGCACGAGCGATCCTTATACTCCATCGATCGTACCCATGCTCTGCGTGAGAACGCCGCCATGGACGCTCTGCGTCCACTGTGACGCGCAGCGTCACGGGATGCATTCCTTTGCTGCGCGTGGGAACGATCAATGACTCTGCAGCAGGAAGCTTCCCATGCTCAAAACCCTCGCGGTGGCCAATTACCGCTCGATCAATAAATTGGTGATTCCGCTCGAACGGTTGAACCTGATCACCGGCCCCAACGGCAGCGGCAAGTCCAACCTCTACCGCGCCTTGCGGCTGCTGGCGGAAACCGCTCAGGGCGGGGTGGTCAATGGGTTGGCCCGTGAGGGTGGGCTGGATTCGACGTTCTGGGCCGGGCCGGAAAACATCACCCGACGCATGCGCAACGGTGAAGTCCCGGTCGAAGCCACCGTGCGTCACGGGCCCAAGCGGCTGCGCCTGGGGTTTGCCGGTGAAGACTTCAGCTATTCGATCGCGCTGGGCCTTTCGGAGCCGACACAGTCGTTCTTTTCTCTGGACCCGGAAATCAAAAAGGAATGCATCTGGTCCGGGCCGTTCTATCGTCCGGCCAGCCTGCTGGTGGATCGCGACGGCCCGATGATTCGCGCTCGGGAAGGTCGCAGCTGGGAAGTGTTGGCCCAGCACACGCCGAACTTCGACAGCCTGTTCGACCAGGTCGGCAGCTTCCGTACCTCGCCGGAAGTCTTGCAATTGCGTGAGTTCATCCGCCGCTGGCGCTTCTACGATCACTTTCGCAGCGATGCCGATGCCCCGGCGCGACAACCGCAACTGGGCACCCGCACGCCGGTGTTGCACCACGACGGTCGCGATCTCGCCGCGGCGTTACAGACCATCCGCGAAATCGGCGATCCCGAAGCCTTGCAGGCAGCGATCAGCGATGCGTTCCCCGGCGCGAGATTGAACATCGCACCACTGCAGGGTGGGCGGTTTGCGATCGAGTTTTATCAGGAAGGGTTGTTACGGCCGTTGTCCGCCGCCGAGTTGTCGGACGGGACGTTGCGTTATCTGCTGCTGGTCGCGGCATTGCTGACACCCCGGCCGCCGACGCTGATGGTGCTGAACGAGCCGGAAACCAGCCTGCACCCGGACCTGTTGCCGGCGTTGGCACGGTTGATTATCCGAGCGTCCGAACAGTGCCAGGTGTGGGTGGTGTCCCATGCGCGGCGCTTGATCTCGGCGTTGCAGCAGGACCCGGAGTGCAATTGCATTGTGCTGGAAAAGAACTTCGGCCAGACCGGAATGGTCGGGCAGCGGATGCTGGATGAGCCGGCGTGGTATTGGCCTGACTGAGGCACACTGATCGCCGACGCTATCGAAAGCCGTCGGCGTTTGAAACCTTGAAGGGGTTCGGGACGGCGGTGAATCAGAACGCCGGCAGTACCGCGCCGTTGTATTTCTTGTCGATGAACGCCTTCACTTCCGGGCTGGTCAATGCTTTGGCCAGTTTCTGGATGGCGACGCTGTCCTTGTTGTCCGGACGAGCCACCAGGAAGTTCACGTAAGGCGAATCGGCACCTTCGATCACCAGCGCGTCTTTTGCCGGGTTCAAACCCGCTTCCAGCGCGTAGTTGGTGTTAATCATGTCCAGATCGACTTGGTCCAGAACGCGCGGCAGCATGGCCGACTCCAGTTCCTTGAACTTGAAGTTGTGCGGGTTCTTGGCGATGTCTTTCGGGGTGGCCAAAGCGTTTTTCGGGTCTTTCAACTCGATCAGGCCAGCCTTCTGCAGCAGGATCAGGGCACGGCCGCTGTTGCTGCCTTCGTTCGGGATGGCGATGGTGGCGCCGTCCTTCAGCTCAGCCAGGCTTTTGACTTTCTTCGAGTAGCCGCCGAACGGTTCGACGTGCACGCCGATCACAGTCACCAGGTTCGTGCCTTTGCCTTCGTTGAAGCTTTTCAGGTACGGCAGGGTCTGGAAGTAGTTGGCGTCCAGACGCTTCTGGTCGACCTGCACGTTCGGCTGAACGTAGTCGGTGAAGACTTTGATCTCCAGGTCCACGCCTTCTTTGGCGAGGGTTGGCTTGATCAGTTCCAGAATCTCGGCGTGTGGGACCGGTGTCGCCGCCACCACCAGTTTCTCGCCAGCCTGGGCCAGGCCCGCGGTCAAGGCAGCCGCCAATGCGGTGAACAACAGAACCTTTTTCATGCAGTGTCCTTATCGAAAATCACGGTCGTCATCGACGACGGCTAAATGTTTAGGTGCCAGTGAAGTGCTATCGCTGGCGTGACGCGGACAATACCGGGATTTTTTATTCCCGAACAATATCTTTTATTCACTTTCATATTCCATTTTGTTTATACAGTCCAATCCACGAACGACCCTGTAGGAGCGAGGCTTGCCCGCGAAGAGGGAGTGTCAGCCGACATCAATATTGCCTGGCACACCGCTGTCGCGAGCAAGCTTCGCTCCTACAGAAGCCCCGTGGTTTTGAGCAGGTCTTTCAAGGCCTCTTTTTCGGCGGCGGAGCCGCTGCCGAGGATTTTTTTCAGTTGCTGCTCGATCTGTAGCAACGATGCCGGCGCCTCGGGCAGATTCAAATGCTCCGGCAAAATCTCATCGCCAGTACTCACCAGCAGCGCAAAGTGAATGACGTTTTCCAGCTCCCGGGTGTTGCCCGGCCAACTGTGTTGCTCCAGCAGATGCTGCGCGGCTTCGCTGATCAGTGGCACCGGCAGGTCGAGGCGCTGGCTGTAGATGCCGAGGAAGTATTCGGCCAGCGATAAAATATCGCCCACCCGCTCACGCAAGGCCGGCAGTTTGAGCTGGCCCTCGCTGAGATAGTGATAAAGCCGCTCATGGAATTTTCCGGCCGCCACTGCCTGGGCCAGATCGATGCTGGTGGCCGCCACCAGACGCACGTCCACCGGGCTGGGCTGGTGTGCGCCGACGCGGATGACTTCGTGATTTTCCAGGGCCGCCAGCAACTTGATCTGGATCGGCAGCGGCAGGTCGCCGATCTCATCCAGATACAGGGTGCCGCCGTTGGCCGAGCCGAACCAGCCGGCACGACTGCTGGCCGAACCGCTGTAACTGCCGGCGGCATAGCCGAACAGTTCAGCATCGGCGTAAGTCGGGCTGATCGCGCCGCAATTGACGGACACGAACAACCCGCCACGATCACTGGCGCGATGGATGTGCCGTGCCAGCAGTTCTTTACCGCTGCCGGTTTCACCGCGAATCAACACTGAGATCGAACGTGGCGCCAGCTGTTCCAGCTCCTGGCGCAACTGCCGGGAACGCGGATCGACAAACACCAGCGCCTTGGCACGGATGCTCAGCGGGCTTTTCTCCGCATCGGGAAAGGTCAGCAATGGCTGACCGAAGGTTTCATGCAAGCTCATGGCAGACTCCCGCCCAAAACCGCCGGGAGACGGGGGCGTTGTAAAAAAAGAAAGGGCTCAAGCGCGACGCAGGGCGTGCTGTTCCATGCGGTTTTGCAGGCGATAGAGATACGCAAAACCCTGCTCCCAGCGCCGGTGACCGGACTTCACGTTGATGTGCCCTGCCCCCGACAAAATCCCCGCCTCTGCGCCCCACTGGCGTGCCAGTTCCAGCGCACGTGGCGCGCTCACGGCGGCGTCGTTGTCAGAGCTGACGACCTGGCTCGGGAATGGCAGTAAATGGTTCGGGATCGGCGCGAAGTTGCGCAGGGCCGGTGCGCAGGCCGGGCGCTCGACGTCTGCCGGCGCGACCAGCAACGCGCCGCGAACCTGACGCAAAAATTGCAGCGGCGCGGTGGCCGCCCAATGGGCAACGGTGATGCAACCCAGGCTATGGGCAATCAGAATCACCGGCGTGCTGTCGGCGGCAATCGCTTCGGCCAACGCTGCGACCCAGTCTTCACGACGAGGCGTCAGCCAATCGGCCTGCTCCACCCGCGCGCTGTTTGGCAGGCTGTTCTGCCAGTGGGTTTGCCAATGATCTTCTGGCGATCCTTGCCAGCCCGGCACAATCAGGTAGCGAATTGATTCGTTGCGCATGGGGGAGCTCTCCTGCCGCGTATCTGTTCCCGATCGAGTATAGGGAGGAGAGTTATACTCGTTAAGGAATAAGAAGCTATTTATTAAGACCCATATAGAATATGCGTGTTTTCCCGAGCAATAAAAAAGGGGCCGCACCCTGCCAAGGAGACGGCCCCGGAAACTCAAAATCTGTTTGCGCAAACGACATCGCTGGAAGGCGATAATTGGTCAAAACGGTTATCCAATAAAGGAATATTTAATTACTTTATTAGGCCAAAATCGCATATAACTGCAATGACCGCCAAGCCATCACTGCTTGCGTCACAACGTAGCGTCCCTTTGGGTCAAATTGATGACCAGGGTTTGAGTTTCCGAATGCATCTTTCAAACCTGAGCGGCACGCACCTCCTGCATCGCTGAAGTGTCCTTGCGCACAAACCGGTTCGCCCGTCCGAACGTCCCGAAATCATTGAACCGCACGCCCATCTCGCGCATCACCGCATGCGCCACCGGGACGGTCATCTGGCGGATGTAAAACGGCTCTTTCACCACAAAATGATGGATCCCGTGGCTGCTGCCGAAGTTGAAGCAGAACGCCTGCAACGGCCACATCCACCAAGGGTTCAAGACCTGAGTCTGCTGAATCACATTCCCCGGCTCCACGTCGCCGTAGTAATGCATGTTCGAGCTGACAAAGTGCAGGCAGAACGTGCGCAACACATTCGGGCCGATGATCACCACGGCAGCGATATCGATCACCTGCATCACCGCCAATGTCGTCGCCGACCAGTCGATAGACGCACCCAGCAGATGCGCGATGCCGTTGACGGCGTGAAAACCGAGGAACACGTACCACGCCCCCCAATGCATCAGCGCCAGCGGTGCATAAACCTTCAGAAAACGCTTGAGGATGCTGAATTTATGCGCCCGGGTCTTGGCCCGCAGCAGGCGGATGAATGCCGACATCACGTTGTCGCCGACCATCAACAGCCGCGCAAAACCCCAAGGCTCACCGTTGGTGATCGCCCGCTCTTCCATGTCGGCTTCAGTGCCGGACACCTTGTGGTGGTTGAGGTGCAAATGGCGGCGGATCCAGGGGTTGATGGTGCTCGGTCGCGCCAGCCAGACCAGGCCCATCATCAGGTTGTGCGGTATGCGTTGCTTGCGAAAATACAGGCTGTGGATCAGGTCATGCTCCAGCTCATGGGTCAGCGAGGCGAAAAACGCGTTGAGCAACAGGCATGCCCACCAGGCCATGTACCCGCTGATGTAGAGCGCTGCCGAACCGATCATCCCGGCCAGGGCGAAGGCCAGGATGCCCGCGCCCAAGGCGTCCTGATGGTTGAGAATCGGGTAGCGCTGACGCAATTCGACGCCCTTGGCCAGCACCACCTGGCGAATATGCGCTGATCGCTGTGCTGCATTCAGTCGCTGGGGACTTGCAGAAGTACCGTCCATGCTTCCATCCTCTGGTTATTGATGCTCGCATCCTGCCCTGTAATGCTTAACTGAACGGTAGCCGTGAACGCCAACCTGTTGACTGGACGCGCCAATCGACATGACTGAACCGACCTCCCTCGCCAGCTGGACCCGTGCCCTGCGCAAGCAGCTCGATGCGCTGGGGCTCGACAGCGCCGCCCTGTGCCAACAGGCAGGGCTCGACCCGCAGTTGATGGACGACCCGAACGCCCGTTACCCGTTGTCGGGCACCACGCGCCTGTGGGAAATCGCGGTGCAGGTCAGTGGCGACCCGGCGATTGGCTTGCGGGTGTCGCGGTTTGTCAGCCCGACCACGTTCCATGCGCTCGGGTATGCATTGGTGGCCAGCGGCAGCTTGCGGGAAGTGTTCGAGCGCATCGTGCGTTATCACCAGGTGGTCAGCGATGCGCTGGACCTGGAGTTGACCCGCGCCGAGGATCGCTACCGCTTCCGCCTGAAAATCCCCCAAGGCAACCCCGCGCCAGCCTTCGAAGCCATTGACGCCTTCGCGGCGATTTACGTGCGCACCTGCCGTAACCGGCTGGGCCGTGACTACGCGCCGCTGGCGGTTTATCTGCGCCGTCCGGAACCAGCCGACCCGCATCAATGGCACAAAGTGTTCCGTTCGCCGGTGTATTTCGCCGCCGAGGAAGACCGACTGGAATTCGCCCTGGTGGATTTCGACAGCCACCTGGACGATGCCAACCCGGAATTGGCCGAACACAACGAAACCGTGCTCGAACGCACCCTGACGCAACTCAAACTCCTGACCTGGGAGCGCAAGGTTCGCGATGCCATTGAAGAGCAATTGCCCGAGGGCGAACCGTCGGCCGAACGCATCGCCCAAGCGCTGCACTTGAGTTTGCGCAGCCTGCAACGGCACTTGGCAGACGAGGGTTGTCGGTTCGATACGCTGCTCAACGAAAGTCGGGAAAACCTGGCGCTGCTGCATCTGCGCGACCCGCAATGCTCGTTGAGCGAGGTCAGTTATCTATTGGGATTCGCCGACACTAGCAGCTTCAGCCGCGCGTTCAAGCGCTGGACCGGGATGACCCCGGGGCAGTTTCGGGATGGGTTGCGGTGATAGATCCGGAAGGCGTGTCGGGTTTTCCGGCCCCATCGCGGGCTTGCCCGCGATAGCGATGTCTCAAACACCACAGAACCACTATCGCCCCCGATCCCGCCGCAACACCTTGCGCACCCGCTTCACCAGCTCGCTGACGGTAAACGGCTTGAGCAGGTAATCATCCTCATGCAACTCCAACCCGCGCAGCCGGTCCTCGATGCCGTCCGTGGTGGTGAGCAACAGCACCGGTGTATCGCCGAGCTTGCGGATCTGCTGCAGCAACTGCCAGCCGTTGAGCCCCGGCAGCATCACATCGAGGATGATCAATTCATATTCGCCAGATTCGATAAAGCGCCGGCCGTCCATGCCATTGAGCGCTACATCCACCGCATAACTCGCTTCGCTCAGGCCTTTGGCCAGGAGGCTGGCGGTCTCGGGTTCGTCTTCCACTAACAGCACACGCATGGCACACCTCGATTGTCGTCTTCACAGGCTAGGCGCGTTCATGGACAAAGCCCATCAATAAAATCGACAGCGCCTGCAAGTGCACATCAAACCACCGCCAACTCCCGCAACCGCTGCGCATCCAGAATCTCGATCTCGCCATACCTGAGATTCAGAATCCCCTGCCCCTGCAAGTCCTTGAGGATCTGGTTGGTGGTCTGGCGCGACAGCGACAGCATTGACGCCAGTTGCTCCTGGGGCAGTTGCAGCACACGGCGCGGCAGGTCGATTTCACCATAACCCTCGGCAATCATCAGCAAGCGATGAGCCAGGCGTGCAGGAGCTGGCAACAGGCTCAGCTGTTCGAGGTTGATGAAGGTCAGGCGCAGTTTGTGGCTCATCAATAATGCCAGTTGCCGCCAGTACACCGGGTGTTCGTCGAGTAACGCCAGCAGCGTCGTTTGCGGGATGTGCAACAGGATGCACTGGCCCACGGCATAGGCATCATGGGTTCGCGGCTGACTATCGAACAGACAGATTTCGCCGAACCAGTGCGGTGGCTCCACCAGACTCAACAGCGCTTCCTTGCCCTGCTCGCTCACCGCGCCAATGCGCACCGCCCCTTCGAGCACCGCGTACACCCCGCAAGGGGGATCACCGCGCTGGAACAGCCGCTGCCCCGGCGACAACCGCCGAACCCGGGCGATTGTCAGCAGACTATCCTGTAAAGAAACAGGTAAATGACTGAACCACTGCCCCATCATCAGGCGCGAACGCCAAACCTGCATGTCCATGAAAACTCCTGGAGATTGTCGCCTGGCTGACAGAGCGAGAGATGAACCCGGGGCATCATCCATCACCCTACAGGAGGAATAACAATGAAAAGCCTCGTTGACCATCTCAGTCAATACGCCGCCTACCACCGCGACCCGCGCAATATCGCCAGCCACTTCGTGGGTATTCCGTTGATCGTGGTGGCGGTGGCCGTGCTGCTGTCGCGTCCGCAATGGGCCGGGGGCTGGCTGTCACCGGCAGTGCTGGTGTCACTGGCGTCGGCGTGGTTTTACCTGAGGCTGGAATTGCGGCTGGGGGTATTGATGACAGTATTGCTGGGCCTGTCTGTCTGGCTGGGGCATGTGCTTGCGCAGCAGAGCACGTTCATCTGGCTTGCCAGCGGCATCGGGATGTTTGTGGTGGGATGGGCGATTCAGTTTGTCGGTCATCATTACGAGGGACGCAAACCGGCGTTTATCGATGATGTGACGGGGTTGATTGTCGGGCCGTTGTTTGTGGTGGTGGAAGCAGGTTTCCTGTTGGGGCTTCGGGGCGAGCTGAAACGAGCCATCGAAGAACGCGCCGGGCCAGTGGCCTTGCGCAACCACCACTCTGCCGCCTGAAAAAAGAGAGCGGTAACGGATCGATGCCGTTACCGCTCCTGGCTTCACAGCGCGCCGAACTCGACCCGGATCGTCAGCGCGCCCGTATTGTCAGTCAGGCCGGCCCCGTAACGCCCTGTCAGGTCATCATTGATGCACAATTGCAGCTCCCCTTGCTGGCCGTTTGGAACCTGCGCCAGATCACCGACCAGGAATGGTGTTCCACCGTTGCCCACTCGACCGATCAAGGCGCCTTCCGCCGCACCGGGCAGCGTATAGCTGTCATAGCTGATGTGCCTCGAACCGCCGTTTCCATCCACATTGCCGCCTTGCGGGCTGGCACACCATAGCCCACTGACGTAGCGAACCAGGCGCGGCACCAGCCCGTTGACCTGTACACCGGTGCCCTGCCAGGCCTTGTTGGCCTGGACCTGCATCGTCACCGCCTTCAGATCGTTGGCCACGGTGTCCCCGACCTGGAACGACAACGCGGCAATCGTCAGGCTCGGGTTCGAGGTCCCGGTGCTGGGGAAGACGCCATCGCCCACCAGGAACAGGTTCTTGTGGTCCCAACTGCGCTGGTATTTGTCGACTACCGATTTGGTTGGATCATCGCCCATGCGATAGGTCCCCATCAGGTGCCCGGCGCCCTGGAAGCTGTAATCGTCACCTTTGTATGTGAATGTCCCTTTGCCAATGGGTGCCGTCAGCTCCACGGCACCGAGCAGGTCCTTGATGATGTGGGTCGCCAATATCTTCGCCTGCCTGAAACCTTCCTTGGTGTAATCGGACAGGTCGTAGTGGATTTCCGGCCGAAGAATGCCGAGCCCATCCTTATAGTTATCCGTCGAAGGCACGATGTAGCTATTGGATTGGTCGGGATGGTCCTCCACCTGCTCCACCAAAAATCCGATCCGAAACTGGCGGATAAACAGGCCGTTGAGCCTCTTGATCAGTGCCGTGCCGTAAAGCGCTTCACTGGGCGGCGGCGGTGTCTCTTTCGATGGCAACGGGTTGGTGCAGCTTGTGTTCGTCCCGTCGATAAAATCGGCCACGGTGACGTAAGGGTCGCCAACCGGCCAGTTCCAGCCCTCGTTGCCGATTTCGATGCGCCATGCCGCTCGCTGGCTGCGAAAGTCGCCGTCACGCAGGCTCTCAATGCCCGCCGTGGACAACGGGCCGCGATACGGGAAAACCGTCTTGCCTTCAGGCATCAGCCCCCATGCCAGGTAAATCGGATGGTCGGACAAACTGCGTCCTACCTGCCCGCTGCTATTGGCCACTCCTCTGGGCCAGGCCGGGCTCTTGGAGTTGAGCAACAATTTAGGGGTTTCAATTGCATGGGCAGCGATCACGTAACGCTGCCCGATGGCCACGCCGGTTCCCGTCTGCGGCCCCTCGCCAAGCTGATACTGAATGAACTCCACACCATTGATATTGCTGTCCGTTCCCACTGTCACTTTGCTCGCCACGGTCCTGTACAGCACGCGGACCTTGCCGGTGGCCAGGGCTTTGTTCATGGTCACGGTCGCGTCGTACTTGGCCTGGATCGGGCAGATCGGCGTGCAGTTGGTATTGCCAGCACACACCCGGCGCCCGGCGTAGGGCTGGGAGTTGCGCCCCGCCGGCGTCGGGCTGACCACCAACGGCAAGCCGTCGAACGTCTGCCCGGTCACGGCGCTGACAAAACTGCCATCAACCAGCGACAACGGAATGCTGTGCATCGGGAATGAATAACCTTCGGGAAAGGTCATGCCCAGATAGGCCTGGTCGGTGACATTGGCCGCCACACCGATCTCTGCTTCCGCCCGACAGTAGGCACTTTGCAGATCGTCATAGCCGATCGGCCAGTCCACCCCGACGCCATACTTGGTCTTCAGGCGAAAATCGTTCGGCACCATGCGCAGGCACGTCCCGACCCAATGCCAGGTCGTCCCGCCGCCCACCCGCTCATAGGTGCTGTTGAAGGGCAGCGGGCCTTTTTGTACCAGGTAGCTGACTTGCGGCTGGTCCCAGCCAAGGATCAGGTCGGCGATGGTGGCCCGAGGGGCATTTTCCTTGGTCGGGTCACGCGGCGTATCCAGGCTCGACACCGGAGGGTAAGGCGATTCCGGGGTTTTCAGCGTCGAAGTGTAGAAGCGTTCCATGTATTGCGAGCGGTTGGCGGGAATCTCAGGGCCGGACTCGAGCACTAGCACCTCCACCCCGGCCATGCCCAGTTGATAAGCGATGATGCTACCGGCCAGGCCTGCGCCAACGATCACTACGTCCGCTTGTTCGATACTCATGACGCGGCTCCTTTCTGCGAGTTGGCGGGTACCCCGATGTAATCCTCAAGGCTCGGCGGCGTGGTGTTCCAATAGCCGAAAAACATCTCGCTGTAGCCCATGGGATGGGCCTGGGCAATTTTCCAGGCCCAGCTGTGGATGTAGGCCTGATCGGAAACCACCGTCGAATCACCCTTTTTGAAATTTCCTGCGTCATAAGGCTGGTACCAGACACCCAACAACCACAGCTTCATGATCGAACGCGCCGCTCGGGCCGTTTGGGTGGTCGCCGGTAGCGTCCCATTCATCAGTACCGCCTGGGCGATCCGGTCCGGGGGCTCAAGGTCCGCCGCCAGCGTCGCGTACTGAGTCAGCAAGGCGTTGAGCACATCAGGCGTGATGCGCGGCGTGATGAACTCGAGAAAGATCGGCGGCAAGCCCACCTGGTCGATGGCCGGTGCCAGTCGATCGGCGGGAATGCCAGTGAGGGCCGATGAAAGGCCAACGAAGTTCTGCAGATCACTGCTCATGGCTGACTCCTTGTCCACCCGTGGACTGTGCGCGTTCAAGCAGGTAGGTGAAATCCGCGAAGCTGGTGCGCGGGGATTCGGTGACGTGGGTGGCCGCATTGCCATGGCAAGCCATGCAGCTGGAAGATGTCTGGGGCACCGTGCCCTGGATGTAGGTTTCCAGCGTGGCGTTGGCCAGGAACAAAGGCGCAGGGCTGCCCAGTGGGTTGGTCGCCAATATCTGGCAATTGGGCTGTGGAGGGGCTGACGGCCACTGGGTGCTGATCAATTGATAGTTCGCCCAGACGCTCTGCGGATTGACCGTCCGCAACAGGGCCTGGTACGTGCTGTTCAGGGTTTTGGTGGCATCGGTCAGCGGCGCGTCACGCTCGATCTGCGAGGGCGTCGCCTTGACTGCCGGGTTCCACGGCCGTGGCGGAGGCTGGTTGACTTCGCTCTTGCTGTTGGCGTTGTAGAACAGGTACGGGCCCACCCGCTGGGCAGGAGGCGTGGATTTCTCCGGTACGTTTTTCACATGTTCAAAGGTTGACCACACCCACTGCGCGGCATTGGCGGTCTTATGAACGATGTGCAACCCCACCAGCCCGACCGGCTCGGCTACGCACGATTCCTCGACAATCGGCCCATGACTCGGATCGCTGTTGCCCGGCGTATAGACCAGCGCATCGACGGCGTGGAAATCCTCTCGGCGATCATTGGGGCCAAGCACTTTCCACGACGCCTTCACCATCACCGCACCCACCTGTTTCGTCTCGGCGGAGCCACAACTGAAAGCCACGGCGTTGCTCGGGTTTGCGGCGAAAAACTTCTGCTGCCCTTCGATGCTGTACAGCCCGTTGTTGACAATCCCGTCGAACATCGATTGGTTGACCACGATTTCGTTGCGCGTATAGACGCCGTTCTGATCCACCAGCGGGCCGCTCTCGAAGGGCTGGATAAACTCATCCAGCACATCGGGCACCTTGCCCATCTGTTGCAACAGGCGACCAGGCTTGAGCGACTTGCACGCTTCGGGGAGAGTTGCCGGGGCATTCCAGGGCAGCGGTGTCTGGCCCTTGGCCCGGAAGATCTGGTAGCTCTCCTTCCAGCTTTCCCACACCGTGGCTCCATCCTGCTTGCCGATGGGGGTGCCGGTATCTGGATCACCATTGTCCAGTGCCGGCCAGTTCAGGGCGATGAAGGTCTGCCACGACAAGTCATCGAAATTGGCCTGCAGGCTGGGCAGAGAAACGGGTTGGGTAACCGTGACATCGAAGGGTATCTGCGGCGACAGCGAGGGGGCGGCACTGGCGCACGGGCTCAGCAAAACGCTCAACAAGGCACAACCAAACGGGCCATGCCGACTGACTTCCTTTCTCATGCTTCATCTCCTTGGCATCAGGGCGCCAGGAGATAACACCGGTCCGTCATGGACTCTCACTGCCTCCTGGCAAGTCAGAGTCTAGGTAGGGTTTGAGGCAAAAAAATTGCCCGAGTAGAACCGATCGACGCAAGGCCGGGCGGTGTTATTACAGATTGGGTAGGTGTTCTTGGAGACGCTCGCGAGCAGGCTCGCTCCCACAAGGACTTTGGGTGCCGACAGATTTGTGGTCAACACCGATCCACTGCGGGGGCGAGCCTGCTCGCGATGCTTTTGACCTTAGAGGTTGCCGACTTTCTGCCAGACCTTCGGCTTGAAGAACAGCGTCTCGCCCTTCGCCAATCCAACCAGGCTATCGTGATCCTTCACCACTTCCGCCTCGATCAGCTCGCTTTGGCCTTCGACCTTCAGCGTCACCCGCGTGGTGGCACCCAGCGGACGAATATCGCGCACTTCAGCGGCGTGGTGGTCTTCCAGTTCATGGCGCGACAGCGACACTTCGTGTGGACGGAACAGCACGTGCCGGTCTTCACCCAAATGCAGACGATTCGAATCGCCGAGGAAGTGATAGACGAAATCACTGGCCGGGTTTTCATAGACGTCACCCGGCGAGCCGATCTGCTCGATCACACCCTTGTTCATCACCACGATCCGGTCGGCCACTTCCATCGCCTCTTCCTGATCGTGGGTCACGAAGACCGAGGTCAGGTTGATGTCTTCGTGCAGCCGTGCGAGCCAGCGACGCAGCTCTTTACGGACCTTGGCATCGAGGGCGCCAAAAGGCTCGTCGAGCAACAGCACTTTCGGCTCTACCGCCAAAGCACGGGCCAAGGCGATGCGCTGACGCTGGCCGCCGGAGAGTTGTTCCGGGTAGCGATCGGCCAACCAATCCAGTTGCACCATGTTCAGCAGTTCGTGGACTTTCACCGCGATCTGGCTTTCGTTCGGACGCTGGTTTTTCGGCTTCATGCGCAGGCCGAACGCGACGTTGTCGAACACCGTCATGTGCCGGAACAGGGCGTAGTGCTGGAACACGAAGCCAACGTTGCGATCCCGCACGTCGTGGCCGGAGACATCTTCGCCGTGGAACACGATGTTGCCCTGATCCGGGGTTTCCAGGCCGGCGATGATCCGCAGCAGCGTGGTCTTGCCACAACCGGACGGCCCCAGCAGCGCCACCAGCTCGCCGCTTTGAATGTCCAGGCTGATGTTGTCCAGCGCCTTGAACGCGTGGAAATTCTTGCTGACGTTACGCACTTCGATCGACATGACTTATTCCTCCGCGGCGCTGGCGCGCAGGCGGTTAATACGGTTTTCGCTCCACTGCTTGAGCAGCAGGATGAAGAGCGCCAGGATCAGCAACAGGCTCGCCACGGCGAACGCGGCCACGTGGTTGTATTCGTTGTAGAGAATCTCGACGTGCAGCGGCAAGGTGTTGGTCACCCCGCGAATGTGCCCGGAAACCACCGACACTGCACCGAACTCACCCATGGCCCGGGCCGTACACAGCACCACACCGTAGATCAGGCCCCATTTGATATTGGGTACGGTGACGTGCCAGAACATCTGCCAGCCATTGGCGCCGAGCAGGCGCGCGGCCTCCTCTTCCTGGGTGCCTTGTTCCTGCATCAGCGGGATCAGTTCACGGGCCACGAACGGCACGGTGACAAAAATCGTCGCCAGCACAATGCCCGGCAAAGCGAAGACGATCTGGATGTCGTGGTCCTGCAACCATGGGCCGAACAGACCCTGGGCGCCGAACATCAACACATAGACCAGACCCGCGATCACCGGCGACACCGAGAACGGCAGATCGATCAGGGTCACCAGCATGCTCTTGCCGCGGAACGAGTATTTACTCACGCACCACGCCGCGCTGACACCGAACACCAGGTTCAGCGGCACCGAAATCAGCACCGCAATCACCGTGAGTTTCAGCGCCGACAAAGCGTCCGGCTCGAAGATAGCCGTAAAGAACGCACCCAGCCCCAGCTTCAGGCCCTGGGACACCACGATGAACAGCGGCAGCAACAGAAACATCGCAAAGATCAACCAGCCCAGGACAATCAGGATTCGCCGCGACGTGGCACTGCCACGGCGGGCGGCGTTCGAGGAGGCCGCTGCAATAGACGATTGGGACATTTTTCGCGCCTCCTTATGGGGTTTCGATGCGCCGCTGCAACAAGTTGATCAGCAGCAACAAGACAAAGGAAACCACCAGCATCAGTACACCAATGGAGGTGGCGCCGGTGTAATCGTACTGGTCGAGTTTGACCATGATCAGCAGCGGCAGAATTTCGGTTTTCATCGGCATGTTGCCGGCGATGAAAATCACCGAACCGTACTCGCCGACCCCGCGGGCAAAGGCCAAAGCGAAACCAGTCAGCCAGGCTGGGAGCAGCGCCGGCATCAGAATATGACGGAAAACCTGCAGCGGTTTTGCCCCCAGGCACGCCGCCGCCTCTTCCACTTCACGGGGGATATCGGCCAGTACAGGCTGTACCGTACGTACTACGAATGGAAGTGTCACGAAAGTCAGCGCCAGGGTGATGCCCAGGGGGGTGTAGGCGATCTTGAAGCCCAGGTCCGCCGCGAACTGACCCACCAGGCCTGTGGGGGTGTACAGCGCGGTGAGCGCGATACCGGCCACGGCGGTGGGCAATGCGAACGGCAAATCGATCATCGCATCGATGACTTTGCGCCCCGGGAAGGTGTAGCGCACCAGCACCCAGGCCAGCAGCGTGCCGATCACGCCGTTGATGATCGCGGCGTACAATGCCGTGCCGAAGCTCAGCTTCAACGCCGCCAGCACCCGAGGGGCCGAGATGATTGCCCAGAACTGGTCCCAGGTCAGTTGAGCGGCGTGCACGAACATCGCCGCCAGTGGAATGAGCACAATCAGGCTGAGGTACACCAAGGTGTAGCCCAGCGTCAGCCCGAAGCCGGGTATGACGGGGGAGATACGACGCGACATAAAAGTCCTTGGTTGAGAACGCACTAAGCCCCAACGGTGAAGTCGGGGCCCGTTGGCTGATCTATTTCAGGTTACTGCGCCTGGTAGATCTGATCGAACACGCCACCGTCATTGAAGAATTTCGGTTGCGCGGTTTTCCAGCCGCCGAAGTCCTTGTCGATGGTCACCAGTTCCAGGGTCGGGAACTGCTTGGCGTACTTGGCGGCCACGTCCTTGTCACGTGGACGATAGAAGTTTTTCGCCGCGATTTCCTGGCCGGCCGGGCTGTACAGGTGCTTGAGGTACGCTTCGGCGAGCTCGGTGTTGCCCTTTTTCTCGGCGTTCTTGTCGACCACGGCCACCGGTGGTTCGGCGAGGATCGACAGCGACGGCACAACGATGTCGAACTTGTCGGCGCCGCCGTCTTCTTTCAAGGCCAGGAAGGCTTCGTTTTCCCAGGCCAGCAACACGTCGCCCTGACCGTTGTTGACGAAGGTGATGGTCGAGCCGCGAGCGCCGGTGTCCAGCACTGGCACGTGTTTGAACAGGGTCTGCACGTACTCTTTGGCCTTGGCTTCGTTACCGCCGTTGGCTTTCAGGCCATAGGCCCAGGCCGCGAGGAAGTTCCAGCGTGCGCCGCCGGAGGTTTTCGGGTTCGGGGTGATGACTTCCACGCCGTTCTTGGTCAGATCGCCCCAGTCCTTGATGCCTTTCGGGTTGCCCTTGCGCACCAGGAACACGATGGTTGAGGTGTACGGCGTGCTCGCTTGCGGCAGACGCTTCTGCCAATCCACCGGCAGGGACTTGCCGAGTTTGGCGACTTCGTCGATGTCACCGGCCAGGGCCAGGGTCACCACGTCGGCCCGCAGACCGTCGATCACTGCGCGAGCCTGTTTACCTGAACCACCGTGGGATTGCTGGATCTTCACGTTGTCGCCAGCGTGATCTTTCTTCCAGAAGTTAATGAACTCGGCGTTGTAGTCCTGATACAGCTCACGGGTCGGGTCATACGACACGTTGAGCAGTTCGTAATCCTTGGCAACCACGGAACCAGCAAAAAGGGCACTGGCCAGGGCGGCCAAAGCAAAATGACGAATCGACGACATGGTGAAAGCTCCTGGAATTCTGGGTGTGGTGGCTTTTTCTTATGGTCTGGAACGGGTTGCCCGTACAAAAGATCGCAGCCTTCGGCAGCTCCTACGGGAGATTGCGTGCTTCTGTCGGAGCCGCCGCAGGCTGCGATCTTTTAGCTCGACTTATTGGCCGGATGCTGCAAACGGAATTTCTCTTTGCGTTCGATCTGGACCACCTGGGCGTTGTGCACGGTGATCTCCACAGCACCAAAGCGCAGATCGCGCAGGGCACTCTGGATTTCACGCAAAATGGTGGCTTCGTCCTGCCCGTCAACACTGCGTAGGGATGCGCTCATGGTGCTGCTCCTTTAATGAGATATGCCTGGCAGTGGCGGGCACTGCTTAAGGCGTGGAGCAATAGTAGATAGGCGCACATATTCTTAAAAATACTATTTAAGAATTTTTATATAACCAGAAGAATGATCACTCCCATGCTCCGCATGGGAACGATCAGCGCGGTAGAATCACCGGCGCCCGAACCCAATCCAAGGAAGCCGCCGGTACAGGCCGCCCAAACCAGTAGCCCTGCCCCAGATCGCAATCGTGCTCGAGCAGGAAAGCCGCCTGCTCGACCTGTTCAATCCCCTCGGCATGCACTTGCATCCCCATGCTCTGCGCCAGCGCAACGATCACCCGCGCGATTGCCGCGTCATCCTCGTCACCCGGCAAGCCTGCGACGAATCCCTGATCGATCTTGAGCTTTTGCACCGGCAAGCGCTTAAGCCGTAGCAACGACGAATAGCCCGTGCCGAAGTCATCGATGGCCAGCCGCACGCCCAACTCGCGCAAGCGATGCATCTGCTCCAGCGCCACTTCCGGATCTTCCATCACCGCACTTTCGGTGACTTCCAGCTCCAGATACGCCGGATCCAGGCCGGTGTCGTGCAGCACCTGAGCCACCTGCTGATACAACTCGCGGCGGGCGAACAGGCGCGAAGAAACGTTCACCGCGACAAACGACAACGCCACGCCCCCCGCTTGCCACTGGCACATTTGCTGACAGGCCTGGCGCATGACCCAGGCATCGATCTCGGCAATCAGCCCGGTGCGTTCGGCAATGGGGATGAATTCAGCCGGCGACACCAGCCCGCGTTGCGGATGCTCCCAGCGCACCAGGGCCTCGACGCCGATCAGGCGACTGGTTTTGAGGTTGTGCACGGGCTGGTAATAAACCCGCAACTCCTGCTGCTCCAGCGCTCGACGCAACTCGAACGCAATCTCCACGCGTTGTTGGGCGTGTGCGGTCAACTCTTCTGTATAGAGGGCATAACCGTCGCGGCCGGCGCTCTTGGCCTTGAACAGCGCCGAATCGGCGTTGCGCAACAGTTGCTCGGCACTCAAGGCATCGCTGGGGAACAGACTGATGCCGACACTGGCATTGATGAACAACGAATGCCCGTCGATCTGGAATGGCTCCTTGAGGCCATCGATGACCCGTTGAGCCAGCGCTGCGGCGTGCCCCGGTTGCGGGCAATTTTCAGCCAGTACCGCAAATTCATCGCCACTGAGCCGCGCCAGCGTGATACCCGGGCCGAACAAGGCCTTCAAACGCTCAGCCACGGCCTTGAGCAGTTGATCACCGACACTGTGGCCGAGGCTGTCATTGATCAACTTGAAATGATCGAGGTCGATCATCAGCAACGCACACCCGCGCTTATGGACCTGCGCCGAAGCCACGGCCTGCCCGGCCCGGTCGGTAAACAGCAGCCGATTAGGCAGATCGGTCAGCGGATCGTGGTGGGCCAGGCGCGTCAGTTCATCCTCGGAGTTCTTGATCGCACTGATGTCGGAAAACACTGCCACGTACTGGCTGAGCCGCCCCTGCTCGTCATGAACGAGGCGGATCGTCTGCCATTGCGGGTAGATCTCGCCACTTTTGCGACGGTTCCAGATTTCACCGCTCCATTCGCCGAGGCTCTCGAGTGTCACGAACATCGCCTGGTAGAAGCCTGGCGGGTGATGGCCCGACTTGAACATGCTCGGTCGCTGACCCAGCACTTCCTCGCACTGGTAGCCGGTGATTTCCATGAATGCCCGGTTCACATGGACGATCAGCCCTTTGCTGTTGGTGACCAATACCCCTTCTCGGGTGCAATCGAACACCGCGGCCGCCTGACGCAAACGCTCCCGGTCTGCATTGCGCTCACGCAATTTGGCGCCGACGCCCAGGCAGCGAAACAATCGTGCCCGTGCAACGAAAATCAGCCCGGCACTGAACGCCACCCAGGCATAACCGTTGATCAGTTGCCAGCGCAGCAAGTCGGTGGAATTATCGAAGAATCTGTTCAATAAATAACCACTAAACTGGAGCCAGGTGACGGAAAGCACCAGGTAAAGCAGCGCTGCACGCAAGGCATCGCGATATGTGGCTGACATTCGAGCGTCCATGTCCCTACAAAAAAGGCTGGAATTATAGTTTAAAGAAACATCCGGCCACTCTTATCTGAAAGGGCGACTGGTTTTATCTCTGGGCTTAGTGATAATGCAACGGCGGTTTTTTTCTTTATCGAGGGCCCTATAGCCTATGTGGTACGAAGGTTTTCTTGGCTTATCGCCCTGGTCACTGGTGGCAGTCACCCTACTGATGACCCACGTGACGATCATTGCCGTCACGGTCTATCTGCATCGTTATTCGGCCCATCGCTCGCTCGAGCTCAATGCTGGCCTGAAACATTTCTTCCGCTTCTGGCTGTGGTTGACCACGGCGCAGAACACCCGCGAGTGGACGGCTATCCACCGCAAGCATCACGCCAAATGCGAAACCGTCGACGACCCGCACAGCCCGGTGATCAAGGGGCTCTCCACCGTGCTGCGCAAAGGTGCCGAGCTGTACCGTGCCGAAGCGGAAAACCCCGAGACCCTGCGCATCTACGGCAAGAACTGCCCCGAAGACTGGATCGAGCGCAACCTCTACAGCCGCTTCCCGCTGCTGGGCGTGGCGATCATGGGTGTCATCGACCTGCTGTTGTTCGGCACCATCGGCATCACCATCTGGGCCATCCAGATGATGTGGATCCCGGTCTGGGCCGCCGGCGTGGTCAATGGCCTGGGCCATGCTATCGGCTACCGCAACTTCGAATGCCGCGATGCGGCGACCAATCTGGTGCCCTGGGGCATCCTGATCGGCGGCGAAGAACTGCATAACAATCATCACACCTACCCTAACTCGGCCAAACTGTCGGTGAAGAAGTGGGAATTCGACCTCGGCTGGGCCTGGATCCAGGTCTTCAGCTTCCTGCGTCTGGCCAAGGTCCAACGGGTCGCGCCCATCGCCCACCGTGTCGAAGGCAAAGGCAGCCTGGACATGGACACCGCCATGGCAATCCTCAACAACCGCTTCCAGATCATGGCCCAGTACCGCAAGCTGGTGATCGCGCCGCTGGTCAAGCAAGAACTGGAAAAGGTCGATCACTCGGTCCGTCACCAGTTCCACCGGGCCAAGCGCCTGCTCTCCCGGGAAACCAGCCTGCTGGATGACAAGCACCATGTGCGCATCCAGACCATGCTCGAGCACAGCCAGGCGTTGAAGGTAATTTACGAGAAACGTCTGGCCTTGCAGCAGATCTGGGTCAAGACCAGCTCAAATGGTCACGACATGCTGGCCGCCATCAAGGATTGGGTACACGAGGCCGAGGCCAGCGGGATTCAATCCCTGCGTGATTTCGCCGACCAGTTGAAAACCTACTCCCTGCGCCCTGCCACCTGACCTGTAGGAGCTGCCGCAGGCTGCGATCTTTTGATCTTGAAAGAGCAAAATCAAAAGATCGCAGCCTGCGGCAGCTCCTACAAACGCGTCGCCAGTACCGCCCAGCGGGAGCACGCCCCCTCGTTACAAAAAGCGGGAACTTCGCCCCAAATCCCCTATCTCAAAGACACTTCGCCATCCAGGCGGGCTTTGTGTTGGCCGCTGTCGAATTAGCGGCACGCCCTTTGAGAGTTGTGCCGATGGTCAATGAAAACCTACAAGACACATCCCTTCCCCAGTGGCCCGAGGCCGCGCAAACGCTGATGGCGCTGATGCATGCCCAGGGCGAAGTGGCGCGCCTGAGCGAACGCGAGCAGCTGTTCAGCTCGCTGCTGGTCAGCGTCAACGCGGTGCTTTGGGCATTCAACTGGGAAACCCGTCAGGTGCTCTACGTCAGCCCGGCCTATGACCGGATTTTCGGCCGACCCGCCGGCCTGTTGCTGTCCGACTACAGGCACTGGCGCGACAGTATCTATCCCGACGATCTGGACTACGCCGAACGCAGCCTGGCGCAAGTGCTGGTCAAAGGCGCCGTCGAGGACCGCGAGTACCGCATCATCGCCGCTGACGGCCAGGTGCGCTGGCTCAGCGACAAGTGCTTCATCAACCGTCAGGCCGAGCCAGGCCAATCGACAATCATCGTCGGCATTGCCGAAGACATCACCGAAAAGAAGCAGATGGAAACCGAACTGCAACGCCTGGCCACCACCGACGTATTGACCCAAAGCAGCAACCGTCGACACTTCTTCGAAGGCGCCCATCGCGAATTCGAGCAGGCGCGCCTGCAAGGCAAGCCGATGGCCTTCCTGCTGCTGGACATCGATGACTTCAAAGTGATCAACGACACCTACGGCCATCCGGAAGGCGACAAGGTGCTGCAACGCATTGCCGAGAGCGGTCGCGCGGCCCTGCGGCGTGGTGATCTGTTCGGACGGATCGGCGGTGAGGAGTTTGCCGCGGTGTTCCCCGGCTGCGCACCGGACATGGCCATGCAAGTGGCCGAGCGCCTGCAACGGGAGATTCAGCGGTTGAGCTTCAGCCATGGCGGCCAGACGTTCGGCATCACCGTCAGCCAGGGGCTGAGCAGCCTTACGCGAGAGGACGAAAACCTCGACAGACTGTTCGCCCGCGCCGATGCGGCGATGTACCAAGCCAAGCGCCAGGGCAAGAACCGGATAATCTGCGGCTGACCGACTTGCCATGATCGTTCCCACGCTCTGCGTGGGAATGCCGCCCGGGACGCTCCGCGTCCCTTCGCAAGTCGTGACGCAGAGCGTCACAGGATGCATTCCCACGCAGAGCGTGGGAACGATCTACAAAGCCTATTTTTTGCGTAAACGCATCAACTCCGGCAATCCGATCTTGAGCAACCGCGCCGTACGACTCTTCGCTAACCCCTCGAGCCCCTCATGCTCGGTCAGGCGCGCCAGTTGCGCGGCCATGTTCATCACCAGTGCTTCGCGGGAGTAAACCCCGCCACCGAGCTGATAAACCGCTGCAATCAACTCCCGCAGCTCCAGGGGCAAGCGCCAGCGGGTTCGCAGCGCCGAACCGTAGGCCGCGCCGAACTCGGCCAAGGCATCGCCGACTTCCTCCAGCTCATCCAGCTCACCGCCGGCCTGCTTCCACTCCTGCAAACAGCGCAGCAACGCCAGGTCGCCGAGGCGATGCAGCATGCCCGCGCAATAACAGCGCTCCTGATCCAGATCCAGCAAGCGCGCCAGCGTCCGCGCGTATTCGGCGGTATGCAGGGACAACTCCCAATAACGCTCGGCATAGTCCGCCAGTTGCGGATCACTGAGCCGGGCACTGCGCTTGAGGGCGAGGCCCAGAATCAGGTTCATGCTTTGCCCGGTGCCCAAACGATGCAGCGCCTGGGACAGGGTTTGCACGGCGGCGCCATGATGCTGGGCCGCGCTGTTGGCGGCAGCGATCAAGACAGCGGTGACTTGCGGATCGGTGCGAATCTCGTCTTCCAGTCGCGTCAGATTGAGGCCATCGGGATTGAGGCTGCGCTTGATCGCCACTTCCACGTCGGTCATCAACGGCGCCCCGTCCGCCAACTCACGACGCCGCTCCAGGTACACCGACAAGGTCATGCCCGGCGCCAATGACGGCACCTCGCAGGACACCTCTTCACCGGCGTTCAGCAGCAAATCCTGCAGGCGCTGGGTCAGGTTTTCCATGTTCAAGGGTTTGGTCAGATACGCCGTCGGCGCCAGAGGCAAGGCTTCGCGCACGCTGGCGCTGTCATTGCGGTTGCTCATCAGAATGAACGGCAGCGGCGGATTACGTTTGCGCTGGCGAACGCTGCGCAACACATTCAGACCATCGACGCCGGGTAACTCCCAGTCGGCGATCACCAGGTCGTAAGGATTTTCCGCCAACAGGTGCAGGGCCTCCTGGCCATCGGCACACAGGTCCAGCCGTGCGTCGCAACGCACATTCAACAACACTTGCTTGAGCAGGTCGCGGGCCCAGGGGTCGGCCTCGGCAATCAGCACACGCGGTACAGCGGGTAACTCCACAGCAGTCATCTGCACACTCCAACGGCAATGTTTGCACCTTAGTCAATGCTGGCCATTCGATACAGCTCAATTGCCCCTGATGTGTTTCAAGCCCCATAAAAAAACCCGCCGAAGCGGGTTTTTTGTCGATCAGATCACAAACGGATCAGAGCTCGGCGAAGCACTCTTCGATGATCGCCAGGCCTTTGTCCAGTTGCTCGTCCGGCGCGGTCAGCGGTACCAGCACACGCAGAACGTTGCCGTAGGTGCCGCACGACAGCAGGATCAGACCTTTATCGCGAGCCTTGGCCACAACGGCTGCTACAGCCGTCGGGTTTGGCTTGTGGCTGTCACCGTTTTCGAACAGCTCGACCGCGATCATCGCGCCCAGGGCACGCACGTCACCGATCACCGGGTACTTGGCCTGGATGGCTTTGAGGCCAGTGACCAGACGCTCGCCGACTGCTTTGCAGCGATCCAGCAGGTGCTCTTCTTCGAACACTTCCATCACGGCCAGGGCTGCGGCGCAAGCGATCGGGCTACCGGCGTAAGTGCCGCCCAGGCCGCCTGGCGCGATGGCGTCCATGTATTCGGCCTTGCCGCACACGCCGGCCAGCGGGAAGCCGCCAGCGATGGATTTGGCGAAGGTGGTCAGGTCGGCGGCAACGCCCATCTGTTCCATGGCGAAGAAAGTGCCGGTACGGCCAGCGCCGGTCTGCACTTCGTCAGCGATCAGCAGGATGCCGTGCTGGTCGCACAAAGCGCGCAGACGCTGCATGAACTCTTTAGGCGCGACGTAGAAACCACCTTCGCCCTGCACCGGCTCGATGATGATCGCGGCGATGTCACGCGGCTCGGCGTCGTTCTTGAAGATGCGTTCGATGCTGGCGATCGAATCGTCGATGCTCACACCGTGCAGTTCATTCGGGTACAGCGCGCGGAAGATGCCGCCTGGCATCAGGCCCATGCCGGCCGAGTAAGGCACGACTTTACCGGTCAGACCCAGGGTCATCATGGTGCGACCGTGGTAAGCGCCGGTGAAGGCGATCACACCGGCACGGCCAGTGGCGGCGCGGGCGATCTTGATGGAGTTTTCCACGGCTTCGGAGCCGGTGGTCACCAGCAGGGTTTTCTTGGCGAAATCACCCGGTACCTTGGCGTTGATTTTTTCGCACACTTCCACGTACGGCTCGTAGGCCAGTACCTGGAAGCAGGTGTGGGTCAGCTTGTTCAGTTGTTCGGTGACGGCGGCGATGATTTTCGGGTGCACGTGACCGGTGTTCAGCACAGCGATACCGCCGGCGAAGTCGATGAACTCACGACCTTCAACGTCGGTCACGGTGGCGTTCTTCGCGTGGTCGGCGAAGATCGGGTGAATCTGGCCAACACCACGGGGTACAGCAGCGGTGCGGCGGGCCATCAACTCAGCGTTAGTCTTGCTCATACATTCCTCATTCGCCGCTCATCGGTCGGCGTGGCTCAAGGATTAAGTGGCGGGGAAGCAACTACGGCAGCATGCGATGATCGACTGCCACAGCGTTCCCGGCCACAGAGAAAATTCCGTTTGAAGCGCACAAAGGACAGCGCTCTCGTGCCCTTTGCGCTTGAAGCAATTGGACTCAGATACCCAGGCAGAGGTATTTGATTTCCAGGTAATCTTCGATGCCGTACTTGGAGCCTTCACGGCCCAGGCCCGACGCCTTGATGCCGCCGAACGGCGCGACTTCGTTGGAGATCAACCCGGTGTTGACGCCGACCATGCCGTATTCCAGGGCTTCAGCCACACGGAACACACGGCCCAGGTCACGCGCATAGAAGTACGAGGCCAGACCGAACTCGGTGTCGTTGGACATCGCGATCACGTCGGCTTCGTCTTTGAAGCGGAACAGCGGCGCCAATGGGCCGAAGGTTTCTTCCTTGGCCACGGCAGCGTTATTCGGCACGTTGGTCAGGATGGTCGGCTCGAAGAAGTTGCCTTGCATGCTCTTGCCGCCCGCCAGCACGGTGGCGCCTTTGCCGACGGCGTCAGCAATGTGCTCTTGAACCTTGGCCACGGCCTTTTCGTCGATCAGCGGGCCAGTAGTGGTGCCGTCTTCCAGACCGTTGCCGATCTTGAGTTTGGCCACGGCCACTTTCAGCTTCTCGGCGAACGCATCGTAGACCGAATCCTGAATGTACAGGCGGTTGGCGCAGACGCAGGTCTGGCCGTTGTTGCGGTACTTGGAAATGATCGCGCCTTCGACGGCCTTATCCAGGTCCGCGTCGTCGAACACAATGAACGGCGCGTTGCCGCCCAGCTCCAGCGAGACTTTCTTGATGTCCTTGGCGCACTCGGTCATCAACTGACGACCGATTTCGGTCGAACCGGTGAACGACAGTTTGCGCACGATCGGGTTGCCGGTCAGCTCGCTGCCGATGTCGCCGGCGCTGCCGGTCACCACGCTGAACACGCCGTTCGGAATACCGGCACGCTGAGCCAGTTCAGCCAGAGCGAATGCAGAGAATGGAGTTTGCGAAGCAGGCTTAAGCACCATGGTGCAACCGGCGGCCAGGGCCGGGCCGGCTTTACGGGTGATCATCGCGGCCGGGAAGTTCCACGGAGTAATCGCAGCGGTCACGCCGATCGGCTGCTTGATCACGATCAGGCGCTTGTCTGGCTGGTGGCCCGGAATCACGTCACCGTAGATGCGCTTGGCTTCTTCGGCGAACCACTCGATAAAGGAAGCGGCGTACACGATCTCGCCCTTGGCTTCAGCCAATGGCTTGCCCTGCTCCAGGGTCATCAGGCGAGCCAGGTCATCCTGATTTTCGATGATCAGCTCGAACCAGCGACGCAGCTTGTTCGCGCGCTCCTTGGCGGTCAGTGCACGCCAGGCCGGCAGCGCTTTGTCAGCGGCTTCGATTGCACGACGGGTTTCAGCAGCGCCCATTTTCGGCACAGTGCCCAGAATTTCGCCCGTTGCCGGGTTATTGACCTTGATCGTTTGACCGTTGTCCGCATCGACCCAAGCGCCATCGATAAAGGCTTGCTGGCGGAACAACTGGGTGTCTTTAAGCTGCATGTCGGCTTTCCTTAACAGCACCGCGGCCAGCGCGGAGCAAATTATGATTGTTGAAAGGCGCCTTAAAGGCTGCCGTCAGGGAAATCATTCACCGGGCTGAAGCACATAAATAGCGCACTGATCGAACTCGTGCGGTTCAGCACCCAGACAAGAGCGTTTGAAATCTCAAACGAATCCTAGGATCAAAGGGGGTAAAGGACAATAGGCTGTTCGAAAAAAAGAACGAAAACGCCGCATTTGCCTATTTTTTCGGATCAGCGTAGCAAACGCAGGTTACGCTTTGGAAAAACGCAGACGATTCAGCAGCATGGACGCCCGCAGCGCATATGAGTATCATGGCGCCCGCATTGCACCAGTAGCTCAGCTGGATAGAGTACTGCCCTCCGAAGGCAGGGGTCGTGGGTTCGAATCCCGCCTGGTGCACCATATGTAGAAACGAGAAAGCCTCAGGCCGTTGGGTCTGGGGCTTTTTTGTGTCTGAGATTCGGCAATTGCTGTCGACGCCTGAAACACCTACCTTATCCTGCGTTTTCCTCACGCTTTCAATATGGCGATCAACGCCAGATAGCGTATGCACCGGTGCGACCTACAAGAACTAAGGAAGTGACATGGCCAAAATGTGGATGATTCGTGGCGAGTCTGGCCGGTTATACGACGATTTCCGTGAACGCGGTGTCGCCGCAATTGGATGGTCACAACTCGCGCCGCTGGCCAAACCTGGTATGACGCGCAAGGAAGTCACTCGCCTCTACCAAGACATTGAACCCAATATCAAACCCGGTACCGCTATTTCAGGCGCCTCACAGGTCTGGCGCTTCATCAATGAAATTCAGCCCGGTGATTGGGTGGTGACCTACTCGCCCGCTAACCGCACCTATTTAGTGGGCAAAATCACTGGCGACTTCAAACACAATCCTGACCTGGCCGACCTCGGAATGTCACTGACCCGCCCGGTTCAATGGCAAGCTCAGGAAGTCGACCGCGACAGCCTGAGTGCTGCGAGCAAGAACAGTCTCGGCTCCACACTCACAGTCTTTGTCGTACCGGACTTCGCGCTCCAAGAGCTTAAAGCGATGGCGGCTGGAGATAAGCCGCCCGCGTTACCGCCGGCTGAAGAAGAGTATCCCGACAGCGATCCTCTGGCGGGCATGGAGAGTCTGGCTCTCGAACGCATCAAGGATCTGATCAACGCCTTGCCTTGGGATGATATGCAGGGCTTGGTCGCAGGTATCTTGCGTGCGATGGGCTACAAAACTCAGGTCTCCCCTGCTGGCCCTGATCGTGGGAAAGACATCATCGCGTCGCCGGATGGATTCGGTTTTGAGAATCCGCGGATCATCGTTGAGGTCAAACACCGCAAAGACCAGATGGGCAGTCAACAAATCCGTAGTTTTCTTGGAGGCCGGCATAAGGATGATCGTGGGCTTTATGTCAGCACGGGCGGATTCAGTAAGGACGCCTACTACGAAGCAGAACGGGCCAGTGTGCCGCTGACGCTTTGGACGTTGGACAACCTCGTGCGTGCGTTGATTGAGCACTATGGCCAAACGGATTCGGAGACCAAGAGATTGATTCCACTGAAGCTGACTTACTTGCCACTCTAGTCGAGAGGGCCCATGACAGCGCAGTGGTTGATGATGTGGTGAAAGTTCTGACGCAACCTCCGCAGACGGCGACGCCACAAACCGCAGAATAGCGGCCACTCACCCTTGAAATGCGCCCCGATTTTTCGGGGCCTGCAATTTTTGGATGAGTGTTTTCATCGACGGTTACGCTCCGCTTCAACCTCATCAATGAGTGCATCAAGCTCGGCAGATAGTGTTTCGGCAGGAATAGCCGGACGCGGGTCATTACGGCTGACGCCAATAGACTCACGTATTTCTGCGGCTCGTTGCTGATCGGCCAGGTGCGGCAGGGGGTGAGCAGCAGACTCGTTATTCTGTCGTCCAGTCAAACTCGTCGTACTCATCATCGTCTTCTTCGTCCTCGATCAACTCATCATCAAGAACGTCTTCCTCAAGATCCTCTTCTGCCTGCTTCGCCAGAAGAAACTCCTTACGACTCTCAGTCACTGCTCGCCGCAGTTCTTCACCCTTCACCGGGCAGTTGAGCATTTGGGCGATGCGGTCGATTTTTTGGGCCACGGCATCCTCCAACGCATCGGCTATGGGCTGATAGTGCGCGCTTTCGGGTGTTGTTGCCAAATCGTCGGCCGCTGTTCAGCTCATTTTTTCTGCAATTCCTTGAGTCGGGCCGCGAGGTTTTCCTTGGGAAAGCGCTTGTGCAATGTCGTCATCAACGCTTCGGCGGCTTGGGTTTGTCCGACGTCTTGCAGGCGTATCACTTCACGTAATTGATCATCCAGAGACTTGACCGGCGCTGTGGCGCGTTTGCTGAGTTTTGCTTCGTCAGCCATTTCGCTATTGATCGACTCACGCTGCATCGGTGCGGAAAACTCCGCCATTGGCGCAGCGGGTGCCGGAGCCGACATAGCATCGACCGGCTCATCCAGGGAGCGGGCAGTGGCTTCCGGTTTGGCGAGCGGTGCGGAGGCTTTGGGCGCAGGTGCGAAGTCATAACTCGGCAGTTGCTCCGGCGTGCGTTGCACCAATGCCAGCATCAGCGCCACGCCAACAAGGCTGGCGAATGCCACTTGCCAGCGGGGTTGTTGGCAGGCGTGGAGCCAGCGTTGCCACAGGTTTGGCTTGGGCCCCGGAGCTTCGCGGTGTGCGGCGGCGAGGATGAAGGCGTCGAGGTGCGCCGGTGGTTCGCCGCTGCTGTGGTCGCGGAAGTGCTTGAGCACTTCTTCGTCGGGCGATGGCGGTGTTTGTTTGGCGTCAGTCATGTCAGTACCTCCTCGGCCAGCAGCCGACGCAGTTTTTGCTGGGCGTAGCGCAAGCGGCTTTTAACGGTTTCCAGCGGGGTTTCGGTGAGGGTGGCGATCTGCGGCAGGTCGAGGTCGCCGTGGGCGCGCAGCAGGAACACTTCGCGCTGGTCGGCGGGCAGGGTTTGCAGGGCGGTTTCGAGGCGTTGACCGTCGCGGCTCAGGCTCAGCAGTTGTTCGGGGTCGGCGGCGTCATCGATGACGGCGTGTGATTGCTCGTCATAGCTGTCGTGCAAGGGGTTGTGGATGCCGTGTTTGCGCCAGTGATCGATCAGGCGGTTGCGGGCAATCTGGTAGAGCCAGGTACGAAAGTTCGCCCGGCCTTGTGGCTGACTGGCGCTGCGGATCAGGCTCAGCCAGGTTTCCTGATACACCTCTTCGGCCAGTTCGGGTTTGCCGCTGAGGCCGAGGAGGAATCGATACAGGCCCTGGCGGTGGCGGGCGTACAAAACTTCGAACGCTGCCCCCTCGCCAGAGCGATAACGCGCCAGCAGCGATTCATCGCTGCCGGCGCCGGAGCTGATTGCTGGATCGGACATGTCAGCTTTCACTCTATCCGGTTGTCGTTGGGCGGTTGATTCGAGGCGGTGGAGGTTCGCAGGCTCTGCGCCAATTCCACCAATTGCACGAACTCAGCGCGCAGGCCGAACTGATCGTCCCCCCGTGCGCCACGGGCCAAGGCTTCTGTGTCTTTCAGGCTGAAATCACCGGTGTAACGTCCGTCCTTGAGCTGCTGGGAAAACGCGGCGACGGCGGCGGCAAAGCGTAGATCATCGCTGGCGGCCGAGAGTTTGCCGGCGTCACCCTTCAGTATTGGCCGCTCGATCAAGCGACTGTTCCCACCTTCCGGCAACTGATAACGCACCCGCAGCATCGCCATTTCTCCGTTTTTTGCGGAAACATCGGCCGCCGATTTGCCATAGCGCAAGGGTTCCAGCCAGCCCTTCTCGCCCTTGGGCACAATTTCGTACAGCGCCGTCACTGTATGCCCTGCGCCGATTTCTCCGGCGTCGACTTTGTCGTTGCTGAAATCCTCACGCTTCAAGGCACGATTCTCATAACCCAACAGCCGATATTCACTGACCTGCGCCGGGTTGAACTCCACCTGCAGCTTCACGTTTTTCGCTACTACTGCGAGGGTTGAGCCGAGTTGATCCACCAGCACTTTGCGCGCCTCACGCAGGTTGTCGATGTAGGCGTAGTTGCCATCGCCGGCGTCGGCCAGTTGCTCCATCAGGTGTTCATTGTAGTTATCCACACCAAACCCCAGGGTGGTCAGGGACACGCCGGTCTTGCGTTTATCCACAGCCATTTGCTTGAGGCTGTCGAAGTCGCTGATGCCGACGTTGAAGTCACCGTCGGTGGCCAGCAGGATGCGGTTGATGCCTTTGGGGATGAACGCCTGCTGCGCCATTTGATAAGCCAGTTCGATACCCGATGCGCCGGCGGTCGAGCCGCCTGCGGTCAATTGATCGATGGCGGTACGAATTTTCGCTTTTTCCCGTCCGGAAGTCGGCTCCAGCACCACGCGGGATTGTCCGGCGTAGACCACCAGCGAAACCCGGTCCTGCTCGCGCAGTTGATCGACCAGCAATTTCAGCGTGCTTTTGACCATGGGCAAGCCTTCGCGACGGTCCATGGAGCCGGACACGTCCACCAAAAACACCAGGTTCGCCGGGGCCAGCTCCGCCACTGCGCGATCAGACGCTTTGATGCCGATGCGCAGCAATCGGGTATGCGGGTTCCAGGGTGACGGCGCCAGCTCGGTGGTCACGCCGAATGGCGAACCGTCGGTGGGCAAGGCGTAATCGTAGGGGAAGTAATTGACCATTTCTTCCAGGCGCACCGCTCCTTCCGGCGGCAAACGCCCCTGATTGAGCAAGCGGCGGACATTGGCGTAAGCGCCGGTATCGACATCGGCGCTGAAAGTCGAGACCGGCGCCTCGGCCACGCTGTGAATCGGGTTATCGGCCAGCGTTTGATATTGCTCGCGCTGCTCATCCCGATAGCCCTGTGGATAAGCCTCCCCGGCCGGCATTGGCGCGAAAGCGACCGACGGCGCCGGTCGCGCGCTGTGCTTGGCCATCGCAGAGTCAGCCATGACGGCTTCGCGACGCACCAGCGCTTCTGTTTTCGGTTCACTTTGAGCCGGCGGCGCCACCACTGCCGAGTCGGGTGAGGATGATGCGCCGCAACCGGCAATGGCCAGCAGCAACCCGGCGGCGAAACCCTGGGCGGCCGGGCGGAGGACATGCAGAGGGAGGGACATGGGGGCTGACCTCAGGAGGAAATTGACTCATTCATCCTCTGAGACGGACAGCCCGCCGGGTTCGGGTTAACTCACCGGAAAAAAATCTTCAGCGGTGATAACGCCGCACCACGCTGCTGTTTTTCAGCACATGGCCTTTGATCTGTTCCAGCAGCTGCGCGCGGGTCAGGCCGGCGGGCAAAGCGTCTGGCGCCAGGTCCAGGGCGTAGAGCTGGATGATGTAGTGGTGGGAGCTGTCGCCGACGGGCGGGCAAGGACCGATGTAGCCGGTGGTGCCTTTGATGTTGGTGCCGCCTACGCCTTCGAAGGCGGATTTGGCGCCGACGCCGGCCGGGATCTGCCGTGTCGTGGCCTTGATGCCATAACGAATCCAGTGATCGACGCCCTGGCCTTTCTGGCCGTCCGGGTCGTGCATGACGATGGCGTAGCTGAGGGTGCCCGGGGGGCCGGCGTTCCAGCTCAGGGCCGGAGACTGATTCTTGCCGCCGCAACCGCTGGCATCGCTGGCCTGTGCCGACGTGAACAGCCGATTGTCCGAAACACCGGGAATGCTGAGGGTGAAACGCTCCTGGGCCTGCGCCGGCAACTGCACGCAAAAGGCGACTGCAACGGCCGCCAGCCAAGGGTTCAAAGAGGTCAATCGGGTCATACCGGAGCACCTTGTGCGGGGTGGGGCCGTCGTCGGCTGGCAAACTATAGCCGGACCGTTCGTGCGGTGGCAGCGGCAATTGGCTGAACCTCGGAATAAGCGCCAAACTCCTAATTGAAACACCTGTCTGGAGATCGATCATGGCACTGCACCGCGTCGCCCGTTTCGCCGATGTGCCCCACGACCGTGGCCTTGAAGTCCGGATCGACAAGACGAAAATCGTCTTGCTGCGGGTGGGTGATCAATTGCGCGCCTATCAGGGCAGATGTCCCCACGCCGGCGCCCCTTTGGCCAAAGGTGCGCTGTGTGAGGGACGGCTGATCTGCCCGTGGCACAAGGCGGCTTACCGGCTCGAAGACGGCGCGTTGTGCGAGCCGCCATCCCTGGACAGTCTGCGGCGCTACCCACTGGAAATCCGCGACGATGAGGTCTGGGTCGACGACCAGCCGATGCCCACTCCCAGCACCCCGCCGGCGGACGATCAGCGAACCTTTGTGATCATCGGAGCCGGTGCCGCCGGTACGGCCTGCGCCGCTGCGCTGCGGGAGAAAGGCTTCGGCGGCCGGGTGTTGCTGATCGACCGTGAGCCCGAGGCCGGTTACGACCGTACGGCATTGAGCAAATTCGTGATTGCCGGAGAGATGCCGCCGGACGAAGTGCCGCTGCTGCGCGATGAAGATTTTTATCGCGACCAGCGCATTGAACGGATAAACAGCGATGTGTTGGGCCTGGATGCACCGAGCCGGACCCTACGCCTGGCCGATGGCCAATCGCTGAACTATGACGCCGCCGTGATCGCCACCGGCGGCATACCCAAATCCCTGTCGCTGCCCGGCGCCGATCTGCCGCAGGTATTCGTGCTGCGCTCGATAGCGCAGGCGCAGCAGATTCTGAGTGCCGCGAAACCCGGTCAACGGGCAGTGATCGTCGGCAACAGCTTTATTGGTCTGGAATCCGCTTCATCCCTGCGTCAGTACGGCCTCGATGTCACCGTCCTGGCCCGCCACGCCATCCCTTTCGCGGCGCAATTCGGTGATGCCGTCGGCAAGGCGATTCGAGCCCTGCACGAAGCCAACGGCGTGGTATTTCATACCGATGGCGAAGTCGCGAAGATCGAAGGTGCAGGCAAGGTCGAAGCGGTGCTGTTGGACAACGGCCAGCGCTTGCCCGCGGATCTGGTGCTGGTCGGGATTGGCGTCACCCCGGCGACCACCCCGTTTACCGATCTGCCGCAGGAAAAAGATCAGTCATTGAAGGTCGACGGTGGAATGCGCGTGACCGACGGGCTCTGGGCCGTCGGCGACATCGCGACCTTCCCCCTCAACGGTCAGCCGCAACGGATCGAACACTGGCGCCTGGCTCAGCAACAGGCGCGAATTGCGGCGGCGAATATGCTCGGCGGCGACGAACGCTACCTCGACGTGCCGTATTTCTGGACCTGGCACTTCGGTAAAAACTACGACTACCTCGGACACGCCGAGGCCTGGGACGAGGTTGAATTCAAAGGCGACCCTGACCATCCACCGTTTATCGGCCTGTTCGGCAAGAACGGCGTGGTGGCAGCGGCCGTGGCCTGCGATCAGGAGCGGGCCATGGCGATGCTCGCCGAACGGATGAAACAACCGCTGTCGGTGGACGAGGCGTGGCGGCTGATTCGGGATTTTGGCTAGACGTGGCTCATCGGCTCCCGATTGTCGTCATCTTCGGCCGGCAGGCGAATCACGAACGGATGCTCCAGCGGCGCCAAGGGCGGTGGTAGCTCGGCCGGGTCGACGGGGAAGAGGTGCGTAATGACATGACTCACGTCGCCATCCTGATTGTTGTGAATGGTCATCGAGCCGGGTTTGCGCAGCTTTTCCAGACGATCACCGGTCAGCTTGAAGCTTTTGCTCAGCCCCTGATCGTCCACCACCGGCGCCGGCAAACGGCGCTGGGCGAAGCGCTTGCTTTTGCGCTGTTGATAACGCGCCCAGCCAATCAGGATCACCGCGTTCAACAGCGCCACCCACAGGTAAATCTGCAACGTGCCGAGGGCGTCGAAAAACGATGCATCGATGCGCGGGCCATCATGGGTATCGATCAACGACCACACACCCTGCGCCAGCAAATACAGCAGCCCGATCCACGCCAGTACGGTGAAGAAAACGTCGATCACGACCAGAAAGGGCCGTTGCCGGGTTCTGATGATTTTCATTTGATGACCTCCTCTTCATCGTCATCCAGCGGCCTGATGCCCCGGTCCGGACTGACCCAGCGCGCACGCTTCTGATGTCGGCCGAACAGCACTTTGGGGAAGCTGACCAGGGTGGTGAGCAGGCTGATGAGCCAGAACACCAACGGATACCAGACCACCCAGAACATGGTCTTGCCCAGTCCCTTTTCGTAACGGCGGTCGATCAGGATACTGACGGCGAATTGCACCAGGCAGACCACCGCCAACAGCAGCCCGGTAAAGGCCGGTGGCATCAGATGATCGACGGCAATGGCGGGCGGCATGTCGACGAATTTGCCAACGCCCCAGAAGATCACCGACAGCAAGAAGGTGAAGGCCCAACCGGTGGACAGGCAGTATTCGAACAGCAGCGGCCACAGGTAACGATGGCGGTATTGCCAGATGCCACGGATGTTCTTGAACAGCACCTCGGCGCCGCCCTGGGCCCAGCGCAGACGCTGCTTCCACAGGCCACCGAGGGTTTCTGGCATGAGGATCCAGCATAATGCGCGGGGCTCGTAGAAAATGCTCCAGTGATCCAGTTGCAGCTTCCAGCTGATGTCGATGTCTTCGGTGATCATGTCCGGGCTCCAGTAGCCGACCCGGTTCAGGGCCGTGCGACGGAAGGCGACGATTACCCCGGAGACGGTAAAGATCCGCCCGAACACCCGCTGGGTGCGTTTGATCAGGCCGATGATCGACGAGAACTCGCCGACCTGCACGCGGCCGATCAGGGTCGAACGGGTACGGACGCGCGGGTTGCCGGTCACGGCGCCCAGACGCGCATTGTCGAGCATCGGCGCCACCAGATACGCCGCGGTGTTCGGTGCCAGCAGCGCGTCACCGTCGATGCACACCAGGTATTCGCTGCGCGCCGCGATGGCGCCCATGCGCAGGGCCACGGCCTTGCCCTGGTTTTCCGCCAGATGCAGCACCCGCAAACGCGGATCCTGCGCCGCTAGCGCGTCGAGTACTGCGGCGGTGTTGTCCTTGGAGCCGTCGTTGATCGCGATCACTTCGATGTTCGGGTAATGCTGGGCCAGCGCCGCGTGGATGGTGTCGGCGGCGTTGTCGCCTTCGTTGTAGCAAGGGATCAGGATCGAGATCAGCGGTTCACCGGCCAGCGGTGGCGGCAAGGTGTCGATCCGCCACGGCCAGTGGCGCTCCCAGTGCAGCCAGAAATACAGGCCGCCGGCGATCCACAGCCCCGACATGAACAGTGGATAGAAGAACACGAAGTCCATCAGGAATTGCCCGGTGAGCAGAAAGATCAGCCCGAGGGGAACCCCCAGGACGATCGCCAGAACCAATAGGGCCAGAAGTCTGTCCAGCATGTTATGGATTCCACTTGTTGGAGAGCGCGGGCCGCACGGTTTTCAGGTCCGGCTGGTTTTCGAGAAAGTCGTCCGGGTAGTAGCCGAAACTGGTGGCGCCCTGGCGCTTGAGGCGGCCCATCCAGTCGGCCAACTGCTCGCCGTTAATGGCGGCGTCGGATTTTTTCGTCCAGTCTCGGGCCTGCAATTCGAACACCGTGCGATCGAGTGCGCCGGGACGGGATTTGACCGTCGCCACCAGCGCTTCGAGCCAGGGGCCGGATTGCTGACGGCTCTGTTTTTCCATCAGCGGCATGGCCATCGGCGCCGTCCAGTCGTAGGCGCCCAGGAAGTCGTCGAGGTTCTGCGCGAACCAGGCTTCGCTCTCGGGGTTGAGCATCGGCTCGGCGAACATATTGCGCGCCGTGCGCACTTGCGGACCGCGAATGGCGCGGACCTTGGCGGTCAACTCGTGAGTGAAGTCGATCAGGTAGCGACTCTTGAAGCGCGTCCAGCGTTGCAAGGTGGCCGGGGCGTCGCGCAGGGCGGCAATCGAACCGGGCAGACCGTTGGCGGCATAGACTTTGAGCGCTTCGGGGCCGGCGTCTTCGAAGTCCGACAGCACCGCGTCATCGTGATAGAGGACGCCGTCGACCGAGGTCAGGCGCGCCATGTCTTCGTAGATTTCACCGATGATGCGCCGCACGTTCGGATCGAACGGTGACAAGCGCTTGTACTGGTCGGGATCGACCGACGTGGTACCGGTTTTCGGGTCCCAACGGGTGACTCGCGGCAGCTTCGAATCCAGGGCAAAACTTAACACCGGCATCCAGGCATAGACTTTGACGTGAGCCCGAGTACGCAACTGCCAGGCCACGCGGTCAAAGAGGTCGGCACGCATCGGCAGGTGGCGGTTGGGGAAGTACAGCGAATGCACCAGGCCATCGCCCGCTGGGTCGGCGAAAGCTTGCAGGAACACCGTGCTGGGGCCCATATCGGCCATGCGCTGGATCAGTTTGCCGAGGTTGATTTCCTGTTGGGCCGGGTCCGGGTCGTAGACGTTGTCCAGGTCCACATGCACCACGCGCATCGGCGATTGGGACTGCACCGCGACGATGCTGTTGGCGAAGTGGGCGCCATCCGGGTCCGAGGCCACCAGAAAACGCGGGCCGCTCATCAGGTTGTCGAGGGCATCGAGGCCGTCGTCCAGGGTCAGGGCCATCTGATAACCCTGGTCGTTGATCACTTGCAACGAGGTGCCATCCGCCGCGCCGTACGGCCAGACCCAGACACGCGGCTTGTAACCGGTGGCCTTGCGGATCTTCTCCGAGATGGCCGCCACGTCGGCGCGCATCCTGGCCTGGAATTGGGCTTCGGTTTCGTAGCGCCCGGTCGCGGCGTCATAGCGCCGGGTCGCGGCCGCCGGCTGCAGGTTGCCTTGCGGGTTGGCCAGCACACCTTTATGGCTGGCGTCGGTGTGGGCGGCGATTTCCACCAGGCCGGATCGGGAAATCTCGCGGATCTGCTCCCAGGTCAGGAAGTCCGAACGCTTGCGCGGTGTACCGGCGAAATCCACCGGCTGGTTCAGCGGCGTATCAATCCATACCCCGACCGGCGCCAGCAAGGCGGGCCAGTTATAGGCGCGCAGCACCGGCATTACGCGGGTGTAGAAGCTCGAATAACCGTCGTCGAAACTCAGCAGGATCGCCCGTGGCGGCAAGTCAGGGCCGCCATTGCGAGCGGCGATGATCTGATCAACGGTGACCGGTTTGTAGTTGTTCTCCCGCAGCCACGCCAGTTGCTCGATCAGACGCTCGGTGTGCACGGCCACCACCGCCTGATCGGGGTCGAGGTCTTCGACATCGTGGTAAGCGATCCCCAACACATGGTTTTTCGGCCACGGCTTTTCATTGGCCGACACCGGGCGTTCGGACGGCGGTGCAAAGGTCGGGGCTTGCTGGGCACAGGCGCTGATCAACAGCACTCCCAGCAGAAGGATGAATCGCGAAATAAAAGGCATCTTCAAACTCTTCTAGAAGCGGTAAGTGAGGTCGACGAGCAGACGCAGATCGGTTTCACGGTCGCCGTCATAAGGCCGGTTGATCACGCTCAGCAGGCCGCCCACCTCGAACACGTCGTTCCAGCTGTAGCGCTGGCCGTAACCGAGCAGGGCGATGCCGCCGGTGCCGTGATCACGTTGGCTATAGGTGCCCGCGCCCGCCTGAAACTGCTGGCGCCAGGAGGTTTCGTAGCGGTGATGGAGCACATGGTTGACGTTCACCGTCGGCAGCACGCTGAAGTCGGATTTGGGGTTGAAGTACGGCACGTCACCGGACTTGGAGTTATGGCTGCTGCCGACCTCCAGGCCGAGGTCGACTTGCAGCCCCGGCGCGCGGTAAACGCCCTCGCGACCGGTGAGGACTGCTTCGACACGGTTGTTGCCGTCGCTGAAGTGCGAGGGGCTGACCGCCAGTTTCCACTCACGGCTTTCATTGGCGCGCCAACGGATGAAACCGCTGCCGCCATTGGCGGTGATGTCGCTGTTCAAGGCCCGCAACGGCGTTTGCGCCGACAGGTATTCGAGGCTGCCGCCGTACTGCCAGTGATCGTCGATGTCCCGGGCAATCGCCAGGCGCGCACCCTGTTTGTTGCCGAAGCCGTAGGAATGGTTGGAGACTTCCGCTTCCAGGCTCATGTCGCGAGTGCGCCGTTCGAGCCCGACGCGCTGGAAACGATGATGGCCGGTGCCTTCCTGGAAATCGCCGGTGGCGTAACCGGCACCGGCGAACAAGCGCCAGTCTTCATCGATAGGCGGGCTGTACAGTGTGGTTTCGATGCCGAAATCGCGGCTGCCGTTAACCGCCCCGACGTCCCCGTTGCCACCGCCATAACTCTTACCGCCGTAGGCCCGCACTCGCAGCTCGGCCATGTCGTGGACCGCACGCTGACGCTGTAAACGCTGCACCTGACGGTTGTCCGCAAAGCGCGCGACCACATCGTCGGTCAGTGCATCCATCTGCCGCCATTCCTGCAGGTCCATGGCGGTGTGGCCCTGAGCGACTTCTAGCCCGATATCTCGCGGGGCCATGCTTTCGGTTTCCTTGAGCTGACTCTCGGCGCGTCGTGGCCAGTCCCGGGCCAGATACAGATCGGCTTGAGCCAGACGCAGGCTGAGGTTGCCCGGAGCCTGATCCACCAACGTCTGCAAACGCTGCTCGCCCGACGGCAGATCGGCGCCGTAGATGCCGGCCTGGGCGGCGAGTTGCTGCGCGTCCATCCACTCATCGTTGGGATTGCCCACCGGCAAGCCCTTGAGCTCGATTCGCGGTTTCTGGCTCTTGGCCAGGTTTTCGGCGACCTGACGCGCTTCATCGACTTTGTCGCTTTCGAGCAAGGCGTAATAGAGCGCGGCGCTGCCTCCCAGATGGTCGCCGACGTCGGCAACCGGCGCGACCAGCACCTGATGATATAAGTCGGTGGCGATTTCCGGCTGACGCTGGTCCAGATAGGACGACGCCACCCAACGCAGGGCATAGGTCGGAACCTTCACGCCTTCGGCGAGCAGCTTCTGGTATTCGGCGATCACCTCGGCGGTGCGCGCACGGGCCTTGAGGGCGCCCAAGCGGTCGATTCGCCAGCGGATGACGTCCTCATGGGCCGCAGGATCCGGCGTCCAGGTCATCAGTAACTGGTCGTAATCGGCCAACGCCCGATCGGCGATCACATACCGTTCCGTTTCGCTGCGGGTGGCCAGTTCAGCCAGACGCACGCGTTCGGCGGCCATGTCCCCTTCGAGACGGCGCAACGTGACCGGATCCAGCAACCCCGGCCGCTGACGCGCCAGGCGCAAGGCCGGTTCCGGCAAACGGGCACGTTGCAGGGCAATCACGTATTCGCGAGCGACTTCGGGTTTACTGCCGGCGCGAATGAAAGCCTGGTCGTATTCAAACAGTGCGTCGTAAGTGGCACCGGCGCGGGTCAAGGCGTAGGCCAGGGCCAGGCGGCGGGAAGGGTCATCCGGTTTCGCCGCCACCAGTGCCTTGGCGCGGGCAACCGCCTCGTCAGGTTTACCGGCGTCGGCCTGGGTCATCGCCAGGCCCAGCTGCAAGTCGGCATTTTGCGGTTCAAGGGCCAGGGCCTTGTTGTACACCTGGCTCGCCGAGCCCCAGCGCTTGAGGTTGCGATAGGCGCGCGCGGTGGCGGTCAGGGCCTGGACCGGCAACGCCCGATCTCGCCCTTGGGATTCATAGACCTGGACCACTTCCGCATCCAGCCCCGCCCAACTGGCGATCTGCAGGTGATCGCTGATCTGGCCGGGGGTGGCCTGGTTCACAGGCACTTGGCGCAACACGGTCAGCGCAGGCGTGTAGTTCCCCGCCCGCGCATCGCGCACCATTTGGTCGTAAGGGGTGTCGGCGAACGCCAGCGTCGGCCACAGCAATTGACCGCACAGCGCAACGCGAAACAAGGGGCGCAGCCCACAATGAATAAAGGGACCAGCAATACACGGCATTCGTCAGCATCCTTACATGGCCAGCCGGGTCGCAATGTCCCTTGCCCACTCGTATCGGAAAGCCGGGTCGAGAAACCCGGCCAAGCTTTATCGAAGCAGTCTTGCATGCAAGCGTAGTCAATTATTCAAGTCACAATAATTCTTCAGATTCGTTTCTCCTCTTTGCGCAACCCTGTAGGAGCGGGCTTGCCCGCGAAGACGGCGGCACAGTCAACATTGATGTTGCCTGACACACCGCTTTCGCGGGCAAGCCCGCTCCTACAGGGATCGTTACGAAACGCCAGACAGCAAAACGCCCGGCGTCTGCATGTCGCAGAGGCCGGGCGTTGCGCTCAAGCCTGAGGTTTTACTGGATTTCGCCAGTGCCGCCGAGCTTGCTCATCACGAAGCCGACAAATTCTTCGAGGGTCATTTTCTGGCCGTTGAAGTCCACCTGATTGTTGGCGTAGTGCAGCTTGGTGACAACGTTGTTACCGTCCAGTTTCGCCAGTTGCGTACCGACCGCCATGCTGCCGAACATGTCGGCGGTGGCGCTCGCCTGATCGGCGATGAGTTTGGCGTCGGTCTGGCCATCGATTTGCGACTGCACGGTGAGCACGTCAACGAGCATTGGCTTGGACACCCGTACGTTGAAGTCCAGCAGCGCAATCAACTGCTTGGCCAACTGGTCCGGCGGCAGGTCCATGGATTGCGGCTTGGCCAGGTCCAGCACCAGGTTGGCGCGGCTTTCGCCGTTGCTGGTGTTGAACGACAGGTTTTCCAGGGCCACCTGGGGGCCGGCGGCCAGCAGTTTCTCCAGACTGGTCTTGATCTGTGCCTCTTCGGCCGGGGTCAGGTTCAACTCCGGCGCCGGCAGACCGGCGGCAGCAGCTTCAGCCGCGGCCCTCTCGTAGGGTTGCAGTTTGGTCTGATAGATCTGCATCAGCGACATCGTTGACGGGATGTCGAGGTTTTTCAGGCTCATGGCCATCTGCGCAGAACCGACAGCCTTGCCGTTCAAGGACACTTCACCGACCTTGTAATCGGCACGCCCCGAAGCATTGGTGCCCGACTCTTCGGTGCGGTTCTTCATTTCAAAGTTCTTGAAGCCGAGTACCGACTGTTTGGCGCCGAAAGTGGTTTTGCTGTGGCTCAGCTCGACCGTGTTTTCGCCGGTGTAATAGCCATAGGTGCTTTTGTTCAGGTTACTGGCCACGGTCAAGCCGTTGAGCTCCACCTGCACCGGCGTCTGATCTTCAGCCACGCTGGTCAGTTTCAGGCTGTCCATGTAACCGTCGGCCTTGACCTTTTGCGCCTGGGCACTGGCGGCCACATCCAGTTTCAACCCGGAGAACGTCAGCCTGGATTTGTCATCCAGTGCGGCTTCCAGCGGCAGAAATTCGAGGGTGCCCTTGGTGGAGTTGTCGTAACCGATGTTGACCACGCCCTGGACCGGGGATTTGTCCTTGGCGGCGGCGAACCACTTCTCGGTCAGTGGCGTCTTTTCCAGCTCGTAGTGACTGGTGGCCAGGACCGGCAACCACTTCAGCGACACCAGACGCGAGAATGGCAACGGGCCGTGTTCGATGCGATCGACGAACAGCAGCTCGACCGGCGCTTCACCAAACATCTCGCCCTCGCCCTTGAGGCGGTAGTGCGCGGTGCTGCTGAACACATGGCGATCCAGCGACACCAGCTCCAGCGACGCCGTGCCGTTGGAACCTGTCAGCGCGGCTTGCAGCTCTTTGTTGGCGTCGGCGATCGAGCTGTTGAGCACTCCATCGAGTTTGCTGCCGGTATACCACGCACCGCCAGCGCTGATTGCACCGATGGCCACGACAATTGCTAAAAGCACGCCTGCTGATTTATTCATGAAGTACCCGATCAATGTCCATTGTTGAAAGTGTGGTCGTCTTCCCTGAACCCATGACAGGTCGCGGTCATGACTGCGCTAAAAGTGGGAAGGAGATTAGCATTTGCGCCGCGAGGCGGCCCAATGATTAAAGGTGAAAGAGTGTCTATTAGCGTGGAAAAGATCGCCGCCTACGCCAGCGCCTGCACGGAATATGCGTTTCCCTGCAGGAGCTGGCGTAGGCGGCGATCTTTTCGGTTCACGAATACTGCACTTCAATCTCATCCAATTGATGATCAAAACTCTTGAGCCGTGCGGTCCACGTATACACCAGCACTTCAAAATCCCGATTGATCACCGCCCCGCCAGTCACTTCCGCGCGCGGGTCGCAGAAGTCCAGTTGATAGCGTTCGCGGGCCATGGCGTTGGCGACATCGGACAGCTCTCGAGCGTTGTTGAGCCAGTGCCACCCCTCGTCGGCCACTTGCTTGTCCAGCGCCAGGCATTGTTTCTTCAGGGTTTCGAGGCTTTTTTCCAGCGGCGTGCCGGTGAGTTCGCCCATGACTTCCTGGAACGTGCGCCCCGGTTGCCAGTAACTGCCCCAGAAATACCGGTCGAACACCGTTTCAACCCGGCGCAAAGCCACCTTGGTGTCCCAGATCAGCACCAGGGTCTTGCCTTGTTCGAGTTGTCGTTTCTTGATGCGCTGGCTCTGAAGCGAGGCCCAGGCGACCACCACGATGGCCATCACGGCGATCAGCGCTGCCACGCTGTCGAGGAATATCAGCGCCTTGTCGAGCTGATGGGCCAGCATGACGCCGTAGAAATAGGTGGCCGTCAGCAAAACCAATGCCGTAATGGCGCACCAGAAGCCGAGAGCGTAAGGGTTTTTCATTATTGGATCCCCCTGACCAACGCAAGCCTTGATCGACGGGTTCGCCGCGCGCCCCCATCCATTCAAAGCATAGCAACGGCCTCAGGGTTTGCCGGGTTGTGAACCTTGCGTTCGTCCGCTTTCCCAGCCGCCACCCAAAGCAAGGAACAAATCGATCTGGCTCATGGCGACTTGGGTGTTGGCCGAGGCCAGTTGCGCCCGGACGTCGGTGTAGGTGCGGGTGGCTTGCAGATCCGCGAGGAACGACTCCCGGCCGGCCTGAAAAAAGCGGTGAGTCTGGTCTGCCGCCCGTTGCGCCGACTGTTCGGCATCTGCCAACGCATCGCGACGCTGAAGTTGCGCGGAATATTGCGCCAAACCGGTTTGAGTTTCGCGAATGGCGTTGAGTACCACACCATCGAAATGCGCCAGCGCCCCTTGGGTCGCCGCCTCGGCCTCACGGATTCGCGCGCGGGAGCCGTTGGACGGTACGGTCCAGGTCAGCAACGGACCGAAGCCCCAGCGATTGGTCGCCGGTTTGCCGAGGTTTTCCAGTATCCCGACCGTACCAACAGTCGCGCCGATGCTGATGTCCGGGTACAACTCGCCGGTGGCAATGCCAATACCGGCGGTTGCGGCCGCCAATTTGCGCTCGGCCTGGCGTATGTCGGGCCGGCGTTTGAGCAACGTGGCGCCATCACCCACCGGCAACAATTGGGTGATTTTCGGCAGCTCGGCGCAGGTGGCGGTTCCGGACGGCAATTGCTCGACCGGTTTGGCCAGCAACATCGACAAATGGAACAACCCGGCCTGACGCGCCGCTTCATAACGCGGCAATTCGGCGCGCAAGGACTTGAATTGGGTTTGCGAACGGGTGACCTGGGTTTCATCGCCGCGCCCGGCATCGCGCAAACGCTGGGTCAGGGTGGTGCTCTGGGCTTGCAGGTCGAGGGAATGCTGCGCGATCTCCCGCTCTTCGTTGGCCGCGCAGATCTGGGTGTAAGCCCGCACCACATCGGCCACCAGGGTGATGCGCGCGGTATCCGCTGCCGCCTGCGTCGCATCGGCATTGGCTTTGGCCGCCTCGATGCCGCGCTGCAAGGTGCCGAACAGGTCGAACTGATACGAGGTCGTGATGCCGATGTCACCCACGTTGGCCACCGGCACTTTCTCCGGTAGCAAGAACGCTTCGCCAGACTCCTGCAAGCGCTGGGCGCCAACCTTCACGCCGCCGCTCCAACCGCCCGCGGCTTGCGCTTCGTCGACCTGAGCGCGAGCCCGGGAAAGATTCGCCGCCGCCACCCGTAAATCGGTGTTGGACGCCATGGCCTGCTGCACCAATTGGTCCAGGCGCGGATCCTGATACAACCGCCACCAATCACTGGGCACCGGTGCCGAGACGACATGTTTGCCGTTCACCGCCAGGTTGCCCTGAAAATCTTCACGGTGCACCGCCGCCTCGTCCGGCAGATGATAATCCGGACCTACCACCTGACAGGCCGACAACAGCAGCCCTAACCCGGCCACCGCCAAACCCGAGGCCCTGCTCATTTCGCCGCCCCCCCGGTTTGATCATCGATGATCGACACGGTGGCCGTACGCCCGGCAATCATGCGGAAATCTTCCGGCACCTCATCAAAAGCAATCCGCACCGGAATCCGCTGCGCCAGCCGCACCCAACTGAATGCAGGATTGACGTTGGGCAACAGGTTGCTGCCACTGCTGCGGTCGCGGTCTTCGATGCCGGCGACGATGCTTTCGACATGCCCGCGCAGGCGCGCACGGTCGCCGATCACGCGAATATCGACGCTCTGGCCGACATGAATGCCGTCCAGTTTGGTTTCTTCGAAATAGCCGTCGATGTGGAAGGAGTTACTGTCCACCACCGACAACACCGGGCGCCCGGCGCTGACGAACTCCTGGGAGCGCGGCGCCCGATCGTTGACGTAGCCATCCACCGGGCTGCGGATCACCGAACGGTCTAGGTTGAGCTGGGCGCTGTCTACCGTTACTTGGGCCTCCATCAACGCCACTTCGGCGCGCGCAACCCGAGACTGGCTTTCTTCCAGTTGCTCGGCCGGGACCAGATTGCCGAGGCCACGGTTACGCTTGGCCTCGCGCTGGGCCTGGGCCAGGGTTTCCTGGCGGTCGGCGACAGCAGCTTTTGCCTGGCGCAACGCCAGTTTGAAACGGTCCTGATCGATGCTGAACAGCACCTGGCCGCGTTTCACCCATTGGTTGTCGCGCACCTCCACTTGCTGGATCAGGCCGGATACATCCGGAGCAATCTGCACGATGTCAGCACGGATGTGCCCGTCCCGGGTCCAGGGCGCGAACATGTAATACATGACCATGCGCCAGACCACGACAACGGCGAAGGTCACGATCAGCAGCGTCAGGACCACGCGGCCGAGGGTCAAAATAGGTTTTTTCATGTCATCAGGTATCGACTGAGTGAGTCCACGGCGCCGAGTAGCACGGCGTAGAGAGCCACGTTGAACAATGCCCGGTGCCAGACCAGACGGTAAAAGTGCAGGCGCGTCAGCACCCCATGCACCAACAGGAACAACACGTAGGTCATGCCCATCAGCACCAGCAGCGTGGGCAGGAAAACCCCACTGATATCCAGATCACCAATCATAAAGGCGCTCCATCGATGCCTTGGGGAAGCGGTTCTTCGAGTTCGCCCGTGCCGACAAATTCGACCCCCGGCAACAGCGCCAGACGCAGGCCGCTCAAGGCGTGCAGCAGGTGCAGACGGGTTTCGTCATCACCTTGGCCACAGAGGGCGCGGCGGGTGCGATCGAGGGTCATCAGCAATGGACTCGGCGCCGGCAGACGTTCGCCAGCCTTGAGACAGGCCTTGAAGTACACGCCGACTTCAGCCACCACCTGGCGCAGCAGCGCCTGCGGCGCACCGGGCACTCGCGGTGAATAGGCGAGCAGGTCCAGCAGATTCAACGCCACGCGCACTTCCCGCAGGGCGATGCCAGTGTCCTGGCCGGTCATGACCAGGCGCGGCAAATGCTGCATCAGGCGATCGAGCATCTGCACGCCCATGTGCCGGTGTTCGGCCAGCGTGGCCGGCTCCGTCAGACCGACGATGTCACGCCAGCTGAAACGGGTCAGGCGCTTGGCCGCCAGTTCCGCACCGAACGGCCGGGCGATCAGGGTCCAGATGAACGCGAACAGCAACCCCATGGGCCCGGCCAGGTTGGAGTTGGCGAAGCTGAGGAAATCCGCGTCGTAGGCGCCCTGAATGCTGATGAAGGACGAGGTGTTGACGATGGTCAGCAACATCCCCAGGTAAAAACGCGGCTGCACGGTCAGGGTGCCGACGCAGATGAACGGGACGGCAAACGCGAGCACCAGCATCGGGAAGTCATGCAGGTTCGGCAGGATCAGAAACAGATAAAGGCCGGCGAACAGTACCGACATCGCGGTCCAGAAAAAGAACCGGTAAATCTGCGGCGCCGGGTCGTCCATCGACGCAAAGAAACTGCACGCCACCGCCGCCAGAATCACCGCGCTGCCGCCGTCGGTCCAGCCGAGCAGAATCCACAGCACCGAGGCGACGATGATCGCGGTGACCGTAGAGGCCGCCGAATAGAGCATCAATCCACGGTCGAGAAACGGCGACAGCCGACCGAGGCGCCAATGCCGATACACCGCGCGCCAACTGTCCTGGCTCTCGCATTGAATGGCGTATTGCAGGCTGCGGCAGTCTTGCCACACATCGATCCATTCGCCGAGGCGATACAGGGCGTTGGAGAACAACAACTGCTTGCGATCGTCCAGCGCCTCGGCACTGGGTTGCAGCGCTTGGAGCCGGTTTTTCAGGGCCTGCCAGCGATCGAGGTCAGCGTCTTTGTGCTCAAGCCATTCTGTAGTCGCGGTCAACAGTGGCGCGAACTTATCCACGAGCTCTGGCGTGCGTCGCTCAAGGGCATAGAGCGCGTCGTCGAGGGCGTCGACCACCGGCAACAGATGAATCATTCGCCCGCGCAGTTCCTTGGTATTGCGCACCGTCTGCGGCCGCGCCCCCTCGTGGGGCAACTGGCCGATCATCAACTCCAGGCTGTTGAAGTTCGCCACCATCGATGAACGCAGGGCGCTGACTTCGTCCGGCTGCACGTTGCGGTTGAGGAAACGCAGGCTGTAGATCGAAGCATCGGCAAACCATTTGCTCACCGAATCGTTGAACACCGGCGCTAACCGCCTTGGCCAGAACATGGCGCCAACCACTGCCGCAACAGCGATGCCGAGGAAGATCTCTTCAGTGCGCGCTTCGGCTACGTCCCACACCGCCAACGGATTATTCACCACCGGCAAGGCGATCAGCGGCAAGGTGTAACCGGCGAGCATCAAGGCGTAGCTGTTGGCGGTGCGCAGATGCAGGGACAGGAACAGCAAAATCCCGGTCCACAGCGCGATGACCACCACCAGCACATAAGGGCTCTGGACGAACATCGGCACGAAAAAAACCGCCGCCGCCGCGCCGAGCAAAGTGCCGGCCGCACGGTACAACGCCTTGGAACTGGTCGGGCCGACGAACGGGCTGGAAACGATATACACCGTGGCCATCGCCCAATACGGACGAGGCATTTGCATGAGCATGGCGATGTACAGCGCGATCATCGAGGCCGCGAAGGTACGCACACCGTAGAACCAGTCCCGCGCCGGAGGCACGCCGGTGAAAAAACCGCTCAAGGGTGGGCCACCGAATGATTGGCCGCTTCGAAGGCTTTGAGTACCCGAAGCGCCGCTTCCAGATCACTCTGATCGATCCCGTCGAGCACGCCCTGACGCAAACGCACCAACTCGGCTTCCACCGACTGCACCAACTCGCGACCGGTCGCAGTCAGGCTCAGGCATTTGGCGCGCCGATCATGGCTGTCTTCGGTACGGCAGACATAACCGGCATGACACAGCTGATCCAGCAACCGCACCAGCGACGGGCTCTCCATCCCCGCCGCCTGCGCGACCGTCACCTGCCGCACACCCTCGCCCAAACGCCCGATCATCAACAACGGCACGGCGCAGGCTTCGGAGATTCCATAATTGACCAGCGTGGTCTGGCAGATTTTGCGCCAATGCCTGGCGGCCACCACCATGGAGCTGCTGATGTTCATCTGGAGAGCGGCGAGATTCTTTGGCACGGGGGAATGCACACACTGTTAGTTTGCTAACTATCAATATGGCATTGGAGGGGAAAGTCGGTCAAGTTTTGAAACAAATTGGCGAGCAACGGCCAGACGCAGAGTTCGATGGGGATCGCTGCCGGGTTTGAAATCTGTGTAACGTGCGCTATCCGAACCGAGAGTCAAACAATGCCTGTCAGGGATACAACAGAAACTGAAAATATCTTCGATTTTGGAGGGGTGGATCGTTACCACAATTTCCTGCAAAGGAAAGTGGACGCGGCACGACTCTCGCGACACGGTGGACAGTGTCGCAGTCATGAAGAGATCGAAACTGAATTTACCGCTAAGCGGGCGCTAGCGGCAGAAATGGACATCTAGGAATTATCAGCGCTTCTTGGCTCGGTCATATACATCGCTGCGTTCGCGCTTACCAACCGCCACCACAGAAACGACTACTCGTTCGTCAAAAACTTGATACACAAGCCTGTATCCCGATGACTTCAACTTGATTTTGTAGCAATCAGGCATCCCATGCAGTGAGTCGGAAGGGATTCGAGGCAATTCGAGTCGCTCTGCCAGTTTCTTTTTGAACTGTTCACGCAACGTATGCCCCAGCTTGTCCCACTCCTTGCGTGCGGACGGCAGGAATTCAAGCTTATAGGTCATCCAGGCTTACCGGGACCGGCGTTTCATTTCTACGAGAGCGAACAATTTCCGCCAACTCGAAATCATCGAGGCGCTCCATCATTTGCTCGAAAACATCGGCCGGGACCATGTATCCCATAACCCGATTGTGGTTCAGCACTGCCACAGGCCCACCGTGAGCACCGCTTAGAACCGCAGATGGGTTTTTCTTCAACTCGGACACGCTAACCGCCATATCGGCCAGAACACTTTGCATAATTAAGACCTCAATTAAGGTCTAGATTCTGGTCTATTGACTGCTTCTGAGCAACCTGGAAAAAGCTAACAAATTCAGTTTCTGCTCAGATTTTTTTACCATGCACCAGTTTTTTTTACATTTCGCCATTTTTCTTCAGATTTTTTTACACTCCACGCCCCTTCCTCAGCATTACATCCAGTTGATCCACCACCTCCGCCCAATCCGCGTCATCCAGAATTTCCTCACGCAGCAACTCTGCCTGGCTCTCGCTCCAGAAGAACGCGTCCGCCAAGTGCAGTTCGGGTTTGAGCGGTGAATGGGTGGCGATGAATTTATCAATGCTTTCGGCGTCATCAGGCAGGCCGAGTTGTTTGAAGAGAGATGGGAGGCTGTGGGTGGGGGATTCCATGTTTGGCTCCTTTTTAATCGCGTATTGGACAGGTGATTTGCAGCGCGGCCATTCGCGGGCAAGCCTCGCTCCTACCGGGACACGCGGTCGAATGTAGGAGTGAGGCTTGCCCGCGATGCAGTGATGTCGACGCTAGGCCGACAGACTCAACTCGCACACCTCGGCATGCGGCACCATTTTCAAGTATTCCGGCACGCTCAGGTGTACCAGGTTGTTGTGGTTGCCGGCTTCGAGGTAGATGTCTTTCTGCCGGGTCAGCATCGGGTCGATGACCATGTCCATTCCATAGGATTCGCCCAGTGCAGGCACGGCGCCGCGTTCGCAATCGTCGAACAGGTGCGGCAGGTTGCTTTCCCGGGTGACTTGCCATTCGCTGCTGCCACGGACTTTGCTCAGGTCCAGGTGACGACTGGCCGGCAGTACGGCCATCAAGTAATGCCCATGGCGATCGTCGAGGATCACCGACTTGGCCACCCGTTCAGCGGGAATGCCCGCGAGCCGCGCCGTTTCAAGGCTGCTGGCCGAGTGCGGATGGGAAACGATGTCATATTCGCAGTGCGCCTTTTCCAGGCTGTTCTGCACGGTTTTTGCCATACGCATGATGCACCTCGGTGTCCGCCACCACGAATGGCGGGCGATGGTTAGAATTTTTTCTCTCCATTAAAAGTCTAGGCCCGCTGGGGGGATCCGGCGGGAAATCCGCCCGTCGGACGGTCGACAACTGTTCAAAATTCATACAGCTACAGGCTCAACTAGACTAGTACACAGAGCCACGAACGGCTCGCGGACGGATGACTCTCCCGGAGGGTCAAGTGAACATTCGTTGCTGTGTAATTGCGCTGCTGGCCTTGAGCGGACCGGTATTGGCGGCGGACACCGTCGTAGTGCTGGTTCCCGATCCCATCGGGCTCTGGCTGATCACGTTCGGCATTGCGTTTCTGATCGCCGAGGCGGCCTTGCCCAATTACGGCGTGGTCGGTCTGGGCGGCCTTGTGATGTTCGTGATTGGGGCGGTGATTCTGACCGGTGCCGAAGTCCCCATTCCGTTGATAATCGGCTTGGGACTGATCAGCGCACTGCTGCTGACTTTCCTGCTGATCCGCGCCTTGAAAACCCGACCGCGCCGCAACGTCAGCGGCGACGACGAATTGCTGGGCAGCGTGACGCCGATAACGTCGTTGCAGGCCGGTAATGCTTATATCGGCTGGGTGCACCTGCAAGGCGAGCAATGGCAGGTTTCAAGCGAAACACCGCTGCAACCGGGGCAACAAGTCCGGGTGGTGGCACGCAAGGGTTTACTGCTGGAAGTGGTCGCGGCTGACGCGGCGCCCGCATGAACAATGATGACGGAGAATAGTCATGGGTCTGCAACTGGGTTTTGCCGCGCTCCTGTTATTGCTGATTGCACTGGCGGGGTCGACCTTCCGCATCCTGCGTGAATACGAACGCGGCGTGGTGTTCCAGCTCGGACGCTTCTGGCAGGTCAAGGGCCCTGGGCTGATCCTGTTGATCCCGGTGGTCCAGCAAATGGTCCGCGTCGACCTGCGGACCGTGGTGCTCGACATTCCACCACAAGACGTGATCACCCGCGACAACGTCTCGGTCAAGGTCAATGCGGTGCTGTATTTCCGCGTGCTCGACCCGCAACGGGCGATCATTCAGGTCGAAGACTTTCTCATGGCCACCAGCCAACTGGCCCAGACCACGTTGCGGGCAGTGCTCGGTAAACATGAACTCGATGAATTGCTGGCCGAACGGGAACGGCTGAACGTCGACATCCAGCAAGTGCTCGATGCTCAAACCGATGCCTGGGGCATCAAGGTGGCCACCGTCGAGATCAAGCACGTGGACCTCAACGAATCAATGATCCGCGCCATTGCCAAACAGGCCGAAGCCGAACGGGAACGTCGGGCCAAGGTGATCCACGCCGAAGGCGAATTGCAGGCTTCGGAAAAACTCATGCAGGCCGCCGAAATGCTCGGGCGTCAGCCGGGTGCCATGCAGTTGCGTTACATGCAGACGCTGAGTTCGATTGCCGGGGACAAGAGTTCGACTATTGTCTTCCCGCTGCCGATTGAATTGCTCAAGGGGATGGCGGATTTGTCGACGAAATCCTGATGCACATGAGCTGTGGCGAGGGAGCTTGTTCCCTCACCACAAAAAGATCATATCTTGCGCAACTGCTCCAACGCCTCGTAAGACTCTCGCGCCCAGTGTTCCACCCGTTCATGAAGCAGCATCGAGGCTTCGCGACGCTTGTCATCGCTGTCGCCAACGAACAGCTGCGACGGCTGCTTGGCATGTTGCCCCACCACCGCAAATACCTGCCTGCGCTGCTCGGTATCCAACGCAAAGAACGCTGCCAACCGCCCCGCCATGGCCTGCGGCAGTTCGCTGTAATTCACCGCCCAGCCGCCAAACGCCCGGCATTGCGCCAACCCCGTCGCGAGTAACCGCGCCAATCGCCGAGCGATGTAATCTTCACGGCCGCTGAACGCAAGTTCGTCATCCAGCACACTGGCGCCGATCATCCCCGGCACCATGTGCACGCCCGGGCGACGCAGATGCGAGACAGCAATTTCCAGCGGATCGCGATAAAGAAACAGCCACGGCGTTTCGGGGAAGCACTCGCGCAGCCACGGCAGTTCACCGATATTCCAGGCGTCGAGTTTGATCACCAGTCTTTGTTCTGCACCCAGTCGGCGTTGTCCATAGGCCGACAGCAACCCTTTGATGGCGGCACGCCGCTCGACGGCAGGTAGATCACTGCGCAGCAATGCATCCAGCGGCGGTGGTTCGCTGATGACGATGTGATTGTCGAGTTGTGCCAGCATCTGACCGATCAGGGTCGAGCCACAGCGGGAGGCGTGAAAGATGAAGGCGCTCGGCGGCAGACCGGGGCTGCAAACCTGCCAGTCAACGAGGGTCGACAAGGCCGTTTTTCGACGAAACGCCTGATTGAACGGCAGCCGCAGCGCATCCTCCACAGCGTCACGGAAAAACGGCTGATGCAGCCGCGTGTCCCCGAACCAGCACCAGTCGACTTGCCATTGCCCGGCCTCTTGCCACACGCGAATCGGCAACCAGCCTTCGAGGTTCAAGCGCTCCATTGTTCAGTCCATTGGCGGCGACCGTCGCGCATTGCCGCGCGCAGTTCTTCGCGGGTGAACGCAAGTCCGCGCTCGGTGGCCAGTTCCAGGGTGCGGGCGATAAAGGCTTCGTGGTCCTGCACACCTCGCAAGGACTTGCACAGCTGCGGATCGCTGGCCAGCAGTGCCTTGAACTGTGCAAAAGCCCCGTGGCAGAAACCCGGCGACGGCGTGGTTGCCACCCCGTCGATAATCGCCTGCTCCAGCCAGGCACCGGGCCGGCAATCGAGCACCAGATGAATCCGCTCCCGGGTATCGTGATTGTCCACGCGATGAGGCCGCGCCAGATCGAGATACCAACATTCGCCAGCAGTCATCGGCATGCGCTGGCCATCCAGCATGAAGTCCACATGAGGCGGGCTGAAAAGCGGAATGTGCAGACGCAAGTCCGCATCCGGTTCACCCAGGTCATAGTCGCGATGCTCGTGGATACGCCCGCCCGGGCCGAGTCGCAACAGGCGCGCGCAGATGATCTCCAGCCGCAGATCCCGCAGCCCTTGCTGCCATCGAACATCCCGCCGCCAGGGTTCACGCAACCGAGGCTCATCGCGACCGGGCGCCAGTTCAGTCAAGGCATCGGCTGCGGAAATCAGCGCCACGCCGCTCCAGTCGCCCGTGTAGTAAGCGCTATTGAAATGACCGTGCCAGTCGCCCTCGCCAATTGCCGCCAGAGCCTGCAGCAGCAACGGCAAATCCACCGTCACCGGCAATCGGGAGAAGGCCGGCCGGCTCATCGTTTCGGCAGCACCGCGCACTCGCCGAGCCAGGTCAGCAAACGGTCGAGACAGGCCTCGATCGGCTGCGCGCCCGTGTCGAGTACCAGTGACGCGCACGGCGGCGGTTCGTAAGGTGCCGAAACACCGGTAAACCCCGCCAACTCACCCCGTCGAGCCCGGGCGTAATGACCTTTGGGATCACGCTGTTCACACACCGCCAAAGAGGCGCTGCACCAGACCTCGTGGTAATCCTCGCCCAACCGTCGGGCGAACACTTCGCGCAACTCCACCAAGGGCGCAATCATCGCGAGGATGACAATCTGCCCGTTCTCGACCAACAGCGCCGCCAGTTCGCTGGCGCGGCGGATGTTTTCCAGGCGATCGCTGTCGGTAAACCCCAGATCGCGATTGAGCCCTACCCGCAGGCCATCGCCATCGAGCACCACACTCTGCACGCCGCGTTCGAACAGTTCGGCGTGCAGTGCCTGGGCCAGTGTCGACTTGCCCGCCGCCGGCAAACCGGTCAGCAGGATCGCCGTGCCGCGATGGCCGTTGCGGGCCTCTCGCTGGAGGCGGCTGATGCTCGCCGTCGGCGCCAGCAGGTCAGCGGACCGGGGCATGGGCCACCGGCACCGTGATATCGCCCGCCGCCCACGCCGCTTCGCGATTGGCCAGTGCCGTGGCGATGGACTGGACTTCGGTCGATTGCACCTCGACCGGCAATGGATCGAGACCGGCACTGGCAAAGATTTGCCCGTAAGCATTGCGCAGGTCGGCATAGGACAGGTCACGACGCAGATCCGCCTTCAAGGTGTTCAGCTCGCCCTTGATCAGATCCAGCTCGCCCAATCCGGCCGTCTGATAGCGGTTGCGCAGCTGGCCGACGATTTGCCCGTCGATGTTCGACAGTTGCTGATTGGTCTGGAATTGCCGCAGTGCTTCGCGATAGTTGGCGTTGGCCACATAGAGCTGGGCCAGCACTGCGATCGACATCGCCTGACGGCGTGCCGTGGCGACTTCTTCACCGGCCTTGGCGACGTCGATCGCGGCGGGCGCGGAAATCACGTTGAACAGGTTCCAGGTGACTTTCACCCCGTAATCCGCCCAGCTCTGCTCCACCAGAAACGAGTTGCTGTCGTAATGCCCGCCAGCGGAGAACTCCAGCCCCGGCAGCAGGCGCAGCATGGCTTTGCGGGTTTCGGCGGCACTGATGCGGGTCTGGTAATCCTGCTCACGCAACTCCGGCCGACTGGTCAGCGCTTCCTGCTCCAGGCTGGCGAGGTCGACCTTGAGTTCCGGAATAACGTAATCGTCCTGGGTCGCCAGCTTCAACTCGGTATTGAGTGGCAGGTTGATCAGGGTCGCCAGTTCGGTTTTCGCCAATGACAGCGCGCGGCGTTGCTTTTCCAGTTGCCGGGTGGCGTCAATCAGCGAGCGTTGATAAGCCAACGACTGGATTGGATCGCCGATACGCTGTTCGCTCATGCTTTGACTATTGTTGCGGGCGGTTTCGACCCGAGCCATCAGGCTGTCGATTTGCTTGAGCAAACGTTCGGCGGCCACGGCTCGCCAATAGGCCGAGCGCACATCCTGAACGATGGTGTTGATCACCTTGCGCCGACGTTCCTGCACAATCAGCCGCTGATCGCCCTGCTGCTTGGCGCTGATGTAGCTGACGCCGAAGTCGAGCACGTTCCAGACCATGGTCAGGTCCGCCACTTCGCGATCGCGGTCCTGGGAGGTCGACGGCTCCAGGGATTGTGCGCCGGTTTCCACGCTCTGACTGCTGGAGGCGCTGACGTTGTTACGCCCCACGTATCCGGCGTCCAGCGCCATGCGCGGCAACATGTCGAAACTGGCGAGGTCGAGTTGGCGCTTGGCCAGGGCCTCTTCCATGATCTTGAGCCGGCCTTCGAGGTTGTATTTCACCGCGCGGGCCATGGCCTGGTGCAGCGTCAACGGGCCGCTGAGGGGCTCCTGCCCCTTGTACATGTTTTGCAGATCGCTTTTGGCGCGCTGCTGACTGACGCTGCGTTCGATCGGCGCGCTGGTGACTGCACAACCACCGATCGCCAGGGCCAGCAGGCTGGCGCCGAACAACTTCTGACTTTTTTTCATCCTTGTATTGCCCCCGGTGCCGCAATGCTTCAATGTTTTTTTCAAGCCTGCATTTCACTGATGCCGACCTGCTGCAAAGCCGCGGCCAGGCTGTCGACCTGCCGCTGCTCGGTGTCTTTGAGCTGTTGCAACTGCTGACCAAGACTCGGTGCGCCAAACACGCCGCGCAACCCTTGGGAAGCGTCCACCGTCCTGATTGAATTGTTGCCGAAGGCGTTCAGCGACTCCTCGCTGCCAGTGTCCTGATTGAACAGGCTCGACAGCGTGCTGGTGCCGAAGACCCCGCCATCCCCACCGCCAAAGCCGAGGAAACCGTGGCCTGAGCCATCGCCACCGCTTGCGCTGCTGCTGAACACCTGCGCGATGAAGCTCGGCGTCAGCGCCCCATGGTTCATGAAAATGTCGCCCAGAGGCCGAATGCCGTTGCCGATCACCCGTTGTTCGAACAGCGGGGGAAAGGTCAGCGGTGAGCCGAGATCGCCGGTGGGAGGGGTGAAGACGATGGGCTGCAAGGGCACGTTGGGCTGAGCGGGAACGGTGACAGGAACGGTGACGCGAAATTCCGGATCCGGTGGTGCCACGACGATCGGCGACGACGGTACAACGACGGTATTGATTGCATAGTTGTTCGATTGGCTGACACCGCTACCCGCATTGCCTGCGCCATCGCTGACGCCAGCGACGCTCAGGTTGATCGCATTGTTGCTACTGCTGACATTGGCGTTCGGCGTCAGGGTCGCGGTCCAGGTTCTACCGCCGTCGCTGCTGCTCAGGTTGGACAAGCTGCCATTGGCCACGCTGATGTCGCAGAGGTCAAAGCCACTTACCACTTCGTTAAAGGTGAACGTCACCAACGAGGTCTGGCCGACGCCCAGGTTCGGATTGGCAACCACCACCGTGGCGGTCGGTCGTTCGCCGTCGATGGCGTAGTTATTGGATACCGCGACGCTGGCGCCTGTGTTGCCCGCCAGGTCCGCGACATTACTGGTGTCCAGCGCAATGAAGTTGCTCGGGTCGGTGATGTTCGCGGTGGGTGTGAAGGTCGCGGTCCAGGTCTTGCCGCCGTCACTGCTGGCCAGGCTGGTCAGCTCACCATTGGTCACGCTCAAGTCCGACAAATCGAAGTCGCTGACCGCCTCGTTGAACGTGAAGGTCACCAGCGTCGTCTGGCCGATGCCCAGGTTCGGGTTGGCAACCACGATGGTAACGGTCGGGCGAGTCGCATCGAGCGCGTAGTTGTTGGAGATGGCGATGCTGGCGCCGGCATTGCCCGCAACGTCGAGCACAGTGCTGGTGTCGAGCAAAATCAGGTTGGTCGCATCGTTGATGCTCGCAGTCGGCGTGAGCGTGGCGGTCCAGGTCACGCCACCGTCGCTGCTGGCCAGGCTGGACAGCACGCCATTGGCCACGCTGAGGTCCGACAGGTCGAAACCGGACACCGCTTCGCTGAAGGTAATCGTGACCGTGGTGGTCTCGCCGATGCCCAGCTTATTGTCCGCCACCGCAATGGTCGCGGTCGGGCGAACGGTGTCGATCGCGTAGTTGTTGGAGTCGGTCACGCCGACGCCGCTGTTGCCCGACACGTTGATCACACCGCTGTTGTCCAGGCTGATCAGGTTGGTTGTGTCGGTAATGCTGGCGGTCGGGGTGAAGGTCGCAGTCCAGGTCACGCCGCCATCGCTGGATGAAACGCTGCTGAGGGTGCCATTGGCAATCGTCAGGTCGGCGTTGCTGAAGCCGCTCACCGCTTCGCTGAAGGTAATGGTCACCAGCGACGTTTCACCGGCCTTGAGGGCATTGTCGGCAACTACGATGGTAGCGGTCGGCACCTGGGTTTCCACCACATAGTTGGCCGAGTTGGTGGTGCCCGACCCGGTATTGCCGGCCACGTCCGAGACGCCGCTGTTGTTCAGGGTGATGAGGTTGCTGGTGTCGGTAATCCCGGCGGTCGGGGTGAAAGTGCCGGTCCAGGTGAGGCCGCCGTCGCTGCTGCTCACCGCGCTCAAGGTACCGTTGGCGATGCTCAAGTCACTATTGTCGAACCCCGTCACCGCTTCGCTGAAGGTGATGGTCACCAGGGCGGTTTCCCCTGGTTTCAGGGTCGAATCGCTCAACACGATGGTGGCGGTCGGGCGTAGGCTGTCGATGGCGTAATTGTTGGAATCGGTGGTGCCGCTGCCGGTGTTGCCGGCCCCATCGGTCACCCCGGTGTTGTCCAGGGTAATCAGGTTGGTTGCGTCGGTGATGCTCGCCGTCGGTGTCAGGGTCGCGGTATAGGTAATGTTATCGCTGGTACTCAGATTGCTCAGGGTACCGTTGCTCACCGTCAGGTCGGCCGTGGTAAAGCCGGTCACCGCCTCGGAGAACGTAATGGTCACCACCGATGTCTGGCCCGCCGCCAGCGCCGTGTCCGCGACCACGATGGTGGCCGTCGGGCGTACGGTGTCGATGGCGTAGTTGTTGGAATCGGTGGTGCCGCTGCCGGCGTTGCCCGAGGCGTTTTGCACGCCGCTGTTATCCAGAGTGATGACGTTGCTGGTGTCGGTGATGGCGCTGGTCGGGGTAAA
>NZ_JAAUOE010000020.1 GCF_017114915.1 Pseudomonas frederiksbergensis
TACGACGCCCACGGCCAGGTCGTCGAGATCATCGACGCCACCGATAAAAGCAAAAAGCTGCGCTGGAACCCGTTCGGCCAATTGATCGAACACATCGATTGCTCGGGTTATCCGACGCGGTTCAGCTACGACAACCGGGGCTATCTGCAAACGATCACCGATGCCCTCGGCGAACGCACCCAATTCAGTTACGACGCCCAGGGACGGTTGCTCAGCAGCCAATTGCCGGACGGCCGCACCGAGCAGTATCAGCGCGACGTCAGCGGCCAGTTGACCGGTTATACCGACCCGGCCGGGCACACCACGCTGTATCAACACAACCGCCGCGGCCAGGTGCGTCAGCGTACCGACGCCCATGGCCGGCAGGTGCAGTTCGGGTACGACCGCTACGGGCGGCTGCAAGCGCTGACCAATGAGAACGGTGAAAGTTATCGGTTCGCCTGGGATGCAGGGGATCGGCTGACCGAACAACAGGATCTGGATGGCAGTGCCAAGCGCTACAGCTATGACCTGCTGGATAACGTCGCGGCGGTCACGGCTGTTCCGGCGCCATACGGCAACGGCCTGGCCGTCGTCCCCGAGTCGCCCCCCGCTCCCATCGTTCACCGACTGGAACGCGACGCCGTCGGCCGGCTGATCGCCAAAGTCACCGACGATGGCCGCACCGACTACTCCTACGACCCACTGGACCAACTCACCGCCGTCACCTTCACCGACCACCAGGGCAACGCACAAACCCTGAGCTTCGCCTACGACGCCCTCGGCCAGTTGCTCGCCGAACACAGCGCCGCCGGCAGCCTGCAACACCACTACGACGAACTCGGCAATCTGATCCAGACCCAACTGCCCGACGACCGCTGGCTCAATCGCCTGTACTACGGCAGCGGCCACCTGCACCAGATCAACCTCGACGGCCAAGTCATCAGCGACTTCGAACGCGACCGCCTGCACCGCGAAGTGCTGCGCACCCAGGGCCAGATCAGCACCCGAAGCGAATACGACCGCAGCGGGCGCTTACGCTCACGCCAACGCCGACACAGCAGCCAGCCATCGCTGATGCCGGCAGCGGTGCAGAAACATTTCGAGTACGACCCCGCCGATAACCTGATCGGCAAACTCGACCAGCAACCCGCCGCGCAACACCGCCAACTGCTGCACTACGACGCCACCGGCCGCATCATCGCCAGCCAGGACAGCCTGCACGGCCAGCGCGAAACCTTCGCCTACGACGCCGCCGCCAATCTGCTGGACGGCCCGCAACCCGGCGCCGGGCTGGTGGTGCACAACAAACTGCTGACCTACCAGGACAAGCGTTACCGCTATGACGCGTTTGGTCGGATGATCGAAAAACGCAGCGCTCAACGGGGCCTGCAACGTTTCGCCTACGACGCCGAAAGCCGGTTGATTGAAGTGCGCAATGAAAACGGCAGCGTGGTCAGGATGACCTACGACCCACTGGGCCGGCGCATCGAAAAAACCGAGCACGACAGCAAGGGTTATCCACTGGGAGAGACCCGCTTCACCTGGGACGGCCTGCGCCTGTTGCAGGAGCATCGCCATCAGCAGACCAGCCTCTACCTCTACGAAGACGAAGGTTACGCCCCTCTGGCCCGCGTCGACGGCACCGGCCCGCTGCAAAAAATCCGCTACTACCACAACGACCTCAACGGCCTGCCGGAACAGCTCACCGAGGCGGACGGCCACAACGTCTGGCAGGCGAGTTATCGGGTGTGGGGCAATACGTTAGAAGAGGTGCGCGAGCCGTATTACATTGAAGAGCAAAACCTGCGGTTTCAGGGGCAGTACCTGGACCGGGAGACCGGGCTGCATTTCAATACGTTCAGGTTTTATGATCCGGATGTGGGGCGGTTTACGACGCCGGATCCGATTGGGTTGATGGGGGGATTGAATACATACGCCTACTCACCCAATCCATTTATGTGGTCAGATCCACTTGGTCTGGCAGCCTGTTCAAAGAAAGTGGACGCCTTGCGTAATGGCCCTCAAAAAACAGTCGTGAAGGTGAAAACAAAAAAAGAAGCGAACGAATTATTGGCCGAGGCATTTCCTAAGGCCCAAAAAGTCAGAGGCATTGGGTCGCAAGATGCCACGGGCATCAGAAAGAAAAACAAAATGGATCAGTTTAAAAAGAGAGACGGAAAAGTCAGATACAGAAAAGACTACCCCATCAATAAAGAAACAGGACGCGTTTATGGTCACGATGACCCGAAAGGTACGGGTCATGGCGAACTACCACACGTCAACATTAAGCGCGCCGACGGAACAATGGTCCGTATCGACATCACAGGTTAGAAAATGAATAAACTCATAGATGCACTCAACACCGGTAAACGGCGAGGCTACGAGGAAAGTCGCTTGATCGATGGCGTTTCTTTTCTATTCCAATACGCCATAAAAAAACAAAACAATATTTATTACACATATTATTTTTCAACCGACGAATCTCGTATGGACTTACTTGAAGATGATGAAAATGAAGAAATCAAAGAATTTTCAACTTTAGAAGCCGCATTGAACCATTTAAGAAATAAAGGTGCTGCGTTAGAAAAATTCGCAGCAATAAAAAACTCCTTGCCCTTCTAAAAAAAAGATCAAAGGCTAGCTTGCGAAAGCCATGCGGGATGGGACTTGGTAAAAGTTATAAAAACCACCGGACAATGGTAAAGCAGGCTGTATAGGAGAAAACATGAGCGGGTTGACCGATTTTCACATTTTCTGGGGCGCTGCGATGGAGATCGCAGAAAAGCAATCCGCGTCGATGGAAGCCGAAGGTGCAGAAGATTTTGCAAGGGGTCTTTACAACGAATACGTCGAGCAAAGCGCCCCAAAAAATAAAAAGAAATGGCTAACAGAACGTCTAGAAAATGAGTTCCTGTGTTTGAATGAAAAACCTGTATGGGTGGGCGAACCAGCCTGGTTATATCATCAGGGCCTACCCATGGTCTTCCTACATCAATTTTTAGTCTCACACTCAGCACAGCATATAAAAGAAAAAATTTCACTTGGCGACACCCTATACGTGTTTGGCTCAAAACATATTCTTAAAAGATCATCAGAGGAAAGTTGGACGGTCATTTATCGAACGGCCGTCCAAACCTTTGAAGGAGAGACTGCAGCGGAAATCCTAGAGTGAACTGGAAGATTATTCACAGGCTTATAAATACTTTGACGATGCTTATAGCTTCGGTAAGGCACGAGCCTTTCAAGAAAGACCAAAAAAATATCTGAAGTTCTATTTAGAGAAAAAAGCCTGAGCAAGGCCGAGGACTCTAGGGCCGTCAGGTGCTGCCGAACACAGTGCGGCCAGCAGCCTGCAGCACCATTACGACGAACTCGGCAACCTGATTCAGCCCCCCAATCCTGATCAAAAATGGTTTTCCAGTCGGTCCCACGCCAATGCCTGACAGTGCTTGTTTAAAAGCCTTGTAGGTAACGTCGTGAAAGCTACAACACCTTGCGTCGTTGCCTACGGCTACGCCAGAATCCGCTGGCTTGTGCGCTTTGGGGCCGGTCGGTACCTTGATTCGTGTCACTGATCGTCAGTGGTCGGGTTTAGTCGCCCGCTGGTAATTGAAGTTGTACAAGCGTCCGTCAGACAGGTATTTCCTACCTGCATTTGATGGTAGCTGTGCGTAGGGCACCTTTGGGTGCGCCGGCTTCTTCAATTCCCCGGTCCGACTAACCTGCGTACAGCTGCCTCCCCTTCGTTTAGTCGGCGAAGTGGTGTCAGCATCACTCAAGGAATTGAAGATCATGTTCAAAGTTACACCTAACCCACCGGACACCGATCCGGTCTCCCCATACGAAAGCCCCGATTCAAAAAAACTCAACGACGCCGCCGAACGCGCCCTCGACCACCACTTCCCGCCAGCCGAACCAAAGCCACCGAAACGCAAAGGCCAGCTCTTCAGCGTCTGCCCGGGCATCAACACTGAAGCCCTCCTCGCCAATGCCTCGGAAGATATCTTGTCCATCAGCGCCATCGCCGCCGACCTCGCCGACGACGTGGACGGTTCACGCCGCTCCGTAGCCCTGGCGCTCAGCCGCATGGCCGACGGGGTGCATTTGTTGGTAGAGCGCGCGCTGGATCACCTGAATGAGCCGGAAATAGCAGCGATTCTCGCCAGGAAACAAAGCCGAGTCGGCTGATCCGCCAGACAGAAAAAATGGGCACCCAACCTCGTTGGCGTGCCCATTTTTTATCCCGCTCGCCCGCTGCGCGGGAAGTCGGTGCGTGTTACGGATTAACGCTGTCTTTCAACGACTTGCCTGGCTTGAACGCAACAGTGTTGCTGGCCTTGATTTTGACTGGCTCACCGGTTTGCGGGTTTTTGCCGGTGCGGGCACCGCGATGGCGTTGCAGGAAGGTGCCGAAGCCCACCAGCGTGACGCTATCCTTGCGATGCAGAGCGCCGGTGATTTCTTCGAGAACGGCGTTGAGAACGCGATTGGCCTGTTCTTTGGTGAGGTCTGCTTTTTCCGCGATGGCAGCGGCGAGTTCTGGTTTACGCATGAGTGAAGCCCCTTTGACGGTTTTTTGTTGTTATGTCCGTGCTGTTCTCGTTGGAACAGCGCCCAAGGCGCCGCAGGTGCTCTACTCTGCGGCAGACGGGAGTGAGGATGGCACGCGCTTAAGAGCCGCGCCAGTCTCCCCGCGACCTTTGTAGAGACAAAAAGGGGGTGATTCCGACAGAACGACCGGTGTTTACGCCAACAGGGGCGGAAGCTCTTTGTTCAGGGCGAGTTTTTCCATCACCGCCGTGCCTGTCAGGGCATAGCCCAGCAATTTGCCGGCGCTGTCGCGGCACAACACCTTGATGTCCGCGCCCTGCCCTTCGACCGTCCAGACGCCCTCCGCGCCCCGTGGTGGCGGGGAAACCACCAATGGGCAGACCGGGGTTTTCACGGTGATCGGCATCGGGCCATAACTCACAGCGGTGGGGTTTCCGGCGAGGGTCTGAGCCAGCGCTCTCGCACAGCTCATGAGGGGCATGACGTACAACAAATTCAGCCCATCGACCTCGGCGCAGTCGCCCAGAGCGTAGATGTTGGCGTGAGAAGTTTTCAGGTGACGGTCGACCACTACGCCGCGATTGACCTGCACCCCGGCAGCAGCCGCCAGGTCGATGCGCGGACGCAGACCGATGGCCGACACCACCACATCGCAAGGGATGATCTGGCCGTCGGACAGATGTGCTTCCAGGCCGTCAGCCACTCGCTGCAAGCGATTGAGCACCGGCCCGAGGTGGAAGCGCGCGCCCAGGCTTTCCAGCCCGGCTTGGACCGCAGCGGCCGCCGCCGGGTGCAGCAAGGTCGGCATGACTTGTTCGCAGGGTGCAACCAGTTGCACTTCGTAGCCCCCGAGAATCAGGTCGTTGGCGAATTCGCAGCCGATCAGACCGGCGCCCAGCAGCAACACCCGATGCTTGCCGGCCGCCGCCGCGCGAAAGCGGGCGTAGTCTTCAAGGTCGTTGATCGGGAAAACGGCATCGGCCGCGTCGCCTTCGATCGGCACCCGCACGGTTTCCGCGCCCCAGGCCAGAATCAGGTCACGGTAGATCACCGCTTCTTCGCCGATCCACAGGCGCTTGTGGCCCGGATCGATACCGCTGATGCGCGTGTGGGTGCGCACTTCGGCCTTCAATTGCTCGGCCATGGCGCCCGGTTCGGCCATGCTCAGGCCATCGGCGTCTTTGTTCTTGCCAAAGCCGGTGGAGAGCATCGGCTTGGAGTAGGAGCGTCCGTCATCTGCGGTAATCAACAGCAGCGGGGTTTCGCCATCGAGTTTGCGAAACTCCCGGGCCAGGTTGTAGCCAGCCAGCCCAGTGCCGACGATCACGACAGGTGCGTTCATTCCTTGCTCCTTGCTTGTTTTAGTTGATTTCAATCATTTCGAAATCCATTTTGCCCACGCCGCAGTCCGGGCACAGCCAGTCTTCCGGTACGTCCTGCCACGGTGTGCCCGCCGCAATACCGTCGTCCGGCCAGCCCTCGGCTTCGTTATAGATCAGGCCGCAGACCACACATTGCCACTTTTTCATTCAGGTACTTCCTCAGATTCAGGCTTTTGCCGGCGCAAACGGTCGATGGATGAAGCGCTGCCGTCCGGCTCTGGGCGTTTTGTACTGATCGGGCCCGGCAGATGCAAGCCTGTTCGGCGCAACGGCAGGCCGGATCAATCAAACTCGCCGCCTGACATGGTAAGCTCGCCGCCTCATTTGCTGCCAATAATGACTCACTGTGCCGCACTCAAAAGCCCCCTCCACGATGCCGCTCTGGCTTTCTCAAAGCCAACTGACGCCCCTCCCCGATACGTCTACGCTCAATTGGCTGTTCGATGAAGGATCGCTGACCCGACGCCTGACCCGTTTGTCGAATGACGGTTTCAGCGTCACGCCGCTGTTCGAAGGCTGGCAACCGCTGCGCGCCGACGAATGTGCCGCGCTGGAACTGGCCGAAGGCAGCGAAGGCTGGGTGCGCGAGGTGTATTTGCGCGGCCACGGTGAAGCCTGGGTGTTTGCCCGCAGCGTGGCGGCGCGTAGCGCGTTGCAGGGCGACGGATTGCACATGGACGAACTGGGCAGCCGTTCCCTGGGCGAGTTGCTGTTTTGCGACCAGGCCTTTCAGCGTCGGGCCATCGAGGTTTGTCATTATCCTCAAGCATGGTTGCCGGTGGAGGCTCAAGCACCTGAACTGTGGGGCCGCCGCTCGCGTTTCGACCGTGGTGCTCTGAGCGTGCTGGTGGCCGAGATTTTCCTGCCGACCCTGTGGAGCGCCGCCCGCGCGCATCCGGAGAATTGCTGATGTATCAGACCCTGCTCAAGTCCCTGAACCGCTTCAATCCTCGGGCCTGGGATTTCATTCAGCTGACCCGCATGGACAAGCCGATCGGCATTTATCTGCTGTTGTGGCCGACGCTGTGGGCACTGTGGATTGCCGGTGAAGGTTCGCCGTCACTGGCCAACATCGTGATTTTCGTGCTCGGCGTAGTGCTGACCCGTGCCGGCGGTTGCGTGATCAACGATTGGGCGGACCGCAAGGTCGATGGCCACGTCAAACGCACCGAACAGCGGCCGCTGGTGAGCGGCAAGATCAGCTCCAAAGAAGCCCTGGTGTTCTTCGCGGTGCTGATGGGCGTGAGCTTTTTGCTGGTGTTGTGCACCAACGCGGCGACTGTCTGGCTGTCGCTGGGCGGCTTGGCCCTGGCGTCCAGTTATCCATTCATGAAGCGCTACACCTATTACCCGCAAGTGGTGCTGGGCGCGGCGTTCTCCTGGGGCATGCCCATGGCGTTCACCGCCGAGACCGGTGAACTGCCGGCGACGGCCTGGTTACTGTGGATCGCCAACCTGCTGTGGACCGTAGGCTACGACACCTATTACGCCATGACCGACCGTGACGACGACTTGAAGATCGGGGTGAAATCCACGGCGATTCTGTTTGGCGACGCCGACAGGGTGATCATTCTGACCCTGCAGGGCTTGGCGTTGGGGTGCTTGCTGCTGGCGGGTTCGAAATTCCAGCTCGGCGGCTGGTTCCACCTCGGGCTGCTGGCGGCGGCAGGCTGTTTTGCGTGGGAGTTCTGGTACACCCGCAGCAAGGAGCGGATGCGTTGCTTCCAGGCGTTTTTGCACAATCACTGGGCGGGGTTGGCGATTTTCGTCGGGATTGTGCTGGATTACGCGTCGCGTTGACTGCGATTGATCTGTAGCAGCTGCCGCAGCCGAACGCAGGCTTCGCCAGCTGCTACGGGTGCAATCTTTTTGCAGTCAATCAGTGCCGATACATGTGCCAGAAGCCGCCTTTACCGTCACCCGCGGTATCCCCGGGTTTCGTGTCCATTTTGTAGCCATACATTGGCTTGCCTTCATACGCCCATTGCATCGTGCCGTCATCACGTTTGATCGGCATCCATTTCCCGGTGGGCTTGGCATCCATCGGCGCCATCAATGGCGGCCACATCATCGCACACTCACCCGTGCACATCGACTTGCCATCCTTGTCCTTGTCAAACGTGTACAAGGTCATACCCTTCTGGTCGACCATCATGCCGTCTTTCATCATGGCCGGATCGGCGGCAAAGGCCAGGGACGGCAGCGTTAGCGCAGCCGTGACCAGCAGGGCCTTCCAGGATTGAACAATGTGATTCATGGAAACCTTCCTTTTGTGGTTGTCAGGATTCGGACTTAGAGCTTAGTTCAGGATCGCGACAATCGCAGGGCGGCTAAAATACTGTCACACGACTGCAATAATTCCGTTATCTAATGCGGCGCAAGACAGTTAAATGACAAGAGGATTAAGGCATGGTTGGCAGGAGCATTCTGATCGTCGACGACGAAGCGCCCATTCGCGAAATGATCGCCGTTGCGTTGGAAATGGCCGGCTATGACTGTCTGGAAGCGGAAAACTCCCAGCAGGCCCATGCCATTATCGTCGACCGCAAACCGGACCTGATCCTGCTCGACTGGATGCTGCCCGGCACCTCCGGCATCGAACTGGCCCGCCGCCTCAAGCGCGATGAACTGACCGGGGATATCCCGATCATCATGCTCACCGCCAAGGGCGAAGAGGACAACAAGATCCAGGGCCTGGAAGTCGGCGCCGACGACTACATCACCAAACCGTTTTCCCCCCGTGAGCTGGTTGCGCGCCTCAAAGCCGTGCTGCGCCGCGCCGGTCCGACCGATGGCGAAGCGCCGATCGAAGTCGGCGGCCTGCTGCTGGACCCGATCAGCCACCGCGTGACCATCGACGGCAGACCCGCTGAGATGGGCCCGACCGAATACCGTTTGCTGCAATTTTTCATGACCCACCAGGAACGTGCCTACACCCGCGGCCAGTTGCTGGATCAGGTCTGGGGCGGCAATGTCTACGTCGAAGAGCGCACCGTCGACGTACACATCCGTCGCCTGCGCAAAGCCCTCGGCGATGCCTACGAAAATCTGGTACAAACCGTGCGCGGCACCGGCTACCGGTTTTCCACCAAGGCCTGAGCCGGCCGCCAGACTCGCTGACAAGGACGCATATTTTCCGTGAACCAAAACTGGCATGGCACCCTGATTCGCCACATGCTGTTGCTGGTCACCGCCTGCCTGGTGATCGGCCTGATTTCCGGCTACTACGGCTGGAGCCTCGCCGTGGGCCTGGGTGTTTACCTGGCCTGGACCCTCAAACAGCTACTGCGCCTGCACGAATGGCTACGTCTGCACCAACCCGATGAAGCACCGCCCGACGGCTATGGCCTGTGGGGCGAAGTGTTTGACAGCATCTATCACCTGCAACGCCGCGATCAACGGGTGCGCGGGCGCCTGCAAGCGGTGATCGACCGGGTCCAGGAATCCACTGCCGCGCTGAAAGACGCGGTGATCATGCTCGACAGCGACGGCAACCTGGAATGGTGGAACCGCGCCGCCGAAACCCTGCTCGGCCTCAAGACCCCTCAAGACAGCGGCCAGCCCGTGACCAACCTGGTGCGCCATCCGCGCTTCAAGGAATACTTCGAGCAGGACAACTACGCCGAGCCGTTGGAAATTCCGTCGCCGATCAATGATCGCCTGCGCATTCAGCTGTACATCACCCGCTACGGCAACAACGAGCACTTGATGCTGGTGCGCGACGTGACACGTATCCATCAGCTGGAGCAGATGCGCAAAGACTTCATCGCCAACGTGTCCCACGAGCTGCGTACGCCCCTGACGGTGATTTGCGGCTACCTGGAAACCCTGCTCGACAATGTCGAGGAAGTGAACCCGCGCTGGACCCGTGCCCTGCAGCAAATGCAGCAGCAAGGCGGGCGCATGCAGACCTTGCTCAACGATTTGCTACTGCTGGCCAAGCTGGAAGCCACCGATTACCCCTCGGACAACCAGCCGGTTTCCATCGACAGCCTGCTGCAATCGATCAAGAGCGATGCTCAGCAGCTGTCGGGGCAGAAAAATCAGCACATCACCCTGGAAGCCGACCCGACGATTCTGCTCAAGGGCAGCGAAGCCGAATTGCGCAGCGCGTTTTCCAACCTGGTGTTCAACGCCGTGAAATACACCCCGGCCGAGGGCAAGATCCGCATTCGCTGGTGGGGCGACGATCAAGGCGCACACCTGAGCGTGCAGGATTCGGGGATCGGCATCGACAGCAAACACCTGCCGCGCCTGACCGAACGTTTCTATCGTGTCGACTCCAGCCGCAACTCCAACACCGGCGGCACCGGGCTCGGACTTGCCATCGTCAAACATGTGCTGCTGCGCCACCGGGCCCGCATGGAAATCAGCAGCGTGCCAGGGCATGGCAGCACGTTTACCTGCCATTTTGCGCCGGCCCAGGTCAGCAAATCCCGGGTCATCAGCGCCGCCGACTGATACCGGCCAGCACTCGCCACTAGGCAATCGCCCAGTCAGCCGCTACATTGGCTGACTTGTGCCTGCCCTTCAGGCACTGCATTTCCCCCTTTTTTGAATACACGGAACCCGCAAAACTCCATCATGGACCCTTCCCCTGGCTTGACCCTCGCAACAATATTCGCCGACTTCGGCATGATTCTTTTTGCTCTGATTCTGGTTTTGCTCAACGGCTTTTTCGTTGCGGCGGAATTTGCCATGGTCAAATTGCGCTCGACCCGGGTCGAAGCCATCGCTGATAAACACGGCTGGCGCGGACACATCCTGCGCACCGTTCACAGTCAGCTCGATGCCTACCTGTCGGCTTGCCAATTGGGTATCACCCTCGCCTCCCTGGGCCTTGGCTGGGTCGGTGAACCGGCGTTCGCGCACCTTCTGGCGCCCGTACTGAGTGCCGTGGGCGTAGATTCCGCTGAAGTGGTCAAGGCGGTTTCGTTCTTCACGGCGTTCTTCATCATTTCGTACCTGCACATCGTGGTCGGTGAACTGGCCCCGAAATCCTGGGCCATCCGCAAACCCGAATTGCTGTCGCTGTGGACGGCGGTGCCGCTGTACTTGTTCTACTGGGTCATGTACCCGGCCATCTACCTGCTCAACGCCAGCGCCAACCAGATCCTGCGCATCGCCGGCCAGGGTGAACCCGGCCCGCATCACGAACACCATTACAGCCGTGAAGAACTGAAACTGATCCTGCACTCCAGCCGTGGCCAGGACCCGAGCGACCAAGGCATGCGCGTATTAGCCTCGGCGGTGGAAATGGGCGAGCTGGAAGTGGTCGACTGGGCCAACTCCCGGGAAGACCTGGTCACCCTCGAGTTCAATGCACCGCTCAAGGAAATCCTGGCGTTGTTCCGTCGCCACAAGTTCAGCCGCTACCCGGTGTATGACAGCGAGCGCCAGGAGTTCGTCGGCCTGCTGCACATCAAGGATCTGCTGCTGGAACTGGCAGCCCTGGATCACATTCCCGAGTCGTTCAACCTCGCCGAACTGACCCGACCGCTGGAGCGCGTATCGCGGCACATGCCGCTGTCGCAGTTGCTGGAACAGTTCCGCAAGGGCGGCTCGCATTTCGCCCTGGTCGAGGAAGCCGACGGCAACATCATCGGCTATCTGACCATGGAAGACGTGCTGGAAGTGCTGGTAGGCGACATTCAGGACGAACACCGCAAGGCCGAACGCGGGATCCTCGCGTATCAGCCAGGCAAGCTGCTGGTGCGCGGCGATACGCCGCTGTTCAAGGTGGAACGCCTGCTGGGCATTGACCTGGACCACATTGAAGCGGAAACCCTCGCCGGGCTGGTCTACGAAACCCTGAAACGGGTGCCGGAAGAGGAGGAAGTGCTGGAGGTCGAAGGTTTGCGGATCATCATCAAAAAGATGAAGGGGCCGAAGATCATATTGGCCAAGGTGTTGATGCTCGACTGAGCCATGCTCCTGCAGGAGCCGGCTTGCTGGCGATCAGGAGCGCCGCGGTGTCTCTGTTACACCGCGTTATCGTTCATCGCCAGCAAGCCGGCTCCTACTGCCCAACGCAAAGTTGGGCAACGCCCCCACCGGTTGATTGAACTGGTACGGAATCGACACCAGCCCCAACCCCGTATTGCGCTGCACCACGAAATGCAGGTGCGGGCCGCTGCTGTTGCCGGTGTTGCCCGACAGCGCCAGCGCACTGCCCACCACCACTCGCTGACCTTCCCGTACGCAGACCGAGCCTTTCTTGAGGTGCAGGTATACGCCCATGGTCCCGTCATCGTGCAGCACTCGCACGAAATTGCCCGACGGGTCGTTGCCGCGCCCGGTCTGGCGATTCTCGGTTTTCACCACCACCCCGCCGCGCGCCGCGATGATCGGTGTGCCTTCGGGCATGGCGATGTCCATCGCATAACGGTTCTTCGGCCCGTAGTGGCTGTATTGGCCATTGGCGCCCTGGCTCAACCGAAACGGCCCGCCACGCCAGGGCAGCGGATATCGATAGGCCATGGCAGCCCCTGAGGGATCGCCCAGGGAATATTCGAACCTTGGGGTATACACCAGCGGCCTTCCGGCCTTCGTCGCCTTGAGCAGTGCCAGACGAAGGTTACTGCGCGCCGGCATCACCCGACGGATCGGTCGGCTCGGCGCGCCGCTGACGTTCTGCAGCCCGTCGAAACTCAGCTCGATCTCGACCGGCGCATACAGGTCGTTGCGCACGAACACACTGTCCATGCCCTTCAGCTTCTTGATGTCGAGGTATACCTGCCGCTCAAGGCGCTCGACCATCCGGTCGCGAAAAACGAACACCTTCGCGCCTTTGGTGGGGCGGTCGCTGTAAGAGACTACGCCACTGGCGTCGGTGGACCTGTAGATCGTCATGGCCACAGCGGAGGCGGAGACCATTAAAAGACCACAGAAAAACAGCAGGCGCGCGAACATGGGCAAAATTCTGTCGAGTAAGGCCTGGGAAGTAGCCTAGCAGCAGAAATGGACCCGTGTAGTCGGCAGATGTTTCAAATGAATCGTTCCCACGCGCTGCGTGGGAACGATCCGCGGTACACGTTACGCACCCGGCACGAAATGCTTCTGCGCGGTGCCACGGGCGATCAGGCGGGAGATGTAGTCGAGCTTCTGCGCGTCCTGGTCGATAAAGCGGAAGGTCAGTTGCAGCCACTCGCTGTCAGGCTTCGGCTCGTGGGCGACGATGGCGTGCAGGTAGCCGTTGAGGCGGGCAATTTCGGCGTTGTCACCCTGCTCCAGGTCGAGTACGGCGTTGTCGAGGACTTGCGGCAAGGTGTCGGTGCGTTTCACCACCAGCAGCGCTTCCTTGATGCTCAAGGCCTTGATCACGCATTGCTGAGTGCCGCTCGACAGGCGCAGTTGGCCTTGGCCACGACCGCCAGCGGAGGCGGAGGCGGAGGCAGCAGCAGGTGCCTTGACCGGCGGGCTGTTGAGCAGACCGCGAGACGGTGCGGCAGCCGGGGTCGGCGCAGCCGAGGGGGCGACCACCGCCGCTTTGCCGCCGGTCAACGCGCTCAAGGAATCGTTGCCGAACGCCGAGTTCATTTTGGTCGGCGCGCTGTTCATCAGGGTGTCGAGCTTGCCGATCTTGTTCAGCGCCTGCTTGACCTTGGTCAGCAACTGCTCGTTGGTGAACGGCTTGCTGACGTAGCCGGAAACCCCGGCCTGGATCGCCTGGACCACGTTCTCTTTGTCGCCACGGCTGGTCACCATGATGAACGGCATGGTTTTGAGGTTGTCCTGCTCGCGGCACCAGGTCAGCAGCTCCAGGCCAGACATTTCCGGCATTTCCCAGTCACACAGGACCAGGTCGAATGCTTCCTTGGCCAGCATGGCCTGGGCCTTTTTGCCGTTGACGGCATCTTCGGTCCGGATCCCCGGGAAGTAGTTGCGCAGGCACTTCTTTACCAGGTCACGAATGAACGACGCATCGTCCACGACCAACACACTGATCTTGCTCATCCAACACCCCTTTAAAAATCCCGGCAAGCATAACGCTGGCTGATGGCACTTTGCCAAAACTCTTCAGTCACGCCGGGACTTTTCGTTCGCGGGTGCTGCTTTTCGATTCGAAGGCCGCAAACAAAAACGCCCGGCCAAGGGGCCGGGCGCTTTTCTTGGGCAACCTTACTTATCGTCAGCTTTATCCGGAACATTAGCGGTTTCGGCACTGGTGCCTTCCACTTCTTCCTTCATGCGCTTGAGGCCCAGGTGACGCACGTCGGTGCCGCGCACCAGGTAAATCACCAGCTCCGAGATGTTGCGCGCGTGGTCGCCGATCCGCTCCAGGGAACGCAGCACCCAGATAATGCTCAAGACCCGCGAAATAGAGCGCGGATCTTCCATCATGTAAGTGGCCAACTCACGCAAGGCGGTCTTGTATTCACGGTCGATGATCTTGTCGTACTGCGCCACCGACAACGCCAGGTCGGCGTCGAAGCGGGCAAACGCGTCCAGTGCATCGCGGACCATATTGCGCACCTGGTCGCCGATGTGGCGAACCTCGACGTAACCGCGCGGCGCTTCGCCTTCTTCGCACAACTGAATGGCGCGACGGGCGATCTTGGTGGCTTCGTCGCCGATACGCTCAAGATCGATCACCGACTTGGAGATGCTGATGATCAGACGCAAGTCCGACGCCGCCGGCTGACGACGAGCCAGAATGCGCAGGCATTCTTCGTCGATGTTGCGTTCCATCTGGTTGATCTGGTCGTCGATTTCGCGCACTTGCTGGGCCAGGCCGGAATCGGCCTCGATCAGCGCGGTGACTGCGTCGTTGACCTGCTTTTCGACCAGCCCGCCCATGGCCAGGAGGTGGCTGCGAACTTCCTCCAGCTCAGCGTTGAACTGCGCGGAGATGTGATGGGTAAGGCCTTCTTTACTAATCATGTTGGCGTCCTTGGAGCGTCCGGTAAGGTGCGGTGGACCGCAGCGTCAGTTCAGTGCAATACAGCTTCCTAGCCGTAACGACCGGTGATGTAGTCTTCGGTCTGCTTCTTCGCCGGATTGGTGAACAGGGTATCGGTGTCACCGAATTCCACCAGTTTGCCCATGTACATGAACGCCGTGTAGTCGGAAACCCGCGCGGCCTGTTGCATGTTGTGGGTCACGATCACAATGGTGAACTTGGATTTCAGTTCGTAGATCAGCTCTTCGACTTTCAGCGTGGAGATCGGGTCGAGTGCCGAGCACGGCTCGTCGAGCAGCAGTACTTCCGGCTCCACGGCGATGGTGCGGGCAATCACCAGACGTTGCTGCTGACCACCGGACAGACCGAGTGCCGACTCATGCAGGCGATCCTTGACTTCATCCCACAGCGCCGCGCCTTTCAACGCCCACTCGACGGCTTCGTCGAGGACGCGCTTTTTGTTGATGCCCTGGATGCGCAAACCGTAAACCACGTTTTCGTAGATGGTTTTCGGGAACGGGTTAGGCTTCTGGAACACCATGCCGACCCGGCGACGCAGCTCGGCCACGTCCTCGCCCTTGCGGTAGATGTTGTTGCCGTAGAGGTTGATTGCGCCGTCGACGCGGCAGCCATCCACCAGATCGTTCATGCGGTTGAAAGTGCGCAGCAGCGTGGACTTGCCGCAACCGGACGGGCCGATGAAGGCGGTCACGCGCTGTTTCGGGATGTTCATGCTGACATCGAACAGCGCTTGTTTCTCGCCGTAGTACAGGCTCAGGCCCGGCACTTCGATGGCCACGGTTTCCTGCTCGAGACTCAGGCTCTGTTTGTCGCGGCCCAGGGCCGACATGTTGATGCCGTGAGTGTGTGCTTCGTGTTGCATGGGAGGCTCCCTGTGCTAACAAATTCGGTTCAGTGAGCCGCTGGCCTCACAAGCTGGGCCAGCGGTGCCGCCGTTCTGTAGGAGCCAGGCTTGCCGGCGAAGGCGTCCTTGAAATCGCCTTCGCCGGCAAGCCTGGCTCCTACAGGGAGTGGCGGTGATTAACTATCCAGCGCCTTGTACTTCTCGCGCAGGTGGTTACGGATATAAACGGCCGACAGGTTCAACGTGGCGATCACCAGCACCAGCAGCAATGCGGTGGCGTACACCAGCGGTCGCGCGGCTTCGACGTTCGGGCTCTGGAAACCGACGTCATAAATGTGGAAGCCCAGGTGCATGATCTTCTGATCCAGGTGCAGGTACGGGTAGTTGCCATCCACCGGCAGCGACGGCGCCAGTTTCACCACACCCACCAGCATCAGCGGCGCCACTTCACCGGCGGCGCGAGCCACGGCGAGGATCATGCCGGTCATCATGGCCGGGCTGGCCATCGGCAGCACGATCTTCCACAAGGTTTCGGCCTTGGTCGCGCCGAGGGCCAACGAGCCTTCGCGCACGGTGCGAGGAATCCGCGCCAGGCCTTCTTCGGTGGCCACGATCACCACTGGCACCGCCAGCAGCGCCAGGGTCAGCGACGCCCAGAGCAGGCCCGGCGTACCGAAGGTCGGCGCCGGTAGTGCTTCAGGGAAGAATAGCCGGTCGAGCGAGCCACCCAGCACATAGACGAAGAAGCCCAGGCCGAACACGCCGTAAACAATCGCCGGCACACCCGCCAGGTTGTTCACCGCGATGCGGATCAAGCGCGTCATGGTGTTCTGTCGCGCATATTCACGCAGGTAGACCGCCGCCAGCACGCCGAACGGCGTCACGATCATCGCCATGATCAGGGTCATCATCACGGTGCCGAAAATCGCCGGGAAGATCCCGCCTTCGGTGTTGGCTTCACGCGGGTCATCACTGAGGAATTCCCAGACCTTGCTGAAGTAGAAGCCGATCTTGGTGAACGTGCCCATGCCATTGGGCTGGTAGGCGTGAACCACTTTGCCGATGCCGATTTCGACCTCTTTACCGTTGGCATCGCGGGCCGTCAGGCTATCGCGGTTGAACTGCGCATGCAGGTCGTTCAGACGCGCTTCGACTTCCTGGTAACGGGCGTTCAGCTCGGCGCGCTCGGACTCCAGGTCCGCTTGCGCGGCAGCGTCGAGACGGCCGTCCAGCTCCAGTTTGCGACCGTGCAGACGAATACGTTCGAGACCGGCGTTGATCGCACCGATATCGACCTTTTCCAGGGTCTTGAGCTGCGCGGCGAGCTGGTTGACGCGCTCGACACGGGCCTGCAACTCAGGCCATGCGGCCTCGCCTTCAGCGATGACCTTGCCGTCCTGCTTGACGTTGACCAGGTAGCCGTAGAAGTTGCCCCACTCGCGACGCTCGATGGCCATCAGCTCTGGCGGAGTCTTCTGATTGGTCAGCCACTCGCCGACAATCCAGGTGAAATCAGTGCCGTTCAGATCACGGTTGCCGACCTTGATCAGCTCGCGGGTCATGAACTCCGGGCCCTGATCGGGCACCGGCAGGCCAGCGCTTTTCAGGCGCGCGCGGGGCACTTCTTCCTTCTGCACCACTTCGCCGATGACCAGGTGATTGGCCTGGCCCGGTACGTCGTAACTGGCGTGGATCAGATCCGCCGGCCAGAAGTGACCCAGACCGCGCACGGCAATCACCGCCAGCAGGCCAATGGTCATGATGACCGCAATGGACACCGCGCCACCGCTGATCCAGACGCCGGGGGCGCCGCTCTTGAACCATCCATTCAGGGAGTTCTGTTTCACAGACTTCTACCTTTGTTAAAGCGACGAGTATTTCTTGCGCAGACGCTGACGAATCAGTTCCGCGAGGGTGTTCATGATGAAGGTGAACAACAGCAGCACCAGCGCCGAGAGGAACAGCACGCGGTAGTGGCTGCCGCCGACTTCCGATTCGGGCATTTCCACCGCGACGTTGGCCGCCAACGTGCGCAGGCCTTCGAACAGGTTCATTTCCATAACCGGGGTGTTACCGGTGGCCATCAGCACGATCATGGTTTCACCGACCGCACGGCCCATGCCGATCATCAGCGCCGAGAAAATGCCCGGGCTGGCGGTGAGGATCACCACGCGCGTCATGGTCTGCCACGGCGTGGCGCCAAGGGCCAGGGAACCGAGGGTCAGGCCACGGGGTACGCTGAACACGGCGTCTTCGGCGATGGAGTAGATGTTCGGAATGACCGCGAAGCCCATCGCCAGGCCGACCACCAGGGCGTTGCGTTGGTCATAGGTGATCCCCAAGTCGTGGGAGATCCACATGCGCATGTCGCCGCCGAAGAACCAGGTTTCCATGTACGGGCTCATGTACAGCGACAGCCAGCCCACAAACATGATCACCGGAATCAGGATCGCGCTTTCCCAGCCGTCCGGCACTTTCAGGCGGATGGACTCAGGCAGGCGACTGAAGGTGAAACCGGCGACCAGGATGCCAATCGGCATCAACAGCAGCAGACTGAAAATCCCCGGCAGGTGCCCTTCCACATACGGCGCCAGGAACAGGCCGGCGAAGAAGCCGAGGATCACCGTCGGCATCGCTTCCATCAGCTCGATCACCGGTTTGACCTTGCGACGCATGCCCGGGGCCATGAAGTACGCGGTGTAGATCGCCGCAGCGACGGCCAGCGGCGCGGCCAGCAGCATGGCGTAGAACGCGGCTTTCAGGGTACCGAAGGTCAGCGGCGAGAGGCTCAGCTTGGGTTCGAAGTCGGTGTTGGCGGCGGTCGATTGCCAGACGTATTTAGGCTCGTCGTAGTTCTCGTACCAGACCTTGCTCCACAACGCGCTCCACGAGACTTCCGGGTGCGGGTTGTCGAGCAGCAGCGGTTGCAGCTTGCCGCCCTGCTCCACGATCACGCGGTTGGCCCGTGGCGACAGGCCGAAAAGACCTTGGCCCTCGACCACCTGGTCCACCAGCAGAGTGCGGTGAGCGGTGCTGTGGAATACGCCGAGTTTGCCGGACGCGTCGAGGGCAACGAAGCCTTTGCGGCGCTCTTCGGCGGTAATCTCGATGATCGGCGAGGTGCCCATCTGGAAGGTACGGATCTGCTTGAGGCGTTGTTCGCCATCCTGATCGCGAGCCATGAACCACTGGGCCAGACCGCCCTTGGAATCACCGACGATCAGCGAGATGCCGCCCAGCAACTGGGTACTGGCGGTCACTTCGGCATTGCCGTCTTCAAGCAATTTATAGCGACCGTTGAGGCTCTTGTCGCGCAGGCTGAAGACATCGGCCTGAGCACGACCGTTGACCACGTACAGCCACTGCTGACGCGGGTCGACGAAGATGTTCTTCACCGGCTCGGTCATTTGCGGCAGGTCGATGCGCTTCTGCTCGTTGGTGACTTCGCCGGTCATCATGTTTTCTTCGCTGGTCAGCGAGATGACATGCAGTTGCGCACCGCTGGAGCCGGCCAGCAGCAGGGTCGAATCGGTCGCGTTGAGGCTGACGTGCTCCAGCGCACCACCGGTCTCGTTCAGCGCGATTGGCGTTTCGCCGTATGGGTATTCAATGGCTGGCGAGATGGTTTTCTTGCCATCCGGGTAGCTGACTTTATAGGTGTGACGGAACACCAAAGCCTGACCGTTGGACAAGCCCACCGCGACCAGTGGCTGACCTGGCTGGTCTTCGCCGATAGCGGTTACGCTGCTGCCCGCCGGGATTGGCAGATCAACGCGGCGCAGTTCGGCGCCGGTGTCGATATCAAAGAACAGCGCCTGGCCCTTGTCGGAAACCCGCATGGCGACCTGGTTCTGTTCTTCGAGGGAGATCATCAGCGGCTTGCCGGCGTCTTGCATCCAGGCGGGCGTGATGGCGTCTTTGGCAGTCAGATCGGCGCCCTGGAACAGTGGCGCGACAACGTAACCGAGGAAGAAGAAGATCAGGGTGATCGCGCCGAGGACGGCGAGGCCGCCGACGAGGACGTACCAGCGGGTCAGGCGATCTTTCAGCGCACGAATACGGCGCTTGCGGTGCAGCTCAGGCGTATTGAAGTCAATTCGCTTGGGGGGATTTGTAGTCATGGTGGAGTTGGCCAGATCATTCATTCGCACACCCTAGCGATCCTGTATGACAGAAAGATGACAATGCAGTGACGCAACAAATCCGCCGCCTGTGGGAACTGGCAGCGGAGCAAAAATTCGAGGTGTGTGGGAGCGGGCTTGCTCGCGAAAGCACTGGGTCAGTCAACTTGGATGTTGAATGTGATGACCCCTTCGCGAGCAAGCCCGCTCCCACACTGGAATCCGGGATTACCCCGGATTCAGGGTTTTACTTTTTTGCGACGTTGCCGCCTTCTTGCAGACCCAGGTCAGCCAGTGCTTTGGCAGCAACCTTGGCTGGCAGTGGGATGTAGCCGTCTTTCACGACCACTTCCTGGCCCTGTTTGGACAGAACCAGTTTCACGAACTCGGCTTCCAGCGGGGCCAGAGGCTTGTTCGGGGCCTTGTTGACGTAAACGTAGAGGAAACGCGACAGCGGATACTTGCCGTTCAGGGCGTTTTCTTCGGTGTCTTCAACGAACTCGGTGCTGCCTTTCTTGGCCAGGGCCACGGTTTTCACGCTGGCGGTCTTGTAGCCGATGCCCGAGTAACCGACGCCGTTGAGCGAAGAGCTGATCGACTGCACAACCGAAGCCGAACCTGGTTGTTCGTTGACGTTTGGCTTGAAGTCGCCTTTGCACAGGGCTTCTTCCTTGAAGTAGCCATAGGTGCCGGATACCGAGTTACGACCGAACAGTTGCACTGGCTTGTTGGCCAGGTCGCCGGTCACACCCAGGTCGCCCCAGGTTTTCACGTCGGTTTTAGCGCCGCACAGACGCGTCGAAGAGAAGATCGCGTCGACCTGTTCCATGGTCAGGTGCTGGATCGGGTTGTCTTTGTGTACGAAGACAGCCAGGGCATCCACGGCAACCGGAATCGCGGTTGGCTTGTAGCCGTATTTGGTTTCGAAGGCTTGCAGCTCGTTATCCTTCATCTTGCGGCTCATCGGGCCCAGGTTAGCGGTGCCTTCAGTCAGCGCAGGTGGCGCGGTGGAAGAACCGGCGGCCTGAATCTGGATGTTTACGTTCGGGTATTCTTTTTTGTAGTTCTCAGCCCACAGGGTCATGAGGTTGGCCAGGGTATCGGAGCCGACGCTGGACAGGTTGCCCGACACACCAGTGGTCTTGGTGTAGCTCGGGATAGCAGGGTCAACAGCGGCAACCGCGTTGGCAGTCGCAACGCCAGCAGCGACAAAAGTCATTGCCGCCATCAAACGCTTCAGTTTCATGCCTTACTCCTAGCAGATAGGTGTGTTAAGTCGGGGCCAAGTATCAGCAGGCCGTGTGAACACTCTATGGCTGAAATATGACAATTGGATGAAAGGCCAGTATTTGGTTTTTTGAAGGAATACCGCGTTATCGTTCTTCGCGAGCAAGCCCGCTCCCACAGGGGATTTGCGATGAACACAAACCTATGTAGGAGCGGGCTTGCCCGCGAAGGCGTCGGTCCAGACGATACGAAAAGCCCGCTTAGCGACCCTTCTTCCAGAGATACCCACCCACCAGAATCCCGACCCCACAAATGATCGCCACGTAATAGGCCGGCCCCATCGGGCTTTCCTTGAGCAGCAGGGTGACGACCATCGGGGTCAGGCCGCCGAAAATGGCGTAGGCCAGGTTGTAGGAGAACGACAGCCCGCTGAAGCGCACCACAGCCGGGAAGGCCTTGACCATCACGTAGGGCACCGCACCGATGGTGCCGACCAGCAAACCGGTCAGGGCGTACATCGGGAACAGCCAGTCGGGGTGATTGAACAGGCTGTGATAGAAGATCCACGAGGTCAGCAGCAACAAAGCGCTACCGAACACGAACACCCGACCGGCGCCGAAGCGGTCAGCCAATGCGCCGGAGGCCACACAGCCCAGGCTCAGGAACACGATGGCCAGGCTGTTGGCCTGCAACGCGGTGGTTGGCGGGAAGTGGTAGACGGTCTGCAGCACGGTCGGGGTCATGAGGATGACCACGATGATGCCGGCGGACAGCAGCCAGGTCAGCAGCATGGAAGTCAGAATTGCACCGCGATGGTCACGCAACACAGCTCGCAGCGGCACTTCCTCGGCCAAGGCCTTGCGCAATTGCAGTTCGGCGAACACCGGGGTTTCGTGGAGCCAGCGGCGCAGGTAGACCGAGAACAGGCCAAATACACCGCCCAGCAGGAACGGGATCCGCCAGGCGTAATCCGACACTTCCACCGGCGTATAGATGCTGTTGATCGCGGTGGCGACCAGCGAGCCCAACAGAATGCCGGCGGTCAGACCGCTGGTCAGCGTGCCGCAGGCATAACCGATGTGCCGCTGCGGCACGTGTTCGGAAACGAATACCCACGCCCCCGGTACTTCACCACCAATCGCCGCCCCCTGGATCACCCGCATCAGCAGCAACAGGATCGGCGCCCACATACCTATCTGCGCATAAGTCGGCAGCAGGCCCATGATCAGGGTCGGCACCGCCATCATGAAAATGCTCAGGGTGAACATCTTCTTGCGTCCCAGCAGGTCACCGAAGTGCGCCATGACGATGCCGCCCAGCGGCCGCGCCAGATAGCCGGCGGCGAAGATGCCGAATGTCTGCATCAGGCGCAGCCACTCGGGCATGTCGGCGGGGAAGAACAGTTTGCCGACCACGGTGGCGAAGAACACAAAGATGATGAAGTCGTAAAACTCCAGCGCGCCGCCCAAGGCAGACAGCGACAAGGTCTTGTAGTCGTTACGGGTCAGCGGACGTGCGGGTTGGGCTGGCTGCGCGATGCTCGAGGGCGCTGTGGTCATGGCAAGGGCTTCTCTTATAGTCGGATCTGCAACCTCAACAACGCTGGCGGAGGCTTGGGCAGGTTCGGCACGATAGCAAATTGTTCGAAAAAGCACATAGAGGCGCGTATTTGACGGTCGAAATGAGAACCGGGCGGTCGTCTCGGAGTCTACCGACCGATATACTCGCAATATTGCAACGGCTTGTAAGGGGTTGCTGTGCGAAACCGTCGTTGGCACCCGTCAGCCGATTTCGCAGAGTTTCCCTTTAGGCGCCTTACGAAAAACGTGACGAACGTAGTATGTTCGGGGATGAATCGTTTTTCCGAGACGGCTATCCACCCGCTACACCTACGAAGAGTCACGGGTCAGAGGCACCCCCGGCATGATAGAGCTCGAACAAGAAGATCCAATCCCGCAAGGCGACCTGGCCCTGCAAATTACCGCGCTTCCGCGTGAAACCAATGGCTTTGGCGATATTTTCGGCGGTTGGCTGGTGTCGCAGATGGATTTGGCCGGCACCGCCATGGCCAGCAAGGTTGCCGGTGGGCGCGTGGCCACCGTGGCGATCGATCGCATGGCGTTTCTGGTGCCGGTGGCGGTGGGCGCTCAGCTCTCCTTCTATACCCAGGCCCTGGAAATCGGTCGCAGCTCGATCCAGATGATGGTCGAGGTCTGGAGCGACGATCCACTGTCCAGCGAGTGGCGCAAAGTGACCGAAGCCGTCTTTGTGTTCGTCGCCATCGACGGCAGCGGCCGCACTCGTTCGGTTCCGCCCAGAGCGCGTTAAACCCGGCGACCATTTTGCGGTCCATTGCAGTCCTGTTCCTGATTGAGAGTCGCCCCATGAGCACGCCCAACGTTGAAGCCGTGAAACTGGATGAACTGAACTGCTGGCGCATCCGCCATGGTCAGGCCGAATTGCTGGTGGCCCAGCAAGGCGCGCACATCCTCAGTTATCAACTGACCGGCCAACCGCCGTTGATCTGGCTGAACGACGAGGCGGTGTTCAAGACCGACAAAGCTATTCGTGCCGGCGTGCCGGTGTGCTGGCCGTGGTTCGGCAATCTGTCGCGCAACCCGCAGAGTGTCCAGGCCATGCGCGTCAGCCAGGAGCCGCCGCCCGCTCACGGGCTGGTGCGGGCGATGGACTGGGAATTGGCTGGCATCGAAGTCGAGGGCGAAAGCCTGAAGGTTGAATTCGTCCTGCCCTACCTCGAAGGCGGCCTGCCGGGCTGGCCGCATCAGGTGGACTTGAAGCTGGGCATTCGTCTGGATGAGCAGCTGCACATCAACCTGACGAGCCAGAACAAGGGCGCCGAGCAAGTAACGATCAGCCAGGCACTGCACAGCTATTTCGCGGTCAGCGATGTGCGCAACGTGCATGTCGAAGGGCTGGATGGCTTGAATTACATCGAGACGCTGGAGGACTGGAAAACCGTCACCCAGACCGGTGATCTGCGTTTTATCGGCGAAACCGACCGCATCTATCTGAATACTCCGCCAAAGCTGAGCATCGTTGACCCGCACTGGGAACGACGCATCGAACTGACCGCCAGCGGTTCACGTTCGGCGGTGATCTGGAACCCGTGGATCGACCGCGCCGCCGCGTTCAGCGACATGGCCGACGATGGCTGGCAGCGCATGCTGTGCATTGAAACGGCGAATGTGATGGATGATGTGGTGACGCTGGCGCCGGGGGCGAGTCATACCCTGGGCGTGAGCATCGCCAGCAAGCCACTTTAAGATCAAAAGATTGCAGCCTTCGGCAGCTCACCGATCTATGTAAGAGCTGCCGAAGGCTGGGAATTTTTTTACGGTAACCGTGCTTACAAATCCGACTCTTTAACCACCCGCACCTGCGCCGCATCCAGCGCATACGCCGCATCAGCCAAGTCATTGTTGACCTTCTCGATCTTCAACGTGCCGGTCACCCACAGCGGCGTGTAGATGTCATTCAATTTCAAGCCTTTGGGATAACGCACCAGCACCAATTGGTTAGGCGGTGGTGGCGGCACGTGGATGCAGGCGCCCGGGTACGGCACGAGGAAGAACAACGTGCTGCGGCCCTTGGCGTCGGATTCCAGCGGCACCGGGTAACCGCCGATGCGGATGTGCTTGTCGTTCATCGACGGCACGGTCTTGGTCGAATACATCACCGCCGGCAAGCCCTTGCTCTGCTTCATGCCACCCTTTTGGGTAAAGGTGCCGCTGGCTTCCGGGGAGTTGTGATCGATTTCGGGCATGGCCTCGAGGGCTTTCTGGTCCGACTTGGGCATCAGTTCGAGCCAGTCGGTTTCCGGCAGTTCGCCGGCATGGGCCAAGCCACTGCCCAGGAAGAGAAGAGTCAACAGAAGACGGCGCATGAAGGTGCTCGGCAAAGGAAAGGACGGTATGACGCCGGGCATTCTAGCCCTCTCCGGTGTTGGCGCAGAGCGGGCTTTGTCGCTTCAATCAGTTCTTTTTTTTGATCAGGCCGTAGATCACCAGCAGGACGATGGCGCCCACTAGTGCACCTAAGAAATTCGCCGTTTGACCAGGCTCATAAATGTGTAATGCCTGACCGCCATAGGTGGCCGCCAGCGAACCGCCGATACCGAGCAGGATGGTCATGATCCAGCCCATGCTGTCATCGCCCGGTTTCAGAAACCGGGCCAGCAGGCCGACGATCAAGCCGATAAAGATGGTTCCGATAATTCCCATGGCATTTCCCTCTGATTTAGTTGGCTATAGCCTAGACAGACTTTGGCATCCAGCCATCAGAGAACGGCGGCCACTGAAGGTTCCGCCGCTGCCACATGAAACTATTCGGCGATGAGCGCTTCGACCTTGAGGATCTGCGCGGCCAACGTCTCACGGTCTGCACAACGCAGATTGGCGTGACCGACCTTGCGACCGACCTTGAAAGCCTTGCCGTAGTGGTGCAGGTGGCAGTCGGCAATCGCGATCACTTTCTCTACTGGCGGCACGACACCAATGAAGTTGAGCATTGCGCTTTCGCCGACCTTGGCCGTCGAACCCAGCGGCAGACCGGCGACAGCCCGCAGGTGGTTTTCGAACTGGCTGCACTCGGCGCCTTCGGTGGTCCAGTGCCCGGAGTTGTGCACGCGCGGGGCGATTTCGTTGGCTTTGAGGCCACCGTCGACTTCGAAGAACTCGAACGCCATCACGCCGACATACTCCAGCTGCTTGAGCACCCGGCTGGAATAATCTTCAGCCAACGCTTGCAGCGGGTGGTCGGTGCTGGCCACGGACAGTTTGAGGATGCCGCTGTCATGGGTGTTGTGCACCAGCGGATAGAACTTGGTTTCGCCATCGCGAGCACGCACGGCGATCAGCGAAACTTCGCCGGTGAACGGCACGAAGCCTTCCAGCAGGCAAGCGACACTACCCAGCTCGGCGAAGGTACCGGCCACATCTTCAGGCTTGCGCAGGACTTTCTGGCCCTTGCCGTCGTAACCCAGGGTGCGGGTTTTCAGCACGGCCGGCAAACCGATGGACGCCACGGCGGCCTCCAGATCGGCTTGGGACTGGATGTCGGCGAACGCGGGAGTCGGAATCCCCAGGTCCTTGAACAGGCTCTTCTCGAACCAGCGATCGCGAGCGATGCGCAGGGCTTCGGCACTCGGGTACACCGGGACGAATTGCGACAGGAAGGCCACGGTTTCGGCCGGGACGCTTTCGAATTCGAAGGTCACCAGATCGACTTCATCGGCCAGCTGACGCAGGTGATCCTGATCGCCGTAATCGGCCCGCAGATGTTCACCCAGCGCAGCGGCACAGGCGTCCGGCGCAGGGTCGAGGAAAGCGAAATTCATGCCCAGCGGAGTGCCCGCCAGCGCCAACATGCGACCCAACTGGCCGCCACCGATTACACCGATTTTCATCGTCAACAACCTCAGGCGATGCGTGGGTCTGGATTGTCCAGGACGCTGTCTGTCTGCTCAGCGCGGAATTTCTTCAACACGGTATGAAATTGCGGATGCTTGGCGCCCAGGATGCTCGCCGAGAGCAGGGCTGCGTTGATCGCACCGGCCTTGCCGATGGCCAGGGTGGCGACCGGAATGCCCGCGGGCATCTGCACGATAGAGAGCAGCGAATCGACGCCCGAGAGCATCGACGACTGCACCGGCACGCCCAGCACCGGCAGGTGGGTCTTGGCCGCACACATGCCTGGCAGGTGGGCCGCGCCACCGGCACCGGCGATGATCACCTCGATGCCGCGCGCCTCAGCCTCTTCGGCGTACTGGAACAGCAGGTCCGGGGTGCGGTGGGCAGAGACCACTTTCACCTCGTAAGGGATGCCGAGCTTTTCCAGCATATCGGCGGTGTGGCTAAGGGTGGACCAATCGGACTTGGAGCCCATGATCACGCCAACCAGTGCACTCATCGTCGTGCCTCTTCTCTCTGGGCGCCCGCAGGCGCGTCAAAAAACAACAAGCCACGCAAAATGCGTGGCTTGATTGTACGAATTATGGCCAGTCAAACCGGCCGAAGGCCGCGCAGTATACCTCAATGAAGCAGATAAACAGCCCCCTATACGACCATCTGTCATACGGCGCAAAGTGCCGGTTTTATTGACTTCAGGGTCAGCCAACGAACCACACAAAAACCTGTGGGAGTGGGCAAACCCGTTCCCACAAGGTTCTTCATTGGATTCAGGATCCGGTTGTGCCTTGGGCTGCGCCGCCTTCCAGTTTGCGCCAGAGCAACCGCACATTCGCCTTGCGCACCAGCGCGCAGCGATACAGACGAATTTCCAGCGGCACATGCCATTGCGGGCCGCCGCAAATCACCAGTTCGCCCCGGGCAAGCTCGGCACGCACGCTCAACTGCGGCACCCAGGCGATGCCGAGACCTTCAAGAGCCATGCTTTTCAGGCTGTCGGCCATGGCGGTTTCGTAGATCGTGGTGAAACGCAAGGCACGCTGACGCAGCAAACCATTCACCGACCGCCCGAGAAATGCCCCGGCGCTGTAGGCCAGCAAAGGCACGCTGGTCTCGCCTTCCAGGTCGAACAACGGCTTGCCGTCAGCGTCCGCGGCGCAGACCGGGAGCATTTCGGTGTCCCCCAGATGCAGTGACGGGAAAATCTCCGGATCCATTTGCATCGCCGAGTCCGGATCATAGAACGCCAGCATCAGATCGCAGCCGCCTTCACGCAGCGCATGCACCGCATCGCCAACGTTAGTGGCCACCAGCCGCGTGGCGATGTTCAGTCCTTCGTTGCGCAATTGTGCGATCCAGCGCGGAAAAAAGCCCAGCGCCAGGGAGTGGGCGGCGGCGACTTGTATTACTTCGCCCTGCCCGCCTTCCAGGTGATGAAGGTGGCGCAGCACTTCACCCAGCTGTTCGACCACGGTCCGTGCGGTGACGAGAAACAGCTGCCCCGCCGCCGTCAACTCGACCGGTGTGCGAGAACGGTTGACCAGGGTCAGCCCCAGCGCGGCTTCAAGGCTGCGGATCCGCCGGCTGAAGGCAGGCTGGGTCACGAAGCGTCTTTCGGCCGCTTGGGAGAAGCTGCGGGTGGCGGCCAGAGCACTAAAGTCCTCAAGCCATTTGCTTTCCAGATTCATCACGCCCTCCCGGACATGCACCAATTTAGGTCACACGTTCGCCGCGCACGCGGCGTCACACGGGCATTATGCCGAATATGCATAGGCCAGTGTTTAACAGCATTGGCCCAAAATTCTTCACAAGCCTAGCATTTGCAGTGTTCCGGCACAGACCGGGTCCCTATCGAGATGATTTCTATCATGTCCTCCGCTGCATCTTTCCGCACAGAAAAAGACCTGCTTGGCGTACTCGAAGTACCTGCTCAAGCGTATTACGGCATCCAGACCCTGCGAGCGGTGAATAACTTCCGTCTCTCCGGCGTTCCGATTTCGCATTACCCGAAACTGGTTGTTGGCCTGGCGATGGTCAAACAGGCCGCCGCTGACGCCAACCGCGAGCTGGGTCACCTGAGCGAAGCCAAGCACGCTGCCATCAGCGAAGCCTGTGCCCGATTGATCCGCGGCGATTTCCACGAAGAGTTCGTGGTGGACATGATTCAAGGCGGCGCTGGCACTTCGACCAACATGAATGCCAACGAAGTCATCGCCAACATCGCGCTGGAGGCCATGGGCCACAGCAAGGGCGAATACCAGTACCTGCACCCGAACAACGACGTGAACATGGCGCAGTCGACCAACGACGCCTATCCAACCGCGATCCGTCTGGGTCTGCTGCTGGGTCACGACGCGTTGCTGGCCAGCCTCGACAGCCTGATCCAGTCGTTCTCCGCCAAAGGTGAAGAATTCAGCCACGTTCTGAAGATGGGTCGTACCCAGCTGCAAGACGCCGTGCCGATGACCCTGGGGCAAGAATTCCGCGCCTTCGCCACCACCCTGAGCGAAGACCTGGCGCGTCTGAAATCCCTGGCACCCGAGTTGCTGACTGAAGTGAACCTGGGCGGCACCGCGATCGGCACCGGCATCAACGCCGACCCGCGCTACCAAGCCCTGGCCGTTCAGCGTCTGGCCCTGATCAGCGGTCAACCGCTGGTCCCAGCCGCCGACCTGATCGAAGCCACCTCCGACATGGGCGCCTTCGTGCTGTTCTCCGGCATGCTCAAGCGCACCGCGGTCAAACTGTCGAAGATCTGCAACGACCTGCGCCTGCTGTCCAGCGGCCCACGTACCGGCATCAACGAAATCAACCTGCCAGCGCGTCAGCCAGGCAGCTCGATCATGCCAGGCAAGGTCAACCCGGTTATCCCTGAAGCCGTGAACCAGGTGGCATTCCAGATCATCGGCAACGACTTGGCCCTGACCATCGCGGCCGAAGGCGGCCAACTGCAACTGAACGTGATGGAGCCGCTGATCGCCTTCAAGATCTTCGACTCGATCCGCCTGCTGCAACGCGCCATGGACATGCTGCGCGAGCACTGCATCGTCGGCATCACCGCCAACGAAGAGCGCTGCCGTGAGCTGGTCGAACACTCGATCGGCCTGGTCACCGCGCTGAACCCGTACATCGGCTATGAAAACGCCACCCGCATAGCCCGTGTCGCCCTTGAAAGCGGCCGCGGCGTGCTGGAACTGGTGCGCGAAGAACGCTTGCTCGACGAAGAAATGCTCGCCGACATCCTGCGCCCGGAAAACATGATTGCTCCGCGTCTGGTGCCTTTGAAGGCTTAACCAAACGCTGGCTCTTTTGAAGAGCACGCTCACCAGGTCGAGGGACTAGACACCTCTCACCTTTTGAGGGCTTGGGGATTTGTTCCCTCAAGCCCTTTTTTTTAACCCTTTTGCGGATTTTCCGAACATGTTGAATGTTTTCAGTGCCGCCAAGATCGCAGCCTTCGGCAGCTCCTACCGGGTTTGATGTACCTGTAGAAGCTTTCGAAGGCTGCGATTTTTTTGATCTTGCAGCTACCTCGTTTCGTCGCTTGCACCACAACCGTGCAGACGGACGGCGCGCTCCTATGTATAGTGCCGGCCCTCTTCGCGTGAGCGGTCGTCGATAACGAGACCCAAACCCATGCGAAACCCGAACTAATAACAACCCGCGAAATGGAACAGGGACGCCCCTTCGACCCACCTGTTGTGCAACGCACAACCCGGTGTAACGCGATGTGTCGACCACCCAGTATTCGCACCACAAAAAATAGCGAGGAATAATCCATGCTCGAAGTCATCAACGACTTCCTCTCAGGGAAAGTACTGATCGTGCTCATTGTCGGGCTCGGTAGCTACTTCACGATCCGCTCGCGTTTCGTTCAGTTCCGTCATTTCTTTCACATGTTCGCGGTGTTCCGTGACAGCCTCAAAAGCAGCGCCGGCCAGCTCAGTTCCTTCCAGGCCCTGATGCTCAGCCTCGCCGGTCGCGTCGGTGCGGGCAACATCGCCGGTGTCGGCATCGCCGTGACCCTCGGTGGCCCCGGTGCCGTGTTCTGGATGTGGGTGACCGCGCTGGTCGGCATGTCCAGCAGCTTCTTCGAATGCTCCCTCGGCCAGCTCTACAAGCGCTGCGACTCCGAAGGCCAGTTCCGTGGCGGCCCATCCTTCTACATTCAGCACGGCCTGCAGAAACGCTGGCTGGGCATGATCATGGCGTTCCTGCTGCTGATCACTTTCGGCTTCGCCTTCAACGGCCTGCAAGCCCACGCCGTGACCCACTCGCTGAACAACGCTTTCGGCCTCGACACCACATACACCGGCCTGGCCCTGGCGGTACTGCTGGGCCTGGTGTTCATCGGCGGTATCAAGCGGATCGCCAAGGTCGCTGACCTGCTGGTGCCGGTGAAAACCCTGGTGTACATCGGCGTAACCATCTATGTGATCGTGCTGCAGTTCGATCACGTTCCGGGCATGTTGATGACCATCGTCAAAAGCGCCTTCGGTCTGGATCAGGCGTTCGGCGGCCTGATCGGCAGCGCCATCGTCATGGGCGTGAAGCGCGGCGTGTTCGCCAACGAAGCGGGCCTGGGCAGTGCGCCGAACGTGGCCGCTGTGGCCTCGGTCGAGCACCCGGTTTCGCAAGGCGTGGTTCAGGCGTTCAGCGTGTTCCTCGATACCTTCGTGATCTGCACCTGCACCGCGTTGCTGATCCTGCTGTCGGGCTTCTACACCCCGGGCTTCGAAGGCGACGGCATTGCCCTGACCCAGAACTCCCTGGCTGCCGTGGTCGGTGACTGGGGCCGGATGTTCATCTCCGTGGCCTTGGCGTTGTTCGTGTTCACCTCGATCCTCTACAACTACTACCTGGGCGAGAACAACCTGCGTTTCCTGGTTGGTGAAAACCGCAAGGCGCTGATCGGCTATCGCACGCTGGTACTGGTACTGATCTTCTGGGGCGCCATCGAGAACCTGAGCACGGTGTTCGCATTCGCCGACATCACCATGACCCTGCTGGCATTCGTGAACCTGATCGCCCTGTTCCTGCTGTTCAAGGTCGGCATGCGCATCCTGCGTGACTACGATGACCAGCGTGCCGCCGGCATCAAGACCCCGGTGTTCGATTCGAGCAAATTCCCGGATCTGGACCTGGACCTGAAAGCCTGGCCGGCCAATCCGCCAGCTGCTGCGCCTCAGACACAGCGTCAGCCGGAAGGCGTTACCGCAGCGCAACGCTGATCGGTAAAAAACCGGGCGCATCCCCTGCACCCGGCGTGACACAGCGTATGACCGGCGTCATGCTCGGTTGTACGTTGTTTCGGTGTCGAGCCTGAAGTCCAATCGCGAGCAGGCTCGCTCCCACAAGTCATCGTTTTCGGAGAGTCTCCATGAATGCCTCGACCTATCCTGCCGCCCAACACGTCATGGTGCTCTACACCGGTGGCACCATCGGTATGCAAGCCAGCGCCCATGGCCTGGCCCCGGCGTCCGGTTTCGAAGCGCGGATGCGCGATTACCTGCACAGCCAACCCGAGCTGGTGGTGCCGCAGTGGCGCTTTCGCGAGATGGCGCCGCTGATCGACAGCGCCAACATGACCCCCGCGTACTGGCAGCAACTGCGTGAAGCGGTGGTCGATGCCGTCGACGTTCAAGGCTGCGACAGCGTGCTGATCCTGCACGGCACCGACACCCTGGCCTACAGCGCCGCGGCCATGAGCTTCCAGTTGCTCGGCCTGAACGCCCACGTATGTTTCACCGGCTCCATGCTGCCGGCCGGCGTGACCGACAGCGATGCCTGGGAAAACATCAGCGGCGCACTGGGTGCCCTTGGCCAAGGCCTGGCACCGGGCGTGCATCTGTACTTCCACGGTGAACTGCTGGACCCGACCCGCTGCGCCAAGGTTCGCAGCTTCGGTCGTCATCCGTTCAAGCGGCTGGAGCGTCAGGGCGGCGGCGTGAAAGCGTCCTCGATACCTGCGCAACTGAACTACAACCAGCCTAAACAGCTGGCGAAGGTCGCGGTACTGCCGCTGTTCCCCGGCATCGGCGCCGAGCAACTGGACGGCCTGCTCGACAGCGGCATTCAGGGTCTGGTGCTGGAGTGCTACGGTAGCGGCACCGGACCCAGCGACAACCCCGGGTTTCTCGCCAGCCTGGAACGGGCGCGGGACAACGGTGTGGTGGTGGTCGCGGTCACGCAATGTCATGAAGGTGGCGTGAAGCTCGACGTGTACGAGGCGGGGAGCCGCTTGCGTGACGCCGGTCTGTTGTCCGGTGGCGGCATGACTCGCGAGGCGGCGTTCGGCAAGTTGCATGGACTGCTGGGTGCAGGCCTTGAAACCGCTGAAGTTCGGCGACTGGTCGAACTCGACCTGTGTGGCGAACTCATCTGACACAAAAAAAACCTGTAGGAGCAGGCTTGCCTGCGAAGGCGTCCTCAAATACGCCAAAAGCTTCGCAGGCAAGCCTGCTCCTACAGAGTCATTGGGCATACAAATTGCTCCTGTTCCAGCATCCCAACGCCGGAACACTTCATGCTCCACTCCCACCTCACCACCCTCAACGCCGTCTCCCTGGTGCTTAACACCTTCAAGGCCGAAGGCCTGTCCAGCGAGGCGTTATTGGCCGGCAGCGGCATCAGCGCGGCGGATCTGAGCCGGGCGGACACGCGCATTACCACCAATCAAGAGATGCTGGTGTGCGCCAACGCTGTCGCGCTACGCCGCGATATCGGCCTGGAGTTGGGCCGGCGGATGCACGTTTCTTCCTACGGCATGCTCGGGTACGCCTTACTCACCAGCGCCACTTTAGGTGACGCCTTGCAACTGGCGCTGCACTATCCGGCGCTATTGGGAACACTGTTCGAGTTGAGCCTGGAAGAAGATGGCGAGCGCATCTGGCTCACGGCGGGCGACTATCGGGAAAACCCCGCGCTGGCACCGTTCAATGTCGAGTTTTGCCTGGTCTCGATGAAAGTCACCTGCGAAGACCTGCTCGGCCACCCTCTGCCTCTGCTCGGCGCTCGCTTCGAACACCCGGCGCCGGACTATCAAGCGCGCTACAGCGAGCGTTTTGACTGTCCCTTGCAGTTCGATGCGGCATCCAACGCCTTTGCCTTCGACAAGCGCTGGCTCGAACAACCCCTGCCTCTGGCCGACGCCATCACCCACCAGGCCATGGCCGAGCGCTGTCGCAAGCAAAACACCGAGTTCACCGGGCGCCAGGCCTGGCTGGGGCGCATCCGCCAACTGCTCGCCGCGCAACTGAGCGCGGCGCCGGGGCTGGACGGGCTGGCCGAACAGCTGAACTGCTCGTCGCGCACTTTGCGGCGACATTTGAAAGACCTGGGATGCAGCTATCAGGAACTGCTCGATGAACTGCGCTTCGAGCAGGCCAAGCGAATGCTTTGCGAGGATCAATTGCCGATCTATCAAATCGCCGAAGCGCTGGGATTCAGCGAAACCGCGAGCTTCCGGCATGCGTTTGTGCGCTGGAGTGGCGTGGCGCCGAGTCATTTTCGCCCATAACAACCCGATCCCGTAGGAGCGAGGCATGCGCCCAACGCTGGGGCACCGTCGCGCCAATAAGGGGCGAATTTCGGTCAAATATTTTGGCCCTATCGATCCCCTTTTGGCCTTTCCTGCCATTCTCCCGAACGCCGCCCGCCGCAAGACTGTGAGCAACCGAATCAGCCCTGCGGAGAACAAGAATGCTGACGATCTACTCGGACGATCACCACCTGCACCACGGCCGTTGTGAATTGATGGACGGGCAGCTGATGCCCTGCTTCGAAATGCCCTCGCGCGCCGATCACGTATTGCAACGGGTCAAGGACCAGAACCTCGGCCCGGTCGAAGCGCCGAAAGACTTCGGCCTTGATCCAATCGCGCGCATCCACAGCCGCGACTACCTCGACTTCTTCCAAGGCGCCTGGGCGCGCTGGACCGAATTCAATACCGACGGCGACTTGCTGCCTTACACCTGGCCGGCCCGCACCCTGCGCCGGGTCATGCCCACCAGCCTGCACGGCCAGCTCGGCTATTACAGCTTCGACGGCGGCGCACCGATTACCGCCGGCACCTGGCAAGCGGCGTATAGCGCGGCGCAAGTGGCGTTGACCGCTCAAGCGGTGATCCAGCGCGGTGCCCGCAGTGCCTTCGCCCTGTGCCGTCCACCGGGACACCATGCCGCCAGCGATTTGATGGGGGGTTATTGCTACCTCAACAACGCCGCCATCGCCGCTCAGGCCTTCCTCGATCAGGGCCACAAAAAGGTCGCGATCCTCGACGTCGATTACCACCACGGCAACGGCACCCAATCGATTTTCTACGAGCGCAGCGACGTACTGTTCGCCTCGATCCATGGCCATCCGGAAGCCGAGTTTCCGTTCTTCCTCGGCTACGAAGACGAACACGGTGAAGGCGCAGGCGAAGGGTTCAACTTCAACTACCCTTTGCCCGCCGGTTCAGGCTGGGACCGTTGGAGCGCGGCGCTGGAGCAGGCCTGCAAAGAGATCGAAAAGTACGGTGCCGACATCATCGTCGTGTCCTTGGGCGTCGATACGTTCAAGGACGACCCGATCTCCCAATTCAAACTCGACAGCCCGGATTACCTGGCGATGGGCACGCGCATCGCGGGCCTCGGCAAGCCGACGCTGTTCGTGATGGAAGGCGGTTACGCGGTGGAAGAAATCGGCATCAATGCCGTGAACGTTCTCGAAGGTTTTGAAAGCGCCCAATGAGGAATCAGACGATGAACCGACTCAAGCGTCTTATCGCTCCAGCGCTATGCGCCACGCTGCTCAGTGGCGCCGTTCACGCTGAAGAGCGCACGTTGCGGGTGTACAACTGGTTCGACTACATCACTCCCAAAGCACTGGAAGATTTCAAGGCTCAGAACACCCAGACCCAACTGGTCTATGACATTTTCGACACCAACGAAGCACTGGAAGCCAAGCTGCTGACCGGCAATTCCGGCTACGACGTGGTGGTGCCGTCCAATGTGTTCCTGGCCAAGCAGATCGAAGCCGGGGTGTTCCAGCCGCTGGACCGCAGCAAACTGGCGAACTGGAATCACCTCGATCCCAAGCTGATGAAGCTGATCGAAGCCAACGACCCGGGCAACAAATTCGCCGTGCCGTACATGTACGGCACCATCCTGATCGGCTTCAACCCGGCCAAGGTCAAGACCGCTTTGGGCGATAACGCGCCGGTGGACAGCTGGGACCTGATCTTCAAGGAAGAGAACATCAGCAAACTCAAGCAGTGCGGCGTGGCCCTGCTCGATTCACCGTCGGAGATCCTGCCACTGGCCCTGCAACACCTGGGCCTGGACCCCAACAGCAAGCAGCCGGCGGACTACGCCAAGGCTGAAGCGCTGCTGATGAAGATCCGTCCGTACATCACCTACTTCCACTCGTCCAAGTACATGGCCGACATCGCCAACGGTGACATCTGCGTCGCGGTCGGTTACTCCGGCAGCTTCTCCCAGGCCGCCAACCGCGCCAAGGAAGCCAAGAATGGCGTGATCGTCGACATGCGCCTGCCCAAGGAAGGCGCGCCAATCTGGTTCGACATGCTCGCGATCCCCAAAGGCGCGAAAAACCCGGAAGACGCCTACACCTTCATCAACTACCTGCTGCAACCGCAGGTGATCGCGCCGGTCAGCGACTTCGTCGGCTACCCGAACCCGAACAAGGACGCCACGGAAATGGTCGACCCGGCGATCCGCAACAACCCGAACCTGTACCCGACCGAAACGGCGATGAGCACGCTTTACACCCTGCAACCCTTGCCTCGCGATGCCGAACGGGCGCGGACCCGAGCCTGGACCAAGATCAAGTCGGGTACTTGAATATAAGGTCTGGCGGGCTCACCCACGCCAGACCTGCCGCAACCGGGCCAGCGCCGATTCAATGGCCGGCTCTGGCACCGCAGCAAAACCCAACACCAACCCGGCTCGCTGATCCAGCGGGGTCTGCGAGTCGGGCAACCAATAATTGCTCAAGCCATTGATCTCGATGCCCACGCTTTGCGCCTGGGCAACCAACTCGCGCTCGCGCTCGATGCTGTTCACCGATACCGTCACATGCAGGCCAGCCGCCACACCGGGCATAGCGCCAACGCCTTCGATGTGCTCCGGCCAATGGGCCAACAGACAATTGCGCCGATTCAGAGCAGCGCGACGCATGCGGCGGATATGGCGCTGGAAATGCCCGGCGGCCATGAACTCGGCCATGACCGCTTGAGTACTCACCTCGGAGTGCCGCACGTCCACCGCACGACGTTGCGCAAATGCTTCCACCAGCCCCGGCGGCAACACCAGATAACCCAGACGCAACGCCGGAAAAGCGACCTTGCCGAAGGTGCCGACGTACAGCACCCGCCCATGCCGATCGAGTGCCGCCAACGGCGCCAGCGGTGCGCCGCTGTAACGGTACTCGCCATCGTAGTCGTCCTCGATGATCCAGCCCTGGTTGCGCTCGGCCCAGCCGAGCAGTTCCAGACGCCGGGCCAGGCTCATGACCACACCGGTCGGGTACTGATGGGAAGGCGTGACATAAGCCAGCCGACAATCGTTCAATTGCGCCAGCGTGCTGCAATCGATCCCCTCCTCGTCCACCGGCACCCCGTGCAACCGGGCACCGGCGACTGCAAAGGCATGACCGGCGGCGCGATACCCCGGATTTTCGATCCCCACCCCATCGCCAGGCCCCACCAGCAACTGTGCACAAAGGCTGATCCCCTGCTGCGCACCACTGGTGATCACAATTTGCTCAGCGGTGCACTGCATCCCCCGCGAACTGCGCAAATACGCAGCAATCAGCCCACGCAATCGCGCATCGCCCGCAGGGTCGCCATAACACAGTTGCTGTAAATCCGGTTTACGCCAGAAAGCCGCATTCAGCTTGGCCCAAACCTCGAAAGGAAACAGATCGAACGCCGGAACCCCGACCCTGAAGGCGCGAGGTGGACCGCTGGGAGGCAAGGGCAAATGGTTCTGTTCAACGCGCCCCAAAGCGCCGCTGTGGATAACTTTACTGGATGAAACCCCAGGCAAATCCAGCCGATTTGTGGATAAGGTTGTGGATAAGCCTGTTGAAAACCCTGTGGATACTTTTGTGGATAATTTTTTCGCCGGCCATGCGGTTTGAGGCAATTGCGCGACGTAAGTGCCGTCGCCGACACGTCCCTCGATGAAGCCTTCAGCGTAAAGCTGATCATAGGCACGGACCACGCTGTTACGGGAAATCGACAGCGCCGCCGCCAGATCGCGACTGGCCGGCAGGCGTGTGCCGCTGGCCAATCGTCCGTCGAGCACTCGCACCCGCAGCGCTTGATAGAGCTGACGGCTCAGGCCCTGACGACGGTCGAGCTCAATACCTGCCGGGTTGAATGACGAAGGAAGCGGCGTATTCGACATCACAATGGACCCACAAAATTGGTCATTAATGGCTCTTACAACAGACCAATAGCCTGCCTAGGATGCAGGCATTCGCCAAGGAATATTTCCATGTATACGCCCAACGCCTTCGCCATCAATGACTTGAATGAACTGCACCAGCAGATCCTCGGCACTCGCCTTGCGATCCTGGTCACTCACGGTGAGCAAGGCCTGCAAGCCAGCCATCTGCCGCTCCTGCTGAATGTAAATGACGGCCCGCATGGCACCCTCTATGGCCACCTCGCCTGGGCCAATCCGCAGTGGAAGGAACTGCAGAACGGCGCCCAGGCGTTGGTGATTTTTGCCGGGGCCGACGCGTATGTCAGCCCGGGGTTTTACCCGAGCAAAACCGAACACGGCAAAGTCGTGCCGACCTGGAACTACGTCGCTGTGCATGCCTACGGCACCGCCGAAGTGTTCAGTGATGCCGACCGTCTACGCGATCTGGTCAGCGCCCTCACCGATCGTCATGAGTCGGGCCGCGCCAGCCCGTGGAAAGTTGCCGACGCCCCCGCCGACTACATTGACGGCATGCTCAAGGCCATCGTCGGTTTTGCCTTGCCGATCCAGCGCCTGGAAGGCAAACGCAAGCTCAGCCAGAACCGCAATGCTGCAGACATCGCCGGTGTGCGCGAGGGGCTGGCCGCCAGCCCTGATGCGCATGACCAGGCCCTCGCCCACTTGATGCGTTAAGGAAAACCCATGAGCCCGATCCAGATTCGCCCCGTCACCGCCGACGACCACGCCGCCTGGCGACCATTGTGGCAAGCCTACCTGCGCTTCTACGACACCGAACTGCCGGACACTGTTTATCGGAGCACCTGGCAACGTTTGCTCGACCCGAACGAACCGACCAACGGCGCCCTTGCCTGGCTCGATGGCAAGGCAGTGGGCCTGGTGCACTTCATCTACCAGCGCTCCAACTGGAGCATTGAAAACGCCTGCTATCTGCAAGACTTGCTGGTGACGCCCGAAACCCGCGGCACCGGTGTCGGCCGGCAGCTCATCGAGTTTGTCTACAGCGCCGCCAAGGCGGACGGTTGCTGCGATGTCCATTGGCTGACCCACGAAACCAACGCCACGGCCATCCAGCTCTATGAGCGCATCGCCGAACGCCCGGGTTTCATCCAGTTTCGCAAAGACCTTTAAGGTTCGAGGAGAACAGCATGTCGACTTCACTCGCGCACTGGAAAGGCGTTCCTCCGCCCTCGGTCCAACTGATCGAAGGACGTTTCATTCGCTTGGAAAAACTTGACCCGGCGCGTCACGCCGACGGTTTGTGGAAAGCCCTGGAAGGCCCGGGCGCGGATCCGAAGCTCTGGGATTATTTGCCCTACGGTCCTTTCCCGGAGCGCAGCGCGTTCAACGACTGGCTGAACAACCACGCGGCCAACAGCGATCCGTATTTTTTCTGCGTGATCGATCGCGCCAGCGGCGAGGTGCAAGGCCTGCTCAGCTTGATGTCGATTGTCCCGACCCAGGGTCGCATCGAGATCGGCCATGTGACCTTCGGCGCACCGATGCAGCGCTCGCCGAAAAGTACCGAGGCGGTTTACCTGCTGGCCAGGGAGTCCTTCGCACTGGGTTACCGGCGCCTGGAGTGGAAGTGCAACAACGACAATGCTCGCTCCAAGTACGCGGCCGAGCGGCTGGGGTTCAGTTTTGAGGGAGTGTTTCGCCAACACATGGTGGTCAAGGGTCAGAACCGTGACACGGCGTGGTATTCGATTCTGGATTCGGAATGGCCGGCGATTGGCGCGGGGTTCGAGCGGTGGCTGTCCGATGAGAACCAGACGGAATCGGGGCAGGTGAAAACGTTGGTGGAGTGCCGCCAGTAATCTTCGGCGTCAGGCAGGACGCCTTCGCGGGCAAGCCTCGCTCCTACAGGGGTTCTGTGTCGATCACCATTTTATGGTCAACCGAAAACCTGTAGGAGCGAGGCTTGCCCGCGAATGGCATCACGCTAATTTCTGGGCCAACACCGCAATATGCTCCGGCCCAATCCCGCAGCACCCACCCAAATGGCTGGCTCCCCGCTTGTGCCAGTCAGCCGCCCAAACCAGATAACCCGGCGGGTCGAGATCGTCGCGCAACGGGTCCAGACCGTCGTTGGCCGTGGCCTCTTTCGGTTGCGGCGGGAAGGCATTGGCATACGCGCCGATGTGAATCTTCACCCCCAAGCGCTCGAAGGTTTCCCGCGCCGCATCGATCGCCGCGCCGATCACTTCCGGCTGGCTGCAATTGAACAGCAAGGTCTCGACGCCCAACTCAGCCGCCACCGCGGCGGCCTCAGCTACCGGCTCACCGGAACGCAATCGCGGCACTTCGTCGGTGTCTTCATCCTTCAAGGTAAACGACAGCCAGAACGGCTTGCCGTCCTTCGGCAGACCGGCATGGATCGCCCGCGCCTCGACGATCGAGCTCTGGGTTTCGGCCAGCCACAGGTCGACATGCGGCGCCAGGCCTTTGACCAGAGGCGTCAGCAGTTCAGTCGCCCGGGCAGCATCGAACAAATCCGGACGGTAGGAGCCAAATAACGGCGGCAATGAACCGGCCACGCGCACCGGTTGGCCCGAAGCCTCGACCGCACGCCGCGCCAGCTCACCGGCCAATGCCGCGAGGGCCTGGCCTTCAGCGGCAAAACGTTCTTCGCCAATGTGGAACGGCACCACCGCGTAACTGTTGCTGGTGATCACGTTGGCACCGCTTGCGATATAAGCCGCATGCACGGCCTCCACGGCTTGCGGCGCTTCGCTCAAGGCCAGCGCCGACCACTCGGGCTGCCTGAACGGTGCCCCTCGGCGTTGCAGCTCACGACCCATGCCGCCATCCAGAATTACCGTGCTTGCGCCCATATGCTTTTCACTCATAAGCTTATGAAAATAACTCACTATCAGAGTCGTTCTTATAACTATTTAATACGCACCACCCGGTTAATAACAACCTCTTTTTTCAGGGATCCAACTGTGAAACTTCAACCGCTGCTGGCCCTGGGCCTGACGATTTTGGCTGCCTCCTCCCAAGCCTTTGCGGGTGCCACCCTGGATCGCATCGAGCAAAAGAAAGAACTGGTCGGCGTGCTGATGGAAAGCTATCCACCCTTCTCGTTCCTCAACGATCAGAACCAGCTCGATGGTTTCGACGTCGACGTGGCCAAGGCCGTGGCGGACAAACTGGGCGTCAAGCTGCGCCTCGAAACGCCGTCCTGGGATGTGATCGCCGCCGGCCGCTGGAGCGGGCGTTACGACATCTGCATCTGCTCCATGACCCCGAGCAAGGCCCGCGCCGAAGTCTTCGACTTCCCGGTGGAGTACTACGCCTCCCCAGCCGTGATCGTGGTCAATGCCAAAGACGACAGCATCCACAGCGCCAAGGACCTGAGCGGTAAAAAAGTCGGTCTCACCAGCGCCTCCAGCTATGAAAGCTACCTGAACAAAAACCTGGTGATCGAAGGCGCCGAAGACACCCAATTGCAATATCCATTCGAGAACGTGCAGATCGCCCCGTACGACACCGACAACGTCGCGTTCCAGGATCTGGGCCTGGGCGCTGGCGTGCGTCTGGACGCGATCCTCACCAACCTGGTGACCGCGCAACCACGCCTGAACGAAGACAAACGCTTCAAGCTCGCTGGCGAGCCGCTGTACTCGGAGCCAAACTCGGTGGCCATCGAAAAAGGCGACGCCCAGTGGGACGCCAAAGTACGTGATGTGTTTGCCCAATTGAAACAGGACGGCACCTTGAGCAAGCTGTCGCAAAAATGGATCGGCGCCGACATCAGCCAATGACTTCTTTCCCCAAACCACCTCAGCCGCCGCAACCAGTGGCGGAGTCATTACTGCAACGGGTCTTCGGCTTCCGTACTCGGCTGTATCTGACCTGGGCGGCGATGTTCGGCTTGTTCGCGAGTTTCTTCCTCAGCTTCGACCTGAAGTTCTCGATCATCCTCGACAAACTGCCGAACCTGATCGGCCTGCATCTGGCGCCCAACGGCTTTCTGCAGGGCGCGGCGCTGACGCTGTTCTTGTGTCTGTGCTCGATTGTGGCTTCGTCGCTGCTGGGCTTCATCACCGCTCTGGCTCGGTTGTCGAAAAGCGCCGTGGCGTTCGGCATCGCGAGTTTCTATGCCTCGTTCTTTCGCGGCACGCCGCTGCTGATCCAGATATTGCTGATCTACCTCGGCCTGCCACAACTCGGCATCGTGCCCGGCGCCATCGCCGCCGGCATCATCGCCCTGTCGCTGAACTACGGCGCCTACCTGAGCGAAATCTTCCGCGCCGGCATCCTCGGCGTCCCCCATGGCCAACGCGAAGCATCGCTGGCCCTGGGCATGCGCGAAACCGTGATCTTCTGGCGCGTCACCCTGCCCCAGGCCATGCGCACCATCATCCCGCCTACCACCAACCAGTTCATCTCCATGCTCAAGGACTCGTCACTGATCTCGGTGATGGGCGTTTGGGAAGTGATGTTCCTGGCGCAATCGTATGGACGCTCGAGCTATCGCTATATCGAAATGCTGACGACGGCGGCGGTCATTTACTGGCTGATGTCGATTGGACTGGAGCTGATTCAGGCGCGGATGGAGCGGCATTATGGGAAGGCGTATTTGAGCTTGTCAGAAAAAGCGTCGAGCTCGGGCAGGTAAAAACAGCCATCCTCAAGCGGCTGGCAATTTTCGCCACAACCTGCTGACACCCCCCGCAAGCTCGCCGGAAGCAGCTGACATCGGCACCTATAGCCTCCCTCTTAGAGTTTGGCCTCCTGTCAAAAGAGGCCGTACTCGATGCCCGTTCAACACAAATACAAACCCCACTACCTTGTCCTGGCCATTGCGATTGCAGTGGGTTGTGCAGAGTTCTCCCTGGCCCAGCAACTGGAACCTCAAGTCGAGGCCGACGCAAAACCCGCCAAAACCCGAAAAAAAAACGCCAAAAAACCTGTAGCCCCCACTGGCATTGTGTTTGAAGACATCGAGCCCATCGGCCCACTTGAATTCACAGCCCGACCATCTGCCCCACCGAGCGAAGTTCAGACAACTCTGCCGACCGCGACAAAACCTGTCAGCGCTGCAATCGAGTTCGACGATGCCTTCTACGAAGCCCTTGTGTTCCCCGAGTCCTCCGCAACAGAACAAGCAGTCGTTGCAGCCCAAGAGAACCCTTTCGACGACGTCCAGAATGCTCAGCACACCATCCTTTCAAAGCCCCTCGAAAACATCGATGGTGTTTCCTTGCAGTTGGATGAGGCCGACGACCTGCTCGCGATCAACAACGGCACCCGATGGGACGGCCGCATAGACGGGGGGGCAGGGAAAAACGCCCTGCTGCTGAACGCCACCGAAGGCGGTGAGATTGGTGAAACAAGTAACTTTGAAGATGTACGCGTAGCCCGAGGCGTCTGGACGCTAAGCCATGACTTCAACGGCACCGCCGAGGTCAAGGCCGGGGCGGCCCTCTTGAACAACGGCTCGATAAAGGGTGATGCCTATGTCGACCAAAGTGCAACCTATGGTGGTAAGGGCGACGTCGCAAATTTGTTCGTGGGCGGCAGGCTGCTTGTCAGAAAAGCTAGCGCCCCCATCATCAGGGGCAACCTGGAGTTATCCGAAGACGCGGCTATCGACTACATCGTGTCGGCCACCGAAGGCGCTTCAGCACTTTCGGTCGAAGGTACGGCCATACTAAGCAACGCAGGTTTGAACGTTATTGGTCTTCCCGGTAACTACGCCCAAAGCACCGTCCACACCGTACTGAATGCCGGAATGATTGAAGGTGAGTTCGGACAAGTCACCAGCAGCCTGGCATTCATGACACCGAAGGTTTCCTACAGTGACACTCAGGTGGTCCTGACCTATACGCGCAACGACGTGCCACTCGAGACGGTTGCCACCTCTGCCAGCGGGCAGGCTCTGGCCCGCAGTGTGGACACCCCCAAAACCGTGATCGCCAACGCCGCCATCGGCGCTTTGCTGGCCAGCAACAAGGCCAATGCCTCCGTCGCCATTGAACAATTGGCCGCCAGCAGCAACGCCAACCTCGCAAAAGCGACCTTAAGCAGCGTCAGCCCCGTCAACGCCAGCATGCTCTCAGCCATGCGCCAGTTGGATAACGGCACGGGCACTGTCTCCGACAAAGCTCCACGCCTTGCCGCCGGTAATGAAAACAGCAGTCGCGTCTGGCTTCAGGCATTGGGCAATGGCGGCAAAGCCGAGAGCGATTTCCACGGGACTCTGAAACATTCCACCCAAGGCCTGGTTCTGGGCGCCGACTGGCGGCTCGACGAGCAATGGCATGTCGGGGTGATGGGTGGCAAGTCTCAGACGAAACTCGATGCCCGGCAATTCGACGGCGATCTCGACAGTTGGCACCTGGGTGCTTATGCGGTGCGCCAGGACGGCCCATTGGCACTGCGTCTCGGTGCTACCTACGCCAACCATGAAGGCAGCAGTAAACGTCGGGTAGCGTTCAACGGATTCAGCGACCGCCTCAAAGGCAGTTACGACGCCAACACCCAACAAGCCTTCGCCGAAGCGGGCTTCAACCTGGGACGCAACAATGTGACCATCGAGCCATTCGCAAGCCTCGGCTATCAACGCTACCAGCGTGACAGCCACACCGAAAAAGGTGGGGATGCAGCGTTGAAAGTCTATGGGCAAACCCAGGACAACTTCAGCACCACCTTCGGCCTGCGCGCGGCGAAGCTGAACACACTGGACAACGGCATGCGCCTGACACCGCGACTCAGCGCCGGTTGGAAACATACTTACGGCGAGCTCGACAGCGAAACGCGCCAACAGTTGGTCAAGGGCGGGAAACGCTTCGACATCGCCGGCGCAGCGTTGGATCGCGACAGCCTGGCGCTCGATGCCGGGCTCGACCTGGGGCTCTCGGCCAACCACACCCTGGGTGTGAGCGTCACTGGGGAGATCGGCAGTGACAGTCGCAATCATGGCGTGATGGGGCAGTGGCAGATGGCGTTTTGATCCAGTCACCTCAGCCTCGCTGAGTACGTGTGGGAGCAAGCCTGCTCCCACATGCATTTCTGGTGACCTCCCGAATCTCGCGCAAAAAAAAAGGGGAGCACATGCCCCCCCGAGGTTTAAAGCGGTATATCGAGGCTGTTAACTCAGCCTTCGATCTCGATCAGTACCTCGCCCGGATTCACCCGATCGCCCTTGGCCACATGGATGGCGGCGACTTTGCCGGCGATGGCTGCCTGGACTTCGGTTTCCATCTTCATCGCCTCGGTGATCAGCACGGCCTGGCCGGCTTTCACGGTGTCGCCTTCCTTGACCAGCACGTCGACGATGTTGCCCGGCATGGTGGTGCTGACGTGGCCTGGTGCCGAAGCTTGCTTGCGCTTGCTGCTGCCGCCGCTGACGAATTCGTTGAGCGGTTCGAACACCACTTCTTCCGGCATGCCGTCGATGGACAGGTAGAAGTGGCGCTTGCCTTCGGCCTTGACGCCGACACCCGTGATGTCGACGCGGTAGGTTTCGCCGTGAACGTCGATGACGAACTCGGTCGGTACGCCTTCGCCGCCTGCCGAAGCCACACCGCCTGCTTCCGGAATCGGCAGCAGCACTTCTGGGGTCAGGGTGCCGGCTGCGCGTTCTTCGAGGAACTTGCGGCCGATGTCCGGGAACATGGCGTAGGTCAGCACGTCTTCTTCAGACTTGGCCACGGCGCCGATTTCGGCACGCAGCTTGGTCATTTCCGGCTTGAGCAGATCGGCCGGACGCACGTCGATCACCTCTTCGCTGCCGATGGCCTGGCGACGCAGTTCTTCGTTCACCGTGCCCGGCGCCTTGCCGTAGCCGCCTTGCAGGTAGAGCTTCACTTCGTTGGTGATGGTTTTGTAGCGCTCGCCGGCCAGCACGTTGAAGAACGCCTGGGTGCCGACGATCTGCGAGGTCGGGGTCACCAGCGGCGGGAAGCCGAGGTCTTCGCGAACGCGCGGGATCTCCGCCAGTACTTCGCTCATGCGGTTCAGGGCGCCCTGCTCTTTCAACTGGTTGGCCAGGTTGGAAATCATCCCGCCCGGAACCTGGTTGACCTGCACACGGGTGTCGACGGCGGTGAATTCGCTTTCGAACTGGTGGTACTTCTTGCGTACGGCGTAGAAGTACAGGCCGATTTCTTGCAGCAGCTCCAGGTTCAGACCGGTGTCGAACTCGCTGCCTTTAAGGGCGGCGACCATCGATTCGGTGCCCGGGTGGCTGGTGCCCCAGGCGAAGCTGGAGATCGCGGTGTCGATATGGTCGGCGCCGTTTTCGATGGCCTTGAGTTGGCACATCGCAGCCAGGCCGGCGGTGTCGTGGGAGTGGATGAACACCGGCAGCGATTGCTCGGCCTTCAGTGCCTTGACCAGTTCACCCGTGGCGTACGGAGTCAGCAGGCCAGCCATGTCCTTGATCGCCACCGAGTCGCAGCCCATGGCTTCCATTTGCTTGGCTTGCGCCACGAAGGCCTCGATGGTGTGCACCGGGCTGGTGGTGTAGGCGATGGTGCCCTGGGCGTGTTTGCCAGCAGCTTTCACCGCTTCGATGGCCACGCGCAGGTTACGCACGTCATTCATCGCGTCGAAGATGCGGAACACGTCGATGCCGTTTACCGCGGCTTTGGCGACGAAGGCTTTGACCACGTCGTCACTGTAATGGCGGTAGCCCAGCAGGTTCTGGCCACGCAGGAGCATTTGCAGACGGGTGTTAGGCAACGCCGCGCGCAGTTGGCGCAGGCGCTCCCATGGGTCTTCTTTCAGGAAGCGTACGCAGGCGTCGAAAGTCGCGCCGCCCCAGCACTCCAGCGACCAGTAGCCCACTTTGTCGAGCTTGTCGCAGATCGGCAGCATGTCTTCGGTGCGCATGCGGGTGGCGAGCAGCGATTGGTGGGCGTCGCGCAGGATTGTGTCGGTAACGTGGATTTGTTTGCTCATTGTTCTATTCCTCACAGGCCTGCGTGGGCGGCGATGGCGGCGGCGATGGCCAGGGCCAGCTCTTCGGGTTTGCGCTTGATCGAGTAGTTGGTCAGTTCAGGGTGGCTTTCAACGAAGCTGGTGTTGAACTGGCCGCTACGGAATTCCGGGTTACGCAGGATTTCCTGGTAATACGCGGCGGTGGTCTTGACCCCTTGCACGCGCATGTCGTCCAGCGCTCGCAAGCCACGGTCCATCGCCTCTTCCCAGGTCAGCGCCCAGACCACCAGTTTCAGGCACATGGAATCGTAGAACGGCGGAATGGTGTAGCCGGTATAGATCGCCGTATCGGTGCGCACGCCGGGACCGCCGGGCGCGTAGTAACGGGTGATCTTGCCGAAGCTGGGCAGGAAGTTGTTTTTCGGGTCTTCGGCGTTAATCCGGAACTGCAGCGCGAAACCGCGGTGCACGATGTCTTCCTGTTTCACCGAGAGCGGCAGGCCGGAGGCAATGCGGATCTGCTCGCGAACAATGTCGATGCCGGTGATTTCTTCGGTGATGGTGTGTTCCACCTGCACCCGGGTGTTCATCTCCATGAAGTACACCTCGCCCTCGGCGAGCAGGAACTCTACGGTGCCGGCGTTCTCGTAACCCACGGCCTTGGCTGCACGCACCGACAGATCGCCGATGTAGGCGCGCTGTTCCGGGGTCAGTTGCGGGCTCGGAGCGATCTCGATCAGCTTCTGGTTACGGCGCTGGATCGAGCAGTCGCGCTCGAACAGGTGCACCACGTTGCCGAAACTGTCGCCGAGAATTTGCGCTTCAATGTGTTTCGGGTTGACGATGCATTTTTCCAGGAACACTTCCGCCGAACCGAACGCCTTGGTGGCTTCGGAAATCACTCGCGGAAAAGCCTGTTCGAGTTCTTCGCGGCTGTTGCAACGACGAATGCCGCGGCCGCCGCCACCGGACGTGGCCTTGAGCATCACCGGGTAACCGATGCGGTCGCCTTCGCTCAGGGCTTCTTCGATGCCCGACACGTTGCCTTCGGTGCCCGGGGTGACCGGTACGCCCGCCTTGATCATGCTGCGGCGCGCTTCGGTCTTGTCGCCCATGCGGCGAATCACTTCAGCCGATGGGCCAATGAATTTGATCCCGCGTTCAGCGCAGATGTCTGCCAGCTCGGCATTTTCCGAAAGGAAGCCGTAGCCAGGGTGCAACGCATCGCAACCGGTTTCCACCGCCAGGTTCACCAGCTTGCGCGGGTTCAGGTAGCCGGCCAGTGGCTCGGCACCGATGCTGTGGGCCTCGTCCGCACGCTTTACATGCAAGGCATGACGGTCGGCGTCGGAATAGATCGCGACCGAGCGAATGCCCATCTCAGCGCAGGCGCGCACGATTCGTACGGCAATCTCACCACGGTTGGCGATCAGGATCTTTTTTATCACTTGGAGGTTCCCTTGAGCCGGTGGTACCCACGACCTGTTAAACCAGGTCGACGCGTGACTAAATGTTTCAATTCAGTCGCAGCTCCACACTAGCGCTCGCAAGGGATTAACAAAAATGAATAATAATTGGGTCACGCATAAGCAAAGACTTATAGTTGAGTCATCGGCCTTCGCTCGGGATGTATAGAAAATGCGTAAGTCATTGATGCGTATGACATTGCGTCAATTGCAGATCTTCAATGAGGTGTGCGATCTCAGGTCCTACAGCCGTGCTGCCGACGAAATGTCTCTCACACAACCTGCCGTGAGCCTACAGATTCGTCAACTCGAAGAGCTGATCGGTCAGCCCTTGTTCGATTATGTCGGCAAAAAGCTCTACATGACCGAGGCAGCCGAAGCCCTGCAGCGCGCCAGCCGGGACATTTTCGGGCGCCTGGAAAACCTCGATATGCAGCTGTCGGACATGCAAGGCTCATTGCAGGGCCAACTGAAGCTGGCGGTGGAATCCAGCGCCAAATATTTCGTGCCGCACTTGTTTGCCGCGTTCAAACGCCAGCATCCCGAAGTGAACCTGCACCTGACGGTGGTCAACCGTGGCCAGGTCATCCGGCGTCTGTCGGATAACCGTGATGATCTGGTGATCATGTCGATGGTCCCCCAAGACATGGGGCTGGAGTTTCTGCCGTTCCTCAACAACCCGATTGTCGCCGTGGCGCCACCGGATCATCCGCTGTGCCACATGGGCCCGCTGCGCTTGCAGGATTTGGAGCCCTACACGCTGCTGTTGCGCGAACCCGGTTCCGGCACGCGACTGGCCTGCGAAGAGTATTTCAAAGAGAAGCGCGTGCACTTCACGCAGACCCAGGAGGTCGCCTCGGCGGAAGCTCAGCGTGAATGCGTGCTGGCGGGTCTGGGCCTGGCGCTGTTAACGCGCCATGCCCTGAACCTTGAGTTGGCGACCGGCGCCCTTATCGAACTGCCGGTCGAAGAGCTGCCGCTGCTGCGTAGCTGGTGCCTGGTGCAGGCCAAAGCCAAACGGCTATCGCCAGTGGCCCACGCATTCCTTGCGTTTATCCGCAGCGAACGGGCGCAGATCAGCGCGCTGGTTGAGCGTTTCGACGGGAAGTTGCCGGCGCTGCCTGCCAGTAGTTGAGTTCGAGGCCGTCAGGAAATTCGCCAATTTCGGCCAGAAGCTGGCGGCGTTCGCAGCGATCTTCGATAGCGCGGCGAAATTCCATGCGGCGCTGGTCTTCTTGCTGACGACGGGTTTTGACGGCGCTGTTGCGTTCTTCGTAGGGCTGGGCCATTTCGAGTCTCCCAAGGCGAGTACGGGAGTTTCACGATAGGCGCGAGGGATGACGGTTTGGCGGCGGGAGGGTTACAGGGAGATGAAAAATGTCATTTGATGTGATGAATTTGATGACGCCTTCGCGGGCAAGCATCGCTCCTACAACGAAGGGCGTCATCAAGACAAACGACGAATCAATCGTCCAGCGCTTTTACTGACTTGGGCGACAACCGCAAGCTGCGAAGACTGCGTTTGACGCTTTTCAGGTGATTGACCAGGCTCGGACCGCGAGCCATGGCCACGCCCATCGCCAGCACATCGATCACCACCAGGTGGGCGATACGCGACGTCAACGGCGTATAGATTTCGGTGTCTTCGTGCACGTCGATCGCCAGGTTGACGGTCGACAGCTCGGCCAATGGTGTCTGACTCGGGCACAAGGTGATAAGCGAGGCGCCGCTTTCGCGCACCAGGTTGGCGGTGATCAACAGGTCTTTCGAACGCCCGGACTGGGAAATGCAGATCGCCACATCGGTCGGCTTCAACGTCACCGCCGACATCGCCTGCATGTGCGGGTCGGAATACGCCGCTGCGGTCAGCAGCAAACGGAAGAACTTGTGCTGGGCATCCGCCGCCACCGCACCGGAGGCGCCGAAACCGTAGAACTCGACACGCTGGGCCTGGGACATCGCGGTCACGGCTTTCTGCAACGCCACCGGATCGAGCTTTTCGCGAACCTCCATCAGGGTGTGCAGGGTGGTGTCGAAGATTTTCAGGCTGTAGTCGGCAACCGAATCATCTTCATGGATCGCGAATTGCCCGAAGCTCGCACCGGCTGCCAGGCTCTGCGCCAGCTTCAGTTTCAAGTCCTGAAACCCGGAACACCCGATGGCGCGGCAAAACCGCACGATGGTCGGCTCGCTGATGCCCACGCTGTGGGCCAGGTCGGCCATGGAACTGTGCATCACCGCCGCAGGATCAAGCAGCACGTGGTCGGCGACCTTGAGCTCCGACTTACGTAACAGGTGGCGTGACTGGGCGATGTGTTGCAGCAGATTCAAGGGGCAGGACTCTTTGTTATTGGCAGGCGCCGGGATGTAGCACGCTTGTAGTTATACTACATGAATCGGCTTTTTGCCTGCTCAATGCGTAACTCAATGTCCCCGTATCACGCGACATATGCTCCATGTAGCACCTACGAGGTTTTTGCGTCCGCGCGCAACAGCTCGGCCAAGTCAGCAGCCTCAACCGGACGGCTGATCCAATAACCCTGCACTTCATCACAACGCTCAACCCTCAGAAACTCCAGCTGCTCCGGTCGTTCGACGCCTTCAGCCACCACTTTCAACGACAACCCGTGGGCCATGGCAATGATCGCCCGGGTGATCGCCGTGTCCTCGCTGCTCTCCCCCAACCCGCGGATAAATGCCTGATCGATTTTCACGTAATCCACCGGAATCCGTTTCAGATAACTCAGAGACGAATAACCGGTACCAAAATCGTCGATCGCCAGCTTCACCCCCAGATCACGCAATTGCTGGAAGGTCGCGATGATGTGCTCGACGCTGTCCAGCAATTGGCTTTCAGTGAGTTCCAGTTCGAGGTAGTGCGGCGCCAGGCCGGTTTCTTCCAGCAACTGGCGCACCAGGCTGACGAGTTTCCCCTGACGCAGTTGATGCACCGACAGGTTGACCGACACTCGAATTGGCTCAAGCCCCTGCCGCTGCCACTCGCAGGCTTGCCAACAGGCCTGACGCAATACGAACTCGTCGATAGCGCCGATCAGCCCGGTTTCCTCGGCCAGACCGATGAAATCCCCCGGCGGTACCTGGCCCAGGGTCGGGTGATTCCAGCGCACCAGCGCCTCGGCGGCATTCAGCCGGCCGGTGGCGAGGCAGAGCTTCGGTTGGTAGAACACCCTCAGTTGCTTTTCTTCGATGGCTTTGCGCAGCTGGTTCTCAAGCTGCAAACGCTCGAGGGTGCTGGCTTGCAGGCTGTCGGTGTAAAACTGGAAGTTGTTGCCGCCCAAGTGTTTGGCATGTTGCATGGCCATGTTCGACTGGCTGACCAACGCGGAAATCTCTCGCGCGGTGTCCGGCAACAGGCTGATGCCCATGGACGCGCTCACCACCAGTTCATGCCCCTCGACGGTGATCGGTAAACGCAGTTTGGCCGACAATCGGGTCGCCACGCGCGCCAGGCTCGACAGGTTGCCGTAGGTATCGAACAGCACCGCAAATTCATCGCCGGACAAGCGGGCGATGGTGTCCGCTTCGGGCAACGCATTGACCAACCGCCGGGCGATTTTCTGTAACAGTTGATCGGCAATTTCGTGACCGAGGCTGTCGTTGAGCAGCTTGAAACGATCCAGATTGATGTGCAGCAACGCCAGGCTGCGCCGCCCGCCCTGGCGCACCCGCTGATGAGCCTCGCTCAGTCGCTCACGGAACAACGAACGGTTGGCCAGCCCAGTGAGTTCGTCGTAATGGGTGAGGTAGCGCATACGCTCTTCGGATTCACGCCGAGCGGACAGATCGGCGAAAAAGCCGACAATATGACTCACGTTTCCCCGGGGATCGCGCACGGCGTTCAGTTGCAGCCATTGCGGATACAACTCGCCATTCTTGCGCGTTTCGACCAGCTCGCCCTGCCAGCTACCGTGCTGTTCCAGCGCCTGACGAATCGCCGCGTAATGCCGGCGGGCGTCGCGACTGCAGGGCAAATCGACCACATTGCGTCCGAGCATGTCGTCGATGCCATAGCCAGTCACCTGGCTGAAGGCTTGATTGACGGCGATCAGCGCGTAATTCGGGTCGAAAATCACGATACCTTCACTGGCCGCCTCGAACACTGTCGCCGCCAGTTGACGCTGCTCTTCCAGGTGCTTGCTGGCGCTGATATCGCGGCGGGTGCCGACCATGCGGATCACCCGGCCGTTTTCGCTGCGCTCCACTGCTCGACCACGGTCCTCGATCCAGACCCAATGGCCATCGCCATGCCGCACCCGGTACTCGATCTGATAATCCTCGGTGCGGCCCTTCAAATGCTCGACCAGCGCCCGCTTCAGCGCTGGCAAGTCGTCGGGGTGCAGCCTCGGCTTGAGGTGACGCAGCATCGCCGTCACGTATTCCGGCTCCAGCCCGAACAACTCCTGAAGCTGGGTGTGATGGACTTCGTCGGTTTGCAGGTTCCAGTCCCACAAACCGAGCTCACTCGCCTTCAACGCCAGCGCCAACCGCGCTTCGCTCTTGCTCAAAGCCTGATTGGCCGCGTCCAGCTCCAGACTGCGTTGGGCGACCCGGTGTTCGAGGTCGACCTGGGTTTGGCGCAATTCTTCTTCGGCGCGGCGGCGCTGGTCGATTTCCTTGGCCAGTTCATGATTGAGCTGGTCGCTGCGACTTTGCGCTTGCTGCAAGTGCTCGATCAGCGCCTGATTCTGAAAGCGCCGCAGCAACCCCTGGTCGATCAGCCGATTGACTTGCCAGGCGACCACGCTCAATGCCCCCAGCAAAATCAGCCCGAACCAGCCCCAGCCCTGCTCCTGCTCGTCGCCACCCCAGAACAGGTAGCCGATGGCCGGTAACAGACAGGGCAAGGTAAAGGATAGAAAGGCCGGCAGGCTGACCGCATACGCGACACTCGCCGAGAGGGTAGCGGCACCAATCAGACCGAACACCCAGGCTTGCTGCATGAAATTGTCAGCGGGCACCAGCGCGATGCCGGCACCGGCCAGGGTCAGACCAGTCATGGCCGAGCCGAGCAGAAACATGCGACGCCAGATCGGATGGGCCTGACGGTGGGGGATCGCCGAATCGAAGGCCGCGACCTGAATCACTCGCAACGCCACCAGCGACAACAACCAGATCAGCCAGACGCTGACCACGAAGTATCGCTGCGGGCTCCAGAGCAACCCGGCGCACACCAGACCGTTGATCAGCATGAACAGCGTCGGCAGCAGTGAACCCTGATACAGCAGACGCGTGCGTTCGACCGCCATCTCCATGGCGTACTGTTTGCGGATAACCCGAGGCTCCACAGAGGGGCCCGACAGGTCGGAACTGAGGGTCATAGGCAATGTTCTTGTTCTTATAGTTGAGCATGCGAGCCCGAATTGTGAACGGAGCATACACAAGCAAATGCCCGGACCAAACTGCCTCAGGTCAAAAAATAGACAAAAATATCGGCCACCCGCATCGACGCCAAAAGCAGCCAGACGGGCCCCGCCTCCGCTTGCAGCCAGTGACCGACCGGTCGTCATCAGTGCTTCTTTCATCGGCTAATGCAAAGCTCGGTTTGCCCGGTGTGACGGCGCACCCTAGAATGCCCCGATGCGCGATGATCTCTCCCTTCTGCTGAACTCCCTCAACGATGCCCAACGCCAGGCCGTAGCGGCCTCCGTGGGTCGTCAGTTGGTCCTGGCCGGTGCTGGCTCCGGTAAAACCCGAGTGCTGGTGCACCGTATCGCCTGGTTGATCCAGGTCGAAAACGCCTCGCCCCACTCCATTCTGTCGGTGACCTTCACCAATAAGGCTGCTGCCGAGATGCGTCATCGCATCGAACAGCTGATGGGTATCAACCCGGCCGGTATGTGGGTCGGTACCTTCCACGGCCTGGCGCACCGCTTGTTGCGGGCGCACTGGCAGGAGGCAGGGCTGAGCCAGACCTTCCAGATTCTCGACAGCGACGACCAGCAACGGCTGGTCAAGCGGGTGATCCGCGAGCTGGGCCTGGACGAACAACGTTGGCCGGCCCGGCAGGCCCAGTGGTTCATCAACGGGCAGAAGGACGAAGGTCTGCGCCCGCAACATATTCAAGCCAGCGGCGATCTGTTCCTGGCGACCATGCGCAGCATTTATGAAGCCTACGAGGCCGCGTGCCTGCGCGCCGGCGTCATCGACTTTTCCGAACTGCTGCTGCGCGCCCTCGACCTGTGGCGCGACCATCCCGGCCTGCTCGCCCATTATCAGAAACGCTTCCGGCACATTCTGGTGGACGAGTTCCAGGACACCAACGCCGTGCAGTACGCCTGGTTGCGTCTGTTGGCCAAGGGCGGCGATAGCCTGATGGTGGTTGGCGACGACGATCAGTCGATCTACGGCTGGCGTGGCGCAAAAATCGAGAACATTTATCAGTATTCCGACGACTTCCCGGATGCCGAGATCATTCGTCTGGAGCAGAACTACCGCTCCACCGCCGGGATCCTCAAGGCGGCCAACGCCCTGATCGCCAACAATACCGGGCGCATGGGCAAAGAGCTGTGGACCGATGGCGGCGAAGGCGAAGCGATCAATCTGTACGCCGCGTTCAACGAACACGATGAAGCACGCTACGTGGTTGAAACCATTGAAAGTGCGCTGAAAACCGGCTTGGCTCGCAGTGATATCGCGATTTTGTACCGCTCCAACGCCCAATCCCGCGTTTTGGAAGAAGCCTTGCTCCGTGAGCGCATTCCGTACCGCATTTATGGCGGCCAGCGCTTCTTCGAACGGGCAGAAATCAAGAACGCCATGGCGTACATGCGTTTGCTGGAAGGCCGTGGCAACGATGCGGCCCTGGAGCGGGTGATCAACGTTCCGGCCCGTGGCATTGGCGAAAAAACCGTCGAAGCCATCCGCGATCATGCGCGCCATAGCGATGTGTCGATGTGGGAAGCCATGCGTCAATTGGTGGCCAACAAGGGCCTGACCGGTCGTGCCGCCAGCGCCCTTGGGGCGTTTATGGAGCTGATCGAGAACCTCGCCGCCAAATGCCTGGAAATGCCGCTGCATCTGATGACCCAGACCGTCATCGAGCAATCGGGGCTGATCGCCTATCACCAGGCGGAAAAAGGCGAAAAAGGCCAGGCCCGGGTAGAAAACCTTGAGGAACTGGTCAGCGCCGCGCGTAACTTCGAAAACAGCGAAGAAGACGAAGAGCTGTCGCCATTGGCGGCGTTCCTCGGTCACGCCTCACTGGAGGCCGGAGACACCCAAGCCGACGAACACGAAGACAGCATTCAGTTGATGACCTTGCACAGCGCCAAGGGTCTGGAATTCCCTTACGTGTTCCTGGTGGGCATGGAAGAAGGTCTGTTTCCGCACAAGATGAGCCTGGAAGAACCCGGGCGCCTTGAAGAAGAGCGGCGTCTGGCCTACGTCGGCATCACCCGGGCAATGCAGAACCTGGTGCTGACGTATGCGGAAACACGGCGCCTGTACGGCAGCGAGACCTACAACAAGGTGTCGCGGTTCGTACGTGAAGTGCCCAAAGGCCTGGTCCAGGAAGTGCGGCTGTCCAACAGCGTCAGCCGCCCATTCGGTGGTGGCCAGCAGCAGAGTTCCAGCAGCCTGTTCGGCGGCAGCGAGATCCCGCAAACCGGGTTCAGCCTAGGCCAGACTGTGCGGCATTCGGTGTTTGGCGATGGTGTGATCCTGAATTTCGAAGGGGCCGGTGCTCAGGCTCGGGTGCAGGTGAACTTCAGCGAAGGCAGCAAGTGGTTGATGCTGGGCTATGCCAAGCTGGAAGCCATTTAGTACGACCTGATCGTTCCCACGCTACGTGGGAACGATCTATCTGCGCTGCGCCCGCTGCGGGCATTCCTACAGAACTTATCCACTCATCCTACAGACCAACGTTAATAAGCCTGATTGCGCTGATTGAAGCTGAACAGAACCTGTCAGGCAAAAGCCCGAAACACTCTGCCGCTAGCCAGCAACACTTCAGCTGTGCAACATGGCGCGCGTGCCATCCACAAATGGGAATTCCCTTTATGAAACGTTTTCTTAGCATCGCCATGGCGTTGTGCATCGGCCTGACGATGAGCCTCGACGCCAATGCGGCCAAGCGCTTTGGTGGCGGCAAAAGCTCCGGCGCTGCGCCGACTCACCAGACCAGCCAAATGGCTCCTTCTTCTCCGGGCGTGGGCGGTGCTGCCGCCACTGCCGGCGCGGCCGGTGCCGCTGGCGCTGCCGCCAAGGCCGGCGGTGCTTCGCGCTGGCTCGGCCCTCTGGCCGGTATCGCGGCCGGTGGCCTGCTGGCCTCCATGTTCATGGGCGACGGCTTCCAGGGCATGCAGATCTTCGACATCCTGATTATGGCGGTCATCGCCTTCCTGGTCTTCCGCTTCATTGCCGCTCGTCGTCGCAAGCAGCAGGAGCACCTGGCTCCGGCCGGCGCGCCGATGCAACGTGAAGCTTTCGAGCAGAAGCCTGCCATGGGTTCGATCTTCGGCGGTTCGGCTGCACCTGCTGCCGCTCGTCCGGTGATCAACGCTCCGGCCTGGTTCAACGAAGAGCGCTTCGTCGAAGCCGCCCGCAACCATTTCCAGTCCTTGCAACAGCACTGGGACGCCAACGAAATGGACAAGATCGCCGAGTTCGTGACGCCACAACTGCTGGAGTTCCTCAAGCGCGAACGTGCCGACCTGGGCGACGGCTTCCAGTCGACCTATATCGACAACCTCCAGGTACAACTGGACGGCGTCGATGATCGTGCGGACAAGACCATCGCCACCCTGACCTTCAGCGGCGTGTCGAAGAACTCGCGTTTCGACCAGGGCGAAGTGTTCAGCGAAAGCTGGAACATGGAACGTGCACAGGGCGAAAACCAGCCTTGGCTGGTAGCGGGTATCCGCCAGAACGGCTGAGCACCTTCCGCGCTTCATCTGCTGTAATAAAACCCCAGCCTCGGCTGGGGTTTTCTATTTCACGGTTGCATCTATAGCGAGCTACTGTATAAACCGCCCCAACTAAACCGCGCCATCAAGCAAGAGGATCCCGGACGTGGAAGAAATCATCGAACAACTGCGTGAAGCCAACGAACCGGTACCGGTCCCCTTGGAGTTGCCCGACGAAGATCTGCTGGTAGAAATCGAAGAACAGCTGTTCATCGACATTCCATTCGTATTCAAAGAGTTCCTGCTGACCGTCAGCGATGTGGTTTATGGCAGCCTGGAGCCGGTGACCGTCACCGACCCGCAGTCCCACACCTACCTGCCGGACGTTGCCGCCAACGCCTGGGACGCTGGCGTTGATCGCAGCCTGATCCCGATCTGCCAGGACGGCGACAACTACTACTGTGTCGAAGAGGACGGCACCGTGGTGCTGTGGCTGGCCGAGGAAGAGTTGCTCGCCGAAGAAACCTGGGAGTCGGTCTGGCACTGGGCGCGGGACGTCTGGCTGGAAAGCTGATCCGCCCCTGTTGCGCCGCGTGGTCAATGCCCGGACGACTCCTTGTGGTTATCCAGGGTTTCCAGCAAGGCCACCTGCATCCGCGTATGCACCCGGATGAACCAGCGCCAGAGCAGCGCCGCCACCGCGGCCGCGACCACAACAATTAGCACCAGCAACTTGTTGGTCGGCAGAATACTGGCCGACAAGGCCGCCAGCAGCAGGAAAATCACCAGCAGCGAGAGGATCGGGATCACTTCGGCGATCACCCGACGCACTCGCTGTGTGTGGCGGCCAGCCATCTCCGGCTTCACACCCATTTCTGCCAGCAACATCGACAATGCCTTGAGCTTGCGATAAGCAGCGATCAGGAACGGCAGCGACAGCAGCAATGCCCCGCCCCAGATCAACGCTTTCTGCCAGCTCGGGTTGCTGATCCAGCCCTGAAGGTAAATGGATATGCGCTCGGCGAAGAAGGCGCCCGACAAAAAGATCGCAATCACCAGCGCCAGATTGACCCCCACCTGCAACAGAATCCGCCGAATCATTGATGCCAACAGCGCGCCCTCGCCCTGCGGCTGGATGCTGCGCAGCCATTCGGCATACATCCCCAGCACACGGGCCAGACGCTGCGGCATCACCGCGGCAAGCTTGATCGACAACGGATCGGCCGCGCGGATCAGATACGGCGTCAACAGTGTGGTGATCACCGAGACAGCCACCGCCACCGGATAGAGAAAGTTGCTGGTGACCTGCAGTGTCATGCCCAACGCCGCGATGATGAAGGAGAATTCGCCAATCTGCGAAAGCCCCATCCCCACGCGCAGTGAGGTGCGTCCGTCATTGCCGGCGATAAAGGCGCCGAGGCCGCAGGACAGCATCTTGCCCAGCACCACCGCCACGGTGATCACCGCGATCGGCCAGGCGTATTGCAGCAGGATCATAGGGTCGAGCATCAGGCCGATGGCGACGAAGAAGATGGCACTGAACAGGTCGCGAACCGGCTCGATCAACTGCTCGATCTTCAGCAACTGGCGCGACTCGGCCATGATCGCGCCGATCAGGAACGCACCGAGGACCATGCTGTATTCAAGTTTGACCACCAGCAAACAAAAGCCGAAACACAGGCCCAGCACGGTGATCAGCAGCATCTCGTTGCTGTCGAATCTGGCCACGTAAGCCAGCAGTCGCGGCACCAGCAGAATGCCGATGACCAGTGCGACAATCATGAACAGTGAAAGCTTGCCGACTGTGGAAAAGACCTCGCCGGAGCTGACCGTGCCGCTGACCGCAATGCTCGATAGCAAGGCGATGATGCCAATACCTAGGATGTCTTCGACGATCAGTACGCCGAAGATCAACTGCGCAAAACGCTCGTTCTTCATCTTCAGGTCATTGAGCGCCTTGACGATGATGGTGGTCGAGGAAATCGCCAGGATCGCGCCGAGGAATAGCGAGTCCATGGTATTCCAGTCGAACCAGCGGCCGATTTCGTAGCCGATCCAGATCATCAGGACGATTTCCAGGAAGGCCGCGATGAACGCCGTGGCGCCGACCTTGAACAGCTTGCGCAGGCTGAATTCCAGGCCCAGGCAGAACATCAGGAAAATCACCCCGAGTTCGGCGAGGGTCTTGATGGTCTCTTCGTCGTGGATCAGGCCGAACGGCGGCGTGTGCGGGCCAATGATGAAACCGGCGACGATGTAGCCGAGCACCACCGGCTGTTTGAGACGATGAAAGAGCACGGTCACCACACCCGCGATCAACATGATCACTGCCAGATCCTGAATGAAACTGATGGCATGCATGGTGTGTGGCTCCTTGGAGACGGGCTTTTGAAGGGTAACACCGCGACTTCCAGCGGGAGGACGGTGCAATATATGGAAACAGATCGATCCGGGCGTGACGGCAGCCCCCCGCCCGGCGTCCCGATAACTGTTGGTTTGAAAAACACCGACAAGCACCCACAGAGGTGCAACCCCGAAACGCTGCCTTGAACCCGTGAGTACGTTATGGAACCCGGAAACGCCCAGCTGTCGATGACGGTATTGATGACCCCCGACATGGCCAACTTCTCTGGCAATGTCCACGGCGGCACCCTGCTCAAATACCTCGATGAAGTGGCCTACGCCTGCGCCAGCCGCTATGCCGGTCGCTACGTGGTGACCCTGTCGGTGGATCAGGTGATCTTCCGCGAGCCGATTCATGTCGGCGAACTGGTGACCTTTCTGGCCTCGGTCAACTACACCGGCAATACCTCGATGGAGGTGGGCATCAAGGTCGTGACCGAGAACATCCGCGAGCGCTCGGTGCGTCACACCAACAGCTGCTTCTTCACCATGGTCGCAGTGGATGACCAGCGCAAACCGGCTGCGGTCCCGCCGCTGCAACCGCAGAACAGTGAAGACAAGCGACGCTACATGCAGGCCCAGCAGCGTCGGCAGATTCGTCAGGAACTGGAAAAGCGTTATCAGGACATCAAGGGCGACGCCTGACGTGTTCGGTCTTTAGGTCGCTTTCGCGGGCAAGTCGGATCCGACTTGCCCGCGAAGCTTTTAAAGGCTGATCGCGATCGCCTCGAACCGCACCCGGGGATGGGCGATTCGGTCCTGTGCCCGCACCAGTTCCAGCTCATAGCTGGCACATGCCTGGGTTTCCAGCAAAACCTCATGCACCGCCGCCGCGGTGAATTCGAAGGCGCTCACCAGACTGTCACCCAGCAGCACCCGCGCCAGGAACAGCCCGGCAGTCAGGTCGCCAACGCCCACCGGTTGGCGCGCAAATGCCAGCAGCGGCCGACGCAGGTGCCAACTGCCTTCAGCGGTCACCAGCAACATCTCGAAGCCATCCGCCAGTTTGCCGGGATAGTCGAGATGCTTGACCAGCACCGCCTTCGGACCGCGTGCCAGCAGCGCCCGCGCCATGGCCAGGCAATCGAACAACGACTGCGCCTTACGCCCCGCGAAGCTGTTCAGCTCCAGCTGGTTCGGACACATGAAGTCCGCTACCGCCGCCGCCTCTTCCAGCAGGAAATCGCTGACTTCGGCCGGCACGCTGCAGCCCTTCTCCGGATGGCCCATCACCGGGTCGCACAGGTATAAGGCTTTGGGATTGATCGATTTGATTCGCTCCACTCCCGCGAGAATCGCCCGGCCCTGGGCCGCGCTGCCGAGGTAGCCGGACAAGATGGCATCGCAATTACCCAGCTCGCCAATTGCCGCGATCCCTTCCACCAATTCCGGAATCTGATGCGGGGACAGCACTTCCCCGGCCCACTGGCCATATTGCGTGTGGTTGGAGAACTGCACGGTATTGAGCGGCCAGACGTTCACCCCGACCCGCTGCATCGGGAAAACCGCGGCGCTGTTGCCAGCATGGCCGAACACCACGTGGGACTGGATGGCGAGCAGATGAGGCGTACGTTTCATGCGGTGAGTTTTCCGTAACCGATTGAAATTCGAGCCACGCAGTATGCGACTAAACGCAGCCTGTACGACAGACCAGAGACGCAGTTAAGCTGACGCTATCTTGTTGGAGCACCCTGTTGATGCTGACCCTCGGAAATATCTTCGTGCTGATGCTGCTCGCCACTGGTGGCGCGTGGTTGTGGCACAACCACGGCTTGCGCGAACGCGCACTGGAGCGGGTTCAGCAGCATTGCGCCAAGCTGCGGATCGAGCTGCTGGACGGCAACGTAGCCTTGAAAAAGATCGCTTTCATTAAAGACGCCAACGGCCGTCGGCGCCTGGCCCGTGTGTACAACTTCGAATTCACCGTGACCGGCGAAACCCGCCACACCGGCACCATCACCCAGTTCGGCGCCCATAGCGCACAGATAGAGCTCGCGCCCTACCCGATGCCATTCGACGACACACCTCCGGTGGTCGATGTCGCGAAGCCCGGCGCCCAGGTGATCGAGTTGAGCCAGTGGCGGCAAGAACACACCAAGTGGCGTCCATAAATCAAAAGATCGCACCTGGAACTGCCGCAGGCTCGGGCCGCGTTCAACCGATTTTTTGATATTCAACCCAACCGGCAATCAGCCAGACCTCTTTGCAGCGACTCAACATCCTGCACCTCACTGAAAATCAATTCGATGCGCGAATCCCGTCGCCATTCGCTGGGTTGCCAATCCAGTAACGAGTTATCCAGCCCATTGGCCGACACCCACCCCTCGACGCTGTGGATAACCAGTTTCGCCCGCCGCCATTCGAGGCCCTCGAGCCATTTTCCGATCAACACGGCATCGAATGTCTGACTCGGATGCCAGCGCCAGCCGACGCTCCAGCCCCCCTCTTGCGCCTGACTCAAGCAAATCGGCAGCGTGGGATCGCTCCAGATCGCCGGCATCTGCGCCAATCCCTTGGGCATGATGAAGTTATCCACACCCGCGACAGCCTGAGCCTCGAGACCCGGTAACTCGCTCAGCGGCAAGACAGCCTGCTGCGTCCAGTACAAAGGACGTGGCGGCAATTGTGCGACGATTCGCTGGCGATCACTGTCATCGAGGTTTTCCGCCTTGTTCAGCAACAGCAACCCGGCACTGTCCAGGGCTTGCTGTTGCGCTGCAGGCAGCGGTTTTCCGGCCGCGAGCGCCTGGGCGTCCAGCACCAGCACGCAAGGCTGCACCGTCAGGACGCCTTGCCACGGCGCCTCGCTCAATTGCCTGAGCAACTGCGCCGGATGCCCCAGCCCGGAGGGCTCGATAAACAGTCGATCCGGTTGTGCCTTGCGCAACAACCGCCCGAGGCCGATCTGAAACGGCGCACCATTGACGCAACACAAACAGCCCCCGGCCACTTCCCCCAGTGCGATACCATCGGCGTCCCGGGTCAACAGCGCAGCATCCAGGCCGATCTGGCCAAATTCGTTGATCAGCACCGCCCAGCGCTCACCGGCCGGCCGCTGCGCCAGCAGGTGCTTGATCAGGCTGGTCTTGCCAGCACCCAGCGGACCGGCAATGACGTGGGTGGGAATGTTCTGCAACATGGTCGAGGTTTTCTGAGGAGGTAAGGGATGCGGTTGATGGGATGGTCGTTACTTCTGGTACTTACGTCGAGCGAAGCGCTGGCCCAGGCCTGCGTGGTGCACAGCACGGCTGAGCGGCTCGACGTGAAGGTCTGCCAGCAGAACCGCAACATCCCGGAAAAACTGTTCGCCGACGGTTTCTGCCAGCCGAATCTGGCCGGGCAGAAAGTCGAGGTGCAGTACGTCGACCAATGCCCCGCCGGCGCGTTCGGGGTGTGCAGCAACGCACAAGTCGCCAATATGCCCTACCGGCAGGATATTCACTATTACGGCGTGGCCACCGATGCGGCGTATTTGAAGCCGTTTTGCGAAGCCCAGAGCCAGGGAACCTGGCTCAAACCTTGAGCCGCTAGCTCAGCCAATCGAGGGTCAGGATCAAACGACGCTCCCCCGGTGCCGGCTGCGGCGAGCGGTGGATCAGGCCGAAGCCTTCGTTGCCGCGCCACTTCTCTCCTTTGAGCAACGCCACTTCACCGCTGGTCATTTGCTGGATCAGCGAATCGTCCTGCGGTTCAGCTTCGGGTTTGCCTAACTGCCGACGATCCATCGCCCCTTCTTTCAGCCATTGGCTGCCGATCCCTGCGTAGGTGGTGATCAACCGCACCGGCACATGATCGACGTGAAAACGCGGGCACATGGCTTTATCCAGAACCCGCAGGCGCAGGCCGATGCGCTGAGCGCCCAACAAACAGGCGAAGGCACTGACCAGCCAGGAAACGTCGGCGATAAAGCCTTCGTAGCCTTCCAGGTCACTGAAGCCTGAGGCTAAACCGTGGAGATTGGGTTCGGCGTCATCGTCGGCCATTTCCAGGGACAGCGACTCGGCCAGCGGCTCGTTCAAGGACAACAGCAAGCGACCGAAATCGGCAATGTGCGCCGGGAGTTGACGTTGCCAGAGGGCGAGATTTACGCCGTCGTCCAGAATCCCAGTCAACACTTTTGGCGTATCACCTCGAACCTGACCAATGACCGGTCGCAACTTCAGATTGGGCGCCAACATCAGGCGGCCGCCTCTTCGTGCCAAGGGCCGAACGGATCGGGCAACAACCGCCATTCCTCCACGCCCATAGCCATTTCAGCATCTGTCAGCAGGCAGTTATCGAGTTCGGCGGTGAGTTGCGCGAAGTCGATGTTCTGGCCGATAAACACCAGTTCCTGGCGGCAATCGCCGGTAGCGGCCGTCCAATTTTCCATGATCCCGGCGGTGCTTTCTTCGTCCTGAGGCCACTGATTTTTCGGCACGAAACGCCACCAGCGCCCAGCAAACCCATGACGCATCAAGCCGCCGGCCTGGGACCAACTGCCTGCGTCCATGTGTTTGCTGGCCAGCCAGAAAAAGCCTTTGGAACGCAGCAGTTTGCCGTTCACCCACGGGCGGTCGATGAAGCTGAAAAAGCGTTGGGGATGAAACGGTCGTCGCGCCCGATAAGCCGAGGAGGCGATGCCGTACTCCTCGGTTTCCGGCACGTGTTCACCGCGTAATTCCTGTAGCCATCCTGGCGCCTGGGCGGCCTTTTCGAAGTCGAAACGCCCAGTGTTGAGGATTTTCTTGAGCGGCACTTCGCCCATGACCATCGGAATGATTTCGGCCTGGGCATTGAGCCGCTCGAGGATCGCGATCAGCTCCTGGCGCTCTTGACTGCTGATCAAATCGATCTTGCTGATCAGGATCACGTCGGCGAATTCGATCTGCTCGATCAACAGGTCAGTGATCGAGCGCTCGTCCTCCTCGCCCAGGGTTTCGCCACGAGAAGCGAGGCTTTCGGCGGCCTGGTAGTCGAGCAGGAAGTTCATGCCGTCGACCACGGTGACCATGGTATCGAGTCGCGCAATGTCAGTCAGGCTCTGCCCTTCTTCATCGCGGAACGTGAAGGTTTCCGCCACGGGCAACGGCTCGGAAATCCCGGTGGACTCGATCAGCAGGTAATCGAAACGACCGTCCCTGGCGAGTTTGCTGACTTCCTCGAGCAAATCTTCACGCAAGGTGCAGCAGATGCAGCCGTTGCTCATTTCCACGAGTTTTTCTTCGGCACGGTTCAGGCTGACATCGCGCTGAACTTCACTGCCATCGATATTGATCTCGCTCATGTCGTTGACGATCACTGCGACCCGCAAATTATCGCGATTACGTAGTACGTAATTAAGAAGTGTACTTTTTCCGGCGCCGAGAAAGCCCGACAGGACGGTCACGGGGAGACGATTGGGCATCAGGTATTCCTCACAGGGATGCCCGGTCGCAATGTCGGGCTTAATTTATGTTATAGTATAACAACTAAATCAGACCACTCCCCTCTTGCCCACGACGACAAAGGGCACGATGCGAAAGCCCGTCCGCCCCTGGAGAAATGCCATGGGAAACGCTCTGAAATTCTCGCTGTTGAGCCTTTGGCTGCTGATTGCGGTCGATGCCTGGGGACAAATCCCGAGCCTGGCCAACTGTACCCGCAGCGCCAATCTGCTGGCCTGCGTGGATGCCGACGGCAATGCCTACAGCGTCAACACTGTCGGTAGCACGATCTATTTGCGCGGCTTTGAAGTGGTTGGCAAACGCTATTGGGCGCAAACCAACAGCCGCTACGGGCAACTGACGTTCTTTACCGGCATCGCGTCCGATGGCGAAGCCTGGGTCGGCTACAACCGCCGGGTTGGCTGGACAACCCTCAATCGGTTCTCCAGTTCCGGTGGCAGCAGCGGCAAATTCACGTGTAGCCGGATAACCGGCTGCTAGGCCTGGCGCTAAAGGTGAGATAGAGCAAGTGACGCCTGCGCATGATGAAAGTCTGTTCATGGAAAAGCATCGTCGATTTGATTGTTATAATATAACATGCCAAATCAACTCCCATGATGGACCTGCTCATGAATGCGCTGACTCTGCCGGATATCGCCGCGCAGGCCTCACGCCAAGCCCTGCCACTCGATTGGGTGGGCATGTGCGGCATTGCTCTTCCTGTTTTATTCGATGGCCAGCGACTGAGTGCAAAGGCCGACGCTGGCGTTAGCCTCGACGATGGAGAGGCGCGCGGTATCCACATGTCGCGGCTGTATCTGGCGCTGGAAATGCTTGAGCAGGAATGCCTTTCACCTGCTTTGTTGCGGCGAGTCCTGCAGAGTTTTCTCGAGACCCACGAAGGGCTTTCCCGGAATGCTTACCTGAAAATTCATACCGATCTGCTGCTCAAAAGACCTGCGCTCGTCAGCCCACTGGCCGGTTGGAAAACTTATCCGGTGAGCATCGAAGCGAGTTTGAAAAACACGATGTTCCACGTGGAACTAAAAATCGACATTCCTTATTCCTCAACTTGTCCGTGCTCAGCAGCCCTTTCGAGGCAGTTGATTCAGCAGCAATTCGTTGATGACTTCGCCAATCAACCACTGCAACACGCCGACGTTCTGGCTTGGCTTGGCTCCACGAAAGGCATCGTCGCGACGCCACATAGCCAACGCAGCAACGCGCAATTGCAGCTGCGTCTGCACGACTATCTGGATGACCTGCCGCTGATCACCGCAATCAATGACGCGGAAGCCGCCCTTGGCACTGCTGTGCAAACCGCCGTAAAACGCGCCGACGAGCAAGCTTTCGCCCTCGCCAACGGTCAGAACCTGATGTTCTGCGAAGACGCTGCCCGACGCTTGAACCTGGCCCTGAAACGCTCACCGGGCATCAATGCCTTTCACGTGCGAGTCGTCCACGCCGAAAGTCTTCACGCCCACGACGCCGTCGCCGAAAGCCGCTGGAACTGGGAGGCCGCATGATTCAATGCCAAGCCTTGCGCTGGGGCGCACCCGGTCAACCGCTCACTCCGTCGGTGGACTTCCAGTTACCCAAAGGAAGTCTGACCGCTGTCATCGGTGCTAACGGTTCGGGTAAAAGCAGTCTGCTGAAAGTCATCGCCGGCCTGCAAAAGCCACTGGCCGGAAAAGTCATCATTGATGTTCCACGCAAAGGCGGCCTCTCGTTCCTGCCTCAGCAACAACACCTGGACCGGCAATTCCCCATCAGTCTGCAAGAGTTGGTGGCCGCAGGTTTCTGGGGCAGCAAACAGGCGCCGGAGATACGCAGCCAACGCCTCAAGTCTGCGCTGGAAGACTGGTGCCTGATCGGTCTGGACCATCGTCCGTTGATGGCGCTCTCCGGAGGCGAACTGCAGCGTGCCCTGCTCGCCCGACTGAGCCTCGCCGAAGCGCCCTTGCTGCTGCTCGACGAACCCCATGCCGCCCTCGACGAACTCGGTCAGGCGCTGCTTTGGAAACACATCCACGCCTGGCATGCCGAAGGCCGAACGCTTGTGGTGGTGTGTCATGACTTGGCCGCCGTGCGCCAACATATTCCACAGGCTCTGCTGATCAAAAGCAGCGGCTGCGTCCTGGGTGCCAGTACCGAGCTGATTAGCCAACAACCCCAGACGCAGGTGGCTTGATGATCGCCGCCCACCTTTGGCAACCGTTCCACGAGTTCGTGTTCATGCGCCGGGCGCTGCTCGGTGGTCTCGTTCTGGCGTGCAGCACCGCTCCGCTTGGGGTGTTTCTGATCTTGCGGCGCATGAGCCTGATCGGCGACGCGGTGGCTCACGGCATCTTGCCCGGTGCTGCATTGGGCTTCTGGTTCGCCGGACTGAGCCTGCCCGCGCTGACCATCGGCGGCCTCGGTGCCGGCCTGAGCATGGCCGGACTGGCCGCCTGGATCACCCGCCGCACCGGCCTGCGGGAGGACGCGAGCCTGGCCGCGATCTACCCGATCTCGTTGGCCAGTGGCGTGCTGATCCTTGGCATCGCCGGCAAGCGTCTGGACCTGTTGCACCTGCTGTTTGGCTCAGCGCTGGCGGTCGATGGCCCGACCTTGACCGGCATGCTCTGGGTCTCGGGCTTCAGCCTGATCGCCATGGCCCTCATCTACAAACCCCTGTTGCTGGACACCCTCGACCCGCTCTTTCTACAAACCGTCAGCCGCCTCGGGCCAATGGCTCACGGGGTATTTCTGACGCTGGTGGTGCTGAACCTGGTGATCGGTTTCCAGGCAATCGGCGCGTTGATGGTGGTCGGTCTGATGATGTTGCCGGCCGCCGCTTCCCGCTTCTGGAGTCGGCGCTTGCCAGTGCTTATCACCATCGCCGCCTTGCTCGGCAGCCTCTCGGTCTGGTTCGGATTGTTGCTGTCGTTCTACTACTCGCTGCCCAGCGGCCCGGCGATCGTGCTGGTGGCTGGTGGTTTGTATCTGCTGTCCGTGGTGTTCGGTCCGGTGCATGGCTTGCTGCGCCGCCCGCCTTTGCTCACATCCCAATGAGGTGTTACTCGATGCGCGCTTTACTTGTGCTGTTCAGTTTGATGCTGTCGATGTCGCTGTCTGCCGCGGAAAAACTCCAGGTGGTCACCAGCTTCAGCATCCTCGCCGACATGACCCATCAAGTCGGCGGCGACCATATTCAGGTCACCAATATGGTCGGCCCGGACGCCGATGCCCATACTTACGAGCCGACTCCGGACGATGCAAAGGCATTACTCAATGCCAGACTGATCATCAAGAACGGCCTGGGCTTCGAGCCATGGCTGGACCGTCTGGTGACCAGCACCGAGACCAAAGCCCCAGTGGTCAGCGCCAGTCACGGTGTCATTCCGCGCTCGCTCGATGAAGACGGTGAAACCATCCCGGACCCGCATGCCTGGCACAACCTGGCGAACATCGAGTTGTACATCAGCAACATCACCAAAGCGCTGATCGCCGCCGACCCTGCCAACAAAACCGATTACGAACACAACAGCCAGGCCTACCTGAAAAAGATCTATGCCCTGCTTGCCGAAGCCAAAACCAAGCTCGGTTCGCTGCCGGTGGGTAATCGCAAAGTCGTGACCTCCCATGACGCCTTCGGTTATCTCGGCCAGGCTTACGGTATCGATTTCATGGCGCCGCAAGGTCTGTCCACCGAGCGCGAACCTTCGGCCGCCGAAGTCGCTGCGCTGATCACGCAGATCCGTCAGGCGAAGGTCAAAGCGGTGTTCATGGAAAACATCAAGGACGCGCGCCTGCTCAAGCAAATCGCCGATGAAAGCGGCGCGCGCATCGGCGGCACGCTGTACTCCGACGCCCTCGCAGCAACCGGCCCGGCCAGCACCTTCACCGGGCTGTTCGAATACAACCTCAACACCTTGTACAACGCACTGAGCAAACCATGATCCGCAAGAATCCTTCAGGTGATTTGCCGTCGATTGCAGAGTCGGCGTACGTGGATAAAACCGCCATCATCTGCGGCAAAGTGGTGATCGGCGAGAACGTCTTCGTCGGTCCCTACGCCGTAATACGCGCCGATGAAGTGGATGACTCGGGCGAGATGGAGCCGATCACCATCGGCGCCAATTCGAACATCCAGGACGGCGTGGTGATCCACTCCAAGTCCGGCGCGGCAGTGACCATCGGCGAGTTCAGCTCCATCGCCCACCGCTCCATCGTTCATGGTCCCTGCACCGTCGGTAATCGCGTGTTCATCGGTTTCAACAGTGTGTTGTTCAACTGTGTGGTGGGTGATGGCTGCGTGGTTCGGCACAACTCGGTGGTCGATGGTCGTGATTTGCCTGAAGCCTTCTACGTGCCCTCCACCACGCGCATCGGCCCCAATACTGACCTGTCGCAGTTCCCACCGGTGAGCGTCAGCGCCTCGGAGTTTTCCGAAGACGTGGCGCGCACCAACGTTGATCTGGTGCGGGGCTACAAAGCCCTGCAAAACGAGTTCTGACCATGAGCAGCGTGCTGATTCGCAATGCCCGGCTGGTCAATGACGGTCGTGAGTTCGACGGTGATTTGCTGGTAAGCCACGGTCGCATCGTCAAGATCGCCAGCAGCATCGAAGGTGAAACGGCCACCGTGGAAATCGACGCCAACGGCCAATGGCTACTGCCGGGCATGATCGATGACCAGGTGCATTTCCGCGACCCCGGAGCGCCAGACAAGGGCAGCTTCCATACCGAGTCTCGAGCGGCGGTGGCCGGCGGCATCACCAGCTTCATGGACATGCCCAACACCTCCCCGGCCACCCTGACCCTCGCCGTACTGGCCGACAAGAAACGTCGAGCCGCGACGAGTTCAGTGGCCAATTATGGTTTTCATTTCGGCGTGAGCAACGACAATCTCGACACCATCACCTCGCTCAATCCTTGTGAAGTGGCTGGGATCAAAGTGTTCATGGGCGCCTCCACGGGCAATATGCTGGTAGACGATCCGCGAATTCTTGAGCGGTTATTCGCCGAGGTGCCGACTCTTTTGTTGGCCCACTGCGAACACACGCCCAGCATCGAGGCCAACGCTGCGAACCTGCGAGAGCTGTTCGGCGAGCACCTTCCCCCCGCCGCTCATCCGCTGATCCGCAACGCCGAGGCGTGCTTTCGCTCCTCCTCGATGGCCGTCGATCTGGCCCGGCGACACGGCACTCGCTTGCACGTTTTACATCTGACTACCGCCCGCGAACTGGCGCTGTTCGAAGACAAGCCGCTGGCGCAGAAACACATCACCGCCGAGGTTTGTCTGCACCATTTGCTGTTCGACGACCGCGACTACCCGAACCTCGGCAACCTGATCAAGTGCAACCCGGCGATCAAGACCCGGGCCGACCGCGATGCCTTGCGCAAAGCATTGTTGAGCAATCGACTGGACGTGATCGGCAGCGATCACGCACCCCACACCTGGGCCGAAAAACAGCGGCCCTACAGCCAGTCGCCATCCGGTTTGCCGTTGGTGCAACATGCCCTGCCCGCGCTCCTGGAACTGGTGGCCGATGGGGTCTTGCCAATCACGACTCTCGTGGCCAAAACCAGTCACCGGGTCGCCGATCTGTTTGCAATTCCCGACCGTGGCTACCTGCGCGAAGGCTATTGGGCCGACCTGGTGTTGATCAAACCCGAGCCCGGTGGCGTTGCTGTTTCCCGTCAACCGGTCCTCTCGCAATGCGGCTGGACGCCCTTCGCCCGTCACTGCTTTCGCCACAGTGTCAGCACCACCGTCGTGTCGGGGCAAATTGCCTGGCACGACAAACGTCTAAATGACAACTGTCAGGGATTACCGCTACGGTTTATGCGCTGACGCACGTTATCGATAACGTTCGAGAACACCGATCATGATCCACATCACCCTGCCTGATGGTTCATTGCGTGAGTACGACCAACCATTCGATCCGGAGGGAGCAAACGCCAACCGAAAGGCTATCGCTGTATCGCCTCGGGGGACTTCGAGGGTTTCGCGCAAGGCCCGCATGTTCCGACCACCAAAGTATTGCGGGCCTTCGCTCTGGATCCCATCAGCGGCACGTCGCAGCAACGGATTTATGGTACGTGCTGGTCCAGCCAACAAGAATTGGACACCTGGCGAGCGTCGCCGCAGGTGATGGTCGTGAATATCGATGAGCGTCAGGGTGGTTATGCACACTCGGTGACCGAAGCATTACGCCGCCGTGGATTGCACGCCAACTCGGACCTGCGCAACGAGAAAATCAGCCATAAAATTCGCCAGCACAGCCAAAACGTGCCGTATCTTTTGGTGGTCGGAGAAAAGGAAAAGACCGGTGGATTTGTCAGCCTGCGCAGCGGCAGCGGGGAGGATTTCGGGGAGAAAGGGATTGAGGCGGTGTGTGAATTGTTGAGTCAACCGAAGACTAAAGGCGTCTGAACGAATGCCTTCGCGAGCAGGCTCGCTCCCACAGGAATCGCGTATGACCTTGTGGGAGCGGGCTCGCTCGCAAAGCTTTTAAGCTCTTGGTTTAACGGTCCCGCAATCCTGACCCAACCACACAGCGCGGGTATCGAGGCTACCCTTCTGCTGAATGCCAGTGGCATTGAAAGTGCCGTTGACCTTGGTGGTGAACTCACGATCGCTCATAAACGTGGCCACTCCGCTGCCCTGGGCTTTCGGACAGCTGAAACGGAATTTCCACTGGTTACCGGTGCGCTCGGTGATTTGCTGTGTGCAGCCCGATTGAGGATCTGTCAGTGGAATGTTGTCGGTCTTCACCTGCTCAGGCGTCAGACAAGCCCGAATCCCTTTGCCGCCCATGGTGATGCCCTGCTTTTCCAGCATCGCACGCTGTTGCGGGGTGATCTGGTTCTGTATCTGGCCGAGGATCAGTTGCAGGTCGGGCAGGTTCTGGTCATCGACCTTCATGTTGCTTGAGGTCAATTCCCACAAACCCGGTTGCAGCATCTGTGCCTGGGCGGCCACAGGAAGTGCCAAACCAAGCGCCATGGCCAAACCCAGCAGACGAACGTTCATCGAGTAACTCCTGATCATTAGTGGCCGTTAGACGTCGGCCACGGGCTTCGGTTCATGGGCCAATTAAATAGCGACATTCTGCCCGGAACATGGTCTGTTAAGCATTGAATCTTCAGGAGCAAGGCTGCCCCCTATGGATTATTTTGGACCGCATGTTTTCGGTTATCTGATCGTGCTATTGCACACGCTGGGCTCGATCGCCGCCATCCATGCCGTGTTGACCGTGCGGACGGCTCAAGGCTCGATCGCCTGGGCGCTGTCGCTGCTGTTCATTCCCTACCTCACGCTGATCCCTTATCTGGTTTTCGGTCGCAGCACCTTCGATGGCTACATCAAGGCCCGACGGCAAGCCAACGAGGAAATGCGCAAGGCCATCTCCGAACTGAACTGGCGCCCCTGGGTGGAAGAGGCTCTGGCTGCGCGCGCCTCCAGTGCTTACGCGTCTTTGCGGGCCATGCCGAAACTGGGCCACATGCCGTGCCTGGCAAATAACGATGTGCGTTTGTTGATTGATGGCCAAGCCACTTTCGAGGCGATTTTCGACGCCATCAGCAACGCCCGGCAAGCGGTGCTGATCCAGTTTTTCATCATCCACGATGACCGCCTCGGCCAACGCCTGCACACCTTGCTGAGGAAAAAAGCGGCCGAGGGTGTAGCCATTTACTTGCTCTACGATCGCATCGGCAGCCACTCCCTGCCCCACGGTTATGTGCAACCGTTGCGCGATGCCGGTATCGAGGTCAAAGCCTTCGCCACCCGCAGCGGCTGGCTCAACCGTTTTCAAGTCAACTTCCGCAACCACCGCAAGATCGTAGTAGTCGACGGGATTATCGGTTTTGTCGGCGGGCTGAATGTCGGCGATGAATACATGGGCGAGAAACCACCCCTGGCGCCCTGGCGCGACACCCATGTGCAAGTACGCGGGCCAGTGGTGGCCTGCATGCAGGAATCCTTCGCCGAAGACTGGTTCTGGGCGGCCCGTTCACTGCCGCCATTGATCCTGCCGGAGGTTTATCCTGACGACGGCGTGCTCTGCCAATTACTGGCCAGCGGTCCGGCGGACTCCTATGAAACCTGTTCGTTGTTCTTCGTCGAAGCCATCCACGCGGCGACGGAACGGGCATGGATCACCACGCCTTACTTCATCCCTGACGAAGCCGTGTTTGCCGCGTTGCGACTGGCAGTGTTGCGCGGTGTGGATGTACGGATCCTGCTACCGTCGCGAGCAGATCACCGAATCGTCTACGCCGCTTCCAGCCTTTATGCCTTCGAAGCAGTACGCGCCGGGGTGCGCATGTTCCGCTATCAACCTGGATTCCTGCATCAGAAAGTGGTGTTGATCGACAACGAGATCAGCGCCATCGGCAGCGCCAACATGGACAACCGTTCGTTCCGGCTGAATTTCGAAGTGATGCTGCTGACGGTCGACAGCGGGTTTGCCGCCGAAGTGGAGCAGATGCTCAACAACGACTTCGCCCAGGCTCACGAAATCGCCAAAGAAGAAAGCCGGGAAACCCACCGCCTGCAACAGGTCGGTATGCGGATCGCCCGGCTTATTTCACCGATTCTCTAGTTGTAGATGTCGTCGCGGGTCCATGGCAGTTCATGGCTGCCATCGGGATGGGCTTTCACCGCGAGGATTTGATGCAGGTTGATCCAGCCTCTGGCGAAGGCATAGGCGCATCCCGCCAGGTACAGCCGCCAGATCCGTAGCGCTTGCTCCGGCACCAATTTGGCGGCGGCTTCCAGGTTGTCTTCCAGGCGCTCGCTCCAGTGGTCCAGGGTGCGGGCGTAATGCAGGCGCAGGCTCTCGACATCGACGATCTCCAGCCCCGCTTCGCTGATTTCGGCCGAAATCATCGCCAGGTGTGGCAGCTCGCCGTTGGGGAACACGTATTTCTCGATAAATTCACCGGCACCGCGCCCTACCGGACGACCGTCGGTGTGCTTGGCAGTGATCCCGTGATTCATCACCAGGCCACCCTCTTTCACCGCACCGAACAGAATTTTGCAGTATTCGGCCAGGTTCGCATGGCCAACATGTTCGAACATACCAACGCTGACCACTTTGTCGAACCGCCCGTCCTGAGGCAAATCGCGGTAATCGAGCAATTGCAGTTCGATCTGGTCTTCCAGACCTTCGGCTTTCACCCGTTCACGAGCCAAAGCCAATTGCGCTTGACTGAGCGTGATCCCGAACACCTTCGCGCCGAACTCCCGTGCGGCATAACGCGCCAGCCCGCCCCAGCCACAACCGACATCCAGCAGATATTCCCCTGGCTGTAACCGCAGCTTGCGGCACAAGTGGCGAAATTTGGCCTGTTGGGCTTGCTCAAGGGTTTCACTGCCGGTCTCGAAGTAGGCGCAGGAATACGCCATATCGCTGTCGAGCCACAGCTGATAAAACTCGTTGGAAAGGTCGTAGTGGTAGGAGATGGCTTTGGCGTCGGTTTCCTTGTCGTGAACCGAGCGCACCGGTTGTGCGTCTTCTTCTTCAATCAGCGCCTGACTCCATTCATCGCAGACACGAATCACCTCGCTGATGGAGCCTTCCAGCTCCAGCTTGCCTTCGACGAACGCCGCCCCCAGCGCGTCGAGGCTCGGATGAGTGAGCTGGGTAACCACGTGTGGGTCCTTGACCACAATGGTGACGCTCGGCGTCGGCCCCAGATTGAATTCATGGCCGTCCCAGAGTCGCAAGCGAAGCGGTAATTGCAGATTCTGTAAGGCCGGTGGAAGTTGCGCGAGCATGAAAAGTCCCCCTTGTTTCAGACGTCAAATCTGAGGGTAGACCATCCCTGAAAAATAGCAGGCTATCGATTTAACAGCCTCTTTCTATTCCTGGTGTTACCACCAACAGTGAAACCAGCCACGGGCAAGCCTTGAAAAGGCCCGCCTCTCACCCAAAAGACTACAAACCCGGCACACAGTTCTGAAAAGTTGAGTAGTCGCTCACGCCTCATCCTTAAGCTTGAGTAGGGGTTCCTGAAAGCGTAGCAAACGTCCGGCATTGCCGAGCACCAACAACGTACTCAGGTTGTGCAACAGCGCGGCAATCATCGCCCCCGCCACACCCAGCCAGCCGAATGCAGCGAAAGCGACAATAGCCAGGGTCCAGCCCAGACCGATGATCACGTTGACCTGCAAAGTCTGCCGACATTGGCGACTCAGGCGCACACAGGTTCCCAGGCGGCGCAGGTCGCTGCCGATCAGTACGATATCGGCCGAAGCCAGGGCGATGTCCGCACCGCCCGCGCCCATGGCCACACCGACCACACCGGCCTTGAGCGCCAGAGAATCGTTGATGCCGTCTCCCACCACCATCGGCCGGAAACCGCTGCCGATTTCTTTGAGCACGCGATTGAGTTTGTCCTCGGGCAACGCCTGGGCTTCGACATCACTAATGCCCACATCCCGGGCCAGTGTGTGGGCCACGCTGTGCCGATCCCCGGTCAGCAACAACTGACGACCCAGGCCCAATTCACGCAACTCGCTCAGGGCAAACCGCGCCTCGGGTTTGACGCTGTCGGCGAGCAACAGCCAAGCGAGAAACTCGCCGTCGAGTGCCAGACCGGCAATCGGGCCATCGTGTTCGGGTACAGTTGAAGTGGCGATGCCCAGTTGCGCGAACAGCTCCGGACGACCGAGGGCCGCTTCACCCTGCTCAGTCATCGCCACGACGCCCAGCCCCTGACGCTCGCGAATGTCAGAGAGCAGCAGAAAATGTTCCTGACTGACCAACCCGGCCAACGCGCGGCTGACCGGATGGCTGCTGGCGGAACCGAGGCTGGCGGCGAGTTTCAGTAGGTGACTGCGATCTTCCAGCGGACTGTCGATCGATTGCAGGCGCAAGGTGCCGAAGGTCAGGGTTCCGGTCTTGTCGACCACCAACGACGTCAGGTCAGCCAACTCTTCGAGGAATGCCGAGCTGCGAATCAGAATTCCGTGCCGGGCCGCCACCGCCACCCCGGCAATCGCCGTGGCCGGTGCCGACAACACCAGCGCGCAAGGACAGGCCGCCACCAACACCGCGAGCATCGCCTGGGCATCGTTGGTGACGAACCAGGTCACGGCGGCCAGCAGCAACACCAGCACCATGTAACTGCCGGCATAACGTTCGAGCAAACGCGTAATCGGCGGCTTGGAACGTTCGGCGCTTTGCATCAGCGCGATGACTTTACCCAGCGTCGACTCGTGACCGGTGCGGGTCACTTCAATGCGCAGCAGGCCATCGAGGTTGATCGCTCCGCCGAACACCGGCATGCCCACAACGGCCTCTATCGGCACCGACTCACCGGTGATCGAGGCGGTGTCGAGGCTTGCTTGACCAGACAGCACTCGACCATCCGCCGGTACGCGATCTCCGGCGCGCACCTCCACGAGGTCGCCAGCCTTGAGTGTGCTGTTATCGACTTCGACGATGGCGCCGTCCGCCTGAATCTTGCGCGCATGGCTGCGCGTCAGTTTGCCGAGGGCATGAATCGCTTCCTGAGAACCGATTACGCTGCGCTCTTCCAGCACATGGCCGAAGATCATGATGATCGGTAGCAGCGCCGCGGTGAGCAGATCTCCAGTCGCCCAGGCGCCAAGCATGGCCAAGGCGATCAACTGATCGGTAATCCCGTGCAGGCTCGGATAACGCAGGCTGTACCACGCCGAACGCATGACCGGCACGGCCACCAGCAACGAGGCAAAGCCCAGCAGCAATTGGCTGACCCCGGTCTGCTCCGGCGACAACCAGCGCCAGATCAGGCCGAGCGCAAGCAACCCGAGCGCAAGCATGGCCAGGGTCAACTGGCGCGCGGCGCTACGTTGTTCAGCCGAGGACAACATGCTCGGCGCGGCGGCGGTTTGGGCAGTCATTGCGCAGCTCCCTGAATGATCAGGCGGGAATCGTCTTTCGGATCGACCGTGGTCACCGAACCGGCCGGCCCAAGAATCTTCGGCATCCGCTCACGGTAAATACGCAGCAGCATTTGCGGGTCGGTGCCCTGCTGTTGCGCCTTGGCCAGACTCAGCACCGTGGCGGTGTCGGCGGAGGCTTTGGCCAGGCGTTCGCTGGCTTGGGCGTGGGCCACTTGCAGCGTGCGATCGGCCTGTTCGTTAGCGGACTGAGTCAGCTTCTCCGCTTCCGTGCGTGCATTGGCCACAGCTTTGTCCGCTTGCTGGCTGGCGGTTAACACGGCATTGAACGCGCTCACCGCCGGGCCGGGCAAACTCGATTGCACATCGACCCGCGCCACTTCGATACCCAAGCCCTGCCCGGTCGCGGTCAGTTCGGCCAAACGTTGATTGATGCCCCGCACCAGGTCGCCACGTAGACGTTCGCGACGCTCCGCAGCTTGCTTGTCGGCACCGATCAGCTCCGGTCGAGCCACCAGAATGGTGTCCAGGTCGCGCGCGGCGGTGAGGGCCAAGGCACTGCGCGTCACCACTCGATCCAAGGCCGGCAGCACATGTTCACCCTGAAGAACGAAGGCATAGGGTTCGGTGACCTTGTAGAACACCCGCACATCCAGCTGCACCACGCCCGCGTCACCGGTCAGCAGATAACCCGAACCGGCGAGCGCATCGCTGATGGGTGTGGCGAAACTCGCCACCCGGTCGGCCTGCAATGCGGCATCGGTGCGCAGCAGATTTTCCACCCGCCGCTCGATCACCCGATCCGCTGCCGGCAACAAGATCACCTGCTCAAACGGTCGCGGCCACGCCAACAGCAAACCGGCATTTTGAATGCGATCCAGAGCGCCGAAATGCAGCACCACGGCTCGATTCTGCGGGTCGATCTGCCGCACATTGGAAAATGCCCACGCCAAGGCAGCCAGAATGGTCACGGCGTACAGCGCCAAAAAAGCCAAGCGCCCAGCCTGAATCCAGGGGCTGCTCAGCTCATTTGTTCCACGTGGAACCAAACTCATGGCTGCGACCCGGACTTGTTATCGAGGGTCGGCGGGCCGTCAACCAACACCCGGAACGGCGCCGCATCAGTACGCAAAATCAGTTTGGTGCCCGGCGTGACGATGGTGCCCAAGGTGTCGAGCGAACGCAGCAAATTGTAGAGCTGCGGTGAGCCAGCGTAGGCCCGGCCGTAAATCTGCGCGGCTTCGACGCGGGATTGGGCTTCGATGTCCGCGGCTTTCACCGTCGCATCGGCTTGCACGATTCGCGCGTCACGCTCGGCCGCGGAGCGGATTTGCGCAGCTTCACGTTTGCCGATGGCCGTGCGTTCAGTGGCGATTGTTTCACGCTCGGCGCGCATGCGATCGACCGTCGCGGTGAGCGTCACCGACGGCAGGGTCAAACGCTCGATGCCGACTTGCAGCACTCGCACGCCATAAGTGGTGAGCAACTGCTGATCGATCTGCTGACGCAACTGCGCTTCGAAGTCGGCGATGTGCACCTGGTTCGCATCGGTGTTCACCAGGTTGGCCAGATCGAAACTGCTGGCCGTGGTTTCCAGCGCCGAGCCGACAAAGGTGCGAATCTGCCGCGCCGCTTCGTCCGGCTGATTCTGTACGGCACGCATAAAGCGTTGCACGTTGTCAGGGTCGTCCTGTACCTGCCAGGCCACGTAGGCTTGCACGATGATGCGTAAACCATCGCGCGTGCCCACATCCTGCAAACCGCTGGAGGTGGTGCGCAGCCGCAGATCCACCGGAATCGCCGCCTCGAACGGTGCCGGCCAGCGCCAGCCTAGACCCGGCTCCAGCAACACCCGCGATGGATTGCCGAAGCGGGTGATCACCGTGGCCTCACCCGAGCGCACTTGCACCAGGCTTGCTGCCGCTATGGCAAACGCCACCAATAGCGCCGCCCACCCCATCCGCCGCCACGGGAATGGGCCCGCTTCGTGTGGATCGCCGTGATGATGGTGATGATGGCCGTGGTGATGTCCGCCATGGCCGTGATCGTGGCCGGTGTGGTCATCGTGGTCGTGATGATCGTGAGTGGGCGTCGTCGACTGGCTCAATGGATGGCTCCTGGCTGAGCGGTATTACGCGGCGCAGGGTCAGCCGGCAGCGTGAATGTACGTAGGTCGATGGTCGGTGCATTGCTGCTGCCGCCCAGACGATGATCGAGAACCAGCAACTTGGCGTTGGCCAGGCCCTGGGTCAGTTGGCTGAGGTATTGCTCCAGCACGAAGGCCTGACCGGCGCTGGTATAAGCCTTTCGCTCGGCGGCGAATTTCAGGTCGGCAGCCTGAGCGGTCGCGTTAATTTCATGCGCACTGGCCGCGGCTTGATCGCGAGCGATGCTGGCTTGCAGTTGCGCCTGGTTGGTTGCCTCCGCTGCTGCACCACGTTCGCGGGAGATCAATGCCTGGGCACCAATCTGCGCCGCTTGCACGCCATGATAGGCGTTGGCCGCCCCCGCTGGCGGATGAATGGCCTCAACCACCGTGGCGAGAATTTCCACGCCGCTGTCGAGTGTTTGCAGGTCAGCCTGCACGGCGCGACCGATTTCTTCGGCGAGCCCTACCCTATCCTCACCAAGCAAACCGTCGAGGGTTCGCGAGGCAAAATCGTGAACCAGAATCCGGCTGGCGGTGCTGCGAATCAGCGTCGGCACGTCGGCGCTGTTGTATGTCGCGGCCAGCGCCGCTTGATCGCTCAGGCCGATGCGATAGACGAAACGCACGTCCATATTGACGATCTGGAAGCTCTGCTTGTCGGCACGGCTACTGGCGATGACCTGGGATTTATCATTCACATGGCTGGCGTCCCACAAGCGATTGGCAATGGTCGGTGCCGGGCCTTCGGCAGGTTCGGCCACAACCGGTGCCGACGTTTCGCCCACGCTGGTGGCCAACTCGTGGACCACGCCATTCTCGACGCTCAGCACGCGCCCCAGCGGCCACGGTAAACCGGCGTGTAAACCGGGGCCGAACACTTCCACCGGTTTGCCGAAACGCTCGTAGATGCCCCGCCCTTGCAGCGGTATTTCATGAATGCCAGTGAGCGACCAACCCACGATTGCTACCACCGCCAGCACCGGCAAAAATGCCCGGCGCATGTAGGCGAAAGCCCAGATTTGACGCAAGTCGATACCGAAGCGGTTGTGCAATTCGTGCTGCAATGCCAGCAAGGGTTGTGGCGGCCAGCGCAACATGTCGGCGACGAAGCTTCGCGCCAGCAAGGCGGGTTCAAGCTGTTCACGACGAGGGCTGAACAGCGACAGCACGGCGCGCAGCAGCAACTCGGCGGCGACCAGCCCCGGCAGCAAGCCGATCAGCACCGCCACACGCACCGGCCAGACCGATGCTTCGCTGCCGAACAACAGACACAAGGCGCTGAGCACCAGGCCAATAATCGCGACCCGCGTCAGCTGCGCCAACGCCCCGGCTTCGGGCCATTGGGCAACATTTTCCTGCGCCAGTTGCCGCTCCAGCACCAGCAAGCCGAAAGCCAGCAGCAACGACAGCGCAGCGCCGACGCTGGCCGCCAACCCTAATGCGGCGGGCGGTAGGGCCAAATTCCAGACTTGCTCGATGCTGTACAACGTCAACAACGCCCAGCCGCCAAGCCAGAGCGTCGGTGCGCCGATCTGCCCCAACAAGCGCAGCCAACGCTGACTGATGCGGTCCAGCAACCGTTCGTACCAGCCTTCGGCGGCAACGGCTTCGTCAGCAATAGTCACCGGCACCATTACGGCCGGATTCATCGCCCGTGCGCGCCACTGCGTCACCCACCAGGTCGATTGCAGACCGGCGACCAACACCAGCAAACCGGCGCTCTGATTGACCAGCAACGCAGGCCAGAGCGACTGCGGTGCAAACAGCCCGACAAAAAACGCCAGCACCAGCCCTGTAGCCGACAGGGCACCCAAACTGATTGCCCACTGGCGCAATCGACGTCCTTGAGCACCCGCCTGCTGAAAGCGCGGCAGCCCTGCTATCTGTGCTCCATCGCCATCGAGATCGACTTGCATACCACCCCAGCCATTGCTCACATCACAATTCGTTACGATATAACGAAAATGGTGAAATTTTCGTCCTTAATCGCTCCATCTAAAAGCGCTAAACCTGTCGCCATGCTGAAGCCTTCACCGAAATGGTGAGAAACGCACATATTACGTTCGTAATTTTTACACCTGCCATCCTGCCCGACCCGCTCCGAGGCATTGCGCCAGGCGGCGATGGATGTGGAGGGAATGGCGACGCAGATGTAGAGCCGATGGTTTGGAGCAAGTCGGTCTAAAGCGGCAAATGCCCCAACGGCAACGCCCCCGGCGTCTTTACCGTGTGAATCGCAAAATTGCTGCGAATGTCACTCACACCGGGCAACTTCAGCAGTCGCCCAGTGAGAAAACGGTCATAGGCGCGCAAATCCGGTACCACCACCTGCAACAGAAAATCCGACTCCCCTGACACCAGGAACGCCGAAATCACTTCGGGCAATGCCGTCACGGCCAGGCGAAACGCTTCGGCTTGTTCATCGTTATGTCGTTCGACCTTGACCCCGACAAACACCGTCAGCCCAAGGCCTACCTCATCGCGGTCCAGATTGGCCTGATAGCCGCGAATCACGCCCGCCTCTTCCAGCATCCGTACCCGACGCAAACAAGGCGAAGCGGACAGGCCGATCTCGTCAGCCAGTTGAACGTTGCTCAGGCGACCGTCCCGTTGCAGTGCCGTGAGGATTTTGCGGTCGTAGGCGTCCAGTTTCATGGTTTGGCAGATCCTGATGGTTCGATCATCAAAAAATGGCAGGTTATGCCAAATATCGAAGCTTTAGAAGCTGACTACGCAACCACCTGCCCTGCGTCTCGGACTTAGACTGATGCCACCAAATCGACAACGAACGGGGGCAACATGACAGAACTCTGGCTGTTTTTCATGGCGTTGGCAGTGGTGTATCTGTTGCCCGGCCCGGACATGATTCTGTTGTTGCAGACCGGCGCGCGTCAGGGCAAAGGCGCGGCACTGGCCACGGCGTTGGGGCTGGGCGTGGCGCGCGGTTGTCATGTGGCATTGGCGGCGTTGGGTTTGGCGACGCTGTTCAGGACTGCGCCCTGGACCTTCGACTTGGTGCGCCTGGCCGGCGCAACGTACCTGTTGTGGATAGGCATTCAGTGCCTGCGCACCACGATGCTGCCGAGCCTGAACGGCGCAAACGCAACGACCGATAAACCACGGTGGCCGGAGGCGATCCAGCGCGGTTTGCTGACCAACCTGCTCAACCCCAAGGCGTTGCTGTTCTGCTCGGTGCTGATGCCCCAGTTCATCAACCCTCAAGCAGGGCCGGTGCTCGCGCAATTTGCGACGCTGGGCATGCTGCTGGTCGGCGTCGGTTTGTTGTTCGACAGTGCCTACGCGCTGGTCGGCGCGGCGCTGGGCCGTTGGCTGCAACGCAGTCCATCGGCCCAGCGGGTACAACAGTGGTTGTTCGGCAGCCTGCTGATTGGTTTTGCGGTGCGGCTGACCTTTGTGCAGCAGGCTTGAGCGTTATCGCGCGTTCCGACGGCGGCGACTGATCAACAACAGCGCCGCTGCCGTAACGGCTAACACAGCGCCGATCTGCAATGGTTTTTTGTAGGGCCGCAGAGTGGACCGCATCGCGTCGATGACCTGGGTCACATAGCGTTTGTCGGCATTCTGGAAGTCCGGGTCCTGGCATTGATGACCGAAATCACCGGCCCAGACCACATAGGGCCCCTCCTCGACATAACGACGATAGAACGCGCTTTGCTCTTGCAGGCTGGTGCCCCACCCTGAGGCCTTGCATAGCACCGAAGCAAACGCCTGACTGCTGTGGGGCAAATGATCGGCAGCCTTGCTCGCCAAAGCCGTGGCGACATAACGGTAATGGAAACGCTCATCAGGTTGCGCCACTGTGGCTTGCTGACGCTGCACTTCGCCCTCGGTCATCAGCGGTCCAACCTTGAGCTCCGGAGCTTCCAGACTGTAATTGCCGCCGAAGGTCACGTAATCCGGGGACATCTCGTAGCCCAACAGCTCCATCCCATCATAGCGGGCCAGTGTCGCGGCGTAGTAGTAAGCGAATGCCTTGGAGGTCGGCCACCATTTGGATTCGGCCTCCTTGCGCAATTGCCCATACCATTTGGCCTTGGCCTGCAATTCCGGGTTGTCGAAGTAAGCCGGCGCCTCATCGTAACGTTCTTCACGCAACAAACGCCGCCCCAGCAGATTGCGCAGACTTGCAGCCACCGGCAACGGCACATAATTGTCGCGATCCTGCTGGCTGAGCGGCGCCGGTGCCGGCACTTGAGTGTCGATGTACTGCTTGAGTTCATCGAGGGTCAGCACCCGCTCGGCAACGGTGGCCGCGTCGTACCAGTAGATGCCCTGGCTGCGATAGAGCTGATCGAAGGCTTGCAGGTAATCGCCGCGTTGCAGGGCCAGGATCGCGCTTTCCCCCTCGACCCGGCACTTGGGCTGGAGCGTTTCGTAATCCCAGTCGGGCGTCCGCCGCCCGCCCCAGGACTCATTCTGCGGGAACGCCTGGGCGGCCTTGGCATAGGCCGCCGCGGCAGCGCTTTTGTCGCCATCACGCAATGCCAGCTTCGCCCGCAGCCACCACGCAAGGCCGCCATCACCGGCCTGTTCGAGGAAGGCTTTGGCGCTGGCGTAATCGCCCTGTTGATAATTCATCGCCGCCAGGCGATCGGCGTTATCCAGGCTGCCACGGGTGCTGGTTTGCAGCAGTTTGATCAATTTCTGTTCGTTTGGCGGTTGATCACCGAATGACCAGCCCAGCCGACTGATCAAGGATGCCGTCACCAGTTGCTGCACCGCTTTGCCCTTAAGCAACCCGGCCAGTTGATCGTCAGGCATCGCCGCCAGATCCGCCATCAACAGCTTCAAAGAGGTGTAGCCCACCGCCGAACCGTGAAGGTTCTGCGTGGCGTAGAGTTCGATGGCCTTGTCCCAGTCGCCCGCGGTGCGGGCCACTCGCGCTTCTTCGCCGAGGCTGGCAACACCCAATTCCAATGGGTCGCTGAAGCCGTCGATGCTCAGTTGACGGGTCAGCTCGAAGGCCTTGCGGGACTGAGCCGACAGGTCCGGTCCGGCACCCGCCTCTGAACTCATCGCGAACAGTGCCCGGCCCAACGAGTACGCCGCCCAGGTACTGCGCAACGGGCGTTGATCCGCCGGCAGCGCCAGCACTTTTTGGAAATAGTCGACGGCCAGGCCATGGTCACCGGCGTTGAACGCCACAGCACCCGCCAGATAGAACGTGTGTTCGGCCGGCAGGCTCACGCCTTGCTCCTCAACCTGACGGGCATCGGTCAGGCTGCGCAGCTGTTTCACCAGCGCTTGCTGCTCAGGCGTCAAACCAGTCTGTTCAGCAGTGTCCCGCTGATCGGTGAAATCGGGTGCGTCGCCGTAACCGTTGTCCGGATTATGGGTAGCAGCCGTGACGTTTTTCAGTCCCGCGACGGCATGTCCGAGGCGGTTGATCTCAAGGTTGAAGTTGCCTTCCGGCAGCTCCGCCAGCGACTGGCCACGGTTATCCAGCAGGCGCATGGGGAAGTCCGGCCCGCAGGCCAACGCCGACCCCAGCGGCAGGCTGAGGCTCAGACAAAGCACATGGCGCGGCCAGTTACGGGTGAACATTCGAACCTCCTTGATCAATGTGTGCGCAGCGTGCCCAACCGATGGCGCGCTGCCCGCCGGCCGGGATTCGACCGTCGCGCAGGCGAGTGAAGGTAAGCAGATCCGGGCGCTGTTGCAACGTATAACCGGCCAACGCATCGGCGCCCTCGCAGCCCTGCACCGCCAGCGTCAGGCGTTCGGGCCAGGCGCTGTCGAGGTTGCCTGGGTTGCCGACGCTGATGTCGTAGAGGCCGTCCCGCGCCGAGAGCTTCAACCCCAGACGACTGCCGAGCGTATCGCCGCGTGCCACTGCGATCAGCGTCGTCAGGCTCCAGGCTCTGCGATCATTGGCCAGGGGGAGGCGAAACCAGATCAGCCCCGCCAGATGGGCCGGTGGATCGGCGCGCAACTCGGCGCCGAGTTTGCTCAGTTGCAGCGGATCCGCCATCAACTCCCGGCGATTGCCGCCCCGCTCGATGGGCACTTCGCTTTCCACGACCGGCGCGCCACCAGCCTCCGGCAACAACGCCACGCCATAAGCCGGCAGCGCCAAATAAAATGGTTTCGACGTGATGCGGCTCCAGGCCCTGGCCCATTGCCGTGCCTGATTCGGGTCGAACAGCCCACGCCTCGGATCGCTCACCGCGTGCACCTGCAACACGCTGCTATCGACCGTCGCCAGCAACGCCGGCAATTCGGAGCTGTCGAGCCAGGCCGGCAACGCGGTGATGCTCAGTGGCACGGAAGCCGGCAGAACAGCACGTAAATGGGTGAGAAATTCGCGGTAGGCCGGTAGCCGGGCGTTGCCCGCATCGTGGTCGATTTCCACGCCGGAAAGGGTCAGCCCCTGCCCTTGCCAATCGCTGAGCATCTGCTGGATCTGCGCCGTGATCTCGTCCCGATCCAGCCCGTTGAGCTGGCCATCCAGACGAACCACCGCAATCAGCGGTCGACCATCACGCTTGAGCAGCGCCGGATCGATCCGCGCGCGACTCCAACCGGCCTGAGGAAACGCCTGCAAGGCCAGCACGCGCAAGGTCGAGAAATCGGCGCGGCTGTCGCGCAGCGCGGCCTCATGGGCCGGCGTCCATTGCCGTTGCCAGACATAGAGTTGCTGATCGAGCGGTGGCGCGTCCGATTGCTCGCAACCGTTGAGCAGCACCGCGGCCAGCAAAACGATCAATCGTGTGAAAAAAACCATGAAAAACCCAATCCCTGAAATGCAGAAAGGGCCTCCCAAGGCCCTTTTTCGCTCCGCTCGTTACCCTACTCAGCCATTGGCTTGCGGGCAATGATCACCTGACTTTTCGCCACCACCGCATCCAGCGCCTGTTTGATCTGTGCGCCCCGTGGCGAGGACAGAACGGCTTGCCAGGTGTCGGCCCAATGATTGAGCAGCGGATGGTCGGCGTTGCTGAAATCGACTTTGGCTTCCCAGAACAACAGCATCCACATCGACCAATAGAACCCGTACTGGCTGTGGCTGATGATTTCCAGGCCGGCGTCGCTGACCATCGCCTTGAACTGCTCTTCGCTGATGATGCGAATGTGGTTGGGCTTCTGGAAATACTCCGGCGCGGCGATGTCTTTTTGCAGGTCTTCGGAACTGGGGTGCGGAACGCTGAGCAAATACAGCGCCCCGGGCTTGCCGACCCGCACCAGTTCGGCGAGAAACTGCGCCGGATCGTCCACATGTTCGATGACTTCGGTGGACACCACCCGGGTCGCGGTCGCATCGGCAATCGGCAGCGGGTTGCAGTCCGTAACGTGGCACTCGACGCCCCGCGCCGGTGTGTCGCTCAGGCGCTGACGAGTCGCTTCGACCTTGGCCGCGTCAATGTCGGCGATGATGATCTTCGCCCCGCGCATGCCGCAAAAATGCACATTGCCCCCGTCGCCGCAGCCCACGTCCAGCAGCGTGTCCTCGGGGCTGACCGGGAAGCCGGTGAACAGCTCGCCGGTTTGCTGGTTGAACCAGCCACTGAGCATCGCGTCGTGCAGGCCGAGCATGTACGGGTCGACCTTGTCCGAGGTCGAAGGTGCTGACGTCGGCGGCTGCGCGGCAGCGGGCGTACCCGCCGTGAGTTTCTTCAAAAGGCTCAGCATGAGGTGACTCCAGAGGATGGAAGGAGTGTTCGGGACACGCGCAAGCGTTGCACCAGCCGGGCACCCCGGTTGCGCATGGGCAGCTCGATGAATCGGTAGTTGAGTTCACTCAGCAGCACGATCAGGGTCAGGGCGCAAAACAGCGCCAGTGCCGGCTGTGTCGCCACGTCCTGCGAACCGCCGGGCGCGAAACGAAACCAGCCTTCGCGCACGGCAAAAAACGCCGGGATGTGAATCAGGTAGATACCGTAAGACCGGGCGCCCAACCACACCAGTAGTTGTTTGAGCTTGCCCTTGGGCAGCAGGTAATCGCGATTGTAGGAAGCGATCCACACCAGCACCGCGCACAGCAAGGCAAGCGCTCCCGTCCGATAACTCGCCAGATTGAACAGTGGACCCGCCATCACGCTCAACACCGCCGCCACACCGATCAGCATCAATGGGCCTGACCAGCGGCGGCTCAGCAACCGCGGCTCCCAAACCAGATAACTTGGCCTTGCGCTCCACATCGCCAGCAACACGCCCAGTGCCAGGGCGTCGGTCCTGATGCTCATCAACAAGGCCGAGCGCCAGGTAAACAGCTGCACGGCGACCAAGGCCAGCAACACCCACACCAATCGCCTGCGACAGACGAGGATCAGTAGCGGCAACAACAGGTAGAACTGCTCTTCAAGGGACAGGCTCCAGTAAACGAAACTGGCGCCGTATTCAAAGCGCATGAAGCTTTCGGCAAAGCGCAAATTGGCAAACTGCAGAAAGCCCGCCAGCGTCGCCTGCAGATTGGCCTGCACCGTGCCAAAGGCGCCCGAATGGTTGAACCACAGCGCACCCGACAACATCAGCAGCAACCACAACCAGGCCGACGGCAACAGACGAAAGGCCCGGCGAATCCAGAAGTCGCGGGTTTCCTGCCAGAACGCCTGCGGTGTCAGGCATCCGCGCAACAGCGGAATCAGGCCACGGGCGATCACAAATCCCGAGATCACGAAAAACAGGTCCACGCCCCACCAGAATTGCCCGTGGTCCATGCCCGACTCGAAGCCTGGCAGCCCTCCCGGAAACGGCATGCTTTGCAGGTGATGCACCAGCACGCCGAGCACGGCGATTCCGCGCAACAATTCGATGTCGAGAATCCGTCGACCACTCATGACGCAGTCCCGGCCTTCGAACCGGTCGTCAGCGGTTTACGCGCAATGATCACCTGGCTCTTGGGCATGAACTGATCGAGCATCTGCTTGATCGCCAAGCCATTGGGTTGCGCCAGCAGGTCTTGCCAGGTCCTCGCCCAGCTCTCCATCAGTGGCGGATACGGCGCCTGAATCCGGTCACGCACCGCACCGCCCAGGTCGCGCCCGGCCGCGCGCTCACTGGCCCAGAAAAAGATCATGCCCATCACCCAGAAAAAACCGCTGGCCTGTCGATGTTCGATCACCAGACCGGCGTCCTCCACCAGCGCGGCGAAGCGTTCCGGGGTAAAAATCTGTACGTGATTGGGCGACTGAAAATAACTGGCCGGGGCGATGCCCTGCTGCAAATGCTCGCCCACCGGTGCCGGCACGCTGAGCAAATACTGCGCACCGGGACGACCCATGCGCACCAGTTCGGCCATGAACGGCTCGGGCCGGTCGATGTGTTCGAGCACTTCCATGCACACGACTTTGCTCGCGCAGCCATCGGCCAGCGGCAACGGCAGGCTATTGCTCACCAGCCCCAGGCCGGGCTTGTCCGTCTGCGCTTCCACTTGCCGGGCCAGGTCGCGGACCTTGTCGTGTTCACTGTCAGTGAAAATCACCGACGCCCCCTGACGCACCGCAAACAGCGTCGCAACGCCCTCGCCGCAACCGACATCCAGCAAGGTGTCGTGCGCGGTGATCGCAAAGCCCTTGAGCAATTCACCGCTGTCGCCGCAAAACCAGCCATCGAGTATGGCGTCGTGCAGGCCGACATCTCGCGGCGACACAGGGGATTGCGCCATCGCTACCGGCACCGGTTCGGGTTTCGCCACCGGACGCAGCCACCCCATCAATGCGCGGATCATGCCTCGGGGGTTTCCACGGCAGAGGTGGCGCGAGCTTCAAGCAAGCGGGCGAAAAATCCTTTCAGGCGCTGTTCGGCGATCGCCTGGCTGCAGAAGGCTTGCAGGCTGGCCACCGCGTGGGCAGACATCCTTGCATAGCGTTGCGGGTCGTCCCTGGCTACGTCATAGCTGGCCCGATAGGCCGTGCACAGCGAGGCCCAGTTGGTGATGTAACGCAGGGTGCGGAATGCCTTGCGCGGGTCATGGGGCCAGGCCGTCAGCTCATCGGTGGAGTCGATGAGGAACGCATTGTCGGCGTCCAGGTAATCGATCATGGCTGTGGTGCGCGGTGCCACTGCCGGTTTGCCGCACGACATGAACTCCATCAGCGGCAGACACTGCCCTTCGCCGTAGGACGTGTTCACCACGTAACTCGTGGCCTGCACCAGACGCTCGTAGTCCGCATCCGCGAGGTAGCCGTAAATCAGCACGATGCGGCAGCGATAGGGCTGGTTTTTGTACAAGTGATGAAGGATATCGGTCAGCGCTTCTTCGGCATCGTGGTGCGTCAGTTTGAGCACCAGCGTGGCGTCTTCTACCTCGCGGAAGGTTATGCAGAAGGCACTGAGCATGTCTTCCCAATTCTTGCGCCCGTCGCCGGGGTTGAACACCGAGGTGTAGATCACACCGTCGAGTACCAGCTCCTGTTCACGAGCAGGCGCCTGAAAGTCGATGCCCTTGCCGGCTCGCAAATGTGCAGGACCGAAAGCCCGCAAATCAAGTTGGCGACTGTCCGCCAGCAAGCCTTTGATCTTCAATCGCACTTGATTGGCTAACGGCTGGCGCTGCAACTGTGCACCGCGCTCGGCAAAGCGATCCCACACCGGTGCCGGTACCGCGACGATCGGGTAGTCGGCGCCCATGGCTTCGCGCACGGCATTGACGGTGTAGCTGGAATGGGTGATCGCCGCACCGCACGCACGCAACACCGTGCGCCAGTCATTACGCGGCTCGCCGGCGAACGGTTCGTTGGGAATGGTGCTGAATTCCCAGGCAAACACCGCCAGGGTCGGACAGGCGAAGTGCACCGGTGTGCGATGGGGCGGCGAGAACGACAGGAACACACAGTCTTCGCCACGGGACAGGCAGTCGAGGTACAGCGGGTCGACTTCGGTCTGCGGGTCGCTGACTTCCACCACCCGACCCAGTCGCTCCAGCACCGGCCAATACTCCTTGAGCACGAAGTAGTAGCTGTACTCCGAACGGCCCAGGTTCTGGGCAATGGTGTGCTGGTTGGTTTCCGAATGAATGATGATCAGCATGAGGCGTTATCCGTCACGACAGCGGCGGGCAACACCTGCGGCGCCAGCCCGAAAAAATCCGCCAGGTGCTGTTGCACCGGGGCGAAGGCGCAGTAATCGTGCATGCGCTCGACCGCGGCGCGGGACATGCGCTGGTACTCCGCCGGCTGCTCCTTGGCGATCCGGTAACTGTTTTCGTAGGCTGATTTCAACGACCCCCAGTCCGGTCGGTAGCGCAGGGTGCGGTAGATGATGCGAGTGTCCTGAGGCCAAATGGTCAGCTCTTCGCTGGACTTGACCACAAACGCCACGCGCTCATCGATGTAATCCTCCATGGCCGTATGGTCCGGGGCGATCACCGGTTTGCCGCTGGCCATGAACTCCATCAGCGGCAGGCACAGGCCCTCGCAGCGCGAGGCGTTGACGTAATAACTCGCCGCCTCGTAGAGCCGCGCATATTGCGGATCGTCCAGGTAACCGTGCATCACCACCACCCGACAGGCGAACGGTGACAGTTGCGCCAACAAGGTCATCAGCTCGGTGTAGTAGGACGACAGATCGCTCTGGGTAATCTTCAATACCAGCGTAGCGTCCGCGGTTTCCCGGAACGCCCAGCAGAATGCGGTAACCAGTTGATGCCAGTTCTTGCGCCCGTCCCGGGGGTTGAACACGGTGACGTAGACCACGCCGTCGACTTGGGTCTGCACCTGTTGCGTAGTGTCTGGCAGATCCACCGGCGCCGGTACATGGACCGGCAACGACTGCGGTCCGGCGATGGTCGGCAGGTGTTTGGCGAGCCAGGATCGGGCGGGGTCCGAGAATAGATCGTGAATGCCTTCCCAGTACCACTGGCTCAGAAAATGAGTGCGATGGACCGGTATGGGTTGCGCCTTGCCCAGGTCCAGCGCCCACAGGCGCAGGTAATGCCTGGCGATGACAAAGCGGCGTTTGAGGGTCAGCGGCGGCGGTCGCAGGGCATCGAGTTCGGCCTGCTGTTCGGGGGTCAACGGCGGTGGAATCAGCGAGTCAGCGGACAGCCCGAGCGTGCGGGTATCGAGGAGGCAACCCTTGATGTCGAGGGTCGAACCGGCATTGACCGGCACGCTGGCATGGCGGCTACGAATGGCCGCGAAGTTTTCCCACAACGGCGTCGGCAATACCAACACCGGAAAGTCTTCGCCCATGGCCCGACGAATCGCCCGGGCGGTATGACTGGAGAGCGTAATCACCCGGCCCTGGCTCGCCAGCATGCGTGTCCAGTCCTGCCGTGGATCGTTGTCCCACTGCTCGTCGGGAATCGAATCGAACTCCCAGGCCACCACGCAGATCGTCGGGCACTCAAGGTCGTTCGGGGTTTTCTGCGGTGGCGTGAAGGACAGGAACAAGCTGTCTTCGCCGGCGGCAAGCAGTTGCCTGTAGAGGGGATCGACCTCGGCGGTGGAGGACACCACATGCACCCGCCCCAGGCTTTCGAGCACCGGCCGATAAGCCTTGAGCACGAAGTAGTAGCTGTATTCGGGACGACCGAGGCTCTGGCTGATGGAACTGTCGTTGACGTCCGAGTAAAGAATGAAATTCATGGCATCCCACGATGAAGCCGCCATCCCGGCAGCCCCACTCTATGACGGCACAGCCACGGATCGAGTCGGCGGTTGCCCGTCCTCGTCCATCGTCTTCGTACCCGTCTACGTTCTTGTTTTAATGGTCAGTTTCGCGGAGTTTCAGAACTACCCTGCCGAACCCTGGGCGATCGTGACGAGGGGCATTCTAAACACATCCATCAAGGGTTCGTGAACCGTCCGGCGAGAATAAATAGGCCTGCAAAAACGAGAACTGACCGGTCACGGTGGGACCTGTTGAAATTGCTGCGCAATTGGCACAGATTGGCTACCAAACAACTACAACAACGACTTCGCCTGTCTTTCGACCCAGTAATCCACCCGGTCTGTCAGACATCTCCGTCAAGCCTGTGGGGAATGGACGAAGTTTAATCATCAAGGGGTCGCGGCTTGAAAAAGCGTCTGTTCGTTACGGGTCTGAGTGGATTCGTAGGACAACATATCCAATCTCGACTGAAGGCTGACACCTCGGAATGGAAACTCCTGCCTGCCCCTTCCCGGTACGATCTCGGACAGCCAGAAAGCCTTGAAGGCTTGTGGCCAGAAATGCCTGACGCAGTCATTCATCTGGCCGGCCAGACCTTCGTTCCCGAAGCCTTCCGTGATCCGGCGCGCACGCTGAATATCAACCTGCTCGGCACCCTCAACCTGCTTCAAGCGCTCAAGGCCCGCGGCTTCAACGGTACCTTTCTGTACGTCAGCTCCGGTGATGTCTATGGCCAGGTCAATGAAACCGATCTGCCTATCACCGAGCTCCAGCCACCCTGCCCGCGCAATCCTTATGCCGTGAGCAAACTGTCGGCGGAATTCCTGAGCCTGCAATGGGGCCTGAGCGAGCACTGGCCGGTGCTGGTGGCCCGCCCGTTCAACCACATTGGTACCGGGCAGAAGGACAGCTTTGTCATCGCCAGTGCCGCGCGGCAAATCAACCGGATCAAGCAAGGCCTGCAAGCACCACAACTGGAAGTCGGCGACATCGATGTCACCCGCGATTTCCTCGATGTGGGCGACGTGGTGTCAGCCTACCTGGCGTTGCTGGAAAAAGGCACGCCGGGGCAGGTCTACAACATTTGCTCGGGGCGCGAGCAAAGCATCCGCAGTTTGATCGAACAGTTGGGGGACATCGCCCAGATCGATCTGCAACTGATTCAGGATCCGGCGCGTCTTCGCCGCGCCGATCAGCGTCGCGTTTGCGGCAGCCACGCCAGGCTCGCCCAGACCACAGGATGGACGCCTGAAATCACCACACAACAATCCTTGCGGGCGATCCTGTCCGACTGGGAGAAGCGAGTACGACAAGAATGACAAAAAGTGCATTGATCACAGGGATCACCGGTCAAGACGGCGCGTATCTGGCCAAACTGCTGCTCGACAAGGGTTACAAAGTCCACGGCCTGGTGGCGCGGCGCAGCAGCGATTCGCGTTGGCGGCTACGCGAGACGGGGATCGAGGGCGATATCGTCTACCTGGACGGCGACATGGCCGATGCCTGCTCGGTGCAGCGCGCGGTGATCAAGTCGGCGCCGGACGAGGTCTATAACCTGGCCGCGCAAAGCTTTGTCGCCGCCTCCTGGGATCAACCGGTGACCACCGGCATCGTCGACGGCCTGGGCGTGACCCATCTGCTCGAAGCGATCCGCCAGTTCAGTCCGCACACCCGCTTCTATCAAGCGTCCACCAGCGAAATGTTCGGCCTGATTCAGGCCGAGCAGCAGGATGAAAACACGCCATTTTATCCGCGCAGCCCTTACGGCGTGGCCAAGCTCTACGGCCACTGGATCACCGTGAACTACCGCGAAAGCTTCAACCTGCACGCCAGCAGCGGGATCCTGTTCAACCACGAATCACCGCTGCGCGGCATCGAGTTCGTGACCCGTAAGGTCACCGACGCCGCCGCCCGCATCAAACAGGGCAAACAGCAGGAGCTGCGCCTGGGCAACATCGACGCGAAGCGTGATTGGGGCTTCGCCGGCGACTACGTCGAAGCCATGTGGCTGATGCTGCAACAGGACAAGCCTGACGATTTCGTGGTCGCCACCGGCGTGACCACCACCGTGCGCGAAATGTGCCGGATCGCTTTCGATCACATCGGCCTCAACTACCGCGATTACGTGAAGATCGACCCGGCGTTTTTCCGCCCGGCCGAGGTAGAGGTGCTGCTTGGCAACCCGGCCAAGGCCCAGCGTGTACTGGGCTGGAAACCAAAAACCGATCTGGATACCTTGATCCGCATGATGATGGATGCGGACATGAAACGCGTAGCCAAGGAGTAGGCCATGCTGATTCCCGTGATTCTCTCCGGTGGTGCCGGGACCCGTTTGTGGCCGGTGTCTCGTGAAGGCCACCCCAAGCCATTCATGGTGCTGCCCGACGGCCAGTCGCTGCTGGGCAAGACCTACCAGCGTGCGGCCGGTTTGCTCGATGGTTGGGGTGACATCGTCACCGTGACCAACCGCGACTACTACTTCCAGAGCAAGGATCACTATCAGGATGCACGCCTGGAGCGCCATCGCGGGCACTTCCTGCTCGAGCCGACGGGCCGCAATACCGCCCCGGCCATCGCCGCGGCGGCCCTTTCGCTACAAGCTCTGCACGGCGACGAAGCGATCATGGTGGTGATGCCGGCCGACCACCTGATCCTCAACGAAGACGCCTTGAAGAGCGCGGTCGAACATGCCGTGGCGCTGGCCAAGGCCGGCTATCTGGTGACGTTCGGCGTCGTGCCGACAGCCCCGGAAACCGGCTTCGGCTACATCGAAACCGGTGCCCCGCTGGACGATAAAGGCGCGGCCAAGGTGCAGCGTTTCGTCGAAAAGCCCGACGTGCAAACCGCTACGCATTATCTGGAGAGTGGCAATTTCCTGTGGAATTCGGGGATGTTCTGTTTCTCGGTGGCCACGCTGTTGGCCGAGTTGCACCTTCACGCGCCCGAGCTGCTTGAACAGGCACGTGCCTGCATGGCGGCCAGTGCGCCGGTGGAAACCGGTGGTTGCCTGCAGCAGGAACTGTCGCCCACGCATTTCGCCGACATCACCGACATCTCCATCGACTACGCCCTGATGGAACGCTCGGACAAGGTGGTCGTGGTGCCGGCCGGTTTCGACTGGAGCGACATCGGTTCCTGGGGCGCGGTGGCGGCACTGGTGCCGGCCGATGCACAGAACAATCGCGCCAGCGGCGACGCGGTCTTCATCGACAGCCACAACAACTTCGTCCAGAGCGAAGACCGGTTGGTCGCGGCGGTGGGTGTGGATAACCTGATCATCATCGATACCGCTGATGCGGTGCTGGTGGCCCACGCCGACCGCGCCCAGGACGTACGCCGGGTAGCCCGGCGGCTCAAGGACGAAAAGCACGAAGCCTATCGCCTGCACCGCACGGTCAGCCGCCCCTGGGGCACCTATACCGTGCTCGAGGAAGGCCCGCGCTTCAAGATCAAACGCATCGTGGTCAAACCCGGCGCCAAGTTGTCGCTGCAGATGCACCATCACCGCAACGAACACTGGGTGGTGGTCGAAGGCATGGCCAAGGTCACCAACAACGGCTCCGGTTCGCACCTGGTGGCCAAGAACGAATCGACGTTCATTGCCGCCGGGCACAAGCACCGCCTGGAAAACCCCGGCGTGATCGACCTGGTGATCATTGAAGTGCAAAGCGGCGAATACCTGGGGGAGGACGATATCGTCCGCTTCGAAGACCAATACGGCAGGACGGTTTGAATGCTGCTTTCCCTGTATCGCTCGCTGTGGAGCTATCGAGGTTTCATCCTCGGTAGCGTCAAGCGAGAGTTTCAAGCGCGTTATCGCAATTCGCTGTTCGGTGCCCTATGGACCGTGCTCAACCCGCTGTCGATGATCGTTGTCTACACGGTGATTTTTTCCCACATCATGCGCGCCCGCTTGCCGGGTGTGGACGATGGCATGGCCTACAGCATCTACCTCTGCGCCGGGCTGCTGACCTGGGGCCTGTTCTCGGAAATCACCCTGCGCAGCCAGAACATGTTTCTGGAAAACGCCAACCTGCTGAAGAAAATCAGCTTCCCGAGAATCTGCCTGCCGGTGATCGTACTGTTCAACGCCGGCATCAACTTCGCGATCATCATCGGGCTGTTCCTGGGCTTTCTGCTGATCACCGGACGCCTGCCGGGCATGGCCCTGCTGGCGTTGCTGCCGCTGCTGGCGCTACAGGTGATGTTCTGCGCCGGGCTGGGGATGATCCTCGGCGTGCTGAACGTGTTCTTTCGCGATGTCGGGCAACTCTTCGGCATCTGCCTGCAATTCTGGTTCTGGCTGACGCCGATCGTGTACCCGCTGAGCATCCTGCCCGAGTGGGTACAGCGGTTATTGCAACTCAACCCGCTGACCAATCTGATTGGCAGCTACCAGAACCTGTTCCTCTACGGCCAATGGCCGGTCTGGAGTTCCCTGCTGCCGATCTTCGTGATCGGTCTGTTGTTCTGCGTGATCGGGCTGCGGTTGTTCCGTCAGCGGGTCGGCGAAATGGTGGATGAACTCTGATGGGGCATATACGCGTGACCGGCCTGGGCAAGGCCTACAAGCAATACGCCACGCGCTGGAGCCGACTGGCCGAGTGGCTGATTCCGTTTTCGCCGATCCGTCATCGCCAGCACTGGGTGCTGCAAGACGTGACGTTCGAGATCGCTCCCGGTGAAGCGGTGGGCATCGTCGGGGTCAACGGCGCTGGCAAAAGTACCTTGCTGAAGATGATCACCGGCACCACCCAACCCACCTGTGGGCAGATCCAGCTCGAAGGCCGGGTCGCCGCACTGCTGGAACTGGGCATGGGCTTTCACCCGGATTTCACCGGCCGGCAAAACGCAGTCATGGCCGGGCAATTGCTGGGCATGCAGGTCGAAGAAATCGAAAACCTGATGCCGGAAATCGAACACTTCGCGGAAATCGGCGAAGCCATCGACCACCCGGTGCGCACCTACTCCAGCGGCATGCAGATGCGCCTGGCGTTCAGCGTGGCCACCGCCCGGCGCCCGGACATTCTGATCGTCGACGAAGCGTTGTCGGTGGGTGACGCCTACTTCCAGCACAAGAGCTTCGACCGCATCCGCTGCTTCCGCAAGGCCGGCACCACCTTGCTGATCGTGTCCCACGACCGCTCGGCGATCCAGTCGATTTGCGACTCGGCGATCCTCCTGGAAAACGGCCGCATGGCCATGCACGGCAAGCCCGAAGCCGTGATGGATTACTACAATGCCCTGCTCGCCGAGCGTGAGGGCCAGACGGTGCGTCAGGAAATGCTCGCCGGCGGCCAGGTGCAAACCGTTTCCGGCACCGGTGAAGCCGGGATCCTCAGCGTGCGTCTGCTGGATGAGCGCGAACGCGCCATCGACGCCGCCGAAGTCGGCCAGCCGGTGGTACTTGAGGTGCAAGTCCAAGTGCGCCAGGACATCGAACGGCTGGTGCTGGGTTTCATGATCAAGGATCGCCTGGGCCAGGCCATGTACGGCATCAACACCCATCGTCAGGACCTCGCCCTCACCGACCTGCAAGCAGGCGAGCGGGTGACCTACCGCTTTGCCTTTGTCATGGGCCTGGGCAAGGGCAACTACTCCGTGGCCCTGAGCCTGTCGCGACTGGACTCGCATCTGGACCGCAATTTCGAATGGCGCGACTACGGCCTGGTGTTCCATGTGATCAACAACCGACACGAAGACTTCGTCGGCTGCTCATGGCTGGGGGCGAAAACCAGCATTACTCGTTCGGCCGAATCGACTGTCTCGGAGGACACCCCATGACGCGTCTTCTGGTGGAATGCACCCATGTGTTCCAGCACCCAAAGGTCAATTCGGGCATCCAACGAGTGGTGCGTAACGTCGTCAATGAATTGCCGGAAAACGTCGACGGCACACCGTGTATTCCTGTGGTGATGCTCAAGGGCAAGCTCTACCGTGTATTGCAGCTGGGCCCTTTGAACATACCGTTTTTTGATGGATTGATGACCTTCGGTGGGCAGCTGGAGCGTTTGGCCCATCGTTTCTGGCAACTGCACCAGCGCCTCGATAGACGCTGCACATCGCAATGGACCCGGCGTGCGCTGTATGCGGCCTACCGTCTCACAACGCTGGCGGGCTTGAGCGTGCCGCTGCGCCTGATCGATCGGATCAACCAATATCAGCTGCCCAAACGTTGCTCGCCGTTGCAACATCTACCTGGCGATCAGTTAGTGCTGCTGGATTCGTCCTGGCATGCCGACACCTTCCCATTGGTGGAGCAACTCAAACGCGAAGGCGTCGGTATTGTCTCGGTGATCTACGACCTGATTCCCCTGACCCATCCGCAGTTCTACGACACGCGACTGGTGCAGATTTTCAACGAGTGGTTCGACTGGATCACCCAAACCGCCGACGGCTACGTAGCGATTTCCGCCACGGTGCGCGATCAGGTACGAGATGAGTTGTGCCATCGGATGGGTCCTGCCAAGGCCGACACCTTGTGGTTCGACTATTTCCACCTGGGCTCAGAGCTGGACCTGCACGAAGAAACCGCCGCCGTCGAATCGCGCCTGGCACGGCTGTTCGATACCCCGGAACCGGTGTTCCTGATGGTCAGCACCATCGAGCCGCGCAAGAACCATGACTACTTGCTGGACGCCTTTGAACTCGCCTGGGCCGCAGGTTCCACCGCCCGTCTGTGCATCGCCGGGCGCATTGGCTGGAAGTGCGATGCCCTGCTCGCCCGGGTGCGCAATCACCCGGAGCTGAACAGGCGGCTGTTCATGTTTAACGACCTGAGCGACACCAGCCTCGAACATGCCTACTCCCACGCCAGTGCGCTGGTATTTGCGTCCTACGTCGAAGGCTTCGGCCTGCCCCTGGTGGAAGCCATGCAGCGCGGCTTGCCGGCCATGGGCAGCGATATTCCGGTCTTCCGCGAAATAGGCGGTGAATTCATGGCGTACTTCGATCTGGCCGAACCACAAAGCCTGGCCGACCTTGTTGCTCGATTCGAGAGCAGCGGGCAATTCCCGGCCACCCGCAATGTAGCGGACTGGCGCTGGATCGGCTGGCGTGAAGCCAGCGCGCAACTGGCCGAACGGACCCTGCGCAACCTTGGGCAAACACCCGTGGCGCAAGAGAGGCAACATGCGAATTGCCCTTAACGCCCGAATCCTCCAGGCCCCGCGCACCGGCATCGGCCATTACGTCGCCGAGCTGGTGAGCGCCCTGGTCGATGAGCCGGACGTCGAGTTGTCGCTGTTCCATGGCTGGGGCTGGAGTTCATCGCTGCCTGAAGCAGCGATGCCGGGGTACTCACGACTGACGCCATTGCTGCGGCAGATTCCCGGGGCATATCAGGCGCGACGCTGGCTGACACAGAAACGTTTCGATCAAGGCCGCTCCCGGGCGATCGACCTGTATCACGAACCCAGTCTGTGGCCGCTGTCGTTCGACGGCCCGACAGTCATCACCCTGCATGACCTGACGCACCTGCACTACCCCGACACGCAACCACCGGCACGCCTGCGAGAAATCGAACGGCGACTGGCCGAGGGCGTGCAACAGGCGCGGCTGATTCTCACCGATTCGCAGTACATCGCCGACGAAGCTCAGGCTTATTTCGCACTGCCGGCCGAACGCTTTGTGGTCGCTCCGCTGGGCGTGGCCGCGCGTTTCCACCCGCGCGAACCCGAGGCCATCGATGCGGTACTCAAGGCCCATGGGGTCGAGATGCGGGAGTACTTTCTCTGCGTTGGCACTCTGGAGCCACGCAAGAACCTGACCCTGGCCCTGCGCGCTCATGCCCAACTACCTCAAGCGCTACGTCAGCGTTTCCCGCTGCTGATCGTCGGCATGGCCGGCTGGCAGCGCGAGCAATTCAGCGAGGAGCTGCATCAGGCATTGGCCAGCGGTCATGTGTGTTTGCTCGGTTATCTGCCTGACGAGCAGGTCGCACAAATGTTGGCCGGCGCTCGAGCGCTGATTTTTCCGTCGCTCTATGAAGGCTTCGGCCTCCCCGTGCTGGAAGCCATGGCCAGCGGCACGCCGGTGATCCTGACCCAACGCTCGGCCATGCCCGAGGTCGCAGGCGTCGCGGGCAACTATATTGAACCTGACGATCCAGACGGCTTGCGCGATGCGATGCGCCGTCTGATCGACGATCAAACGCATTGGCAGGCATGCTCGGATGCCGGGTTGCAACAAGCGAAGCTTTTTTCCTGGAAGCGTTGCGCGAAGGTCACGGCCCGCGCCTACCGTCAGGCCATGGGAGGTTGAATGCGAGTTCTTCATTTCTTCAAGACGTACCTGCCTGACTCGGTCGGCGGGATCGAACAAGTGATCTTCCAGTTATGCGAAAGCGGCGCCGAGCATGGCATTGAAGGCCAGGTGCTGACCCTCAGTGCCGATCCAACGCCGCCGGTGGTGCAACTCGGCAAGCACGAAGTCCATCGGGCCAAACTCGACATTCAGTTCGCTTCCACGGGTTTTTCCTACAGTGTCTTCAAGCAGTTTCGCGAAATGGCCGCCGAGGCAGACGTGGTCAATTACCACTTCCCGTGGCCATTCATGGACCTGGTGCATTTCCTCAATGGCATGAACAAGCCGAGCGTGGTGACCTACCACTCGGACATCATTCGCCAGAAACACCTGCTCAAACTTTACCGGCCACTGATGAACCGCTTTCTCGCCAGCGCCGACCGGATCGTCGCCGCCTCCCCCAACTACCTGCACACCAGTGATGTGTTGCAGCAGTTTCAGGACAAGACCCGAGTTATCCCCTACGGCCTGAACAAGGCCGGTTATCCACAGGCCGACAGCGAACGCATGGCCCATTGGCGGCAAACCCTTGGGGATAAGTTTTTCCTGTTCGTGGGCGTGATGCGCTATTACAAAGGCCTGCACATCCTGCTCGATGCCTTGAAAGGCGTGGATTACCCGGTGGTCATCGTCGGCGCCGGACCGCTGGAAGCCGAACTGCACGCCCAGGCCGCGGCGTTGGGTTTGCGCAATATTCATTTTCTCGGGCGTCTGGGGGACGAAGACAAAGTCGCGCTGCTGCACCTGAGTTACGCCATCGTGTTTCCGTCGCATTTGCGCTCCGAAGCGTTCGGCATCTCGCTGCTCGAAGGCGCGATGTACGGCAAACCGATGATCTCCAGCGAAATCGGCACCGGCACCAGCTACATCAACATCCACAACGAAACCGGGCTGGTGGTGCCGCCGAGTCATCCACAGGCATTTCGTGAAGCCATGCGCACCCTGTGGGAAAACCCGACGCTGACGGCGCAAATGGGGGTTAAGGCTGAAGCCCGTTATCGGCAGTTATTCACGGCTGACGAAATGGGTCGCAAGTGGACGCAGTTGTATCAGGACCTGCTGGAAGAGAAATCCCTGTCCTACGCCTAACACCTTTGCAGGAGCGGGCTTGCCCGCGAAGACGTCGGTA
>NZ_JAAUOE010000021.1 GCF_017114915.1 Pseudomonas frederiksbergensis
TGAGAAAATCGTCAAATTTTTACCGTTCTTTGGCAATCTCGACGATCTGGACTCAGATAGTCCAAATAAAAAAATAGCGGCCATATTCGGCTTATTCACCGACTCAGTCTCTTTTTTATTGCCCATTGGAAAGTTTGTTTCAGGCACGGTAAAACTGGCCTCTACCTCTGTTCGGATGGGTTTTAAAAATACGCTTCCGAAATTTTCTTCACTGTCCAGAGAGTTGCTGGTTGCATCCCTGCAAAATTTTAATCCTCTGGATGGTTTGCCGACGCTGGCCAAAGCAGCTGTACGGGGTTTGTACGCCGCCAATACATTCGTTCTTAAAGCCGCTATCAGGAATATCGAGAGGCTGGTTATGAGGACAGGTAAATACGATTTTGTAAAAGGACTGCCACAGGTCACTGATCCCGGTCGCTATAAACTTCTGTCTGCCACGGATGATCTGGCGTCGGTAAAAGGGCTCGATGACGTACCGGTACGTAAAATCGCAAGCACCCAACCGCCCCACTATCGACTGATTGACCCGATTTCCGGCAAACCCTATGGCCCCTCTCTTGCCACCCACAGTGATGAACTGGCGCTGGGACGATCCGCTTATCGACCTTTGGAAAAGACCGACCAGCACACCATCGTCGAGGTGGCAGAAAATGCCAAAGTCCGTGAAGTGCTCGAAGTCGATGGCCGGACGACAATGTTTATCGATGACGTGGCTTATCAGCTCGACACAGACATGCTGCGCCGCGCGGACAAAATAGATATCGGTGACAGGCTTAAAGCGCTTCCATGTCGAGTACGGCGTGAGTCAAACGCCGTATGCGCAACAATTTTTGTAACGGCGATTCCCGCTGCCCCTCCCTTCCCCGCTAATCGATTCGACGAGACAAAAGGCTGGGCGCTCTGGTTCGGGGACGCGATTTACACGCCGGCCAATGGCCGTGCACCTATGGAAGTGGCCTCCTTCGCGAATCGTAACAACCTCAACGCCACCATGGAGTTTCGCAAAGGTATTTATGGACGCGTCAAAATCAACGTACCCGAGCAGGGGCTTGACGATACTTTTCAGGTCGGCGCCATCATTTGCGGATCCATGGACCGGTCGAAACAATATGTTTTCACACGCCTGAACGCGGGGGACTTTTACGTTGCCGAGTTGGCAAAAGGTCAAAGCCTGAGAGAGGCGCTGACTTTCAAGCAGGCCTCAACGTTGGCGCCGGGGCTCAAGGACGAATTAGTGACGGTGTACACCGGTTCGCTGAACGCCAATAACATGGCGAGGATTCACGGCATCGACAAGGTCGAGCACGCGATCAAAGCCATGGACGAAATTGCCATCCCGATTGGCAGCCATCTCAACCCACCCGATACGCTCAAATTGATCAAGGTGGACACCACCCCGGCCGAGGCGGCTCTGTTCGACCATTCCACAAGAATGATCATCAGGAGTTCAACCGATGGTGCGGCGACTTGGTCATTGTCCAGGAATGCACCGGACAGTGTTCGTGAAACGACTGCGGAGGTCTTCAATGCTCTGTTCAAGAGAACCGTCATAACCGTCGACTCGACTCAGACCGGGGCCAAGGCATTGAAAATCGATGACACGATGAGGCAACTGCAAAAAATCATAAGCAAAAAACTGCGTAGACCTTTGAATAATCGCAGAAACATCGCGTTTGCCGAGATCAAAACCAAATCAGGGGTGCGTGAAATCTATGTCAGCGTTTCCGGCAGCAAAGGCGACACCGGTTTCCTGCCAATGTTTGAAAAACCAGCTAACAGAAAGGAGGTAACCGTCGCCAGCACCCGCTACTTCAATATAGACAGTAGAACCTGGTTCCCGGAAACCGCACTAAACGTAACCCCAGAAAACAAGCTACTGGCGATCCCGCACACCATCGAGGATATTGAGACGTACACGCCTGCACTCACTTTACGTCCCACCTCGCTGGACACCGAGAGCAAGCTCATTAGCGTCATACGCACGAAATACCCCGATCCAAAAGTTCTGGACTCCATCACGATCGCCACCACCATGGCGCCCTGCGACTCCTGTTCGATCGTCATGAAGCAGTTCGGCTATGACGGCAGCCCCAACGCGCTGGATGTGATCTGGAAATAAGCGCTCGTCAGAACTACAACCGCTGCAAATGCCCATAAAGCTTGGCATACAACCCACCATCAGCAATCAATTGCTGATGGTCGCCATCTTCGGCCACCTGCCCACCATCGAACACCAGCACCCGGTCGGCCTGTTTCACGGCCGACAACCGGTGCGCAATGATCAGCGTGGTGCGGTGGCTCAAGAACCGCGCCAGCGCCTGGTGCAGGTTGTATTCGGTGGCGGCGTCCAGAGCGGACGTGGCCTCGTCGAGGATCACCACCTTGGGTTCGGCCAATACCATCCGCGCAATCGCCAGACGTTGACGCTGCCCGCCGGACAAGCGTACGCCGGATCGCCCGACGATGCTGTCCAGGCCATTGGGCAACTCACGCACCGTGTGGTGCAACTGAGCAATTTCCAGTGCCTGCCAGCAAGCTTCGTCGCTGCGTTCGCGGCCCATGGTCAGGTTGGCCCGCACGGTGTCGTTGAACAGGGCGGGATGTTGCAAAACCACCGCGACATTTTCCCGCACGGTTTCCAGGCCGATCTCTTGCTGAGTCGAACCACCGAAACGAATGGTGCCGGCCAGCGGCGTGTACAAGCCCAGCAGCAACTGCACCAGGGTGCTTTTACCACCGCCACTGGCGCCAACGATTGCGACTTTTTCACCCGGGGCGATCGACAGGTTCATTTGGTTCAGCACCAATTCGTCGCCGTAGCCGAAACTCAGCCCCTGAACTTCGATGCCCACCGTGTCGCGGCCCTGGAACGGGTCGACACTGCCGGTGTATTGCGGCTCGTCGGCACGGGCCAGCAGTTCGTTGATCCGCGACAGCGCGCCGCCGGCTGCGTAAAAGGCGTACTGCAGATTGAGCAGTTGTTCCACCGGACCGATCATGAACCACAGGTAGCTGAACACCGCCAGCATCTGGCCGATGGACAGGTCGGAAAACAGCACGGTGAGCATGGCCGCCGCGCGAAAAATATCGATGCCGAACTGGAACAGCAAACCGCTGGCCCGGTTCGATGCATCGGTTTTCCACTGTGAGCTCACGGCGTAATCGCGCACTTCACGGGCGCGCTGGCCCAGCCGCCCGAGGAAAAAGCCCTGCCGGTTACCGGCGCGCACTTCCTGGATGGCATCCAGGGTTTCGGTCAAGGCCTGGGTGAAGCGCGAGGTGCTGTCGTTCTCGAGTTTCTTCAGATGCTTGACCCGTTTGCCCAACTGCACGGTGGCGTAGATCACCAACGGGTTGAACAACAGAATCAATAGCGCGAGCTTCCAATGCATCCACATTAGAATGGACGCTGTGCCCACCAGCGTCAGCATGGCCACGAGGAAACGACTGAGGGTTTCACCGACGAATTTGTCCAGCGTGTCCAGGTCGGTGACCAGGTGCGTGGTCACCGTGCCGCTGCCCAGGCTTTCGTATTCCCCCAGCGAGATGCATTTGAGCCGTTCGATCAGCCGCATCCGGATCCGATACACGATGTCCTTGGCCAGCGCCGCAAACAATTTCGCCTGCACCACGTTGAAGAACAACGCGGTGCAACGCAGTACCAGGGTTACCAGCAGCATCAGACCAATGTAACCCGCAGCTTTCTGCCAGACGTCGGGCAGCGCGTGGTTCATCAGTTTCAGCGCGGCGTCACCATGACCCAGCAGCACTTCGTCCACCAGCAACGGCAACAGCAACGGGATCGGCACGCTGCACAGCGTGGCCAATACCGCTACGCCGTTGGCGATCCACAGGGATTTTTTATGGTGCAGGGCCAGGCGACGGATTTCCGCCCAGCTCAGACGATCGACACGCGCAGGGGCTGGAGCGTCATCAGGCAGATCATGCACAGGCAGCGCGCTCCAGCCAGCGGCCGAGCAACGGTGACAACACACTCAGAGGCTGATACCCATTGGTCAGCAGCGCCAATTGACCATCACGCTCTGCCAGCAAGGTCGGGAAACCGGCAATGCCCAGGTCCTGGACCCAGGTGAAATCGGCAGCGGTCGCGGCGTGCTGATCGGCACGGTCGAACGCAGCGGCAAATTCGATGCGCGGCAAACCGGCCTGCTCCGCCAGCTCCACCAGCACACTGGCGTGGGTGACATCGCGCCCTTCGGCGTAGAACGCATGCTGGATCAGCCCGAGCAGTTTCCAGGCGCAATCCGGCGCCAGGCTGCGCGCGGTCACCAGGGCCCGACAGGCAGGCTCGGTGTCGTAGACAAACCCGTCGGGCAACGCACCTTCAAACTTGAACGGCTGGCCGGTGGCCTCGGCGACCGCCTGCCAGTGCTCAAGGATGTAGCGCCGGGTGGTCGGCTCCAGCGCCGCGCCACTGCCGGTACGCAAACCGCCCACCACCAGGTGCAACTCCACACCCGCCGCCTGCGCCTGCTCAACCAGCGCTTTGGCCACCGGAGCAAAACCCCAGCACCAGGAACACATCGGATCCATCACATAGAGCAGGCGCGCAGACATGGTTCAGGCCTCGGAAGCGGATTGCTTGTAGTTGTAACCGATCGGGTGCGGCATGTTGCGCGCCTTGGCCAGTTCGATCTGCTTCTGCCGGTCGATGGCACTGCGACGGGTTTTCTCGCTCAGCTTATCCCAGCAATGCGGGCAACTGATGCCGGCCACGTAGTGCTCGGATGCACGGTCTTCCACGCTGACGGGCGTACGACAGGCATGACATTGATCGTAGTCGCCTTCGCTGAGGTCGTGACGCACGGTCACGCGGTTATCGAACACGAAGCAGTCGCCCTGCCATTTGGTTTCTTCCTGCGGCACCTCTTCGAGGTACTTCAGGATGCCGCCCTTGAGGTGATAGACCTCGTCGAAACCCTGGCTGAGCATGTAGCTGGAAGCTTTCTCGCAACGAATGCCGCCGGTGCAGAACATCGCGACTTTCTTGTGCACGGCCGGGTCGAAATTGGCTTTGATGTAGTCGGGGAATTCGCGAAAACTGGTGGTCTTCGGATCGATGGCGCCTTCGAAGGTACCGATCGAGACTTCATAGTCGTTGCGGGTGTCGATCAACAGCACTTGCGGATCGCTGATCAGTGCGTTCCAGTTTTGCGGATCCACATAGGTGCCGACCTTTTTGTTCGGGTCTACGCCTTCGACGCCCAGGGTGACGATTTCTTTCTTGAGTTTGACCTTGGTGCGGTAGAACGGCTGCTCGTCGCAGTACGACTCTTTGTGGTCGATGTCGTCCATGCGCGGGTCGTTCTTGAGCCAGGCCATCAGCCCGTCGATACCTTCGCGGCTGCCGGACACGGTGCCGTTGATGCCCTCTTCGGCGATCAGCAGGGTGCCTTTGATGCCGTTGTCGACCATCGCTTGCAGCAGTGGCTCGCGCAGGTCGACGTAATTTTCCAGGGTGACGAACTTATACAGTGCCGCCACGACAATCTGTTGTGTCATGGGTGATTCTCCAGGTGGCTACCCTCGTAAGGGGTGAACCGGATGCGAAAAAAAACGCGCCGGGTGAGCGGCGCGTTGCGGATTCTAGCAAAAATAAACCCTTCTGTAGGAGCTTGGCTTGCCAGCGATGGCGTTCTTGAATACGTCTTCGCCGGCAAGCCGTGCTCCTACAGATGGTGATCTCAGTGCTTGCTGCCGCCAGCACAGGTCGGCGAGGCCGGAGCTGCGTCGATCTGTGCCCATTCCTCCGGCGTGTAGGTATGCAGCGCCAACGCATGGAATTCGCCCATCAGTTCGCCCAAAGTGCCGTACACCTTCTGGTGACGCTTGACGCGATTGAGCCCTTCGAACTGCCGGCTGACCACCACCGCCTTGAAATGGGTCTGCAACCCACGGCTGTGCATGTGGCTTTCATCCAGCACTTGCAGGTGCTCGGGCTGTAACAGCCCCAGCGTCGATTCGATGCGTTGTTGCATGGTCATCCCGAACTCCGCTTAAGGCTTTTTCTTGGCTGGAGCGGCCGCATCTTTCGGCGTCAGCTCGGTGGTCATGTCGTCCAGCAGTTTGTTGACCACAGGCACCGCGCTTTCCAGCTTGGCTTGAGTCATCTGGGCCGATTGCTGAGTCAGCTGCGGCATTTTTTCCAGGACTTTCTTGCCCAGTGGCGACTGATAGAACGCCACCAGGTCCTTGAGTTCGGATTCGCTGAAGTTGGTGGTGTAGAGCTTGACCATGTCCGGCTTCAGCTTGTTCCAGCCAATGGCTGCGTCCAGCGCGGCGTTGGCCTTGGCCTGGTAAGTTTCCAGAACGGCTTTTTTCGCTTCAGGGGCTTTGGTCTGTGCAAAGCGTTGAGCGAACATTTGCTGCACTTGCATGTACACCGGAGTGCCCAGTTTGTCAGCGTGCGCCAGGGTCAGGAACGCTTCGGCACTGGCGTTGTGGCTGGCGGTATCGGCAAAAACCTGGCCGCTGGCGCAAACCAGTGCAACCGCGGTACAGATGGCACGAAGACGAGTCATCGAGTTTCCTTTTCTAGCAGGCGAGGTATAACCCCAAGGGCGACCATTCTGCGCCTAAAAAAGTGTGTCGCTCAACCCCAAGCCTTGTCGCGCCTGATTTAGAGGGGTTGAACGGTGGAATTATCGACCGATGGAACCACGGCCGGCGATCACGGCCTAAACTGCGCTATCAGACCTACAGGAGTGTGCATGATGAGCCGTATCGAAACCGACAGCCTGGGCCAGGTGGAAGTCCCGGATGACGCTTACTGGGGCGCTCAGACGCAACGCTCGCTGATCAACTTCGCCATCGGCAACGAACGCATGCCGCTGGCCGTGCTGCACGCCCTGGCCCTGATCAAGAAAGCCGCGGCGCGCGTCAACGATCGCAATGGCGACCTGCCCGCCGATATTGCCCGCCTGATCGAACAAGCGGCCGACGAAGTGCTCGACGGTGACCACGACGACCAGTTTCCGCTGGTGGTCTGGCAGACCGGCAGCGGCACCCAGAGCAACATGAACGTTAACGAAGTGATCGCCGGTCGCGCCAACGAACTGGCCGGCAACCCACGTGGCGGCAAGACCCCGGTGCACCCCAACGATCACGTCAATCGCTCCCAGAGTTCCAACGACTGCTTCCCCACCGCCATGCACATCGCGACGGTTCAGGCGGTGCAGCAGCATTTGCTGCCGGCGATCGGTGAGTTGTCTGGCGGGCTGGCGGAGTTGTCCGCGCGGCACATGAAACTGGTCAAGACCGGTCGTACCCACATGATGGACGCCACGCCGATTACCTTCGGCCAGGAACTCTCGGCGTTCATCGCGCAACTGGATTACGCCGAGCAGGCAATCCGCAGCGCATTGCCGGCGGTCTGTGAACTGGCTCAGGGCGGCACCGCGGTCGGCACCGGGTTGAACTCGCCCCATGGGTTTGGCGAAGCGATTGCCGCCGAACTGGCCGCCCTCTCCGGCCTGCCCTTCGTCACCGCGCCGAACAAATTCGCCGCACTGGCCGGTCATGAGCCACTGACTACCCTATCCGGGGCCCTGAAAACCCTAGCCGTGACCCTGATGAAAATCGCCAACGACCTGCGCGTGCTGGGCTCCGGACCGCGAGCCGGGTTCGCCGAAGTGAAACTGCCGGCCAACGAGCCGGGCAGCTCGATCATGCCCGGCAAGGTCAACCCGACTCAGTGCGAAGCCCTGTCGATGCTGGCCTGTCAGGTGCTGGGCAACGACGTCGCCATCGGTTTTGCCGCCAGTCAGGGGCACCTGCAATTGAACGTGTTCAAACCGGTGATCATCCACAACCTGCTGCAATCGATCCGCTTGCTGGGCGACGGTTGCAGCAACTTCCAGCAGCATTGCATCGCCGGCCTGGAACCGGATGCCGAGAAAATGGCCGAGCATCTGGAACGAGGCTTGATGCTGGTGACGGCGCTGAACCCGCACATCGGCTACGACAAATCAGCCGAGATTGCCAAGAAGGCTTATAGCGAGGGGCTGACGCTGCGTGAGGCGGCGTTGCAGTTGGGGTATCTGACCAATGAAGAGTTCGATGCGTGGGTGAGGCCGGAGAATATGCTGGAGGCGGGAGCCAAGGGCTGAGATTTGCAGCGGCTGACAGTCCGCCATCGCGAGCCTGCTCGCGATGAACGATAACGCGGTCTAACTGGCCGCCATCCGCACCCGCCGGGCCCTGAGCCCGGCGATCAACGATGGCCCCAACGCCACCAGCGCCGACCCGAGCACCACCAGCACCGCCCCGCCATAACCCAAGCCGTTGATCGTCTCGGCCTGCACAAAATCAGGCCATAACCACGCCGCCACGGCCACCGCGGCAAACGTCACCAGCGGCGTGATCGCCAGCGTCGCGCTGACCCGCGAAGCTTCCCAATGGGCCAGGGCTTCGGCGAAGGCGCCATAAGCGATCAGGGTATTCAAACAGCACGCCAGCAGTAGCCAGCCTTGCAGCGGGCTCAACTGCAGCGCTTGCAGCGGATGCACCCAAGGCGTCAGCAGCAGCGCGCAGAACAGGTAAATCACCATCATCACCTGCAACGAATTCCACACCGTGAGCAATTGCTTCTGGCCCAAGGCATAGAAGGTCCAGACCGTGGACGCCAACAGCACCATCAGCACGCCCGCGGTGTAGTCGGTCAGGGAGGTGAGCAACTCACTCAAGCGCTGATTGAAGAACAGCGCAAAGCCGATCAACAGCACCAACAGGCCAATCCCCTGCCCCACGCTGAACCGCTCCTTGAACACGAACAGACTGGCGATCAACAACATGATCGGGCCCATTTGCACCACCAGTTGCGCGGTACCGGGGCTGAGCAGGTTCAGGCCCATCAGGTACAGCACGTAGTTGCCGACCAGTCCAAGTACCGCCATCAACACCAGCCAGCCACCGCGCGGACCGAGAACTTTGCGACTCGGCAGGCGTTTGGTCGCCGCCAGATAAACGAGCAGGCAACCGCCGGATACAAGCAGGCGAAACCAGGTCACTGTCACCGGGTCCATCACCAGCAGTACCTGCTTGAGCTTGATCGGCAGGATTCCCCACAACAACGCGGTCAGCAAGGCCAGGAACAGACCATAAACCCAGCGACCCGATGAAATATGCATGCTGACCCCGAAGCCGATTGGCGCAAACGGTCATTCTAGGCCCAGACCGGGGCACGACACAGGGACAGTTGCCGACGGGCCGCGAATGAAACTGTGCAGGTCGCACCGTGAAGTTGAGGACATGCCGTCGATCAGCTGACCGGGCGTTGCAGGTGGTTCACGCATAAGCTCATTGAAACCGTCATCCGCAGGAGATCGCCATGTACGGCATGCGCGCCCAAGACAACGCCCCCGCCACGCACTTTCGCTGTGACCGTCTCTGTCGTGTGAATGGAGAGCTGTATTTCACCACCCGGGAGCGCACGCTGGAGGGGCCGTTCGAAAACCGGGAGGCCGCGGTGCGTGAGATTCAGGCGTATACCGAGCGGATGCAGTTCTTGTGTACTAACCGGTAAACCGCGTCGCCTGCATCGCGGGCAAGCCCGCTCCCACAGGGTTCTCACAGTACCGTAGGAGCGGGCTTGCCCGCGAAGGCGATCCGACAGATTTAACGCACCGCCTCAAACAACCCCGTAGCCCCCATCCCGCCCCCCACGCACATGGTGACGATGCCGTAACGCAGGTTACGCCGCTGCAACTCACGCACGATGTGCCCGACCTGACGCGAACCGGTCATGCCGAACGGGTGGCCGATGGAAATCGAACCGCCGTTGACGTTGTATTTGTCGTTGTCGATCTCCAGCCGATCGCGGCTGTACAGGCATTGTGAGGCGAACGCTTCGTTGAGTTCCCACAAATCAATGTCGGCAACCTGCAACCCCTTGGCCTTGAGCAACTTCGGCACCGAGAACACCGGGCCGATGCCCATCTCGTCCGGCTGGCACCCCGCCACGGTGAAACCGCGAAAGAAGGCCTTGGGCTTGAGCCCCAACGCCAGGGCTTTTTCCAGGCTCATCACCAAGGTCATCGAAGCACCGTCGGACAACTGCGAAGAGTTGCCGGCCGTCACTGAGCCGTCTTCGGCAAACACCGGTTTCAACCCGGCCAGGCTTTGCAGGGTGGTGTCAGGGCGGTTGCAGTCGTCGTGATCGACGATGCCGTCGAGGATCTGCACCTGGCCGGTGGCCTTGTCTTCAACGCGATACTTCACCGCCATCGGCACGATTTCATCGTTGAACAACCCGGCGGCCTGCGCCATCGCCGTACGTTGCTGGCTTTGCAGGGCGTATAGATCCTGCTCTTCGCGGCTGACGCTGTAACGACGCGCGACAATCTCGGCGGTCTGGCCCATGGGGAGATAGATGCCCGGCGCCTGCTCTTTGAGCAGCGGGTTGATCAGGTGGTCGGTGTTGACACTTTTCAGGGTCAGGCTGATCGACTCGACACCGCCGGCGACGATGATGTCGCTGCAACCGGAAGCGATCTGATTGGCCGCAATGGCGATGGCCTGCAAGCCCGACGAACAGAAGCGGTTAAGGGTCATGCCCCCCGTGCCGATGCCCAGGTGCGACAGCACCGCGACGTTGCGACCGATGTTGTAGCCCTGGGCGCCTTCGTTGGAACCGGCGCCAACGATGCAATCCTCGACGCTGGCCGGGTCGACGTCATTGCGCGTGAGCAGCGCGTTGACACAATGGGCCGCCATGTCGTCGGGACGGGTCATGTTGAACTTGCCGCGAAAGGATTTGGCCAGGCCGGTCCGCACGCTGTCGACGATCACCACTTCACGCATGGCATACACCTCATTGTTGTTGTCAGTCAGGAGTTGCACCGAGCATAAGTCCGCTCTATGACTGACCGCGACAATCATTCACCCCGCGTATGCATAGCCATCGGTTCAGCGCTTGCGCTTCTTCAGTTTTTTCTCGCGCTTGTCGGACTTTTCGAAGGCCTCTTCCAGCGCCTGGTTAATGGTGCGCAGGACCTTGACCCGCGCCCAGCGCTTGTCGTTGGCTTCCACCAAGGTCCAGGGCGATACCTCGGTGCTGGTGCGATCGACCATGTCGCCGACGGCGACGCGATAGTCCTCCCATCTGTCGCGATTGCGCCAGTCGTCTTCAGTGATCTTGAAGCGCTTGAAGGGGATCGCTTCGCGCTCCTGGAAGCGCTCCATCTGAGTCTGTTTGTCGATGGCCAGCCAGAACTTGACCACGATCACTCCAGCATCGGCGAGCTGCTCTTCGAAGTCGTTGATCTCGCTGTAGGCGCGCATCCAGTCCGCCTTGCTGCAAAAGCCTTCGATGCGCTCCACCAACACCCGGCCATACCAGGAACGGTCGAACACAGTGAATTTTCCTCGCGCCGGAATATGCCGCCAGAACCGCCAGAGATACGGCTGCGCCCGTTCTTCCTCGGTAGGCGCGGCGATCGGCACGATGTCGTACTGGCGTGGGTCGAGCGCCGCGGCCACCCGCCGGATTGCCCCGCCCTTGCCTGCCGCGTCGTTGCCTTCGAACACCGCAATCAACGCGTGGCGACGCATGCGCTTGTCGCGCATCAGCCCGGAAAACCGCGCCTGCTCGGTAATCAGTTGCTCTTCATAATCGTCCTTTTCCAGGTGCAGGGTCAGGTCCAGGCTGTCGAGCAGATTCACTTGATCGACGCTGGGAAACAAAGGCGCCGCGCTGACTTTGTGCGGGTGAATCCTGGGTCTCTTCAGCGCGCTCTGCAGGCCCTCGAGCAAGATCTTGCCGACCGTAAGGCTGCGATAGCGCGCGTCCACGCCGGCGATCACATGCCACGGCGCATAGTCGCGACTGGTGCGGCGCAGCACCCGTTCGCCGTATTTCACGAACTTGTCGTAGGTCCGCGATTGTTGCCAGTCCAGCGGGCTGATGCGCCAACTGTGCAACGGGTCATCGGCCAGCGCCTTGAGCCGCGCTTTCATTTGTTTTTTGGAGAGGTGAAACCAGAACTTGAAGATCAGCGCGCCTTCGTCGCACAACATCTTCTCCAGCCGTTCGACCCCGTTGATGCTTTGATCGAGTCGCGGATCCTTGAACAAGCCATGAACCCGTCCTTGCAGCATCTGGCTGTACCAGTTACCGAAGAAAATCCCCATGCGCCCCTTGGCCGGGAACATCCGCCAGTAGCGCCAGGCCGGCGGTCGTGCCAGTTCTTCGTCGGTCTGCTGGTCGAACGTGCGGACCTCGATCGAGCGCGGGTCCATCCATTCGTTGAGCAACTTGACCGTCTCGCCCTTACCGGCCCCTTCGATGCCGTTGATCAAAATGATGACCGGAAAGCGGTGTTGCTGCCGAAGTTCGAACTGCGCTTCGAGCAAGGCCTCACGCAGGGGCGGTACTTCGGCGTCATAGGTTTCTTTGTCGATGGTATGACCGATTTCGGCGGATTCGAACATAAAGCGGCTCCTTCCAGGATTGAGCAAGACTAGCAGGTGTGCGGCGACGCAAATATGGTCAAGAGATCGCAGCGGCTACAGAATTTCAGCGACGGGTCGAACGCGCCTTGCCATGGATCAAGCACCGCCACGGCGATCGGCTAGAATGGCGGCCTTGCCGTTGCCGAGCCTGCCATGAAACCTGTATTGCCCCACGCCCAGCTCGACTGGGACGACCAAGGTCGCCCGCGTTCGCGGGTGTTCGATGATGTGTACTTTTCCGACCAGTCGGGTCTTGAAGAAACCCGCTACGTGTTTCTGGAGCAAAACGATTTGCGCGACCGCTTCGCCGCATTGCCGGCAGGCGGGCGACTGGTGATTGGCGAAACCGGGTTCGGCACCGGGCTGAATTTTCTCTGTGCCTGGCAGTTGTTCGAACAGCATGCAGTGGCCGGTGCACGGCTGCATTTTGTCAGTGTCGAAAAGTACCCGCTGAGCGCCCCCGACCTGCAACGAGCCCTGGCGTTATGGCCAGAGCTCAAGCCGTTTGCCGATCAATTACTGGCGCAATACGTGGCGATCCATCAAGGATTCCAGCGCCTGGTGCTGGGCAACGGTCGCGTCACCCTGACCTTGTTGATCGGCGATGTGCTGGAGCAGTTGCCGCAACTGGACGCACAGATCGACGCCTGGTTTCTCGACGGTTTCGCCCCGGCGAAAAACCCCGACATGTGGACTGCCGAGCTGTTTGCCGAACTGGCGCGTCTGGCGGCGCCCGGTTCGACCATCAGCACCTTCACCAGCACCGGTTGGGTACGCCGCCTGTTGAACGCCGCAGGCTTCAAGATGAAACGCACGCCAGGCATCGGTCACAAGTGGGAGATCCTGCGGGGCACGTTCCTGGGTTGGCCTGAAGAGGTCGTAAAACCTGCCGCGACTAAACCGTGGTTCGCTCGCCCAACCCCGCTGACCAGCGAACGCCGCGCCCTGGTGATCGGTGCCGGGCTGGCCGGTTGCGCCAGCGCCGCCAGCCTCGCCGCGCGGGGTTGGCAAGTGAGTCTGCTGGAGCGTCACGAAGGGCTGGCGCAGGAAGCCTCGGGCAATCCCCAGGGCGTGCTGTACCTCAAGCTTTCGGCCCACGGCACGGCGTTGTCGCAATTGATCGTCAGCGGTTTTGGCTACACCCGGCGTCTGCTGGAACAGCTGCAGCGTGGCGTCGACTGGGATGATTGCGGGGTCTTGCAACTGGCCTTCAATGCCAAGGAAGCCGAACGCCAGGCGCAACTGGCCGCGGCTTTTTCGCCCGACCTGGTGCACCTGCTCGATCGACCTCAAGCCCGGGCCCGGGCCGGCATCGAATTGGACCACGGCGGCTTGTTCTTCCCCGAAGGCGGCTGGGTTCATCCGCCCGCGTTGTGTCAGTGGCAGGCGTCCTCGACCAACATCCAGTGGCTGCCCCATCGCGAGGTGCTGGAGCTGCGCAAGGTCGATGATCAATGGCAGGCCTGGGACGGCGAAGCACTTTTAGCCAGTGCCCCCGTGGTCATTCTGGCCGGCGCCGCCGAGATCAAGCGCTTCCCCCAGAGCGCCGAACTGCCGCTCAAGCGTATTCGCGGCCAGATCACTCGACTGGCGCAAACCCCTGAAAGCCGGAGCCTGGCGACGGTCGTCTGCGCCGAAGGCTATGTGGCGCCTGCTCGTCTGGGCGAACACACCCTCGGCGCCAGCTTCGATTTCAAGAGTGACGATCTGGCCCCGACCGTTGCCGAGCACCTAGGTAACCTGGCGTTGCTCGAAGAAATTTCCACCGACCTGATCACCCGTCTGCATGTTCAAGACCTGGACCCGCTGAAGCTTGAAGGGCGCGCAGCGTTCCGTTGCACCAGCCCGGATTACTTGCCGATCGTCGGACCACTGGCCGACCAGGCCAGCTTCGCCACTGCCTATGCCGCACTGAGCAAAGATGCCCGCCAAGTGCCCGATGTGCCCTGCCCGTGGCTTGATGGGTTTTACGTCAACAGCGGCCATGGTTCTCGCGGTTTGATCACCGCGCCATTGTCCGGCGAGCTGCTGGCGGCATGGCTTGAGAGCGAGCCTTTACCCTTGCCCAAAGCCGTGGCCGAGGCTTGCCATCCCAACCGTTTTGCCTTGCGCCAGTTGATCCGCGGAAAAGCCTGACGCACAGCCATATAACTTATCGGTCTAAAACTCCAGGGATTCATCTGGGTCAGTTTCCGGGTACCCACCGTTTTTGGCGGGTATCGCTTGACCCTCCCCAACGGAAAAACCGGTAAGGACTTATGTGCGGATTAGCTGGAGAACTACGTTTCGACCATCAACCTGCGGACCTCGCAGCCATTGAACGAATCACCCATCATCTGGCCCCTCGCGGCCCTGATGCATGGGGCTTCCACAGCCAGGGACCGATTGCCCTGGGCCATCGGCGCCTGAAAATCATGGACCTGTCGGACGGCTCGGCGCAGCCGATGATCGACAACCAACTGGGTCTGTCCCTGGCCTTCAACGGCGCGATCTACAACTTCCCGGAACTGCGCACCGAGCTGGAAAGCCTCGGTTACGCCTTCTATTCCGGCGGCGACACCGAAGTGTTGCTCAAGGGCTATCACGCCTGGGGCGAAGCGCTGTTGCCCAAGCTCAACGGCATGTTCGCTTTCGCCATTTGGGAGCGCGACGCCCAGCGTCTGTTCATCGCCCGCGACCGTCTCGGTGTGAAGCCGCTGTATCTGTCGCGCACCGGCCAGCGCCTGCGCTTTGCCTCGGCGTTACCGGCATTGCTCAAGGGCGGTGACATCAACCCGATTCTCGATCCGGTGGCGCTCAATCATTACTTGAATTTCCACGCGGTGGTCCCGGCCCCGCGCACCTTGTTGGCAGGCATCGAAAAACTGCCCCCGGCGAGCTGGATGCGCATCGAAGCGGACGGCACCACCGAGCAGAAAACCTGGTGGACCCTGCCCTACGGCCCACACGCCGACGAGTTGAATTTGACCCTCGAAGACTGGCGCGACCGCGTACTCGACAGCACCCGTGAAGCGGTGGCGATCCGTCAACGGGCGGCGGTGGATGTCGGTGTGCTGCTTTCCGGTGGCGTCGATTCGAGCCTGCTGGTGGGGCTGTTGCGCGAAGTCGGGGTCGAAGACTTGTCGACCTTTTCCATCGGCTTCCAGGATGCCGGTGGCGAGCGCGGCGACGAGTTCCAGTATTCGGACCTGATCGCCAAACACTACGGCACGCAACACCACCAACTGCGCATCGACGAAAAAGAGATCATCGAACAATTGCCTGCGGCGTTCCGCGCCATGAGTGAACCGATGGTCAGCCATGACTGCATCGCCTTCTACCTGCTGTCGCGCGAAGTGGCCAGACACTGCAAGGTGGTGCAAAGCGGCCAGGGCGCGGATGAGTTGTTCGCCGGGTATCACTGGTATCCGCAAGTAGACCGGGCGAGCGATCCGTACGCGGCCTATCGCGATGCGTTTTTCGACTGCAGCTACACCGACTACGCCGCCACGGTGCAGCCGAAATGGCTGACAGCCAACGACGCGGCGGGTGACTTCGTGAAGGAGCATTTCGCCCGGCCGGGCGCCGATGCAGCCGTGGACAAAGCCCTGCGCCTGGACAGCACCGTGATGCTGGTGGACGACCCGGTCAAACGGGTCGACAACATGACCATGGCCTGGGGTCTGGAAGCGCGTACGCCGTTTCTCGACTATCGCCTGGTGGAGTTGTCGGCGCGGGTGCCGGGTAAATTCAAGCTGCCCGATGGCGGCAAGCAAGTACTGAAAGAAGCCGCGCGGCGGGTGATTCCGAGTGAAGTGATCGACCGCAAAAAAGGCTACTTCCCGGTCCCCGGCCTCAAGCATTTGCAGGGCGACACGCTCAACTGGGTGCGTGAACTGCTGCTCGACCCGAGTCAGGATCGCGGCCTGTTCAACCCGGCCATGCTCGACCGCCTGCTGACCGATCCGCAAGGTCAGTTGACCCCGTTGCGCGGCTCCAGGCTGTGGCAATTGGCAGCCTTGAACCTGTGGCTCAGTGAACAAGGAATCTGATCGATGAAAACCCACGCCACGGCTTACAGCCAACGCTTGCTGCGCGGTCAGGCGCCCTCCTACGAACGTTTGCAGGCACGCCTGGCCGAAGACGGCAGTGCATTGGGCGCAGCGCCGATTGCCGTGCATTGCGGTTGGGGCCGGTTGCTGATCGGCCATACCTTTCCCGATGCGGCGAGCCTCGCCCAAGAGCTGCTCAATGAGCAGCCCGGTGAGCGGGACATTGCCTTGTACGTCGCCGCGCCCCAGCAAGTGCTGGGGCTGGAGCCGGCCCAGTTGTTTCTCGACCCGTCCGACACCTTGCGCCTGTGGTTCAGCGATTACCGTCAGGCCACCCGGGTGTTTCGCGGTTTCCGCATCCGCCGGGCGCAAAGCGAGGCGGATTGGCAGGCCGTCAATCAGCTGTATCAGGCCCGTGGCATGCTGCCGATTGATGCAAGTTTGCTGACGCCTCATCATCAGGGCGGCCCGGTTTACTGGCTGGCCGAAGATGAAGACAGCGGCGCGATCATCGGCAGCGTCATGGGCCTCAATCATCACAAGGCATACAACGACCCGGAACACGGCAGCAGCCTGTGGTGCCTGGCGGTGGATCCGCAATGTTCGCGCCCTGGCGTAGGTGAAGTGCTGGTGCGGCACTTGATCGAACACTTCATGAGTCGTGGGCTGAGTTACCTGGACCTGTCGGTATTACATAACAACCGTCAGGCGAAGAATCTCTACGCCAAGCTCGGTTTTCGCAACTTGTCGACCTTCGCCATCAAGCGCAAGAACGGCATCAACCAGCCGTTGTTTCTCGGCCCAGGCCCCGAAGCCGGGTTCAATCCGTATGCGCGAATCATCGTCGAGGAAGCTCATCGACGCGGCATTGAGGTACAGGTCGATGACGCCCAGGCTGGCCTGTTTACCTTGATTCACGGCAGTCGTCGGGTGCGTTGCCGCGAATCCCTGAGCGATCTGACCAGCGCCATCAGCATGACCTTGTGCCAAGACAAAAGCCTGACCCACAAGGTGCTGAAAAACGCCGGCCTTAAACTACCCGCCCAACAACTGGCGGGGAGCGCGGACGACAATCTGGCGTTTCTCGACGAGCACGAACGGGTGGTGGTCAAACCGCTGGACGGTGAACAGGGCCAAGGGGTGGCGGTGGACTTGCGCACCCTCGAAGAGGTCCGGCAAGCCGTCGAAAACGCCCGCGCATTCGACAGCCGAGTGCTGCTGGAGAGTTTTCACGAAGGCCTCGACCTGCGGATACTGGTGATCGGTTTCGAGGTGGTCGCGGCCGCCATTCGCCGACCGGCGGAGGTGGTGGGCGATGGTCAGCACTCCATCGGTGCGCTGATCGAGGCCCAGAGCCGTCGTCGTCAGGCAGCGACCAGCGGTGAAAGCAAAATCCCGCTGGACCATGAGACCCAGCGCACGTTGCAGGCGGCGGGTTATGACTACGACAGCATTCTGCCGGCCGGCGAGCATCTGTTCGTACGGCGCACGGCGAATCTTCATACCGGCGGCATTCTTGAGGACGTCACGGCAATTCTGCATCCGACCCTGGCGGATGCGGCGGTGCGCGCAGCACGGGCGCTGGATATTCCAATGGTCGGGCTCGACCTGATGGTGCCGGCCGCCGACCAGCCGGAGTATGTGTTTATCGAAGCCAATGAACGCGCCGGGCTGGCCAACCATGAACCGCAGCCGACGGCCGAGCGTTTTGTGGATTTGTTGTTTGCCCATAGTCAGCCGGTCCCCTAGTGATGTAGCGCCCGGCCCCCATGATCGTTCCCACGCTCTGCGTGGGAATGACTCGTCGGACGCGCAGCAATCGCTTGGGACGCAGAGCGTCCCTGGCTGCATTCCCACGCAGAGCGTGGGAACGATCAGCCCTCACCCCAGGAGTTTCCATGACCAGCAACATTCCCGAACCAGATCTCAATTACCTGCAAAAAGTCCTGCTGGAAATGCTCGCCATTCCCAGCCCGACCGGGTTCACCGACACCATCGTGCGTTACGTCGCCGAGCGCCTCGAAGAGCTGGGCATTCCCTTTGAAATGACCCGCCGCGGCACCCTCCGCGCCACCCTCAAGGGCAAGCAGAACAGCCCGGATCGAGCGGTCTGCGCCCACCTGGACACCATTGGCGCGGCGGTTCGCGCCATCAAGGACAACGGTCGCCTGACACTGGCGCCGGTCGGCTGCTGGTCCAGCCGTTTTGCCGAGGGCAGCCGCGTCAGCCTGTTCACCGACAACGGCGTGATTCGCGGCAGCGTGTTGCCGCTGATGGCTTCCGGGCACGCGTTCAACACCGCCGTGGATGAAATGCCGATCAGTTGGGATCACGTCGAATTACGCCTGGACGCCTATTGCGCCACCCGCGCCGATTGCGACTCGCTGGGGATCAGCGTCGGCGATTTCGTCGCCTTCGACCCGTTGCCGGAGTTCACCGAAAGCGGCCACATCAGCGCCCGTCACCTCGATGACAAGGCCGGCGTTGCCGCGCTGCTGGCGGCGCTGAAAGCGATTGTCGACAGCGGTGCAGAACTGATGATCGACTGCCATCCACTGTTCACCATCACCGAGGAAACCGGCAGTGGCGCGGCGGCGGCCCTGCCCTGGGACGTCAGCGAATTCGTCGGCATCGACATCGCACCGGTCGCGCCCGGCCAGCATTCCAGTGAACACGCGGTAAGCGTGGCGATGCAGGATTCCGGCGGGCCTTATGACTATCACCTGTCGCGGCACCTGCTGCGCCTGGCCAGCGATAACGAACTGCCGGCGCGCCGGGACCTGTTCCGCTATTACTTCAGCGATGCTCACTCGGCCGTCACCGCCGGCCACGACATTCGCACCGCCCTGCTCGCCTTCGGATGCGACGCCACCCACGGCTATGAACGCACCCACATCGACAGCCTCGCCGCCCTCAGCCGCCTGCTCGGCGCCTACATCCTCAGCCCGCCGGTGTTCGCCAGCGATGCTCAACCGGCCGCGGGATCGCTGGACCGGTTCAGTCACCAGATCGAGCACGAGACGCAGATGGAAAGCGATACCCGGGTGCCGTCGGTGGACAGCCTCGTCGGACAGCGCACAGAAAGCTAAGGCGAACACTGGTGATGTGTCCATAACCGCCGTAGCATCGCGTCAATGTTTAGCCGAGGTGCCTTATGCTGATTCCCCACGACCAACTTGAAGTCGACACCCTGACCCGCCTGATCGAGGATTTCGTGACCCGTGACGGCACGGACAACGGCGATGACACGCCGCTGGAAACCCGTGTGTTGCGTGTTCGTCAGGCATTGATCAAGGGCCAGGCACTGATCGTCTTCGATCCGGAAAGCGAGCAATGCCAGTTGATGCTCAAGCACGACGTGCCCAAGCACCTGTTCGACTGAGTCAACGAGCCTTGGCTTTTGCCTGTTTGATCTGGATGCGCTCGTAGACCTCGGCGCGATGTACGTTGACCTGCTGCGGCGCTTCAACGCCGAAGCGCACGCTGCTTCCGTTGACGGCGAGAACCCGCACGGAAATGTTGTCACCAATGGATATCAACTCGCCCACAACGCGACTGAGTACAAGCATGGTATTCATCCTTCAGGGGTTACCGGCCCTTGAAGATGCCCCGCGTTTAGCGGGTCTACAATGCACCAGCCGCAAATCAGTCCCGTCCTACGGCGCAGGATGCATCGCCCTGACGGACACGTCCGACAAACCGGTTAAATGAAGGACCGATCCTTCAGGAACCGGAGAGACGCGGACCAAACAGGATGACACTCGCCCCGATCACACACAGCGCCACGCCGATCCAGTCCGAGCTCAATGGGCGAATCCGCTCGACCACCGCCAGCCAACCAATCGAGGCAATGATGTAGATGCCACCGTAAGCGGCATAGGCACGGCCGGCGTAACTCGCTTCGACCCGGGTCAGCAACAGCGCAAACAAGGTCAGGCTGAGCAGCGCCGGAATAATCCACCACGCACTTTTACCCTGGCGCAGCCACATCCAGAAGGCGAAGCAACCGGCGATTTCGAACAGCGCGGCGAAGAGAAACCACAGGTAATTGAGCATGCAGATGCCTCGTGAGGATGACCGATGGGCGGCCACCCTAACGATGGTATTGCGCACGGGCAAGTTCAGCCGGCGTTTTGTTTGGCCTTGGCGCGCATTTTGTCGGCCATCACAGTCATTTCATCGTAGAGCAATTGCGGGTTTTTCTGCTTCAGCGCCCAGGCCATGCGGCCCTGCTCGTGGGGCAGAATCAAGAACTCGCCAGCGGCGACTTGCTGATAGATGTAGTCGGCAATATCGGCCGCGGTGATCGGAGAACTTTCCAGCAACTTACCGACCTGGGCTTTCATGGCCGGGGTCGGGCCACGGAAGGAGTCGAGCAAGTTGGTCTGGAAGAATGACGGACAGACCACATGCACGCTGACTTGCTCGTGGGCCAGTTCGATCAACAGACTTTCGGACAAGGCCACCACGCCCGCCTTGGCCACGTTGTAATTACTCATGGCCGGACCTTGCATCAGCGCTGCCATCGAGGCGATGTTGATGATCTTGCCCTTGCTTTTCTCCAGCAGCGGCAGGAAGGCCTTGCAGCCCTTGACCACGCCCATCAGGTTGATCGCGATCTGCCAATCCCAGTCCTCCAGCGACAGTTCACTGAAGAACCCGCCCGAGGCCACACCCGCGTTGTTGACGATGACATCGATACCACCGAGTTTCTCTTCGCAAGCCTGGGCGAAGGCGGTCAGCTGGCTGTAGTCGCGCACATCGCATCGCTGGATGAAACCGTCGCCACCAGCCTCGCGAACCCGCTTCAGGGTTTCTTGCAGGCCGGGCTCACTGACATCCGACAAGGCCAGCTGCCAGCCTTCACGCGCCCAGCGCAGCGCGATTTCGCGACCCAGGCCTGAGCCCGCGCCAGTGATCATCATGCGATTTTGCATAGCAAACAGCCTTGTTGTTCCGGGGAAGATGCACCGAGTGTAGCGAAGGATATTGCGCGACCCACGCTCCATCAGAGTGCTGAATGGCCAGCGATGAACCACGGCGCGGTCTGACTGTTTCAACGTTGAGACGCAGTAAACGAAATAAGCGTGCTTTCCAAAAACATTAAAAAAAACTGGAATTTTTCTTCATACCCGTAAGTCGGATTTTGTAAGCAACCAGGATTAATCCAGTCCTGCTTATGGCTAAAAACGCCAGGTCAAATCCATAACGCTTCCAGCAAGGAAATAGACATGAGCACAATTCTTATCGTTATTCTTATCCTGTTGCTGATAGGTGGTTTGCCGGTCTTCCCGCACTCCAGAAGTTGGGGTTACGGCCCGTCCGGTATCATCGGCGTGGTGTTGGTGGTGCTGTTGATCCTGTTGTTGCTTGGCCAGATATAAAGTTTTTATCGGCCAAAAAAAGAGGCCCTGCGAAGGGCCTCTTTTCTGTGTTCGGGAAACTTAGTCCGGCTTGCCGTCAACCACACCGGCGGTGTTATCGATCAAGCTTTTGGTGGCCGTCTGGATGAACGACTCGAGCTTCTGCTTGAGCGCCGCTTCGTCCGCCGATGCCGGGATCACTTCACCTTTCGGGTTGGCGCCCAGTTCGTATTGATACAGCTTCGGCGGCATCTCTTTCGGCAGTACCAGCACGCGGTCCGCGGTGAGCAACGCGACTGTCTGATCGCTGCCCGACGGCTTGATCACGCCGAAGCCCTTGTCGCCTTCCGGCAGGTTCAGCAAGTCGCGCCCCCAGCATTGATGCACCACGTCGCCACCAACGCGGCCCATGATGGTCGGCACGATGTCGATCTGGGTGCCGACGGTGTGGTCGACCTGGCCGAATTTTTCCTGCACGCCCGGCCCGATCATCAGCATTGGCACGTTGAAGCGGCCCAGGTCCATTTCGGTGATCTGCTGTTCGTTGCCAAAACCGTGGTCGCCGACGACCACGAACAGGGTTTCCTTGAAGTACGGCTCTTTGCGGGCCTTTTCGAAGAACTGACCCAGCGCCCAGTCGGAGTAGCGCATGGCGGTCAAGTGTTCGTTAAGACTGCCGCGATCGGTCACGCGCTCTACTGGCAAAGGCGTCGGCATCGCGTACGGTGTGTGGTTGGACAGGGTCTGCAACAACGCATAGAACGGCTTCTTGTCCTTGCCATCGCGGGCCTTCAGTTCTTCCAGGCCACGGTTGAACATGTCCTGGTCGGACACGCCCCAGGTCGGGTCGGAAAACACCGGGTTGACGAAATCATTGCGCCCGATGAAGTTGGTCATGCCCTGGTTGCTGAAGAAACCCGACTGGTTGTCCCAGGCGAAGTCGCCGTTATAGACGTACACGTCGTCGTAGTCACGAGCGCTGAGCAACTGCGGCAGGCCGGACAGTTTGTGGCTGCCTTCCGGGGTCTGCATCAGGTATTCGAAACCCGGCAGGTTCGGGAAGCAGGCCATGGTAGCGAACATGCCTTGGTGGGTATGGGTACCGTTGGAGAAGAAACGGTCAAACAACAGGCCTTCTTTGGACAGCTTGTCAAAGTACGGCGTGATCTCACCCGGGCGACCCAGAGCGCCCACCGAGTGACCGGCGAAGCTTTCCATCAGGATCACCACGACGTTCTTGATCGGCAGCGTCTTGTTGGTATCGGGGGTGTAGTTGCGACGCACCGCGGCAGTCTCAGGCTCCACCAGTTTGTCACTCGGGGTCAGCAACATATCGCGCACGCTCTGCTGGGCCAGAGGCTGAGGCAGCGTGGCTTTCCAGATATTGTCGCGATCTTCGGACAGGCGGCTCTTGGCCGCCGCGATCAGCGACAGCGTGCCGTTGAGGCCCAACTGGTTGGCGAAGTTCGAGTCGGTGGTGTAGACGTCCCCCCAACGCAGCGGCGGACCCTGACGCAAGGTGCCGCGAGCGGCGACCACACAGACCAGCAGGCAGACCACGAACACCACGCCGCGCGCATACCACGGAGCGACCTGGCGCGTGCCGATGCTGCCACCGCTGAACGGACCGCGAGGACGCGTGGCGCGGTCGGCGCCCTTGAACGCGAGGGTCAGGATCAACGTGCCCACGGCCCAGGCCAACAGGTAGCGAACCACCGGAAAACCATACCAGAGCATGCTCATCACGGTTTTCGGGTCTTCTTTCACGTACTGGAAGACCAGGCCATTGAGGCGCTGGTGGAACTCGCGGTAGAAGTCCATCTCCATCAGGCCGAGGAACAGCGCGATGCTCGAGGCAACGGTCAGCCAGAGCCGGAAGAATCCGCGGGCCGCCATGGCACGAGCGCTGAACAGGGCCAGCAGCAACGGAACGCTGAGGTAAACCACCAGACGCAAGTCGAAACGCAGGCCGTTGGCGAACGCTTCCAGAAAAGTCGAAGCCGGTGTGTCGAGGATCATCGAGCGGTTATAGACCAGCAGCGCCACGCGCAGCAGGCTGAACATGACCATCATGACCAGGGCGCACAACAGCGTGTAGGCCAGATGCGATTTGACGGTCGGTTGCAGCAGGCGACTAGAAGCTCGCTGCTGACTCAGGGCGTCCGGGTTTGCCATGTCGTTTTAGGACCCATTGGAAGTTGAAGTTTCAAAAATACAGCGGCGCCTTGCCCTCTGTTGGCCATCCTCGGCCCCGGGGCGTGCGCAGTGCGCAAATGTTGCACGATCAACCGCGCCATTGCCATTGATTACTGCCCGGCAGGTCAACTGTCGCCTGTAGCGCTCTGGGACAAGAGGCGTGGCGCAAAGTTGCGGGGTTGACCCGTTGAGGTGTGGGCGAATTGTCTTGGAGGCTTTGTGAAAATTTCGTTCAACGCATATCCGGAAACAAAATAAAGCTCGTTCTTGGAAAAAAACGCAAACGCCCCGGTCAAATCGGGGGCGTCGTTCAGCAGGTCGTATCAACTGAATACGCGGTTACTTCTCAGCGCGTTCTTTCAGGGCCTTGAGGGTATTGAACGGTGCATCGACCACGAACTTGTTGGCCAACCACGACGGCACGCTGCCGCCTGGATCGGTGTGAACCTGATAAGTCACTTCGACTTGATCGCCTTTAGGCACGAACTTCCAGAATCCCTTGAGCTGGGCGACCCGTACAAAACCTTTTTCTTCCGCGAGGTACTTCGGTTGCCCTTCCAGCTCGCGGGTCAGACTGCCATCGGCACCGTCAATGGTGGTGACATGCAACACCGAATCGCGAGCAGTGACCGGCCAGGGTGTATTGAACTGAGTGTAGGTCCAGCTCTGGTTGCCTTCGTGCTTGAGCAGCTTCTGGGTCTTGCACTCGTGAATCCAGGCGCAGGCCCCCGGCACGTCTTCCTGAAGTGCACGCAGTTTGGCCATGGTGGTCTTCATGACCGTTACGCCACGGTAAGCCTTGTATTGGGAACCCGCCACCTCACTCAAGGACACCTTGATGCCGTCTTCGTCCTTGGCGGTTTTCCACTCTTCGGCCTGGGCCGTGGTGGCCAGCAAAACCGTCAAACCACACAACACAGCGATACGATGCAGCGAACCCATAGTCTTTTCCTTATTGTTGAAGTTCCGTTCGTTGAACACATCACGCGGCCGTCATTTGCTCCCACCAGCCCAGCAATTTGATCGCTTCGTCGCGACTGCTTCCGCAAACCTCGACATCGGCCTCAAATGCCGAACACACCGCAGGACGTTCCGGCCTGCCGAAAATGCTGCACAGGTTGTCGGCAGACAGTTGTACGCAACGTTCTCCAGCGGCTTTGCCATTGGGCATGCCGGGAATCGGCGAACTGATGGAAGGGGCAATGCAACAGGCGCCACAGCCTTCACGGCATTTCATGACGACAAGCTCCTCGCGACGGGCAATGTGTTAAAGGGACGTGGCACAGAGTAACGGCTAAAACGACTGTTTTAAATTACCCGGGCCCGGGTTTTTACGCTCAAACGAACGTGACTGACCAGTCTCCGACAAAGCGTCTGGTGCGCGGGTCACGAACCGGGGAAATTTACTGCTTGAACTCGAAGTCCAGCGCCGCACCTTCAACCTCCCTGCGCTCTTCGTTACGCAACTGCAACTGCATTTCGTTGCTGAGCAGGCGACCGTTGAGCTGGAACGGGCTGCTCTTCTCACCGAACATTTGCGGCAACACCGCATCGTGTCGGGGCAACGGTACCGTGCCGACCGGTTTCAGTTCTTCGACCATGTCCTTGGGCAAGCTCAAGTCGAGATTGGCGGAAGGCAGTTTGGTTTTCACCACTTCACTGGCCGGTGTCGACTTGGACGCTATGGGCGAACGTTTTTTGACCGGCGCCGCCTTCTTTTGGGCTGGTGCGGCTTTTTTGACCGGTGCCGTTTTTTTCTCAGTGGTGCTGGCTGTCGGCTTTTCCTGAACGGAAGCCGCCATGACGCCTTCTGCATGACACGTCATCAAGAGGCAGATCAACAGCCAGGTAGCAGGAAAAATCGGTTTCATGGACCCAACGGCGCGAACGGCAGAAGGTCATATGCTCGCCTGTTGGAGACGACAAGACAAGCGGGCCGTTCATAACTGCCCGGCAAGTCAAAAACCGCTGGCCGTCTCCTGACATAGTTGCGTCGCCAGCAACCCCAGCGTCATCAATGCACGCTCGGCCTCGCGGTTCCAGGGGGTGCCACAGTTCAGGCGGATACAATGATTGAACTGCTCGGTGTTACTGAAAATCAGCCCTGGTGCAATGCTGATACCTTGCTGCAACGCACGCACATGCAGTTCCTGCGTGTTGACCCGACCCGGCAAGCTGACCCACAGAATGAAACCGCCAGTAGGCCGGGTCATCTGTGTGCCTTCCGGGAAATATTGCTGTACGGCCAGCTGGAAAGCGCTGAGGTTTTTGCGGTACTCCTGACGGATGTAACGCAAATGCCGGTCGTAACCGCCATTCTCCAGGTAAGCCGCGATGCCCATTTGCGTGACGCTGCAGGCCGAATGCGTGCTGAACGTCTGCAAGCGCTGGATTTCCTGCTGGTACTTGCCGGCAATCATCCAGCCGATCCGCACGCCCGGCGACAGGGTTTTGGAGAAGCTGGAGCAATAGATCACCCGATCCAGCCGGTCATAGGCCTTGAGCGATTTGGTGCGGCCCTGCTCGAACATCAGTTCGCCGTAAATATCGTCTTCAACGACCTGAATATCAAAATCCGAGGCCAGGCGCAGCAGTTGTTTCTGCCGCTCTTCGGGCATGGTGCCGCCCAGTGGGTTGCTCAGGCGCGTGGTCAGCACCAGCGCCTTGATCGACCACTGGTTGGCCGCCAGTTGCAGCGCCTCGAGGCTCATGCCGGTGGCCGGGTCGCTGGGAATCTCGATGACTTTGAGCCCCAGCAGGTCGGCCAATTGCAGCAAACCGTAATAGGTCGGCGACTCGGCGGCGATCAGATCGCCCGGCCGGGTCAATACGCGCAAAGACATCTGCAACGCATCGACGCAACCGTGGGTAATCACCACTTCCGATGGGTCGACCACCACGCCGGCATCGCGCATGCGGATCGCCACTTGCCGACGCAACGGCTCGAAACCGGGGCTGAACATGTAACTGAACGCCCGCGGGCTATGGAAACGGGTGACTTTGGCCAGCTGCTGATGCAGCGCCCGCACCGGCAGATAGTCAACGCTCGGCACCGCCGCGCCCAACGGAAAAACGCCTTCGCGGCGGGATTCGACCAGTACTTGCTGAATGATGCTACTGCGGGTGACCAGGCCTGGACGCTCGACCCGGGCGATATCCGGGGTTGGCGCCGTCAGGGCCGGCGTCTGGTGTACGTAGTAACCGGATTGCGGCCGGGCACGGATCAGCCCCTGATCCTCAAGGTTGGCGTAGGCCTGCAACACCGTCGCATGGCTGACGTTGAGCTGCGAGCTCATCTTGCGCACCGAAGGCACGCGCTCCCCCGGTTGATAGACACCGCGGCGGATGTCTTCGGCCAGTTGCTGAGCAATACGTTGGTAGAGCAAGAGATTGGTCATGACGCAGCACTCGATTTCACGGGCATTTTATTCTTGTGTGAAACAATACCGGAACAGTTTAGAAGTGTACTGGGACAGTTGCCACAATAGTCAACCATACAGTGCTGTGTCAGCAATATCTGTACTGTTTTACGACGCATTTGACAGGCGCAAAAAAACCCGGCGCTGTCTGGCAGGCCGGGTTGTAGGAGCTGTCGAGTGAAACGAGGCTGCGATCTTTCCAGATTCACTTGAGTCCCAAGCGAAAGATCAAAAGATCGCAGGCTTCGCCAGCTCCTACAGGGTTTGTGAAAGTCCTTAGCGGGCAGCGCCGAGCAGGCCTTTTTCATCGGAGAATACAATCTCCACCCGACGGTTCTGCGCACGACCGCGCTCGGACGCGTTGGCGTCCACCGGGTACTCATCGCCGTAACCTTCGACCTGGATGCGTTTATCGTCGATGCCCAGGTCCGTCAGCACGTCGGCCACCGATTGCGCACGGTCGCGGGACAGCTTGAGGTTTTCCTGTTTACCGCCGGTGCTGTCGGTGTAGCCCTCGATCCGCACCACGCGCTTGGGGTTGAGTTGCAGGAACTGGACGATCTTGAGCACCACGCGGTTCGCCGAGTTCTTCAGTTCCGCTTCACCCGTATCGAACAGCACATCGCCCAGGGTCATCACCAGACCACGATCGGTCTGGGTGGTCGCCAGCGCCACGATCTGCTCTTCGAGCCACTTGCCCTGTTGCTGCACGCTGAGCAACTTGGACTCACGCAGCGCCAGTTGCAGACGCTGACGCTCCAGTTCGAGCTTCGCGGCACGCTCCTCGTTGAGCACCTGATTGGTGTGCTCCCGGGCGATTTCGCTGTAACGCCGGCTCAGGTAGGCGTAATGCGCCACGTCCGAACCGCTGCCCCAGTAGCTGGACAGTCGATCGGCGCGGGCCAGGGACTCGCCGGCACGGATCACGTCTTTGGGCGCAATGCGCAACACGTTGGAGTCTTCCTTGACCTTCTGGAAGTCAGCACCGGCCTGCTGCAACGCGGCTTCGCTGTGTTGACCGGCACAGCCATAAAGGCTTGCGCAACCGGCCAGGATCAAGCCACTGAGTACTTGGGTCTTGAGGCTCATTGGGCATCTCCCAGCTGCTTGCGCAAGCGAGTGATGCGAGTATTAAGCACATTCAACTGCGCCTCGCTCTTGAGGGTCAGGACCCGGGCTTCGGCCAGGCGCGCGTCCAGCTCGGCCTGCTCGGCTCGCATGCGCGCATTCTTGAAGGACTGGTCGGCCATGTTGCCCTTGGCACGGTTGAACTTGTCCTGGGCCAGTTTCAGCTCTGGCACTTCGTCGGCGGTAGCGCCCACGGCCCTGGCTTGTTCGAGGGCCTGTTCGGTCAGGCGTATTTGTTCATTCGGCGCCGGATCGGCTGCACAACCCGCCAGAGCCAGAACGGCCAGGGCAGCGAAAAGAGGTCGAATACTCACTAAAAATCCCTACTGTTTTGGGGTACTGACAGGTTGTGGCTGCTGTTGAGAGCCTTGCGCTTTCCAACGCTCGATATTGCGCAGCAGCGCGGCTTCCGTCAGTCCGGACGCGGGCAATTCTGTCATCTTTTTGGCCAACTGTCCGCGCAACCAAGGATCATTGCAGGCAGAGTTATGGGAAACCGCGAGATACAGGCCGGGTTTGTCGATGGGTTGTGGGCGAGCCATCAAGTCATTGGCCATCCCCAGCGTTTGCGCCATGGCCATGCCCGAATAGCGACCGGCGAGGACAAATTCCACCTCGCCCAGCAGCAATTTCTGAAAGGCCTGGGTCAGGTTGGGCGTACGCACGAGGGTCAATTGCTGCTCGGCGAAAGTGCCGAATGACGGGGTCACTCGAGCCTTTTCCGACAAAGCGCCGGGATGGCCGTGAAGGTCCTGCGCTTCGTTGTAGACCAATAGCGAGTCGTTGCGGGTCCAGACCAGATAGTCGTTTTCCAGCAGCGGTGGATGGATGTAATCCAGATTTACCAGCTCATTTACCGCCAATGGCGCATCGGCCAGCATGTCCATGCGCCCGCTGCGCACTTCGTCCAGGGCCTGGGAGCGCTTGCCGGCGTAAAGCAGCTCGACTTTGATGCCCAACTCCCCCGCCACCTGCTGCAACAGATCAGCGCTGGCACCAATCAGATGCTGGGGGTTTTGCGGGTCTTGCCACAGGTACGGCGGCGCGTCCGGGCTGCCGGTCACCACCAGGCGCTCGCATTTGCCGGCAGCGATGGACAGCCCCGGTAACAACGTCAGCCCCAGCAGTAATGACCAGCCACACACGCGGCGTAAATCCATGGCGACACACTCCACTCAAACCCGGCTATATCGCCTGTAGGAGCTCCTACAGAAGCACAAAAAAAACCCGACCAAAAGGCCGGGCTCTTTATAAGTCAAGCCGCCGGATTAGACCAGCTTCTCGAACTCAGGGATGGCTTCGAACAGGTCCGCCACCAGGCCGTAATCGGCCACCTGGAAGATCGGCGCTTCTTCGTCCTTGTTGATCGCCACGATCACCTTGGAGTCTTTCATGCCGGCCAGGTGCTGGATCGCGCCGGAGATACCGACGGCGATGTACAGCTGAGGCGCAACGATCTTGCCGGTCTGACCGACCTGCATGTCGTTGGGGACGAAACCGGCGTCGACCGCGGCGCGCGAAGCACCGACGGCAGCGCCCAGCTTGTCGGCCAGGGCGTACAGGTGTTTGAAGTTGTCGCCATTCTGCATGCCGCGGCCGCCGGAAACGACGATCTTGGCGGCGGTCAGTTCCGGACGATCGGACTTGGCCAGTTCTTCGCCGACGAAGCTGGAAGTGCCAGCGTCGTGAGCAGCGGCAACGGCTTCAACGGCAGCCGAACCACCTTCAGCAGCCACCGGGTCGAAACCGGTAGCACGCACGGTGATCACTTTGACCGCAGCGTTCGATTGAACGGTGGCGATGGCGTTACCGGCGTAGATCGGGCGCTTGAAGGTGTCGGCGCTTTCGACCGAGATGATCTCGGAGATCTGGTCAACGTCCAGCTGAGCGGCAACGCGCGGCAGGATGTTTTTGCCGTTGGAAGTGGCGGCAGCGAGGATGTGGCTGTAGCCCTTGCCTAGCTCTGCAACCAGAGGAGCAACGTTTTCCGGCAGTTGATGCGCGTAAGCGGCGTTATCGGCCACCAGCACTTTCGCCACGCCAGCGATTTTCGCAGCGGCGTCAGCCACGGCGCCAGCGCCCTGACCTGCAACCAGAACGTGGATGTCGCCACCGATCTTGGCGGCAGCAGCAACGGTGTTCAGCGTGGCCGGGGCCAGCACTTTGTTGTCGTGTTCAGCGATTACCAAGATAGTCATGATTAGATTACCTTCGCTTCGTTTTTCAGTTTCTCGACCAGTTCAGCCACCGACTTGACCTTGATACCCGCGCTGCGTGCAGCTGGCGCTTCGACTTTCAGGGTCTTGTTGGTGGAGGCGGTGGAAACGCCCAAAGCGTCCGGAGTCAGCACTTCGAGAGGCTTCTTTTTGGCTTTCATGATGTTTGGCAGAGACGCGTAGCGCGGCTCGTTCAAACGCAGGTCGGTGGTGACGATGGCCGGCAGCTTCAGGGAAACGGTCTGCGCGCCGCCGTCGATTTCGCGGGTCACGGCAACGCTGTCGCCGCTGACTTCGACTTTCGACGCGAACGTGCCCTGACCGTAGCCGCTCAATGCCGCGAGCATCTGGCCAGTCTGGTTGTTGTCGCTGTCGATGGCTTGTTTGCCGAGGATCACCAGCTGAGGCTGTTCCTTGTCGACAACAGCCTTGAGCAGCTTGGCAACGGCCAGGGAAGTCAGATCTTCAGCGGATTCGACGAGGATGGCGCGGTCGGCACCCAGAGCCAGCGCGGTGCGCAGTTGCTCTTGAGCGGTGGACGGGCCGATGGAGACGACGACGATTTCAGTCGCAACGCCTTTCTCTTTCAGACGTACGGCTTCTTCCACTGCGATTTCGCAGAACGGGTTCATCGACATCTTGACGTTAGCGAGGTCGACGCCGGAATTGTCCGCCTTGACGCGAACCTTGACGTTGTAATCCACAACGCGTTTGACAGCTACAAGAACCTTCATGGATTCCTCGTTACTCTCCGGTGAAAAGAAAGTCGCCTAGGCGAACCTGGCGGTTGATGCTCATCGGCGCAAGGGCACCTCTAAAAACGCTGGCAGGTGTATCGGGTGAACCTTGCTCACGAGGCTGATGACCATTCGTCAGTGATGACCGACGAGTCATTCATTATCGCGGCGTGTAAACTGCGTGCAGAACCTGCGCGACGCATCACCTTGTACTGCCATCGCCCTGTCTTTAGAGGTGCTCTTGAAACCAACAGTCAGCCTACGGCGAGCGCAAAACCGCCCGTATCTTGACCGGAACACCTATTCCGGTCAATACGGCAAAATGGCCAGTCATAAGCCGCGTGACTTTGATTTATCTGGCTTTGAGCCAATTCAAACAAACGTTTGTATTGGACGCTGGTAGTGGTGTAGATATAATGCGCCACCCAGAGAGAAAGGTGGCTCATCGATTGTCCTCTTCCCCGCATTGAGGGGAATTCATGGATGCGACACCAAACCTCCAATTAGAAAAAAAACTGTTGAGCCTTGAGTAGGAGATAGCCTGTGGAACGCGAATACATGGAATTCGACGTGGTCATCGTCGGTGCCGGCCCCGCTGGCCTGTCCGCCGCCTGCCGTTTGAAGCAGAAGGCCGCCGAAGCCGGTAAGGAAATCAGCGTCTGCGTGGTCGAAAAAGGCTCCGAAGTCGGCGCTCATATCCTGTCCGGTGCCGTGTTCGAACCACGGGCCCTGAACGAACTGTTCCCGGACTGGAAAGAACTCGGCGCGCCGCTGAACACCCCAGTCACTCGCGATGACATCTTCGTTCTGAAAAACGCCGACAGCGCGCAGAAGATTCCTGACCTCTTTGTGCCCAAGACCATGCACAACGAAGGCAACTACATCATCTCCCTGGGCAATCTGTGTCGCTGGCTGGCCCAGCAGGCCGAGAACCTGGGCGTGGAAATCTACCCAGGCTTCGCCGCCCAGGAAGCGCTGTTCGACGAGAACGGCGTGGTTCGCGGGATCATCACCGGCGACCTGGGCGTTGACCGCGAAGGCAATCCGAAAGAAGGCCTGTACACCCCGGGCATGGAACTGCGCGCCAAGTACACGCTGTTCGCCGAAGGTTGCCGCGGCCACATCGGCAAGCAGCTGATCAAGCGTTTCAACCTCGACAGCGAAGCCGACGCCCAGCATTACGGCATCGGCCTGAAAGAAATCTGGGAAATCGACCCGGCCAAGCACCAGCCTGGCCTGGTGGTCCACACCGCCGGCTGGCCGCTGGACATCATGGGCACCGAGAACACCGGCGGCTCGTTCCTCTATCACCTGGAAAACAACCAGGTGGTGGTCGGTCTGATCGTCGATCTTTCCTACAGCAACACCTTCCTGTCGCCGTTCGACGAGTTCCAGCGCCTCAAGCATCACCCGGTGCTCAAGCAATACCTGGAAGGCGGCAAGCGCGTCAGCTACGGTGCCCGCGCCATCTGCAAAGGCGGCCTGAACTCACTGCCGAAAATGGTCTTCAAGGGCGGCGCGCTGATCGGTTGCGACCTCGGCACCCTGAACTTCGCCAAGATCAAAGGCAGCCACACCGCGATGAAGTCCGGCATGCTCGCCGCTGACGCCGTGGCCGACGCGCTGTTCGCCGAGCTGGACGGCACGCAAGAGCTGACCACCTACGTCGATGCCTTCAAGAAGAGCTGGCTCTACGACGAACTGTTCGCCAGCCGCAACTTCGGCCCGGCGATGCACAAGTTCGGCCCGATCATTGGTGCCGGTTTCAACTGGCTCGACCAGAACATTTTCGGCGGCAAACTGCCGTTCACCCTGCACGACACCAAGCCGGATTACGCGTGCCTGAAACTGGCGGCCGACTGCAAGAAGATCGACTACCCGAAACCGGACGGCAAGATCAGTTTCGACAAACTCAGCTCGGTATTCATCTCCGGCACCAACCACGAAGAAGAGCAGCCGTGCCACCTGAAGCTGGCCGACGCGAGCATCCCGATCGCCAAGAACCTGCCGCTGTACGATGAGCCTGCCCAGCGCTACTGCCCGGCCGGCGTGTACGAAGTCGTTACCCAGGAGGACGGCGAGAAACGCTTCCAGATCAACGCCCAGAACTGCGTTCACTGCAAGACCTGCGACATCAAGGATCCTGCACAGAACATCACCTGGGTGGCGCCGGAAGGCTCCGGCGGCCCGACTTACCCGAATATGTAAGTCGAACGCTTGAACAACAAGGCTCCCGAAAATGGGGGCCTTTTCGTTGCCCGACGCTGAAGCTCTAAACCTTCAGGCCCAATTCCGCAGAAAGCCGGGCTGTAACCCCTTTGACCAGGGGAATCAGCTCGGCCATTTTTTCCAGCGGCATGTACGGCACGGTGCTGGCGATGCTGATACCGGCGACGATGCGCTTGCTGGCATCGCGGATCGGCGCCGCCACGCAGCGGATCGACGGTTCGTTGTCTTCCAGGTCGAAGGCGTAACCGCCGGCCACGTACTCGATCATGCGCTGCTGAAACTGTTCCCAGGATTGCTCCGGGTGCTGCGGCCAGAACTGATTTTTCCCACCTACTGGCAAGCTGATTTCGTACAGCCGTTGCCATTCTTCCTGCGTGTCGTCGAGCATCAACGCCTTACCGATCCCGGTCCGCGCCAATGGCATGCGATGACCGACCCGCGAGCGCATTTCCGGACCGTTGCGCCCCGGATTCTTGAGCAGGTACAGCACCTCGTCGCCCTCACGAATCGCCAGGTGAATGGTATCGCCGGTCAGCGCCGACAATTCATCCAGATACGGCCCGGCCAGCGTCGCCAGCGGCAATTCTTCACGCGCCTGAAAACCCAGCTCGATCAGTTTCGGCCCCAACAGATAGCCGACTTGCGGCACCACCCGCAGATAACGCTCGTCCACCAGGCAGCTGGCCAGACGATGGGTGGTGCTGCGCGTCGTGCCGATCAGCCGGGCGATTTCCTTGAGATCGCGGGCGCCACTGGCCACCGCCTGAACCACACCCAGGCCACGAAGCAGTGTCTGGGTGCCGGTCGGCGCGGCGTCCTTGGCGATTTTTGGGGCGTCTTCCTGCATATCCAGCCTTTAGCGTTGAGCGAGTGAACGGGCGGCATTATGGTCGCCCGACGGCTGCGACTACAACTTGATACGCTCGACCTTGCCTACCAGCAACACGTAGGAAAGCGCACCCAACAACGCCAGAACCGAGATATTCAAAATAATGACAGCAATCATGCCCAAGGCAACCTTGACCAATTTTGGTATCGAGTTAACGCCGCCCATCAATATGATCAGAACAATAATGACGCCTGAGACATCTGACTTTTTGCCACTCTTACTTACAATAAAAAACAACCTTGAAAATAGATACGGCATAGTCACTTTGGGCGAGACGGCACAAGTACCGACCGTACAGTCTGTAGCGATTAGTTCGAGCTAAAATCAAACGATTCAGGCTTTCGAAGTGCCGAAAAAATGATGATCCACATAAGAACAAGGCACGAACGTACCAGAATGATCGCATTAACTCGTGGGTCAATTTTCAATCAGCGCCGACATGCCATATACCACCAAATCCTGTAGGGTGAGGGGTAGACGACGCTATCTCCCATGGATTAGAGTACCGTCGTGTTAGAGAGCATCACTGCCATGGAGGCATTTGTGTATAACTCGTCTTAACTCCCGCAAACACCTTACCCTGTTGTACGCAGGCAGCCTAGCTGCTAGCACTATCACGCATAACTTAATTGAACCAAGTTTCCTGGTTCGACTATCTAAATATTCGACCGCGAATATAGGCTTTGAAGCGTCACGACCAATGGATGGGTCATTAATATGCTTGCTGTTGCACTAGAAAATTGCCTTTACCGCGAGTTTGTTTTGCCAACTGAAGCCATCAGTGATGAGTTTAGACTATCTTTTTCTGCGCTCTCGAAAGACCGCCATATGCGTCTCGGAGACAACTATCGTTCTCGCGCCTTTTCCAAAGGCACCTTGATTGGGAACGAAATTTACTGGGATGACAACTCTGATTTTTTCAGAATCAGAATATCAATTAATACATGGGTGGTGTAGAGCATTTTTTTGATCCCCTCTGCCGACCATATCACTCCAATGTAAACTCCTGGTAAACCATGTTTTCTACAGACAACAACTTACCGATAGAAAAAAACGCCCAGCCCTTAAAAAATTTTTGGGCCGACACCTTCGCACTAAATACGTTTTGCTACTTAATCTCCATACCGATCGAACTAGGTTTTGCGCAAATGACACTTAGCACACACCTAAGTGCCAGACTCGTAGGGCTTTTCATTATCACCAGCACTGCTCGTCCCTTCGGTATATGGCGTGACTACGTATTTAGAAAATTCAAGATTTCCGATAGTGACAAAGGCATAAAACCTTACTTTATCGACACCTTGGCCTATCTCTCGTTCGAGCTACCACTCTATATAATAAACATGAGCATAAGCGGTGCAACCTTAATACAAGCCATCAAGGCTGCCTTGATATTCTGTATTATTGCAGGATTTGTTGGCAGACCTTACGGAATATATAGAGCGCTCATCAGAAAAAAATTATTCAACCTGAACTGAGAACAAAAATGGATATTGACTCAATAGTTCACAGCATCACATCACAGAACGATCTAAGGGAAAATATTGTAATCGACTGCGGCCACACAACCATATTTTCATCTCACGATGGCTATTCATTTGGTATACAAGGAGAGCCTAGCCCAACGGAGATTCTCACATTCAGGCTAGGGGTTGCATTACATGACGCCTTAAAGCGTCATAACAAAAACGTATCCATAAATCTGTACCTTTCTGACCTTATAGGCATCAAAGGAGGGAACAATGAGCGACGGAAAATCACTCAAGACATCGAACACCTTCAAAGGGCCGCTTATATCCCTGCTGCCTATCAAAATATACTCGCAGCGAGTGAAATACCTTTAGAAAAGGTAGCCATTCATTTGCAATCCAATGGCAACCATCACTTCAAGAAAATCATGCGTCGAGCTCGATCTGGAATTGAGCACCTCAAGTCAACCAATCAAAACTACATCGACGAGGTATTCAAAAAAACAAATTCACTATTCCTCTCCACCGAAGATCAGGGCATGTTCTCGTTGACCACTCCCTACCTGTTCGACACCGACGATGAAGACTCTTACTTTGGAGGATCATGGTGGAAGAACAACGAGAACCAGATCAGGCAGAGCGACTTGGAAAACTGCCCCTTGGCCCGTTTGAAAAAGAACCCCGTGATCAATCTCTACGAAACAGGAGGGCGAGTTCTTTGCCCCGCGACCTACGGCGGCTTGCTTTGTCAATTTGACAATTCCGTGGATCATATCGCAATTTACGCAAGAGCAGACGACGAGTTCATTGGAGAGAAAGTGTATCGCGGCGTTATATCAGCCAACGTGCTAATCGAAAACTTTTCCAGAAACTGCGTACAAATCATCATCAACAAAGATGAGCTGATAGAACACACCTTTTTTGAAAAAGGCTTGATTGGCCGTTCAAGCATGGACAGCATGAAGTTCACGGATCAGATACAGAACATGCTGCACAACAACAACATGAAGATAATATAAGGATATATATGATCTATCTTGACAACGCCGCCTCTGCATTGCCTTTCGAAGAGGCTGTAGTTTTCTCTCCAGAGTTTGGAAACCCTTCAAGCGATCATTCTGTCGGCCATCAAGCCAACGCGGTGCTTGGAAAAACCAGAGCGCTGTTGAGCATGATGTTCGGAGGGCGGCCAAGCGAATATCATTTTTGCTCAGGCGCCACCGAAGCTGCCAACCTGATTATTCAAGGAAGGTGCCACTTTCTTAAAATGGCCAACCCGACAAGGAACGAAATAATTGTCAGCGCCATTGAGCACCCTGCCATATTCAATACCGTTGAACACATGCGGCAGTCCGGCTTTATCGTTCATATTGTTCCAGTTGATCATCGAGGCATTATAGAAGCCTCTTTCATTTACGATATTCTCAATGAAAACACCTCGATGGTATTAGTCATGGGTGTTAACAATGAAACTGGGGCGCGTCAACCCATCGACGAGATCGCCAGAAAAGTAAAAAGCATCGATTCGGAAGTCTCCTTCATTTGTGACGGCGTACAAACACTGACAAAAGTTGCTTCCCCTGACTTAACGTATATCGATGCCCTTATTGGTTCTGGTCATAAACTGGGAGCGGCAATGGGGATCGGCTTTTTTTATTTGAATCGTCGCTTCAGACTCTCCCCCTTGCTATTCGGAGGCGAACAGGAGGCTGGCGTCAGGCCTGGCACAGAAAACATCTACGGCATAGAGTCTTTACATAGAGCTCTCGAACATCACCAAAAAAACGCTGACCAGTACCATCAGCACGTTCACGCCTTGAACCTGCTCCTTCAAAAGACCCTTGAGCAGTCAAATATTCCGTTCTCGATCAATACCCAAGATGGAGAGACTTCGGATTACATACTCTCTATTTGTTTTAACGGTATCGATGCGAGTAGAGCGATTAAGTTTCTCTCGCAAAGGGGTATTTGCGTCTCGAAAGGCTCAGCTTGTAGCAGTGTGTCTCCTAAGCCTTCCCGGGTATTAAGCGCCATGAAGCTCACTCACACCCAAATGAGCTCCACCTTACGAGTCTCTTTTAGCCCGCTAAACGTCAAGGAGGACGTTCTCACTTTTTGTGCAGCCATGAGAGAATTGCATTCACATAACGTCGAAACCTCAACTCTAGTGCAACAAAACCAGATGTAAGCTACGTCGCTGGAAAAAGCAGTACGATGAACACACTCTGCGCTCATCGTACCGCTGCCTTGGAAACGATCACCGCGTGAGTATCACCACTCGGCAAAGCTGCCATCGGCATGACGCCAGATCGGGTTGCGCCAGCGGTGGCCGACGGCGGCGCGTTCGATCACGTATTCCTCGTTGATCTCGATGCCCAAGCCAGGACCGTTGGGGATTTTCACGAAGCCCTTGTCGTAGTCGAACACCCGCGGATCCTTCACATAATCGAGCAGGTCATTGCTCTCGTTGTAATGGATGCCCAGACTCTGTTCCTGAATGAACGCGTTGTAGCAAACCGCGTCCAGTTGCAGGCACGCCGCCAAGGCAATCGGGCCCAGCGGGCAATGCAGCGCCAGCGCCACGTCGTAGGCTTCGGCCATGTTGGCGATCTTGCGGGTTTCGGTGATGCCACCCGCGTGGGAGGCATCGGGCTGGATGATGTCGACGTAGCCTTCACTGAGCACACGCTTGAAGTCCCAACGCGAGAACAACCGCTCGCCCAGAGCAATCGGCGTACTGGTCAGCGGCGCCAGTTCTTTCAGCGCTTCGTAGTTTTCGCTGAGTACCGGCTCTTCGATGAACATCAGTTTGTACGGATCGAGTTCCTTCATCAGCACCTTGGCCATGGGCTTGTGCACCCGGCCGTGGAAGTCCACACCGATGCCGACATTCGGACCGACCGCATCACGCACCGCGGCAACATTGGCCAGCGCCAGATCGACCTTCTCGAAGGAATCGAGAAATTGCAGTTCTTCGGTGCCGTTCATTTTCACTGCGGTGAAACCACGGCTGACCGCTTCTTTCGCGGCGCGTGCGGTGTCCGCCGGGCGATCACCACCGATCCACGAGTAGACGCGGATCTTGTCCCGCACCTGACCACCCAACAGATCGCTGACCGAAACGCCCAGGGCCTTGCCCTTGATGTCCCACAACGCCTGGTCGATACCGGCCAGGGCGCTCATGTGAATCGCCCCGCCCCGGTAGAAGCCGCCGCGATAGAGCACGGTCCAGATGTCCTCGATGTTGCGTGGGTCTTTGCCGATCAGGTAGTCGGACAATTCTTCAACCGCAGCAGCGACCGTGTGGGCGCGACCTTCGACCACGGGCTCGCCCCAACCGGTCACGCCCCCGTCGGTTTCGACCTTGAGGAAGCACCAGCGGGGAGGAACGATGAAGGTAGTGAGTTTGGTGATTTTCATCTTTTATCTCTCTTATAGATGTAGCGCGCTCGGCGCCAGAAAGTCTTAACGCAGAGCGTTCCAGGCAGCGACATACGCCTTGGCGTTTACTGCCACTTGCTCAGGTGTCATACCCGGTTTGAACAACCCGGACCCGAGACCGAAGCCCTTGACGCCGGCCTCGACAAACACCGGCATGTTGTCCGGCGTAATTCCGCCCACCGGCACCAGCACCGTGCCTGCCGGCAACACCGCCAGCCAGGCCTTCACAACGGCGGGCCCCATTTGTTCGGCCGGGAACATCTTCAGCACATCCGCCCCTTCGGCCAGCGCCGCAAAAGCTTCGGTCGGCGTCGCGACACCCGGCGACAGGAACAGCCCCGCTGCCTTCGCCGCGCGCAACACTTTGGCATCGCTGTGGGGCATGACAACCACTTGGCCGCCCGCCGCCTTCACTTGCTCGACCTGTTCCGCCGTCAACACCGTACCCGCGCCGATCAGGCAATCGGCGGGCAAGGTACTGCGCAGGATGCGGATACTTTCGTACGGTTCCGGGGAATTAAGCGGCACTTCGATGACGCGAAATCCGGCTGAATACAGGACTTCGCCGACGGCTGCCGCCTCTTGCGGACGCAGGCCACGCAGAATCGCGATCAGACCGATTTGTGCCAGTGCTTGCTTGAGCATGTCAGACCTCCAGTCAGGTTTAACGGGATGGGTTTGCAGTGATAAGGCCGGCGGCGACCGCCAATTGCCACAATCCGCGTTCGGTGGCCTGTTCGGCCAGGGTCACCCGGGCAAAACCGCAGGCATCGAGCGCGCGGCTGTAGCGAGCGCAGAGTTGGGTGTTGCCGATGAGGATGATCGAGGGCAGGTGCACGCTGTTGCGTCGACGCCGCTGAACATTGGCCAGGGCCGACAGCTCATGGCCGATCAACAGGCCAGACAGATAGTCCGGTTGCGCGGTAGCACTGAGTTCACAGGTGAGCCCCAGGCTGCGGGCACTGAACAGCGTCGACAGCGGCCCGATCTCGCCGTCCGCCGACAGCGCCACTTGCACGCCACGGTCAAACGCTTCGCCATCAAAAGACGCGCCGCGCTGCTGAGTGCGCCCCAGAATGCTGTGTTCACTGAGGACGGCGAAGACTTCGCCGGTCATGAAAGTATCGAAGTGCACGATGCAGCCGTCGGCCACTTCCACCCATTTCGAATGGCTGCCCGGCAGGCCGATCAACAGATCGTTACCCGCTCCGCTCGGCAGATGCTGCAACACGCCGAGGACCTGGGTTTCCTCCCCGCGCATCACGTTCGGCAAGCGCGAACGTTGAATCACACCCGGCACGATGTGCACATCGACACCGCGAAGACTGCGAACGGTTTGTAGGGAAGTTCCGAGATGGGCGACGTTCGCCGGCGTGTCGCAGTAGGCCGCTTCGCGCCAGCCCTGAGCGCTGCCGACCATGCCACAGGCAATCACCGGCAAATCGGACTGCGCGTCGAGCCAGTCACCGCAGGCCTCATCGAAGGCCAGTTCAAAACCATCGGCGCAGGCACGGCCGGCGATGGTTCGCGGCGTCTTGGGCAGCTGCATGATCCCGGACGACAGCGAACGCTGTTCCAGCACCTGGCCACCGAAACCGAGTTTATAAGCACGTAATGAGGTCGTCCCCCAATCGAGCGCGATCAATTGCGCCAGCATCGCTTCACCTGTTTTGTTTTTGGCAGTGAGTGGGCTGGACTATAAACCTGGGCGAAGTGGAATCTCAATATATAAATATCAATCCCATATATTGAGATGTAAACAAAAAAAGATCGCAGGCTTCGACAGCTCCTACAGATTCGATGTACGCCCGCGATATCGCGGGCGAAACACAATCCTGTACAGGAGCAGCCAAAGGCTGCGATCTTTTAAGGGATCAATTGCCCTCGGCAAAATCCCTTAACACCGCCCCATCCATCCGATACCGCACCCACTCTTCCTGCGGCTGTGCTCCCAGCGATTTGTAGAACTCGATCGCCGGTTTGTTCCAGTCCAGCACGCTCCATTCGAAACGGCCGCAGTCATTGGCGCAGGCGATTTTCGCCAGGTGGCGCAGCAGGGTTTTACCGGCTCCGCCGCCCCGCTGCTCAGGAGTGATGTAGAGGTCTTCGAGGTACAGGCAATTGCTGCCCAGCCAGGTGGAATAGCTGAAGAAGAACACCGCGAAGCCGATCGGCAGGCCGTCGCGCAGGCAGATCAGGCCATGGGCGGTAGCGCCTTCGCTGAACAGGCTGCGCTCGATGTCGGCGACGCTGGCGATGACTTCGTGACGGGCACGTTCGAAGTCGGCCAGTTCAGTGATGAACGCGAGGATTTGCGGAGCATCGCTGGGGGTTGCCGGGCGGATTTCGATCGTCATGGACGTGCCTTGTCAAAAGTTGAAAACGCCATACTAAGTCCGCGCGCGGCGATCGTCACATTTGAAATGGTCGAGGCTGCTACAGATCGCATTTACGGCTTAACTGACTGGCATTAGAGCAAGCCCCATCGCCATAAAAACTCTTCCACACTAAAGGACATTTATGACCATCGCCGCTTTCGCACCGCTGCACACTCTGGCTTGTGAACTGCTGCCCCACGCGCTGGAACCTGACGAGGACGGTGCCCATGATCTGTCGCACTTGCAGCGGGTGTGGCACAACGTACGCACGCTTCACGCGCAAGAAGGCGGTGATCTTGAAGTGCTACTGGCATCCGTGCTGTTGCACGATTGCGTGGCGGTGGAAAAGAACACGCCGCTGCGCTCCCAGGCCTCACGGCTGGCGGCACAGAAAGCGTCGACAGTGCTGACAGCCATGGATTGGCCTGGCGCAAAAATCACAGCGGTCGTTCATGCCATTGAGGCCCATAGCTTCAGCGCCAACATCTCGCCCACTACCCTCGAAGCCCGAATCATGCAGGACGCTGACCGCCTCGACTCCCTTGGCATGCTCGGCGTGGCGCGGACCTTCTACATTGCCGGGCGCATGGGCAGTGCGTTGTACGACCCTTTGGACCCGGAGGCAAAAGAACGGGACTACGACGACAAACGCTTTTGCCTCGATCATTTCCAGACCAAACTGCTGCATCTGGCAGCCGGCTTCCAAACAACCACTGGCCAGCGTCTGGCACAGATTCGCCATCAACGCTTGAAGGGATTCATGGAGCTGTTCAAGGAAGAAATCGGCGTCGAATGATGGGCCAGGGCTACGCCGCTCGTCGCTCATCAGGCACCAATCCCGGTCGGGAATGGACCAATATCGGGTAAGGGCTCGCCGATGCGAGCCAGGTGCAGTACCCGTCCATCCCAGCCAAGAGGTCACCATGAACGTCGATAAAAACCTGGAAAAAGAAGTCTTGACCCGCCTGCTGCACGCCCACCCAAACGGTTTGGGCAAGGAGGTTCTGGACAACTACCGGGGGGAGAGAGTCGTGGCCAGCACCCTCGCAATGCTGCAGGAGCGCGGGCTCATCCAGCACGGTCATGTGATCTGCAACGAAGCCGGCGAGCACTCGCTGAACCTGCCGATCAAACTCAGCGCCGCGGGGGTTGAGGCGGCGCGCAAACTGGATAACTCACCGCGCAACAGCAAGGCTTCGCGCGATACGCAGACGGTGGACAGCCTGATGAAAGAAGCCCGGGCGAAGAAGATTCCGGGGCGCTCGAGCATGCGCAAGCAGGAGTTGATCGAGGCGTTGCGCAAGGCGGGTTAAGGCCCACGCGGGCTTGCCAGCGAAGGCGGCCTCAAGCCTTACAGTGGCCATGAAAACGCCTTCGCCGGCAAGCCGGCTCCTACAGGTTCGGCGTTCGCTCGCGAAAGTTGGATCAGGCGCCGAAGGTCCCGCAGATAAACGCATCCACTTCATCTTCCCCAGGAGAAGTCGCCGGCCCCCAACGAGTGACGGCCAAAGCCGCCGCCGCATTCGCTCGCCGCGCTGCTTCTATCGCCGGCAACCCCTGCGCCAACCCGGCCACAAACACCCCGGCATGAGCATCCCCCGCACCGTTGCTGTCGACAGCCGTGACCTTGAACCCCGGCACATGCCGATGCTCGCCATGCTGGCTGATCCAGCAGCCTTGCGGCCCATCACGTACCACCATCAAGACGTCCGCCGGCAAATGATCCGCCAGGCCACTCAACGCCTCGGCGATGTCCGACGCCCCGGTAAAACGCAGCGCCTCGACACGGTTGCTGGTCCAGAGATCGATATGTGGCAACAAGGCCTTCATCAGTGGCGCGCCTGGCGAATCCACCAACGGCCCCGGATCGAACACCACCTTGATCCCGTCCGGCAGATCCAGCACCCAATCCACCAGCGCCTGAGCCTTGCCATGCAGCAGGCTGTAGCCACTGACGTAGACAAAATCCCCCGCCTCGGCCGACACACTGGCCAGGTCTTCGGCGGTCAATTCGCCTTCGGCACCGATGCAGGAAATGAACGTACGCTCGGCCGAGGCTTCGGTCAGCGCGACGCACAGTCCGGTGTCGCGCTCAGCACTGTGAGCGATACCGATGCGTATGCCTTCCGCCGTCATCGCTTCCCGGGCCAGATCGCCGAAACGGCCGTTGCCGTGCCCCCCAAGGTAGACCACCGGCAAGCCGTTTCGCCGAGCCGCGGCCATCACATTGAAGCCGCCGCCGGCCTCGAAACGGGCGGATTGCGCCAGCACGTCGCCACCCGAATGAGGCAATTTATCCACGGCCATGACCAGGTCGATCATGACCTGGCCGGTGTGTAACAGCCTAGGCATGAGCAGACTCGAGCGACGCGGCGCGGCGATCCTTGGCACCACCGAGCAGCCAGTAAATCCCGCCAGCCACCAGGAACGTCACGATCCAGCCCAGGCCGTTGTGGCCCAGCCAGGAGTCGGACAGAAAGCCGCGGAACCAGACATCGTGTTCAGTAGTGCCAATGGTGGTGAAGCTGAAACCCAACACAATCGCCACCGCCCATGCACCGAAGGCGCGCCACTCGACGCCGCCACGATACCAGTAGGCACTGCTCGGGCTGACGTCCAGCAGATCCTTGCCGCTGTAGTAATGACGATGAATCAGGTCGACCACGAAGATCGCGACCCACGCCGTGATCGGCACGGCCAACAGGGAGATAAAGGTGATGAACGGGCCATAAAAGCTCTCGGCGACCAGCATGAAGTAGATCGAACCGGCAGAGATCGCAACGATATCGACCACCACCGCATACACGCGCTTGACCTTCAGGCCGAGGGTCAAGGTGGTCAAACCGGCGGAGTACACCGACAGGTTGTTCGACAGCAGCAATCCGCCGAACGCGGTGATCAGGTAGGGCACCGCCATCCAGGTCGGCAGCATGTCGCGGATCGCGACGATCGGGTCAGTGGCCGAGGCCAGATCGTTGTTACCCACCGACAGCAGGCCACCGAGGGTGATCAGCAGTACCAGCGGAATCCCCGCACCGAAGGCCGCCGATGCCACCAGACGCACGGCTTTGACGCTGCGGTGCTGGTAGCGCGACATGTCGGCACCGGCGTTGGCCCAACCGATCCCGGTGCCGGCGGCCATGGTGCCGATGCCGATGATCATCGCGCTCAGGGGCGCCGGCGTGGCATTGAACACAGCGCTCCAGTCGATGGTCGCGCAGAGGAAACCGCCGACCAGGATGTTCAATGCTCCGAACACGTAAGTCGCCCATCTCTGGATCACCAGCAACGTGGCATGACCGAGGCCAGACACCGACAATGTCAGCAGCACGAACATCGCGATGAACACCAGAGTCAGCAACGGCGCACTTTTGGCTTGCACCGGCGAGCCGAACAGAATCGAGCACAGCGACAGCATGACGAACGCGGCGGTGGTGGTGTTGACGGTTTCCCAGCCCAGACGCGACATCAGCGAGACCAGCGTCGGGCCGATATTGCCGCGCACACCGAAGATCGCCCGGGACAACGTCAGGCTCGGTGCGCGCCCCCGACGACCGGCAATGGAGATGATCCCGACCACCGCGAAAGAACCGGCGGCACCGAGGATCGCGACGATGATCGCCTGCCAGATCGCCAGGCCGCGAAAGGCCACCAGCGTGGCGCCCAACGGCAAGCCGAGGATGGAAATATTGGCCGCGAACCACACCCAGAACAGTTGCAATGGATGACCGTTGCACTCCCCTTCCGGCACCGGTTCGATACCACGGGTTTCCAGTTGCCCGGCACTTGGCCCGGTGTTCGATGAACTCATCAAAATGCTCCTTGCACTTGTTGTGGTTGTGGGCAATTCCGGAAGTCGACATGACATTTTGGCGGTCCTGGCCATGTCAGTGCGCTCCATTGCGGGTGAAAAATTCTACTAGGCAGCGCGCCTATCGCGAGCAAGCCCGCGATGGCGTCAGTCCGGTCAACGCAAGGCCAACAGCCCCTGCACCAACGGCTCCAACTCCAACGAGTTAACCGCTTTAACCTGCTCGATCATCGCCACCGGCCAACTCTCAAGCCCCAGACAGGCCCCGAGCATGGCGCCGAGCATCGCTGCAATGGTGTCGGTGTCACCGCCCAGGCTCGCGGCCATGCACAGCGCTTCGAAGGCCGTCATCTCGCCGATGGCCACTTGCTGGGCCAGCGCAAACGACACCACCACCGATTCCTGTGAGGCCACCGAAGTGCCGATTACGTCGTACAGCAAATCCGCCAGCAACGCCTTGTCGCTGTCGATACTGATGCTCCGCGCCCAACTGATGCGCGAGGCGATGCGCCCGCCAGCGACCCAGTGGCCATGACTTTCGGCTTGCTGGGCGATCTGCTGGCCGAGGTTCAACGCTTCGCCCAGGTCCATGCCGTTGATCCCGGCGGAAACCACTGCCGCCACTGCTGCCGCACTGGCAATCCCCAGCGTGGTGTTGTGGGTCACCTGACAGGCCTGCACCACGGCGCGGATGAACCGCTCGGGATCGGTAACATCAGTCGCAATCCCCACCGGGGTGATGCGCATCGCCGCGCCATTGGTGGTGCCGTAGCGCCCCGCCTCTTCCAGCGAGTGGCCGGCGAGGATCATTTCAATCGCGTGTTTGGTCGAAGGGCCGAGCAGATCCTGCGAGCCCTTGGCCTGCATTCCGGCTTCCCATTCGATCAATCGTTGGGCCAGCACTATGGGCTCGATCCGCCCCTCGCCTTCAATCAATAAACGACCGACCAGAATCGCCTGCTCGGTATCGTCAGTGATCGAGCCTTTGGGCATGTTCGCGGCGATCGGTTGATCCGGGCCTGCGTCTTGCAGATCGGTGATTTCACCGAAGCGCGCCTTGATCTCGGCGCGGCTCAGGGATTGGGTCGGCATGCCCAGCGCATCGCCCAGGGCCAGTCCATGGAACGCGCCGAGGGCACGGTTGAGCGCGGTCATTTTGGAGCTCCGAATTGCAAATGCAGGCGAAAGTGCAGCGGATCGAGCAGGCTTTCGACCTGTTCCATAAAACGGTTCTGACGGTCGTAGGTGGTGCGCAGAGCCTTGAGAAATACCGTGCCGACCGGACGCCCGAGCAGTTCGGCGTCTTCGGCGCTCAAGGGTTCGGCACCGATCCACTGATCGCCGTGTTCGCCGATATAGCCATAGGCGGCCAACGTGATGGTCAGGGAGTTATCGATCAGCCCCACTCGCGGCAGACCTTCCAGGCCTCCGGTCGCGGGCATCAACGCGCGCTCCAGAGACACCAGCGTGCCGTCGGTGGCGCGGCGGCGACGGTCGAGGGTGATGAATTGATCGGTGCCAAAACGCGACAACAGGTCAGGACGGGTGACCGCCTCCAGCCGCAGCATTTCGGTATTGATCAACGCCCCGCTGTCGGCCAGCGCCTGGGCCCAGCCGTTGCTCTGATCGAGCACCACACCATCGTAAGTAACAATGGAACCGACTCCGCTTTGCGTGGCGATGTAGTGACGCCGCTTCAGTTCGGCCAGGGCTTCACGCAACGTGCCGCGGCTGACCTTGAATTCTTGAGCCAACTGATGTTCACCCGGCAATAGCAAGCCGTCCTCCATGAGGCCGCTTTCGATGCGCCGGACAAGCTCATCGATAACCCGTTGTTTCTTGTCAAATCGTACCTGTCTAACCATGTACAAAGTGATAACCGAAAGGGATTAGGGCTAGCAAGGGATATTTTGTGGCTGGATTGTGTGACAGACAGACCGCTTTCGCGGGCAAGCCTCGCTCCTACAGGGGGATCTGCGCGGTACTGTAGGAGCGAGGCTTGCCCGCGAAGGCGTCGGCACATCCAGTATCAATGTGTCGGACATCCCGCTCCCCCAGGGAAAATCAGCGTTGTTTCAGTCGGTCGATCACAACCGCCAGCAACAGAATCGAACCGCGAATCACGTACTGATAGAAGGTATCGATGTTCTTCAGGTTCATCGCATTCTCGATGATCGCCAGAATTAGCACCCCGGCGATCACATGCCGAATCATCCCGATCCCGCCACTCAGCGACACCCCGCCCAACACGCAAGCCGAGATCACTGTCAGCTCGAAACCCTGGCCAATCATCGGCTGACCCGAGGTCATGCGCGATGCCAGAATCACCCCGGCCAGCGCACCAATCACCCCGTGCACGGCAAAGATGATGATCTTGGTCCGGTCAACGTTGACCCCGGCCAGCAGCGCCGCTTCCTGATTGCCGCCGATGGCCATGGTGTTGCGCCCGTAGGTGGTGTAATTCAGCAGCCAGCCGAAAAACAGGAAGCAGACGATGGTAATCAGAATCGGCACCGGCACACCGAACAACTGGCCGTTACCGAAGACGAAGAACGACTCCTGGGACACGCCCACCGCTTTGCCGTTGGCAAAAATGTAAGCCAGGCCACGCACGATCTGCATCGTCGCCAGTGTGGTGATCAACGCATTGACCCGCAGCTTGGCGATCACGATCCCATTGATCAGCCCGACGATCAGCCCCATCACCAGCGCCGCACTGACGCCGAGGAACACGCTGTTGGTGTCGCGCATCACCACCGCCGCGACCACGCCGGCGCAAGCAATCACCGAGCCCACCGACAAGTCGAAATGCCCCGACGCCAGGCAATACAACATGGTGCAGGCGGCAATCCCGGTGGTGGAAATCGCCAGGCCCAGACCGCGCATGTTCAGCGGCGAAAGAAAGTTGTCGATCAGCAAGGTGCAGAGCACGAAGATCCCGACGGCCGCCAACAGCATCACCCAGTCATCGAGAAAACGCCGCAGGTCCAGAGGCTTGCGCGGGGTTGGCAGAGCGTTGTTTTGAATGGTCATAGTCACCTCTCAGTTCGCCACGCCGGCAGCGCGTTGGCGTGGCAAAGCCAGTTGCAGCAGGTTGGATTCATTGGCGTGTTCGCGGGTCAGTTCGCCGCGCATCGCGCCTTCGCAGAGCACCAGGATGCGGTCGGAAATGCCCATGACTTCCATCAGGTCGCTGGACACCACAATCACCGCAATGCCGCTGGCGGCCAGGTTATGGATGATCTGGTAGATCTCGGCTTTGGCGCCGATGTCGATGCCGCGGGTGGGCTCATCGAGCAGCAGGACTTTCATCGGCATCGACAGCCAGCGACCGAGAATCGCCTTCTGCTGATTGCCGCCGGACAGGTACATGATTTTCTGCGCCGCGCTGGGCGTCTTCACCTTCAGCGCCTTGATCTGCTTGTCGGCGTTGCCCTTTTCCCACAGCCCTCGCAACAGACAACCGAAGGTGGAATGAGCACCGCGGGCGCTGATGTTGATGTTCTCGGCGACGCTGGCGAGCGGCAGGATGCCGTCCTTCTTGCGGTCCTCGGGGCACAGCAGAATCCCCGCCGCAATGGCATCGCGCGGTGAACGCAGTTTCAGTTCATGTCCACGCAACTCCAGGCGTCCGGCCGTGTTGCGGGTAAGTCCGCTGAGCATGCGAAACAGCTCGGTGCGGCCCGCGCCAACCAAGCCGAACAGACCCAGAATCTCGCCCTTGTGCACCTCGAAACTCACCGGTTCACGCAAACCCGGCCCCAGTAAACCGTCAACCTTGAGCGCCACCGCGCCGCGCGGACGGCTGCGGTAATCGTAGATGTCCTGAATGTCGCGGCCGACCATGCACGTCACCAACTGGTCATGGGTCAGCGCGCTCATGTCCTCGAAGGTGCGCACGAAGCGACCGTCCTTGAACACCGTTACCGCGTTGCAGATGCGGAAGACCTCTTCCATGCGATGGGAGACGTAGAGCACCACTTTGCCTTCGTCACGCAGGCGCCCGATGATCGCCATCAAGCGATCGATCTCCCGCGCCGACAGGCTGCTGGTGGGTTCGTCGAACGCAATTACATGCGCGCCACGGGATAACGCCTTGGCGATTTCCACCAGTTGCCGCTGGCCGAGGGACAAGCGCCCGACTTTCTCCTGCGGGTCGATTTCATCGGCCAGGCCTTTGAGGCAGGCCAATGCCTGTTGCCGCAAAACGCTGCGATTGATCAGGCCGAAACTCGCCGGCAGATGCCCAAGAAACAGGTTCTCGGCCACGGTCATTTCCGGCACCAGGTGCAACTCCTGATGGATCACCGCCACCCCGCTGCCAATGCTGTCGGCGGTGGACTTGAAAACCCGCTTCTGCTCGCCGATCTGCAGATCGCCGCTGCTCGGCGTGTAAGCACCGCCGAGGATTTTCAGCAAGGTGGATTTACCGGCGCCGTTCTCGCCCATCAAGGCGTGAACCTGCCCCGGATGGGCGACGAAGCTGATGCCGTCCAGCGCCTTCACCCCGGGAAAGGTTTTGCCGATCCCGTTGAAGCGCAGGCTGCCGCCGACGCTGTGTTCGTGTGTCTTTACTTGTGCGTGCATAACCCACCTCATCACACCGATCAGGCAGCCCCGTTGCCAGGGCCGCCGATGGAAATCAACCGACCCTCAATTCCACAGGCCGATCTTTTCCAGTTCCTGCTTGAAGTTGTCGCGCGTGATCAGCGTCACGTCGTCCATGGCGGTGTATTTCGGGGGTTCTTTGCCGGTGGTGACCCACTCGTGCATCATGCTGGCGGTGTTGTAGCCCTCGATGTGCGGGCTCGGCAGCATCGAGCCGAAGAAGCCGCTGTTGGCTTTCTTCAATTCGCCGATGGCATCGGTGCCGTTGATGCCGATGCCGATTACGTTGGCTGCGGCAAAACCGGCACTTTCGGTGGCGCGCACGCCGCCCAGCACGGTGTTGTCGTTCATCCCGCCGATGATCAGGTTTTTCGCCGAGCCCGGCAGTTTCACCAGCGCCGAGTTGGTGGCGTCCATGCTGCCCGGTACGTCGAGGGTTTTCAGGGCCGAGAACAGAATGTGGTCTTTCGGCATCCCGGCGTCTTCCAGGGCTTTAACCGAACCGTCGGTGCGTTTCTTACCGGTATCGAGTTCGTTGAAGGTGTTGATCACCGCATAGGTTTGTTTCCAGTCCCAGCCGCGTTTTTTCGCTTCGGCGGCCATGGCGGCGCCCTGCTTCTGGCCGACTTCGAAGGCCGCCATGCCGAGGTATGGCACGTCCTCCATGAACTTGCCGCCGGCATCGACGAAACGGTCATCGACAGCGATCACTTTCAAACCATTGAGCTTGGCCTTGGCCATGATTGCCGGGCCGAGGGATACGTCCGGCGGGCAGATCACGAAGCCTTTGGCGCCGTTCGCCGCCAGGCTGTCGATAGCGGAGAGGGTTTTCTCGCCATCAGGCACGGCGATCTTGATGACGGTGAAGCCCTTGTCCTTGCCGGCCTTTTCGGCGAACGCCCATTCGGTCTGGAACCAGGGCTCTTCTGCTTGCTTGACCAGAAAACCGATCTTCACTTCCTCGGCCGCCAGCAACGTACTGCTCAGGCTGACCGCGGTGACCGCCAAAGCGGCACAGCACAGGGAACGGATCCCACGACGACGTTTCATAAGCTGACTCCTTGTTATTTTTTTTTGAGCGTTATTTGAAAGCCAATAGAGCGGTCAAGTATGCAGCCAATAGTCATATCGTATGATGATTGAATGTCAGACGTGGTTTCGCGCCTGAACCCGAGTTATTCAGTCGTGGTACATCACCGAGCGCCCGCCATCGATGGTGATGCACGAGGCGTTGATGAACGGTGCTTCATCGCTGGCCAGGAACACGGCCGTCATCGCCACTTCAATCGGCTGGCCGATGCGCCGCGGTGGATGCAGGTCGAAGGCCCGTTGACGTTCGGCCTGGGGGTCGGCAAAACCGTTCCAGTAATCGACGTTCAGTTGGGTTTCGATGTAGCCAGGGGCGATGGCGTTGACGCGAATACCCTTGGGGGCGTATTCGATGCCCAAGGCGCGGGTCAGCCCGAGCAAGCCATGCTTGGCCACCGGGTACGGGAAGCAGCCGGGAATGATGTGAGTGGAGTGGGTCGAGGCGATATTGATGATGCTGCCGATGCCCTGCTCGATCATTTGCGGCAACACGGCTTTGCAGCCATACCAGGCGCCGTCCAGGTCGATGGCGAAGCAGCGATGCCAGTCTTCTTCGGTCATTTGCAGCGGATCACGGAACACGTTGACCCCGGCGCAGTTGACCAGCACGTCGATCCGGCCGTGCAGCTCAATGGCCAAGCTGGCCATGGCGCGCAGGTCTTGCTGGCGCGATACGTCAGCTTTGATCGCCACCACATCCGCGCCTTGTTCACGCCAATGTGCCGCGACTTTTTCGACTTTCTCGGCCTGGATATCGCTGATGACCAGCTTGGCCTGCTGGGACGCGAAGGTCGCGACAATCGCTTCGCCGATACCCTGAGCAGCGCCGGTCAACAGCACGACCTTGTGTTTCAGGCGCTCACCCTTGGGCGGTTCGGGCACCGGTGGCAAGGAAAGGGGTTCAGCCATGGATCAACACTCCTGTTCGAAGGCACGACGATAACCGGACATCTGTCGATGTCCGGTCAAAAGGCTTTTTGGAATAGGCAGGCAGGCGTGAAAAAGCCCGGGCGCCGGGGCGGCCTGAAGCACTGTCGCCCCAAGGGAGGACGGTGGAATATCGCTGCATCGCTTCACCTGTTTTGTTTTTTTAAGTGTGAGTGCGTGTAACTGATGGGGCCGACTATAAACCCGGCCACCAATTAATCTCAATATATAATTTTACATCCCATATTTTGGGATTTAACCCGCGAATCTCTGACAGTGCTTTCCGGGCACATCGACTCGAACCGACAGCAACGCGCCGTCCAATGGGTGGTTGAGCGGGCTCGCCGCACTGGTGATGTACAAGGTTTTCAGATCTTCACCGCCAAATGCGCAACTGGTGGGACGACTGACGGGCAGTTCGATCACCCGGTCAACGTGACCGTCCGGGGTCAGCCTGAGCAAGCAACTGCCGTCCCAGCGGGCGTTCCAGATATAGCCCTCGGCATCCATCGCCGAGCCGTCGGGGACACCCCGTTCGTGGGGACCAAACCAGACGTAGGCGGTGTCGAGGTTGCCGTCGGTATGGATGAAATGTTGGTACAACGTGCCGTCGAGGCTATCGGAGAAATACAGGGTTGTGCCGTCGTCGCTCCACAGCAACGTGTTGGGGATACCCAACCCTCGCAGCAGCGGCGTGACCCGAGCATCGCGGTCGATGCGAAACAGGCCACCGGAGCGGCGCACGATAGGCAAGTCTTCGCCCTGCTCACCGATGTTGTTTTGCATGGTGCCCAGCCAGAGCCGGCCCAGGGCATCACAGCGGGCTTCGTTGGCGCGATTACCGGGTTGCGGATCGGCCACGCAGAGCAAGGTCAGCCGAGGTTCCAGGCCGGGAGAGTTCAGGTCCAGCCGATAAACGCCACTGCTCAATGTCACCAGGGCATCGCCGCTTTCACAGGGGATGAACGCGGACACGTGTTCCGGCATCTGCCAGATTTCGACATTGGCGCCGATCAGTCGAAGCGCTTGTTTGCCGGCGATATCAACCCAGTACAGCGCCTGGGTCGGCGCATCCCAGAACGGGCTTTCGCCGAGTCGCGCACGGTGCCCCGTAACCGCAGTCCACGTCATAAAATCTCCTTTTGTTTGTACCGCAGACCTGTAGGTGCGTGGCTTGCCCGCGAAGAATGCACCCCGGTTTTTCAGGTATTACGCGTCATCGTTCTTCGCGGGCAAGCCACGCTCCTACACAGGGTTCTTTATCGTCAGCTTGCCTTCTTGTCGGCCATGACTTGGGGGTAAAACCGTTTGATCGCCAGGTCGGCGTTATCGATCAGGGTCATGCAGGCCCACACCCCCCGCGCAGCATCCCGGGCGGCGATGGCGTCGGCCATGTCTTTGTGAATCGGCAAGGTTCGGCGCAGTTCGTCCGGGTCGGCGGCGGACACTTCGAACGACACTGCCAGCAACGCGCCAAGAGCCGGGACCATTTGTTCGATGAATTGATTATGGCTGGCAGCGAGGATGCACTCGTGGAAGAACTGGTCGGCGCGGTTGTAATCGATGCCGCTGTCCACGGCTCGTTCCAGCGCGTTATAGGCCTGAAGCACCGCTTGCACTTGTTCCACCGTCGCGCGCTCGCAGGCCCAACGCACCGCCATCGGTTCAATGGTACGACGCAGGTCGAGCAGGTCGTCGACGAAGTTTTCCGGCAAACCGCTGCGTGACAGCCAGCCGACGACTTGCGGATCAAAGAGGTTCCAGCGCCGCACCGGTAACACCCGCGTGCCGACTTTAGGCCCTACTTCGAGCATGCCTTTGGCGACCAGGGTTTTGATGGCTTCGCGGATGACCGTGCGGCTGACCCCGAGCTGCTCGCCCAGGTCGGCTTCAACTTTTATGGTCTGACCGGGTTTCACCTGGCCCGCGGCAATCCAGCACCCCAGCCAATCAACCGTCGACGCATGGAAACTGCTGGACATGGGAACCTCGCCGCCCCGATGGCAAAAAGCGAAAAGGCACAAAGCCGTTCGCGATGGATGCCCACGCTAATCATCATACGATTGGGTGTCAATTGAATTTTCAGGGCGCCTATCAGTACAGACATGACTGTTCGTCAGAATCATGCCAGAAGCGCTTTGAACCCATCCACTTTGTCAACTACGGTTAGCCCGCAACACATCAGGCAGTCCCACTAAAATCCGCTATCGCCAGGTATGAACATGGACATGGATGCGTCTACAAAATACCCCATTGTGTTGGTTCACGGTCTTTTCGGCTTCGACAGAATCGCCGGTTATCCGTATTTCTTCGAAATCGAGGAAGCCCTGGAGCGCGCGGGTGCCCAGGTGTTTGCCGTGAATATTCCAGCCGTCAACGGCAATGAAGAACGCGGTGAAAAACTGCTCGAACACGTCGACCGCATCTTGCTGGAAACGGGCGCCGCCAAGGTCAATCTGATTGGCCATAGCCAAGGTCCCCTGGCCGCACGCTATGTAGCGGCCCTGTACCCGGAAAAGATCGCGTCGGTTACCTCGGTCAGTTGCCCCAATCACGGCTCCGAGATTGCCGACCAACTGCACAAGGCGCTGACACCGGGAGAATTACCCGAAGCCTTCGTGTTGGCCCTGTTAAGTGCAGTCGGCACCTTCATTTCGTTGATCAGCGGCCACCCGGAAAATGCCGTGGATCCTCAAGCGGCTTTCGAATCGCTGACCAGCGCAGGCTTGGCCGCCTTCAATCGCAAGTACCCGCAAGGGGTGCCTAAGGTTTGGGGTGGTGAAGGCAACGAAATTGAAAACGGCGTGTATTACTACTCCTGGAGCGGGATCGTGCAAAACTTTCAGAGTTTGCAGCTCCTCGATCCGACCCATTTGAACTGTAAAGTGCTGTCGAAGTTGTTTTATAAGGAGAAGGACGCCAACGATGGGCTGGTTGGCCGCTACAGCTCGCACCTGGGTAAAGTGATCCGCTCGGATTACCCCATGGACCATTTCGACGCCGTCAATCAGATGGCAGGGATCAACAGCTGGAACGTGAGCCCGGTCATGCTCTACCTTGAACATGCCGCCAGGCTCAGGAGCAAGGGTTTGTAAGCCCCAAAAAAAGGCCCGTTGTAATAACGGGCCGTTTCGTTTCCAGCGCTCAACCCGTTACGGCTCAAGCCCGATCGGGAAAAACTCGCCACCGCTCCAGACACCGAGCCAGCTCTGCCCGTCAATCTCACGGCTCACTGCCAGCTCTACCAACTGGTAGAACACATTGCGGTGAATCAGTGCTTCAAGATTGCTGCGCACATGTACGTACGGCCCGGGTTCCTGCGTCACCGGGTCGATCACTACGCGAATCGGGTGCTCGGCGCCAGCATCGGCCGTTTCGTCAACGTTGGTGGTAAAGCGCAAGAGCTGGGCTTCACCTTCGCCTTCGACCTCCACGGCAATCGCCACGAACGGTGCGTCGTCGACCTTGATACCCACCTTTTCGACTGGAGTAATCAGAAAGTAATCATCGCCGTCACGACGAATGATGGTGGAGAACAGCTTGACCATCGGCTTGCGCCCGATCGGTGTACCCAGGTAATACCAGGTGCCGTCGCGGGCGATACGCATGTCGATGTCGCCGCAGAAGTCGGGGTTCCACAAGTGGACCGGCGGCAAGCCTTTGGTTTTGGGGATTTGCCCCAACAGGTCGTTGGCTTTTTGCGGGCCATTCATGGCGTTCTCCTTTGAATTACTGGTCGCTGAGCCCCAGCAGGCTACGAGCGTATTGCTCCAGCGGCGGGCCCAGCAGATCTGCTGGCTTGTTGTCGTGGAACGTCAGTAAACCGCCACGACTCTTGATACGCGCAGTATCGATCAAATACTGGGTGCTGGTCTCGATCAACATGATCTGAATCACGCCGCTGTCGATCCCCAGGCGATCCACGTGTTCCTGGTCAATCCATTCGTCCGAGTTGCCGATGCGGTCATCGGCCTTGGCAAAACGCGTATAGAGCAGGTAGTGAGCACCGGCGGCACGGGCTTCACCCATGGCGGCGTCGAGGCCTTCCGGCGCGCGGGCGCGGCGCACCATCGGGAAATATTCGATAAAGCCGTTGAAGGCTTCTTCGGCCACCACGTTAGGTCGCGGATACGCGCTGCCTGGCGGCGCAAAGGCGCCCTGGGCGATGTAGATGAAGGAGTCCGGCTGAATGCGGAAGTTGTTCACGCGACGGCTGTCGCTGTGGTCCAGCAGCCCCGCGTCGCTCATGTGGTAGCGAGTCCCTTCGGCCATATCGCTGACATTCATGCAGCCACCGAGCGCCAAAACGGCCAGCAGCAAAACCAGGCTACGCATCCTACCCTCCAGAAGCCGGTGACGGAAAACCGGCGAATGGCCGTGGGATGCAGCTTCCGCGCCAGCTCATGGGCATCGTCGCCTGGCAGAACGCAGTCGCGGGCAAGCCACGCTCCCACAGGTTTACGAATATCCTGTGGGAGCGTGGCTTGCCCGCGATGAAGCCGGCTCAGCCGCCGATGATTTTCATGATGGTCGCGCCACCGGAGAAGGCCACTTCCTGTTTGTCCCCCAACGCTTTGACCAGCAGTCGCTGCAACGCCGGCAGCGCCTGGTGACGAGGTTTGTCCAGCAGATCGCCGACATAGTGACGATTGCTCGACGACAGACAGCCATGCAGCCAGCCAGTGGACGATAAGCGTAGGCGTGAACAGGTGCGACAGAATGGAACGCTTTCGTTAGCGATCACGCCGAAGTGACCCTGCCCCGGAATCTGGTAACGCACCGCCGTGGCATCGACCGGCGCATCGGCCTGAAGATACTCGTAGCGTTCGCCGATCAGGCTCAGCAACTGCTGCAGGCTGACGAACTGCTGCAGGAAGGCATTGGAGTCGCTGGCCAGGTGGCCCATGCGCATCAACTCGATGAAGCGCAACTCGTAACCGCGTTCCAGGCAGTAGTCGAGCAACGGCATCACTTGATCGAGGTTCTGCCCGCGCAGCGGCACCATATTGACCTTGATCTTCATGCCGGCCGCGGCGGCCTGGTCCATGCCATCGAGGACGGTCGCCAGATCACCGCCACGTGCAATGCTGCGAAAAGCGCTGGCATCCAGGGTATCGAGGGAAACGTTGATGCGTCGAATACCGGCATCCACCAGCAGCGGCAGCTTCTTCGCCAACAACTGGCCATTGGTGGTCAGACTGATGTCCGCCAGGCCCATCTGCCCGACGGCGGTCATGAAGGCTTCGAGTTTGGGACTGACCAATGGCTCACCACCGGTAATGCGCAAGCGCTCGATGCCCGCCGCCTCGATCAGATAGGCCACGCCGCGTGCCATGGCCTCGGCCGACAATTCATCCTGCGCCGCCACCAGCCGCTTGCCGTTAGGCACGCAGTAGGTACAAGCGTAGTTACAGGCTGAGGTCAGACTAATCCGCAAATTGCGAAAACGCCTGCCTTGACGGTCAACGATCATGGATCACTCCGGCGAAAGAAGATTCGAACACGCAAAACTTGACTTACAAATCAAGTTTTAGCAAGCCCTATGCCTGAGTATATTCCTGTGGTACTGCGCCATGTAGCTAAATCATGGCGCAATAAGGCAACTGAATGGTTCAGCTGCTCGGCGTGTCGGTATCGCGCTTGCGCTTGTTGCCCATGCGCACGCCGATGTCCATCAGGAACTGGAAGAAACCTTCCTGATCTTCCAGCACATTGCTCCAGAACGGCGAGTGATACAGCGCCACGGCGCCGTGCACCAGCGCCCAGGCCGCGCAGTAATGGAAGTAAGGCGGCACGTCTTCGAGCTTGCCTTCGCTGATCCGGCCCTTGATCAACAGGGTCAGGCGTTCGAAGTTCGAGGCGCGGATCTTGTGCAGTTCCTCGACCATCTCCGGCACCTGGTTGCCCTTGACCACCTTTTCTTCCAGGCGATCGAACAACCGATAGCGTTGCGGATCGCGCATGCGGAATTCGAAGTAGGCCCGGGACAGGGCTTCCTTGTCCTTATCGACATCGGCGGAATGCAACAACTCGTTCAAATCACGCTCGTAATCGAGCATCAGGCGCAGATAGATCTCCGCCTTGGATTTGAAGTGCTTGTAGATCGTGCCTTTGCCGATACCTACGGCATCAGCAATCATCTCGACGGTGACACTGTCTTCACCTTGTTCGAGGAACAGCTTGAGCGCGGTATCGAGAATTTCTTGCTCGCGGCGACGAAACTCACGGACCTTACGAGGTTCTTTATGCATAAGAAAAGGTCTGTAGGGGTCAAAATTCGAAGCCGCGTATTATGCCTAACTTGCGCAAAAATGCACGGATCATCCGACCATATATGTGTTTCTTGATGAATTCGCACCACCTTACCGGTCAATGAGAACTCAACCGAAGCGCGCGTATTCCAAATTTGTTTAAAAACCCGACCAGTCAAACTGGACTCGGCGCGATACTGATCAATACTTCAACTGTCGGCGAGGCATCTCCCCCAAGTGTCGCGCCGATGAAGGTACCAAAGGACCGCGTACCTTTGTTTTACTCCTAATGGTCTTAACCCGGATTCACCCCCCAGAACCCGGGTTTTTTTTGCCTGCGATTCAAGACGCAGGCTGCGACCCTTTCCAACGTTACGCCGATGCCCTGACATGCGCCAACGCAAATAACCGCTTGAAATTCTCGGTGGTCTGCTCGGCAAATCGCTCATAGGACTCACCTCGCAACATTGCCAGAAACTCCGCTACCTCGCGCACGTATTGCGGCAGGTTCGGTTTGCCGCGATGGGGGATCGGCGCCAGGTACGGCGAGTCGGTTTCCACCAGCAACCGGTCGACCGGCACCTTGCTGGCCACATCTCGCAGGGCATCGGCATTGCGAAAAGTGACAATACCGGACAAGGAAATGTAATACCCCATGTCCAGTGCAGCCTTGGCCATGTCCCAGTCTTCGGTGAAGCAATGCAGCACGCCCGCCTGAGGCAGCGCCGCCTCGCGTAGCAGTTCGAGGGTGTCGGCCCGGGCGCCACGGGTGTGGATGATGACCGGTTTGCCAGTCTGACTGGCCGCTTGCAGGTGCAGACGGAACGACGCCTGCTGCAACGCTGCCGCTTCCGGCTCGTAGTGGTAATCCAGGCCGGTTTCACCGATCGCCACCACCCGCGGATGATTGAGCTCGCGCAACAGCCAGTCCAGTGCCGGTGCGGCACCCGGCTGTACATCCAGCGGATGCACGCCGACCGAACAATCAACGTCGTCGTAGCGTTCAGCCAGGGCTTTGACGGCGGCGGCGTTCTCGGCGCTGACGCCGATGCACAGAAAGTGCCCTACTCCCCTCTGGCGGGCCGCATCGAGCGCGGCATCCAGGGAGCCGTCGTGGGCGGTGAGGTCGAGGCGATCAAGATGACAATGGGAATCTACAAGCATAAAAGGGCTGCAACTTACATCGTATGAGTGGGACGGTCGGACTTCAGGGCTCCGGCCAGATGGGTTTCGATTCGACTGCGAGCGGTGTCGTCGCCTTCGTTGAATTGCACACCGACTCCAGCGGCGCGGTTGCCCTGGGCACCTTTGGGGGTAATCCAGGTGACCCGGCCGGCGACCGGGATCTTTTCAGGTTCGTCCATCAGGTGCAGGAGCATGAAGACCTCATCACCCAACTTGTAGCTCTTGTTGGTCGGGATAAACAGGCCGCCGTTCTTGATAAATGGCATGTAGGCCGCGTAGAGCACGGACCTGTCCTTGATGGTCAAGGACAAAATGCCATTGCGCGGCCCCGGACTGATGGGTTCGTTCATGCTGACCTCCACTGTCTGATGATCAGAGTCTAGGCACGCCAGTCACTTCTGGGTAGGCAAGGATACCCACTGCACCAACAGCGCCTCCAGCAACAGCGCCGGATTGAGGTTGGCCTTGCTCATCACTTTCTGGCGCTGGGCGAGGATCCAGTCCTGGATATTCAAGACTTTATCCTGAGCGGCTTTCTGCGCCAGGTATTGAATCACCTTGCGCATGTCCGCCAGCCCCAGCCCTGCTTCATCCTGAGTCAACTGATAACGCAGGATCAGGCTCGACCAGTCGCAAAACCAGTCGAACAACAGCAACATGGGAATGCTTTTCCATTCCTCGGCCAGTTGCGTCGGCGACTGCTGCTGCTTAAGCAACTTCTTCACACCTTCGACCACCAGCGCCCGCTGCTCGCGCACGCCCTGGACCTGCAATTTGACCGCGGCCAATGGCGAACCGGCGGCGAGGGTCAGCAGTTCAATGCGCTCGTCTTCCGAGCAGTCCGGCAGCGCCTTGGCCAGCCACGCCAGGCTCATGGCTTGGCTGGGCAACGGACAGGCCTGCTGTACGCAGCGGCTCTTGATGGTCGGCAGCAGACGGCTGGTCTGGTGGCTGACCAACAGCAATACGGTGTCGCCGGACGGCTCTTCAAGGCTTTTGAGCAAGGCGTTGGCGGCGTTGATGTTCATCGACTCGACCGGCTCGATCAGCACCACTTTGCGACCGCCCAACTGCGCGGTCTGCACCACGAAGCTGACCAGATCACGGACCTGATCGACCTTGATCGCCTTGTCCGCCTCTTCCGGTTCCAGAATGTAGTTATCCGGATGACTACCGGCCTTGAGCAGCAGGCAGGATTTGCATTCACCACAGGCGCCCTGGGCGGTCGGCCGCTGGCACAACAAACTGGCCATCAAACGCTCGGCCAGCGCACGCTTGCCAATCCCAGCCGGGCCATGCAGCAAATAGGCGTGGGCGTGCTGGGCACGGCCGGCCAATTGCTGCCAGAGACTGTCCTGCCATGGATAGGCTTCAGCCACGGGTCAACTCCAGCAGACGTGGCAGCAAGGCATCCAGAGACTGCTGAACCTGCGCCAGCGGTTGAGCGGCGTCCACCAGCACATAACGCGCAGGATCCGCTTTGGCGCACTCGAGGAAGGTGTTGCGCACGGCATCGAAGAACGTGCGGCCTTCGAGCTCGAAACGGTCCAGGCGACCGCGGGCGCTGGCGCGGGCCAGGCCCACTTCCACCGGCAGATCGAAGATCAGCGTCAAGTCCGGGCGCAGATCACCCTGAACGAACGTTTCGAGGGCCGCGATGCGCTCCAGCGACAAACCGCGGCCACCGCCCTGATAGGCATAGGTCGAATCGGTGAAGCGGTCGCACAAAACCACCGCGCCACGGGCCAGCGCCGGGCGGATCACCTCAGCCAGATGCTGGGCCCGCGCGGCGAACACCAACAGCAGTTCGGTGTCGGGGTTCATGACCTCATCGACCGGTGCCAACAGCACGTCGCGGATCCGCTCGGCCAAGGGCGTGCCACCCGGTTCCCGGGTCAACACCACCTCGATCCCGGCGGCGCGCAGACGCTCGGCCAGGTATTCGCGATTGGTGCTCTTGCCGGCGCCTTCCGGGCCTTCCAGGGTAATAAACAAGCCAGTCACAGGCAGTCCTTAGTCAGAGTCATTGCGGGCTTTGCGGTGCGGGCGCATCCGGTTCGGGTGCCGGCGCAGGCTCTTGTGCAGGCTCTTGTGCAGAGTCTTGCACGGAATCTTGCGGCGCTTCGGGTGGCATTTCTTCGGGCACTGCATCAGGCGAAGCGGCCGGGATCGGCGCCTGGGCATCCTCCGTCGGCGGCGTGACAGTCGGCGCCGGGCTGGAACGGTAATCGGCACGTCGATTGAGCTGGAACTCCCGCACCGCGTTGTTATGGGCGTCCAGATCATCGGAGAACACATGGCTGCCATCACCGCGTGCAACAAAATACAGGCTGTTGCCGTCCGCCGGATTCAACGCCGCATGGATCGCCTCACGACCGACCATCGCAATCGGCGTCGGCGGCAGGCCGGCGATCATGTAGGTGTTATACGGCGTCGGCTCCTTGAGATGGGCGCGGGTCAACTTGCCGTTATAACGATCACCCAAGCCGTAGATCACCGTTGGATCGGTCTGCAGCAGCATCCCCATCTCCATGCGCCGCACGAACACACCGGCAATCTGCCGGCGCTCCTGCGGCACGCCGGTTTCCTTTTCCACCAGCGAGGCCATGATCAGTGCCTGGTAGGGTTCGGTGTAGGGCACGTCGGCAGCGCGCTGATCCCATTCCCTGGCGAGGACCTCATCGAGGCGATCATAAGCTTTCTTGAGCAGATCGACGTCGGTCATGCCACGCACGAAACGGTACGTGTCGGGGAAGAAGCGCCCTTCCGGAAAAATCCCGCCGTGCCCGAGCTTGTCCATCACCTGACTGTCGCTCAAACCGTTGAGGGTCTGTTCGAGTTTTTCATCCTTGGCCAAGGCTGCGCGGACTTGATGGAAATTCCAGCCTTCGACCAGCGTCAGGCTGTACTGAACCATTTCCCCGCGCTTCCACAAGTCAATCAGTCCGTTGACTGTCATACCGGGAACCATGCGGTATTCGCCGCTGTGCAGCGGTTGCCTTGCCAGATTGAAGCGCCAATAAACCCGCAGCCAGAAAGCGTCCTTGATGACACCATCGGTTTCAAGTCGAACGAAAGTGCGGTTTGGTGTAGTGCCTTTGGGCACTTCCAGCAGCTCTTCCTGCGCGATGTTCAGCGGCTGTTCCAGCGCCGAATGGATTTTCCAGGCGCTAGCGCCCGCCAACAGCCCCGCCAGAACCAGTCCGGTCTCCAGCAGCAGCAAGAATTTACGTCTCACGAATCAAACATCCAGTAGCGCACGGGCAATGGTTTGGAGTTTACGGGTGAGCGGCCCAACCGGCCAGCTCAGTGCGGCATAGGCGCGCACCGGCCAAACGCCATACACGCTGTTGCAGACAAAGACCTCATCAGCCCATTGCAGCTGTTCGAGGGTAATGTCGGTGATTTGTGTGGGGATCCCCAATGACTCGGCTTGAAACAATAACTCGGCACGCATCACGCCCGCCACGCCACAACGTTTGAGATCGGCGGTCACCAGCACGCCATCGCGCACCAGAAACAGATTACTGAACACGCCTTCGATCACCCGCCCGACCTGATCCAGCATCAAGCCTTCGGCATGCTCGGTGTCCTGCCATTCTGAACGGGCAATAACCTGCTCCAGACGATTGAGGTGCTTGAGACCGGCGAGCAGGGGTTGTTTGGATAACCGTGTTGCACAAGGAAACAGACGAACGCCCTGCTCTGCATGAACAGCTGGATAAGCAGCAGGAGGATTGCCTTGCAGAATGCGCCGGGCCTGGGCCGAGGGGTCGGGGGCGTAACCACGCAGGCTGTCGCCGCGGGTGAGGATGAGCTTGAGCACGCCCTCGCCCAGGGCTGCGGCATAGGCCAGCAGCTCCGCGCGGATCAATTGGTGATCGGCGGCAATCGCCAGGCGCGAACAGCCCTCGGCCAGACGCGACAGATGTCGATCCAGCAGCAATGGCTGCCCGCCCTTGACCGCGACGGTCTCGAACAGACCATCGCCGTAAGCCAGGCCGCGATCCTTCAGCGACAAAGCGTCAGCCGGTTGACCGTCGACCCAGCTGTCCATCAGTCAGCGAACCGGCGGAACACCAGCGAGCCATTGGTACCGCCAAATCCGAAGGAGTTGGACAGCACCACGTCGATATCCATGCCGCGCGCGGTGTGAGGTACGAAGTCGAGGTCGCAGCCTTCGTCCGGCTCATCGAGGTTGATGGTCGGCGGAGCGACCTGACTGTTGATGGCCAGTACGCTGAAAATCGCCTCGACCGCGCCCGCCGCGCCCAGCAGGTGACCAGTCATGGACTTGGTCGAACTGACCGCCAGTTTGTAGGCGTGATCGCCGAACACGGATTTGATCGCACAGGCTTCGGCGAGGTCGCCGGCCGAGGTCGAAGTACCGTGAGCGTTGATGTACTGAACCTGATCGCTGTTGATCTTCGCATCGCGCAAGGCATTGGTGATGCAACGCGCAGCACCCGCGCCATCGGCCGGGGGCGAGGTCATATGGTAGGCATCGCCACTGGTGCCGAAGCCGATCAGCTCGGCGTAGATGGTCGCGCCACGGGCCTTGGCGTGCTCCAGCTCTTCGAGAACCAGTGCGCCGGCGCCGTCGGACAGTACGAAGCCATCACGGCCCTTGTCCCATGGACGGCTGGCACGGGTCGGTTCGTCGTTGCGGGTCGACAGCGCGCGGGAGGCACCAAAGCCACCCATGCCCAGACCACACGCAGCCATCTCGGCGCCACCGGCGATCATCACGTCGGCTTCGTCGTACATGATGTTGCGTGCCGCCATGCCGATGCAGTGTGTACCGGTGGTACACGCCGTGGCGATGGCGTAGTTAGGCCCCTGTGCTCCCAGGTGGATGGACAGGAAACCGGAAATCATATTGATGATCGAGCCAGGCACGAAAAACGGAGAAATCCGTCGTGGGCCGGCATCATGCAGCGTGCGGCTGGTGTCTTCGATATTGGTCAGACCGCCAATACCCGACCCCATGGCCACGCCGATGCGCTCGCGGTTGGCGTCGGTAACTTCAAGACCTGCATTACGCACGGCCTGAAAACCTGCAGCCAGACCGTACTGAATGAACAGGTCGAGTTTGCGAGCTTCCTTGACCGACAGGTATTCCTCGACATTGAAGCCCTTCACGGAGCCGCCAAAACGGGTGGAATAGGCAGAAAGGTCGGTGTGTTCGATCAGACCAATGCCACTGCGGCCAGCCAGAATGCCCTGCCAACTGCTCGGCACATCGGTACCCAGTGGCGACAACATACCCATACCGGTGACTACGACGCGTCTACGCGACACAGCACTCTCCTTTTTTCAAATGACGACTTCGCACAAGGCCTAAAGAAAAAACCGCACGCCATGATGGCAGTGCGGTTTTTCCATGACAGCGAGCAACGATTACAAACTATTAACCCTGATGGGAGTTAACGTAGTCGATTGCTGCTTGTACAGTAGTGATCTTTTCAGCTTCTTCGTCAGGGATTTCGGTCTCGAATTCCTCTTCCAGAGCCATCACCAGCTCAACGGTGTCAAGGGAGTCTGCACCCAGGTCTTCAACGAAGGAAGCGGTGTTGACCACTTCTTCTTCTTTAACGCCCAGTTGCTCAGCAACGATTTTCTTGACGCGCTCTTCGATGGTGCTCATACCTTGTTTTCACTCCTAATGGACAAATTCAGGCAGCTGGCCAGTGGGTAAGTGTATAGAAAGACTTTTCAGCTTTTCAACTGAAAGCTTCACTCCTCAAACCCCGCGACCCTCTGCCGATAAAATAGATTGCAGCTTTATAACGGATTTTAGACAGCTCGTATGACATTTTTTTGAAGCAATCCGTCACATTTAACTCATGTACATCCCGCCGTTCACCGGGATTGTAGCCCCAGTAACGTAAGCCGCACCGTCGGATGCAAGAAAAGCGACCACAGACGCGATCTCTTGAGCTTGCCCCAGACGACCCAGCGGAATTTGCGTCTGCAGGGCTTCACGCTGCGCCTCGGGCAGTTCGCGGGTCATATCGGTGTCGATGAACCCCGGGGCCACCGAGTTTACCGTAATCGAACGCGAACCGACTTCACGCGCCAGCGCACGGCTGAAACCTTCCAGACCGGCCTTGGCGGCTGCGTAGTTTACTTGGCCTGCGTTGCCCATGGCACCCACAACCGAGCCAATACTGATAATTCGTCCCCAACGGGCTTTGGTCATACCGCGCAGAACGCCCTTGGACAGGCGGAACAGACTGTTCAGGTTGGTATCGACGACGTCATGCCACTCGTCATCTTTCATGCGCATCATCAGGTTATCGCGGGTGATACCGGCATTATTGACCAGAATCGCCGGCGCACCGAACTGCTCCTGAATGCTCGCCAGCACGGCCGCTACGGACTCATCGCTGGTGACATTGAGTTCCAGGCCAGTGCCCTGAATACCGTTTTCTTTCAGAGTGGCGGCGATACGCTCGGCACCCGAAGCGGAGGTCGCGGTGCCGACAACAATGGCACCCTGACGACCCAGCTCCAGAGCGATAGCCTGGCCGATACCACGGCTGGCACCGGTGACCAGTGCAACTTTACCTTGCAGACTCATGCAGGCTTCTCCTTGTTCAGGCCAGCGCTGCACGGGCGGCAGCGAAAGCGTCTGGGGTATTGAGGTTAGAGGTCGACACGCCTTCGGCGCAACGTTTGTTCAGACCAGCAAGTACTTTGCCAGGGCCGCATTCGACCAGCTCGGTCGCACCCTTGGCAGCCAGCGCCTGGACCGACTCGACCCAGCGTACAGGCTTGTAGAGCTGCTCAAGCAGATCGCGCTTGAGGGTTTCCAGATCGGCCGGCACGTCGGCGCTTACGTTCTGTACCACAGGGATCTGTGGTGCCTTCCAGTCGATGGCGGCGATGGACTCGGCAAAACGCTCTGCGGCCGGGCGCATCAATTCACAGTGGGAAGGCACGCTGACCGGTAACGGCATGGCGCGCTTGGCGCCACGGGCCTTGCAGCCTTCGATGGCGCGTTCGACTGCCGCCTTGGCACCGGCAATCACTACCTGGCCCGGAGAGTTGAAGTTGACCGCGCTGACCACTTCGCCTTGCGCCGCTTCGGCGCAGGCTGCCAGCACGTCGGCATCGTCCAGACCGAGGATAGCGGCCATGCCGCCCTGCCCGGCCGGAACGGCTTCCTGCATCAATTGGCCGCGACGCTCCACCAGCTTCACCGCGTCACCCAGGCTCAGGCTGCCCGCAGCCACCAGAGCGCTGTATTCGCCCAGGCTGTGACCGGCAACGTAAGCCGGACGCGCACCACCTTCAGCCAGCCACAGACGCCACAAGGCGATCGAAGCGGTCAGGATCGCCGGTTGGGTTTTATCGGTTTGATTGAGTTGCTCTTCCGGCCCTTGCTGGGTCAGCGCCCACAGGTCGTAACCCAGGGCATCGGAAGCTTCTTTGAATGTTTCGAGGACCACAGGATGTTGCGCGCCCAGCTCGGCCAGCATGCCGAGGGACTGCGAACCCTGTCCTGGAAAGACGAATGCGAGGGAAGCAGACATGTAACAAGCCCCTAATGATCTTGTCGCCGGAGAATTGACGTCCCGCCTGGGGAACGCAAGAAACTGACAGTTGGATGGCTCATTGAACTGAGCGGTCACATTTAAGCATTGTCTGACGAAAACGCCTAAGGCAACAAATCCTCCAGACGACCATGAAGCCGTTCCGGCAAGTTTTCCTGGATCTCGATCAAGGCGCGTTGAATCGCACTCTGGAAGCCCTGAACCCCCGCCGAACCATGGCTTTTCACGACAATTCCCTGCAAACCGAGGAAACTTGCGCCGTTATGGCGAGCCGGTGCCAGCTCGGCCTGCAAGCGCTTCATCAGCGGCAGCGCCAGAGCGCCGACCACTTTCGACGCGAAATTTTTTCTGAACTGGGCCTCGATTCGCCCGGCAATCATGGTCGCCAGGCCTTCGCTGGACTTGAGCAGGATATTGCCGACAAAGCCGTCACATACCACCACATCTGCCTCGCCACGGTACAAACCGTCACCTTCGACAAATCCGATGTAATTCAGACCGCGCGCATTTTGCAACAGGGTCGCCGCCAGTTTGACCTGCTGATTGCCCTTGATGTCTTCGGTGCCGATATTCAGCAACGCGACCCGTGGACGAACGACGCCCAGCGCTTGCGCCGCCACCGAACCCATCACCGCAAACTGCAACAGATGCTCGGCACTGCAATCAACATTGGCGCCCAGATCAAGCAACTGGCAGAAACCTTTCTCGGTCGGAATGGCGGCAACCATGGCCGGCCGATCGATCCCCGGCAAAGTTTTGAGCACAAACCGCGACAACGCCATCAGCGCACCGGTATTGCCGGCACTGACGCACGCCTGGACCTTGCCATCGCGCAACAACTCCAGCGCCACGCGCATCGACGAATCAGGCTTGCCGCGCAAGGCCTGGGCAGGTTTGTCGTCCATGGTGATGACTTCGGACGCCGGCACGATCGACAGACGCGAGCGATCCACAGCCGATTGGCCAGCGATCAATTCTTCAAGGAGGGAGGGTTGACCGACAAGGGTCAGGTGCAGCGAGGGCGTAGCAGACAGACAAGCAAGGCTGGCCTGAACAATGCTGCGGGGACCGAAGTCCCCGCCCATTGCGTCAATCGCGATGACTTGAGCGGACAAGGATTACTCGTCAGCGCCCTTGTCGATCACTTTACGACCACGGTATACGCCTTCTGGCGATACGTGGTGACGCAGGTGAACTTCACCGGTGGTTTTTTCTACAGACAGGGTGCTAGCCTCGAGAGCGTCGTGCGAACGACGCATGTCACGGGCAGAGCGGGATTTTTTGTTCTGCTGAACAGCCATAATTGATTAACTCCTAAACGTTTGGGTCACGCTTTAACTGCGCCAATACACTGAACGGGTTGGACCGCGTTACCTCGTCCTCGCTCGGTTCGGGCTCATCTGCTCCCGCCGGCTGCTGGCATTCTTCCGGATGATGAGCAGGCACAATGGGCAAGGCGAGCAGAAGCTCCTCCTCGATCAGTGACTGCAGATCCAATGGATCTTCGCCCAGTTCCAGCACGTCATAACCTTTCGGCAACGACTGGGTATTCGCACCCTCCTTCACCACAGCGTAACTGCATTCGCTATGGATCGGCAGGGTGACCAGCTCAAGACAACGCTGGCAAACCATTTTGACTTCGGTGTCGATAAAGCTGTGGATGACCACAGACTTACGTTCATCTCGTTCAAAAACGAATTTAGCCTGCACCGTACCGACATTGTCGGAAAGCGGGTCGCAGAGTCTCTCCAAATCGGCCAGCAGCATTTCACCTTGAAGGGTGGTGCCACGATCTGCCAATTTGCGCGGGTCAACGTGAGGTGGAATCGGGTCATTCAACATAGGCGCAGCATTATAGGGATGCCCCCGGCCATGTCAAAGGAAATTCAGCCCTGTGCGTCACTTGAGCCTGCGCTAGAATTCGCCCCCCGCCCTTTGGAGATGCGCATGCTGCCTTTATTACTCGCTTCAAGCTCGGTGTATCGCCGGGAATTGCTGGCCCGCTTGCAGCTGCCGTTTACTTGCAGCTCGCCGGATATCGACGAAAGCCACCGCCCGGATGAGTCCACCATCGAACTGGTAAAGCGTCTCGCCGAAGAAAAAGCCCGCGCACTTGCAGCCAGTTATCCCACCCATCTGATCATTGGCTCGGACCAGGTCGCGGTACTTGGCGAGCGAATTATCGGCAAACCCCATACCTTCGAAAAGGCTCGCGAACAACTGCTGGCATCGAGCGGCACCAGCGTAACCTTCCTCACCGGCCTGGCATTGCTCAACAGCCAGACCGGCGACTGCCAGGTCGACTGCGTGCCCTTTACCGTACACATGCGCGCACTCGACACAGCGCGCATCGAACGCTATCTGCGCGCCGAGCAGCCCTACGACTGTGCAGGCAGTTTCAAAGCTGAAGGCTTGGGGGTAAGCCTGTTTAAAAGCACAGAAGGCCCTGACGCCACCAGCCTTATCGGCCTGCCACTGATTCGCCTGGTCGACATGCTGCTGGCTGAAGGCGTGCAAATACCTTAAAGATCAAAAAACCGGCCACGCGGGCCGGTTTCGTTATGCAGGCAGGCGATCAACGCAACGCCGGCCCCTGGAAGCCCATCCACATCGCCAAATGCTCAGCCACGCTGGCGCCGAGCTTTTTCGAAAAGCGATCAAACGGCGACTCCTCAATAGTGAAATCCACCAACTCTTTCTCGCCGATCACGTCACGCGCCACCGAACTGGCACTGCCCAGACCATCGATCAAGCCCAGCGGCAGCGCCTGCTCACCGGACCAGACCAGGCCGGAGAACAGCTCCGGATGCTCTTTGTCCTTGAGTCGATCACCGCGCCCTTTCTTGACGCTGCTGATGAACTGCTGATGAGTGGTATCCAGCACGCCCTGCCAGAATGCAGTTTCCGCAGGCTTCTGCGGCTGGAACGGATCGAGGAACGATTTGTGCTCGCCGGAGGTATAGGTACGACGCTCGACGCCCAACTTTTCCATGGTGCCGACAAAACCGTAACCGGCCGCCGTCACGCCAATGGAGCCCACCAGACTCGCCTTGTCGGCGTAAATCTGATCCGCCGCGCTGGCAATGTAATAGGCACCCGAAGCCCCCAGATCCGAGATCACAGCATAAACCTTGATATCCGGATGCAGGCCGCGCAAACGACGGATCTCGTCATAGACATACCCCGACTGCACCGGACTTCCGCCCGGGCTGTTGATCCGCAGGATCACACCCTTGACCTTCTTGTCCTCGAAGGCTGCACGCAGACTGCCGACGATATTGTCGGCACTGGCCGGCTCTTTCTCGGCAATCATGCCAGTTATATCGATCAGCGCCGTGTAACCGGAACCGCGAGTGGCGCTTTTTTCCACATCCATCAGCGGCGTGAACAAGAACAACGCAAGCAACAGGTACGCAAAGGTCAGCAGCTTGAAGAAAATCCCCCAGCGACGGGACCGGCGATGCTCCTGCACGTTGGCCAGCAGAGTTGTTTCCAGCAGCTTCCAGCTTTTCTCGTCACCGCTCTCTGCGCTCGCCTTGGCGGGTGCTTTCCATTCGTCGGTCATGACATCTACCCCTGCAAAAAACCGTTAAGCCCGCTAGCTCAGCCAAGCGCGCAATTCTGAAAAACGATCAATGGACAGTCGTGGCTCGAACTGCTGCAACGCCTCAATCGATTGAGCGCCATAGCTGACCGCCACCGAATCCATGCCGGCGTTGCGTGCCATCTGCAGATCGAAGGACGAATCCCCGACCATCAGCGCCTGCTCCGGGCAAACCTCGCAATGGGCGAGAATCTGCTCGAGCATCAGCGGATGGGGCTTGCTGGCTGTTTCATCCGCCGCACGGGTGACATCAAAATAATCCTCCCAGCCGTGGGCTTTGAGCACCCGATCCAACCCTCGCCGGGCCTTGCCGGTGGCAACGGCCAGGCGATACCCGTCAGCACGAAACGCGTCCATCGACTCGAGCACGCCCTCGAACAACGGCGAAGGAACAGCCTCCGCCGCGATGTAGTGCTGTGCATAATAGTCACGAAACGCCAGCAGCTCGCCATCGCCGATCTCGGGATACAAGGTGCGAATGGCCTCCGGCAGTCCGAGACCGATAATGCCTTTGACGGCAAAATCATCGCGCAACGGGAAGCCTGAGCGCTCGGACGCCACGTGCATCGCCTCGACAATCCGACCAATGGAGTCTGCGAGCGTACCGTCCCAATCGAAAATCAGCAGCTTGTAATCAGATGGGCGCACTCAATCGCTCCACGGTCTTGGCCCACATTTCGTCGACCGGCGCCTGCAATTTCAGCTCGCCACCGTCGGGCAGCGGCACGGTCAGCATGTAGGCATGCAGGAACAGGCGCTTGCCGCCCAGATCACGAATCTCTTTGCTGAAGCCCTCATCGCCGTACTTGGTATCGCCGGCGATGCAATGCCCGGCATGTAAAGTATGGACGCGAATCTGGTGAGTGCGACCGGTGATCGGCTTGGCCTCGACCATGGTGGCAAAGTCACCGAAGCGACGCAGCACCTTGAACACGGTCAGTGCCTCCTTGCCCTCTTCGTCGACTTCGACCATACGCTCGCCGGAGCGCAGATTGCTCTTTTGCAACGGCGCGCGGACTTGCTTGATCGAGGTCGCCCAGTTGCCGCGCACCAGCGCCATATAACGTTTGTCGACACCATCGCCGCGCAATGCGGCGTGCAAGTGACGCAACATGCTGCGCTTCTTGGCGATCATCAGCAGGCCGGACGTGTCGCGGTCGAGGCGGTGAACCAACTCGAGCTCTTTTGCATCGGGACGTAACTGACGAAAGGCTTCGATCACGCCGTAATTCAAGCCGCTGCCACCGTGAACCGCGATGCCGGCGGGCTTGTTGATTACGATCAGCGCCTTGTCTTCGTAGACAATCGAGGCCTCGAGCCGCTGCAGCAGCCCCTGGGCCAGCGGCACGGGCTCGTCGCGTTCGGGCACGCGAACCGGCGGTACGCGCACGATATCGCCCGCCTGCAGCTTGTATTCGGGCTTGATCCGACCTTTGTTCACCCGCACTTCGCCTTTACGCAAAATGCGGTAAATCAAGGTCTTGGGCACGCCTTTGAGCCGAGCGAGAAGAAAGTTATCAATACGTTGGCCGGCATATTCCGGCGAGACCTCAAGCAGTTGTACGCCTGGGGTCGAAGGGGCAGTAGTCGTCATGGTGCGGATGATAACAATTTTTTATGGAATTGAAGCACTTAATCATTGCTGCTATAGTCGCGAACGCCGCCAAAAGTGGCCTGGACAGCGGACTAACGGTCAAAAACCGGCCCTGACCAACGCAATTCACGAGGACGAGAGGCCGTCCTACGGGGCTTTCGCTACGTAACGGCAGCGTTTGCAGTTGTAACAAGCGCAGGTGACATAAGGCCTGAATCATGCCGCAAAGCAGAGTTTTCACTCGCCTTCCGAGCAAATATTCACGGCCAGTTCACAAAGTGCAGTCAGCTGTGAACAACCCCGAGCGAACGCTTCGGAAACAACGCCTAAATTAGCCATGATGCGTGACCTCCCCTTTCGGAGCTCACGGTAAATGCCAACCCGCTGCGGATTCTGCGCGCGGCAGCACCCGAATTATCAGGGATACGTGTAGGGTGGAGATGCACAACCGCTGGACTGTGTAGCAATAGGCTTTATCAAGACGCTTCATCTCGTCCACAGCCGCCGGTTGATTCCTCCTCCTGACTGAGTGCTTAAGTAGCCACAGCAAGCAGGACGCGTACGTCGCGATACCGGCCCAATTGGTCGGACATCGCTGGACACGGGAATGGCCAACCACTCCCGACGCACCTGACACCGACCGTGAGAAGTCGTGTGTGCCGAACGCCGTTTCCGGCAGCCCGGAAACCGACGGTACTACATGAAAAGAATGCTGATTAACGCGACTCAACCCGAAGAGTTGCGTGTTGCACTGGTAGATGGCCAACGCCTCTACGACCTGGACATCGAATCCGGTGCACGCGAGCAGAAGAAGGCCAACATCTATAAAGGCCGGATTACTCGCATCGAACCAAGCCTTGAGGCTGCCTTTGTCGATTTCGGCTCTGAGCGCCACGGCTTCCTGCCCCTCAAAGAAATCTCCCGCGAATACTTCAAGAAAGCTCCCGAAGGCCGCGTCAACATCAAGGACGTCCTGAGCGAAGGCCAGGAAGTCATCGTTCAGGTCGAGAAAGAAGAACGTGGCAACAAGGGCGCCGCCCTGACCACCTTCATCAGCCTGGCCGGTCGTTACCTGGTTCTGATGCCGAACAACCCGCGTGCCGGCGGTATCTCCCGTCGCATCGAAGGTGAAGAGCGCAACGAACTGCGTGAAGCCCTGAACGGTCTGGTTGCCCCGGCCGACATGGGTCTGATCGTTCGCACTGCCGGTCTTGGCCGCAGCAGCGAAGAAATGCAGTGGGACCTCGATTACCTGCTGCAACTGTGGACCGCCATCAAAGAAGCTTCGCTGGATCGTTCCGCGCCGTTCCTGATCTACCAGGAAAGCAACGTGATCATCCGCGCCATCCGCGATTACCTGCGCCAGGACATCGGCGAAGTGCTGATCGACAGCATTGAAGCCCAGGACGAAGCCCTGACCTTCATTCGCCAGGTGATGCCGCAGTACGCCAGCAAGATCAAGCTGTACGAAGATAGCGTTCCGCTGTTCAACCGCTTCCAGATCGAAAGCCAGATCGAAACCGCCTTCCAACGCGTCGTCGAACTGCCTTCCGGCGGCTCCATCGTCATCGATCCGACCGAAGCCCTGGTGTCCATCGACATCAACTCGGCGCGCGCCACCAAAGGCAGCGACATCGAAGAAACGGCTCTGCAGACCAACCTTGAAGCCGCCGAAGAAATCGCCCGTCAGTTGCGCCTGCGCGACATCGGCGGCCTGATCGTCATCGACTTCATCGACATGACCCCTGCCAAGAACCAGCGCGCCGTGGAAGAGAAAGTCCGCGAATGCCTGGAAGCCGACCGCGCCCGCGTGCAAGTCGGTCGCATCTCGCGCTTCGGCCTGCTGGAAATGTCCCGTCAGCGCCTGCGTCCGTCGCTGGGCGAAAGCAGTGGCATCGTCTGCCCGCGCTGCAGCGGCACCGGCATCATCCGTGATGTTGAATCGCTGTCCCTGGCCATCCTGCGCCTGATCGAAGAAGAAGCCCTGAAAGACCGTACCGCCGAAGTTCGTGCACAAGTGCCGATCCCGGTGGCGGCGTTCCTGCTCAACGAAAAACGCAACTCGATCACCAAGATCGAACTGCGCACCCGTGCCCGCATCGTCATTCTGCCGAACGATCACCTCGAAACGCCGCACTTCGAAGTGCAGCGTCTGCGCGATGACAGCCCGGAAGCCAGCATCAACCAGTCCAGCTACGAGATCGCTGCTGCCGCTGCCGAAATCGAAGACGTCCAGCCAGCCGCCGCGACCCGCACCCTGGTTCGCCAGGAAGCCGCGGTCAAGACGGCACCGGCCCGCGCCAACGCTCCGGTGCCGACCGAAGTCGTCGCCGCTCCGGTGGCGGCACCAGTCGCCGCGCCAGAGCCAAGCCTGTTCAAGGGCCTGGTGAAGTCGCTGGTCAGCCTGTTCGCGACCAAGGAAGCACCTGTTGCTCCGGTTGTGGTTGAAAAACCAGCGACCACCGAGCGCCCAGCCCGCAATGAAGAGCGTCGCAACGGTCGTCAGCAGAGCCGCAACCGTAACGGTCGCCGCGATGAAGAGCGCAAGCCTCGTGAGGAACGTGCACCGCGTGAAGAGCGCGCACCACGCGAGCCACGCGAAGCCCGCGAAGAAGCGCCAGCAGTCGCCCGCGAAGAACGCGCTCCACGTGCCCCTCGTGAAGAACGTGCACCGCGCGCACCACGTGAAGACCGCAAGCCACGTGGCGAGCGTGAAGAGCGTCCGGTACGTGAACTGCGCGAGCCTCTGGATGCCGCTCCGGCCGCCGTTGCCACCGCTGAAGAGCGTCCGGCCCGTCAGCCACGCGAAGAACGCGCTCCACGCCCACCGCGTGAAGAACGTCAGCCTCGCACCGAGCAAGTCGCTGCTGCTGCCGAAGAAGAGCTGCCAACCAGCGAAGAGCAACTGCAGGAAGACGGTCAGGAGCACGCCGAAGGCGATCGCCCACGCCGCCGCTCCCGTGGCCAGCGTCGTCGCAGCAACCGCCGTGAACGTCAACGCGATGCCAACGGCAACGTGATCGAAGGCTCGGAAGAGGCCGAATCGGCTGAAAACGCCGAAGCGCCAAGCGCTGCCGATCTGGCCGCCGGCCTGGCGGTTACCGCAGCCGTTGCCAGCTCCGTGATCAGCGCACCTGCTGAAGCACAGGCCAACGAGCAAGCCGAACGCGCCACTGCCGCCACGCTGGAAACGGCTCCGGTTGAAGCACCCGTGGTTGAAGCCATCACGCCGGTAATCGTCACCGCTGCTCCGGAAATCGAAGTGGCACCGGTGCGTGAAGCACAACTGGAAGTTGAAGCCGCCGCTGAACCAGTGGTTGCCGCAGAACCTGTAGTTGAAGCGCCAGTGTCTGAACCGGCACGTGAAGTTCGTGAAGAACAAACCACGTTCAACTGGGTCGCCGAGCCACCTGTAGCCGTCGAAGCGCCAGTCGCTGAAGCCCCAGCTACTGAAACCACGCTCTCCGAGCCAGTGGTTGCAGCAGCCGAGCCTGCTCCGGCGGTTGAAACTCCGGTTGTTGCCGAAGCCGCTCCTGTCAGCGCCCTGACCCCAAGTGGTCGTGCGCCGAACGACCCGCGTGAAGTACGTCGTCGCAAGCGTGAAGCCGAGCGTCTGCAGAAGGAAGCCGAACTGGCTGCCGCTGCTGCTCCGGCTGAAGCGGTTGTCGCTGCCGAACCTGCACCGGTTGTTGACGAAGCGGTCGACTCGGCACCTGCTGCCGAGTCGGTCATCGAGGAAGCACCGCGCTCCGTACAGGAAGCGGTAGAGCAACACGAACAAGCCCAGGAAAAAGAGCACGAGCCTAAACCCCTCGTCTGATTCCATCGGCCACTAAAAAGCCCCGCCTGGTGATCCAGGCGGGGCTTTTTTATGTCCTTGTCTTTGTGTTGATCGCTCCCACGCTCTGCGTGGGAATGCCTCAATGGACGCTCTGCGTCCGCTTGGGACGCGGAACTTCCCGGGCTGCATTCCCACGCAGAGCGTGGGAACGATCATTACGGGAAGACCAGCCCCTCAGGCACATCCACATCCCATAACACCCCGGGATCCTCTACCACCACCTCAACCACCCTCGCCTGCACGAACAGTGACTTGGCGCCCTGATCACCGGTCAACGCCATCAAACCCGGCCCGAAGCTTCGTCCGAACCCCACCGGATGCCCATATTGCCCTTCATGCACCGGCACGCTGATGGCGTCATCCGCAATGGCCGCGACGACCTGTTCAATGCTCGACGGCAGGATAAACGGCATATCCCCCAACATGATCAGCCAGCCACCGAGTTTCGAACCGGCTGCCACTCCCGCCGCAATACTGTCGCCCAGGCCGGTCGACTCGATCCGCACAATCTCGCAACCATAGGCCTGAGCCATGCGGATCACTTGCGGGCGGTCCGCGGTGGTGACCAGCACACGCTTCTCAAGGGTGGCCGGCAGATTCACCAGCACCTGCTCGATCATTGAGTGCACGGTCATGCCGTCACGGCCGGTACAGTCCGTCAGCAGCTTGTCCTTGTCGTCACCCGCTACCTGTCGAAACCGACAGCCCTGCCCGGCAGCCAGAACGATAACGCCGATGGAGTCGCTCATACGCCCTCCTGCAACGGCCTCTTCTGTTTCAGCTCGATGCCATTCTTGATTGCCACAATCTCGGCCAGCAGCGACAAGGCGATTTCCGCCGGAGTATGGCTGCCGATGTGCAAGCCGATCGGGCCGTGCAAACGCTCGATGGCCTGTTGGGACAAGCCTAGCTGAGCCAGGTTGTCCCGACGTTTCTGGCTGTTGACCCGAGAACCCAGCGCACCGACATAAAACGCCCTGGAATCCAGGGCCGTGAGCAGCGCCATATCATCCAGGCGCGGATCGTGGGTGAGCGCGACGATGGCGGTGCGTTCGTCGGTCTGGATGGTCAGCACTGCTTCGTCGGGCATGCCCGGGACGAAGCGACCGTGTTGTTCTTCCCAGCCGTAGACGAACTCGGTGCGTGGATCACAGATCAGTACTTCGAAATCCAGCAGCCGTGCCATCTCGGCGACATACCGCGACAGCTGCCCCGCGCCGATCAGCAACAATCGCCAACGCGGACCGTAAATGGCGCGCAGTGTGCGGCCGTCAAAACTCAGCACGTCGCTTTTGTTCGCCGGGTGCAAAACCACTTCACCGGTCGCAATATCCAACGATCGCGCAACGATTTCATGGGCCTCGCAACGCGCCAACAACTGGGCGACCCACGCCGGATCGCCGACACGCTCCTCGGTCAGGCGCAACGTGCCGCCGCAGGGCAAACCAAACCGCGCGGCCTCCTCACGGGTGACGCCATAGGTAATCAACTGCACCGGCGGCCCATCGGTCGGGATACGGCCATCGTGCAGCCGGGCAATCAGGTCATCCTCGACACAACCACCGGACACCGAGCCAATCACCACGCCGTCGTCACGCAAGGCCAGCATGGCGCCAGGTGCCCGGGGCGCGGTGCCCCAGGTCTGGACCACGCTGTACAAGATCACCCGCTGGCCGGCGCGGCGCCACTCCAGCACGCTGCGCAGGACGTTCAGATCGACGCTGTCCATCAGGCTTGCGCCTTCTGCCAACCTTGCAACTGATAGCGCACCGGCAAGTTACGGATGCGCTTGCCGGTGGCGGCGAAGATCGCGTTGCACAGCGCTGGCGCAATCGGCGGTACGCCCGGCTCACCGACGCCGCCCAATGGCACATTGCCCGGTGGCGTGACCAGATGCACGGCGACTTCCTTCGGAGCCAGGGACAGGCGCGCCACTTCGTACATGTGGAAGTTGTCCTGCTGGACCTTGCCGTCCTTGAAGCTGATTTCCCCCAGCACCGCGTTGCCCAGACCCATCACGCAGGCGCCTTCGAACTGCGAGCGAATCCGCTCGGGGTTGATCTGCGGGCCGCAATCCACGGCGATGTCAGCCTTATGCACGATCAGCGTGCCGTCGTCCTTGACTTCGACTTCGATCACCGCCGCCACATACGTGACGAAGCTGTAATGCACCGCCAGGCCCAAGCCGCGGCCCTTGGGCAACTGACGTCCCCAACCGGCGGCTTTGGCAGCGGTTTCCAGCACGGTGCGCATCCGCGCGGTATCGATCGGATAACGCTCGGGGGATTCGCCGTAGTTCCACTCTTCACTCAAGGTGCGCGGATCGATCTGACGATCCGGTCCGAGCAGCTTGATCTGGTACTTGAGTGGATCCTGACCAGCCTTGTGCGCCAGTTCATCGACAAAGCTCTGAATCGCAAAGCCATGGGGAATGTTCGACACCGAGCGATACCAGCCGACCCGCGTGTGGACCGTCGCTTCAGGGTTTTCCAGGCGTACGTTGGGGATCGCGTACGCCATGTTGGTGAAGCCCATGCCCAGCTCGAACGCCGCCTCATGGTTCATGCCCGGCGCGAACAGCGCGGTAATGCTCGGCGCCACCGTGCGGTGCAGCCAACCAGACGGCAAGCCGTCCTTGTTCAGGCTGGCCTTGAGGTATTCGGCAGACACGGTGTGGAAATACGAGTGGTGGATGTCGTCTTCACGGGTCCACTGCACCCGCACCGCTTTGCCCGGAAACTCCTTGGCCAGGATCGCCGCTTCAATGACGAAATCCGGCTTGGACTTGCGACCGAAACCACCGCCAAGCAAGGTGACATTGAACGTGACGTTATCGAATGGAATGCCCAGGCGCTCGCCAATCCGCTCGCGGGTGACTTGCGGCGCCTGACTTGGCGCCCAGGCTTCACACGCACCGTCCTTGAAACGGGCGACGGCGACCATCGGCTCCATCGGCGATTGCGCCAGGTGCGGCAGATAGTAGGAAGCTTCAAGGGTACTGTCGGCAGCACTTATGGCCTGGTCGATGTTGCCGGTGTTGCGCACCACTTTGCCGGGCTTGAGGGACGCGGCTTCAAGCTCCTTGCGGTAGGCGATCGAATCGTAACTGGCGTTGGGACCGTCATCCCACTCGATCTTCAGCGCTTCGCGGCCCTTGATCGCCGCCCAGGTGTTGCTGGCCACCACAGCCACTCCGCCAAGCGGCTGGAACTCGGACGGCAATGGACGGCTTTCGACTTGCAGGACCTTGATCACCCCCGGGACTTTCATCGCAGCGCTCGCATCGAAGGATTTGACCTTGCCGCCGTAGACCGCTGGACGGGCGATGGTGGCGAAGAGCATGCCGTCGAAATGCACATCGGCGCCGTAGACCGCGCGACCGTTGACGATGTCCGCGCCGTCGATGGCCTTGGTGCCTTCCTTGCCGATGTAGCGAAACTCCGACGGCTGCTTGAGCCGCAGGCTGTCGCGAGCCGGCACCGTCAGCGCACTGGCTGCGGCGGCCAACGCGCCGTAGCCCAGTTCGCGACCGCTCGGTTGGTGAATGACTTTATGCAGTTGCGCGCGGCACTCGCTGACCGGCACTTTCCACTGCTGGGCGGCAGCTTGTTCAAGCATGGTCCGCGCAGCGGCACCGCAACGGCGCATCGGCTCGTACCAGTGACGCATGCTGCGCGAACCGTCGGTGTCCTGGTTGCCGAAACGCACTTCATCGCCCGGCGCTTGTTGCACTTTGACCAGCGCCCAATCGGCGTCCAGCTCATCGGCCACCACCAGGGTCAGGCTGGTGCGCACGCCCTGGCCCATTTCCGAGCGATTGCACATCACGGTCACACTGCCATCGTCGGCAATGCTGATGTAAACCTTCGGATCATCGATCCAGCCGTTGGGCATGCCATCGGCGCCGAACTTCTGCTCTTTTTCGGCGGCCAATGCATCCTGCCATCCCCAACTGGCAGCCAGCACTAGCGCACTGGTGGCGCCCACGCCTTTGAGAAACCCGCGGCGGCTGAGGTTGCTCAGCGCAAAATCATTCGGTAGCTGACTCATGCCTTGGCCTCCTTCAGGTGAGTGGAGGCCTGGCGGATGGCGGTCTTGATCCGGTTGTAAGTGCCGCAACGGCAGATGTTGCCGACCATCGCCTCTTCGATCTGCTCGTCGCTGGGGTTCGGGTTGGTTTTCAGCAGTGCAGTGGCCGACATGATTTGCCCGCCCTGGCAGTAGCCGCACTGGGCCACGGCGCTGTCGAGCCAGGCTTGCTGGACGACTTTGCCCACCGGATCGTTATGCAGCTCGTCGATGGTGGTGACGTTTTGCCCGTTCACGGAACTGATAGGCGTGATGCACGCCCGAGCCGGTTGGCCGTCGATATGAATCGTACAGGCACCGCACAGTCCCATTCCACAGCCGAACTTTGTTCCTGGATGGCCGCCCGCGACATCTCGAATGGCCCAGAGCAGCGGCATCTCGTCAGGAACGTCCATTTTGTAGGGTTGACCGTTGAGTATCAGGGTATTCATGGGCACGCCCGCATAGTGATAGAGGTTATGGGGTCGAGCAATCTGCCGCTTGGGTTCGCAATTCATACATGCAGATCGACTCAGGCTAAGTAGGCTCTCTTATGCAGACGGCGACGTCTGTACCGGGCCTTTTATGGAGCAAATGCTTGCATCGTTAGGTGGCTAAGTTAACTGAGCATTAACAAAAAAGCCCTGCACATTTGAAGATGTGCAGGGCTTTGGAATCAGCCTGAAAGCGTAGCCTTAATACTGGTTGGGTTCCATTTCCAGGTCGACCTTGAAACGCTCTGAAATGTCTTTCTGAATGCGCTGCGCCAGGTTCAGCAATTGCAGGCCCGTTGCTGCACCGTAGTTGACCAGCACCAGCGCCTGTAATTTATGCACACCCGCATCGCCGTCGCGAAAGCCTTTCCAGCCGGCCCGCTCGATCAACCATCCCGCCGCCAGTTTCATTTGCCCGTCGGGTTGTGCGTAAGCCACCAGCTCCGGGTATTGATCCTTGAGTTGCGCCACTAATGTCGCCGGGACCAAGGGGTTCTTGAAGAAGCTGCCGGCATTGCCTAGCACTGCCGGGTCCGGGAGCTTTTCGTTGCGAATGCTGCAGATGGCCTGGCTGACATCGCTGGGCGTAGGGTGTTCGATGCCTTGTTCGGTCAGGCGCTGGCGAACCGGGCCGTATTCCAGGTGCAGGTGCGCGGTGCGCGTGAGGGTGAAACGCACCCGTAGGATCAACCACCGCCCCGGTTCCTGTTTGAACAGGCTGTCGCGGTAGGCGAAGTTGCACTCGGTCAGCGTGAAGTCCCGCAGCTCGCCGGTCTGGCGATCGAGGGCCGTCAGGCCGGCGAACACGTCCTTTATCTCGACGCCGTAAGCACCAATGTTCTGCATCGGTGCCGCACCCACGGTGCCGGGAATCAGGCTGAGGTTTTCCAGCCCCGACAACCCTTGCGCCAGGGTGTGTTGCACAAACGGATGCCACGGTTCCCCCGCCTCGGCTTCGATCACCACCTGGTTGCCGTCATCGCTCAACAGACGAATCCCCCGGGTGGCCATGCGCAGCACCAATGCCGGCACATCAGCGGTCAGCAGTAAATTGCTGCCGCCACCGATCACCAGCACGGGTACTTCATGTTCCAACCCGTAGGCCAGGGCTTCGCGCACGTCGGCATCGCTATGGGCTTCGGCAAACAGCCGGGCCTGTACGTCCACGCCAAAGGTGTTGAACGGCTTGAGCGAAACCCGGGGTTGAACCTGCAAACTCATAGCCGTCCCTTCAATTCGATCACCAGCAGATCGCTGGCGCGCTCGATCAAGTCCAGTACCTGTTCGAAACCCTGCTCGCTGTCGTAATAAGGATCCGGCACTTCATCGACTTCCGATTGGAAACGACGCAGGAACAAATCCAGCTCGGCCTTGCCATTGGCCGGTTGCAAGGCCTTGAGGTGGCGCAGGTTGCTGTTGTCCATTGCCAGGATCAGGTCGTAGGCGGCGAAATCGGCGCGGCTTACTTGCCGGGCGCGCTGGGCGGAAAGGTCGTAGCCACGCAGCTTCGCCGCGGCCTGGCTGCGCTTGTCCGGGGCCTTGCCGACGTGCCAGTCACCGGTGCCGGCGGACGCCACTTCGACCTGATTGGTCAGCCCCGCCTCACGCAGTTTGTGCCGCAATACGCCTTCAGCCGTGGGGGAACGGCAGATATTGCCCAGGCAGACGAACAGAACCCGCATCAGGCCTCCAGCAGGCGACGAACGCGCTCGAGGTCTTCAATGGTATCGACGCCGGCAGGCGGTGCGATCAGTGCGTCGGCGACATGAATCCGCACGCCATGCCAGAGCGCCCGCAATTGCTCCAGAGCCTCGGTGTTTTCCAGCCAGCACGGGCCCCAGGTGACGAAGTCCTGCAGGAAACCGGCGCGATAGGCATAAATGCCGATGTGACGGCGATAGGGCACACCTTCCGGCAATTGCTCGCGGCTCTTGGCGAACGCGTCGCGAGCCCATGGCAAGGTGGCACGACTGAATGTCAGTGCCAGGCCATTGAGGTCGCTGACCACCTTGACCACGTTGGGATTGAACAGGGTCTCCACGTCTTCGATCGGCTCGGCCAGGGTGGCCATGCGCGCTTCGGTGTGGGCAGCCAGGTTGGCGGCGACCTGATCGATCACGCTCGGCGGAATCAACGGCTCGTCGCCCTGAACATTGACTACGATGGCATCCGGGGTCAAGCCCAGTTTCGCCGCGACTTCGGCCAGACGATCGGTGCCGGAATTGTGGTCTTCGCGGGTCAGCACCACTTCGGCGCCAAAGCCCCTGCAGACCTCGACGATGCGCGCATCGTCAGTGGCCACCACCACGCGCTGGGCGCTGCTTTTGCTCGCCTGCTCCCAGACGTGCTGGATCATCGGCTTGCCGGCGATCAACAGCAGCGGTTTGCCCGGCAGACGGGTTGAGGCATAGCGCGATGGAATGACAATGGTAAAGGCTGTGGTCATTTATCCAGACGCTCGTCGGTGGTCAGGGTGCGCGCTTCGCTTTCGAGCATCACCGGGATGCCATCACGAATCGGGTATGCGAGGCCGGCGCCCTTGCTGATCAGCTCGGTTTTGTCGGCGCTGAGCTTGAGCGGGCCTTTGCAGACCGGGCAAGCGAGGATATCGAGCAATTTGGTGTCCATGTACATTCCCTGGATAGAAACGGAGTTAAGGCAAAAGACGAGCCGGCAACAGGCGCATCAGCTGCGTATCGAACCAGGCCACGAAGGCCGGCGATGGCGCAGCATCGACCGTCAGGTACCACCAATCGGCGGCGGCGAAGGCACGGCACTTCACCGCGTCCTTTTCCGTCATTACCACTGGCAATGACGGTGTGAAATTCAAGGCCTGCACGCTGTACTCGGCGTGGTCGGCAAATGCATGGGGCACTGGCCGCCAGTGTAGCGTTTCGAGGGTCGTGAAGAAACGCCGGGGATTGCCGATCCCGGCCACGGCATGCACGGCCTGACCAACAGGAAAATGGTCGAGGGGACGCCGTTCGCCGCTGTGCAGGTTGACCAGTTCGGTGGGTTGCAACTGGAACGCAAAACCGTCTTCGCGATCATTGGCAGCACCGTTATACAGCACGGCATCGACGCTTTGCAGACGCTCGACCGGTTCGCGCAACGGCCCGGCAGGCAGGCAACGCTTGTTGCCCAGCCCCCGAGCGGCATCGATCAGCACCAACTCCAGATCACGAGCCAACCGGTAATGCTGCATGCCATCGTCGGAGAGGATCAGGTCCAGTGGCTCACTCGCCAGCAAGGCTTTGACCGCGCGGCTGCGGTCCGGGTCGATCATCAGCGGCACGCCGGTGCGCTGAACGATCAACAGCGGTTCATCGCCCGCCACGTCCGCGCCTTGATCCACCTCGACCCGCCACGGCAATTGCGGCGGTTTGGCGCCATAACCACGGCTGACCACACCGACCCGCAGACCGCTGCGCTGGCAATGCTGGATCATCCACAGAATCAGCGGCGTCTTGCCGGTGCCGCCTACCGTGATGTTGCCGACCACGATCAGCGGCACCGGCGGTTGGTAGATCTCGCCCTCGCCCGCCAGAAAGCGCTCGCGCTTGCCGATGACGACGCGCCGATACAGCCATTCCAGAGGCTGCAACAGCTTCAACGCCGGATGACCGTCATACCACGCGGCGAGCAATCGATCGGACATGGTCATCAGGACGCCGGCGCCGCCTCGACAGTGGTCATGCGCAAGTGGCTGAAACCGAGCTTGCCGGCAGCGTCCATCGCGGTGATGACAGACTGATGAGGGGTCTTGCCATCGGCGCTGATGGACAGCGGCAGGTTGGTGTCGCCATTGGATTCTTTCTGCAGCGCTTCCATCAGGCTGGTCAGGTCGCTCTTCGGCAACAGCTGGTTGTTGACCGAATACGCCCCATCGGCGCTGATGGCGATGTCCAGTTGCTTGAGCTGCTGGTCTTCGGCCGGGGAGCCGCTGACCGCTTCCGGCAGGTCGACGCGCAACTGGGTTTCACGGGTGAAGGTGGTGGTCACAACGAAAAACAGCAACAGAATAAACACCACGTCGATCAGCGACGCGAGGTTGATGTCTATCGTTTCCCGCGGCTTACGACGGAATTTCACGCTTTACCCTCGGCCAGGTCCACGTCGCGGTCGCCCTGTATGACCTCGACCAGTTTGATCGCTTCCTGCTCCATGCCCACCACCAGTTCATCGATCCGGCGTTGCAGGAAGCGGTGGAAGAACACGGCCGGAATGCCGACCATCAGGCCTGCGGCGGTGGTGATCAGCGCCTTGGAAATACCCCCGGCCAGCACCGCGGCGTTGGTGCCCATGCCCGTGCCCATGAACGCACTGAAAATATCGATCATGCCCAGCACCGTCCCCAGCAGCCCCAGCAACGGGGCCATGGCGGCGATGGTGCCCAGGGCGTTGATGTAGCGTTCGAGTTCGTGAATCACCCGCGCTGCGGCCTCTTCGATGCACTCTTTCATGATCTCGCGACCATGTTTGGAGTTGGCCAGACCGGCGGCCAGGATCTCGCCCAACGGAGAGTTGGCGCGCAGTTCCTTGAGTTTTTCTTTATTGAGTTGCTTGTCCTTGATCCAGACCCAGACCTGCCCGAGCAAGTGCTCCGGGGTCACGCGGCTGGCGCGCAGGGTCCAGAGACGCTCGGCGACGATCGCCATGGCCGCGATGGAACTCAGAATGATCGGCAGCATCATCCAGCCGCCGGATTTGACCAATTCCCACACAGTGACAGTCCCCTCGAAAAAGTGCGCCACTCTAACATAGGGGGTGGGCGCACCGAAGACCGGGATGTCGCATCCGGTCGGGCTTTAATGATGCGAATTACTGGCGCAATGGTGGCGGGTCGCGCCAGAAACGCCGTTCCTGAAGCATCGTCCACGGCGGTTTGAAACGCCCCAGTTGTAGACGAATGGCACCCTGCTCGGCGCTGTCGTAAATCGCCACACCACGCTTTTGATACCGCGCCACGACGGTGGGGTGAGGGTGGCCGAAAGAATTACCGTTGCCACGGGAGATCAGCACGGCTTTGGGTTGCAAGACCCTGAGCAATACTGTCGAGGATGAACTGCGACTGCCGTGGTGCGGAGCCTGCAACCAGTCCGTCGGCACCGCCAATGGACTGTCGAGCAGTGCCCGCTCGACCGTGCTATCGATATCGCCGGTCAGCAGTAACCGCTCGCCGTTGGCTTCGATCTGCAGCACGCAGGACTTCTGATTACGGTCGCTGGCCGATGGCCACTGCCAGAGTTGGAACCCCACGCCGTCCCAGGTCCACTGCTGACCGCTCTCGCAACCCTCGGCGTGTAGCTCGTCGGGCAGCGCCAGTGGATCGCCACTCAGTACTCGCGTCACCGGCACACCGCCGGCAACCGCTCGCGCACCGCCGGCATGATCGGCGTCGGCGTGGCTGATCAGCATCAGATCGAGTCCGTTCACGCCCAGCTTGCGCAGTGATGGCAACACCACCCGCTCACCCAGGTCGATATCACCGAACCGTGGCCCGGCGTCATACAGCAGGGTGTGATGGCGGGTGCGCACCAGGATGGCCAACCCTTGGCCGACATCCAGTTGCCAGACTTCGGCGATGCCTTCAGGCAGCGTGTGCCGAGGCGCAAAAACCAGCAATAGCAGCATTGGCCAGCCCAACGGGCGTATTGGTACGCCTCGCGGCAGCAACAGAAGAAAGGCACCCAGCATGCCGATCGCCCACACCCATAACGGGACCGCCACTGGCACCCACGCGGGCACTTGCCCGGCCATCAACGCCAACCCCTGGAACAAAAGATCGATCAGACCGCCGGCCAACCATAGCAACCCTTCGCCCACATAAGGCACGGGCAACAGCAGTGTTCCGAGCAAGGCCGGCGGCAAGACCGCCAGGCTGATCCAGGGCACCGCCAGCAGGTTGGCCAGCGGCCCGCTGAGGCTGATCGGCAAGCCCAGCACTAACAGCAGCGGGCACAGACCGATCGCGATCAGCCATTGGGCGCGGGTCCAGGTTTGCCACCAGCGCCACGGCCCCAATCGCCCGCCAAAGGTGAAAATCAGCACCGCTACCGCCGCAAAGGACAACCAGAAACCCGGTTGAAGACTCGCCAGCGGGTCCATCAGCAGAACCCCGTCAAGCGCCAGCAACAGCGGCCACCAAGCGCCAAGGTGACGGAACCGTAGCCGCCACAACAGCACCAGCCCGATCATCAGGCAGGCCCGCCGCACCGGTACCTCGAAGCCGGCCAACAGCCCATAACCGAGCGCTGCCGTGAACGCCAGTGCGCACGCCCATGGGAGCCATGGCAAGCGCCTGGGCCATAAGCCATAACGCGCCAGCCCGGCGATCAGCAGATACACCAGCCCCGCCAGCAAACCGACGTGCTGCCCGGAAATCACCAACAGATGCACGGTGCCGGTGTCTTGCAGCACCTGCCAATCCTCACGACTGAGCCCGGCGCCATCCCCCAGCACCAACGCCGTCAGCGCCCCCGTTCGCCCCTGGGCATCCACGGCCAGCAATCGCTGGCGGATGCCGTCGCGCCAGGCCCACTGCGCTTCCCTCAGCCGCTGGCCGTCCTTGACTGTCCCGGTGGCGCCGATGCGTTGGGCCAGTAGCCAGGCGTCGTAATCAAAACCATGGGGGTTGAGCAGCCCGGCAGGACGCTTCAACTTGACCGCCAGCCGCCACCGTTCGCCGCTGTTGACGGCCGGCCCGCCGTACCAGGCCAGACGCAAGCGCCGAGGCAGTTGGGTGCGCCGCGACTGACTGTCCGTCAGCTCGAAACGCACCACGCCCTCGGCCTGTTGCGGCAACCCGGTAACACGACCTTCGACCCAACGAGTCTCGCCATCGAGATCCAGCGCCAGGCGATCATCCAGCGCCCACTGTGCATTCGCGCCCGCCCAACTGAAACCGAACAACAAAAATGCCAGTGGAAAGGTTCGAAACGGCAGCAACATCAAACCCGCTACCGGCAACACCAACCACAACCCCGCCGGCGGTAATGCCGGTAAAAAACGCAAGGCCAGCAGACCCAACGCCAGCGCCATCATCCCTGTGCGCATAAGCCCGTCCTTGAGAGTCCCCTCACTAGGCTTAGTCGTCGCGCCGCACGGGCGTCGTTAACAATTGTCACAAAGTCTGAATGGGCGGTTCATAGAATCCAGACATACTTGCCGCCTTAACCGACCGAGAAGCCTTATGCCCCGGCGCTTATTCAAACGTTACATGCCAGACCCGACCAGCATCAGGGAACACAAATCCTTACGCTTTCTTGGCACCCTGCTGCATGACCCCAACCTCTGGCACCTCAATCGCCACTCCGTCGCGCGGGCCATGGCGGTCGGCCTGTTCGCGGCGTTCCTGCCCATCCCGTTGCAGATGCTGCTGGCCGCCATCCTCGCCATCGTGGTGCGCGGCAACATGCCGATTGCCGTCAGCCTGGTCTGGCTGACCAACCCGATCACCATGCCGGCGGTGTTTTTCTGCACCTACCAGACCGGCGCCTGGCTGATGGACGTTCCCGCCAGGAGCTTGCCGGACGAGTTGACCTGGGAATGGATCAGCGGCGAACTCTCGACTTTGTGGCAGCCGTTTTTACTCGGCTCGGTGGTAACTGGCCTGGTGCTTGGGGCGCTGGCTTATTGTCTGGTGATGATGTATTGGCGCTGGTGGGTGAGTCGGCAATGGGCACGGCGCAAGCGCAGCCGGATGCAAGAATGAAAAACGGCCTCCATTTGGGAGGCCGTTTTTTATATGGGGGCATATCCATTGCTGCGGTGGAAGCGTCAGGTACGCATCCCGCGCCCACTCACCAGCAACCGCGCACAACCGATGTACAGCACAACGGTCGCTACCAGCATGAAGGCGATCGCCACGCTGATCTTGATGTCCGACACGCCGAGGATGCCGTAGCGGAAGGCGTTGACCATGTGCAGCACCGGGTTGGCCAGCGACACGGTCTGCCAGAACGGCGGCAGCAGGCTGATCGAGTAGAACACCCCGCCCAGGTACGTCAGCGGTGTCAGCACAAAGGTGGGGATGATCGAGATGTCATCGAAATTGCGCGCAAATACCGCGTTGATGAAACCCAGCAGCGAGAAGATCGTCGCCGTCAGCAGCACCACCAGAAGGGTCACGCCCAGGTGATGCACCTGCAGCTTGGTAAAGAACAGCGACAGCAACGTCACAATGATCCCGACCATCAACCCGCGCAGCACACCGCCCAGGGTGTAGCCGATCAGAATCGTATGCGGTGACACCGGCGACACCATCAACTCTTCGATGGAGCGCTGGAACTTGCTGCCAAAGAAACTCGACACCACGTTGCCGTAGGAGTTGGTGATCACCGACATCATGATCAGCCCCGGCACGATGTACTCCATGTAGGTGAAGCCACCCATGTCGCCGATCTGCCGACCGATCAGATTGCCGAAGATCACGAAGTACAGAACCATGGTGATGGCCGGCGGCAGCAGGGTCTGCGGCCAGATCCGGGTGAAGCGCCTGACCTCACGGTAAACGATGGTATTGAGGGCAATGAGGTTGGGTTGCAGCTCGGAACTCATACCGCCACCTTCGACAGATTTTTCTCCACCAGAGACACGAACAGCTCCTCGAGGCGATTGGTTTTGTTACGCAAGCTCAACACTTCGATGTTCTGCTGCGCCAATTGGGTGAACAGCGCGGTAATGCCCATGGCCTTGTCGACCTGGACTTCCAGGGTATGGCTGTCGATCAGTCTGGTCGGGTAACCGAGCAACTGCGGGGCCACTTGCAAGGTGTTCTTCATATCCAGCAGGAAGGTCTCGACATGCAGTTGGCTGAGCAACTGCTTCATGCTGGTGTTCTCGACGATGGTGCCGTGGTCGATGATGCCGATGTTGCGGCACAACTGCTCAGCCTCTTCCAGGTAATGGGTGGTGAGGATGATGGTGATGCCTTTGTTGTTCAGTTCGGTGAGGAAGGTCCACATCGAGCGACGCAATTCGATGTCCACCCCCGCCGTCGGTTCGTCGAGGATCAGCAGGCGTGGTTCGTGGACCAGTGCCCGGGCGATCATCAGTCGACGCTTCATGCCGCCGGACAGGGAGCGCGACGGCACATCGCGCTTGTCCCACAAACCCAGTTGGGTCAGGTACTGCTCGGCGCGCTCCTTGGCGATTTTCGCCGGAATGCCGTAGTAACCGGCCTGGGTCACGACAATGTCGAATGTCTTTTCGAACTGATTGAAGTTGAACTCCTGGGGCACTACACCAATGCAGCGTTTGAGCGCCGCCGGCTCCTTGTCCAGGTCGTGACCGAAGATATTCACCGTTCCGCTGGTCTTGTTCACCAGGGTCGAGAGAATGCCGATGGTCGTGGATTTGCCGGCGCCGTTAGGGCCCAGCAAGGCGAAAAAGTCACCTTCGGCGACGTCCAGATCGATACCACTCAAGGCCTGGAAACCGTTGCCGTAGGTTTTGGTTAGCTGCCGGATGGACAGAGCGGAACTCATATCGGATTTACGCACCAAGAAGGGAAGAAAGGGATAAATAAGGGCGGGCGGCGAGCAATGCAACCGCGGCGCACGAGCGCAATGGTGCTTGTCGCTGCCACACAAGTACAGTCATGCGTGTCGATAGTGAGTATTAAGTCAACGCGGTCATGACGGCTTTGCGATACGCTGGACGCTGTTTCAACCGCGCGTACCAGGCTTCGAGATGAGGCTGCGGCGCGCGCTCGATCGGCATCTCGAACCAGGCATAAATGAAACTGCCCAAGGGAATGTCGCCCATGCCGATCTCATCGCCCGACAGGTATGGTTTGACCGCCAGCGCTTGATCGGCCATCGACAGCAGATCGTCGCATTCCTTGATCGCCGCCTTGATCGCCGGCCAGTCCTGCTGCTCTTGCGGGGTGCGCAACACGCCCCAGAACACCGTGCGAAACGGCGCGGCAAAACTTGAGGTGGTCCAGTCCATCCACTTTTCCGCCGAGGCACGGGCTTGCAGGTCCGTCGGATACCAGGCAGTGCCGCTGGCATGGCGAGCCATCAGGTAACGCACGATGGCGTTGGATTCCCACAGCACGAAGCCGTCGTCTTCGATCACCGGCACGCGACCGTTGGGATTCATCGCCCGGTACTCAGGCGTGTCGACCACGCCAAAGGCACCGCCGGCGTCAATGGCTTCATAGGCCAGGCCCAGCTCTTCGGCGGCCCACAACGGCTTTCTGACATTCGACGAATTTTTCCGACCCCAGATCTTCAGCATGACCGCTCCTTGTTGGATAAATGCGCAGGGCAGCATACGCCGGATCAGGCGCGACTCAAATCGCTCTGCATGTCACCCAGTTGCAGCGGCAGTCGCTCGCCGAACAGATGCGGATAGCACTTTTCCAGGTGTTGGAAAAAGAACGCTTCAGGCACATCGGTGAACTGGCCGTGATCGACCAGGTACTCCATCAACTGCTCGCCGTCGCGATTGAAAGGATGGAACACACTGTCGTTGACCCCGTCGAACTCCAGTGGCGCGACATTGAACAGCTCGCACAGTTGTTGATTGAAAGCCGGCGTGGCTTTAACCCAACGCTCGTTCAAATAAAGCTCGGTGTAGCCGTGCATGGCGAACACATCACTCTTGAGCAGTTCGAGCAGGCGCGGCGTCGACAGGTGATTGCGCACATCCGCCAGACCGATACGCGCCGGGATCCCGCAATGCCGGGCGCAACCGGCCAACAGCGTGGCTTTGGGCACGCAATAACTCTCCCCGGTCGCCAATGCGTAGCTGCCGCGCAAAGTCTGTGGGTCGCGGCTGAAGGTGTAGGGGTTGTAGCGCACGGCCTCGCGCACCGCGTAATAGAGATTGATCGCCTGCTCGAGCGGATCGCGCCGGGCACCACGATGTTTTTCGGCGAACGCCACCACCGAGGGATGGTCACTGTCGATGAAGCGGCCGGGGCTCAGATACGCGTGCATGGGCACAATCTCCAGGGGGAAGCCACGAGTCTAGCGATACCTTCAGCACAGAGATAACGACGTTTCGGCCAAATATCAGCGCTTGCCCGCCCTGTTGACGAGCCCTCCATCGAAATAACTGACGAAGTTCAGCCGTTGCGTCCTACGAACTCAAACCGATCACTCCGACCACCCGGTTTTATGGATGCCGTCTAAGCTCTGAGAGTGGTTTTATCCCTGGTTTCACGGAGAATTGAATATGTTGCTGTTGTGGATACTGGTTCTGGTGGTCGGGATTGCCTGGCTGGCACATCGTCGCACTGCGCCCCTACCCGCCTTGGCCATCATCGCTGTCTATCTGCTGGCGATGGGCATCTTCAGTCATGCCCCCGTCTGGCTGCTGCTGATTTTCTGGGTGGTGCTCGCAGCCGTGGCCGCGCCCCTGTTGCTGCCGGACCTGCGCCGAAAACTGTTCACAGCCCCTATTTTCAATTGGTTCCAAAAAAACCTGCCGCCGATGTCGCAAACCGAGCGTGAAGCCATTGAAGCCGGCACGGTCTGGTGGGACGGCGAGCTGTTCAGCGGTCGCCCGGACTGGAACAAGCTGCTGGCCTATCCAAAAGCGCAACTGAGCGAAGAGGAACAGGCGTTCATCGATGGCCCGACCGAAGAGCTCTGCGCCATGGTCAGCGATTGGCAGATCAGCCAATTGATGGATCTGCCGCCCCAGGCCTGGGATCACATTAAACAACATGGTTTTTTTGCCCTGATCATTCCCAAGGAATACGGAGGTAAAGGCTTCTCGGCGTATGCCCACTCCCAGATCGCAATGAAACTGGCGACCCGCAGCGGCGACCTGGCCTCCACCGTCATGGTGCCCAACTCCCTGGGACCCGCGGAACTGCTGCTGCATTACGGCACCGAAGAACAACGCAATCATTACCTGCCACGGCTGGCTCGCGGCGACGATATCCCCTGCTTTGCCCTGACGGGACCGATGGCGGGCTCCAACGTAGGGGGCATGACCGACACCGGGGTGATTTGCAAAGGTGAATGGGAAGGCCAGGAAACCCTCGGCCTGCGCCTGAACTGGGAAAAACGCTACATCACCCTCGGTCCGGTGGCGACCCTGATCGGCCTGGCCTTCAAGGCCTATGACCCGGACCATCTACTGGGCGATAAAGTCGACCTGGGGATCAGCCTCGCCTTGATTCCAACCCAGACCCCCGGTGTAGAAATCGGCCGCCGTCACCTGCCGCTGGGCGCCGCCTTCATGAACGGCCCGAACGCCGGCAAGGATGTGTTCATTCCGCTGGAATTCATCATCGGCGGTCAGCAGATGCTCGGCGAAGGCTGGATGATGCTGATGAACTGCCTGTCGGTCGGGCGTTCCATTTCACTGCCTGCCATCGGTACCGCCGCGGGCAAGTTCAGCAGTCTGGTGACGGGCCAATATGCGCAGGTTCGCGAGCAATTCAACGCACCGCTGTCAGCCTTCGAAGGGATTCAGGAAGCACTGGCGCGGATCGGCGGCAGTACCTGGCTGATGGACAGCGCGCGGATGCTCACCGCCAACGCAGTCGACCTTGGCGAAAAGCCGTCGGTACCCTCCGCCATCATCAAATACCACCTCTCCGAACGCGGCCGCGAGTGCATCAGCCACGCCATGGATGTTCACGGCGGCAAGGCCATCATCATGGGCCCGAACAACTACCTGGCGCGTAGTTGGCAAGGTGCGCCCATTTCCGTCACGGTCGAAGGTGCGAACATCCTGACACGCAACCTGATGATCTTCGGCCAGGGCGCTATTCGCTGCCATCCGTTCGTGCTCAAGGAAATGGCCCTTGTCCACCGTGAAGACAAACAACAGGCGCTGATCGAGTTCGACGCCCTGCTGCTCAAACACATTGGTTTTGCGGTGAGCAATGCCGCCAGCACCCTGGTGCTGAACCTTGGCTTCGGGCATTTCGAACATGCACCGGGGGACAAGCTCAGCCAAGGCTACGTGCGCGCCCTCAACCGTCAGGCCGCAGCTTTTGCCATGCTGGCGGACCAGTGCATGATGCTGCTGGGCGGCGAATTGAAACGCCGCGAGCGCTTGTCCGCACGTCTGGGCGATGTGCTCAGCTACCTGTACCTGGCCTCCGCCGCGCTCAAGCGTTATCACGATCTCGATTCACCGGAGCCTATGCATCCGCTGTTCGCCTGGGCCATGGAAGAGAGCCTAGGCCAGTCCGAACGTGCGCTGGACGAACTGCTGACCAACTTCCCGAACAAGGTACTCGGCTGCCTGCTGCGGGTGCTGGTGTTCCCGTTCGGTCGCCGACACAGAGGCCCTTCGGACAGACTGGGGGCCAACGTCGCAGCAGTTCTCGGCCGCGCCAAGGGCGATCCAACCCTTGAGGAGCTATTGGCAGGCTGCTATCGCCCGCAATCGACAGAGGATCCGGTCGGCGCCCTGCAGCATGCCTGCGACTTGCTGAACGCCGCCAAACCGCTACAGAAAAAACTCAACACGGCGCTGAGAAGTCGCCAGGTCAAACCCACCATCGGCGAGTCTGCCATCGATGCCGCCCTGGAAGCCGGCGTCTTGCAACCGCTTGAAGCCCAGACCTTGCGCGAGGCAGAAGTGGCGCGGCGCAAGGTGATCGACGTCGATGATTTTGACAAGAAGGAGCTGGTGCTGGCCAAAGGCAAGGTCCGCTGATCCAGAGTGAAAAAGGGGCGCAGGAGCTTTATACTCCTGTGCCCGTTTTGCTCTTGAGGACTTATCTCGTGTCCAATGTCGTTGCCGATCATCTCGTCTTGCTCGACCACCTGCGCAGCATCCTGGTCGCCGTAGGTGAGGCCGAACAGGTTCCCGAAGAAAGCCATGCCTTGTTCCTGGAGCGCTTCGACGAACTGCGTGCATTGCTGCCGGTCGACCCGATCGAAAGCCAATACCTGGGCCAGGACATCCTGTGCCAGGTGATCACCCGCTACCCGCAAATCGCCCATCTGGTTCCACGCGATCTGCTGTGGTACTTCGCCGGTGACTGCCTGCATTACATGCCCGATGACGAAATCGACCTGTACCAGGCGCTGGAAGAACGTCGCTTCGAAGCCGAACAGAACGATGAACCGTTCGACTGGAATCAGGAAAAACAGCTGCTGGCGATGTCGGATCAGGACAGCAAGCACTGATCCCCTGATTCATTGATGAAGATAAAAAGATCGCAGCCTTCGGCAGCGCCTACATGGGTTCGTGTACACCTGTAGGCGCTGCCGAAGGCTGCGATCTTTTGATTTTTGATCTCAAAGCAACCCATCACTTTCGGGTAACTCATACGCTAGCGCGACCTTGCCCAACGCGCTCGGNGATTTTTGATCTCAAAGCAACCCATCACTTTCGGGTAACTCATACGCTAGCGCGACCTTGCCCAACGCGCTCGGCTTGCCCGGTTTGCTTAAGGTCGGCTCCTTCTCCAGGCATTCCACCAGATAATCGATAAACACCCGTAACTTGGGCGGTAGATAGCGGGTTGGCGAATGCAGCAACCAGGCGCCTCCGTGGTAGGACGCCAGAAAGGTCCAGTCCGGCAGGACCTGCACGATCAACCCTTGCTCCAAAGCATAACGGGCGGTGAAGTACGGCAGGCTGCCGATCCCGATGTGTTGCAATACCGCGTCCAGTCGCACGCCCGTGTGATTGGCGGCGTAACGTCCGCGCACGCCGACGGTTACGGCTTTGCTGCCTTTCTTGAATTTCCAGCGCGCATCGCTCGGGGTTTCGCCCAGATAGATGCAGCTGTGGTTGAACAAGTCGTGGGGATGAGTCGGTGTGCCGTGCTCGGCCAGGTACTGCGGCGTTGCGCAGAGCAAATGGTCGATGGTCAGCAACTGCCGCCCCACCAGCCCCGGAGGTGGCCGATCGGTAATACGGATGGCCAGGTCGACGTTGTCGTCGATCAAATCCACCTGACGGTCCTCGAGCAACAATTGCACATCCACTTTGGGATAACGCCGCAGAAATTCCGGTATATGCGGATGAATCACGAATCGCCCGACGGCCTTGGGCACGCTGACACGCACCAGCCCTTCTGCTTCATAGGTGAATTGACCGCTGATTTCCATCACCGACTTCGCCGCGCTGACCATCTCCTGGCAACGCTTGAACACCTCTTCGCCACCGTCGCTCAAACGCAGTTTGCGCGTGGTTCGTTGCAGCAGACGCATGGCGAGTGCCTTCTCCAGCCGCGAAATGCTGCGGCTCACCGCCGAGGGCGAAGAGCCTGACTGGCGCGCCGCTTCGGAGAAACTGCCGGTCTCGACGACCTTGACGAAAATCGCCATTTCACCGAGCAGCGGCAGGGGAAGATTTATGCTCACAGCGCAACAGTCCTTTGATGGTTGAACGGATTATCACGCAATTCCACGGTTCATATAATAAAAATAGAAACTTTAATAAGGGCATGGAATATGACGCTTCGCCTCTTTTTCCAGAGTGATGGCCTCAAGGCCAATGTGGAAGTCCTGGATTGCACGCCCTATGAGAACGAGTTCGCCGTAGTGCTACGCGCCACCCTGTTTCATCCTCAGGGTGGCGGGCAACCCTGTGATACCGGCTGGATTGGCGAAAGCCAAGTGCTGCGTGTGGTGCAGGAACCGGACCGGATCATCCATTTCGTCGACCACCCGGTAAAACTCGGCATGATCCAGATTCGGGTCGACGAGCAACGCCGCCAGTTCAATACGCGCATGCATTCAGCGGGACACCTGATTGGCCACTTCGTCCAGGCCCTGGGCTGGATGCCGACCAAGGCTCATCACTGGCCGGATGAAGGACGTGTCCAGTTCAAACCGGGCGACAGTGCGCAGGAGGCCGATGCCCAGACGATTCAGTACGGCATCAGGCAATGGATCGCCCATGACCTGCCGCGCCAGACGTCGTTGCGCGAAGGTGCCCGGGAAGTCGGCTTCGGTGAACTGCCCGCCTACGGCTGTGGCGGCACCCACGTACAGAGCCTGAAGGATTTGGGCACCGTCACGATCACGGCCCTTTCGCAGAAAAAGGGCACGCTGTCAGTCCACTACAACGTGGACTGAGCATTTTGAGCGATGTCGGCCCCGGCATCGCCTGATCGCCCACCTCGGCGCGTCGATCGTCACCGCCGACGTGGTCAAGGGGGTTTAACATAGCCGCTCTGTCTCTCGTAACGTTACCGCCAGCTCTGCCGCTGAGCATCCTCACCGAAGAATTCCCCGCCCGGTTGGCGGCCTTTAACGGCCTGACTCGCGACATGCGTGACGCAGGGATCGCAATCAAGGCGTTAGTGCTTTCGGACAACAAAATTTTCGTCGATTGCAAAAGCCTCGACCTGCTGTCGCGTCAGTTTGGGCATGAGCTTCGCGGCATGCGCTGCAACGCTGAGGGCCTGTTTGCCCGCAATACGGCGACTATCCGGGGCATTGGCGTGGTCTGGTTCACACAGGTCAAGAAGCAAGACTGATGAGCCCGTCGCGCAATTTCGGCGAGTCGCCAAAGTAGTCCCTTCGAACCCCATCATGTAACGCTCTATCACCCGCAACCTGCCTATCTCCACCCTTTGAATGGAAAGTTTTCGTTCAAAGCGTGGCGCTTTGCCTTGGTTGAACTACCTTTCAAACAAGAAGAAGTCATAACGGTTTGGAATTTCCAGATCAGGTTCAGCGATCAGATAGCGGATTGGCAAAAGGAGTTACCTCACTATGGTCCTGGCAAGTGTTTTCCGGCTCTGTGTCTTGATTGCCGGTTTCTTTTCAGGGGAGTCAGCTCGGCGGACAGTGCCGTCCATAGCCGCTATTGCTGTCGGGCCGGGGTCTATCACTCCGGTAGACAGCCCTGGTAACCGGATCACTAAAAACCGTTTCAGCGAAGGTCGCTCGCTGTTCACTAAAGACCAGCGCATTGCACCCGCGTGTGTGTAGCAGCACCAAGGAATATTGCCGGGGGTCAGTTGTGGGGCTCTGGCGAGGTTGAGGGTCGACTCAGGCCCCTTGTAGTGATCCGAGGCAACCCAGTTAGCCTTGAAGATGGCCTATTCAGCGAGGATGCACTTAATGAGCTATCGTACCGTGCCCGCTTTCAAGCGAATTATCCATGGCCTGTTCTGGATAGGCCTCAGCGTGGATGCGGCTCAGGCCGCGCCGGCCAATTGTTCGCAACTGGACAGTTTGCCGGCAACGTTCGAGGTCGGTCAGGGGCTCCAGAATGAACTGCGCGTCCCCGTTCCGGTGACGCAACTGGCAGTCGGCGATCCGAAAATCGCCGATGTGCAACCCAGCGGTAGCAATGCCTTCATCCTCACCGGCCTCGCGCCGGGGGCCACCAGCCTGATGGTCTGGACCGCCTGTTCGAAAACGCCGCGCCAAAGCATGGTGTTCGTCAAGGGCAAGGCCACCGCGGCGCTGACCAGCGTGTCGACGGTGCCTTCCGAAGACCCGCTGCTGCCGATCCAGGTGCAGACCGATATTCGCTTCGTTGAAGTCAGCCGGACCAAACTCAAGGAAGCCAATGCCTCGATTTTTGGTCGCCAGGGCAACTTCCTGTTCGGCTCGCCGAGAACCTTGCCCACCATCGACGGCATTGTCACGCCGTCGCTGCCGGTGAACAACGGCTTGTTCAACTTCGCTTTTGCGTCCAGCGATACTCTAGTGTCGATCAACGCGCTTGAAGGCAGTGGTTTCGCCTACACCCTGGCACGGCCAAGCCTGGTAGCGCTCAGCGGGCAGAGTGCGAGCTTCCTGGCCGGTGGTGAAGTGCCGATTCCAGTGCCCAGTTCAGGCAGCGATAACGTGTCCATCGAGTACAAGGAATTCGGTATCCGCCTGACCCTGACGCCGACCATCATCGGGAAAAACCGGATCGCCCTGAAGGTCGCGCCGGAAGTCAGTGAACTGGACTTCACCAACGCCGTGAGCATCGCCGGCACGATCGTCCCGGCGCTGACCGTGCGCCGTACCGACACCAGCATCTCCCTGGCCGACGGCGAAAGCTTCGTCATCAGCGGCTTGATCAGCACCCGCAACAATTCCCAGGTGAACAAATTTCCGGGGCTGGGCGATATCCCGATTCTGGGCGCGTTCTTTCGCGATAACACCATCAACCGTGAAGAGCGCGAACTGCTGATGATCGTCACCCCGCATCTGGTCCAGCCCCTGGCTGTCAATGCACAACTACCGTCGTTGCCTGGTGAACAGCTGCGCAATTACGACCCGAACTTCTACCGCATGTTCTTCCTTGAAAATGGCGATTTCGACAGTCGCAGCGGGCTCTCGCAATGAGCCGGAGCCTGAACCGGACTTGCCTCGCCCTCACTCGTAACGGTGACCTTGAGCGCCTGCCAGGCCAGCTTTATTGCCATTGGCCAGGCGCTCAACGTGTTGTAGCCAGAGGACACTCGATGAAAGCAGTCATTGCAATAGCAGCAACATTGATGCTCGCAGGTTGTGCCACCAATGGCATGGTTTCGCGACCGGGCAGCTGCGCCAAGCCCGGTTCGGAGCAAGAACTGGCCCTGAGCCTGGCGGACAACATGGTCAACGAAGGCCGTTTGTATGCCAGCCTGGCGAATCTGGAAGGTTTGCCCGATGACCTGGTCCAGGTTCGCCTGCGCAAGGCTCGGGTGCTGCGCTTGATGGGACGCAACGAGGCGGGGCCGTTGTATCAAAGCTTGCTCGGCACCTGTCTGGCCGCTGACGGGGAACATGGCCTGGGCCAGTTGGCCGCGGCCAAAAATGATTACGCCACTGCGACCACTCACCTTGAGCGTGCGGTGAAGATGGCCCCTACCGACGACAAGATGCGCAATGACCTAGGGGTCGTCTACCTCAATCAGCGACGAATCCCTGAAGCACGCTTCGAATTCATGACCGCCATGGAACTCAAGCAGGCCAATTCACTGGCGGCACTCAATATGGTGACGCTGCTGATTTATCAGGATAACTGGAAGGCGGCTGCCGAACTCGCGAACCGCGCCAGCTTGAGTCCCCAGCAAGTCGCCGAGGCTCAAGGCCGCGCGGAAAAACTCAAGGCCTCCGCCAAAAAATCGGTGGCTTCGGAGGGGAATCGCAAGACTGAGATCGCCAATGCCTCAGCCAGTGCGAACAAGTAAAAAGCATGAGGAGTCGAGATGAATACCAAAAGGCTGTTGATTGTGTGCATGGCTTGCCTGTCCACCACTGCCTGGGCCATTGAGCCGGGTCCCTCATCGGCGCCGCAAAAAGGCACCGAGCAGTGGTTGCAGATGCAGATTCGTGGTGTGTTTGCCTCTCCTAAACTGCAAACCGCTTCGGCCACTGAACGTGACCTGGCCATGCAGCGCTGGCTGAACAGCTTCAACTATCCGATTCCGGAGTTTTATGACCAGGAAACAGCGGGGAAAATGACCATCGGCGACTGAGGCACGTCAATAGTGATCAAGCCTCTGGCGTCGTCCAGAGTGGCCTGGCTAAAAAGCCAGGCTTTTAGGTAAGTTAAGCCGCGACGCACGCTTTGTAGCCGCTGCCGAAGGCCGTGTTCGGCTGCGTAGCAGTCGTAAAATCAGAAACTGCGGTGCGTCAGGTAGACCGCGTTAACCGGATTGGAGTCATGGTGTTGCCAATCAACACCAAACGTTGCTGATTGAGCTGCGCAAAGCGCCGAGAGTCCTTCGCTCCCAGCGGCGAGAAAGATGATCCGACAGACGCACAATGGGCACTTGAGTTGTTGCCCAATGATCCCGACAGATGTCCCCAACTCGTGGAAAAAAGCCCAGTGATGCGTTCTATGGCCAGCCTGACCGAGCACCGTCGCTGCCTGGTCAATGACCGGGTCAAGGCCAGCAACCGTTCTTGTCTGCACGCTCAATCAGTAGTCCGCAGGTGCATGTTCCTTCCTCGCCGACAGCTGACTTCCAGCGAATATCAATATGCAAGAGCAAGAACGGACTACCTGTATCGCAGCGGCTACAGATCGCATGACCGGCACACATGACCAGGGGGCATTCTCAATTGAGAATGCCCCCT
>NZ_JAAUOE010000022.1 GCF_017114915.1 Pseudomonas frederiksbergensis
TTTATGAGGTTTTTACAGCAATAGGCAGGCCTTTGGGAAAAAACAGCAACAGAATTCCGGTTTGTGCACGCTTGTTGCATTCACACCCATATCGTCTATAAGCGCTCCGCTGGAAGTGGAAGCCTCAAGACCAATAAAAACAGTGGCAGGGTTGCCCGATGGAGATTCAAGTGCAGGACCAGGGACTCTTTTTTACCGATGCTCAAGCCCTGGAAAACAGCGCTGAAGTTGTCAGTCCGATTGCGTCGGGACTGTGAATTTGCGACATCTACCCAGCCATTTGCGACAGGGTCGTAAAGAAGCTGAAAGGTTAGATGCGCAAGTATCGCTAACAGGGTCGGCGTGATATAAGTTTGCGCCGACACAAAAAGAAAGAGCCGCCCAGACAATAAAACAGGTGGGACGGCAGTACTCTTCTAAAAACCAAAGGAGCAAATCACGATGCGCGTGATGAAGTGGAGCATGATCGCACTGGCAGTTGCAGCAGCAGCCAGTACTCAAATGGCTACGGCCGCACCGTTCGTAAGTGACCAGGCTGAAGCCAAAGGTTTTGTTGAAGACAGCTCGTTGAACTTGCTGGTTCGCAACTACTACTTCAACCGTGACAACAAAGACGGCGCCCGCGACGTCAAAGACTGGACTCAAGGTCTTTGGGGCACCTACAACTCCGGTTACACCCAGGGTACTGTTGGCGTTGGCGTTGATGCATTCGGTTACCTGGCCATTAAACTGGATGGCGGCGATGGCACTTCCGGTTCGGGCAACATGAGCCGTAGCAACACCGTCAACGCCAACGGTGGCCGCGACGTCAACGACAGCCAGGGTAAAGCCGGGGGGGCCATTAAATTCCGCGTCTCCAAAACCGAGCTGAAAGTCGGCGACATGTCGCCAAGCACTGCTCCAGTGTTTGCTGTTGGCGGTTCCCGTATCCTTCCTCAAGTTGCCAGCGGTATCCAACTGCAGAGCAGCGAAGTCAAAGACCTTGACCTCGAAGCCGGTCACTTCTACTCGGGTTCCAGCCAGGACAAAAACGCCCGTGACGGCGACCTGTTTGCCAACTACGCCGGCGTGAAAGCCAACAGCATCGACTATTTCGGTGGCAAGTACGGCATTACCGATAACCTTTCCGCATCGCTGTATGGCGCCAAGCTGGAAGACATCTGGAACCAGTACTACGCCAACGTGAACCTCACCACTCCGTTTGGTGGTGACACGTCGCTGAACACCGACTTCAACATCTATCGCACCACCGACACCGGTGACGCGAAGGCCGGTGACATCAGCAACACAGCATTCTCGCTGGCAACTGCTCTCTCGTTCCTGAAAGCACACACCATCACCCTGGCCTTCCAAAAGGTTAATGGCGATACCCCGTTCGACTACATCGGTATCGGCAAGAACAACCGCGGCGGCGACTCGATCTTCCTCGCCAACTCCATCCAGTACTCTGACTTCAACGCCCCTGGCGAGAAGTCTGCCCAGGTCCGTTACGACCTGAAAATGGCTGAGTACGGCGTTCCTGGTCTGAGCTTCATGACCCGTTACGTGAAAGGTTGGGACATCGACGGTACCAAAACTCCAGCAGGCAGCGCTTACGCCGGCCTGTACGGTGAAGATGGCAAACACAACGAAACCAACTTCGAAGCCAAGTACGTTGTTCAGTCTGGCCCGGCAAAAGATCTGTCCGTCCGCTTCCGTCAAGCTTGGCACTTTGCTAACGCCGACGAAGGTGAAGGCGACGTGAAAGAGTTCCGTGTGATCGTCGACTACCCGATTTCGGTTCTGTAATTGCCGAAAGTCAGTTCGCGGTAATCAAAAAAGGCCCATCTCCGGATGGGCCTTTTTTATTGGCTACAGCATTGGGTTTAACAGTTCCGGTTCTTGCATAACACGTCTGACCGAAAGGTCAAACATGAATCGAAAGACCGATCATTACACCACTGCCGATTCCTGCACCATTCGAATAACGCGCTGCGGAAACGGAATATCGATGCCGGCATTCTTCAAGCGATCGCGCGATTGTTCGTTAAACATGAACATCACATTCCAATAGTCGGCCGTCTTCACCCACACACGCAGGGAAACGGTGATCGAACTGTCACCCAGCATGGAAATCACCGCTTCCGGCGCCGGGTCAGCCAGTACTCGCGGATCCTTGGCCAGCTCCAGCAATACTTCACGGGCCTTCTGCAAGTCCGCTTCATAAGCCACACCCACATCAAACACGACCTTGCGGGTCGGCTGACGGTTGGTGTTGGTGATGATGCCGTTCGACAGATTACCGTTAGGCACGATGATGGTTTTGTTATCGCCGGTGCGCAGTACAGTGTGGAAGATCTGGATGCTGTCAACCGTACCGGCAACACCTTGGGCCTCGATCCAGTCACCGATGCGGAACGGGCGGAACAACAGAATCAGCACGCCGCCGGCGAAGTTCGCCAGGCTACCCTGCAGGGCCAGACCGATGGCCAGGCCGGCTGCACCGATAGCCGCTACGAAGGACGTGGTTTCCACGCCGATCATCGACGCTACGCTAACGATCAGCAGCACCTTGAGGATGATGTTCGCCAGGCTGCTGATGAAACCTTGCAGCGCCAGGTCGGCATTACGCAATGCCAGCAGGCCGCCAAGCTTCTGCGTGACTTTGTTGATCAGCCACCAGCCGATGGCCAGGGTGATCACCGCCAGTAGTACGCGGCTGCCGTATTCCATGATCATTGGAATCCAGGCTTGAGACACCTTGACCAGGTTGTCTACTTCAGCATTCAAATCCATCTTCTTTCTCCTTATTTCCGGCTACCCGGCACGCGAAAAAATGAGCGGCAGAAAGACCGAACCCGTGGGGTTCAATCGTTTCTGCCGTTGCTTGGGCCTCGGACGTCGAAAACACCGAGAGGTTCCCGCCTGAAAAGTCAGTCGCGGAAGTTATTGAACTGCAGCGGCATGCCGAATTCCTTGGCGCGCAGGACGGCGATGGCTTCCTGCAGATCGTCACGCTTCTTGCCGGTGATGCGCACCTGCTCGCCCTGAATGGCGGCCTGGACCTTGAGCTTGGCGTCTTTGACGTGAGCGACGATTTTCTTTGCCAGCTCTTTGTCGATGCCTTCCTTGAGGACCGCTTCCTGCTTCATCAGCTTGCCCGACGCGAAGGCATCCTTGACCTCAAGGCATTGCACGTCGATCTTGCGCTTGACCAGGGCCAGCTTGAGGATCTCGATCATCGCTTCGAGCTGGAAATCGGCTTCCGCGGTCAGGTTGACGGTCAGGTCTTTTTCCTTGAACTCGAAGCTGCCCTTGCCTTTCAGGTCATAGCGACGATCGAGCTCCTTGACGGCGTTCTCGACCGCGTTGGTGACTTCGTGTTTGTCCAGTTCGGATACCACGTCGAACGACGGCATGTAATCTCTCCAATAAAAAAGGCGCGCTCGATAACGATGGAGCGCGCTTGGCTTGCGGTTAAAATCTGGCTCATTATAACGGGTCTTTTCCTACCGATACTGCGAGCCGTACATGCCAGCGTCAAACCGAGCAAAAAGCTGATGTCCACCCCTTGGCATGTTTTGGGCGCCGGCAGTCTCGGCACATTGTGGGCTACCCGTCTGGCACGGGCCTCAGTGCCGGTCAGGCTGATCGTGCGGGACACGGCGCGCTTGCAGGCCTATCAGGCGGCGGGCGGGCTGACGCTGATCGAACACGGCGAAGCTCAGCTCTACCCGGTGCCCGGCGAAACAGCCGACAGCGACGGGCCGATCAGCCGCCTGCTGGTAGCCTGCAAAGCCTACGACGCCGTAACAGCCGTGGCCCGGCTCGCCCACCGTCTGACACCCAACGCTGAACTGATCCTGTTGCAGAACGGCCTCGGCAGTCAGGACGCCGTTGCCGCGCAAGTCCCGCATGCCCGCTGCATCTTCGCCTCCAGTACCGAAGGCGCGTTTCGCGAGGGCGACTGGCGTGTGGTGTTCGCCGGTCATGGTTACACCTGGCTGGGGGATGCCGGCCACCCGGTGGCGCCGATCTGGCTGGAGGACTTGAGCGACGCTGGCATTCCCCATGAATGGAGCACCGATATTCTCACCAGGCTGTGGCGAAAACTGGCGCTCAATTGCGCGATCAACCCGCTAACCGTGCTGCACGCATGCCGCAACGGCGGTTTGCAGCAACATCATTGCGAAGTCGCCACCCTCTGCGCCGAACTCACCGAGCTGCTGGAGCGCTGTGGCCAGCCGGCAGCAGCCGAGAACCTTCAGGAGGAAGTCGAGCGGGTGATCAAGGCCACCGCGGCCAATTTCTCCTCGATGTACCAGGACGTCGCGAATCAGCGCCGCACCGAAATCAGCTACCTGTTGGGCCATGCCTGCAAAGTCGCGTCGCGGCATCGGTTGAACCTGCCGCACCTCAATCAATTGCAACAGCGCTTGATCGCTCATCTGCACAGCCTTGGATTGCCCAGCGACTGAGCAGCGGCTACGCTGGCCACTTGTTCCTTTTCAGCGATGAACCTGATGCCATTGCGCCAGCGCCTTGAAAACCTTCCAGTCGGCCAGAAACTGCTGGCCGCCCTGCTGGTGCTGTTGACCACCGTTTTGCTGGTCGCCAACCTGACGTTTATCAGCGCCGCCTATTACATCTCCCAGGAAAGCATGGCGCCCCAGGCTTTGCAGACCATCGGCCGACTGGTGTCCAACCCGAGCCTGGTGTCCGACGCCCTGAAGTCGCCGCAAACCGCCGAACGCCTGCTCAATGAACTCAACAGCTATACGCCGCTGCGCGCGGCAGCCCTCTATGACGGCAAAGGGGTGCGTCTGGCGCAGCTGCAGCAGGGCGACACGTTGAGCCTGCCGGAACACTTCCGGCACCTCGACGCCTGGCAAGCCACGGAGTTTCGCAGCAATCAAGTGATCACCCTGCCCCGCCCCGGCACCGCTCCAGGGCATTTGCTGCTGGTGGCCAGCAGCGAATTGCCAATGGCGTTCTACACCGGGACCCTGACCGCCAGCTTGGGGATTCTGATTTTCAGCGTACTGTTGTGGCTGGTCATCGCCCGACAGATCAAACGCCTGATCACTCGCCCCATCCATCAGCTCGAAGAGTTGTCCCGGCAAGTCACCCGGGAAGAGAACTACGCCCTGCGCGCCTCTCGCGGCAACCACGACGAAATCGGCAGCCTCGCCGAAGCGTTCAATACCATGCTCTCGCGCATCGAGGCCCGGGAGCAGCAGCTCAAGCGCGCTCGGGACGATTCCCAGGCGGCTTACGACCAGGCCCAGGGGTTGGCCGAAGAAACCCGTCACACCAACCGCAAGCTGGAACTGGAAGTTCAGGTGCGCAGCAAGATCGAGAAAAAACTCACCGGTTTCCAGAACTACCTCAACAGCATCATCGACTCCATGCCGTCGGCACTGATCGCCCTCGACGAACAGCTCTACGTGACCCAATGGAATCAGGAGGCCAGCGCCCTGTCCGGCACACGCCTGGATGAAGCCTTGAACCAACCGATCTTCATCGCTTTCGAACCGCTCAAGCCGTTCCTGCCGCAGCTCAAGCAAACCGTCGAGCAGCACACGGTGGCCAAGATCGAACGTGTCACCTGGCTCAAGGATGATGAACCCAGGCATTACGCCCTGACGTTCTACCCGTTGATGGGTGGTGCCGGGCGCGGCGTGGTGATCCGGATCGACGACATCACCCAGCGCTTGTCCCTGGAAGAAATGATGGTGCAATCGGAAAAAATGCTCTCGGTCGGTGGCCTAGCCGCCGGCATGGCCCATGAGATCAACAACCCGCTTGGCGCAATCCTGCATAACGTGCAAAACATACGTCGACGCCTGTCCCCCGACCTGCCGAAGAACCTCGAACAGGCCGAGCAAATGGGTATCGAACTGGAAACGGTCAATAAGTATCTGCAAGCGCGCGAAATACCACGGTTGCTCGATGGCATTCAACAGGCCGGGGCGCGGGCGGCGAAAATCGTCACGCACATGCTCAGTTTCAGCCGCCGCAGCACCCGGCAAATGGCGCCGTGCGACCTGCCGGCGCTGATCGATCAAGCGGTGGAAATCGCCAGCAACGACTTCGACCTGGCCATCGGTTTCGACTTCAAGGGGCAGGCGATCATTCGCCAGTTCGATCCAGCGCTGGGCCCGGTGCCCGGCACCGCCAACGAACTGGAACAGGTGCTGCTCAACCTGCTCAAAAACGCCGCACAAGCCATTCACCAGCGTACGGACGACCGCGAACCGGGGCGGATCATTCTGCGTACAAAACTGAACCCGCCGTGGGCGGAAATTCAGGTCGAGGATAACGGCATCGGCATGAGCGAGAGCGTGCGCAAACGCACGTTCGAGCCGTTCTTCACCACCAAGGAAATCGGCCAGGGCACCGGCCTTGGGCTCTCGGTCTCGTATTTCATCATCACCAACAACCACAAGGGCCAGATGGAAGTGCAATCGACGTTGGGCCAAGGCACTTGCTTCACCTTGCGCCTGCCGTTGTCGGGCACTGCGGTGGCCTCTCAAGAACTCAATCAGCTGTCGAGGTAACCATGGGCTTTCGCTTGTCGAAGATTTACACCCGCACTGGCGACAAGGGCGAAACCGGGCTTGGCGATGGCCGCCGGGTGCCCAAGGACCATCCGCGAATCGAGGCCATTGGCGAAGTCGATACGCTGAACAGCCAGGTGGGTGTGCTGTTGGCCGGGTTGGTGGCACAGAGTGGCGAGTTTCCCGGGCTTGGCGAAGTGATCGAGGTGTTGGCGCCCTGCCAGCACCGGTTGTTCGACCTCGGCGGCGAACTGGCGATGCCGGTGTATCAGGCTTTGAATACGGCAGAAATCGAACGGCTGGAAGCGGCGATCGATGTGTGGAATGAAGAGTTGGGGCCACTGGAGAATTTCATTCTGCCGGGCGGTTCGGCGCTGATTGCCCAGGCCCACGTCTGCCGCAGCCTGGCGCGCAGTGCCGAACGGCGCTGTCAGCAGTTGAATGCGATTGAGCCATTGGCCGGGGTTGGCCTGGCGTACATCAATCGGTTGTCGGATTTGTTGTTTGTGGCGGCCAGGTTGATTGCCAAGCGACAGGGGATTGCCGAGATTTTGTGGCAGCCTGCGGCGAAGCCCGAGGTTTAATGATCGTTCCCACGCTCCGCGTGGGAATGCCTCCCCGGACGCTCTGCGTCCGCTCTTGGGACGCGGAGCGTCTCTTGCTACATTCCCACGCAGAGCGTGGGAACGATCAGGTGTCAGGCCTCAGGCCAAAAGGCCCGAATCCCTGCCACACCCTGCGCCCCTGCTTCCCAGGCTTGCTGCCGCTCTGCCGGGCCAACACCACCCAGCAGGAACACCGGTTTGCTGAAGCCCTCGATCAGGGTCGACGCCAATTCCCAGCCCAACGGCTGAGCGTCCGGGTGCGTCTGGGTCGGCTGTACCGGCGACAAGGTGACAAAATCCACACCCATCTGCTCGGCCAGTGCCAATTCTTCAGCATTGTGGCAGGACGCCGCCAACCAGCGGGACGCCGGTAACGGGCGCCCGGCTGCCGCGTACTTGCGCAGCTGCGCGGCAGTGATGTGCCAACCGGCGGACGGAAAGTCCCCCAGCCATTCAAACGGCCCCTTGATCATCAACTGTGCCTTGCCGGCACACAGCCCCGCCGCATCCACCGCCAGATCGCGGTATTGCGGGTCGTAGCCGTTGGGCGCGCGCAACTGAATCAGCTTGATGCCGCCCGCGATGGCTTTCTGGATACCCCGCAGCAACGCCGGGGTTTCCAGACCGTCGGGGGTGATCAGGTACTCGCCGGGCAAGCGTGCAGCGGCGACGATCGGCTGGTTGGCGGCCGGGAACTCGTAATCCGGCAGTTCCCGGGCGGTCACCCAGGCCAAAGGCTGACCTTCGGCGCCATGGGGCTGGCCGGTGAACGCCGAGACTTCCCAGACATCCAGCAACACCTGCTTGTCCGGGTAATCGTGGCGAACCTTGATCATCGGTCGCGCGGCAGTGACCACGATGCCCAACTCTTCATGAAGCTCGCGGGCCAGGGCGGTTTCGACGGATTCGTCATCCTCGACCTTGCCACCGGGAAACTCCCACAAGCCGCCCTGATGCTGAGTATCGGCACGCCGGGCGATGAGGATCTTGCCGCTGCTATCGCGGATAACCGCAGCTGCTACGTGTACTCGTTTCACCGCTCTATTTCCCTCAGAACCTTTTGATAGGGTATGGACCAGAATCTTTGGTCTGCGGTCGGCCGCCATCGCGAGCAGGCTCGCGATGGCGGCCGACTCGGTCTTAAGTTCGGTACTCGGCGTTGATCTTCACGTACTCGTGGGACAGGTCGGTGGTCCAGATGGTTTCGCTGCAATCGCCGCGACCCAGCTCGATGCGGATGGTGATCTCTTCCTGCTGCATCACCGCCGCGCCCTGAGCTTCGGTGTAGGTGGCAGAGCGAGCGCCACGGCTGGCGATGCACACCTCGCCCAGGAACACGTCGATCTTGCTCACGTCCAGGTTCGGTACGCCGGCACGGCCCACAGCAGCCAGAATGCGGCCCCAGTTCGGGTCGGAGGCGAACAACGCAGTCTTGATCAGCGGCGAGTGGGCCACGGTGTAACCGACATCCAGGCATTCCTGGTGATTGCCGCCGCCATTGACTTCAACGGTAACGAACTTGGTCGCGCCTTCGCCGTCGCGCACGATAGCTTGGGCCACGTCCATGCACACTTCGAACACGGCTTGTTTCAACTTGGCGAACAACTCGCCTTCGGCACGGGTGATTTCCGGCAGTGCGGCTTTGCCGGTGGCGATCAACATGCAGCAGTCGTTGGTCGAGGTGTCGCCGTCGATGGTGATGCGGTTGAACGACTTGTTGGCGCCGTCCAGCAACAGGTTTTGCAGCACATCGCGGGAGACTTTGGCGTCAGTGGCGATGTAGCCGAGCATGGTCGCCATGTTCGGGCGGATCATGCCCGCGCCTTTGCTGATGCCGGTGACGGTGATGGTCACGCCGTCATGCTGGAATTGGCGGCTGGCGCCCTTGGGCAGGGTGTCGGTGGTCATGATGCCGGTGGCGGCCGCTTCCCAGTTGTTCTCCGACAGGTCATCGAGGGCCGCTTGCAAGGCACCTTCGATTTTCTCGACCGGCAACGGCTCGCCGATCACACCGGTGGAATACGGCAGCACCAGGCTGGCATCGACGCCGGTCAGCTCCGCCAGTTTGGCGCAGGTGCGCTCGGCAGCCGCCAGACCCGGTTCGCCGGTGCCGGCATTGGCATTGCCGGTGTTGGTCAGCAGGTAACGCACCGGGCCTTGCACGCGTTGCTTGGCCAGGATCACGGGCGCGGCGCAAAAGGCGTTCAGGGTGAACACGCCCGCCACCGTGGAACCTTCGGCACAGCGCATGACCACGACATCCTTGCGCCCCGGGCGCTTGATACCGGCCGAGGCGATACCGAGTTCAAAACCGGCAACCGGGTGCAACGTTGGCAAAGGACCAAGACCAACAGCCATGAATGCGCTCCTTAAAAAATGTTGTCTGCACCGTCATTGCGATGGACGGTGGTTTAAATGGCAAAACGCCGCGACGGCATAAGCCGGTCGCGGCGCGGGTATTTCAGCGTTTGAAACGGGGGTTACTGGATCTGCCCGTGGCAATGCTTGTATTTCTTGCCCGAGCCGCAGTAGCACAGCTCGTTACGGCCCAGCTTCTGCTCGTTGCGTACCGGTGCGGTGGCGAGGGCGACATCGACCTCTTCACCCAACACTTCCGGTTGCTCCAGGCCAGGGGCTTCTTCGTGCTGGAACTGCATGCGTGCAGCCAGCGCTTCGGCTTCCTGACGCAGACGGGCTTCTTCTTCGGCCGGGTCTTCGCGGCGAACCTGAACGTGTGACAACACACGGATCGAGTCGCGCTTGATCGAATCCAGCAACTCGGAGAACAAGGTAAAGGACTCGCGCTTGTATTCCTGCTTCGGGTTCTTCTGCGCATAACCACGCAAGTGGATGCCGTGACGCAGGTGATCCATGGTAGACAGGTGGTCTTTCCACAGGTCGTCGAGCACGCGCAGCACGATTTGTTTCTCGAAGGAGCGCAGCGCTTCGGCACCGGCCTGGTCTTCTTTCTCGTTGTAGGCCGCGATCAGTTCGTTGAGCAGCTTCTCGCGCAGGGTTTCCTCGTACAGGTGGTCGTCTTCGTCGAGCCATTGCTGGATCGGCAGCGCCACACCGAAGTCGCTCTGCAACGCCGCTTCCAGGCCGGCCACGTCCCACTGCTCAGGCAACGATTGCGGTGGAATGTGCGCGCTGACAGTCGCGTTGAGTACGTCCTGACGGAAATCGGCGATGGTTTCGCCGATGTTGTCGGCGGCCAACAAACTGTTACGCATGTGATAGATCACTTTACGTTGTTCGTTGTTGACGTCGTCGAACTCGAGCAGTTGTTTACGGATGTCGAAGTTGCGGCCTTCAACCTTGCGCTGAGCCTTCTCGATGGCATTGGTTACCATGCGGTGCTCGATCGCTTCACCGGACTGCATGCCCAGCGCCTTCATGAAGTTCTTCACCCGGTCAGAGGCGAAGATGCGCATCAGGCTGTCTTCCAGGGACAGGTAGAAACGGCTGGAACCGGCGTCGCCCTGACGACCGGCACGACCACGCAATTGGTTGTCGATACGGCGCGATTCGTGACGCTCGGACGCGATCACCTGCAAGCCGCCCGACTCCAGCACTTGCTGGTGACGTTTCTGCCAGTCGGCCTTGATCTGGGCAATCTGCTCAGGGGTCGGGTCTTCCAGCGAGGCCACTTCCACTTCCCAGTTGCCGCCCAACAGGATGTCGGTACCACGACCGGCCATGTTGGTGGCGATGGTCAGTGCGCCCGGGCGACCGGCCTGAGCGATGATTTCGGCTTCTTTTTCGTGGAACTTGGCGTTCAGAACCTTGTGTTCGATGCCTTCCTTCTGGAGCAGGCCGGACATGTGCTCGGAGGTTTCGATGGTGGCGGTACCCACCAGCACCGGACGGCCCTGGGCCATGCATTCCTTGATGTCAGCGATGATCGCCGCGTATTTCTCTTCGGCGGTCAGGAACACCAGGTCGTTGTAGTCTTTACGCGCCAACGGTTTGTTCGGCGGGATGACCATGACCTGCAGGCCATAGATCTGATGGAACTCGAACGCTTCAGTGTCTGCGGTGCCGGTCATGCCGGACAGCTTGTTGTACAGACGGAAGTAGTTCTGGAACGTGGTCGACGCCAGGGTCTGGCTCTCGGCCTGGATGTTCAGGTTTTCCTTGGCTTCGATGGCCTGGTGCAGGCCTTCGGACAAACGGCGACCCGGCATGGTGCGACCGGTGTGTTCGTCGACCAGTACGACCTGACCGTCCTGCACGATGTATTCGACGTTGCGATTGAACAGTTTGTGGGCTCGCAGGCCGGCATAAACGTGGGTCAGCAAACCGAGGTTATGCGCCGAGTACAGGCTCTCGCCTTCAGCCAGCAGGCCGACGCTGGTCAGCATGTCTTCGATGAACTGGTGACCGGCTTCGTTGAGTTCGACCTGACGGGTCTTTTCGTCCACGGTGTAGTGGCCGGCCTTGGTGACTTCGCCTTCGACTTCTTCGACGTGCAATTGCAGCTGCGGGATCAGTTTGTTGATCTCGATGTACAGCCTGGAGCTGTCCTCGGCCTGACCGGAGATGATCAGCGGGGTACGGGCTTCGTCGATGAGGATGGAGTCGACTTCGTCGATCACGGCAAAATTGAGTTCGCGCTGGAATTTTTCTTCCATGCTGAACGCCATGTTGTCGCGCAGGTAGTCAAAACCGAATTCGTTGTTGGTGCCGTAGGTGATGTCGGCGGCGTAAGCGGCGCGCTTTTCTTCCGGCGGCTGGAACGGGGTGACCACACCGACCGTCATGCCGAGGAATTCGTAGAGCGGGCGCATCCAGTTGGCGTCACGGCGGGCCAGGTAGTCGTTCACCGTCACAACGTGCACGCCTTTGCCGGACAGCGCGTTGAGGTAAACGCCCAGTGTGGCCACCAGGGTCTTGCCTTCACCGGTACGCATTTCCGCGATCATGCCTTCATGCAAGGTCATGCCGCCGATCAGTTGGACATCGAAGTGGCGCATCCCCATGACGCGCTTGCCGGCTTCGCGGGCGACCGCAAAGGCTTCTGGCAGCAGCTTGTCCAGGGTTTCCCCTTTGGCGAGGCGGGCCTTGAATTCGGCAGTCTTGGCACGTAACTGATCGTCCGAAAGGGCCACCATTTGCTCTTCGAAGGCATTGACGATCTGTACCGTCTTGAGCATGCGTTTGACTTCACGCTCATTCTTGCTTCCAAAAAGTTTCTTTAACAAAGGCGCAAACATATCGGCAGGATCTTCCACACTAAAGGGATGGAGGGCGGCCCCGTGAGTCGCCCGTGCAGCCCTCATGGCCGCATGCGAACGAGCATTCTACCCGGAAACGATGGTGAGGAAAGTGGCGTTGTTCCACGATGCATGCACTGCGCTGTGACGGGGCTCACTTAAAATAAGGGCTTTTTGCTGAACTTCAACCCATCAAGGGCACAAGTTACTCGTTGATTTAATGGGTAAAGCGTTCGCAATGCAATGGGTCGGGGCCAGTCGGTGCTTTCTGTTACCATGGCCGCTCTGTTACTTCAGGTGTTCGATCATGGCATTTCGCCCTCTCACGGCCAGAGCACCCGCCGTTCTGCTTCGCGAAGCCAAACCGCTGAAAGCCATTTTTGGCCACGCTCAACGCCTGGGTCATTTGCAACGGCTGGTGGAAAGCCAGCTGCAGCCGGCTGCCCGGGAGCATTGCCATGTGGCGTCGTGGCGCGAAGGCAGTTTATTGCTGATCGTCACCGACGGTCACTGGGCCACCCGCCTGCGCTACCAACAAAAGCGTCTGCAACGCCAGTTACAGCTGTTCGACGAGTTCGCCAGCCTGACGCGGATTCTGTTCAAGGTGCAACCACCGACCGTTCAGCAAGGAGCGGCTGGGCATACCATGGATTTGTCGACGGATGCCGCGGCGACCATTCAGGCGACGGCTGACGGGATTACCGACCCGAATTTAAGGGCGGCGCTGGAGCGCCTTGCGGCGCACGCAAAACCTAAATCCTGAACCCCTGTAGGAGCGAGGCTTGCCCGCGAAGAGGCCCCCGAGGGCGCCAAAAGCTTCGCGGGCAAGCCTGGCTCCTACAGGTGATTGCATTCCAATTCATTCAGCGGCGTTTGCTACCGCCGAGCAATGACCCCATCAACCCGCGCACCAATTGTCGGCCTAACTGGTTTGCCGCCTGTCGCATCGCCGATTTCAGCGCCTGCCCTGCCGCCGTACCGAGGAATTCCCCGGCCTTGTCCGCAAGACTCGGCTCTTCAGGCGCCGGTTTACCCGGCTCTGCTTCAGGCTCCGGCGCCAACCCCTTGCGCCCCATCAGCACTTCATAAGCCGACTCGCGATCGACCGGTTTGTCATAACGCCCCTTGAACGGCGAACCGGCGATCAGCACCGTGCGTTCAGTCTCGGTCAGCGGCCCGATCCGCGATTGCGGTGGCGCGACCAATACACGCTGGACCATCCCCGGCGTACCCTTGTCCTGCAAGGTGCCGACCAACGCCTCACCAATGCCCAACTCAGTCAACACCGACAAGGCGTCAAATGCCGGGTTCGGCCGGAAGCCCTCAGCCACCGCGCGCAAGGATTTCTGCTCTTTGGCGGTGAACGCACGCAAGCCATGCTGGATACGCAGGCCCAGTTGAGCCAACACGTCATCCGGCAAGTCGCCCGGCGATTGGGTGACGAAGTACACGCCCACGCCTTTCGAACGAATCAGACGGACAACCTGTTCCAGACGTTCCTGCAACGCCTTGGGCGTCCCGGCGAACAACAAATGCGCTTCGTCGAAAAACAGCGCCAGCAGCGGTTTCTCGGCATCGCCGCGCTCCGGCAGCTGTTCGAACAGTTCGGCCAGCAGCCACAGCAGGAACGTCGCATAGACTTTCGGCGCCTCATGCACCAGACGACTGGCATCGAGCAAATGGATGCGCCCGCGACCATCCATCGCCGGTTGCAACATGTCTTCCAGTTGCAGCGCCGGTTCACCGAACAACGCTTCGGCGCCCTGCTGCTCCAGCGTCGCCAAACGGCGCAGCAGGGCCTGACTGGAACCGGTGGTCATCAGCGCGGCGTCATCGCCCAGCAATTGGGGGTTATCACGCAGGTGATTGAGCAGCGCCTTCAAATCCTTCAAATCCAGCAGCAACAACCCTTCGCGGTCGGCCACTTTGAACGCGGCATACAGGGCCGACTGCTGGCTGTCGGTCAGCTCGAGCAGGCTACCGAGCAGCAACGGTCCCATTTCGCTCAAGGTGGTGCGCAATGGATGACCGGACTGCCCCTGAATGTCCCACAGGGTCACCGGATACGCCTGAGGTTTATGGTTCAGCCAGGGCATGCCGGCGATCCGCTCCGCGACCTTGCCTTGAGGGTTGCCGGCAGCGCCCAGGCCGCACAGGTCGCCTTTGATGTCCGCCGCGAACACCGCCACGCCAGCGTCGCTGAAGGCTTCGGCCAAGCGCTGCAATGTGACGGTTTTACCGGTCCCGGTAGCGCCCGCCACCAGGCCGTGACGGTTCGCCAGGCGCATGGCCTGGGCGATGGACTGACCCGCGAGGTCGGCGCCGATAACGAGTTGCGATGAGTCAGGCATTTGGTCACCCATGGTTAATCTTTGATCCTTCATGGCCGATAACAAGCGAGAAACCAGACTGAGAATAGCGTCGGTAATTCCCTAAGGAGAGACGAAAACATCAGCGTACTTTCAACAATGCCCATTTTGTAGGCAGTTTCCGTATTTAGTGTCTGTTCTGGCCTCTTCGCGGGCAAGCCCGCAGCCCTCCCCCACCACAAAACCCCAACCGAACATCTATCCTTCATATAGGTCAACCAAAGGGAGAACCACGGTCCCGGAGGGATGTTCATCGTGCATATCGCTGACATAACCATGTTTTACGCCCCTGCCAGCGGTGGCGTGCGCACTTATCTGGATGCCAAACACCGGCGCCTGGGCAACAAACCGGGCATTCGTCACAGCCTGCTGGTCCCCGGGGCCCATTTTAGTGAACAGGATGGCGTTTACACGGTTCCGGCTCCGGCCCTGCCCTTCGGCAAGGGTTATCGTTTTCCCCTTCGTCTCGCGCCCTGGCGCAATGTTCTGCAGGTCTTGCAACCTGATCTGATTGAAGTCGGCGATCCATACCTGACCGCCTGGGCTGCTTTGGACGCCAAGCGCCAACTCGATGTGCCGGTCATCGGCTTTTATCACTCCGACCTGCCGATGCTGGTCAGCAATCGCATGGGCAACTGGGTTACACCCAATGTCGAGGCTTATGTCAGCAAGCTCTACGGCAACTTCGACCGGGTACTGGCGCCAAGCCAGGTCATGGCCGACAAACTGATCGGGCTGGGGGTGAAGAACGTTTTCGTACAGCCCTTGGGCGTTGACCTGCAAACGTTCAACCCCAATGCACGGGACCCAGGTTTGCGGGCTGAATTGGGCATCGATGAAAACACCCACCTGCTGATCTTCGCCGGCCGCGGCTCCAAGGAGAAAAACCTGCCGGTGCTGCTCAAGTGCATGAAACGCCTGGGGCGTCGCTATCACTTGCTGCTGGTGGGGTCGTCGATGCCGACTCTGGTGCCGCGCAATGTCACGGTCCTTGATGAATTCTGCCCGGCGGCGCAAATCGCGCGCCTGATGGCCAGTGCCGATGCGCTGGTGCATGCCGGCGATCAGGAAACTTTTGGTCTGGTGGTCCTCGAAGCCATGGCCAGTGGCATTCCGGTGGTAGCCGTGGCGGCCGGAGCGTTTCAGGAAATCGTCACTGATCAATGCGGCCTGCTCTGCGCGCCGAACAATCCAGCCGCAATGGCCAACGCGGTACGCGAACTGTTCAGCCAAGGCAGCGCCGCGCTGGGCAAACAGGCCCGCAGCCATGTCGAGCGGTATTACGCCTGGGATACCGTGGTCGACAGCCTGTTGGGTCATTATCACGCCGTACTCGGCACGCAATGGCCGCTGACCGCCAATGGTTGAGCCCATGAACGCGCCCAGCCTGTTGCTGGTGCTGCACGACGTTGCGCCGCAAACCTGGCCCGATTACCAGGCCGTCGTCGAAGCCGTCGACGCACTGGGTGAAGTGCCGATGACCTGGTTGGTGGTACCGGATTTGCACAAACACAACGATCTGAACGCGCATCCGCAATTTCGACGTTTGCTGAGCAGCCGTGTCGCGCGCGGCGATGAACTGGCCCTGCACGGTTACTATCATTGCGATGAAGGGCCGATCCCTGTCACTCCCCGAGACTGGTTCATGCGCCGAATCTACACCCATGAAGGCGAGTTCTATGATCTGCCTCTGGACGCCGCTCTCGCCCGCCTGCGCGCCGGAATTGAGATGTTCCATCGCTACAACTGGCCGCTTGAAGGCTTCGTCGCCCCAGCCTGGCTGATGAGCGAAGGCACCCGTCAGGCGTTGCGCCAGTTACCGCTGCGCTACACCAGCGACTCGCAGCATCTGTATCGCTTGCCGGATTTCACCGCGATCAATGCCCCAGGCCTGATCTGGAGCGCACGCAGTGCCTGGCGTCGGGGTTTGTCGAAGCTGGTCAGCGATCAACGCGAACAACGCTGGCGGCAAGCGCCGGTGATTCGTCTCGGCCTGCACCCCGTGGACATGCGCCATGAGTTCTCGCGTCAGTATTGGCTGCAACTCCTCAAGCGCTTGCTCGACGAAGGCCGTGTGCCTATGACCAAGGCCAACTGGCTGGCACTGCAAGACGACACCGTCGGTCGCGCCGCATGAGCCGCGGGATTCTGCTGCTCGTCGCCCTGCTCGCCGCAGTGCTCATCCCGTCGTTGCTGGGCGGCGGCGAGACATGGTCGCGGCTGCAAAATTTTCCGTTGGAATGGCTGCTGATCATGTTCGGCATGATCCTGCTGTGCTGGATGCTCAACACCCTGCGCTTGCGCCTGTTGCTGGGCGATCAGCGGAGCAAGGTGAGCCGCCTCAAAAGCCTCGGGGTGGTGATGTCTGCCGAGTTCGCCTACTGCGCCACTCCCGGCGGCAGTGGCGGCCCGCTGACCATCATGGCCCTGCTTGCGCGCCATGGCGTGCGGCCGGCCAGGGGCAGCGCCGTGTTCGCCATGGACCAATTGAGCGATCTGCTGTTTTTTCTCTGCGCGCTGAGCGGGATTCTGATTTATGCCCTGTTCCAGCACCTCAGTCAGCGCATGGAATGGCTGCTGACCGTCAGCGCCATCTCAATGTTCGGCGGGTTGTTCAGTTGCGTGGTGGTGGCTCGCTTCCACCGTTCGCTGATTCGTCTGAGCGGTCGGTTGCTCGCCCGTCTCAATGTCAAAGAGGCGACTCGGCTTCGCTGGGCGCGAAAACTCCTGCAATTCCTGGCGGCGTTCACTGACACGTTGAAGCTGCCCTTTCAGACGTTGATCACGGTATTTGCACTGACCTGCCTGCATTGGGCCTTGCGTTATAGCGTGCTGTATCTGGCGTTGCGCGGGTTGGACGTGGATTTGCAGTGGGCCTGGTGCTTTCTGATCCAGATGCTGTCGCTGAGTGCGGGGCAGTTCAGCCTGCTGCCGGGCGGTGCCGGGGCGGCGGAATTGACGTCGGCGGCGCTGCTGGCGCCCATGGTGGGGAAATCCGCCGCGGCGGCGGCGATTCTGATCTGGCGGACGGTGACTTATTACTTCTACCTGGTGGTCGGCGGCCCGGTGTTTTTACTGATGCTCGGGCGGCCATTACTGAGGAAGCTGATGAAATTCAAGCAAGCTTGAAAGATCTTTTCAGGCGTCCCCGGCTGTATCGTCGGAATCGTCCCGCAACTGCTCCCACAACTCGGCGGCGCCGGGAAATTCCGTGCCGTCTTCGGGGCTCAGGTCATCCGGGTCATAGCGACTCAAACAGCCCTCACCCAATGTGGCGGGCGCCCTGGAAGTGGCTTTGTCCAATGGATCGGCCATGGTCATGTCCCTCTGATCGTTCCCACGCTCTGCGTGGGAATGCAGCCCTAGACGCTCCGCGTCTGCTGCGGGAGGTGACGCAGAGCGTCACAGGATGCGTTCCCACGCGGGGCATGGGAACGATCAACAGCGGGTATCAGAACACGACCGTTTTGTTGCCGTGCACCAACACCCGGTCTTCCAGGTGATAACGCAGACCACGGGCCAGCACCATCTTCTCGACGTCACGACCGAAGCGCACCATGTCTTCGATGCTGTCGCTGTGGCTGACGCGCACCACGTCCTGCTCGATGATCGGACCGGCATCCAGCTCTTCGGTTACGTAGTGGCAAGTGGCGCCGATCAACTTCACGCCACGCATCGAAGCCTGGTGATACGGCTTGGCGCCGACGAACGACGGCAGGAAGCTGTGGTGAATGTTGATGACTTTGTGGGCATATTCGCTGCACAACTCGGGCGGCAGAATCTGCATGTAACGGGCAAGTACCACCACTTCGGCCTCGTGCTGTTTGACCAGACGCGAGACTTCGGCGAAGGCCGGTTCCTTGTTCTGCGGGTTGACCGGCACATGGTAGTAAGGAATACCGTGCCACTCGACCATGCTGCGCAAATCGTCATGGTTGGAAATCACGCAGGCGATTTCGCAGTCCAGTTCGTCGCTGTGCCAGCGGTGCAACAAGTCAGCCAGGCAGTGGGATTCACGACTGGCCATCAACACCACGCGTTTCTTCTGCTCGGTGTCGGTGATGCGCCAGTCCATCGAGAACTCTTGGGCAATCGGTGCAAACGCTTCGCGAAAGGCTTCGATACCGAAAGGCAGCGAATCGGCACGAATTTCGTGACGCATGAAGAACCAGCCACTGAGATTGTCCGAGTGATGGCTCGCTTCGGTGATCCAGCCGTTATGTGACGCCAGAAAGTTACTGACTTTAGCAACGATGCCGACGCGGTCCGGGCAAGCAATCACCAGCCGAAAAGTGCGCATGAGGGGAACTCCAGAACTTCGCAAAGGCCGCCATTCTAGCGATTGCGCAGCAAAACTGCAGTATTGATGACGTGTGGCTTTGCACGCAGGCCAGGCACCGGTTCTGCAAGCACTATGCTGCACGTGCGATGGTGCTCTTGCGGGCCATCTTCAAGAGGTCAACTGTGAGTATTTGTGACGTTATTTAACTGCCACTCCAATGTGTGCCCTATGCGTAACTAATTTAAATAAAACACCGGTTAAATGTTTACTTGATGAAACACCCTGACTATTATTGTCGCACTGTTCCCTGTCATCCAGCGCCCAACATAAGGTAGTCCTCATGTCCTTGATCAACGAATATCGCGCCACCGAAGAAGCTATCAAAGAGCTGCAAGCCCGTTTGAAGAATCTGTCCCAAGACGACAAATTGCAAACCGAGCTGGAATTCGAAGGCAAACTGCGCACCCTGATGGGCGAATACTCCAAATCCCTGCGCGACATCATTGCGCTGTTGGATCCAGAGTCCAAAACCAAGGCTCCACGTGGCGGCGTAGTAAAAACTACCGGCACCAAGCGTGCTCGCAAAGTTAAACAATACAAAAACCCGCACAACGGCGAAGTCATCGAAACCAAAGGTGGCAACCACAAGACTCTGAAAGAGTGGAAAGCCAAGTGGGGCGGTGACGTGGTTGAAAGCTGGGCTACCCTGCTAGGCTAAGCCGCAGGCTAGTCGCAGACTGATCCGCGACCTGAAAAACGCCAGCAAATGCTGGCGTTTTTTTATGCCCGGAATTCAAGCCCAGATCATTTTCGGTTTCAAAGATTCAAACGTTTGCGTAATGCCTGGACATGATTTTTCCATTCATCCAGAACCTCTCGCTGAAACGGTGTAGCGCTAATCGTCAATTGAGCGGCAACCTCCAGAAAACTTTCCAGCGTATTGGGAGCCCCCCACTCCGGTGCGGACAAACGTTGCTGACAGAAAATTCGCCAGCGTTCTTGCTCTGAGAAGCTCAACGTGTCGGGAAAGTTGCGTGCGCGATAACGAAACAATAATTCAGGTAAACGTTCATCATCGAAAGGCCACTGCTCTTGTGCTAGTTGCGCAGGGTCGGCGGATCTGACTTGCTCGCATAGACGCCGGTCCCGATCGCCGATAAAACCGTCGTATAACTGTTGCTCAGGGTCCTGGCTTGGAGAGAAATCGTCGCCGGTATAAATGTCCGAGACCTTATCTCGCCAAACTTGTTGTGCGTCAGTTAGCCGCAGCGCCCGTTGCTGATAAAGCGCCATGTCCAGCCCCAAACGTTGCTGATCTTCAGGACGTAGTACCGACAACGGTGCCACTACCGGGCATTTGTTGATGTGTATGAGCTTGAGCGGCACCGGCAGTTCGCCTTCGGCCAGTTCGTCCCGACGGGTATAAAGCCGCTGACGCAAGGTGTCGGCATCCAGATCGAGCAGCCCCTGAGGGTCCAGATGCAGATCACAGGCAATCAGCGCGTTGCGATTACGTGGATGCCAGGCCAACGGCAGGACTACACCGACATAGTGGCGGGCCGCCGAAAAACGCCCGGAAATATGCACCATCGGCTGCAACAAGCGAATCTGGTCCATCACCTTTTGTTTGCTGCGCAACTGAAACAGCCAGTCATACAACTTCGGCTGTTTTTCCCGGATAAGACGCGCCAGAGCGATGGTGGCGCGAACATCCGACAACGCCTCGTGGGCATGGCCGTGATCGATGCCGTTGGCAGCGGTCAGGCGTTCGAGCTTGAGCGTCACCCGCCCTTCGTCATCCCTGGGCCAGACGAGGCCGTCGGGGCGCAAGGCATAGGCGGCGCGCACCACGTCGATCAGATCCCAGCGGCTGTTGCCGCCCTGCCACTCCCGTGCATAAGGGTCGAAAAAGTTTCGATACAGGCTGTAACGGGTCATCTCGTCGTCGAAGCGCAGGGTGTTATAGCCCGCCCCACAGGTGCCGGGGGCCGCCAGCTGGGCATGAACCCGTGTCATGAAATCGGCTTCGCTCAAACCCTGTTCGGCCAGACGGCCTGGCGTAATACCGGTGATCGCGCACGCCGCCGGATGCGGCAGGATGTCGTCACTGGGCTGGCAGTACAGATTGACCGGCTCGTCTATTTCATTGAGATCGAAGTCGGTGCGAATCCCCGCCACTTGCAACGGACGGTCGCAACGTGGATTGATGCCAGTGGTTTCGTAGTCGTACCAGAAGATCGAGGTCACGGGTTGTTCCTGAGCTGAAGACTGGCGAAGTCTAGGCGCTTGACCGCCATCGCGGCCAGCGATCTGTCATTCAACCACCTGACGCCACACGATGTGCAATACATAGTTATGTCGTTTTCCCCCGAGAGACTGCTAGCATCGGACGGACATCGAATCGCAAACCGGCCACACCAAGGTTGCCCATGCTCGAGACCACAGCACTGCCAGGGAAAGCAACGCTGGCCCCGCCACTGGACACGCGGTATCACGTCGAAACGCCCGAAGGCATCGACTTGCCACTGCGCCCGGCCGGGTTGATGGTCCGTGCGCTGGCGTTTGCCATCGACCTGGGCCTGCGCGGGTTGATCCTGGGCCTGCTGTTTATGCTATTGGCGTTTCTCGGAAAACTCGGCGCGGGGCTCGGCTCGATTTTGCTGTTCGTGGTGAGCTGGTGGTACATGGTGCTGTTCGAGGTGCTCAATCAGGGGCGCTCACCGGGCAAGCAATGGATGGGGTTGCGAGTGGTGCACGACGATGGCACGCCGATCGGCTGGTCCGCGTCCTTGCTGCGCAACCTGCTGCGATTCGTCGACATGCTGCCGTTCGGCTATTTCCTCGGAGCCATCAGTTGCCTGCAACATCCCACCTTCAAACGCCTCGGTGACCTGGCCGCCGGTACGCTGGTGGTCTACCGCGAACAACCGCTCACCCGCCCGCAGCTGCCCGACGTCCTGCCACGGCGCGCCGCCTTCACGCTGACGCTGACCGAACAACGCGCCATCCTCGGGTTTGCCGAGCGTCAGAGTGAACTCTCCGAGGATCGGGCCATGGAGCTTGCCTCGATACTCGCGCAACCGTTGCAGGTATCGAAGCCACAGGCCGTGGCCGAACTCAACGGCATCGCCCGCGCACTGTTGGGCCCGGCATGAAGCAAAGCCTTTTCGAAAGTCGCCACAAGGCCGAATGGGAGCAATTTGCACTCATGCTCGAACGGCTGGAGCGCGACGAGCAAACCTCACACATCGCCAGTTTCCCCAGCGATTATCGACGGCTATGCCAACACCTGGCCCTGGCTCAGGAGCGTGGTTACAGCAGCTTTTTGATCGACTCGTTGCAGCAACAGGTGTTGCGCGGGCATCAACAGCTTTACCGGCATCGCAGTCGGCTGGGTGCAAATGTGCTGAGCTTCATCCTCGCCGACTTCCCGCGACTGGTGCGCGAACAGTGGCGTTTCGTGCTCGCTGCCAGCCTCATATTTTTTGGCAGCCTGATCGGCTTTGCCTTGCTGGTGTATTTGTTCCCGGAGCTGGTCTACAACCTGATCCCGGCCGAGCAGGTCAGCGAGATGCAAAACATGTACGACCCCGACGCCGGTCATCTGGGGCGTTTGGCAGAACGAGCCGCCAGTGAAGACTGGGTGATGTTCGGTTACTACATCATGCACAACATCGGCATCGCGTTTCAGACCTTCGCCAGCGGTTTGCTGTTTGGCCTGGGCAGCGCGTTTTTCCTGTTCTACAACGGCTTGATCATCGGCGCGGTGGCCGGGCACCTGACGCACATCGGCTATGGGCAAACCTTCTGGTCGTTCGTGATCGGCCATGGCGCCTTCGAACTGAGCGCCATTGCCCTGGCCGGTGCCGCGGGCCTCCAACTGGGCTGGGCCTTGATTGCGCCGGGACGCTTGCCACGGAGCGAGGCTCTGCAACGGGCGGCGCACAAAAGCGTGCTGCTGATTTGCGGGGTCATGCTGTTTCTGCTGCTGGCGGCGTTTATCGAAGCCTACTGGTCGGCGCGCAGCGCAACTGCGCCGCTGATCAAATACCTGGTCGGCGCGGCGCTCTGGTTACTCGTGGCGACTTATCTGCTGTTTGCCGGACGGACCCGCCATGCGCCTGAGTGACGCCAGCGTGGTGATCCGCCCGCGCACGGCCTGGGAAGCCATGGACCTGGGGGTGCTGCTGAGTCAGCGCCATCGAGGCCTGTTGATGATCAGTTGGGCCATCGTGACCTTGCCGGTCTTCGCCCTGCTCACCCTGCTGCTGTGGGATTCGCCCTCCCTCGCCGTGCTCCTGTTCTGGTGGCTCAAGCCAGCGTTCGATCGGTTGCCGCTGTACATCCTGTCCAAAGCCATGTTCGGCGAAACGCCCACGCTCAAACAGGCCCTGCGCCAATGGCCGCGCCTGCTCAAGCCGCAACTGCTGGCCAGCCTGACCTGGCGTCGCCTGAGCCTGAGCCGCAGTTTTGTGATGCCCGTGGTGCAACTCGAAGGCCTGGGGGGCGAAGCACGACAACAGCGTTTACGCGTGCTGTTGCAACGCAATGCCGGTGCCGCCCAGTGGCTGACGATCATCGGCGTGCATCTGGAAACCGCGCTGTGGATCGGCTTGATGGGGCTGTTCTATATGCTCTTGCCGCAACAAGTGGAGCTCGACTGGAGCTGGCAGATCCTGATTAGCGCCGCCGTGCAGGACTGGCGCTGGCTGGAACACCTGACCAATGCCTTCTACGCCCTGGTGCTGGTGGTCTGGGAACCGGTCTATGTGGCCTGCGGTTTCAGCCTGTATTTGAACCGGCGCACGCGGCTGGAAGCCTGGGACATCGAACTGGTGTTCCGCCGCTTGCGCCAACGCTTGACCCCGGTTGTCACTCTGCTGCTGGCCGCGATCCTGCTGGTGCCCACGACGCAAAGCGCCTGGGCCGCCGAACCGGCCATGTCACCGGACAGTCCGCGTCTGCTGGAGCAACCACTGACCAGCCAGGCGTCCCGGGACAGCATCAAGGCCATCCTCGAACAGCCACCGTTCAAGAACAAGGAAACAGTCACGCGTTATCGTTTTGGCGAAGACAAATCCGCTACGGACAATGGTCAAACGCCCGCCTGGCTGAAGGCGCTGTTCAGCTTGCTGGACAGCCAACGCTTCGGCGTCTTGGCCAGCCTGATCGAAGTGTTGCTGTGGGGCACGGTGGTCGGCGCCATCGGGCTGTTGATCTGGCGTTACCGCGACTGGTTGCAGGCGTTCGTCAGCCGCCGACCGGCGTTAAAACGCAAAATCACGCGGCCGTTACCGCAGCAGGCATTCGGCCTGGAGCTCAACCGAGAAACCTTGCCCGCCGACATCGCGGCCAGCGCCGAAAGCCTCTGGCAAACCAACCCCCGTGAAGCCCTCGGGTTGCTCTATCGCGCCCTGCTCAGCCACTTGCTGCACGACTTCAACATGGCGCTCAAACCCGCCGACACCGAAGGCGAGGTTCTTCAGCGCATTGAACATCTGCAACAACCGGCGTTACTCGCCTTCAGCAAAAAACTGACCGCGCACTGGCAAAACATGGCCTACGGGCATCGCCTGCCACCGGCGCATTTGCAACAGGAACTCTGTGACGGTTGGCGCGCGTTATTCGGCCCGGGAGTGGTCCGTTGAATCGCAGGTTGTGGCTGGCGGTCGGCGTATTCATCGTCGTGCTGTTGGGCGCGTTAAGTGTTTACCTGTATCTCAAGGCCACGCCCTATCCGGCAGAAATCGATCACGGCCCGTCCCCCGAAGCCCAGGCCAATCCCTATCTGGCGGCCGAGCACTTTCTGCGCAAACAGGGCCTGAACGTCAGCCACGCCAACAGCCTCGACATCCTGCCGACCCTTGAGCCCCATCAGCACAGTTTGTTGTTGCTCGGCGACCGGTCGAACATGTCGCCGCGACAGGTCGATCAGGTGCTGAACTGGACCCGGGCCGGCGGACGACTTCTATTCGTCGCCGAAGCCCTGTGGGATGAAAAGATCGGTCAGAGCAATGACCTGCTGCTCGACCGGGTGCAGGTGCATCAGTTCTTGAGCAAAGACCTCAAGGACTCGCCTCCCGATCTCAGGGACGACCCCTACCCGAAACTGACCAAGCTCTACCTGGAAAACGAAGAGGCGCCGGCCTATGTCGGCTTCGATACCGCGTTCCACCTCGACGACCCGAAAAACCTCGCCCAGGCTTGGGCCAACAGTGGCAAGGCCACGCACATGATGCAGCTGACTCATGGGCTCGGTTCGATCACCGTAGTCACCGACGCCGACCTGTGGAAAAACCCGGCCATCGACCAGTACGACAACGCCTGGCTGCTGTGGTACCTGACCGCCGACACCGACGTGACCCTGCTGTTCAATACCGAGCACGACAGCTTGCTGACCTTGCTGTGGCGCTACTTCCCCCAAGCCTTGGTCGCCCTGCTCGCCTTGATTGGTTTGGGATGCTGGCATGTCGGCGTGCGCAGCGGCCCGATGCTGGAGCCGCCCCCAAGAGCCCGCCGCCAACTGCAGGAACACCTGCGCGCCAGCGCCGATTTCATGCTGCGCCGCAGCGGTCAGCAAAGTCTGCTGCAAGCCTTGCAGCACGACATCCTGCGCCGGGTCCGTCACCGTCATCCCGGTTTTGAACAACTCGGCGTCGCCGAACAATGGCTGGTGCTCGCACGCCTGACCGGCCAACCCACGCGCGCCATCAGCCAGGCCATGAGCCCGCGACCGAAGCAGCGCCTGTCCAGCGCTGAATTCAGCCGTCAGGTCGCCCACCTGCAAATCTTGAGGAATGCCTTATGAGTGAGATCGAGCCCGGCACCCAGTCCCACGCCGCCCAGCAGCGTCAACGCGCCAGCCAGTTGGCCCAGGCGATAAGGACGGAGCTGCAAAAAGCCGTGATCGGCCAGAACAGCGTGATCGACGACGTCCTCACCGCCCTGATCGCCGGCGGCCATGTGCTGCTCGAAGGCGTGCCGGGGTTGGGCAAAACCTTGCTGGTGCGCGCCCTCGCCCGTTGCTTCGGTGGCGAATACGCCCGCATCCAGTTCACCCCGGACCTGATGCCCAGCGACGTCACCGGCCACGCGGTGTACGACTTGCAAACCGAACAGTTCAAGCTGCGCAAAGGCCCGTTGTTCACCAATCTTTTACTGGCCGACGAGATCAACCGCGCCCCGGCAAAAACCCAGGCGGCGTTGCTCGAAGCCATGCAGGAACGCCAGGTCACCCTCGAAGGCCGCGCCTTGCCCATCGTCCAACCGTTCATGGTGCTCGCGACACAAAACCCCATCGAACAGGAAGGCACTTATCCACTGCCCGAAGCCGAGCTCGACCGCTTCATGCTCAAGGTGCGCATGGACTATCCCGATACCGAGCAGGAGGTGGACATGGTCCGCCAGGTCAGCCGCTCGACCCGGGCCGACATGCTCGACGTGCAACCGCTGCGCACCGTGCTGCAAGCCAAGGACGTGCTGGCCTTGCAACGCATCGCCAGCGACCTGCCGCTGGACGATCAGGTCCTCGACTACGCCGTGCGCCTGGCCCGCAGCACCCGCACCTGGCCGGGCCTGACCCTCGGCGCCGGCCCCCGCGCCTCCATCGCCCTGGTACGTTGCGCCCGCGCTCGGGCCTTGTTGCGCGGCGGCGAGTTCGTAATTCCCGACGACATCAAGGGTTGTGCTCTGGCGGTTCTGCGCCATCGCGTGCGTATCGCCCCGGAGCTGGACATCGAAGGGCTGGAGGTCGATCAGGTGCTTAAGCAACTGCTCGATCAAGTGCCGGCGCCGCGCCTGTGAAACCCTCGCGCCTGCTGCTGATCTGGCTTACGATCCTGCTGGCCATCAGCATCGTGCTGGGCACCCTGCGAGCTCTGGACATCGCCGTTCCATCAAGCCTGTTATCCATCAACTGGGGATTGCTGCTGGCACTGCTGGCCCTGGCGACACTCGACGCCCTCCGCCTCAAACGCCTGCCCTCACCCCACGTGCAACGACAAATGCCCGGCAGCCTGGCACTCGGTCGCTGGAGCGAAGTGCGGCTACAAGTCGAACATCACTTCGCGCTACCACTGACCCTACACATCTTCGACCACGTACCCCACGGACTGGACTTCGAACACCTCCCATTACCCGTCGAACTGCAACCCGGCCAGCACAGCCAGATCAGCTATCGCCTGCGCCCCCTCAAACGCGGTCACTTCACCTTCGAACACTGCGAAGTCAACCTGCCAAGCCCCATGGGCCTGTGGTCCGACAAACGCCTGCTCAACGCGGTCGACCACACCCGCGTCTACCCCGACTTCGCCCGCCTCTACGGCGGCCAACTGCTGGCGGTTGACAACTGGCTCAGCCAACTCGGCGTGCGCCAGCGGCAACGGCGCGGGCAAGGTCTGGAATTTCATCAACTGCGCGAATTCAGAGAGGGCGACAGCCAGCGCCAGATCGACTGGAAAGCCACCGCCCGGCATCGCACACCGATTGCCCGGGAGTATCAGGACGAACGTGATCAGCAGATTATTTTCATGCTCGATTGCGGACGGCGGATGCGTAGTCAGGACGGTGAGCTGTCGCATTTCGACCATGCATTGAATGCGTGTCTTCTGCTCAGTTACGTGGCGTTGCGGCAGGGGGATGCGGTGGGGTTGAGTATGTTTGCCGGTGATCAGCCGCGCTATCTCGCGCCGGTCAAAGGGACTGGGCAGCTCAATGTGTTGCTTAACAGCGTATACGACCTTCACAGCACGCAACGTCCCGCCGACTACCCGGCAGCGGTGAATCAGTTGCTGGCCCGGCAAAAGCGTCGGGCGTTGGTGGTGCTGGTGAGCAATGTGCGGGATGAGGACGGTGAGGACTTGCTGACTGCGGTAAAACGCCTGAGTCAGCAACACCGCGTGCTGATAGCAAGCCTGCACGAGGAAGCGCTCGATGATGTGCGACGCACGCTGGTACAGACCTTACCAGAGGCCTCTGCCTATTGCGCAGCAGTGGAATACTTCAACAACCGGGCCGAACTCCACGAGCAGATGAGTGCTCATGGAATACCCATGTTGGACGCTCGCCCCTCGGAACTTGGGGCCGGACTGGTGACGCAGTATCTGTCCTGGAAAAAAAGCGGGGCGTTTTAGTGCGTCAATCAGATTTCCAGAACTGTGACATATACGGCATCACTGATCGAACCCCCTCCTGGATTTTCGACTTTGACGGAAAGTGAAACCTGCTCCGATGAGTCAAACGGTCTCCACGCGAACCCGACTTTTCCATTGCTATCAGTTGTGCTCTCGAAAAATGGCTGCCCGTTTCTGGACATGAATATTTTCCTGCCGGGCATGGGTAGCCGGGATTTCGTTCCCACGATCAGCGCGGTCATCGTGACCCAATTGTTCTTGTAAACCGGATTTGGTGCTGCGGTAACGGACTCGATATTCGCATGCTCAGGAGAATCAAGCGGATCAAGAACCTCATAATTCAATGTCTTCGATCCGGCGGCAGTTTCTCGGACGAAAGCAGCCAACTGATACACACCGACATACGGAGCCGTCACCTCCACCTCTGCCAGCCCCTTGTCATCGGTCATGGACATCCTCGACTGCAAAGGCGGGAATTTCCAATCCACAGGGACACCCGGCGCAACACCACCCTGTTGTTCATAGAGCACCCGGGCCTGAGCAGTCATGGTCTCACCCAGCCAGAACGTCGTTTTGTCACTGTTCAGTTCTGCAACGACCAGTTTATCCTGCGGCGCCGACAGGATGACTGATTGCGCATCTGTGCCAGCCAGACCGCTTCGCACCGAGGCGGTCAATCGGACCTGGCCTGGCAGGAGCCAAAACTCAATCGTTGCCTTGCCTTGAGCATCGGTGAGCGTAGAAGGCAGCGCCAGATTCCCCTGCCGCCAGTGCACCTCGGCATCCGGCAGCGCCTTGCCGGTGATGGCCGATACCACCAAGGCGAAGGCTGACACTTTCTGCCCCGGAAAACCGCTCATCGCATCAACGACCAGCGCTTCAATCCGACGCGGTTCGTTCATTGAATAGTGGATATTGACCGACGCCGAATCAGCCCCACCCACGACGGACGCCGTGACAATACCCGGACCGGATGAGGGCGGGAGGAAACTTATCCGCGCCCTGCCATGAAAATCAGTGGTCGTATACGTTGGCTCCTGCCCCAGCCGCGTCCACTTGATCCGCACATTGGCCATCGGCCTGCCGGTCACCCCACTCGTCAACCGGACTTCGCAAAGAACCTGCTTCCCCCAATCGACAACCTGAAGGACACCGGGACTCGCCGTGATGTTGGCGGCAATGGCTTGGGAACCCAATGACATGGGTTGAGGGGCCGACCGCTCCAACAAACGACTGGCAGCCAGTTGAATAGCCAGACCGCTGTCCTTCAGATCACCCGCATTGAAGGAGATATCCAGCCCTTTTTCCGTCACTTCGCGGAATTCGCCCAGCGGGTCGGCAAACACAAGCCCGACTTCGCTCTGACCCGGGCTGACCAGACCCACTGCCACCGATTGCCCGAGCAGGGCACTGTCGACATCGGCCTGAAGGCGCATGTTGAACGCCTCGCCGCGCCTCGGAAAAAGTGCGCGTTGCGCCCAGAGCTGCTCGAGTGAATCGGTCACCAAACGCAGACTCGGCCATGGGTCGCCCGCCAGGGTGTTCAGTTGATAACACTGTTCAGCCTTTGACTGGTCAAAAGGATTGTTCGCAGTCGCACTTGCCTCGCTGAGGCCCGCTTGTGTTGAACGGGCATCGTACATCGCCCAGCCATCCACATCCGTCAAGGAGTCGACTGGCGCGCCACTCCCGACCTGCCATCCGACTCTCGCATTTGGGACCGGCCGATCCGCAAATGCTGAATAAAACCGGGCTTGCAATCGGACACTTTCATCCTTGCTCAGAACCGGATCGATGGCCGGCCCGCGCGCAGCAACCACTCTGATTTTATTGTGATCCAGATTCAATGGCGTCTGCGCCGTTAGCAGTTCGTCACCGATCACGACCGTTTTGGTCAACGTCATCTCGGCGTTGTCGGAGCTATTGGTAAAATCCAGCTCCCGGCGCGCACCGCCCGCCGTCATGACGACATCGGTTGAAAGCGGGGGAACGGCCACCATCCCCGGCGGCAACGGTGTGATGTCCGACTTCATCGGCAGTCCATGCAACGCACTGATCCCGTGTGGCATGAGTACCAACTGGTGTTTGGCCCACAGGCAGGGAAATAGCGTGTCATTACCCGACTCAGCCGAAACATGATCAAGCATGGCTCGGACTTCTGTGGCGAGATCACTGGCCAGCAGTCGCAACGGAAACTCGCGCGTTTCCGTCAAATGGGAACTGCTGAACCTCAGAGTTGAAAACCCACTGATATCGATGCCCGAAGTGATCTTCCATTCGAGGCCATCGACGCCCATTGTCCGGGGAATACCGGGTTGGGGATCCATTTCGAAGCCCGACAAGGGCTCTACCTCCCCCCAATCCAGCGCAATCGACTTGCCTATAAAGCTGCTGCCCTCAACGGGATCAATACGCAGTCTATGCGTCCTGCCTCGTCGGCAGATCACGCCCTGCACTACCCGGTCGATCGGCTTCCCGTCCAGAGTGAAGGTGACTTGCCCTTTCCAGCTGCTGACAGGCAAGGTCTTGACTGAAAATGGATGTTCAAGCACTGGCGCATCTTCATGGCGCTGGACACGCGCAGTAATCACGGACTCATCGGCATTGTCTGGCTGATGGTCTACACTCGCCCAGCCATCCACTCCCGTGAGAGATTTGACCGAACCGACAGGCGTTTCAAACCGGACTTCTACATTGCTGACTGGTTGCCTGTCGCTTCTTTGCACTTGTACCGCGCACGTGACGACGTCGCCTTCATCCACCACCGGCGACTTGTTCGGCCCCCAGGTCTCGCCGATCTCGACTCTGTTGTAGGCCAACGACATGGCATTGCTGCGCGATGGACGCTGCAACCTGGAACAGCCAATGACCAAGCCAAAGAAACCATCGCGGCTGCCCCCGAAGTTGAGCGTCCAAAGGACTGAACCACCGACTACCACTGCAGGATGGCCAAAATCCGGGAGCGCTGTTGCCCCCAGATCCGCGGGAAGATCTCCCTCCCCCCAGAACAGGAAGAATTCAGCGTCATGCAGAGGATGATCCGCCGGGATGTCCAGATAGATGCGAAATGACTCACCGCGTTCGGGGTAGCGGGTTTTCTCTCCCCAGAGGGCCGGTGGTCCGTCGTCGAACCGGGCCTGCAAGGTCTTCAGTGGATCGGTGGCAAACGCCAGGACGTCGAATGTGTGCGTCGCTTCGCCATTTTCGGATAAAGGACTGACAACAGAGGCGGTAATCCTGCTCAGGCCGGCCTCAGTGGGCGTGTATGGATAAGTGGCTCGACCTTGAGCATCGGTGGGTGCCCGGTGCAGGATCGTCTTTCCCTCTCCCTCTATCCGCCAGATCACCTCTCGGACTACCGGTGCCTGGGTGTAGACGGATCTGACCTGAACTTGCAGCTCCACTGATTCGCCATACTCGATGACCGGATGAGTCTCCGCCTGCTTTAGGGCGATCAGCTCCAGCAAATGATGCCCCAACGAAACCCGCAACGGATAAGGCTGCGCAGTGTATTTGCTGTGGATCTTCATGGTGAGTTCATTAGGCTCATCGCCCCCCAGATTCGGACAATCGAGCCACCATGGCAGATTGATCAGCTGGGTCTTACCCAAATCTGGCTCACCGGTGATGGCGCCCAGCGGATTGCCATAAAGCCACAGGCTCCCCTCGTCCCAACCGCTTGCTGAACTCTTCTCAAAAGAAATCCCGTGACTTTGATCACCGGTAGCTCCCAGGCACAGAGGCAAAACATCGGCGGGAGTGAAGTGCCGGCCATCAATGGAAAACGCTACCAACTCCAACGGTGGCAAACTCAGTTTCAGCCAGATGCCGGTCAGGCGGATTTCCGCAGAGCCACCGTCACCGGGTATTTTTTTCGGGCTGCAAAACTTCAGCTCAAGCTCATCGCCTGCCTGCAGATCGAGCCTGTCCGGCAACTCCTCTTCCACCTCGGTCAGATCGACCGCCAAAGGATCGGCAGCTTGCGCCCCCGACTTCGCCGGCAACGGGATCACGAACGTATCGATGCTGCCCTTTTTGTTGACCACCACTTGACCGGCAGATGACGGATAGGTGTTTTCGTAGAGAACACGCACGCGATAACGGGCATCAGCCTGTTGTGCAATCGGCACCTTCATCGTTTGACGAACCGCCGCCAGGTCGGCGAGTGTCATGATCATGACATAGACGTCGCCCCACCAATCACCCCGAAGTCCGCGCTCCCCTTGAGTACTCACATCATCCCAGTGATCAAAACCTTCTGTCTGATCTCCGTTTTTCACGAAGCTGTGATCCGTATCGATGGCTCTCACACTCATGATTGACGCTCCTCGGGTTTGCCGTCAGTACGTTCCACCCACTCCTGAACCTTTTTGGAGAAGGCCAGATCACCGACTTTGGCGGTGTAATACACCTTGACCACGATATCGGTCAGCGACATGAGCCTCGGGTTTTGCTTCACAGGCCACGGAAACACAATCTTCCAGCGCGACACGGCGCCGGTATTTTCAAACGGCGCGATAAAGCCTTCATCCGGTTTGAGCGACACCTGGCCGGCGTCATCCAGCCCCGTGGAGAGAGAGATTTGTTGGCCAGCGCTCAGATTGATCAGCACATCGGCCGGTGCCACCTCGTCTCCGGGGCCGTGCAGATAATCCAGTGATGCTTTCGACGGTTGTGTGGCGATGTAGCTGCCAATCTGGATCAGCGCCGCCACGACATTTTCGAAGGGGTTGGTCAGCATGGGCAGGGTGATTTCAATGCGCAAGATCTGACGGCAGTAATGGTCGTGGTAATCGCGATCGAACAGTAACTGGATCATCTGGAACTCCAGCGCTCCCGTGTCCAGCAAGTGGCCGAAGGCCTGCGTCCAACTGTCAAAACCCTTTTGCCGTGTCGCAGGGTCGTCGAACAATTGCCTGAGTGAGATCGTCTTGAGGATTTCCTGGCGCCGCTCGATGCGCTGCAAGTAATCGGAACGCATGCGCAACAACCCGGCCTGCAAGGCCATGCCCGCCGTCAAGCCACGGCGGTTGTCATGCCACACATTCGTGTCCAGATTGAACGCCTGGAACTCACAGGTTTGCGCCCTGAGGGCTGACTGCGCGCTCAAGCACAGCGCCACCGCCTGGTCATAGGCCTGGAAATGCAAGGTTTGCACCTGGCCAATCAGCCATTGGAACAACTCGCGATTGGTCGCCCGGGTTTGCAGAAATTCAAAGAGTTGCACCGCCTGGGCGTTGACCGCAAGGGTCTGCTCCAGATTGACCCTCGACGCCTCGACAGCCCGCGCCTGGGCGGCAATCTGGGCGTCGATCGCATTTTTTTCCGCCGTCGCCTGATTGCGCAGAAACAGCCAATCGTCTCGACGTCGGCGGTAACTTTCGGAGGTCGCCGTCTTGTCAGCCTTGGCCCGTGAAACATCGGCTGATATCTGGAATCCGAAGCCGACAGCACTCACCAGATGACCCGGCTCATGCCCGCCATTTGCCAATCCAAAGATATTGGGGAAGGCATGGATAACGGCCGCCCCCATCTGAAACCCAGTCGCCAAGGACACCATGCCCGCAGCATCTTCGACATGCTCCATGACTTTGAACTCATCAGGCGAGATGTTCTTTTCATATAAATCGCCGTAGTACTGCTCGCGCTCCACGACCGTCGCCCTGCTCAATTGCAGCGCGGTCAGGGTCTCTTCCTCCCGGGCAATGGCTTGCTCCTGTGCGCGCCGGGCGAAGTCGCCCAGTTCGGTCAGATGACGCGTCTGCATTTCCTCCTGCTCGACACGATCCTTCTGCTCAAGCAGGCGCTGCACTTCGCTCCCCAGTTCCTTCAATTGCTGGATCATTTCCAGCGCAGCGTCGAACAACACTTGCCAATGGAACGCGGCCACCCTCAGTTGCCCGCCCATGGGACGTACCGGGCCGGATGCACCGGCCGCGAGGTGACTCAACAAGGCATTGGGATCTATGGCCGAGAACAGCGGCACAGACGCAGTTTTTCCGTCGATGGTCCGGCCATGCCGGATGTTGTCGATCCGCTGCTCGGGCAAGTCGTACAGCGTCAGCAGGCGTGGACTGAGTGGCACTTTGAACGAGCGTGTGCCATACACGCCCGCATGCAAAAACCCCGAAGACCTCACTGGTAGCTTGTCAATCGGCAGGCGCAACGTCTTCTCGAACTCGATCAGTGCTAAGGGGGCATCCACCTCTTTCACCAACTCACCCAGTGTATTCGGCACCCAGCCATTGGTACTGCGGGTATCGGGTCTGATCCCCATCAGCGACTTGGCCCGCACATACTGCAGTTTGGCGGCCGTCAGACTGTCTCGTGTCATCTGCCGGTAAAGCCAGTCGCCCCAGGCGATGAGGATGTTCACGTAGTCGAGAAAAATCGCTTTCTGGTAGTGCACGGGCGACGAATAGGCAATGGCGTCCGGATCCCTGCGAGCCGCGGCCTCATAGTCGATAAGCGAATGCACGATGTTCAAGGGGCGGCAGCGCCAATACGCCGGTTTCCCCGGAATCTCGCCATCAACAGGTTTGGCAGGGGCCTTGGGATTGAACAGAAAATCCAGCCATTTCAGGGCCTCTTCGAAGCGGCTTTCGTCACGTAAGCGCATCGCAATGAAGTGCGCCAAGTGGAAGAACAGCTCCCAGAAAAACAATCCGTTGGCTCCATCGAATGGACCATTGGGCTCAGTCGTGCCATCAGGTAACGCAGGCTCTTTCGGAAACTGTGTCGCCCAGTCGAGCAATGCACTGATCGACACGCTGGAGGCGAACACCAGGTTGTGGCCGATCAACGTGTTGAGCCGAACATATTTCAGCTTGAGGGTGGCCGCCGGTTGGTTGAAGGCAAGGAACTGCGCGCCCTGGGCATTGCTGTCATCGATGAACGGCAAGGGGCCTGGGTCCGTCAGCGGGTTTGGCACCGTCACCACGAGGGTTCTTTCACCGTACGTGGCGCCACTCCCCGTGCCCGATAGTTTCAGGGTGATCGTGTCACCGTTGAAGGTCTGTCGCGTGACTTCCAGCCATTTCGTTGCCCATCCTCCAGTGCTCGGGTAGTCGGCAACGTCCGGCAACGGGTCGTTTACATCCCGATCATCGAGCTCCAGCGTGAACTGGACAGGCTTGGGGTCGGTTTCTGCCACTTGAGCACAGTGCCCCTGGAACCAGAGCGAGTAGTTGGAAGCATCCTTGCGAACGATATAAGCCTTGATGCCAAGGGCATCGGCCAACGTACCGGGTTTTGTGACCTGACTGTCAACGGCGGGGAACAGCTTTGGCTCGACCTTGCGCTGGAACGTACGGGAATCGAGAAACAACTCATTGACCAGATAATCCATGAGGGCCGTTTCGTCCTTCACTTTGCGAAACAGCGAGTCACGGGTTTCATAGATCGCCACCGAACGCGCTGAAGGGGCGCTGTCCCTCGGTTTGGCATTGGTCACATGCACGGCCAATCGGCCTTTGGGGTATTGGGTATCGATCGTGTCACGCAAGATCACCGCCACCAGCCGGCACCCCGCTGAAACGTCCACGTACGTCTTGAGCAGGTGCAAGCGAATGGGGGGCGACCAGCTCTTGTCCAGGGCAATGAACGCCACCAGGATTTCCAGCTCGTGAGGGCTTTGCAACTGTCCTTCGTTATCCTGGGCACCCTCGCGCCACTGGGCCCAGACCATGCACGGCCGCCCTTCCCAATACACCAGACGACTGTCCAGCACGCTGTCATCGGTGGGTATCTCAGCCTTCTCCCACTCGAACCACGCCGTGGGATTGACCGAGGGCGAGCTGGCCTCCAGCACGATGTTCACCTCGCGCCAGAACCAGCAATAAGGTGCAATGCGTTGCCTGCCCACCAGGTAATAGTGAGCATCCAGTGGATTGGCACCATCCATATAACCGGTCATGACCTGCAAATTGCAGATTTCTTCAAAGCTGCGCAGGTAGCGTTGCACGCCCTGAAGGACCAGGTCTTCAGTGATCGCTGCCTGGTTCACATGGGTTTCAAGTGCCTTGAACAAGCGGGTCTTGCGAATGCGCACGTAAGGCGTGATGTAATCCTCGGGCGTGCTCAGAAGCTGCATGAGGGCCGACCAGGGGCCGTAACTGCTGGCGATCTCCCACTCACCCAGAAGGTCAGGATCGAACTCTCGTCCGTCGTAACCGGGCTCGATTTTCTGCAACACCGCATGAATATATTGCTGCAGGCAACTGATAGCCTCCGCGACCTTAGAGGTTTGAACTTCATCGCTGTCCAGGGGATCCGAGCGCAACCATTCCCACAAGTCATCCGCGGACCGGGTCTTCATCGGAAAAGGCAAACCGGCCTTCTGGTGCTTGGCGTGCAGACTGAAATCAATCAACGCATTGCGCCGCAGGGCCGCCAGTTCACCGAGTTGTTTGTCAAACATCACCGTCTCCTATCGCATGGATTTGGATTCATGGGGCAATGCAGCGCGTCAAGGCTCAGCTGGCACCGCGACAAACTCCACCTGACGGAACTCGACTTCAGTGCCGTTGCTGGCCTTGGCCTTGACGTTGACTGTGCTCGCCTCGGCTTGAGTGAAGGTCAAGACGGCGACCCCCTGGCTGTCGGTGCGGGTTTCGATGCCCGGCTGCGGCAACGGGGAGAGTGTCCAGAACACCGGCTCGTCGGCGATCAGGTTGCCATAGTTGTCCTGAACGATGGCGCGAAAGGTCACCAGCGTTCCGACTGGAACACTGCTGGCGGGTAACGGGAAAGGGTCCTCGGTTTTGACATGCAGAGTGGTCCGGTCCGGGACGATCTCGACCCTCGGCGCTGGCACCTTGTCGCGCAGATCAAGGGCGTAAACCGGGGTCACAGTGCCCATCCGACCATCCGGGTAGAATTTGACCGTCGCGGTGCCGTCGCTTCCCGTCGTGATCATTGGCCGCTCGAACCGTCCCAGTGCGGACTCGCAATGAACATTGACATTCAATAGCGCTACACCGGTGGAATTCGTGACCGTAACAGTGAATGTCGCGAACTCGTCCGGTTTTTTGGCGATCAATTCGACCGGATGCGGATTTGTCGTCCAGCTGACGAGCACATCCTGCTGCTCCACCGCCCGGATGTCGTCGGCATAGGTCGGATCCGGCGGGTTGGACAGACTGGCTCTGACGAGATCCGCAACGTGTGTGTAAGCGGCAAAATGGCTGTCCGGGGGCAGCGTTCCGATTTTGATGAGTGTTTCGGCGGTCTGCCCGGTTTTTTCCGCCAGCAAGCGAATCCGCGTCAGTCCATCCAGGTGACCCAAGGTCACGATCAAGCCTTTCTCCGGGTTGACCTGTCGGGCGCAAGCCAGTACCTCGGCCACGCTGCAGTTGAACAGCTCCGCCAGCCACTTCGCCGCACGCGCGTTCACCAGTTCAAGACCATCGTTGCTCAGATTACCCGGCAGTGCATGCATACGTCGCAGGTAATCGAGCAGCCTTTCCTCAGGCTGACTGATCATGGCGAGGGCTCGCTTGTAAACCGTCAGCTCGTAAAGTGCAGGCAGGTTGAACGCCTCGGTCGATGACGGGTGCACGCCTTGGGCAGGGTTGGTTGCAATGTAATAGGTCAGGAACTCGCTGTTCAGGCCCAGCATGGCAACCACAGCACTGCGACGGGAGAACTCGGCCAGCAAGTCCAGAACCGGGTCGTTCGGCTCCTCATCCAATGGACCGGAAAAGACATCGCCGACAGCACCCTGCGACATTCCAAGCACCTGAGTCAGCACGTAGTGCACCGTCCCGCCGGACCAGCCAAGCACCTGCAAAACCAGATTGGCCGCCAGACCGCTATAGGCCACCAGCCCTTCCACCACCACACTGCCCTGACCGCCACGGCAACGCATCAGGACCGCGACAATCAGTTCGACCAGATTTTTGTCGAGGACTCCGGTCGCCGCTTCCACGGCAATTTCCGTCATTTCCCGGGCGTAGGCTTCGTAAGAACGTTCTGCCGATTCGGCGAAATGCCGGATCAGGCCTCGCTCGTCTACCAGTGCTGTCAAGGCCTGCAACCATTGTCGACTGTTGGACAGCGGGGCAACACCGGCCATTTTCAGGGCGTCTTCAGTCATAAGGGCGGCCGGAACCTGGCGGCGCCACGATTCGAACAACGTCCGCTGCACCTCATCGGGTTGCGACCGTGGCCAGGCCGTGGCCTGTTGCAGCACCCAATGGGCGGGCAACTGCGCGGCCTGCAACCAGCGCACGCAATCGGCCAAGGCATGAATCACGCTGAGTGCATCCGGCACATCCGGGGTCTGTGCACTGTTGATCGTCGGCACACCTGCCAGCTGCTTGACCCAAGCCTCACCGCCCATCAATTGCAGCAACAGGATGGCCTCGATGGCGCTGATCCCCAACATCCTGGGCAAGCGGGCCATCCGGTAGAAACTCGAAACTATCGGCAAGCTGCACGTCAAATCATCGAGACCGTGGGCCGCAGCGATCAGATGGGCGAGGTAAAAATAGGTTTCCTGATCGATGCCCAGGCCGCGACGCAACTGCTTGACCGTGAGTACATCCGCCTCGGTCACCGGAATGATGGGGAACGCCCGGCCATCGAGGATCAGAGGCTTGGAAACGGGAACAGCGCCGTTGAAAACACGATCAAAGTGAGACGGTTCCGTCCCCGTTCCAAACACGGACATCCGCCAGATGAAGGCTGCAAAATCTTCCGGGGGGCACACCGACAAATTGCGCAGTTCCTGAAACAGACCGAGGGCTCGCAGGGTGTTTGGCGTTACCCAATAGGGCGGGGGTGTGGGTAACGGCGTTTCAGCGTGATTGGCGGCGACCATGAGTTGATCGGTTTGGGGAAATTGCAACTCGAGCGCATCACTGAGTCGCAGCATTCGCTGGATGCGGTCAATCCGGTCTTCGGTCATGCCCTCAAAGCGATTGAGCAGATCATTCTCGGCGTGACGGATGGTGATGGGCGGGATCTTGCCCTCATGGATGAAAACCGATCCGAAGTCCTTGCCGGTCACCGGGTCCGGGCCCGTACCGACAACGTGACCTGGCGCATTGACGGACAATACAGGCAATGCCCCCTCAATCGATAACAAGGCCTCAAGACTCGATGTCACCAGTTTCGCTCGTTCATTGAACAAGTACACGTTGGCCAGATTGGGCCCTTCAACAGCCTTGAGACCAAAGTATCGTGGGTAAAAGCTGCTGGCCCCACCGGGGAAATGTGCAGCTTCGGTCAGGAGTGTTCGCAGCGATGGACTTAGCCGCGCTGACTGAACCAGGGCCACGTCCGACTTATCGCTCCACGGCGTCGAGCGCAGAAAGTACGGGTATTGCCGATCACACTGGCGCACCACACTGCCCACTGACTCGGCATGCCCCTTCAACACATGATCGATCGTCACCCAGGGCCAGTGAAAGGGCAGTTCGTGCGGAAACGCCTGTTTGCTCAGTTCCTCGTCCAGGTCTTGCAGCGCACCGAGGGTGGCTTCAATAAATTTTTCCATGATGCCGGTGATGACTTGCACCGACGACACCGAGCCGTGGACCGCCATGAAGTCAATCCTTAATTTTTCCAGGTCCGCGCGCCGGGTGATCAGCGGGAAAGCACTGTCATCGGTCTCCCCCAGCCGTTTCAGGGCCCAATGCAGAAGAGCCACCAGATAGGCTGCTGGCGAATGAACCGCTTCGATCGCATTCGGCGGACACAACGTATCGAACTTCGTCTTGAACACCCGAACATAGGTGGGGCCGTTATCGAGACCGCCCTCTATAGGCCCGACGCTCTCCCCACTCAACTGATGCTCGATGAATCGTCGCAGCACGGCCGTCGACAGGACGTTCAGACGCTCCTGGAACTGCCGGGCCTGCTGGCGATTGAGTTTATAGTCGCGCATCAATCTATCGACACCTCGTTGCGCCAGCAACGTGACCGACCCCCCCGCCTTGAAAAACCGCGTCAGGGCCGCCGATGTCGAGCGCTTCGATTTACCGGTGGCCTGAGCAAACATTTGCTGTGCGATTTGCGCGGGAGAGGCGGTCATACTGATGCTCCTGGGTCCGATGTCGCGTCAAGTGAAGTCGCGGCGAATCTGACGTTGCCTTGCCTCCATTTGGCCGCAGGCGTTTGCCGCCGTCTACTGTCATAAATGACAGTAGACGTGACCGTTGGTCAGGTGATTACGGGTCGGTATGGCGCGGTGTGGAATCTTCATGCCGTGCAATCTCGAATCGCGGGCTGTCAGCCGCCATCGAGGTTTTTCCAGCAACGGTTTGCACGGCCTGTGCCCAATTGCCGCCTTCTGCAAGCGGCCTGCCTGACTCGCCTGCCCAAGCTCCACCGCTGACAGGTATACCTTGGACGAGCTTGTCTTCAGCGTTGTACCAGGCACGGACCTCAACTTGCGCTCCCTCGCGGGCGCCCCCACCGAACGCAGGTGGATTTTGATTCCAGCTTCCTTCTGACGGTGCGATAAACGTTGGCGCTTCGGCGGGCAAAACAATCGATCGTTCGGGTGATTTGTCCGAGACATATTCGCCGAGCCGCTGGGTCGCAACGATTGAATGAGCACCCGATGTGTCGGGAATGACAATCGTGCAAGACCAGGTGCCGTCCGGCTGAACGACAGCCGTTCCCAGCGGCGCACCGGGCGCGCTGGCCAGCGCCACCTCGACCGTATCGCCCCCGTACCCGAACCCGCAGACGACCACGGTCGTCCCCGCCACGGTCTCATTCACCGCCGGGGTTTCAATGAGCGGTGCGCCGGGAACAACCGTGAACTGAACGAGTTCGCTGAACGGCGACGCCTCATCCCGCATGAACTGCCGGCACCTCACCTGATGTAGCCCCACGGGTAAATTGAGGTTGAGCTGATAAAGCCCCGTGTCAGGGTGCGCGACGATTCGAGGCCTTGCGACGCCGTCCACCTCGACCTCGACCTGGGCCAGATCAATCCCGCTTTTCCCTATGGCCTTGCCCTCGATCATCAAGGCGCGGGGTTCATTGCGCGGGGGGGTTGGACGGGTAATCGACGGTGCGAACAGCACCACCTCGAAGGTGACAGTGGGGCTGGGTTCAGATGCCTTGTCTCCCAGGCTTTGTACGGCGAACACCGTGTAGGTAGTGTATTCGAGCTCCTTGAGACTGACCGTCCAATTGGCACTGGCTACCGTCACCTCTCCCAACAACTCCAACGTCACATTATCGAACACTTTGATGATGCAACCGACGATCCCCTGGGTGCCGTTCAGCCCCGGCAAATGCCCGACTTGCCCACCGGGCGGAGGGGTGATCATCGGTTGGGGCACATCGATCTCGAACGTACCGGATGCCTCATCGGACGTTTGACCGCCGAAGGTTTGGGTCACCGTGAAGGTGTGGGTACCCGGGAGAAAGGGCGCCGCACGCCGGAAAGTCCACTGACCGTTGTTATCGGTGTCTGGCACTGGATGGGGAGTCGGATCGTTGCCGAATTTCAGCGTGACCACAGCCCCACGCCAGCACCTGCCGCTGATCTGCGGGGACTGACCGTTTTCGACGATGTCGTCGATATCGGGACGTTGTGCCGGGATAACCACCGGAACAGGCGGTGTGACGGGTGCGGAAGACAATGCATTGAACCGTTGAATCGCTGTCACTTGATAGTCGCCCGGAGCCCACGCAGCTCTTGCTGTGATGGACCACAGCCCATTCTCATCCACTTCGACGATGGGCTCGACAGGCGTTGTCTCGCCGTTCAGCCTGACCTCTACCCGGGAGTGCGGATGGCCCGCCCAGTATTTCCCCCGCCCCTCGAAGGTCGGTATGCCTTGCGGGCTGACCCTAACACTCAAGGTCGGCTGTGGGACGGGCAACGTAAAAGCCTTACTTTGCGCCGTCCAGTCGGAATAAATCGCCTGTCCCTGATGACCAGGCACGCTTTGCCGACCATCAAGGCTGTAATCCCCAGGTTGCCAGTCATCGAACCTCTTGGACCAGGGAGTGACTGTCACAGGGAACGAATCCACAGGCGTTGCTGCTTTATCTGTATGGATATAAAACGTTGCCGTGACATACCCGTTGCCCCCCACCGTGACAGCACCATTGGCGTCAACAACGGCCGTCAGTTTGTCGGGTTGCGGAGGTTTTATATTGAGTTGGCGAGGCTGACTGCGCTCGGACTTCTGACCGCTCACCTCCTGTTGCGCGGTCACGCGAAACGAGCCTGGCGGGGCTGCGACGGGGATACTCCACGAATTACCGTTAACCGGGGCCTGCCCCACCACAGTGTCAGTGAGATCCCGGTAGATACGCATCGTGGCGCCAACTTCCCCCTCCGTTCCGGTGACTGGAAATGAGGGGGGGTTGGTTGAGTTTTCAGCAGGAGTGGCGATAACGGGTGTTTTGGGTTTGACTTCTACCGTGACGCGCACCTGATTGGACAGGGTGATGGGTCCGTTGTAGTTCTGCGACGCTTGCAAGGTAAATGAACCGCGCGGCAGAGCCTTGGTCAGCCGTATGCTCCACTTGCCGCTTAGAACGGATCCCGTGCCATATACATCGGCACTATTACCGGCCCGGTGGACGGTGATGCTCGCGCCGGTTTTGCCATCCCCGGAAACTATTGGGGTGAATTCGGTGATTACGGCATTATCGAGGGGAGCCGTGATAACGACATTGGCTTTCAATGAAACAGTGACTGGATCGGATCGCGTCGAGGTGTAGCTCCCGATTTTCTGTGTCGCATAGAACGTCAAGGATTCACCCTCCATGGTAACCGGCGCAGTCCAACCCCCATTTGCAGTGGTAGTACCAGGACCCAAAACCCGGTTGTTGGAGTCATACACCGTGACCGTACCCAGCCCATGCTCAGCACCGGTTCCGCTGACTGTGAACTGCTTGGATGGCACCTCTCCCGAGGGAGAGGTGATCGCGACGGGAGTGACGCGCAGGGTGACACTGATCGCGGTGTCTCCCGACTGCGTCGCAACCAGGCGGTAGGCACCGGGAGCAAAAGTCCCCCTTATGTCGACAGACCAGTTGGTACCATTAAAAGCCGCCGTTTCCTGGGCTACCGGTGTCGGGTTTACACCGAAGTACATTCGCACGACGACGGGCAAAGTGTTCAGGGGGACTGTTCCCGACACCGGTATTTGAGCGTTTCTGACGAAACCATTATCGACGGGTGTCGTTATAACAGCACTACCTGTTGGCGCTACATGATTGGTAGTCATGGCACTCCCCCCATAAGAGAATTACTTTCAGTACGCCAGATCTCATCTTCGATATAACGAATTACAGCACGACCATCTCGCTCATAAAAACGGCAAATCAATACAACTATGAGTACCGAAGAGTAACACCAGCTGAGGCGGAGGGATCATCACCACTTCTGTCAAAAATGAAATCCACAGCTACAAGTGCGCTGAGGTCAAGGTTAGATGCAATCCATCCGCCCCTTGCCCAACTGATCCACTCACACGACTGCCACATGGCGTCCGGTGAATAGACCACGAAATTTTGCCTCGCCCTGGCACTCCAATTGACATTGGCTTTATTCCCACCCGGACCGCATATTTTATATTGAAGGGTATAACAGTAAAAAAGACCCCCACCGCTCGCCCACCAATATTGAAAAGTAAGGTTCCCGGTTGATGAGCCGTAGCTCGCAGTCAATGTATGCGTCCCACTCCGTAATGAGCGCAGCCACTCCAACCATTCGCTATCACTGAGCGCTTCATTACCCCCAATGGTTCTTAGTTCATTAAATGGTGATGCTTCCGCCAAGGTAAGGACTTGAAGGCTTCTTGTGTTCTCAAAAATGGCCAGACGTTCGAATGCTTCAATTTGTTGCGAAGTTAATTCATTGATATTTTTAGCGGCGTTCATGATGAGAGCTCCTGTTATATGAGTCGATGCCACGCAATACCGAAAAACTGCAAATAAAGCTTATGCAATCGTGTTCATTATCTGCTGTATTGATAACAGATATTTGAAACGATTAGAGACCGTTGCCACGAAACTGTCTACCTGTAAAATCTGATAGCCCCGAGGAGCTGTAACTTTTCCCACAATCCATCTGCGGCGTTAGCAGACAGTGTCTCGGTCTCGTTCCGAAATGACCCCGGCCATTGAAGCCATTAGTTCTTTGCGAAGTTCAATTTTCCACAACTTACGACAATTGGACTCAGTTCTTTAAAAAAGCGTCAGGCTCTTAAGTTGAAGGTTTGGCACGCGCCTTAGGCTTGATGTGATTCAGTTAAGATGGTTTGTACAGGCTTGCCTACCTGTAAAATCTGATAGTCCCGACAAACGGTAACTTTTCCCACGCAAGCATCCGGCGTGGTCCTTCAGCCGTCAGCCGGCGGCTACGATGCCTTGCACCCTTGCCTACACATCCCTCAGAATCCGCCGGCTTGTGCGCCTTGGCGTTGCCCCGTAACTTGATCCCCGTCGCTGCCCATCAGCGGCCGGGTTTAGTCGCCCGGGGTGTGTCATCAAGGTGCATTGCGCTCCTATCAGTCAGGTATTCCCTATCCCTGCACTTGATGGTGGCTGTGCACAGGGCGCTTCGGCGCGCCGGTTTTTGGTGACATTTCCCCCGGTCGACTAACCTGTGTACAGCCGCCCCCCTTCGTTTAGTCGCGAAGTGGTAAGGCTCCAATGAAGGGAAATATCACTATGTTCAAAGCAACACCCAATCCCCCAGAAACCGATCCGGTTTCCCCCTACGCATCAACCCATTCAAAAAAATTCCACGAGGCCGCCGAAAAGGCCCTCGATCACTACCTCAAACCGGACGTCGATCAATCACGCAAATGCGCGGATCGCGGCATGCGTATGTTCGTGGTCGCCCCCGACATGAACCCCCAGGCAGTGGCGATTCAGACTTACGAAACGTTTTCTTCGGTCAGCATCCTGTTGCTGGATCTGGCGGAAAGCCTGGAAGACAAGCCGCGGCATCTGGCGATGGCGATTTATCAGATGAGTGAGATGGGGTTGTTGCTGGCGGAGAAGGCGCTGGATAACGAGCGGGCGATTGCTGCGGCGTAACTGAAATGTCGGGTGTCTGTTCGGACGCCTTCGCGGGCAAGCCCGCTCCTACGGAGTTTCGTGTCGTCCACAAAGATTGTGTTCGCCGCAGATCCTGTAGGAGCGGGCTTGCCCGCGAAGGCGATCGTGAAGGCGCCGCCGCACTCAGGCCGAAGCCAACGGCTGAAAACTGAAGTACTGCTTCAATGCCTCGACCAATTGCTCATACTCCGGCGGTGCCCGTTGCAGGCTGAACCCGGCGTCGTAGTGGTGGGGGGTTGCGTCTTCGTGGCACCACAGGCAGCAGGCGTTGAGGTCGATCACTTGCTGACAATGACCGTCCATGGGGATTTTCAGGCGCAGGTCGAAATCGGCGCCCACCATCATCGGCAATTGGCTGATCAGCATCAGCCCGTCGTCGGACAGATTGCCCAGAAAGCCGATAGGCTTGTCGGTGACGCTGTTGAACACTTTGAGAAAATACGGCAGTTGATGCCGCTCGATCCGGCGGTCAGTGAACATGCGTTATTCGCCATGCAAGGCCCTTGCGCAGGGCCGCACTAATGCTTCGGAACGGGCCTGCTTCTATGGATAGAGGCATGGGCGCGCTCTCCCCGATCCTGGTGCGACAGTCCATCCCGTCCGCTGTCGCTTACTGCTACCGATCACAGGTGTTACGTCGATTTAGAAGCAAGGCTCTAAATCGATCCATTGGACTATAGCTCACCATGACCGGTCAGCCAGATACTGAATGCCCCGTCAGTCAGAACCGGGTCGGGCGCACCGCCGCTGCCGCGCTGCGGGTCGGGTAATGGCCCAGGCTCTGCAGGGTTTCCAGGCGGGCACGTGCGCGGTAGGCGTATTCGCTTTGCGGGTACGAAGCGATGATGAACTGGTAGGTCTGGGCCGCATCGATGAACAGCTTCTGCCGTTCCAGGCACTGGCCGCGCATCATCGACACTTCCGGCCACACATACGGCCGCGCGCGGCTGTCGCGTTCGACTTTGGACAACTCCATCATCACCTGCTCGCAGTTGCCACGATCAAAGGCGCTGTAGGCATTATTCAAATGATGGTTCATCGACCAACGGGTGCAGCCCGTGACGGCGAGGACACTGAGGGCAAGGGCGGCAATGGGCACGAATCGCATGGGGGATCTCCTGTCTTGCGCTCTGTATCGACCCGCGGTCGGAAATCTTCAGGACGGTGTGCTGCAAAGTTGTCACGTTCAATAAAGAAACCAATAAGTAGTGCAAACGAACAATGACTACACCCAAAGACCATAGTAGCCTCTGCTAGCGCTTGAACTCAGGAGTCTTTGCATGTCCGTCCGTCGTACCAAAATCGTCGCTACCCTTGGCCCGGCCAGTAACTCGCCGGAAGTTCTTGAACAGTTGATTCTGGCTGGCCTGGACGTCGCCCGTCTGAACTTCTCCCACGGCACCCCCGACGAGCACAAGGCTCGCGCGAAGCTGGTGCGTGACCTCGCGGCCAAGCACGGTCGCTTTGTCGCCCTGCTGGGTGACCTGCAAGGCCCGAAAATCCGTATCGCCAAATTCGCCAACAAGAAGATCGAGCTGAAGATCGGTGATCAATTCACCTTCTCCACCAGCCATCCGTTGACCGAAGGTAACCAGCAAGTGGTCGGTATCGACTACCCGGATCTGGTCAAGGACTGCGGCGTGGGCGACGAGCTGCTGCTCGACGACGGCCGCGTGGTGATGCGCGTCGACACCGCCACCGCCACCGAGCTGAACTGCACCGTGACCATCGGCGGCCCGCTGTCGGACCACAAAGGCATCAACCGTCGCGGCGGCGGCCTGACGGCACCGGCCCTGACCGAGAAAGACAAGGCCGACATCAAGCTCGCTGCCGAGATGCAGGTCGACTACCTCGCGGTGTCCTTCCCCCGTGACGCCGCCGACATGGAATACGCCCGTCAACTGCGCGACGAAGCCGGCGGCACTGCCTGGCTGGTGGCGAAGATCGAACGCGCCGAAGCCGTGGCCGACGACGAAACCCTCGATGGCCTGATCAACGCCTCCGACGCGGTGATGGTGGCCCGTGGTGACCTGGGTGTGGAAATCGGCGACGCCGAGCTGGTGGGCATTCAGAAGAAAATCATTCTGCACGCACGCCGCCACAACAAGGCGGTGATCGTCGCGACCCAGATGATGGAGTCGATGATCCAGAACCCGATGCCGACCCGCGCTGAAGTGTCCGACGTAGCCAACGCCGTGCTCGACTACACCGATGCCGTGATGCTCTCGGCCGAAAGTGCTGCCGGCCTGTACCCGCTGGAAGCGGTGCAAGCCATGGCGCGCATCTGCGTCGGCGCTGAAAAGCACCCGACCAGCAAGACCTCCAGCCACCGCATCGGCAAGACGTTCGAACGTTGCGACGAGAGCATCGCCCTGGCCACGATGTACACCGCCAACCACTTCCCGGGCGTGAAGGCGATCATCGCCCTGACCGAAAGTGGCTACACGCCGTTGATCATGTCGCGCATCCGTTCCTCGGTGCCGATCTACGCGTTCACGCCGCACCGCGAAGCCCAGGCCCGCGCGGCCATGTTCCGTGGCGTCTACACCGTACCGTTCGACCCGGCGTCCTTGCCGGCCGAGCAAGTCAGCCAGGCTGCGATTGACGAGCTGCTCAAACGCGGCGTTGTGCAGAAAGGCGACTGGGTCATCCTGACCAAGGGCGACAGCTACCACACCACCGGCGGCACCAACGGCATGAAGATTTTGCACGTTGGCGACCCGATGGTCTGAGTGACCGCTCGCTGAAAAACGAAAGCCCCGCCATGTGAATGGCGGGGCTTTTTGGTTTCTGATCAGAGATGCGTGTTGCCTGGGTTGACGCCTTCGCGGGCAAGCCTCGCTCCTACGGGTTTAGCGGTGTCCCCGTATCATGCGAACGACATAAATCCGTAGGAGCGAGGCTTGCCCGCGAAGAGGCCCGCACGGCCACCGCAGATTTAATGCCTGTTGATAAACCCCGACAACACCGCAATCGCCTCCGGCGAACGCAACCGCTGGGTGAACAACGCGCCCTCTTCTTCGATCACGTTGCGGATCCGCTCGCGATCCGGCGCTTTCATCAATTGCTTGCTAATACGCACCGCTTCCGGCGGCAGTTCGTCAAAACGCAACGCCATCTCCCGCGCCTTGGTCAACGCTGCTTCGCCACTGCCCAAAGCCTCGGTCGCTATCCCCCACGCCGCCGCTTGCTCGCCACTGAACCCCTCACCCAGCAGCAACAACTCCGCCGCTTTGGCCTGCCCGAGCAATCGCGGCAGGATCAGGCTGGAACCGAACTCCGGGCATAACCCCAGATTGACGAACGGCGTGCGCAACCGGGCGTCCGCACTGACGTAAACCAGATCGCAATGCAGCAGCATCGTCGTGCCGATCCCCACCGCCACGCCAGCCACGGCGGCGATCACCGGTTTGCGGCACTCCAGCAAGTTGAGCATGAAGTGAAACGCCGGGCTGTCGAGGTTGCTCGGCGGTTGCTGAATGAAGTCGGCGATGTCGTTGCCCGCCGTGAAGCACTCGGCGCTGCCGGTGATCAGCACGGCGTTGATCTCCGGATCGCTGTCGGCAAGCCGCAAGCCCTCCGCCAGTTGGCTGTACATGGCGCGGGTCAGGGCGTTTTTCTTTTCGGGGCGGTTGAGGCGCAGGGTCAGCAAACCGCGTTCGCGTTCGAATCGGATGGCATCGGGCATGGCGAGTCTCGCGTCGTTAAACGATCAGCGCTCAACCATGGGGTACAAAGACATCCGCCAGCAGTTGATTGCGCGGCAAACCGGCCAGGTACAGGCGCCGGGCAAAGGCGTCGACGCTGTCGGGTGCTCCGCAGACTAAGGCCAGGGTTTGCCGGGAAACAAGGCGCAGTTGCGCCAAAGCGGCGGGCAACTCGGCCGCGGTCCACAGCTCGACGTTAAGGTTTTCACGCCCCTCGGCCATGGCTTGCAGGGGGTTGGCCAGGTAGTGCTCACCGGCATCATGGGCCAGGTGAATGACGCGGATGGCGCCCTGGTGATGCTGACGCAAGGCTTCGCGCAAGATGCCGAACAACGGCCCCAGCCCGGTGCCGGCCGCCAGCAGCCACAGCGGTCGGGTATTCCAGTCCGGGTCGTAATGCAGTGCCCCGCCACGCAATTCGCCGAGACGGATCGGATCGCCGATTTTCAACTGACGCGCCGCCTCACTGAATGCCCCCGGTTGGCGGCAATCGAGGTGGAACTCCAGAAAGCGGTCTTCTTCCGGAAGGCTGGCCAGGGAATAGGGGCGCGCCACTTGATCCGCCCACAACACCAGATGCTGCCCCGCCTGATAGCGCAATGGTCGCTCGGGCGTGAGGCGCAAACGCAGGACGCTGGGGCTCAGCCAATCGCTGGCGGCCACCTGCGCGGCAAGACCGTCACGCAGTGGGTCAAAGGTTTCGACTTGCAGGTCGTCGACCACCTGGCACTGACAGGCCAACCGCCAACCTTGCCGGCGCTGCTCATGGCTCAAGGCATCGGGACGGCTGTCGCTGGGCAAGCCCTCGACACATTTGACCAGGCACGCATGGCAACTGCCGGCCCGGCAGCTATAGGGCACCGACACGCCGTTTTGATTCAGGGCATCGAGCAGGTTGCTGCCCGCCGCCACCGTCCACTGGCGTTCGCCGACCCGTAACTCAGGCATCGAGATTCTCCCAGGCCGCCGCGCAACGGTTACGGCCGTCACGCTTGGCGCGGTACAGCGCCTGATCGGCGCTGTGCAAGGCATCATCCAGATCGTCGCCAAGCTCCAGCAAGGTCATGCCCGCCGACAGGCTGAGGTCGCACACATCCAGACCGATCAATTCGACATCCATGAACGCAATGCGCAACCGCTCGCAGCACGCCGTCAGGCGCTCGGCGTCGCAATCGGGCAGCAACACCACGAACTCTTCGCCGCCGTAGCGGGCCAAAACATCGCCATCGCGCAGACAGGCAGTGGCCACCCCGGCGAACGCTTGCAGCACCTGATCGCCAGCGGCGTGACCATGAACATCGTTGATGCGTTTGAAGTGGTCGAGGTCGATCAGCGCCAACCCATGCACCACACCGATTTCCATGGCGTTCAACTCGCGGGAGGCCAGGCGCAGGAAATGCCGGCGGTTGAACAGCCCGGTGAGTTCGTCGGTAGCTACCAGGCCTTCGAGCTGGCGCATCATTCCGCGCAACGTGTCCTGATGCGCCTGCAAGGCGAACCGCCGCTGACGCATACGCTGGCGCGACAGCTGGACATAGCGGGCGTACAGCACCAGCCAGCCGAGCACCACCAACAGCAGGCACACCTGCAACAGCGCCAGCGTCGGGTCGGGCAGTTGAAAGTGATAGCCCTCCCACAACGTGATGGCGCTGAAACTGAAAAACACAAACAGTGCACACCGCAGGAACGCCGTGCGCGACAGATGAAACAGCCCGAACAACAGGATCAGCAGGTAAAACACCAGAAACGCGCCGCGTGCCTCATCCAGATGGGCGATCAGCCAGGTCTGCCAACCCAGCCCCAGCAGTATTTGCACTTCGGTCAGGCTGGGGTCGGTAAAACGCAAGTTGGCGCCGCTGTAAAACACCGCGAACAATACTGCCTGGCTGAGCAGCGCCAACACGCTGCCGACCACCATGCCGACGAGGGAGTCATCGTAATGGCCGGTGAAAAACGCCAGCCACAACAGCAGCAAAGCCAGGGCATAGGTGCCGGCCGCAAGGGCAAAGCGTTTGAGCAAAAGCCGCTGGATGGCGTTATGGGTCAATCGTTGACTCACCGTGCGTAAGAAGGCTGTCGGAGTGTCCTACTCTACAGGCCGGATGCCACTTTAGTGGCGAGTCTGATAAATGACCATTCAATTTTTGGGGTAAAAAAACCGGCGTCAAACCCATGACTGAATTCCCCCTGTAGGAGCTGGCTCGCCAGCGAAGGCGGCCCCAAGCCTTACCGTGCCCATGAACACGCCTTCGCCGGCAAGCCGGCTCCTACAGACCTATGCGACCAACGTTTGATTGTCAACGGATGTACCCGCCTTTGATGCGCGGTATACTGCCGCGCCTTTTTAGCGTCGCGCCAGCATGCCCGGCGTGCCTTGAAAGGTGTCTGCGACCGACCGATGCACCCAAGCCGCAGGCACCTTATTGAATGTTCCCGTCTTTTAGAGGAGCGCGACTCGATGACCGTGATCAAGCAAGACGACCTGATTCAGAGCGTTGCCGACGCCCTGCAATTCATTTCTTACTACCACCCCGTGGATTTCATCCAGGCGATGCACGAGGCCTACCTGCGTGAAGAATCGCCGGCAGCCCGCGATTCCATCGCGCAAATCCTGATCAACTCGCGCATGTGCGCCACCGGCCACCGCCCGATCTGCCAGGACACCGGTATCGTCACCGTGTTCGTGCGCGTAGGCATGGACGTACGTTGGGATGGCGCCACCATGGGCCTGGACGACATGATCAACGAAGGCGTGCGCCGGGCTTACAACCTGCCGGAAAACGTCCTGCGTGCCTCGATCCTCGCCGACCCGGCGGGTGCTCGCAAGAACACCAAGGACAACACCCCGGCCGTTATCCACTACTCCATCGTTCCGGGTAACACCGTGGAAGTGGACGTGGCGGCCAAGGGCGGCGGTTCCGAGAACAAGTCGAAAATGGCCATGCTCAACCCGTCCGACTCGATCGTCGACTGGGTACTGAAGACCGTTCCGGAAATGGGCGCCGGCTGGTGCCCACCGGGCATGCTCGGCATTGGCATCGGCGGCACCGCCGAGAAAGCTGCCGTGATGGCCAAGGAAGTGTTGATGGAGTCCATCGACATTCACGAGCTCAAAGCGCGCGGCCCGCAGAACCGCATCGAAGAAATGCGCCTGGAGCTGTTCGAGAAGGTCAACCAGTTGGGCATCGGCGCCCAGGGCCTGGGTGGCCTGACCACCGTGCTCGACGTGAAGATCATGGATTACCCGACCCACGCCGCTTCCCTGCCGGTGTGCATGATCCCCAACTGCGCCGCCACCCGTCACGCGCACTTCGTGCTCGACGGCTCCGGCCCGGCCTCCCTGGAAGCGCCACCGCTGGACGCCTACCCGGAAATCGTCTGGGAAGCCGGCCCATCGGCCCGTCGCGTCAACCTCGACACCCTGACCCCGGAAGAAGTGCAAAGCTGGAAGCCGGGCGAAACCGTCCTGCTCAACGGCAAGATGCTCACCGGTCGCGACGCCGCGCACAAGCGCATGGTCGAGATGCTGAACAAGGGCGAAACCCTGCCGGTGGACCTCAAGGGTCGCTTCATCTACTACGTCGGCCCGGTTGATCCGGTGCGCGAAGAAGTGGTTGGCCCGGCCGGTCCGACTACCGCCACGCGGATGGACAAGTTCACCCGTCAGATCCTCGAGCAAACCGGCCTGCTGGGCATGATCGGCAAATCCGAGCGCGGCCCGACCGCAATCGAAGCGATCAAGGACCACAAAGCCGTGTACCTGATGGCGGTCGGCGGCGCGGCTTACCTGGTGGCCCAAGCCATCAAGAAATCCCGCGTGGTGGCGTTCGCCGAACTGGGGATGGAAGCGATCTACGAGTTCGACGTCAAAGACATGCCGGTGACCGTTGCGGTCGACAGCAAAGGTGAGTCGGTACACATCACCGGGCCTGCGATCTGGCAGCAGAAGATCAGCGAAAGCCTGGCGGTGGAAGTGCAGTAAAGGCTTTCCCCCTCGATAAAAAGGCCGGGCGATCAGCAATGATCGTCCGGCCTTTTTTTCGCCTGTCATAAGGTGGCGCGCGCCAGGCACCTATCAGATTTGACAGGTTACGCCCCGTACGAGCTCTGTTAGCGTGGGATCTCACCGGCATTCCACGCTTCCCTGCCCCCGGTTCACAGGTTCGCTTGCCATGGCCAATGATGCAGATGCGCTCGTTACCCCGCCGTCGATCGCCAAGACAGCGTCGATTGCCACCCAGGGTCGCAGTTGGGGGGAAATCGGTGCGACCGGGCAAAGGGCCTACACGCTTGCTCTGCCTTTCCAGGTCGGGCGCACGCTCAATCCTGATTTGACCCTGCGCTATGACAGCAACTCGGGCAACGGCCCATCTGGCCTCGGCTGGCATTTGGATGTGCCCGCGATCAACCGCAAGACCAGCAAGGGGACGCCGCAATACAGGGCCGCTGATGTGATGTTGGCCGGTGGCACCGAGCTGCGACCCGAACTGACCACCCAGGGCAAGATCAAGGCGACCAAACGCACACGCCGTAACAACCGGCGTGTCGAAAAGTATTCCGTGGTGCGCTATATCCCGCGTCTGGAACGTACGTTCACCCGTTACGAGCTCTGGACACCCGCCGACGGCAAAGCATTCTGGATGGTCTACGGTGCCGATGGCACGCAGTATTGCTACGGCAACAGCACGGACTCCTGCATTCACGACCCGGACGCCCCGGACCACATCGCCGTGTGGTTGCTGGTGGAAATCGTGAACGCCGTGGGCGAACACATCTTTTTCGAATACAAGGCCGACAACAAAGACCTCGACGACCGTTTTGACTATCGGGCTCAGCGCTACCTGCGCCAGATCTGTTATTGCAACAAAACCGCCAGTGCCGGACTGTTGTGTCTCGACCATCCGCAACCGCAGGATTTGGATTGGTTGTTACGGATGGTAGTGGACTACGGTGAACGCAGCACCGACCCAGACGTGGTACCGCCGTTTAAAGCGCCCAATGAAAATGCCTGGCCACTTCGTTCCGACCCGTCACGCAGTCATCGCTACGGCTTCGAGGTAGGCACCCGGCGTCTGTGCCGGCAATTTCTGATGTACAACAACATTGGCACCGAGAAGGTGTTGGTCAATCGCCTGTTGCTGGAATACGACACCACTGAACTGCGCTACAGCCAGATGAAAGCGGCGCACTACATGAGCTACGACGCCAGCGGTCGCGTCAAACACTCGCCGCCGCTTGAGTATTTCTATGCGAAGTTCGTACTCAATACCCAACCCCAACCGTTCTTGCCGCTCGATCACATGCCCGGCCTCAACGACGGTCAGCCCTACCACTGCGTCGACCTCTACGGTGAAGGGATGCCCGGATTCCTGTGCCAGTACGACAACGCCTGGTACTACCGGGAACCCTTGCGCGGCGAGCCCGGCACCGACGAAATCGTCTATGGCCCCTGGACCTTGCTGCCCCTGATCCCGAATGCCGACAGCAGTAAACCGGTGGTGCAGATCCTCACCGACCTCACCGGCGACGGGCGTCTGGACTGGATTGTCGCGCAGTCGGGCGGCAGCGGTTATTACACCCTCGATCCGGACGGTACCTGGTCGCTGTTCAAGCCGTTCAACCAGTTTCCGGTGGAGTTCTTCCATCAATTTTCCCGATTGGGTGACTTGAGCGGCGATGGTCTGGACTCCGTGGCCCTGATCGGCCCGAAAAGCGTGCGGGTGTATGCCAACGTGCGGGAAAAGGGTTTTGCTCCCGGCCAGGATGAACCTCATGACCCGGACAGGTTGCCGCTGTTCAGCGACGCCCGCAGCGAACTGGTGTTTTTCGGCAATCCGCACGCCAGTGACCTTATCGGGCTGTGCCGGATCAGCCATGACAAAGTCGAATGCTGGTCCAATCTGGGCCATGGCAAATTCGGCAAGGGCATTGAGATCAGCCCCCTGCCCTTCCAATACAAGGACTTCAATGTCGATCAGGTGCGGATCGCCGATCTGGACGGTTCCGGCGCGCCGGCCCTGATCAGACTGCGCTCTGATCACTTCGAGATCTACTTCAACTACGGTGGCAATGGCCTGGCGCAGGAGCCGGTGAAGGTTGCATGGCCCGAAGGCGTGCGCTACGACAACCTCTGCCAGGTGACCTTCGCCGACCTGCTAGGCCTGGGTTGCGCCAGCCTGCTATTGACCGTGCCACACATGACACCGCAGCACTGGGTATATCACTTCGTCAGCGAGCGGCCGTACCTGCTCAACGGCTGCAACAACAACATGGGTTACAGCGCCACGTTGGGTTATCGCAGCAGCGCTCAGTGCTGGCTGGATGAAAAACGCAAGGTGCTGATGGCACGCCAGCGTCCGGTCTGCCATCTGCCGTTCCCTCAACAGGTGTTGAGCTGGTTGCGCCAAGACGATGAAATCACCGGCAATGACCTGATGCAGTTTTTCGAATACTTCGAGGGCTATTACGACGGCAAAGAGCGCGAGTTCCGCGGCTTCGGGCGGGTCTATCAGACCGACAGTGAATTGGAACCGGGCAAGGCCGAGAGCGGGCATACGGCACCGATGCGGGTGAAAAACTGGTTTCACACGGGTAGAAGCATCGATGTCGAATTGAAAGACACCTGCCTGCTCGACGACGAAGACCAGCCGCTGGGCAAAACCCTGTTTTCACGGTTCAACGAAATCAAGGGCACCGATCTGATCCGAAAACCCCATCCCGTCGACGAGCGTGAAATCGCCTACGTCCTCAGTGGTCGGTTGCTGCGCACCGAAGTGTCCCAGGCCGACGATCCCGAGCCAGCGCGGTTGTTTTCCCTGACCAAGTACCGCTACCGGGTCCGGCAAACCAGCAGCAGACCGTCCAGCCTGCTGGGGCTTGAACAGGAAACGCATAGTTATCAATACGAACGTTTCATGGACGACCCGCGCTGTCAGCATGTGGTCAATATGGAATGGGATCGGTTCGGCCTGCTCGTCCACGGTTTCACCGTTGACAGTGCACGACGCCGCACTGAAGCCGACGAACCGCCGTTCGAGGAAGAGGATCAGCGGCGTGCCTGGTCCGACAGTTTTGATGACCAACAGAACGTGTTTTACCTGGCAGAGGCGCGCGCTGATTTCATTCACCTGACCGACGCGCCCAATTGGCAGCTGGGGTTGCCCTCGCGCCAGCGCAGCAATGCGCTGATGCTGCCCAAGGGCACACTACCTCAGGGCCTGAGCGAGGATCAGATCAGCTTCGAGAATTTCGTCAAGCATCAGGCAAGCCCCGAATGGACAGCCCTGCGCGAACTGACATCGCTGTCGCAGCAACACTACCTGACCGACGACGACAAGATGCTGTATCCACCGCTGGCAGGACCAACGGAACAGGCCGTGTTCGACAAAAAAGCCCTGGCAGCCTACGACGACGTTCCGCCGCCGTTTGTCATTCGTGATGAATTGAAGAAGATCGGCTATCAGACCATGAATCTGTTTTTGCCTGATGATCCGGTTGAAGACAAGCTGGAAAACCTGTGGTCAACCCTGAGCGGCTTTTTCACCTACGCAGGTGCCAGCGGCTTCTACCAGGTCACCGCCGTGCAGCAGACCGCCAGCCATGGCGTAACTCAAATCACCCGGGACGACTACCACCTGCTGACCACCGCCATCACCTTGCCGGACGGGTGCAGGACAAAAGTGACTTACGACTATCACACGCGCCAGCCATCGAGCATCGAGGATGTCAACGACAATATTCAGGAAGTGCTCTATGAACCGGGCGGTCAACCGATGGTGCGCAGTTTTCATGGGACCGAAGAAGGACTGCCGGCCGGTTTCGACAAGCTTGCCAATTACCCTGCGCAGAGCGACCTGAGCCCCGAATACGCCATCGAAAACCCGGAGTTGGCGCTGGCGAATGCCGCCAGTGCGGTGCGTACCGACCGGTTCAGCTGGATGCCCCAACTGCCCCCCAATATGCTGCCCATCAAAAGAAAGGAATGGATCGCCAAGGGTCTGATCCTGCCCGACGGTCGCATCCGCGCTTCGGCGCTGCACTGGTTGACCCGGCTGAAAAAGCGCACCGCCAGCGAGCAGACCCTGCTCAATCTCATCCGCACCGCCCCCCGCCAACCGGTGCACAGCGTCGTCCTGACAGCCGACCGTTACCACAGCGATCCGCTGCAGTTGATCCAGATCATCATCAACTTTATTGACGGCTTCGGCCGCGAGCTGCAAAGCAAACAATTGGTCGAACCGGGCCCGGCGTATGTGGCCACGCCCGAGGGCGATCTCGCGCTCGACGATAATGGCAAGCCGATCGAAGCGCCGGCCGATCAACGCTGGCGTGTCAGCGGGCGCGTCGAGTACAACCATAAAGGTGAGACCATCCGCGTCTACCGCCCCTACTTCCTCGATACCTATCACTGCATCAACGACAGCTCGATGCGCCAGCACGGGTTTCACGACCGGATTTTTTATGACGCACTCGGCCGGCCGATCAAGACGATCAATGCCTTGGGCCATCTGGCATTCGACATCCTGCATCCCTGGTTCCAGCTCAGCTACGACTTCAATGACACCGACGAAACACAACCGGTGAAATCGGCCAAACCTGTCAAGCCTGCAAAGAGGGCCAAGCCATGAACACCAGTGTGCACTGGCGCACACCCTCCCTGGCCGCCACCGACTCACGTGGTCTGGCCATCAGGCAGGTCGCTTACCTGCGCAAGGTGGCCGGTGGCGAGGTGCAAGCCCTCATTACCCGTCAGCACCATGACGTTGCCGGACGACTGGTCGCACAACGGGATCCGCGCCTTACCACGCCCAACACCACCACCGTTCATGGGCTCAACGGCCAACCGCTCAAGGTCCACAGCGTCGATGCCGGGGTGAGTATGAACCTGCCCGGACTGGCCGGGGAGCCCGTGCAGACCTGGGACGCGAACGACAATCACCGGCGCATGAGCTACGACAATCAGCTGCGCGTGGTGGCCGTCGAAGAGAACGCGGTACCGAACTTCGAGACCTTCCGCTACGCCAATGCCTTGGCCGATCCCGGATACAACCTTCGCGGGCAAATGATCGCGCTGAAAGATCCATCGGGAGGCGTCGATTTTCACAGCTTCGCGCTGACTGGCCCGGCGCTGGGCGAAACCCGCACCTTTCACGACGGCAAAACATTCACCAGCCGCCAGATCTTCAGCCCCCTCGGTGCGGTGCTGGAACACACCGATGCCGGCGGGCATCAGCAACAGTCGACCTACGACGTCGCCGGTCAACTCACACAGGTGCAGCTCAAGCTCAACGAGCAGCCCAACTGGCAACCAGTGTTGCAGGGTGCGCAGTACAACGCCGCCGGGCAGATCATCGAGCAACTGACCGGCAATGGCGTGAACAGCCGCTGGCGCTACCATGCGGCCGATGGGCGCCTGCTGCGGCAAGTCGCACAAAAGGCTTCGGAGCCAATGCTTCAGGATTTTGAGTACAGTAACGACCGGATGGGCAACATCACCCGCATTCTCGACCACGCTTACACGCCCACCTATTTCGCCAACCAGCGGGTCGACGGCAGCCGAGCGTTCGACTACGACTCGCTGGACCGACTCATCCGCGCCACCGGCTACGATGACGCACCGCCAGAGGACACCCCTGGCCGGCCGCAGCCGACCGATCCTAATGATCGGCGCAACTATATTCAGACTTACGATTACGACCACGGCAACAACCTGACCAAGCTCAGCCATGTGCGCGCCGGCACCACTTCCACCCACCAGATGTTCATCGACCCCGACAGCAATCGCGGCGTGCGCTGGAAATCCGGCGCCCCGGATCCGGACTTCCCTGTACTGTTCGACCGCGCCGGCAATCTCCAGGCCCTGCAACCCGGCCAGTCGATGCAGTGGAACAACCAGAATCAACTGGAGTCGGTGACCCTGGTCGAACACGCCACCGGGCCAAATGACACCGAGCAGTATCGCTACAGCCAGGGAGAGCGGGTCTACAAACGCCACGAAACCCACACGGCCAAAGTCAGCCACTTTCACGAAGTGCGCTACCTACGGGGCCTGGAGATCCGCACCCGGGACAACGGCGAAGAGCTGCACCTCATCACCCTCGTCGCCGGTGTCAGCAATGTAACGTGTCTGCATTGGGTAGCCGGCAAACAGCCGGGCATAGACGCCAATCAACTGCGCTACCCTCTGGTGGATCATCTGGGTTCGTGCCTGAAGGAACTGGACCAACGGGCACTGTTGATCAGTGACGAGGGCTATTACCCGTACGGGGGCAAGGCGTGGCTGGTAGCACGATCCTTGATCGAAGTGGATTACAAGTTCATCCGCTACGCAGGCAAGGAAACGGATGTCACCGGATTGATCTACTACGGAGCGCGGTACTACGCGCCGTGGCTGGGTCGCTGGATCAGCCCAGATCCAAAAGGAGCTGTGGACGGGCTGAATCTGTATGCGTTCGTGGGGAACAATCCACTGCGCTATACGGACCCTACGGGAGCGGCCAAAGCGGAAAGCGTGATCATGCTGTATTCAGGATTCATTTCCGCTCTCGGTGGGGTTGCCGAACAGACGCTCGTGCAAATCGACAACGTCATCCATCAAAAGAACATCAAGAGCAGTCTGTTCAAAAATACGGTGGGCGAGGTGGCCAGTGGGATAGCCGGCTATGAAGCCGGGAACATCGGCGGGGAACAGGTGAGCCTGCACATACCCAATGTCCGTCACATCGTCGCCCACAAGCGAGTGGACAGGTTGCCGTTCATTGAAGCATTGACCGGCGGCAATGCCGGCGGAGATGTGGCCGGCGGCATGGCGGCACCGGTCACGGGCATGGGGCTGATCGGCGCGCTCATCCCGCAAACCTCGAACATCTCCGTTGCCTCGATCGATCGCCAGTTGGGGATACCCGAGGCCGTCAAGGACATCCAGCTCAACAGTTGGAGAAACGTAAAGGACGAAGTGATCCACCCGGCACTCAATTCGGTGCTCAACCCTGATTTCATGATGAACCGGGTAATGGCGTCGTGGTTATCGATCCTCCCCGGCGCGTTCAATCTATTGACCCGGGCGGTGGAAGCCGAAGACATCAAGAACCGTCTCGATCCGGTCAAGGTCGGTAAGATCGAGACGATGCTCGGTGAATGGAAGGAGGCTGTCGAGCAACGCTCGGCCTGGGCCGAATCCGCCTTCGACGCGTTGGGCACGGATGTCATCCATCCGGCCGATTTCATTCCCAACGTCACCCATATGACGTCCAGTGAAAGGCTTGCGCCGATCACCCGCGCCGGGCTGCAACAGACCACCACCAAGACGCTGGATTACATCAACCGCATGCAGAAGGGCATGGCCTGGTACAAGGAGATGGGCACTACGGACAACCAGTTCTTGTCGCGGCAACGCGCCGCGCGACATTGATAGTCTCCGCAGACCGCCCCATGAGCGAATCAGTGCATCTGCGCACACCAACCTTGCTGGTTCATGATTCCCGGTCACTCGCCGTCCGGCAGGTGGCTTACCTGCGCGCTGTCGCCGGCGATCCTGTGGAAACGCTGATCACCCGCCAGCGCCACGATGCCGCCGGGCGCCTCGTGGAGCAGTGGGATCCGAGGTTGTCCGTACCCAACGTTGTGACTGTATTCCGTCTGGATGGCCAGCCGCTCAAGGTCGACAGTGTCGATGCCGGCAAGAGCCTGGTTCTGCCGGGGCTGGCCGGGGAAGAACGGCTGCATTGGGACGCGCTCGGCAATCATCGGCGCAAGAGCTACGACAATCAGATGCGCCCCGTGACCATCGAAGAGAACGCGGTGCCCGAAGTCGAAACCCTCACTTACGCCGACGCCACGGCCGCCCCCGGCCACAACCTGCGCGGGCAAATGATCGCGCTGAAAGATCGATCAGGCACGGTCGATTTTCGCAGCTTCGCTCTGACTGGCCCGGCGCTGGGCGAAACGCGCACGTTTCACGATGGCAAGGCGTTCGTCAGCAGCCACACCTTCAGCCCTCTGGGCGAGATACTTGAGAAAACCGACGCTGGCGGACACCAGCGACAATCGATTTACAACGTTGCCGGACAACTTCGGCAAGTCAAGTTGCAGCTCAAGGATCAACCCGACTGGCAAACGGTGCTGGAGGATGCGCAGTACAACGCCGCCGGACAGATCATCGAGCAAAAGACCGGCAACGGGGTCATCAGCCGCTGGCTCTACGACCCGGCCGACGGGCGCCTGCACCGACAAATCGCGCAAAAGGATCCGACGACAGTTCTTCAGGATCTCGAGTATCGATACGACCCGATGGGCAACGTCATCGCTATCCTCGACCACGCCTTCACACCCAGTTTTTTCGCCAACCAACGGGTCGACGGCGATCGCACATTCACCTACGACTCGCTGTACCGGCTGCGCAGCGCAACCGGATATGCCGACGCTCCGCCCGCGGACGACACAAGCCCGCTGCCGACCGATCCCAACGACCGGCGCAATTACACAGAAACCAACGAATACGACGCTGGCGACAATCTGATCAAAACCATCCATGTCCGGGAAGGCACCAGCCATACCCGCGAGATGTTCATCGACTCCGCGAGCAACCGTGGCGTGCGCTGGAAACCGGGTGATCCGCAGCCGGATCTCGACACATTGTTCGACCGCGCCGGCAATCTGTTGGCCCTGCAACCCGGCCAGCCCATGCACTGGAACAACCGTGGCCAACTGGAATCGGTGACCCTCGTCGATCGCAACGGCAGCGGCCCCAATGACGAAGAGCGCTACGCCTACAGCCAGGGCGAACGGGTACACAAACGCCACGAGACCCACACGACAAAAGTCAGCCACTTTCACGACGTACGCTACCTGCCGGGGCTGGAGATCCGCACCAAGGACAACGGCGAGGAACTGCATGTCATCACGCTCGACATCGGGCCGGGCGGCGTGCGCTGCCTGCACTGGGAAAAAGACCCGGCGAATATCGGCGCCGATCAATTGCGCTACATCCTGAACGATCACTTGGGCTCGGCGGTGAAAGAATTCGACGGGCAGGCGAAGTTGATCAGCGATGAAGGCTACCTGCCGTTTGGCGAGACTGCCTACCTGACCGCCCGTTCGGCGGTTGAAGTGAGTTACAGGACAGTGCGGTATTCGGGCAAGGAGATGGATGTCAGCGGGCTGTACTACTACGGCGCCCGGTATTACGCGCCGTGGCTGGGTCGCTGGATCAGCGCCGATCCGGCGGGGGATGTGGACGGGCTGAATCTGTATGCGTTCGTGGGGAACAATCCGCTGCGGTACGTCGACTCTTCAGGGTTCTCCAAAACAGAAGCCGAACGACGCCAGGAGATAGGCGCTTTTGTCGAGAACCTATCCTCGGCAACCAAAGCGGTAGATAAACAAAATGCGTTGCTGGAACACGCTTTTGAGACAAAGGCTATAAACCTCACAATCGCCAAAACCAAAACATTCGCTATTGCGACGGGTATTGTTTCCTATGGTGCCGGCGTGGCGGGAGGGTTCGCGGGCGGATTGGCAGGGACAGTGACGGTGCCCGTGGCAGGTACAATTACGCTCGGAACCCTGGGTGCTTTAGGCGCAAAAAAAGCGGCAGGTAAATTCATGGAAAAGGTCGGAAAGGCCGCAAACCTGGAACCGTCTATCACGCCCAAGGCGGCCGAACTTTCATGGGAGAAAATCAAAAAGAAAAACGTCCCGATTCTTTCTGTTGAATACGCCAAGAATCTGCTGCACGAATACAACCCGAAAACATCGGAAGGACAAAAAACATGGTTCAAGGAAGTAGTACTGCAGGCAATGGGGCGCCTTGTAAAGTTCGGAGCCAAGGAATTGGTACAACTTGGAAAACTCTCTGAGGAAGCCAATGACATCAGTGAGTTGAGCCCAATGAAAATCAACCGACTGAACGATGCGTACGCGAAGTTGGGTGAGGACGTGACAGCAGATTACGATCAGGTAATGGAAAACTTTTCTGTACTGGGAACGCCATCGTTGTACTCGACTGGCGGAGTGACAGGGTCGGAAGAACTGATAGAACTGAAAACCATAAAAAAAGACATGGAGATTTTCAGGGCCAAAACCCGACGAGCTCAGGAAACCATTGTGAGGTACAGACAACGGCAAGGCTGGCCCACGCGTGCTTGATACCGATACCCTCGGAATCACTGACAACCTCGGGCCCGTGCTATCGTGCCCGCCCGAGTATCTACATTTGCCAAAGCATGTTCGCGATCTCTCGCTCCATCCGCTTGACACTGTATACGCTGATGATCATCGCCGGCGCCGCCCTCGCCGCGACCCTGGCCATCCGCCACGCCGAACGCCAGGCGCTGGAAGAAGACGCTGTCCGCGCCAATCAGCAACTGGCGCTGTACGCCAACTCCCTGCACACCCTGATCGACCGCTACCGTGCCCTGCCCGCCGTATTGGCGCTGGACCCGGAGTTGCGCACCGCGCTAAGCGGTGAAGTGAGTCCCGAACAGCAGCTTGCGCTGAATCGCAAACTGGAAAAAATCAACGGCGCCGCGCATTCCTCGACCCTGGAACTGCTCGACCGCACCGGCCTGGCCGTGGCCGCCAGCAACTGGCGGTTGCCCAGTAGTTACGTCGGCCACAACTACGGTTTTCGCCCTTACTTCAGCCAGACTCGCACCCAAGGCACCGGGCGCTTTTATGCGGTGGGCGTGACCAGCGGCATTCCCGGTTACTTCCTGTCCAGCGCGGTGACCAGCGACAGTGGTGAGTTCCTCGGGGCGATGGTGGTGAAGCTTGAATTCCCGGAGCTTGAGCGCGAATGGCGTCAGGGCAGCGACACGTTGCTGGTCAGCGATGCCCGGGGGATCATTTTCATCGCCAACCAGCCGGGCTGGCGCTATCGCCAATTGAAACCCCTGAGCGACAGCGACCGCGCCGAGCTCAAAGCCACCCGTCAATACGACAAACAACCGCTGACCCCGCTTGAGTATCAACCGGTGCGGCGCTTTGACGACAACAGTGCGCTGACCCGGGTCGACGGTCCCGACGGGACGGCGGATTACCTCTGGGAATCGCTGCCGCTGGCCGCCGAAGGCTGGACGCTGCACCTGTTGCGTCGCCCGCAGATCCCCTTCGAAGACAGTCGCAACGCCGGGCTCGCCGCCGCCGGCGCCTGGCTGACGCTGGTGTTTCTGTTGCTGTTCCTCAATCAGCGTTGGCGTCTGGCGAAACTGCGTCAGCGCAGTCGCGAAGAGCTCGAGCGACTGGTGGAAGAACGCACCCGGGATTTACGCACAGCTCAGGAAGGGCTGGTGCAATCGGCCAAATTGGCAGCGCTGGGGCAGATGTCCGCCGCACTGGCCCATGAAATCAACCAGCCGCTGACCGCCCAGCGCATGCAGCTGGCTACGCTGAGGCTGCTGCTCGATCACGGTCGGGTCGACGAGGCTTACAAGGCGCTCAAGCCGGTGGACGAGATGCTCACGCGCATGGCCGCCCTCACCGGCCACCTGAAAACCTTCGCGCGCAAAAGCCCCAGCGGTTTGCGCGAACGGCTGGATCTGGCGTCGGTGGTGGATCAGGCCCTGCAATTGCTCGACGCCCGCCTGCGTGACGAACAGGTCAGCCTGGTGTTGCACCTGACCCGCCCGGCCTGGGTGCGCGGCGATGCGATTCGTCTGGAACAGGTGCTGATCAACCTGCTGCGCAACGCCCTGGACGCCATGCAGGGCAAACCCTGCAAACGTCTGGAAATCCGTCTCGAAGCCGATGAACAGCTGTGGCGCCTGAAGGTCATCGACAATGGCGGCGGCATTGCCGAGGAACATTTGAACCAGGTGTTCGACCCGTTCTTCACCACCAAACCGGTGGGGGATGGCCTGGGCCTGGGGCTGGCCGTGTCCTTTGCCATCGTCCACGAAGCGGGCGGACGCCTGAGCGCCGATAATGGCGAACACGGTGCGGTGTTCACCCTGACGCTGCCCATCGATCTGGAGGTAGCTGCCTGATGCTCAATTCGGTGATGGTGGTCGATGACGAAAGCAGCATCCGCAGCGCTGTTCAACAGTGGCTGAGCCTGTCGGGTTTCGAGGTTCAGCTGTTCAGCCGCGCCGATGAGTGCCTGGCGCAACTGCCCAGGCATTTCCCCGGGGTGATTCTCAGCGATGTGCGCATGCCCGGCATGACCGGGCTGGAGCTGCTGGCTGAAGTGCAGCGCCGCGATGCCGATTTGCCGGTGATCCTGTTGACCGGTCACGGTGATGTGCCGATGGCCGTCGAAGCGATGCGCGATGGCGCCTACGATTTCCTCGAGAAACCTTTCAGCCCGGAAACCCTGCTCGGCAGCCTGCGTCGGGCGCTGGACAAGCGCCGGTTGGTTTTGGAAAACCGTGCCCTGCATGAGCAGGCGGACAATCGCGCCAAACTCGACGCCACGCTGCTGGGGGTGTCCCGTGGCTTGCAGACGCTGCGCCGGCAGGTGCTGGATCTGGCGACGCTGCCGGTCAACGTGCTGATCCGTGGCGAAACCGGCAGCGGCAAGGAACTGGTTGCCCGTTGCCTGCACGACTTCGGTCCCCGCGCCGACAAGCCTTTCGTGGCGTTGAACTGCGCGGCGATCCCCGAGCAGTTGTTCGAGGCCGAGCTGTTCGGCCATGAGAGCGGCGCGTTCACGGGTGCTCAGGGCAAACGCGTCGGCAAGCTCGAATACGCCGATGGCGGCACGCTGTTTCTCGATGAAATCGAAAGCATGCCCCTGGCCCAGCAGGTAAAACTGCTGCGGGTGTTGCAGGAGCAGAAACTGGAGCGGTTGGGCTCCAACCAGAGTATCCACGTGGACTTGCGGATCATCGCCGCAACCAAACCCGACTTGCTGGATGAAGCCCGGGCCGGACGTTTTCGCGAAGACTTGGCTTATCGCTTGAATGTCGCCGAGTTGCGTTTGCCGCCGTTGCGCGACCGGCGTGAAGACATTCCGTTGTTGTTCGAGTTTTTCGCCCAGAGTGCCGCCGAACGTCTTGGCCGGACATTTCCACCGTTGAGCGGGCCGCAGTTGAGTCATCTGTTGAGCCACGACTGGCCGGGCAATGTGCGCGAACTGGCGAACGTCGCCGAGCGGCAAGTATTGGGCCTCGGCGAACCGGAGCCGGTGGGGATCGATCCCGGCCAGTCTCTGGCGGCGCAGCAGGAAGCCTTCGAAGCCCATTGCTTGCGCGCGGCATTGACCCGGCATAAGGGCGATGTGAAAGCGGTGCTTGAAGAACTGCAACTGCCGCGCCGTACCTTCAATGAAAAGATGCAGCGCCATGGCTTGACCCGGGAGATGTTTATCGGCGAATGATCGTTCCCACGCTCTGCGTGGGAATGCAGCCCGGGACGCTCTGCGTCCCAAAGCCGAACGCGGAGCGTCCGTAGAGGCATTCCCACGCAGAGCGTGGGAACGATCAATCCAGGCCCGGAATAAGCAAATTTCCGCTCATCCGCCCTCTACAATGAGCGGATTTCCGCTCAACAAAATCCACCACCCCCTCTAAACCGGCCCTCCTCCCCTTGGCACAGCTCCTGCTATAGCCCCTGCAGGCTGCGTTTAAACGCGCTCCACAAAAACAATTAAACGAAGGATCCTTCAATGGATAACTCCAACGCCCTGCCCCTTGGGTCGGCCGCCGTGCCGGCTAAAGAAAGAACCACTGCCAGCCGGATCAAATCGATCTTCAGCGGCTCTGTCGGCAACATGGTCGAGTGGTACGACTGGTACGTCTACGCCGCCTTCTCCCTGTACTTCGCCAAAGTCTTCTTCCCCAAAGGCGACACTACCGCCCAACTGCTCAACACCGCCGCGATCTTCGCCGTGGGCTTTTTGATGCGCCCGATCGGTGGCTGGCTGATGGGCCTCTACGCCGACAAGGCCGGTCGCAAACGGGCGTTGATGGCCTCGGTCTACCTGATGTGCTTCGGCTCGCTGCTGATCGCCCTGAGCCCCGGTTATGAAACCATCGGCATCGGCGCGCCGATCCTGCTGGTGTTCGCCCGCCTGCTGCAAGGTTTGTCGGTCGGAGGTGAGTATGGCACCTCGGCCACGTACCTCAGCGAAATGGCGACCAAGGAACGTCGCGGCTTTTACTCCAGCTTCCAGTACGTGACCCTGATCTCCGGCCAGCTCATCGCCCTGGGCGTGTTGATCGTGCTGCAAAACGTCCTGACCACCGAAGAGCTGTACGCCTGGGGCTGGCGCATTCCGTTCGCCATCGGCGCACTGTGTGCCGTGGTCGCGCTGTACCTGCGTCGTGGCATGGAAGAAACCGAGTCGTTCACCAAGAAAGAAAAAGCCAAGGAAAGCGCCATGCGCACCTTGCTGCGCCATCCCAAGGAACTGCTGACCGTGGTCGGCCTGACCATGGGCGGCACGCTGGCGTTCTACACCTACACCACGTACATGCAGAAATACCTGGTGAACACCGTCGGCATGAGCATCTCCGACTCCACCACGATTTCCGCCGCCACGCTGTTCCTGTTCATGTGCCTGCAACCGATCATCGGCGGGCTGTCGGATAAAATCGGTCGTCGGCCGATCCTGATCGCCTTCGGCATTCTCGGGACACTGTTCACCGTGCCGATCCTGACCACCCTGCACACCATCCAGACCTGGTGGGGCGCGTTCTTCCTGATCATGGCGGCGCTGATCATCGTCAGCGGCTACACCTCGATCAACGCGGTGGTCAAAGCCGAACTGTTCCCCACCGAAATCCGCGCTCTGGGCGTTGGCCTGCCGTACGCCCTGACCGTGTCGATCTTCGGCGGCACCGCTGAATACATCGCCCTGTGGTTCAAGAGCATCGGCATGGAAACCGGTTACTACTGGTATGTCACGGCGTGCATCGCGGTGTCGTTGCTGGTGTACGTGACCATGAAAGACACCCGCAAGCATTCGCGGATCGAGACCGACTGATTTCGGACACGCAACAAAAAAAGGGGCAGACCTTACCGGATCGGCCCCTTTTTCGTTGCTGGAAATAACGTGTTCGTCCTTGCACTATGGACGTCCCCCGAACAATGCCCGGAACCCCTTACATGCCCGACGACATCCATTTCTACGAACCCGCCAACGGCCACGGCCTGCCCCATGATCCGTTCAACGCCATCGTCGGCCCGCGCCCCATCGGCTGGATTTCCTCCCAGGACGCCAATGGCCGCCTGAACCTGGCGCCGTACAGCTTTTTCAACGCCTTCAACTACATCCCGCCGATCATTGGGTTCTCCAGTGTCGGGCGCAAAGACAGCCTGAACAACATCGAGCAGACCGGCGAATTCGCCTGGAACCTGGCGACGCGTCCGCTGGCCGAGCAGATGAACCAGAGCTGCGCCATGGTCGGGCCTGAGGTCGACGAGTTCGAACTGTCCGGGCTGAACACCGCCGCGTCGAAAATCATTCAGGTGCCACGGGTCGCCGAAAGCCCGGTGTCCTTCGAGTGCAAGGTCACGCAGATCATTCAGTTGCAGCGCGCCAACAAGGAAGTGGTGCCGAGCTGGCTGATTCTCGGCGAAGTGGTCGCCGTGCATATCGCCAAGTGGCTGTTGAAGGATGGGGTGTACGACACCGCCGCGGCAGAACCGATTCTGCGCGGCGGCGGGCCGGCGGATTACTTTCAGCTGGGGCCAGAGGCACTGTTCAAGATGTTCCGCCCGGGGGCGGTCAAGTGATTACCAGAGCAGGTCGGCGTCTTGTTTGACGTCTTTGAGGCGGGTCAGCTCTTTGGCCGCGGCCTCGTCGGCTTCATGAGCGGTCTTGAAGGTCTGGCCTTCCAGGACCTTGTGAAAAACCGGGGCACCGGAACCACCGAGGGCTTTGACGGCAATCGCGGCGTGGTAACCGCCCTCGCCCGGTACTACGGCTGAAACGGCTTCGAAGTGTTCAAAGGCTTTGCGTGCCATGTCGCGGATCCTGGCTAATGGAGAGTTGCGCCATTAAACCCTCAACCGGCCAGTTTGTGTACCGCTGCCTGGGACTGGCCAAGGGCCTGGGCCGCCGAGACCTCCTTGAAGGTATGAAAATCCAGGCTGTTGACCACCAACTCCTGCACCAGCTCGGCAAAAATCTGCATTGACGGGCTGCCGAAATAAGCGGTCATGGCCTGTTGGTCGGCCCAGAAACCGGACACCAGCCACAGCTCGGGATCGCATTGCGAGTGCTGCAGGGCGAAGCTCAGGCAACCCGCTGCGCTGCGCGATGGTTCGATCAGGGCGCTCAGGCGCACACCGAGTTCCGCCGAACGCCCGGCGCGGGCGCGTACGAAGGCCATATGACTGACGGGGATCTGCGTAGACATGTTCAACCCTCCCAGGTCATCCAGTGGCAGCCGGGGACGGGCTGCGACAGGATCCAAGGTTAGGCGGCGCCTCACCGTCACCGTTAGTCGATTTCTGCCGGCTTATTGCACAATCCTGCGTGGCTGCAGCAAACGCCTGTAACAGCAGGTAAAACACTGTCACACCGCTGCAACACGACTTTCAAGCAAGTTTGCCCGGCGTTGCCCTGCCATAACGGCACCGCGTATTCACCCCGTGCAGAATCAGGCAAGCTTTGGGCAGGATGTGTCTAGCGCTGTCCCTTGCACAAACTTAAGCTCGGCCCATGACCAACGCTTTCCCGAGGATGCCCTGCATGTCGTCGCTCGATCACTTTCAAGCCCCGCTGGACACTGACATGGAAAAACAGCGCGCGGAACTGGCCGCCCTTATCCGTCGCAACACGATGGAGGATGGCAACTATGCTACCGCCGTCGATTCGCTGTTCATGTCGCGCCACAGCCAAAACCATGACTTCGCCCCGGGGCTGGCGCAACCGGCCCTGTGCATCATGGCCCAGGGACGCAAGGAAGTTCGGCTGGCGGATGAACACTTCAATTACGACCCGCTGAATTACCTGGTGGTGTCGGTCTCGATGCCGCTGAGCGGGCGGGTGGTGAATGCCTCGCCCGAGGAACCGATTCTCGCCGTGCGGATGGACATCGACCCGGCGCAAATCACCGCACTGATTGCCGACGCTGGCCCCATCGGCGTGCCCGCACGGCCCACGGGGCGCGGGCTGTACGTCGAGAAGATCGACTCGGCCATGCTCGACGCCGTGCTGCGCCTGGTGCGTTTGCTGGACACCCCCAAAGACATTGCCATGCTCGCGCCGCTGATTCGCCGGGAGATTCTGTATCGGCTGTTGCGCAGCCAGCAGGGGCATCGGCTGTATGAGATTGCCATCGCCAACAGCCAGAGCCATCGCATCAGCCAGGCGATCAAATGGCTCAACGGCAATTATGAGCAACCGCTGCGCATCGACGATCTGGCGAAGGAAGTGAACCTGAGCGTGTCGACGCTGCATCACCGTTTCAAGGCGATGACGGCGATGAGCCCGCTGCAGTATCAGAAACAGCTGCGCCTGCAAGAAGCGCGGCGGTTGATGCTGGCCGAAGGGCTGGAGGCTTCGGCGGCGGGTTATCGCGTCGGGTATGAAAGCCCTTCACAGTTCAGCCGCGAGTACAGCCGCTTGTTCGGGGCGCCACCGCTGCGGGATTTGGCGCGGTTGCGTGTAGGAGCGAGGCTTGCCCGCGAAGAACGATAATGCGGTCATTCAGATACACCGCAAAGACGTCGGTACAATCAACATTGATGTCGCCTGACACATCGCTTTCGCGGGCAAGCCTCGCTCGTACAGGGGGTTATCTATTTTTTTGAGTTTTTTTTCGTTGAGGCTGTAACGCCTCGCCCTGTCGTTTCTCTAGAGCGGTAAGCAAGCACAAACGCTTGCCAAACCAAGCTCAATTTCGGAGAAACATCATGACTGCTACCACCCGCACCCTGTCCGCCACCGCCCTGGTTCTGGCCCTCGGTTCTGCCCTGAGCATCGCCGCGGTCTCCACTGCCCACGCCGCTGACGCCAACATGGAAAAATGCTTCGGCGTGGCCATGAAAGGCAAAAACGATTGCGCCGCAGGCGCTGGCACCACTTGCGCCGGCACCGCCAAAATGGATCACCAGGCCAATGCCTGGAAACTCGTCCCGAAAGGCACCTGCATGACCACCGAGAGCCAGACCTCGCCAACCGGTTTCGGCCAGTTGCAAGCCTACAAAGCCAAGTCGTAATCAGCACCCAGCCTGAGTGTCGACCATGAACCATTCATTCTCCGGGCTCCCGCCCCGCTCCGGGCTGGGGCTCAAGACCGAGCACTTTCGTGAAGTGCTCGGTGCACAACCGGACATCGGTTTCTTCGAAGTCCACGCCGAAAACTACATGGTGGCCGGCGGCCCGTTTCATCATTTCCTGGGGTTGATCCGCGAGCAGTATCCGCTGTCGCTGCACGGCGTTGGCCTGTCCATCGGCGCCGAAGGTCCGCTGGATGGTCAGCACCTGCAAAGGCTTGCCGCGCTGATCGAACGTTATCAACCCCAATCTTTTTCCGAACACCTGGCCTGGTCCAGCCATGGCCCGGTGTTTCTCAACGACCTGCTGCCCCTGGCCTACGATGCACCGACGCTGAACCGCGTCTGCGAGCACATCGATCAGGTGCAGAACACCCTCAAACGCCCGATGCTGCTGGAAAACCCGGCGACCTACCTGGCGTTCCAGCGCTCGACCATCGATGAAGCCGACTTCATCTGTGAAGTCATTCGCCGCACCGGCTGCGGCCTGCTGCTGGACGTCAACAACGTCTACGTCTCCTGCATCAATCACCAAAAAGATCCGCTGGCCTACATCGACGCCCTGCCGCTGCACGCGGTGGGAGAGATTCATCTGGCCGGGTTTGCCGAAGACACCGACAGTCTCGGCGACCGTTTACTGATCGACGATCACGGCGCGCCCATCGATAACGCGGTGTGGGCGCTGTACTCACGGGTGCTGGAGCGGGTCGGCCCGATCGCCACATTGATCGAGCGCGATAACCAGCTGCCGGCCTTCAGCGTGTTACACGCAGAAGCCCTTCACGCCGACGAGTTGCTACTGCGCGCAGGAGCCCGATCATGAGCACTCAAGCCGCTTTTGCCGCCGCCCTGTTCGATCCGCAACGGCCCTGCCCCGAGGGTGTGTTCAGTGCCAACGGTGCCGATCCGGCCAGCCGTTTCGCGGTGTATCGCAACAATGTGCAGAGCTCGCTGATCAACGCCTTGGCCGACAGTTATCCGGTGGTTGTGCAGTTGGTCGGTGATGAGTTTTTCCGGGCAATGGCAGGGCTGTATGTACAAAGTTGCCCGCCGCAAAGTCCGCTCATCAACGACTACGGCAAGGATTTCGCCGAGTTCATCGACAGTTTTGAGCCGGCCGCCAGCGTGCCTTATCTGGCCGATGTGGCGCGGCTGGAGCACTTGCGCGTTCAGGCCTATCACGCCGCTGATGCGCAGCCCCTGAGCCATGAACAAATCGCCGCCGCACTGTCGGCCCCACACGTGCTGAACGAGCTGACAGTCGGGTTTCATCCCTCCCTGAATCTGCTGACTTCAGCCTATGCCGTGGTTGATATCTGGGCGGTACATCAGCGGGACGCGACGCTGGCCGGGATCAACCCCGACCACGGCCAAAACGCACTGGTGTTGCGCAATGCACTGGAGGTTGAGGTCTTCGCCATCGACCACGGCGTCAGCACATTCATTCAAAACCTGCGGCTCGGCCAGCCCCTGAGCCAAGCGTTGGAAACCGCGCCTGCCTTCGACCTCAGCCAAACCCTGGCGCTGCTGATCAGCCACAACGTCATCACCCATTTACGCCACAAGGTATCGCCATGAACACCCCTCACCACCCCATCGCCCACGCCATCGCGCTGCTGGAAAAAATCCCCCACAGCCTGATCGCCTTTATCGCGCGTTTTTCCATTGCCGCGGTGTTCTGGAAGTCCGGGCAGACCAAGGTCGAGGGCCTGGCCATCGACTTGATCGACGGCACCTTTGAACTCGGTGTACCCAGGCTGGCGGACTCGACCATCCCATTGTTCCAGAGCGAATACCACGTGCCGCTGCTCTCCCCGGAACTGGCGGCGTACCTGGCGGCCTTCGCCGAACACTTCTTCCCGGTCCTGATCCTGATCGGCTTCGCCACGCGCTTTTCGGCCATGGCGTTGTTGGGCATGACCCTGACCATTCAACTGTTCGTCTACCCCGATGCCTATCCGACCCACGGCACTTGGGCGGCGGTGTTGCTGTATCTGATGGCGACCGGTCCGGGCAAGTTGTCGATCGATCATCTGATCGCCAAGCGCTACGCCCGCTGAGACGTTATTGCTAAAGCCGATCCAATGCCTCGCCACTGCGCTTGAACCAGCCCATCAAATAATCCGCCAGCACTTGGGTGCGCTTCGGTAAACCGCCCTGATACGGATGCACCAGGTACATCGGCATGCTGCGGGTCTGATACTCGCGCAGGAGCCAGCGTAAACGCCCGTCAGCCAATTCCTCTTGCAGCAGGTAGGACGGCAAACGCGCAACGCCGGCGCCGGCCAACGCAGCCTTTTTCAGCAGGTTGTAATGGTTGCTGGCGAACGGCCCCGACACTCGCACCCGTAGTAATTCGTGCTGTTGGTGATAGAGCCATTCTTCGCGACCGCTGTAATGACTGTTGAGCAGGCAGCGGTGCTCGGCCAGGGCCTGAGGCGTCTGTGGTTCCCCGAATCGCTCAAGATACCCAGGGCTGGCGCAGGTCATTTCGTGCCAGGCCAACAGCGGGCGGGCGACCAGGCGTTCGTCGTTGGCCACTTCCGAGCGGATCGCCAGATCGAAACCATCCCGGGACAAGTCGCGGTAGTGGTTGTCGAGTTCCAGTTCGATCTGCACCTCGGGGTACTGCCGGGAGAACTCCAGCAGCGCGCCATCAAAGAACGTTTCCCCCAGTGAAACCGGAACCGTCATCCGCACCGGACCGGCCATGTCGTCCTTCAGCCGCGCCAACGCCTGACGCGCACGTTCCACCTGCACCACCAGCGCCTGGGCTTGCGGTAACAGCGCCGCGCCCGCCGCCGTCAGGCTCAAACGGCGAGTGGTGCGTTGCAGCAACACCACGCCAAAGCGCGTTTCCAGCAGGCTGATGCGTTTGGAGAGTTGCCCTTTGCTGCAACCCAGTTGTTGGGCCGCCTGGGTGAAACTGCCCGCCTCGATCAACACCGCAAACGCCGCCAGGTCGTCCATTTCACTCATCGATTGTTTCCATTTGAAAACCAAAGGTTGCCCATTAGCACGCTTATTAATAAAAAAAACCACACTAGACTTAACTTTAATTGCAACCCATTGAAGGAGCAGCACGATGAAAATTCTTTTGATTGGCGCCTCTGGCACCGTCGGTTCGGCCATTGACCATGAACTGTCCCAGCGCCACAAAGTCGTCCGTATAGGCCGTAAAAGCGGTGATTTTCAGGTCGACATCAGTGACAGCGCCTCGATCCGCAAGCTGTTCGAACAGACCGGCAACTTCGATGCGCTGATCTGCGCCGCCGGCAGCGTCAACTTCGTGCCGCTGGCCACCATGACCGCACAAGACTTCGAGCTCGGCTTGCGGGACAAGCTGATGGGCCAGGTCAACCTGCTGCTGATCGGCCGGGAATTCGCCAATGACGGTGCGTCATTCACCTTCACCACCGGCATCCTCAGTCACGATCCGATTCGTACCGGCAGCTCCGCGTCGCTGGTCAACGGCGCCCTGGACAGCTTCGTCCGTGCAGCGGCGATCGAACTGCCCCGCGGTCTGCGCATCAACTCGGTCAGCCCGAACGTGCTGGTCGAAGCCATGGGCAGCTACGCCCCGTACTTCCGTGGTTTCAAACCGGTTCCCGCCGCCGAAGTGGCGCTGGCCTACGCCAAAAGCGTGGAAGGCCTACAGACCGGCCAGACCTACCACGTCGGCTAAACCGGTCATTGCAGGGTTGTGATGAACGGTCAGGCTGAGTAACGTGGCGACACTTGTCTGGAGACTCAACGATGCGTGTTGCCCGTTCCTTAGTGCTTGTTGCCCTGCTTCCGCTGTTCGCCGCCTGCCAGTTGCTCGATGGCCCACGGCAAAGCGCCGCCCATGTGGGCCAGACCCGCATGCAGGGCCAATTGACGGCGGCCGATGGCAAGCTGCTGTTCCAGCCGTGCAATGAGCAGCGCAGTTTTGTGGTCAACGACACTGGCGGCACCAGCATTCTGCAAGAAGCCGCCAGCCTGGCCGATGAGCAGGGCAAGCTGTTCGCCGATGTGCGCGGCAAGATCACCGGCAATCAGCTCGATCTGGCGCAGCTGTACCGCGTCGAGCGCTCGGGCACGGCGTGCGACGATGCCAATTTCAAACAACTGATCCTGCGCGCCGCCGGCCATGGCCCCGAATGGAACGTCAAGGTCAGCGGTAAGGGCATGGTCATCGACCGCGCCGGTCAGCCGCCCCTGGCCCTGCCGTACGTTGAAGAACAACTGGGGGATGGCCGTTTCAATCTCAGCACCGAAGCCAATAACCGGCACATCGAACTGTGGGTCGCACCGCAACGTTGTGTCGACAGCAGCACCGGCGCCATCGAGCACATGAGCGCCGAACTGCGCATTGATGGCCAGGTACAACGCGGTTGCGGGTATTTCGGCGGATCGCGTAACGACTGATCGTTTTAGCCTCACTGGAATCATCCTTTGAGGCTTATAATCGCCGGCTTCAAACGCCCTGGCGCAGTTGTGCGCCCCGCGAACCGGATCCCGTCATGTTACGAATCACCGAACTCAAGTTGCCGATCGACCATCCCGAAGAAGACCTGCGCCTTGCCATCGTGCAGCGCCTGGGCATCGCCAGTGATGACCTGCTCGATTTCACCTTGTTCAAGCGCAGCTACGATGCGCGCAAAAAATCCTCCGAACTGTGCTTCATCTATACCATCGACCTCAACGTTCGCGATGAGGCGGCGGTGCTGCACACGTTCGCCGATGACCGTAACGTCAACGTGGCGCCGGATGTCAGCTACAAAATGGTCGGCCAGGCACCGGCCGACCTGAGCCAGCGCCCGATTGTGGTCGGGTTCGGCCCGTGCGGGATCTTCGCCGGGCTGCTGCTGGCGCAAATGGGCTTCAAGCCGATCATCCTCGAGCGCGGCACCGAAGTTCGCCAGCGCACCAAGGACACCTGGGGCCTGTGGCGTAAAAGTGTGCTCAACCCCGAATCCAACGTGCAATTCGGTGAAGGCGGCGCGGGGACCTTCTCCGACGGCAAGCTCTACAGCCAGATCAAGGACCCGAAATTCCTCGGTCGCAAGGTTCTGCACGAGTTCGTCAAGGCCGGCGCGCCGGAAGAAATCCTCTATGTCAGCAAGCCGCATATCGGTACGTTCCGCCTGACCGGTGTAGTGGAAAACATGCGTGAGCAGATTCGTGCCCTGGGTGGCGAAGTGCGCTTCCAGCAACGGGTTACCGATGTGTTGATCGACGACGGCCAACTGGTTGGCGTCGAGCTCCATGGCGGTGAGCAGATCCATTCGAAACACGTGATTCTGGCCCTCGGCCACAGCGCCCGGGACACCTTCCGCATGCTCCACGGCCGTGGTGTGTACATGGAAGCCAAGCCGTTCTCGGTGGGTTTCCGCATCGAGCACCCGCAGTCGCTGATCGATCGCGCGCGCCTGGGCAAATACGCCGGCCACCCGAAACTCGGCGCCGCCGATTACAAACTGGTGCACCACGCCAAGAACGGTCGTTCGGTCTACAGCTTCTGCATGTGCCCGGGCGGCACCGTGGTGGCGGCGACCTCCGAGCCGAATCGCGTGGTCACCAACGGCATGAGTCAGTACTCGCGTAACGAGCGCAACGCCAACTCCGGAATCGTCGTCGGGATCACCCCGGAAGTCGATTATCCGGGCGGTCCGCTGGCCGGCATCGAGTTGCAGGAACGCCTGGAATCCCACGCCTTTGTGCTGGGCGGCAGTAACTACGAAGCACCGGCGCAACTGGTCGGCGACTTCATTGCCGGCAAACCGTCGACTGCATTGGGCAGCGTCGAGCCGTCCTACAAGCCGGGCGTTGCCTTGGGGGATTTGGCCCTGGCCTTGCCGGCGTTTGCCATCGAAGCCATTCGCGAAGCCCTGCCGGCGTTCGAGAAGCAGATTCGTGGCTACTCGCTGCACGACGCGGTGTTGACCGGCATCGAAACGCGCACCTCGTCGCCACTGCGCATTACCCGTAACGAGTCGATGCAAAGCCTGAACGTGAAGGGCTTGTTCCCGGCCGGTGAAGGCGCGGGTTATGCAGGCGGGATTCTATCGGCGGGCGTCGACGGGATTCGCATCGCCGAAGCCGTGGCCCGAGACATTCTTGGCCTTGAGGCCTGACCCAGATGATCGTTCCCACGCAGAGCGTGGGAACGATCATCGGGTCAGATATTTGCGCGCAACACGCTAGTCGGCAATGGCTCACCGCGTTCGACACTCGCCGCCACGGCATCCATCAACCCACTCAATTCATACCCCTGGGCCTTGAGCCAGGCCTGATCGTAATAGGTGTCGGCATAGCGCTCGCCGCCATCGCACAGAATCGCCACGATCGACCCCGACTCCCCCGCCGCCGCCATCTGCCGGGCCGCCATCAAAGCGCCAATCAGGTTGGTGCCGCTCGATCCGCCAACCCGTCGCCCCAATCGCTGCGCCAGGTAATGCATGGCCGCCAGCGACAAGGCGTCCGGCACTTTGACCATTGCATCGATGACCTTGGGCAGGAACGACGCTTCAACCCGTGGCCGGCCAATGCCTTCAATCCGCGAGCCGCAATCCAGACGCAGGCTGGCATCGCCGGTCCGGTAATAATCGAAAAACACTGACTGTTCGGCATCGGCGCACAGCACGCGGGTGCAATGCTGGCGATAGCGCACGTAGCGGCCCAGCGTCGCGGTGGTGCCCCCGGTGCCGGGGCTGGAAATCAGCCAACTCGGTTCCGGGTGCTGCTCGAAGCGCATCTGCTGGAAGATCGATTCGGCGATATTGTTGTTCGCCCGCCAGTCGGTGGCGCGTTCGGCGTAGGTGAACTGATCGATGAAATGCCCGTCGTGTTCGCGAGCAAGACGTTCGGACTCGGCGTAGATCTGCGTCGGATCGTCCACCAGATGGCTCTTGCCACCGTAGAAAGCGATCTGCGCGATTTTTTCCCTGGACGTGGTCGAAGGCATCACCGCAATGAACGGCAAACCCAGCAAACGGGCGAAGTACGCCTCGGAAATCGCCGTCGAACCGCTGGAGGCTTCGATCACCGGCGCACCGGGTTTGAGCCAGCCGTTACACAACGCATAGAGGAACAACGAGCGCGCCAGCCGATGTTTCAGGCTGCCGGTGGGATGGCTCGACTCATCCTTGAAGTACAACTCGATGCCCGGCAATCCCGGGAGCGGCAAGGGGATCAGGTGGGTATCGGCGCTGCGCTGGAAGTCAGCTTCGATGATCCGGATGGCTTCGCGGGCCCACTGTCGGTTGTCGCTCATGGTGGTTTTCTCGTTGAACCAGGTTAGCCCACAAGCTTAGGAAAAAACCTACATCACGCACAGATACAGCTGAGGTCCAATACATCCGGCAACTGCTAGGCTCAGATCCGTGTCAGCCAATGGTGTCAATGATATGGAAACGGCATATAACAAAAAAGAATATAACTTTTGTTTTAACAACTAACGGTACGGGTTAGGGTGTGCCACCTTTTGAATTCATCGATGGAGAGCGACCTTGCCTCTGCGTAGCACGTTCACGCGTTTCTTTCAGTTGGAAGCTGCCAGCGGTCTGTTATTGATCGCCGCCGCTGTCCTCGCTCTGATCATCAACAATTCATCGCTGTCGTGGCTCTATAGCGGCCTGCTGGACACCCCCGTGGTGGCGCAGATTGGCGCACTGAAAATCGCCAAGCCGCTGCTGTTGTGGATCAACGACGGCCTGATGGCCCTGTTCTTCCTGCTGATCGGCCTGGAAGTGAAACGCGAAGTGCTTGACGGCCAACTGTCGAAACCGTCGCAGATCGTCCTGCCCGGCGCGGCGGCGATTGGCGGCATGGTGGTGCCGGCGCTGATCTACTGGTTCCTCAACCGCGACAACCCGTCCGCCTTGAGTGGCTGGGCCATCCCGACCGCCACCGACATCGCCTTCGCCCTCGGCGTGCTGGCCCTGCTGGGTAAACGCGTGCCGGTGTCGCTGAAACTGTTCCTGATGACCCTGGCGATCATCGACGACCTGGGCGCGATCATCATCATCGCGATCTTCTATTCCGGCGCGCTGTCCACCTTGTCCCTGGCTTTGGCCGCGGCCTGCATCGCGGCCTTGATCGGGATGAACCGACTCGGTGTGGTCAAGCTCGGGCCGTACATGATCATCGGGCTGATCCTTTGGGTATGCGTGCTCAAGAGCGGCGTGCATGCCACGCTGGCCGGTGTGACCCTGGCCTTCTGCATTCCATTGCGCACGAAAAACGCCGAGCCTTCGCCGCTGTTGACCCTGGAACATGCCCTGCATCCGTGGGTGGCCTACGGCATCCTGCCGCTATTCGCCTTCGCCAACGCCGGCCTGTCCCTGAGCGGCGTGACCGTCGAAAGCTTCACCCACGACGTGCCGATGGGCATCGCCGTCGGCCTGCTGTTGGGCAAGACCGTGGGTGTTTTCGGCCTGACCTGGCTGGCGGTGAAAATCGGCATCGCCGCCCTGCCCCAAGGCGCCAACTGGGGCCAGGTGCTGGGCGTGGCGATACTCTGTGGTATCGGCTTCACCATGAGCCTGTTCGTCGGCTCCCTGGCCTTCGTGCCGGGCGCCAGTGAATACGCCGGGATGGACCGCATGGGGATTCTGACCGGTTCGATCCTGGCGGCATTGATCGGTTATGCGGTGACGGCGGCGGCGAGTCGCAAGAACCCCGCCCTGCAGAACGCTTAAAGAACACTCTTAGCGACATTCAGGATTCGTCCTACAGCCATGGTTAACCGCGTTCGTTAACGTCGTGCAGCCCCTCTTTTGGGGTTGCCGATGGACGAGCGAAAGGACAATCAGTGGCTGGCAACAAGGACATCCCACGGGTGCAAAACCCACCGTCAGGCGACGGGCATCACATCACTCATCGCTTCATGACGGCCACTGAACTGGCCGAGCGCGATGCCAGACAAAACGCCTACGACGCCATGCTCGCGAGGCAGCAAGCCTTCGAAGACAGCCTTCAAATCATGGCGAAAAAGGACGACGTCATCCGCGCAGGATGCGTGTTCGCCAAGTCCTGCAAGTTGCCGGACGCCATCATCGATTATTCGAATCCCTCAGGGATGGTGCCCACCGACAGCCTGAAGGATTACGGCGAACTGATCCTGCTCGGTGCCCGCGAGGCTGATGAAAGCGGTGGCATCAAGCTCAAGAAAATCAGTGGCACCGCGATCCCGGCAGGCCTGGGCACATTCTCTCTAGCCGGCTCCGCGCTTGAAGCATTGCCTGCTATTGCCGCCAGCACCGCTTCGGCCACATTGGTCGGTCTGGTGGCGTTGCTCATGCCATCGAACCTGGGCGACAGCGCCCTCTACACCGAAGACCAACTGCTCGCCCTCAAACAAGCTCGCACCCGCGTGCGTCTGCGAGTCGAGCAGCAGGCGGATGGCAGCATCAAGGGGTACGGCTTCTACACCGGCAAAAACCGTGACTGGGAAATGGTAGATGTCGTGCAGTTGACCTCACGCGGCAGCCAATACATGGCTGACCTAGGCGAAGGTATCGAACTGATCTGGACACCCGTTGAGGACGGCTCCGACATCCTCGGCATCCCCGCCCTCGAAGCCGCCCCGCAGGCGCCGCATATCTGGGTTTATCCACCGACGAAAGCGGCGGACAGCATTCTTGTGAATCCGGTTTATCCGCCGGAGTACAAGGATTTCATTCTTGTGTTTCCGGCGGATTCGGGGGTTGGGCCGCTATACATCGTAGTTAACACTTCACGTAAAGGCCTACCATCAGCGGGGCATAGCTATCATAAACCTCCGAAAACAGAACAAATCACCGCGTTTCCCGGCCTGAAAAAAGCAAAAAAAATGAATCCTATACAAGGAGGTGGTGGGCTTCGAGAACGTTGGACAGATGCCAAGGGCAGGAGAATTTACGAGTGGGATTCGATGCACGGAGAATTGGAAGTCTACCGCGCAAGTGATGGAGCCCACCTAGGAGCGTTTGACCCCATTACAGGTGAACGGCGCGAAGACCCGAAAGATGAAAGAAGCATCAAGAAAAAATATTTGTGAGGTAATGATGGGATTAAAACTGAGACTGGAGTGGTACGACAAGCAAACCCAACTGTGCCAAGGCGAGGAATCGTCCAAAGACTTAGGCGATGATGAGTCAGTATTGAATGCCTTGGGTATCCCGGTGGAAAACAACATCAATAATGGCGGTTTCAATGTAATCGAAAAATGGGTCGCTACAATTCAGCCTTTTTTTCAACACGACATCGTCTTGACCACTTACGACTATCAGATTTCGTTTGATTACAGTGAAGCCTGGTAACAAGCCCCCCTATGATCTACAAAATTGAAGCCTTTGATAAAGAAACTGAGTTTCTAGTATTCGCGGAAGAATTTCCCAACGGATGCGACGAGCAATCACGTAACTGGCGAACGAACAAAAGATGCGAAGCCAGGTAGAAGGACCTCAAAATGACTGAAGAGAAAAAAACCATGCGCTACCTATCCATCACTGGTTTTTACCCCGATGAAAAACAGGATGATTCGTTGCAGTTCGAACTGACCATCAAAGACTATGAATTGAACCAGGCATTGGCTCAATTGACCGAGTCAAAAAGCTTTGAAGAAGTAGAACCTGGGGAGCTTGAGCTGACGGAAAGCCAGGTCCTACAAATTGCGGATCTACTCAACGTCGACTTCCCCAAAGGCTTGGAATATTTCATCGGCACCCGCGCCACATCCTGACCCGCCCCAAAAAAACAAAACCCCGACCAGTCACCTGATCGGGGTTATTGATCGTTCCCACGCTCCGCGTGGGAATGCCGCCGGGGACGCTCCGCGTTCCGCTGGCGACGCCAGGCTTGAGTCTTGCGCACTGGTGACGCGGAGCGTCACGAGATGCATTCCCACGCGGAGCGTGGGAACGATCAGACTGAAAGCAGCAGACACAAAAAAACCCGACCAGTCGCCTGATCGGGGTTTTCTTTCACCCTACATTCCCACTCAGTGCGAAACGCGGCTGGTCCCATCCACAGTGGCAATCCGCACCCGCTCACCCACGCGGAACACTTCGTTTGGCTGAACTTGCTGCACGTAGGCGCGCATGCTGCCATCGTCTTCGCGTACGGTGATTTCAACACCTTGAGTACGGGTCAGGCCTTCTTCGGCAGCCGAGCCCACCAGGCCGCCGGCGACGGCGCCGATGACCGCTGCGACGATGCTGCCGCGACCGCCACCGATGGCGCTACCGCCGACACCGCCCACGACTGCACCGGCGGCGCTGCCGATCGGGGTTTTGGTGCCTTCGATTTTCACCGGACGCAGTGCTTCGATGGTGCCCATGCGAATCGTCTGCACGCGACGCGCTTCGTCACGGGAGTAGGAGTCACCGGTCAGGCTCGATTGGCAGCCGGTGAGCAACATCGCCATCGTGGAAAAGGAAGCAACCAGCAAAACAGACTTACGCATAGCATCAAACTCCATAGGACAGGTATCCATTAAACTCCGCAGCTTGACGCCTGTCACGGCATCGCCCGGATAAAATTGGTTCCATTCAGGCCTGGTACAGGCACTTCTCGAACTCACCAACAGTAGCGTCACATTACGAAATCTGCGCCGCTGACCCAAGGATTTTCATGGACTACTTCATCATTGTCGTCACGACTGTCGCCGGTTTGTACTTCCATTGGTGGCTGTACGTGCGGATCAAACGCTGGATGGACCGCGATCTGGCGTTGTCACTGGCGGGCAAAGACGAACACAAAAGAGCGTTCATGCTCCAGCAACTGGCGAACGCTCAAGCGCAGAAAATCAAACGTCGGGACCTGCCCCAGTGGCTTGCGGCCGCTGCGGCAGAGTATCCCGATCGGTAGACTATTTATGGGGCCAGACGTTCACGAACCCAGTCAGCGCCCTGCAAGCGGTAGTTGAGGCGATCGTGCAGACGGCTCGGACGGCCCTGCCAGAACTCGATGCGCTCGGGTAGCAAGCGATAACCGCCCCAGTGTTCGGGACAGTGAGGTTGGGTGTCGCTGAAACGTTGCTCAGTGTTCTTGAGCAGCGCTTCCAGTTCAGCACGATCGGCGATCACTTGGCTCTGGGGCGACGCCCAGGCACCGAGACGACTGCCCAGAGGACGAACCTGATAATAGGCGTCGGACTCTTCAGGCGTGACCTTCACCACCCGCCCTTCGATACGCACCTGGCGCTCCAGGGCTGGCCAGAAGAACGTCATGGCCGCAAACGGATTGGCGGCCAGTTGCTGACCCTTGTCGCTTTCATAGTTGGTGAAGAACGTGAAGCCCTGCTCGTCCAGGCCCTTGAGCAGCAGAATGCGGCAATGCGGCCGACCGTCCTGGTCGACGGTGGCCAGTGTCATGGCATTGGCCTCTACCGGCACCTGCTCGGTTTTCACCGCATCGGCAAACCACTGATGGAACAGCGCGAACGGCTCGGCCGGGGCTTGCGCCTCGGTCAAGCCATCTCGGGTGTAGTCGCGACGCATATCTGCCAAGGGCCGGGTCATGGCGCATTCCTTTTGGTTAACGAATCACTGCTTTGTGGCATCGGTGGCGGTGGTGCTCTTCGTATCGACAGCGGCCTTGGCCGGCGCAGTCTTCTTCGCCGGTGCCTTTTTGGCTGGAGCCTTGGCGACCGCTTTCTTGGCCGGTGCCTTTTTCTTCGCCGGGACAGCCGCTTTTTTAGCAGCCGGTGCAGGGGTCACAGGCTTGGCCACTGGCTTGGCGTCTTGCGCGACGACCTTGGTCAACGGTGCCGGAGCCGGCATGTTGTACTTGCTCAGCAACGCGACCATGGTGTCTGCCGGCGTCACCAGCAGTTCGACGCGACGGTTCAAGGCACGACCTTCAGCACTGTCGTTGGCGGCACGCGGAGCCTCACCGCCCATGCCGCGCAGCATCAGGCGATCACGCTGCAGACCGCTAAGACGGAAGATCGCCGCCACCGACTGGGCGCGTTCCTGACTCAGCTTCACGTTGGCCGGGGCGGCGCCCGACGTGTCACTGTGACCGAGCACCAGCACGGCAGTCTTTGGATCGGCTTCGAGGATTTTCGCAACACGGGTGAGTGGGCCGAGAGTCACCGGCAGCAGCATGGCCGGGCGGTCAGGGTTGAACGAGCCGTCTACCGGGGTCGTGACAACCAGCACGTTTTCACGGCGCTCGAGTTTCAGATTGCTATCCTTGATTGCCTCGCGCAGACGCGGTTCGTAGTCGTCGAGCCAGGCCTGGGTGACTTTCGGGTCGGGCATCGGTACGGCTTTGGCAGTGCTCTGCTCCTTGCCACCGAACGGCCACCACCATTTGCCGCCGGCATCGGCTTCAGCCTTGGCCACAGCGGCTGGCTTGGCTTGCGATTGAGCTTCAGGTTTCACCTGCGGCTTGGCCACCTTGTCAGCGCCGTCATCGGAGCCGAACGGCCAATACCAAGGGGCTGCACTTTCAGCCTTGGCGACGGGTGCGGTGGCAGCAGGTTTCAGGGGCGCCGGCGCCGGGGCCGGCTCTTTCGTCGCAACCTTGTCGGAAGAACCGAACGGCCACCAGCTGCTGCCGCCTGCTGCGTCATTCTGTGGGGTTTGTGCACAACCGGTGACAGCGAAGCACAGGGCCAGGGCGAGGGTTTTATTGGACGACATTGGGTATCCACAAAATGAGGTAATGAACAATCAGACCGGGTTGCCCCGGATAAACAGACGATTTGAAACCACAAAGGCTTTCGGGTTCCGGCCCTGGCCCCCTTAAGCGTGATTTACAGACAAGTGGCCAGTACTCGCACGAGCTTTTGCGCTCGTGGGTCCATCAAGACGTACGGCCCCAAGGTATTTGTCACAAAACCGAAGGCCACATCGTGTTCCGGATCAGCGAAACCGATGGAGCCGCCGGCGCCCGGATGACCGAACGCCCGTGGGCCGAGGCCGTAGGTGGCGTTGGGTACGTCCGGTTGATCGAGCATGCAACCCAGGCCGAAGCGGGTCCGGGTCAATAAAGTCTTGTCTTCGCCAATGCTGTGTTCGCGGGTCAGCTCGTCGAGCATTTCGCTTTCCAGCAGGCTGCCGTCGAGCAGTCCGGCGTAGAAACCAGCCAGGCTGCGCGCATTGCCGTGGCCATTGGCGGCTGGCTGCTGCATGCGCCGCCATTGCGGTTTGTTGGTGCTGGTCAGGATCGACGGCGGGTTGGTGAAGGCCCGGGTGGTCATGGCCGTCGGTTCGCGCATGGTCACGTGCAGCAAGCGCTGGGCTGCGGCATCGCCGAGGTTGCCCTTGCTGCGGGCGATGTGCGCCACGCGATGAAACTCTTTGTCGGCGAGGCCGACGTGGAAATCCAGCCCCAAAGGCTTGGCGACTCGCGCCACGATGGATTCGCCCGGCCCACGACCGTCGGCGCGACGCAGCAATTCACCGACCAGCCAGCCATAGGTGATCGCCGCATAGCCGTGACCTTCACCCGGCGTCCACCATGGCGCTTCGGCGGCCAGGGCATCGACCATGGTCTGCCAGTCGTAAAGCGCTTCGGCGGGCAGCAATTCGCGCAGGGCCGGCAGACCGGCCTGGTGGCAGAGCAATTGACGCAAGGTCACGGATTCTTTGCCGGCGGCGGCGAACTCGGGCCAGTAGCGGGCAACCGGGGCATCCAGTTGCAATTTGCCTTCAGCCACCAACTGCAATGCCGCCACGGCGGTGAAGGTCTTGGTGCAGGAAAACAGGTTGGCAATGGTGTCGCTGTGCCAGGTCTCATGGCCGTCCTTGTCGGCGGTACCGCCCCAGAGGTCGAGCACGGTTTCACCACCGATACGGATGCACAACGCCGCGCCACGTTCCTGAGGATCGTCGAACAGCGCTGCAAATGCTTCGCGCACCGCTTCGAACTTAAGCTCGTAATGACCCTGAATCTGCACCCGCAACTCTCCCGGATAAACGCTCTACAAAGTGGCCCGCATTGTTCCAGCCCTTGAGGGTTTTGGGAACAGGGTCGGGCCGGGCGGTCGGTCGCCCATGGATTGGATCAGAAGTTAACGGCGTCTTTGTGGACGCCTTCGCGGGCAAGCCTCGCTCCACAGGGGTGCGCATTACCCGTAGGAGCGAGGCTTGTCCGCGAAGAACGATAACGCGGTCTCAGCTATTAATGACCATTACCTGAATGGCCGCCCGCATGACCAGCGCCTTGCTTGCCACCCTCGCCTTCATGGCTCTCGGCGGGCTTTACCGCCTCAGCCCTGGTCTTCTCGGCCTCTTTACCGAGTTGATTGACGGTCTGAACATTGCTTTTGCGCACCGTTTCGACAAAACCCTGGAACGGCAGATCAGTAATACCCACCAGACCGAAGTGCCCGTTCTCGCCATCCAGCAGGCGACCGGTCACCGGTTGATCGAGGTACTGGAACCAGTGCACCCCGACAATCGACGGTTCGCTCATCGCCTGTTTGAGGAAGTTGGCGTAGGCCGGGCCGCGATCTTCTTCTTTCGCCAGTGGCGTCACGCCGCCCCAGAACGGGCCGCGATCCGTTGAGCCGAAGTTGAACTCGGTGATCAGCACCGGTTTGTCCAGGCTGCGCAGTTTGGCGAAGTCGTAACCGTCCTGGGGTTGCAGGGTGTACAGGTTGAAGCTCAACACGTCGCAGTATTGCGCGCAGGACTCGACTGCCTCGGGGGTGCTGACGGCGAAGCGACCGCCCAGCAGCAACTGGTTCGGCGCGTGCCATTTGAGCGAGTCGGAGACGGTCTTGAAGTAAGTGTCGGCAAACACCTTCTGGAAGTATTTGAAGTCGGCTTCGATTTCCGGGTATTCGGCGCTCGGCTGCGGCGGCACGAAGCCCGGGTCTTCCATCAATTCCCAGGCCGGCAGATCAATGCCCCAGGCTTTCGACAGACCCGCCTGGTTGCGGTACTTGTCACGCAGCTGTTTGAGGAAGGCGCGTTTGGCCGGCACGTCGGTGGTCATCTTCAAGGTGCCGTAGGCCAACGCATAACGGGCCTTCGGGTCATCGCCGGGACCGGCCCAGGCCAGTTCGTTGTCGGCGTAGTAACCGATCAGCCACGGATCGTCGCGATGGTCGCGGGCAGCGATGGCCACGGCGCGTTCGGTGGCCATGGCGAAACGCGGATCGAACGGGTCAGGCATGCCGCCCCACCAATCGGTGCCGGTGCTGATACTCGCGTAATCGCCGACGATCGACAGCGGCAAGGTGTACGGCATGCGGTCAGCATTGCCCAACACCGGCGCGCTCCAGTTGCCAAGGGTGTTGAAGCCCCAGGCTTGCAGGCGGTCGAGGGTGTGACTGGCCCAACGTTGTTCGTTGAATGCCACTTTGCAGGGTTCAACGGCCGCTGTTTCGACCGTCGCCTCAACCGCATCAGCCTTGGCTGCTTCGGCGACCCCGGCCTTGGTATCGCTGCCCGGTACGCAAGGCTCGCCATACAGACGCTGCAGGTTGGCACCATAGAAATCGTACCATCGACCGGCGTTGTAGCCCCGGCCCTGGTCGGCGCCGTTGCCGCCACGGTTGTCGCCCTCGCCATAATAAGCGGCCAGGGGTTCGTCGGGTTTGGGCAGGGATTCGAACATCCACTCGCGCCCGGCGACATAGGTCTGGTTGACGCTCGGGGTCACGGTGTTGACGCCGAGGGAATAGAACGGATGCCCTTCCGGCGTCACCAGGTACCAGCGACCGTCACGCTTTTCGGTGCGGAAAAAGCCACTGGCCTTGAACACCGGGCCTTTGTTCAAGCCGCCGAACTTGTCCAAGGATGCCCTCTCACGCTCGGCCAGCCAGGTTTTCAGTTGTTGCTGCTCCTTGGCCGCGGCGGATTTCAGTTGCTCGTCGCTGCTGACCTTTTCCGGCCATTTGGCCCGACTCGATTGACCGTAAGCGTCCACCAGATTGCCATAAGCGGCCTTGGTCACGGCCTCGCCGTCCTGCACGCCGAAACGTTCGAGCAGAATGCTTTGGGCGACTTTGGGCTGATCCATCGACAAGGTCACCGACACCACCTGGCTGCGATCCAGCTCACCGGCGCTGCTGGCCAGCAACACACGCTGCCCCTCGAAGGTCATCGGCATCGGCGGGCCGGCTTTCATGCCCTGACTCAGCGGCGAACTCGGCTGCAGCGGTACCAACAAGGTCTGTGCTGGGCCGGCCGGCAAATCGACGCGGCTAATGAGCGTCTTGCCATCGTTGCTCTGGATTTTCACGTACAGGGTCACGGCCCAGTTCATCGCGCTCTGGATCCGCAGGCTCATGACGCCCGACTGCGACCAGTCCCAGGCACCAGTCTGCGGTGTCAGGCGCAAAGTCGGCTGGGCGACCGGATTGAAGGTGACGCGACGCAACACTTCGCCTTCGGCCGTTTGCTCCGCATTGGATTGCGGCAGGCTGGCGTCCTGGGTCGCCACCTGAACCACATCGGCGGGCCGCACAAAGTTGAACAGCGTCTGCTGGCCGGCGGGAGCCGCCAGCAACGGGGCGGCGAACATCAAGGCAAAAACAGCGGGCAACGAACGGCGAATCATAAGAACGTGGATCTCCCTAACGACCATCATGGGCCAGTGGAACAGCGGTGGCAGTGAGGTAGACAACGCGGTGGGCCTATTTGCCCACCGGGGTATCAGGAAATTTCACGACGGAATGGCGGCAACGCATTGAGAATAGCTTTGCCGTAGCGCTGCGTGACCAGACGGCGGTCAAGCAGAGTGATGGTGCCGCGATCTTCCTCGGTTCGCAGCAGGCGACCGCAGGCCTGGACCAGTTTCAGCGAGGCGTCTGGCACGGAGATTTCCATGAACGGATTGCCGCCACGGGCCTCGATCCACTCAGCCAGCGCGGCTTCGACCGGATCGTCGGGCACCGAGAACGGGATCTTGGCGATCACCACGTGTTCGCAGTAGGCACCGGGCAAGTCCACGCCTTCGGCAAAACTCGCCAGGCCGAACAGCACGCTGGAATCCCCGCCATCGACCCGCGCCTTGTGCTTGTTCAGGGTTTCCTGTTTGGACAGGTTGCCTTGAATGAACACTTGCTTGCGCCAGTCGCGATCCAGACCGTCGAACACGTCCTGCATCTGTTTGCGGGACGAGAACAGCACCAGGGTGCCACGGGAGCCCTCGACCAGTTCCGGCAAGTCGCGAATGATCGCCGCGGTGTGCGCCGGCGCATCGCGCGGGTCGGCTTTGAGGTCCGGCACCCGCAGCACGCCGGCGTCGGCGTGATGGAACGGGCTCGGGACCACCGCGGTCACGGCGGTTTTAGGCAGGCCGGCGCGCATGCGGAAGCGGTCGAAGGTGCCGAGGGCGGTCAGGGTCGCCGAGGTCACCAGCGCCCCGTAAGCCACATTCCACAGGTTGCGCCGCAGCATTTCCGCCGCGAGGATCGGGCTGGCATTGACCTCGATGTCGAACAGCGAACCGCTTTCGGCCAGGGTCAGCCAGCGGGCCATGGGCGGGCTGTCTTCCGGGTCTTCGACGGTGAAGGCGGTCCACAACTCCCAGTTGCCCGAAGAACGCGACAGCAGGCTGCCGAACAGCGGATACCACTCTTCGGCCTGGTTGCTGGCGATGCCGATGTTGACCTCGCCGTCCATGCCTTCCTTGAGCAATTCGGTGAGCCGGGTGAACAGGTCGGTCAGCCGGGCAAAGCCCTTCTTCAGCTCGATGCCCATTTCGCGCATGTGTTCGGGAATCACCCCGCCGACGAAACGGTGACGCGGCCGCTCGCGACCTTCGACGTCTTCGCCGGGCTTGAAGTCGGCAACCTGCTCACAGGCAGTGAACATGAATTGTTGCTGGGTCTTGATCTCCCGGGCCAGCTCCGGCACCTGCTCGATCAACTTGCCCAGATCCCCCGGCAACGGGTGCTGGGCGAGTAATTTGGTGAGGTTCTTGGCGGTGGTTTCCAGCCAGTCGGCGGTGGAGCGCAGGCGTGTGTAATGGGCGAAGTGGCCGATGGCTTTGTCCGGCAGGTGATGGCCCTCGTCGAACACGTAGATGGTGTCGCGCGGGTCCGGCAATACCGCGCCGCCGCCCAGGGCCAGGTCGGCCAGGACCATGTCGTGGTTGGTGACGATCACGTCGACCTTGCCCATGCCTTCGCGGGCCTTGTAGAAGGCGCACTGGCCGAAGTTCGGGCAATGACGGTTGGTGCATTGGCTGTGATCGGTGGTCAGGCGCGCCCAGTCGGCGTCTTCCAGCGCCGTCGACCAACTGTCGCGGTCGCCGTCCCATTTATTGCCGGCAAGCTTCTCGATCATGCTGGTGAACAGCTTCTGGCTGGCCTCATCGACCTCGATCTTGAAGCCTTCTTCCTCGAACAGCTGCGCGGTGGCGGTTTGCGCATGACCTTCCTGGAGCAACATGTCGAGCTTGGACAGGCACATGTAGCGCCCCCGCCCCTTGGCCAGGGCGAAGCTGAAATTCAGCCCGCTGTTGCGCATCAGGTCGGGCAGATCCTTGTAGACGATCTGCTCTTGCAAAGCCACGGTGGCCGTGGCGATCACCAGACGCTTGCCGGCAGCCTTGGCGGCGGGAATGGCCGCCAGGCTGTAGGCCACGGTTTTGCCGGTACCGGTGCCGGCTTCCACCGCGACAATCGCGGGGTCGCCATTGCGCCGGCCTTCGTCGTCGGTGTCGATGTCACCGAGGACTTTGGCGATTTCGGCAATCATCAGGCGTTGGCCGTAGCGCGGTTTGAGGCTCTTGGCTTCAAGAAAACGCGAATAGGCGCCCTGGATCGTGGTTTTGAGTTCAGTGCTGATCATGGATTGTCGGGGCGCAAAAAAGGCTGGATAAATTTTCAGTACTTGGGATCGGCCGCTATCATACCCCGCTAATTAATCCCGCGCAGAACGGAGTACCCCAATGACACCTTTTGGCATCGTTTATACCCTGCATGTCCTGGCCGCCCTGGTGTGGGTCGGCGGCATGTTTTTCGCCTGGATGGTCCTGCGCCCGGCGGCGATGAAGGCGCTGGAAGGCCCTGCCCGGTTGAAGCTGTGGGTGGAAGTGTTTCAAGGTTTTTTCCGCTGGGTCTGGATCGCGGTGGTGCTTTTGCCGATCAGCGGTGTGGGCATGATTCATTTGCAGTTCGCCGGGTTTGAAGCGGCGCCGCGCTATGTGCAGGTGATGATGGGATTGTATGTGGTGATGACGGCGCTGTTTATCCGGATTCAGGCGTTGCTGCTGCCGGAACTGCGCACGGCGGTGGCGGCACAGGACTGGCCGGCGGGTGCGGCGACGCTGGGCAGGATTCGTCGGTTGGTGGGGATTAACCTGTTGGTCGGGTTGGCGTTGGTGGCGATTGCTGCGGCCCGGCCGTGATCGTTCCCACGCTCTGCGTGGGAATGCCTCAAGAGACGCTCTGCGTCCAGTGACGCGCAGCGTCACGGGCTGCATTCCTTTGCTGCGCGTGGGAACGATCGTCTCTCAGAAACTGCTTACAACCGCTGAATCGTCACCGAACCCGTCGCCCCGGCAGGCCCTGGCTGGCCGTCAGCACCGGGGCGACCGCTCTTGCCGCCATCGGCTTTATAGACAATGCAGCCCTTGGCCTTGCCACCCGCTCCCGGTTTGCCACCCGGCCCGGCCGCGCCACCGGCCCCGCCCGCGACCTCGACCTTGATCTGCTGCGCCGGGTAATCACGCGGCACTTCCAGATGAACCAGCGCTCCAGGCGCACCCGGCTGGCCATCGCTACCGTCACTGCCATCGGCGCCGCGACCGGCCTGGCCCCAGGTGCAACCCGGTGCCTGCCCGTTGGCCCCATCGAGGCCGAAAAACCCCGGGGCGCCCGTGCCACCGCGAGCATCCACCGACAACTGCGGCGCGTTCAGCGCCTTGATTTGCACATTCAGGTTGCGCCCGGAGCGGGCGGCCTTGAGGTAAGTCCCGGGGGCGCCCCGTGCGGTGATCTGGCTGCCTTCGGCCAACTCCGCCCGGCTGACCTTCAACGCCAGCGCCTGTTCGCCCGGCACAATGGCGATCCGCGCGTCGCGCCCCAGGCGCAGCTCACCGACGATCACTTCGGTCACGTTCGAGGGAATCAGCAAGGTACCGTGATCGGCGACTTCCAGCCGTTCCAGTTGCAAGGAACTGGCGGTGTTGGGCAAACGCATCAGCGAGTTGGTTTCGACGCTCACCACCTGGGCGCAGGCCAATGGGCTGATGAGTGCAGCGAGCAGACAGAGTTTACGCATGGGAAGACTTCGCAGTGGTCGGGGCTGGAATGGTTTGCAGGTGGAAAACACCAAAAAAGACAATCTTCAGGCGATCACGCCAAGGGTGGGCTCGACCTTTGAGGCTGCGGTTGCAGAACACCACCTCCAGAAGATGGAGCACAGCCAGCACGCTGCCGGCCAAATTGACCAGAAAGTGCAGCGGATGGACGAACGGGATGAGCAGATTGGCCAGCACCACCAACCAGAACAGCAGGGTCAACAACTTCCCCAGCCCCCAAAACACCTTCATTCGCGTCCCCGTTGAGAATTATTCTTTGCACGCACAGTAACGGCTTCCACGCGGGATAAGCCAGAGGGCAACAGAAAATTCTTCCGGAAGGTCGCCGCCTGGCCGCCGGCCCCACGTGAATCGTCGTCCGGCGGCTCTATTACGGGGCTTGGTCACAGAGCTAGGTAATGCGGTTCAGCGATTGATGTGCAACTCCACGCGACGGTTCTGCGCCCGCCCTTCCTCCGTGTCGTTGTCGGCCACCGGCTGGCTTTCACCCCGGCCTTCGCTGGTCAGTTTGTTCGGCGCCACCCCCTGCCGCAACAGGTAGGCCGCGACGCTGCTGGCTCGACGCTCCGACAGCTTCTGGTTATAGGTGTCTGAACCCTGGCTGTCGGTATGGCCAACGACTCTGATGCTCACCACATCGGCGCCCTGCAATTTGGCCATCAGCGAATCCAGCTCGCTGCGCGCTTCAGGCGTCAGGTCGGACTGGTTGTAAGCGAACAGCACGTTACCGTTCAGGGTGATGACTTCGGAGGCCGGTGGCTCAGCTGGTTTCACACTGACGGGGTATTGCGGCAGTGGGCAACCGTGATGTTCGACAGGTGTGTCGGCAGGCGTGTCGGGGCAGCGATCTCGTCGATCGAAGACACCGTCATCGTCTTCATCGCCATCCTGGGCGTAACAGATCAGGCCACCGCTCAAGATACCGAGCGCCGCTCCACCCGCGGCCCAACCGCCACTTTCGATCGCGCCCAAACCGCCGCCGACCAGTCCACCGATAACACTGCAGATCGGCCAGGTACGTTGATTGAGGGGGGCGGTGCCATCGCTGTGAGTCGCGCAACCGGTCAGAAGACTGCCAAGCAGCAGAGTCGGCAAAACGGTCCTTGTGAGAACGCTCATTGTGAATGCTCCTGTGTTACCGGCCCATACCGGTCACACAGGAGTAAAGACCCGCATCCGCGACTGTACAAGCCGCGGAGCGCGGGGGGCCTAGCGGTTGATTTTGATTTCCGTGCGCCGGTTCAACGCGCGACCGTCAGCGGTTTTGTTATCGGCCACCGGCTGGCTTTCACCGGCACCGGTCACAGACACGAAACTGCTGCGCGGCACGCCTTGGGAAATCAGGTAATCCACCACCGAATGGGCGCGTCTGTCCGACAGTTTCTGGTTGTACTTATCACTGCCGACGCTGTCGGTGTGACCGGTCACGGTCAGCTGGGCGCTGGAGGACTCCTGTTTCAGGCGCGTGGCAATGGTGTTGAGTACCTCTTTGTCGGCCGGGGTGAGCTTGGACGAGTCGAACTGGAAGTGAACATCACGGATAACGATGACTTCTTCCTTGACCACCGCCTTCTCTTCGACCACTGGCGCAGGCGCGGGTGGAGGGCAGCCGTCGGCATCGACACGCACGCCTTTAGGTGTACCCGGGCACTTGTCGCGGCTGTCCGGCACACCATCGCCGTCTTCGTCGCCATCACCGTGCACCCAGCACCAGGCCGCTGCCGTGCCGCCGACCAGCAGCGCGCCATACCCCGCCCATGCCGAGCTCTCGGTCGCGCCGAGCCCCGCACCAACGACACCACCGACCGCCGCACAGGTCGGCCAGTCGGTTTTCTGCAAACCTGCGCAACCAGTCAACACACTGGTTAGCAGAACCAAAGGTAATGCTGTCCGAATTATGCTCATCTAGTTTTCTCCTGAGGGATCGGCTAATAACCGATTCAGGGAGTAAAGACCGGAGTGTTAATCTCCGCCAGCAATAGGCCATTGCTGTTTTGCCCTATGTTCACGGAAGATCGCTGCTTTTGGCTTAAACCCGCTCGGCAAGACACGTTAGTCTTGGTGTTCTGATTGAGGATCTTCGATGATTGCAGGTATTTCTTCGCGCACGCCCCAGCAGGCGTTAGCCGCTTTGCTTGATCGTTACGCCCCGGCGCGTCTGTTGCTGATTGGCGCCAGCGAATTCCCCGCGCTCGAGGCGTTCAAACTCGCGCACCCGGACAGCCTCGTCGCCTTTGCCGCGCCCGGGCCACTGCCGGCCGAACTGGCGGCGCAACGGTTCGATCTGGCGCTGGTGGTCGATTGCCTCGAACACTTGCCCAAGCGCGACGGTTTGAATCTGCTCGGTGGGATACGCAATCTCAATGCCAGTCGCATTGCGGTGCTGGCCGACTTGCCGGCCAGCGGTTGGCAGGAGACGGATTTTTTCTCCCTGGCCTTGCAAGCCAGCGAGCGCTTCCAGCGCGACGATCAAGTGTTGACGCTGTTTACCTACGATCTGCTTGACTACAAACAGGTGCCCGACTGGCTCAATTCACGCTTCTGGGCCAATCCGGAAAACTTCGGGAAATATTGGTGGTAACGCAATGAGTACATCCATTTGCCCTTGCGGCAGCGGCACGCTGCTCGATGCCTGTTGCGGCCATTACCATGCCGGCCATCCGGCCCCTAGCGCCGAACTCCTGATGCGTTCGCGCTACAGCGCCTATGTGCTGGGGCTGATCGATTATCTGGTGGCGACCACCCTGCCCGCGCAACAGGCCGGCCTGGATCGCCAGTCGATCAGTGACTGGAGCGCCCAAAGCACCTGGCTGGGCCTGGAGGTGGAAAACGCCGAAGTCTTCGGCGGTCAGCCGGAGCACGCCTTCGTCACCTTCACTGCTCGCTGGCACGACAGCAGCGGCGAACACAGCCACCGCGAACGTTCATCCTTTGTACAGAACGCCGGCCGCTGGTACTTCATCGACCCCACCGTGCCGCTCAAGGCCGGGCGCAACGATGCGTGCCCGTGCGCCAGCGGGCAGAAGTTCAAGAAGTGTTGCGCGAGTTATTTCAGCGCTTGAGGGAGCCCTGTAGCAGCTGCCGAGCCTGCGAGGCTGCGTTCGGCTGCGCAGCAGTCGCGAAACCGGGCGGTGCGGTGTTTCAGATAAACAGAGGCGCCAGGGTTGGCGACTGCTGCGCAGCCGAACGCAGGCTTCGCCAGCGGCTACAAAGGGAGAATCACGACCATGAACACCCAGCGGCGCACATTGCAGCTGCTTACCCTGCTCCTGTTCCTGGGACTCGGCGGTTGCGTCTCGTGGTTCAGTAACGACCTGCCGGACCCGCAGGTGCATCTGGTCAAGGTCGAGGTGGTCCGGGCCAAGTTGCTGGAGCAGAAATTCCTGCTGCATTTTCGCGTCGACAACCCCAATGACGAAGACCTGACGGTGCGCGCTCTGGAATATCGCATTCACCTGGGGGACATGCTGCTGACCGAAGGCGAGCATGACCATTGGTTCACCATCGGCCCCAAGCGCAGTGCCTACTTCAAGGTGCCGATTCGCACCAACCTGTGGCCCAAAGTCCGGGACCTGGTGAAACTGCTGAAAAAACCCGAGCAACCGATTCCCTATCGTCTGGAAGGTGAACTGGAAACCGGAATATTCATCGCGCACTACGTGCACGTGGCGCGCAATGGCGTGATAATCGCCGCCGATTTAATTCCGGAGTGACCCCGATGACCCAGCAACCCCACGTCCATGGCCCTGACTGCAACCACGATCATGACCATCACCACCATGATCACGACCATGGCCATGTCCACGGCCCGAACTGCGGCCACGCCCACCAGGAACCGGTGCGCAACGCCCTGAAAGACGTCGGCCGCAACGACCCTTGCCCTTGCGGCAACGGCAAGAAATTCAAGAAGTGCCACGGGGCTTGAGGCTTCGGGCGGATAATTTCTTCGCCTGTTGAATCGCTTTCGCGGGCAAGCCTCGCTCCTGTAGGAGTGGGCTTGCCCGCGAAGACGTCGGTACAGTCAACATTGATGTCGCCTGACACACCGCTTTCGCGGGCAAGCCCGCTCCTACACTGGCATTAGGGCGAGCCTCGCGCCTACAAGTTTTCAGTCGCTCATGAGAATGTTCGCGGTGTTGACGACCGTCACATACTCCCCATGCAGATTCCCCAGCGACATCGCATGCACTTCTTCGGCCGAATGGGCATTGCCAAAAAAGTCCGCTTTGTCGAAGGTAAAACACGCATCCTGCGCAACCCATGCCTCAAACCCCAGATTCCCGGCCGTTCTCGCCGTAGACTCCACCGAATTGTGGGTCGCCACGCCCACGATGATCAACTGATCGATCCCCGCCTCGCGCAAACGCGCCTCCAGCCCCGTCGCACAAAACGCATCCGGCACTTGCTTCTGAACCAGCCACTCACCGGCCGATGGCTGGAATCGTTCCTGAAACTCCACCCCCGATTGCTGCGGCCAGAACACCGAATCCGCTGAGCGGGACAGGTGCTGCACATGAATCACCGACCGTCCGGTTCGACGCCAATGCCCCAGCAATTCCAGCATGCGTTCTTCGGCCTGAGGGTTGTTTCGACGACCCAGCCTGGGATGCAGAATGCCTTTTTGTTGATCGATGATGATCAGCGCTGCGTTTGTCTTGAGCTCCATGCCGACTTGTCTCATGCAAGGTCATTGAATTTCCCGCACTTCAGCATCACCTCTTGCTGCTGGCAAGCCATCAATCGCAGACCAGGACGACCTGACGATCGTTCCCACGCTCGTGGGAATGCAGCCCGTGACGCTCTGCGTCACATCCAGAGCCGAACGCGGAGCGTCCGTTGAGGCATTCCCACGCAGAGCGTGGGAACGACCACAACGATCACCGAAAAGAAATAACCCCGCCGCCGCTTGCGCGGCTATCTCCTGCTCACTAACGTAGCGCCTTTATTGCGTCACTACCCCGCAGGAGCTTTGCCATGGCCTCGCCAGCCCTCACACATTTTCTTCCCCGGTTCGGCGTTGCCGCAGCAGTAGCCGGTGTTTTGAGCCTGACCGGTTGTCAGACCTGGAACGCCCAGGACACCCTCCCGCCCACCTCCGGCGTGCAACCGCTCAAGGGCCTGGCGCAGAACGTTTCGATTCGCCGCAATGCGATGGGTATGCCGTTGATCGAGAGCAACAGCTTCCACGATGCACTGTTCACCCTCGGCTACGTGCACGCCAGCGACCGCATCAACCAAATGGTCACTCTGCGTCTGCTGGCCCAGGGCCGTCTGGCGGAGATGTCCGGCGCGGACCTGCTCGATGCCGACCGCTACATGCGTGCGGTCAATCTGAAGAAAAGCGCGGATGAGCTGTACAAAGCCTCTTCGCCGCGCCTCAAGCGTTTCTTCGAAGTCTATGCCCGTGGCGTCAACGCCTACCTGTTCCGCTACCGCGACAAACTGCCTGCGGACCTCGCGGCCACCGGCTACAAGCCCGAGTACTGGAAACCGGAAGATTCGGCGCTGATGTTCTGCCTGCTGAATTTCAGCCAGTCGGCGAACCTGCCGGAAGAAATCTCCTCATTGATGCTGGCCCAGACCGTCAACACCGACAAACTGGCGTGGCTGACGCCTTCGGCCCCCGACGAAAAATTGCCGGTGGCCGAAACCGAAAAACTGCAGAGCCTCAAACTCAACGGACAAATCCCGGGCTTGAGCGACATCAGCAAGGCCACGGGTCAACTGTCCGGGTTGAATCTGCTGGGCACCACGTCGTCGAACAACTGGGCGATTGCCCCGCAACGCAGCCGCAGCGGCAAAAGCCTGCTGGCCAGCGACAGTCATGGGCCGCTGAACGTACCGTCGTTGTTCAGTTACGTGCAGATTCACGCGCCAAAATACCAGGCCGCCGGCGTGACCATTGCCGGGTTACCCATGGTGCTCGGTGGTTTCAACGGCAAAGTGGCGTGGAGCATGACCACGGTCATGGGCGACAACCAGGACCTGTTCCTGGAAAAAATCAAACGCCAGGGCAACGGCCTTTCCTACGAAGTCAGCGGCAAATGGCAGCCGGCGATCGTGCGCAACGAAACCTACTTCGTCAAAGGCCAGCGGCCGATTCGCGAAGCGGTGTACGAAACCCGCCACGGGCCACTGCTCAACAGCGCCCAAGGCACTGCGCTGGCGAATGGTTTGGGCCTTGCCTTGCAGACACCGAACTTCACCGACGACAAAACCCTGGACGCCTTTTTCGACCTGTCCCGAGCGCAAAGCGCCGAGAAGGCGTCGGACGCCAGCCGTGAGATCCGCGCCATCGCCCTGAACCTGGTGTTTGCCGATGCCAGCAATATCGGCTGGCAAGTCACCGGTCGCTACCCGAACCGCCGCGAAGGTGAAGGCTTGCTGCCGTCGCCGGGTTGGGAAGGTCGCTATGACTGGGACGGTTACGCCGACCCGATGCTCCACCCATATGACCAGGATCCGGCTCAGGGCTGGCTCGGCACCGCCAACCAGCGGGTCATTCCCCATGGTTACGGCATGCAGTTGTCCAATTCCTGGTCGGCGCCGGAACGTGGCGAACGCATGGCCGAACTCGCGGGCGTGGGCAAACACGACACCCGTAGCCTGATCGCCATGCAATACGACCAGACCACCACCTTCGCCGCCAAACTGAAGAAGATGTTTGAAGCGCCGGGCATGTCCCAGCCACTCAAGCAAGCCATCGAAGCGTTGCCAGTGGCCGATCGCGGCAAGGCTCGCGAAGCTTACACGCGCTTGATGGCCTTCGACGGCAAACTCAGCCCGACCTCCGCCGACGCGGCGATTTATGAGCTGTTTCTGCAGGAAAGCACCCAACAGATTTTCCTCGACGAACTGGGCCCGCAAAGCAGCCCGGCATGGAAAGCCTTTATCGCCAACGGCACGTTGTCTTACGCGGCCCAGGCCGATCACCTGCTGGGGCGTGAAGACAGTCCGTTCTGGGATGACGTGCGCACGGCGCAGAAAGAAGACAAACCGGCGATCATCGCCCGTAGCCTGGCGGCCGCGATCAGCGCGGGAGACAGCCAGTTGGGCAGCGATCACAAAGCCTGGCAGTGGGGCAAACTGCACCGCTACGAATGGAAAAACGCCAGCGGCCAGACCGTGCGCGGTCCTCTGGCGGCCGGCGGTGATCACACCACGCTCAACACCGCCGCATTCGCCTGGGGTCAGGACTTCAACACCACGCAGGCCCCGGCCATGCGCTTTATCGTCGACTTCGGCCAGGCCGAACCGCTGATGGGTCAGAACGCGACCGGCCAGTCCGGCAACCCGGCCAGCCCGCATTATCTGGACAGCGTCGATCCGTGGCTCAAGGGGCAATACTTGAGCCTGCCGATGCAGCCGCAGAACTTTGACAAGGTGTATGGCAAGACGCGGCTGACGTTGACGCCTGGCAAATAATCCCACTCCTGCATTTGATCGGCGTCGTGCGCAAAGCCTGCGCCTGGCGCGGTCACTGTAGGAGCGGGCTTGCCCGCGAAGACGTCGGTA
>NZ_JAAUOE010000023.1 GCF_017114915.1 Pseudomonas frederiksbergensis
CTCGATGCGTTCTTTCGCGATGCGATGAACTGCACCATCCTGGCCTTCGCCCTGAACACCTGCGCCTACACCACGGAGATCTTCGCCGGGGCCATTCGCAGCATGAACCACGGTGAAGTCGAAGCGGCCAAGGCCTACGGTCTGTCAGGCTGGAAGCTCTATGCCTACGTGATCATGCCGTCCGCCCTGCGTCGCTCGCTGCCTTACTACAGCAACGAAGTGATTCTGATGCTGCACTCGACCACCGTGGCCTTCACCGCGACCATCCCGGACATTCTGAAAGTCGCGCGGGACGCCAACTCGGCGACCTTTCTGACCTTCCAGTCGTTCGGCCTCGCCGCGTTGATCTACCTGGCAGTCACATTCTCCCTGGTCGGCCTGTTCCGCCTGGCTGAACGCCGTTGGTTGTCTTTCCTCGGCCCGGCTCATTAATTCAGGATGCTTGTTCATGTACAAACTGACCGTTGAAAACCTGCACAAAAGTTACGGCAACCATGAAGTCCTCAAGGGCGTTTCGCTGAACGCCAGGACCGGCGATGTGATCAGCCTGATTGGCGCCAGTGGTTCGGGCAAGAGCACCTTTCTGCGTTGCATCAACTTCCTGGAAACGCCCAACGACGGCGCCATGAGCCTGGACAACCAGCCGATTAAAATGGTCCATGACCGCCACGGCATGCGCGTGGCCGACGCCAATGAACTGCAACGCATCCGCACTCGCCTGGCGATGGTGTTCCAGCACTTCAACCTGTGGAGCCACATGACCGTCCTCGAGAACATCACCGTGGCCCCACGCCGGGTGCTGGGCGTCAGCAAGAAGGACGCAGAGGATCGCGCCCGGCGCTACCTGGACAAGGTCGGTTTGCCGGCACGGGTTGCCGATCAATACCCGGCGTTTCTCTCGGGTGGTCAGCAGCAACGGGTCGCCATTGCCCGTGCCCTGAGCATGGAGCCGGAGATCATGCTGTTCGACGAACCGACGTCGGCCCTGGACCCGGAACTGGTGGGCGAAGTGCTCAAGGTGATCCAGGGTCTGGCCGAAGAAGGCCGGACCATGATCATGGTGACCCACGAAATGAGCTTTGCGCGCAAAGTGTCGAACCAGGTGCTGTTCCTGCACCAGGGGCGGGTCGAAGAACAGGGTGCACCCGAAGACGTATTGGGCAACCCCAAAAGCGAGCGCTTGCAGCAATTCCTCAGCGGCAACCTGAAGTAACCGCAGCGCCTTCGAGCGAACGCAGGGTCGCTCGAAGGCGCTGGCTCAACTTGATAGTCCATCTCTCTGCCCTGCCCCCCCGGCGAGCGCGATCCTTTAAAACCACTCTAGCCCGCACTCAACTCCCACAACACATCCAGCACATGTTGCGTTGGCCGTTCGACGTCTCGACTACGGTGGGCAATACCCAGTTGACGCCACAATAAGGGCTGTAGTGGTCGCATGACGATCCTGGTATCGGGCAATGGCGTGGAGGCCTCATGCGGCAACAAGGTCGCACCATAACCAGCGGCCACCAGGCTTTTGATCGCATCGTTGTAGTTCAGTTGAATACGCGGCGTGGGTTGCCGTCCGCCACTGGCGAACCACTCCGAGGTCAAGCGCGAAAGGCGTGTGGTGTTGTCATTCAGAATCAACGGCTGAGCGGACAGCCAATCGGGGGTCACAACATCCGGGGCTTCCCAGCGAGCCGGCAAGAAGGCCATGACCGGGTCCCGTCGCCACGGCTCGATCCGCAAGCCCTTCACCGGAGGCTGCGGCAGGGCGACCAAACCGATCTCCAAAGAGCCCTCGGCAAGCTTGTGCAAAGTTTCCTGCGACGTGAGCACCGCGACCTGCACATCGATCGCGGGATGGCGTTGGCTCAACGTCTCCAGAGCTTGCGGCATCAACTGTGCGATGGCCCCTGTGGAGGCGCCTAGTCGCACACGCCCGGCCAATCCCTGTACCTGACGTTCCACGTCCTCAAGCGCCTGCTCCGCATCCGCCAGCAGGCGTCGCGCACGTTCCACCAGTGTGTGTCCAATCGCCGAAGGCTGAACGCACCCGCGCGTGCGCGACAACAGCTTGCCGCCCACGCGCGACTCCAGGTCGGCGATATGCAAACTGACCGTGGGTGGCGCGAGGTGCAGCACGCGGGCCGCCTCGGCAAACGAACCCAGGTCGGCAATAGCCACCAACGTGCGCAGACGGTCCAGGCTGATTTCGCGCATGAGTGACTCCTTATTCAGAAAAACTGAATTTCATCGTTTATAAATTCAACTTTTCCTATCTTAACGCCTCGCTGAAGATTGGAACTCCTGATTTCCTATGTCCGGGAGCATTCCATGGCAAGTCCCCTTGTATTCATCGACGGCGACCAAGGCACCACCGGGTTGCAAATCCATCAACGTCTACGCGACCGGAGCGATCTGCGGCTTATCACACTCAGCCCCGAATATCGCAAGGATCCGCAACGTCGCGCCGAAGCCATCAACACCTGCGACATCGCGATTCTCTGCTTGCCCGACCCAGCCGCCCGCGATGCTGTGGCGACCATCGAAAACCCCGCCGTTCGGGTGATCGATGCGAGTTCGGCGCACCGCTCCCATCCAGACTGGGCCTATGGCTTTGCGCAGATGAATCCGCAGCAGGCCCAACGCATCGCCACTGCGCGACGGGTCAGCAATCCCGGTTGCTATCCAACGGGGGCGATTGGGTTGCTGCACCCATTACTGGCGGCCGGATTACTGCCCAGGGATTACCCGGTAAACATTCATGCCGTGTCGGGTTACTCCGGCAAAGGGCGTGTCGGAGTGCAAGAGCATGAGGGAGAAGGCGCATCACAGGCGTCGGCGTTTCAGGTCTATGGGCTGGGGCTGGCACACAAACATATTCCGGAGATTCAGCAGCAAAGCGGTCTGACTGAGCGGCCGATGTTTGTACCGGCCTACGGCGCTTTTCGGCAGGGGATCGTACTGACCATCCCCTTGCACCCCCGGTTGTTGGCGCCAGGTGTGAGTGCGGTACAGTTGCAGGCGTGTCTGATGCAGCACTACGTCGATGCGAGCCATGTACAGGTGATGTCGATGCAGGAGGCTAAAGGGTTGACGTACCTTGATCCTCAGGCACTTAACGGGACTGATGGTTTGCGATTGTCAGTGTTTGAGAATGATGAGACGGGGCAGGTTTTATTGGCCGCGGTGTTCGACAATCTTGGGAAGGGAGCCGCTGGGGCGGCGGTGCAGAATCTGGATTTGATGCTTGCAGGAACCTGACTCCGAACGACGCCGCCCAAAGAGTCAATTAGCTAAGCTTTATCAGTGCGCCACTTCGTGAAATCCTGAGAAGTCAGGAGGCAAAAAATGAGCAAACAACCTCAACCCCGCAGCCGCTCCAACCCTCAACCCAGATCCCGCCCGGTAGTGCCTGACCTGCCCGGCAAAACAGGCAACAGGTCCGGGGGCTTGCGTGGCAACAACTACCCGCCGAAGAAGTCGCAATGACCTCAGGTTGCGGCGGTCGCCTCAGGCTTTGAAGTCAGTGGAGAGAGCGAGCTCTTTGCGGACATGCCATTGCTTTCCATCGCCCTGAGCCAGCAGCTAAAGTACTGATTCATGGAGCTTAGAGACGAGCAATGAAACTGAACCACAGGCCAGTGAAGGCTAGCGACGTTAAAATGATTTGCGGCTTTCCTCAGAACGCTCAAGAGTTGTTTTTCATGTTTCCGAAGGCGCACTTCCCGCTAACGGAAACGCAGTTGATTACCGCGATCTCCCAACGCTTCGATTCTACCGTGGTGGAGAACAATGGAACTGTCGTTGGGTTTGCCAATTTCTATCGAGCTGAACGCAATGGCGTTTGCTGTATCGGCAATGTCATTGTCTCGCCGAGCGCTCGGGGCGAAGGAGTGGCCACGTTTATCGTAGAGACGATGACCGGCTTGGCATTCGAGCGTTACGGAGCCAACGAGGTGCAGATTTCCTGTTTCAACGAAAACACGGCAGGGCTGCTGCTCTACCCCAAGCTTGGGTTTGTGCCTTATGCCATTGAGGAGCGACCTTCTTTGGGAAACGGCCGATCGGCCCTCATACACATGACGCGCCGCAGAAGCTCGACCGGTTGAATCCACAATCGAAAGCTGCCGGACTGGACTCGCTCATCCCGCAACCCTGCCATACTGTTCAACATGACCCGTGCAACCTTCCGCTGCACGAGATCAGCCCGGAACTGGCCCGACAACAGGTGCCGCCACGGGTTGGCACCCTCTATTCACACTTCCTGCGCTGCGACGCCTGCCAACGGATTGACTGGGAGGGTTCGCACTGGCGCGGCATGTGTGCACTGCTGGCACCTTTGCTGAACCGATAGCCGAGTGCATCGCCCCCCAGACTAAAACGCTGATTCAACTCGCAGGAAAAACATCCTGTTTTGGCATAAAAAATCGAGCAAACAGTTCGGACTGTGACTTGATGTTTAATTTGGCGTAAATATTGCGGCGGTGAACTTTTATCGTTTCTACCGAGAGGGAAAGCTTTCCGGCTATCTCTTTATTAGAGAAGCCACTGAGCAATAATCTGAGCACATCACTTTCACGTGTTGTTATTTGCGTGCCAAGCTGGGCAATCGTTTCTGGCCATGGAGGTGGTTCGGTGAGATTTTTCTCCACGTCAACTTCAAAACACATGCGCTGATGCATCAATGCAGTCACCCAGGGTTTGACAATATCAAGCATTGTTATCTGCTCTTGATTAAAACGGACTTTGCTACCAACGGAAATGCACAATGTTCTATCGGAGTCGAGCTGAACATTGTACTGCGCCTCATCCACAGAGATATACTGTGCAAAATATTGATGATAATACTCAGTTTCAAGAAAGTATTCCGGCGCAATATCCAGCAAATGAAAGAAACCGCTCTGCGGGTTTTCTCGATTAGCTATATAAAATGGATCCAGCAGATAAAGCCCCTTCACATAGCGATGAGTGAATGCGTCTACCTCTTCCGCATCTGCTATCTCGGGAAGACTAACAACTTGCACTTGTTGATTACTGAAAATCAACACAACCCAATTATCGATTTGCACATATTCATTCAATATGCGAATAAGTGAACTCCAGAATTCCGGACGGTTCAACTGCATGATCAGCTTCCCAATCGATCGGTGCCAAGCCAGGCTCTGAAGGTCGAACGGCATTTTCTACCCCTTTAGGGTTAGGGATTCGGAGGTCAGAGGTAAGTATTCGTAGGTATTTACTATTCGGTAACGCCCGGTATATTCGCTGTCAGGACTTACGATGGCCATGAGGGCGCATCGTCTTGATAAGGATGTTGCATGAGAAAATCACGTTTGCGAACCATTTTTTCAGCCTCGCTTCTCTGTGCAGGGATAAGCACGTCAGTGGGGGCTGTAGAGCCTGGGGTGTATCTGTATAACTGGTTCGGGCTTCTCGCACCGGAGACCCCAAAGGAGTTCGAGCAGGAAACCGGCACCAGAATGCATATGGATGCGTTCGACAGCGCCGAAATCATGCAGAGCAGGATAATGGCTGGGCGCACGGGGTATGACGTGGTTGTGGCTACCTCCAATGTGTTGCCAAGCCTGATCCAGGCGGGAGTGCTTCAGCCGTTGGATCGTAATCAACTGAGTAATTTGTCCCATATCGATCCTGATATCTTGTCCCAGGTCGCGGTCAATGATCCTGGTAATCGCTACGCTGTGCCCTATTTATGGGGCACCACCGGCATTGGCTATGACGTTGATAAAGTCAAAGCGGCATTGGGTGATCATGCTCCGGTGAATAGCTGGGATTTGATCTTCAAAGAAGAAAACATCAGCAAACTCCAGTCGTGTGGTGTGGCAATGCTTGACTCTCCAAGTGAGATCATTTCGATTGCTTTGCATTACCTTGGGCTCCCCAGCAACAGCAGGAACCCGGATGATTACCAGAAAGCTCAAGCCCTGCTGTTAAAAATCCGTCCCTACGTCCTCTATTTCGATTCATCCAGAATCGACGCCGACCTGGCTGACGGCAATATTTGTGCAGTGGTGGGATGGGCTAATGGTGCCCTTGCCGCTCAGGCCATAAACGAGAAAGCCAACACGGGACGCAAGATTACCTACAGCCTTCCTCGTGAAGGAGCGCTGGTCTGGTCGGAAAATCTGGTTCTGCTAAAAGACGCTCCCCACCCTAAGGAAGGTATGGCGTTTATTAATTATATGTTGCGACCAGAAATCATTGCCAAGACCTCAAACCACACTCTATATCCTAACGCTAATAAAGATGCCACTGAGTTTGTCGAACAGAAACTGCGAGACAATCCCTGGATTTATCCAGACAAGAAGACTATTGCCACACTTATTCCACTTGAGCCACTGCCGTTGAAGCTGGAGCGAATCCGCACACGGATTTGGACCAAAGTGAAGACGGGTGTGTGATCTGACTTGATTTGTCGCCTGTTGCTCTATGCATGTCTTTATTTTATACGCGGGCGTGCTGTGAGCAGCAGGTTAAGGCTATTTATGTCCGGAAAGTAAGACGCAAACGCCGATATACAGAGGGCGCTAAACTAGTGGGTTAGTGCCTGTTATAGGCTCTTGCCCTGAGCTGGACTTATCCGGCTTCCTGATATTGCCATCTGCGGACAGCGCCGATTCAACACCTTAATGCAAGAAGAGAACAGTGGATGTTCAGCCCAGCCAATCAGACGCCTTTCAGTTTGACAATCGACGGTTTTGAGCACGACTTTCAAGTGCTCGCATTCACCGGAGAGGAGGCGATCAGCAGGCCTTACCTCTTCAGCGTGGAGCTTGTTAGCGAGCGGTCTGACCTGGATCTCGAAAGCCTCTTCGACATAGAGGCCTTTCTGACCTTCGACACGAAGGGCAACGGCATTCATGGACGGGTCTATCACATCGCTCAAAGCGGTAATGATCAGCGTTTGACGCGCTACAGCCTGGCCCTCGTACCGCACCTGTCCTACTTGCGCCACCGCATCAACCAGAGGATCTATCAACAGTTCTCGGTGCCGAAAATCGTCGCCTTGATACTGGAAGAGCACGGAATTTTGGGCGACGCTTATCGGTTTCATCTGGGGTCGACCTACCCCGAACGTGACTACTGCACCCAGTATGACGAAACGGATCTGCACTTTATTCAGCGCTTGTGCGAAGAAGAAGGTATTCACTTTCACTTCCAACACAGCGGTCAAGGCCACGTGCTGGTCTTTGGCGATGACCAGGCGGTTTTTCCCAGGATTGGGCAACCCACTGCTTATAGACAAGAGAGCGATCGGGTGGCCAACGAGCCACTGATCAAGCGCTTCTACCTGCGTCTGGGGAGAAACGAGCAACCGCCAGGCATGGAAAACGATGACAAGCTGGAGCGTTTCACAGGTCATGAGCACGGCAAGCGGATAAGTCTGCGTGCTATGGAGCGCCGCCACGCGGCTTATCGTCAAGCTGAAGGGCAAGGTGACCAGACCCGGTTAGTCAGTGGTCATGTGCTGGAAATCTCAGGCCACCCGCGCCAGGAATGGAACGCCCTATGGCTACTGACTCAGGTCATCCACGAAGGCAAGCAACCACAGGTATTGAGTGAGAACGTCGCCAGTGGCAACACTGACAACGAGGATGACTTTCATCAGGGTTACCGCAACCGCTTTATCGTTCTTCCGTGGGACGTGTCCTATCGTCCGCCTTTGGCTCATAAAAAACCTCAGGTGCCAAGCAATCAGACCGCTGTGGTCATCGCTCTGGAAGACGAGGCGGTCCAGAGTAATCGGCGCCTCGCAAGGGTCAAGGTCAAATTCCCCTGGGACCGCGAAGGTAGATTTGACGACAAGAGTTGTTGTTGGCTGAGGGGGACCTCCAATTGGAGTTGTGGAATTACGCCCCCCCGAACGGGAATGGAAGTCATGGTCACATTTCTCGAAAGCGACCCCGATCAACCGCTGATCAGCGGTTGCCTGTGTTGCCGTTAACCGCAAACCCTATTAGGGCAGCAACAGCCAGGTTGAAGTTTACCCATGTAATGACTCAGGCAAGGGCTCAAGCCAGCAGCTCGGTAATCCATCGGGCCTGCCGGGCGACGTCCTGCACCTTCTCCTCAGGCACGGCCTGCCGCGCCTGGGCGAAGTTGGCCAGGGTCTTCTGCTTCTGGCACAGCATGCGCTGCCACTTGACCAGGAACGCCGGGCTGCGTGCCTGCATCTGCAGTGGGCCGAAGTACAGCTCCTCGGCGGTGTACATCACCGGCCCGGCGCGCTCGGCGACGATGATTTCGTAGTCGAAGCGGTTTTCCCGCAGCACTTCCTCGCAGAGGATGCGGTAGCCATTTTCCATCAGCCATTGGCGCAGTGGCTGCTCGCCGCCGTTGGGCTGCAGGATCAGGCGCTCCTGGCCGCTCAGATGCGCCTTGCCGCTGTCGAGGATGTCGCGGATCGTCTCGCCGCCCATGCCGCAGATGCTGATCGCCGTGATCCCGTCTCCCGGCTCGATCGCCGCCAGGCCATTGGCCAGACGCACGGTGATCCGCTGCTCCAGGCCGTTCTCGCGCACGGTGCGGTCGGCCGAGCGGAACGGCGTCAACGCCACCTCGCCGGCCACCGCCGCCGCGATGGCGCCACGGCGCATCAATGCCACCGGCAGGTAGCCGTGATCCGAGCCGATATCGGCCAGGCGCGCATCTGCGGGCACATGCGCCGCCACGCGCTCCAGGCGCATGGACAATGTCTGTTCGTTCAACTGCGGTTCCTTTTCACCACGAATATCCGGCACCTTTGGCCGGATCGGGGCGCGATTCTGTCGAGCAACGCCGCGCATTTCAAATTTATGCGACCAGGGTCACGGCTCGGCCGGTACCTGCCGCTTGCGTATCGGCCTGAAGCGAACCCTGGTATCCAGCTTTTGGGGGGCAACTCACCAAGCCATCAAGAGCGCCCCGCGGTACCTGTGACCGGTAGATTCCCCAGCAATTTGAGCCCGGTACTCTTCACGAAGGCGTCATAGTCCATCGGCCTCTCGATACGGGTTTCAGCGTTGGGCAGTACGTAGGCCCAGGCACGCTTGGACGATGCGTCGTAAACCAGCTTGAACAGGCGGGTCGGCACCCAGACCTTGTTGTCGCCGATGGTGGTGTGGCCCGAATCAAAGAGCGGGCCGGTAAAGACAAAAACATTGCCATCGGCGCGCTTGGCAAACTTTCTGACATCGGACTCGACCTTGCTCCAGATCTTGCGGTTGTTGGTCGGGTCTTGCGGCACCATGTTCGACAGCGCAAAGGATTGGGCCATTGCGTTGGGGGTCGGTGCATCGGCTGCCGGGGATTGATGACCACGATCCACGGCCGGATGTTGGCCACGGTAGTCGCTCAACTCTGCCCGCCCACTCTTGGGGATGCGTGGGTCCGGGTAGAACTGGTTGGTGCGCTCCTCGCCTTTGGCATCCTGCAACTGGGCGGCATTAAGGCGTTCGACCACGACCAACGGCGTCTTACTGGTTTGCGAGTACAGCACCGCAAAGTTGTCGGAACACAGGGCCAGGGGTTTCATGGTTGCAGGCACAGTGGCCATGTTGATCGGTTTCGCTGCCGGGAACAGATCTGCGCAGCCGTCAAACGATGCCTGTTTCTGTTTGTTTGAATAGAGTTCCAGAGCCGCGTTCTGGCTGATCGAGCCCGAGCGGGACACTTGTTCCTGATGCTGGGTGGGCGGCTTGATGAGGTCCAGCAGACTGCGGGCTTCTGCCCCGGTCGAGAGCAAAACAAGGGCCGACAGCCCAACTGCAATTTTGCGTAGGTGCATGCTTTAAATCTTCGAATTGGATTGAGGGGTAAACGTACGGCAAGTCCCGATTCACGGAACCTGGTGGAAGCGGTTGCTGATTAAATAGCGGCAAACATGCTTTCGCTGTCCTTGATCAAAAGGCTGATGCGGATCCGAGCAGCACGACGGCTGACGGTCGTGCGGGATTTATTGACCACTACAAGTCACATTAGTGCTGAGCAGTTGGACTCGGTCCTGCGAATGACGGTCACTGCTGAGAATGAACGGCTTTGCTCGAACGAAAGACCACCCAGCTCGCCGCCACCAATACCCACGCAGCAATACCGCCATACAGCATCACCCAGCCAAACCCATGCGCCAAAGCTGCGTTGGCGACATCGGCCGGAACCGTAGTCCCCTGGACAGTCTGCGCCAACACGGCAGAGTTGCCGGCTGAAATATTCTCCGCCAGCCACCTCAGTTGCACATCATCGGCCGAGCCAGACAGCTGGTTGCGCAGGGAAGACAGGATGCCCTCCACCAAGATGAATCCCATCAGTGCGATATTGATTGCAAGACTGATCATACGAGCGCTGATATCGATGCCCGATGCCATGCCAGCACGTTCACTGGGCACCGATCCGGTGGTGGTATTGGTAACAGGCGTATTGGTCAGCCCCAGTCCGATTCCGGCGATCAGGCAACCTGGAAGCATCGTCAACCAGCTGGCGTGCGCGACACTGCTGCCCCATTTCATCAGCAGGAACCCCAAACCTATGGTGAACAAACCTGCGGGAATCACCACGTCAGGTCGATAGCGCAACGCCAGCCGTTCGCCTAACGGGGGAACAACCAGCGTCGGCAGCGTATAGGCCAGCAGTGCCAGACCTGTGCCGACACTGGCGTAGCCCAGGCTGTTTTGAAAGTACAGGGGCAGGTAAATCATGAACGGCCAGAAGCTGAAGTTCATGCCTGCCGACCCTAGCAAGGCACCCGAGAAGCGACGGATGCGCAATACCGAGAAGTCGAACATGGGATCGGCATAGCGTCGCTGCGCAACGACAAAGACGATGAAGCTGACCATTGCCACCACCAGGCTGGTGATGGCCGAACCGCTGGAGAAACCCTCCCCCGCGCCCTGAGTGATGAACCAGGAAAGGCCTGACACTGCCAGCGACAACGAAATAATGCCCAACACATCCAGCCTGCGACGCTGCGGATCACATGACTCATCGACACCGGCGATCACCAGCACCAGCGCGAGCACGGCAATGGGCGCATGCACCAGGAACACCCATTCCCAACTCGACAACGCCACGATAGTTGCGCCGATAATCGGGCCAAACCCCAAACCGATGCCGAACACGATCCCCCAGGCACTGAACGCTTTGCCGCGCGCAGCTCCCGACTGGAATCGATGAGACAGCACCGCCACCTGACAGATCAGCATGGCACCACCGGACATACCTTGCAGGAATCGGTTTACGATCAACGCGCTGGCGCTTTGCGCCCATCCACAGGCCAGTGAGGTCATGCCGAAAAGCACCAGGCTGATGACAAACACTCGCTTGCGCCCATACCGATCCGCCAGTATGCCGGTGGCCATCAGCACCGTGGTGCAGGCGATGGTGTAGGCATTCATGATCCACTGCAGATCTTTGAAATCGCTGTGCAGAACCGATTCAAGAGTGGGCAGGATTGCCGGCACGCTCGAGATTTCCAGGCCGAACATCAGCGAGGCCAAGCAAACGGCAGCTATTGTGAAAATATCCTTTTGCGAAGAAGAGAACGGCATCGTGATCTTCCAGATCAAGTTGATAGGCACTGGCAAGACCGCTCTGAACGCCGTCAGGGGTAGAGACGCGATAGCCTCGCCAGCGTCACCAGGCATAAGTCCAAGTGACCGGCCGCATTCTGGAAGTAATTAATAAATGACAGAAATGATTTAATTTCGTAAGTTTTATTAATATTCGTCATGAGTTGACTTAATGGACTTCGACCCAGCCCTGTTGCGTGCTTTTGTCGCGATCAAGGACACCGGTAGTTTCACTCGTGCCGCAGAGCGGCTGCACTTGAGCCAGTCAGCAGTCAGTCATCAGATCCGGCGCTTGGAAGAACAGGCCGGTACCACGCTACTGGTACGCACCACCCGACGTTTGACGCTGACAGAAGATGGTGAAGATTTTCTGCGCCATGCCGAACAAATCCTCATCGCACAAGACGCCCTCTCCCGACGTTTCGAAGCGTCGTCGGTATCCGGGGCTGTACGCTTCGGTGTGCCGGAAAATTTTATCGGCGACGGCCTGCCGCCGTTACTGACTCGGTTCGCCAGACAATTTCCCGCCGTGCGCCTGGATGTAACCGTCGGCACCTACCTCGATCTGCGCGCGCTGGTCGATGCCGATGGGCTCGACCTGGCCGTGGTCATGGCATTGCCGGGCAGTCAGGCCGGCGGTACCGTGCTGCGCGAAACCCGGTTTGTCTGGGCCGCTGCACAGAATTTCGACTTTACCGGCGATGCCCCTTTGCCGCTGGCGTTTGCCCCAGCGCCCTGCTTGCACCGCCAGGTGGCCGTGGAGGCGCTGGAGAGTTCCGCCGTGGATTGGCGGGTCGCCTTTACCTCTCCAAGTCAACAAGGACTGCGGGCGGCGGTATTGGCGGGGCTTGCCGTCACCGCTCTACCGCTAGGCGATCTAGAGCCCGGCATGGTAGTGATTGATGGTCAACATGGCCTGCCACCGCTGCTGGATGCTGATTTCAGACTGATATGGAGTGCCACGGGAACGACGCCAGCGGCCAATGCATTTGGACAACTGCTGGTGGAGGTGTCTGAGTCGCCATCGATCTAGAACAACGGAACGTTCACCCTTTGCTCAATCGTGTCAGGACATTCTCGATAGCTGCAGCCCTGCCATACTGTTGAGCATGACCCGTGCAACCTTCCGCTTCTATGAGGAGCTCAACGATTTCCTGCCGGCCGAACGGCGGCGGCAGTCCTTCACCTGCGAGTGCGCGCGAGGGGCGACGGTCAAGCACATGATCGAGGCGCTCGGGATACCGCACACGGAGGTCGAGCTGGTGCTGCTCAACGGCGAGTCGGTGGGCTTCGAGCGGATGATCTTCGACGGTGACCGGCTGGCGGTGTATCCCAAGTTCGAAGCGCTGGACATCAGCCCGCTGCTCAAGGTTCGTGCGCAACCTTTGCGGGTGCTGCGCTTCGTCGCTGATGCGCACCTTGGCGGGCTGGCCAGCCTGCTGCGCATGAGCGGCTTCGATACCCTCTACGACAATCGCTTCGAGGATGGCGAGATCGCCGAGATCGCTGCGCAGCAAGGACGCATCGTGCTGACCCGCGACCGCGAACTGCTCAAGCGGCGGATCATCAGCCACGGCTGTTACGTGCATGCCCTGAAACCGTCGCTGCAGCTGCGCGAATTGTACGAGCGCCTCGACCTGGCGCGTAGCGCGCGGCCATTCAGTTTGTGCCTTCATTGCAACCTGCCGCTGCACGAGATCAGCCCGGAACTGGCCCGACAACAGGTGCCGCCACGGGTTGGCGCTCTCTATTCGCACTTCCTGCGCTGCGACGCCTGCCAACGGATTTACTGGGAGGGTTCGCACTGGCGCGGCATGTGTGCACTGCTGGCACCTTTGCTGGACCGATAGCCGAGCATCGGGCCGGCTGCGTTTTCGCGCTCGCCACCGTCTAGTCTGAGTAGAGCAGGACCACAAACACGCCTCCAGCCTCTTGATCCAGGGGAAACGGGATGATCGGAAAAACAGCGCGCCAATGCTCGTCATGGATCCTCCCCTCCCTGCTCGCCATCAACCTGGCGCTGACCGCGGGATGTGCAGGCAAAGCTGTCACGGCTGGCTATTCGGCCTCAAGCATCGGCCCAAGCACAGGCTCAAGCTGCTACGCAAAAGCGCTGCCCACTGTCGGCGAGGGCGGCCTGGCCTGGGGTTCCACCCTGGACATGGCTCGTAAAAAATCCATGGATAATTGCATACGCTATGCCGGTCAATCCGGTGGCGCGCCGGATACGTGCCATGTGGTGTTGGCGGAGTGCAAAAATTAGAAGCCGATTCAGCAGGAAGATCCGCAGGCGTTCGCCAAGGCGGTGATTGATGCGGAGCACCTTTGAGACCTGACATCCGTGCACTTGCTTCGATAAGGGCAAATCGCAAACGTAGGAGCCCGGCTTGCCGGCGAAGGCACTCTTAAGGACACCTTCGCCGTCAAGCCGGGCTCCTACGAAAAGCAGTTCACTCGTTTAACTGACTGGCTTCGACATTTTCTATGGAAAGGGCTTCAAGCAGCACCTGCTCCAGGATGGCAAAAAAACATTTGATGTGGGCTTGTTTCAATGCCTGAGGCCGGGTCACCAGATAAACCTCCATATCTGGAAGTTGAAGCTCCGGGAACACCCCGATCAGGTCCTTCGCCAGAATACGGGGCAGTACTGCCACACCCATACCTCGCCTCACCGACTCGAGCTGAGCCGCGAACGCGTTCACGCTGATCTGCGCGCGTTCCAGCCCCGCGGCCTTTGCCGCACGCATCTGCGGCAACATGTCCAGCGGAGGAAGCAAGGCAATATTGACCGCAGTGGCCGGCGTCACTCCTGGAAACCGCTTCAGATAACCTGCATCAGCGAAGACACCGTAGGCGAGCCTGCCTATGGGTCGATAAATCAGCGACGGTTCACCCAGATGAGTGGTGCGTACAGCAATGTCTGCCACGCCGCGGACGATCTTGTGGAAGTCGGCTGTGACCAGCAACTCCACCGAGCAACGCGGGTGAAGAGCGGTGAAGCGACTCGCGGCCTCCAGCACGCAAGATGAGAATCCCTCCCCTGCGCTGACCAGGACGTTGCCGGATAACTCTGTGTGTAGCTCGGTGTTGCCAGCAACGGTTTGACCTCTCAAGCCCGCTTCCGCAGCAAGGGCAACTTCCACAAGAGATTGTCCCCGCGACGTCAACCAGCATCCTTCAACGCCCCGCTCGACGAGTGGCTCGCCCAGGGCGCCCTCAAGTTGGGTCAACCGGCGGGACACCGTGGACGCCGCGATACCCAATAACTGACCAGCCTGAAGAAAGCTGCCACGCCGCGAGACTGCCAACAGCAGACGAAGATCGTCCCAATTCGCTTGCAACGCCATGCTTCATATCCTCCCTGATTTGCATATGTGCAAAGCCATTATGCAGTAGTCGCTGTTTTTCGGCAGAGGCATCAAAGGTATATCTACAGGCCCTCGAAACCCATGGAATGGAACGGACTGTATGACTACTGGCCCTAACGACTTTGCCGAACGCGCCGCCAGCGCCTTCAATCGCCGTGATGTGGAGGCGATGGTTGCGCTGGTTTCCGAAGACTTCATCTACTTCGATGGGATGGGGATGCAAATCGGTCGCGAATCCATGCACAAGCGGGAAACCGCATTACTCGAAGCATTCCCCGACGCCCAGGTGACCTTGAGCCCATTTGTCGTCGGTGACGATCGTTTGGCACTGAGCGCCTTCCTGACCGGCACCTTCTCCGCACCCTTAGTGCTGTCGGACCGGGTGATTCCACCCCATGGCCGCCACATTGCCGTGTATTACGCCGCACACTTCACCTTCAGAGACGGGCTGGCCATTCGTGAAGAGGCCTTCTTCGACAGTGCGGCGTTGATGCCGTTAGCCGATCAGAGTAAGGGGTGACACATGCGTAATGCATTCGTTACTGGCGCGACGGGCTTGTTGGGCAACAACCTGGTGCGCGAATTGGTCGCTCGTGGCTGCGTGGTCAAAGCCCTGGTCCGTTCAAGAGCCAAAGGTGAGCAACAGTTCAAGCATTTGCCCGGTGTGGAACTGGTGGTGGGTGACATGGCCGATGTCGACGCGTTCGCAGCGTCGCTGCGAGGCTGCGATACGGTGTTCCACACCGCAGCGTTCTTTCGCGACAACTACAAGGGCGGCAGCCACTGGGAGGAACTCGAAAAGATTAATGTGTCTGGTACACGGAGCCTGCTTGATCAGGCCTACCGCGCTGGTATACGACGGTTCATCCATACGTCTTCCATTGCCGTGCTCGACGGCGCTCCCGGCACGTCAATTGATGAAACCTGCCTTCGGGCCGACGCTGACGCGGATGACTATTACCGCAGCAAGATCCTCGCCGACCGTATCGTCTTGTCATTCCTGGAAGTCCATCCCGAGATGCATGCCTGCATGGTCCTGCCTGGCTGGATGTGGGGCCCTGCCGACATTGGCCCGACCTCCTCGGGACAGTTGGTCAACGATGTCGTACGCGGTAAATTGCCCGGACTGATCCCCGGTAGCTTCTCTGTTGTCGATGCCCGCGATGTGGCGTTGGCACAGATTGCCGCAGCCAGATATGGGCGCCGAGGTGAGCGCTATCTCGCGGCGGGCCGGCATATGACAATGCGTGAGCTGGTGCCTGTTCTTGGGCGTATCGCAGGCGTCAAGACACCCGTTCGACAACTGCCGCTGCCCTTACTGTACGCTTTGGCGGCCGTGCAGGAGATCTATGCGTGTATTACCGGCAAGCCCATTCTGCTGAGCATGGCCACGTTACGCCTGTTGATACGAGAGAAGGACCGCACCCGTTTCAACCACAGCAAGAGTGAACGAGAGCTTGACCTGAGTTTCCGGGCGCTGGAGCTGACAATCACCGACACCGTGGCGTGGTACCGTGATCACGGTTGGTTTGAAACACACCAGAACAAGGACGTAAACATACTGTGAGCAGGAAAATAATCCTAATGCGTCACGGCCAGCCAAAGCTGGTCGCAACCGACAAAATGTCAGCGCTCGATATGAAAGACTGGATCGAACACTACGACCGGTCCGAAATTACCAACCACCCCGTCCCGGAGGCCAGCCTGCAGCTCGCCGCAACCGCCACGGTGATTGTCTCGAGCAACGCGCCTCGTGCGCTGACCTCCGTCCGGGCGCTTGGCCTGAAGCCGGCCCTCGTCGACACGCTTTTCTGTGAAGCGCAACTGCCTTATGGTCATTGGAAATTGCCAAGGCTATCGCCATTTACCTGGGCATTTATCCTTCGAGTCTTATGGTTGTGCGGATACTCGCGCAGAGTTGAATCCGTCGGCACGGCGAGAATGCGCGCCAGCACGGCAGCTCAACGACTTCAGTCCCTTGCCCGCGAAGGACCGGTTCTGCTGCTCGGTCATGGCTTTATGAATCGCATGATCGCCAAACAACTGGTGGCAGATGGATGGATCCGCCAAAAAAGTAACGGCAGCCGGTATTGGAGTGCGACGGTGTATCACTATGGCGGTGTTTAACGCAGGTCAGGCCCTTGGCAACCAGGATAAATTTCGTCGTAAGGAACACCCCGAGACTTGAATCGCATGTCAGGCCCGACCTTACTCTTGCCTGACAATATCGACCGAGATCTCCACCGCCGCAATTGTTCCTCTATCCCGAGTGCACACAGAAAGCCCGCATTACTTCAGCAACAGCGCCGATACCTCTTGCGAAAGCCCACGATTTTTTTCAACAAACGGAGTCACCTACATGGAAGTCATCAATCAGTTGCAACCCACAGAGTGTGCAGACATGGACGATATCCGACGCGAAATCGATGCCCTTGATCAGGCCGTTATCAAGCTATTGGGCAAGCGTTTTCACTATGTACTGGCGGCCTCGAAGTTCAAGACCTCAGCGACTTCGGTGCGCGCTCCGGAGCGTTTCAAGGCCATGCTGGCGACACGACGCGAGTGGGCCGAAGCCGAGGGCCTGAGCCCGGATGCCATCGAGAAGATGTACAGCGACCTGGTGAACCACTTCATTGCCGAAGAGATGAAACACTGGGCGGCTCATCGATCCGAAGCCTGATGCGAGTGTCAGGATTGTCTGCCCATGGGTTGAATCCACAGCTAAAAGCAATGGGATGGATCCTCCTCACTAAAAGACCGCGAACAGAGTTAGCGATGAAAATTATGCGCAGCGGTTCGAATGTGGGCTTTGATGTCCGTGCTTACTTATATGCAGCCATATTAGCTTCGACTCCGCACGAAGGTGGATGCGCCTAACGGCGGGTTCAGGTTGCCATGCACTTGTCTAATCAAGGAAGAAACGACATTGAAAATTGCTTTGGCCGCCCTGTTGTTGACCTGGCTGACTACTCTCGCACTCGCTGACGAGAACCCTGTCGGCTTCCACTCTTCCACACTGGCGGACTCGCACAATGACCGCGCGCTGGAGATGGTCGTCTGGTACCCCAGTGCAACTGCCGCCGCCACGCAAATGATTGGCGATGATGCGGTTTTCGTCGGGGCTTCTGCCGTTCGTGACGCGCCGCCCGCTGTGGGCAAGCATCCATTGTTGGTGCTCTCCCACGGGTACAGAGGTAACTGGAGCAACCAGATCTGGCTTGCCAGTGCTCTGGCCCATAGGGGTTACATCGTCGCCGCAATCAATCACCCTGGCACCACCACTCATGACCGTAGCCCTCAAGCAGCGGCGCAGTTATGGCAACGGCCCGTTGATTTGCGCCGAGTCATTGATAGGGTCACGACTCAACCTGAAAAATTCGGTTTGGTCGCCAATGGCCGAATTGCAGTAGTGGGCCATTCACTCGGTGGCTGGACCGCCCTGGAGATCGCGGGTGCTCGTTTCGATCCGGACCGCTTCGCCCATGACTGCAAAGCCCACCCGCAGATATCAAGTTGCACCGTCTATGGAAAGATAAACCCCGCAAGCACCTCAGAATCAAAGGCCGCATTGGCCGCCGATTTGCGCGATAAACGCGTCACTGCTGTGGTTACATTGGACCTGGGCCTTTCACGGGGCCTGACCGACGAAAGCCTGGCCGCGCTGCCGGTACCAGCGCTGGTGATCGCTGCCGGCGTACCGTCGCGCGAGCTTCCCGCTGAGTTGGAGTCTGCCAACCTGGCCAAACGCCTGCCTGCGGCGTCAAGCCGTTACGTCGAAATCAGCGACGCAAGCCACTTCAGCTTCTTGTCGATGTGCAAACCTGGTGCGCAGGTCATGCTCGAAGAAGAAGTACCAGGCGATGGCATCATTTGCCGGGATGGCGACAGCGGTCGCTCACGTGGGGTGATTCAACAGCAGATCACATCGCTGATAGCAGAGTTTCTTCAGTCATCTATTTACAAAGAAGACAGTTTGTAAACTCGTGGTCAATATGCCAGCCAAAGGACCCGACAATCGCTCACTCAGTCGTCGGGATCTGGGCTTTACTGCCCAAGCGGATCAGCTCATTGGAGAAACACAGCCCGACGATGATCAGTGCCGCCCCCGCGAACAGGCTTTCACGCGGTACTTCATGGAGCACCACAAACGCCAGCAACGCGGCGAACAGCGGCTCGGTCAGTTCCAGCGCCTGAACTTGGGATGGCTTGAGATATTCGATGGCCTTGGTGGTGCAAAAGAAGCCGAGGATGGTCGGCAGCGCGGCCAGCGCCAGCAGTGCGACGATCGCCAATGGCGACAGCTCGCCGATCACGAAACCATCGGCCGCANCCACAAACGCCAGCAACGCGGCGAACAGCGGCTCGGTCAGTTCCAGCGCCTGAACTTGGGATGGCTTGAGATATTCGATGGCCTTGGTGGTGCAAAAGAAGCCGAGGATGGTCGGCAGCGCGGCCAGCGCCAGCAGTGCGACGATCGCCAATGGCGACAGCTCGCCGATCACGAAACCATCGGCCGCAGCCGGCATCAGCAGGTACAGGCTGCCAAAAAACAGCAATTGCCGGGTCAAGTGCAGCCCCCCGGACACGCCCATCTGCTTCATGGCAACCGAAAAGGCCCCATAGCCGCAGCCGGCCATGGAGGCCAGCGCAGCACCTTGCAGGGTAAAGCCCTGCTGCAGGTCGCCGCCGAAGATCACCGAGATCCCAGCGATAGCCAGTGCGGCGCCAACGGTAGCGTTCGCGGTGATGGCATCCTTGAGGAAAATGCGCCCCAGAATGATCGAGGAAATTGAGGCACTGGCCATCAGCACCACCACCACACCTGCCGCAGCGTAGTGTCGATAGGCGGACGTTTCGAAATGGAACAGCACAAAGATGCCAAGGAATGCGCAGATAGCCGCCTGAGTCCATTTGGTCGACGCCGCCGGGCGCTTGAGGAAAAACAGTAAGATCGAGAGAAGCACGCAACCCAGTACGGTCTTGATGACAGCGACACTGCTAGCGGTGAAACCATTACTCATGAGTACTTTGCTGAGTACACCGATCGTTGCGTTCAGTGCTGCAGCGGAGAGTGCAAATATGACGCCTTTGCTGAAAGTAGATTGCATTGATGACGATCCCTGTCGCTGAATTGTCGTTCGATAGAATGCCGCCCTACATCGACGGCGCAAAGTTTGAGGATACGAAGATCCCACCAACCCCCAGTATTTATTGGGGCATAAGCTGGCTCGCCCAGTAGGATGCTGTCGGCCTTCTTGAAGTTCCCGTACGAAATGGCGGAAAAAGTTGTTGGATCAGATGGACGTTCACTCCCAAGCATCAAGCGGATGGCTGAGGCGATTGAGTGTTAGTTAAACATATCCCCCAAGCTAGAGGCGATTATGCACCCTGTTCTCCATGCATAGGATCAACATGACTCGACAAGGGCCGATTTCAAGCACGATGGTTGAACTTCTAAGTTGATGAATCCGCATTACTTACNAAGTCCATTTAATCGGGGCTAACGACTTTGTCGCCCCAAGGGAGAAGTCAGAGGGCCTAGCCCTTGGCTATGCAATATGAGTTGACGAACGTTGCAGTGTGCTGCAAAGACTGACGTATATCCGGTTTGGCTATTCCATGCCTATTGGCAAATTGCTCGACCGCCGCTGTATCAAAACGAGTGGTCTGGATAAAGTCCAAGGCTTCGGGTTTTGTGTTCAAAAACCGCGCGACGGGAGGAATACTCAGTAGCAACTTCAGCAATCGGAGTGAAATGTAATGCTTGGGAGACTTTAAGCCCAAAGGTTGTGCCACCTGTACCAGGAGTTCTCGCAAGTTGGGAGTTTGGTTATCAAGCGCCAGCAGTTCCTGGCCCACCATGGCAGGATCAAAAGCACAAACCGCCACCAGCTCAACCAGGTAATCCACGGTGACCAGTGGCAGCCAGTGCTCGGCGGTACCGGGCACTGCAGTCAGCTTTCCCTGCACAAGGTTGCGTATCAGCTCCACCAGCGGCTGACCGTCAAGGATATGCCCCGTACGGCTGTGGCCACAAACCGTCGCGGGGTGGACAACGGTAATCTCCCCGCCCTTGGCGGACATGACCTCCAGGGTCGCAAAATGCGCCTCCAGCTTGCTCCCCTCGTAACCACCGACATGTCGGTAGACGGCAGGCCAATTCGTCAGGTCCGGATAACGAGGATCAATTCCAATGCGTTGCAGATGTTCATGATTTTTCAGCATGTAGCCGCCGATCATCACTAACCGGCTTTTTTGCTCAGCCGCCAACAGCGCCACGCGCTTTGCCCCTTCCACATTCACCGCACGAGAATGCTCCACTGAAAGCCCCCATGCGAAGTGGGCGCCTAGGTGGAATATGACTCCGGCGTGCCTTAGCACTTCTCGGTCAGCAAGACTCAGCCCGAGGTTGTCCCGTTCCAGATCGCCAGCTACGGCAAATACCCGGGTTGCGCACCCTCCCAAATTGTCGACTTGCTCCCGCAGTGCAGCTAGTCGCTCTGGGCGACGCATCAACACCCGAATGGTGTGACCTTTTGCACTCAGGTACGCCACCAAATATTGACCGATGAAGCCGGTACCCCCCGTGACAAAGCACTCCACGCTCATTTCCCGCTCCTTGTTTAAGGTGAGAAATCAAGCGTAAACTATCGACCCAACTCTATAGTCAAGCGGTGTTTTCATGAAAATCGGCGAACTCGAGGCCCGCAGCGGCGCCAGCCGCCATACGCTGCGTTACTACGAGCAAATCGGCCTGATCTCACCGCTGCGGCAAACTAACAACTATCGCGTTTACACAGCGCAAACTCTGCAGGATCTGGACTTTATCCAGCGCGCGCAAAGCATGGGGTTTTCCCTGGGGGAAATAGGCGAGATTCTGGATGCGCAGCGGAACAAGCTGATCGATTGTGCTGACGGCGCTAAGCTAATTGAAAAGAAGATGGCAGAAATCAAACAGAAAATCGCCAACTTCCAAAGCATTTATCGGTATCTGGATGACGAGCGTGCAAATCTCGAAGCCAGTGCTGCCAAGCAACTTGAGCTTCAGCAGCTGAACAACTCTTCCAACTGAACTGTCAGCATCTGGGAAACGGAAGCTGCAGCCTGCTTCCTGTTTCAAGCCCATCGCTTACGCATTTTCTAGAACCTTGTGGCCAGGCCCTAGACAGTAAGCGTCCGCCCAAAAGACCTTGCGTGGTTAAACGGGCGCCCATCTATGCGGCAGCAACTCGATAATCTCGCTCGGCCGCTGCATCGGCAGTCGCGTGAGCACGCTCTTTAAATACGCATACGGATCATGGCCGTTAAGCCGTGCCGACTGGTTCAAACTCATAAACGCAGCCGCACGTTTGCTGCTGCGTAAGGAACCCGCGAATAGCCAGTTTGAACGCCCGAAAGCCCATGGCCGGATTTGATTTCCACATCAGTGAATTGCTCCGGATTTGCTAGACACATGATGTCTGTATATGGACTCCTCCTCATTGCAAGCCCCTTTGCTTTGGGTCGGTTGCTATCGGTGGGCAAGGAACGCTTTCAATCCAATTACCGTATGGGAAACCGATCACCACTTAACTCGTTGTCCCGTTCGTTCCTGTAACATGCCAGTCCCCACCACCTCGAGCTTTGAAAATGGATTCTCACTCGATTCTGACGTTTACATTAGTCGCCGCGATTGCCATTGCCAGCCCAGGGCCTGCGACCTTGATGGCGATCAACAACAGCCTGGCCCATGGGCAGCGCAGCGCCATATGGTCATCGCTCGGCAACGCCAGTGGCCTGTTCTGCCTGTCGTCCGCTGCCATGCTGGGGCTGGGGGCGCTGCTTGCCAGTTCCGAATGGCTGTTCAACGCAGTGAAGTTCATCGGTGCCGGTTATTTGTTCTACCTGGGCATCAGACAATTGTTCAAAAAGGGCCCAATGCTCCCGGACGGGATTCAGGACGACTTGAAGGAAAGCCGGCCGACTCGTTCCAAACTCTACAAAGCAGCCTTCCTGACGGCAGTGACCAACCCCAAGGCGACGATGTTCTTCACCGCGTTGTTCCCGCAGTTCATCGATCAGAGTGCGGCGTTGCTGCCGCAATTTCTGATCCTCACCTCGATCTTCATGGCATTGTCGGTGTCGTCCCTGAGCCTCTATGCCGCGCTCGCCTCGCGGGCCAAGGGTGTGCTAACCCGACCTGCGCTATCCCGTTGGGTCAGCCGGGTGGTGGGGTCGACATTCATCGGTTTCGGTGCTGCTATCCTGACCATGCGGCGGCAGGCGGCGTAGGGGCGTCGGGCTTGTAACTCCGGTAACAGGGAAGGCTGATAGGCCGAAGCCGCCAGCTATCGAATTCGCGCCGTCACCCAAGTGCTTGAGAACCTGTCCATGCGCGGCTCAGTCGAGTGCGATTCGACGATTCTCAGTGATTTTGCCTTGCTTTGTGCCATTCCATTGCGCGATGGCTGTGATGTGATGTGCTGGATGTGCTGGATGTGCTGGATGTGCTGGATGTGTTGGATGTGTTGGATGTGATTGGGCGGCGGTTGCGGGCTTGGCCTTCGGGCGATGTCTAGTGACGGATTAGTCCTGGGAATTTGTGGTGCTTGAGCGGGCCAATTCGCGGGCAAGCCTCGCTCCTACGGGTTTTGTGTCGTTTGTAGATATTGCGAGCGACACAAAATCTGTAGGAGCGAGGCTTGCCCGCGAAGGCGTCAGATCAATCAGCGATGCCCAACGAGCAGTTCTTCAGGTCCGGGCACCGCCAAGCTATCAATCACATGCACGCTATACCCCGGCACATTCTTCGCGTGGTGTTTGGCCTGCGACGCCATCTCTGCCAATTGGCTCGCGTCGAGTTGTCCGCAGGCTTGTGGATGCAGATGCACCACGCCGATGGACAGTGACAGCAATGGAAATTCCTGGCGTACGCCTTGGCGGTTGGGGGCGATGAAGCAGCCGGCTTCCAGGTGTTCGCTGCGGTAAAAGCGTCGGCATTGGCTGTGGAAGTCGTCCAGCAACTGGTTCAGGCGTTTGCGCCAGTCTTCCGGGCCGAGTACCAGCAGGAAGTCGTCGCCGCCGATATGGCCGACGAAGTCGCGGGACGGATCGATGCGGTCGTTCAGGCATTGCGCCAGGCACAGTAGGACTTCATCCCCGCGACCGTAGCCGTAGATGTCGTTGAAGGGTTTGAAGCTGTCGATGTCCACGTAGCAGATCACCGATTCCCGTTCCTGTTGCAGCAGCCGTGTCAGGCATTGCTGGATGGGCACGTTGCCTGGCAGCAGGGTCAGCGGGTTGGCGTAGCGGGCTTGCTGGATTTTCAGTTCGGTAATCAGTTTGAGCACGTCGATCACTCGGCCCAGGCCCAGATAGCCGCCGTGAAGGGTGATGATGAAGTCCTCTTCGATGCGCTGTCGGGCGCGGCTGGTGATCAAGCGGCTGACCTGTTGCAGCGACTGACTCAGCTCCACGGCGAGGAAGTCGTCGCTCATCAAGCGGCTGATGGGTTTGCGGGCGAACAGGTCGGTGGCAAAGGGCTTGAGCAGGGCGTCCGAGAGCGAATGACGGTGGACGATGCCGCACGGCTGGCCCTGCTTGTCGAGCACCGCCAGGGAGTTCAGGTTGGCTTGGCGACGGAAGGCTTCCAGTACGGTGGCGGTCGGAGTGTCGCTGGCCATCGCCGGCTGATCGTTGAGCAGGGCGCTGAGGTCACTGGCTTCCTCGTTCAGCATCGCCGCGGCGCTGTTGGGTTTTGGCATCAAGGTCCGGGCATCGCGGGGCGGTTGCTCTTGGGGCCGGCAGAGCAGATAGCCTTGCACAAGGTCGACGCCCATTTCGGTCAACACGGCGAGTTCTTCCGGCAATTCGATGCCTTCGGCGATCACTTTTGCCCGGGAAGCCTTGGCGATCTGCAGGATCGAGCCGACGAACTCGCGCTTGAGCGCGTCCTGATGAATGCCGTCGATGAAATGCCGATCGATCTTGACGTAATCGGGCCGCAATTCAGACCAGAGCCGTAAACTCGAGTAACCCGCGCCCAGGTCATCCAGTGCTATGGAAAAGCCCATCGCCCGATAGTGATGCAGGGCGGTTTGCAGCAACTGGAAATCATCGGTCGGGGTCTGCTCGGTGAGTTCGATCACCACCTGGCTCGGCGGTATGCCGAAATCCTGCAGCAGTTGCAGGGTGCGTCCGGGTTGGTGGGCGGCTTCGAGCAGGGATTCCGGGGATACATTGAGGAACAGTTTGCCGGGCAGTTGCTGTTCATTGAAACGACGGCAAGCGCTTTGGCGGCAAGCAATCTCCAGTTCGCTGAGGCGGCCGGCCTGGCGCGCTACCGCGAACAGGGCGATGGGGGAGTGCAGCGGGCTGTTGGAGGGGCCGCGGCTGAGGGCTTCGTAGCCGATGATCTGTCGTTCGGAGAGAGAAATGATCGGCTGGAACAGGCTGTGCAAACCGCTTTGAGTCAGTATTGAGCTCAAGGCACTCAGCTGTTCGGTTGTGGTCATGGCGATCTCTGGCGATAAAAAAGGACCGGGAGCGCAAAGCTCCCAGTCCTTTATTTCACGACAGAATGATGTCTGTTTGATGACGCTCCGGGGAGCGTCAGCATTAAATTGCCATCATTTTGGTTGTAAGCACTTAGTGCTTGGCCACCGCGGTGTTGAGTTTCAAGTAATCCAGCAGAATCCGCCCGGTCTCGCTCAGGTAGGCATCGTCTTCTGGCTTGGTCTTGTCCGGCTCGGCCGCGAGGGCATCTTCGTCTTCTTTCTTCAGCTCTTTGAGCGGTTCTTCGCCCTTGGCCTTGCGACGGATGTTTTCCATAGCCAGTTGCTTGGCTTCGATATCGGCGTGTTGTGCACGACGGTCGGCTTCATTGAGGCTGACGGTTTTTTCGCTCATCAGCTTCTGCGCCAGGGCCAGCTTGTCGCGGATGAACACGAACTCCGCGTCCTTGGTCGTGCGCACGTCATGCTCGGACTTGAGCTGCGTGAGGTACGGTTTGAACGGGTCGAGCGCAGGCTTGATGGCAGGACGGATGGTGTCCCACGGCATGGCTTCGGGCAGGGCGCTTTCGCCGATTTCCTTGGTGTCGATGAGCGACGGGTAATCGATGTCTGGCAGCACGCCCTGATGCTGGGTGCTCTGACCGGACACCCGGTAGAACTTGGCCAGGGTCAGTTTCAGTTCGCCATGGTTGAGCGGCTGAATGGTCTGCACGGTGCCTTTGCCGAAGGTCTGGCCGCCGATGATCAATGCGCGGTGGTAGTCCTGCATGGCTCCGGCGAAGATCTCCGACGCCGAGGCGGACAAGCGGTTGACCAGTAACACCATCGGGCCTTTGTAGAACGCCCCCGGGTTTTCATCTTCCAGGACATCGACCCGGCCGTCGGCGTTACGCACTAGTACGGTCGGACCTTTGTCGATGAACAGGCTGGTCAGCTCGGTGGCTTCCTGTAAGGAGCCGCCGCCGTTGTTGCGCAGGTCGATGACCACGCCGTCGACCTTGTCTTTCTGCAGTTCGGTCAGCAGCTTCTTGACGTCACGGGTGGTGCTCTTGTAGTCCGGATCGCCGGCACGGAAGGCCTTGAAGTCCAGGTAGAAGGCCGGGATCTCGATGACGCCGAGCTTGTAGTCCTTGCCATCCTGCTTGAGGTTGAGGACCGACTTCTTCACCGCCTGATCTTCAAGCTTCACCGCTTCGCGGGTGATCGGCACGATCTTGCTGGTCTGGTCGTTCGGCGCATTGCTGGCCGGGATCACTTCCAGGCGCACCACGGTGCCTTTGGGTCCACGAATCAGTTTGACCACTTCGTCCAGGCGCCAGCCGACCACGTCGACCATCTCTTTATTGCCTTGGGCCACGCCGATGATCTTGTCGGCCGGAGCCACCTGCTTGGTCTTGTCGGCCGGGCCGGCAGGCACCAGGCGCACGACTTTCACTTGATCGTTATCGCTCTGCAACACGGCGCCGATGCCCTCCAGGGACAGGCTCATGTTGATGTCGAAGTTCTCCGCGTTATCCGGCGACAGATAGTTGGTGTGCGGGTCGTAGGACATGGCGAAGGTGTTGATGTACGCCTGGAAGATGTCTTCCGCGCGGGTCTGGTCCAGACGCGCCAGTTGATTCTTGTAACGCTTGGTCAGGGTTTCCTGAATCTGCTTCGGCTCTTTGCCGGAGATCTTCATCCGCAGCACTTCGTCCTTGACGCGTTTGCGCCACAGGTCGTCCAGCTCGGCGGTGGTCTTGAGCCAAGGGGCATCCTTGCGGTCGACCAGCAAGGTTTCCTTGGCGGTGAAGTCGATCTTGTCGACGCCCTTGTTCAGCTCGGCCAGGGCAAAGTCCAGACGCGCCTTGACGCGGTCCAGATAGCGTTTGTAAATGGTGAACCCGGCGTTCAGGTCGCCGCTTTTGAGGAAGTCGTCAAACTGGGTTTTCCATTTGTCGAATTCGGCAATGTCACTGGCCATGAAGTAGCTGCGCGATGGATCCAGCAGCTTGAGGTAGCTGTCGTAGATGATCACGGAGCGCGCATCGTCGAGCGGCGGCTTGCTGTAGTGGTGACGCTTGAGCAATTCGACGACGTTCAGACTGGCAATGACTTCGTCGCGATCGGGCTGAAGCTTGTCCCAGCTGTTGGCTGCGAACGAATTGCTCGACATCGGCAAAAGACCGAGACCAATGACAAGAGCGAGGGCGGTGCTGGGGAAAAAATGCTTCATGCTGATTCGACGCGGGGACAATTGATCACGCATATTAGGCCGTCTTTGAAGTCGCCGGTTCCCACAAGGGCCGGTCGCATAATGCAAGAAAGCCCGGCGCTACAGCTTCGGGCTCAGTCCAGACTCACTATGGAGGCACTGTGAAAGCATTGCAAGGCGTTGAGGGGCGAGTGGAGTGGGTTGAAGAGCCGAGTCCTACATGCGATGTAGGACAAGTTCGTATCCGAGTGGCGGCAGCGGGACTCAATCGAGCTGATTTGTTACAGAAAGCAGGCCTGTATCCGCCACCGCCGGGAGCCAGTCAAGCACTGGGTCTTGAGTGTTCGGGGGTGATCAGCGAGGTCGGCCCGGGCTCGTCCTGGCAGGTCGGCGATCGGGTTTGCGCCTTGCTGGCCGGGGGTGGGATGGCCGAAGAGGTAGTTGTCGACGGACGGCATGTGTTGCCGGTTCCCGAAGGTTTGTCCCTGGCCGAGGCGGCGGCATTGCCGGAAGTGTATGCGACCGTTTGGCTGAATTTGTTTCAACTTGCTGCGCTCAAACCGGGTGAGAAAGTTCTCCTGCACGCCGGAGCAAGTGGAATCGGTTCAGCTGCCATTCAGCTGTGCAAGGCGTTTGGCAACCCGTGCTGGGTCAGCGTCGGTTCCGAGGAGCGTCTGGCCTACTGTGAAGCACTGGGCGCCCAGGGTGGCGTGGTGCGCAACAAGGATCTGGACAGGTTGAGCGATCTGGGCCCGTTCGACGTGATCCTCGATCCGGTGGGTGGCAACTACGCAGCATTGAACCTCAAGCTGCTGGCCCGCGATGGGCGTTGGGTGCTGATCGGTTTGATGGGCGGTCGCGAGGCGCAGCTGGATCTGGCGCAGGTGCTGGCCAAGCGTGTACAACTGCTGGGGTCGACCTTGCGCAATCGCGATGAGCAGTTCAAGGCCGATTTGTTCAGCGATCTTGGCCAGCACGTCTGGCCGCTGTTTGCCGAAGGGCGGTTGAGCCCGCAACTGGCCAGGACATTTGCGATCAGGGATGCCGAAGCGGCGTTTGCGGAGCTGGCGACCAATAAGGTGTCGGGCAAACTGGTGCTGGTGATTGACGAAAGCCTGGTTTAGCGATGATCGTTCCCACGCTCTGCGTGGGAACACCTCAATGGACGCTCTGCGTCCGCTTCTGGGACGCGGAGCGTCCCGGGCTGCATTCCCACGCGGAGCATGGGAACGATCAAGATCGCAGCCTCGCTTTTACTTCCAGATATGGATCGGCCAGCCGGCCTTTTCGGCATGCTCAAGCAACACCGGATCCGGATTCACCACGTGTGGGAAATCCACCTTCAGCAATAACGGCAAATCGTTGCGTGAGTCGGAATAGAAACTCGCGCCCTCCAGATTTTCCTCTTCGGCGTCCAGCCATTCCAGCAGTCGGGTGATCTTGCCTTCGCGGTAGGTCAGGGTGCCGACGGTGTGGCCGCTGTACACCCCATGCGCCACTTCCAGTTCGATGCCGAGAATCTCGTCGATGCCCAGACGGTCGGCAATCGGCTTGACCAGATGCGTGCCCGAGGCCGAGATCACCAGGATCCGGTCGCCGGCCTTGCGGTGGGCGGCGATGGCTTTGGTGGCGTCGCTGAAGATGATGGGCTCGATGAAGTCTTCCACCCAGGGCGCCACCAAGTGCTCGAGCTCTTGCGGCGTGCGACCGATCAGCGGCTCCAGGCTGAAGGCCATGTAGTCTTCCATGGCCAGGTGGCCCCTGCCGTAGGCATCCATCAATTCCTTGTCGCGACGCATGAAAGATTCGCCATCGACCCAGCCGAGGCGGGCCATCTGTTCGCTCCACAGCGAAGCGCAGTCGCCGTGGATCAGGGTTTCGTCCAGATCAAAAATTGCCAGGGCCATCAGTGCGGTTCTCTCTTCAACATCAGCAAGGTCATCAGGCTACCTCACACAGGGCTGTCGGATCGATGGAAAGTGCCAGGCGCTGACCATCGGGATGCAGGTCGGCCGCCGAGCGGTTCAGCACATCCACCACCAGTTCTACACCCCGGGCTTCGACCCGGTAGCGAATCACGTTACCCAACAGGCTGTGGCTGCGGATCTGCGCGTCGAGCTCGCCATTGAGGCTCAGTTCGATGGCTTCCGGGCGAATCGCGATGCGATGGGTGATCGGCCGTTGCAGCAGTTTACTGGCGCTGTCGGCGTCCAGCAGGTTGTAGTTGCCGATGAAGCCTGCGGCAAACACATCGACGGGCGCGGTGTAGAGGGTTTCGGCATCGCCACTCTGTACGATCTTTCCCTGATTCATCAGGAAAATTCGGTCAGACATGGTCAGGGCTTCTTCCTGATCGTGCGTGACGAAGATCGTGGTCAGGCCCAGTTCGCGCTGAATCTGACGGATCTGTTCGCGCAGATGTTTGCGAATCCGCGCATCCAGCGCCGACAGCGGCTCATCCAGCAACAACAGCCGAGGCCGGGTTACCAATGAGCGAGCCAGGGCCACACGCTGGCACTGGCCGCCGGACAGTTGATGCGGGTATCGGGTGGCGAAGTCAGTGAGCTCCACCAGTCTCAGCACTTCGGCGACGCGTTTTTGGCTGTCGTCGGCGTTGACCTTCTGCATGCGCAAACCGAAGGCGACGTTCTGCTCCACAGTCATGTTGGGGAACAGCGCGTAACTCTGGAACACCATGCCGATCCCGCGTTTCTGCGGGCTCAGCGGGACGAGGTCGTGCCCCTCCAGCAGAATCTGGCCGCCGTCCACCGAGGTCAGCCCGGCGATGCAGCGCAGCAGAGTGGACTTGCCGCAACCGGACGGGCCGAGCAGGGTGACGAATTCGCCTTTCTGGATTTCACAGTTGATGTCGCTGAAGACGGTGGTGCCTGAATAATTTTTTTGAAGATGTTGGACGCTGACATAGCTCATTCGCTTTTGTCCTTGTTCAAGATATTGGCCGCCCAGGTCAGAACCAGCACAAAGAAGAAGTAGGAGATCACCACCGCGCTGGTGAAGTGACCGCTGCTGTTACGCATGTTGTTGAGGTAGACCTGCAGGGTTTCGTAGCGGGTGCCGACGAGGATGTTGGCGAACACGAACTCACCGAACAGGAACGAGAACGACAGCAGCAACGCCACCATCAGGCCCTTGCGCAGGTTCGGCAGCACTACCAGGAAGGCTGCTTGCCAGGTGCTGGCGCCGAGCAGTTGCGCGGCGTCCATCAGGTCGCGCAGGTTGATCGCTTGCAGGTTGTTGGTGATCGCCCGGTACATGAACGGCAACGCCACGGTGAAGTAGCAACCGATCAGAATCCACGGCGTCCCGACCATGGCGAACGGCCCCGAGCCATAGAGCTGCAAAAGCCCCACCGAGGACACCACCGGCGGCACCGCGAAGGGCAGCAGGATCAGGATGTTCATCAGCGCGTCGAGTTTCGGGAAGTGGTAATGCACCACGAACAGCAGCGGCAGAATCAGCACCACCGACAGAATCAGCGCACCGATACAGACCAGCAACGACTGGCCGAACGCATCGAGAAAGCGCGGATCGCTCCACAGCTGGATGTACCACTTGAAGGTAAAGCCGCTGGGCATGACCGTCGCCGACCAACTGCTGGCGATCGAGTAGATCAATGTCCCGAGCAGCGGTAACAACAGAATGGTAAACAGCAGGTAAACCACGACCCGGTGGTAAACACCGACGGGGCCCTGTTCAGCGCGAGACATGGTAGCTCCTCTTCAACAGCAGCTGATGCACGATGGTCACCAGGGTCATCAACGCCACCAGCACCACGGCCAGGGCACTGGCCAGGTTCGGGTCCAGGGAAATGTCGCCGGAAACCATCGCCGCGATGCGGATCGGCAACACGTTGAAGTTGCCGGTGGTCAGGGCGTAGACCGTGGCGTAGGCGCCGAGGGCGTTGGCCAGCAGAATCACGAACGTGCCCAGCAGCGCCGGGGTCAGCACCGGAAGACCGATGTGCCGCCAGAACTGCCAGCCATTGGCGCCCAGCAGGGCGGCGGACTCACGCCAGTCTTCGCGCAGGGCATCGAAGGCCGGGTAGAGCAGCAGCACGCCGAGGGGAATCTGGAAGTAGGTGTAGAGAATGATCAGCCCGGTTTTCGAGTACAGGTTGAAATCCTGAATGATCCCGGCCTGTTTCAGCATGAGGGTGATGCTGCCGTTGAACCCCAGCAAAATGATGAACGCGAAGGCCAGGGGCACGCCGGCGAAGTTGCTGGTCATGTTGGCGAAAGCGTTGACGAAGTTGCGCAGTTTCGAGTCGACCCGGCGCAGGGAGTAGGCGCCGAGCACGGCGATGATGATGCCGAACACGCTGGACCAGAAACTGATCTCGAGGCTGTACTGGATCGCCTGCAAATAGAACTTCGAGTTGAAGATTTTGCTGAAGTTGGCCAGGCCCCAACCGAACTCTTCCGATTGCAGGCTGTTGATCATCACCCACAGCAGCGGGGCGATCTGAAACACGAAGAAGAAAATCGCGAAGGGCACCAGGCACAGAGCGGCCAGCCATTTACCGCGGGTCATGGCATTCACTTGAGCAGCTCCCGGCACACAGGTTTGTCATGGGGCACGCCCAGCAGTTCGCAGACGGTGCCGCACAGTTCGGTTTGTTTCGGTACGGCGCTGGCATTGAAGCTGAAGGCGTCGCCGAGAACGAACAGCGGCACTTCGCGTTCTTCGAGCAGCAAGCCGTTGTGCGAGCGGTCGTTGTTCATGCCGTGGTCGGCGGTCACCAGCACCTGGTATCCGGCGTCGAGCCAGCCTTGCAGGTAGTCGGCGAGGATGATGTCCGCCGAGCGAGCGCTGTTGCGGTACTGCGGTGTGTCAAGGCCGTGCTTGTGCCCGGCGTCGTCGATGTTCATGGGGTGGACCAGCAGGAAATTCGGCGCATGGCGCAGGCGCAGGTTTTCCGCGTCGGCGAACAGGTGCGAGTCCGGGTAGTGGTCGCTCCAGTAGAAGTGACCGTGCTGGATCGGCAGTTTCGGGTCGTCGGTGTGACGGTCCCGGGCAGCCACGAACGGCGAACGGTTATACAACTCGCTGACCCAGTGATAGGCCGCGGCGGCAGTTTTCAGGCCGGCGTCGGTGGCGTAATGGTAGATGCTGCGCTGGTTGGACAGGCGCGAGACGTTGTTGTGAACGATGCCGCTATCGATCGGCGCAACGCCGGTCAGGATGCATTCGTAAAGCGGTCGGGACAGGGCCGGCAGTTCGCATTCCAGTTTGTAGAGCGCCGCGCGTCCTGCGCCAACGTAAGCCTGCAGATGCCCCATGGCGTGGCGTGCGACTTCGTAATTGAGGCCGTCGAGCACGACAAGGATGACGTTGTGCTTCATAGGGGCTGGGACTCCGCGAAAACAGATGATTCAAGTACGCAACCAATCCCCTGTAGGAGCGGGCTTGCGCGCGAAAGCGGTATGTCAGGCAACATCAATGTTGACTGTGCCGACGCCTTCGCGGGCAAGCCCGCTCCTACAGTGGATCTCTATCAGATCCCCAATGCCTTACGGCATGTTGATGATGACTTCTTCCTGCCACTTCTGAGGCAGCGCCTTGGAGGTTTTTTCCCACGCATCCGCGTCTTTGATCGGCGTGACCTTTTTGTACTGCTCGTTAGGCAGTAGCTTGGCCTTGACCTCTTCCGGCAGAGTCAAATGCTCGGCGCGAATTGGACGGGCGTTGCCTTTCGCCAGGTTGATTTGGCCGGCATCGCTGAAGATGTATTCGCGGGCCAGCTTGGCGGCGTTCGGGTGCTTGGCGTATTTGTTGATGATGGTGGTGTAACCGGAAATCACCGAGCCGTCGGATGGAATCAGCACGGTGTAGTCATCCGGGTTCGCCATCTTGGCCTTGTAGCTCAGGCCGTTGAAGTCCCAGACCACGCCGACTTCGATTTCACCCTTTTCCATGGTGGCGATCGTCGGGTTGGCCATCGACAGGCGGCCTTGCTTGGCAATGTCGGCGAACAGCGCCAGGGCTGGCTGAATGTTTTTCTCGTCACCGCCATTGGCGAGGGCGGCGGCCAGTACACCGTTGGCCGCTTGGGCTGCGGTGCTCACGTCACCGATAGAGACTTTGTACTTGCCGGTCTTGAGGTCGGCCCATTTGGTTGGCGCTTCGGAACCGTGCAGCAGTTTTTTGTTGACGATGAACGCGATGGTGCCGGTGTAGGCCAGTGCCCAGTTACCGTCCTTGTCCTTGGCCCAAGCCGGAACCTGTTCCCAAGTGGTCGGCTTGTAAGGTTGCACCACGCCCTGCTTGACCGCGATCGGGCCGAAGGCGGCACCGACGTCGCCGATGTCGGCCGTGGCGTTGTCTTTCTCGGCGGCGAACTTGGCGATTTCCTGGGCCGAGCTCATGTCGGTGTCGATGTGTTTCAGGCCGTATTTCTTGGCCAGGTCTTCCCAGGTGCCTTTCCAGTTGGCCCAGTCATCGGGCATGCCGACGCTGTTGACTGCGCCTTCCGCTTTCGCAGCGGCTTCCAGGGCTTTTAAATCGGTATCCGCCGCCATGGCGGCAGTGCACAGGGCAATGGTCGAGCCTAACAGTGATGCCAGGAAAAACTGTTTCATCCGAAGCTCCTTTGGGCGTTTTCAACGCTGCGATTGCGGTTGTGTTGGTCTAGGTCAGCAATACCTGAGCCAATTTAGGTGCCTTCGATGACATTTTGATGTCGACGATCGGTCTGCCTGGAGGTGCTGCGCTCGGGTACGCGGTGTGCGAGATAAGCGTAGACCATGGCTAAGGGGCTGATATGAAAGGGACTTGGCCATGAAATTGCAGGTGTCTGGCGCAACCGTTCGGCGGCTTTGTCATCTGTCAGTCATCTGCAGTGCCTAGGCTTGCAGGCAGTTGATGGAACCCGGTTTCGATCGCGGTTCTGCCCTGAATCAGTGCTGGTCTAGTCCAGATAGGTAACGTTGATGCGCATCGAGACCACCAAAGCGGTGACAGCCATCGGGCAGGTCCTGCAAGAACAGCTCGACCACGGCCTGTTGGCGCCCGGGAGCAAGTTGCCGGCCGAGCGCAAGCTCAGTGAGTTGTTTGGTACCACGCGGATCACCGTGCGTGAGGCGTTATTGCAGCTGGAGGCCCAGGGCCAGATTTATCGCGAGGAGCGACGTGGCTGGTTCGTGTCGCCACCGCGGCTGGCATATAACCTGATGCAGCGCAGCCACTTTCACGCGATGGTCAGCGCTCAGGGGCGAGTGCCTTCCACCGAGGTGATTTCCGCGCGTTTGCAGCCGGCATCGGCGGCGGTATGTGCCTGGCTGCAGTTGCCGGCGCTGTCGAGCGTGATCCAGATCTGCCGCTCGCGACGGATTGACGGGCGATTGGTGCTGTACGTGGAGCACTATTTGAATCCGCAGTATTTCCCGGGGATTCTGGATTTCGATCTGAATCAGTCGATGACCGAACTGTATGCGCGGCATTACGACTTGCACTACGGGCGGGTGCGCTTCGAGATTGTGCCGACAGCATTGTCGGTGGACGCGGCGGCGGCTTTACGGGTGTCGGTGGGCAGCCCGGGATTGCGGATCGCCCGGGTCAACTACGATCAGCATCAGCGGCTGATCGATTGTGACCTGGAGTTTTGGCGACATGATGCGATTCATGTTGGGGTGGATGTGGTTTGAGGTTTTGATCTTCTCCAGGAATACCGCTGGAATAATTGTTCGAAAATAATTCCTGCCTATATAGATGTACCGCATCTGAAACTGCTGATCCTCATAGATTTGCCTATAGCGGGAAAGAGCTCTCCAATAATCTTGCGCACACACTCGAGGTTGAACTTGCGCAAGTTAGAGCGGCAGGTGATACGAGTGTTTTGCCTCCCTTGCAGGCCTTTGTACGTGAGTTGGGTGTCAGGGATGACTTGATCGCCAGAAAAGCCAGCGCACTGGCGTCCGCCAAGAGTACGGCCAGTCAAAGGTTCGGTCAGACACAGGTCGATACATTTTTAACGCGAGGGCGGTTGCCACAGATCAACCGCCGGGCCGGGGCCAGTGGCGTCTCGGTTCGCGAGGCTTACGCCGCATTGTTCAACGCCAAGTTGCTGGCTGAAGGCATCGCGCTGTTGAACACTCAATCCGTTACCGTGAAGGGCATCATTGCTACGTTACAGGCTCAAGAGGCCAATCGGTTAGCTCAGGAACAGGTACGGCTAGCGGCGGAGCATGCCCGGCAAGTCGCTCAAGAGCAGGCTCGTATCGCGCAGGAGCAAGCTCGTAGAGTGGCGGAAGAGTTGGCACGCATCGCCGCGGAAAACGAAGTCAGGCGACTGGCGCAAGAGCGAGCGCGCATGGCGGCCGAAGCGCAGGCAAAGGAAATGGCCGAGACGTTGGCTCGGCTTGAGGCAGAACAACTGGCGCGTCAAAGGGCTGAAGAACAGGCCCGGATCGAGGCGGCGGAGCAAGCACAACGCTTGGTGGATGCCGAGCTTCGACGCCTGGAGCTTGCCAGGGCCGCGAATACTTACCCGGTGCATGGCGCCACCGCTCACGCTCAGCCTGGATTCACGACTCCGAACGGCGCCATGGACATTGCCGAAGACGTGATGGCGGCATTGCGCGCTGCTATACGCTCTGCGATCGCCGCGTTATCCGGTCTGGCCGCAGGGACGGCAACGGGTTTCATGGTCGGCGTTGGCGCGCTGGTTTACTCACCTGAACTGGCCAATGGCGAATTGCCGAAAAGGTACATGTTCAGCTATCCCTTGGAGGACCTCAGGTCCGGTCCCTTGCCAGATCTCGATCATTTAGCGAAGAACGGCGGTTTGCTTGATGTACCGGTGCGTTTCAGTTCCAGGGCAACAGAGGGCGATCAATCGGAGTTACTTGTCGTTCCGGTCGATGGAGTAAGTCTTCCCGCCGGTGTGCGGGTCGTGGCGGCTGTCTACAACCCGCAGGAGAACATCTATAGCGTCACCCTCCCGGATGTTCCCCCCAGGACATTGGTATGGATGCCGCTGATTACTCCGGACAGCAGTTCGACTGCGCTGCCCGTCCAGGAGCCGAGTCCGCCGCGGTATGCAGGTGGCGTCATCATCCCCGTCGAAGGACGAATCGACAGTCATCCGGCTGTGGGTGAAGCCGGCTTCGACGATTACATTATTGTGTTTCCGGCGGATTCTGGCCTGCCCCCGCAGTACGTGATGTTCCGGGATCCCCGGGAGGATGCCGGGGTCGCCACGGGTGATGGAGAGCCGGTTGCAGGGAGATGGCTGGAAGCGGCTTCGCACGGTGATGGCGCGCCTATACCGGCGCAGATTGCAGAACAGTTGAGCGGTAGGCAGTTCAGGAATTTCAGGGCGTTCAGGGAGGCGTTTTGGAAGGCGGTTCCCAATGATATGGAGTTGGCGAAGTCGTTTGATCAGGGTAGCTTGAATGAAATGAATAAAGGACGAGCCCCGTTTGTAAGAGTGGCTGATCGTGCTGGGAAGAGAGTGAAGTTTGAGTTGCATCACAGCACTGCGCTAGCAAACGGTGGGGCTCTATATGATAACGATAATCTTCGCGTGCTAACTCCAAAGGGGCATGTGGAAATTCATAGGGGGATTAAGTAATGGTCAAGTTCATTAGTGATATGACTGAGGCAGAGTTCTTGGGCTTTGTACGGAGGATATATCAATCCGAGTATGCAACTGAGAAAGATCAAGTTGCAGCTGTTATGGAGTTTGAAAGATTGAGCGAGCATCCTGCTGGATCTGATTTGTTGTATTACCCGGGTCCAGGTAAAAGTGGGCCGGAAGCAGTTGTTTCAGAAATAAAGAATTGGCGCGCAGCTAACGGCAAACCCGGCTTCAAAGCATAACGCCACACAAACCAACGCGAATCAGACACGAGGATTTATGCGTTGAGTTTGGCGAGGATCTTGTAGATCACGGTGGCGAGGATCATCAGCATGCCGACCCACATCGCGAACACGCCGGCGTTCTTGTCGCGGAAGTTGAAGCCGATGGCCAGCATGATCATCCCGGAAAGAATCGGGACCAGCATGGCGTGAAACGAAGACATCGAGATCATGGTGCCAGCCTTGTCGGTGAAGGTACTTCCAGTCTAGGCGGCTTTCGGGCGAGCGGTGGTGCTGTATGGAGCTGCCGCAGCCTGCGGCAGCTCCATACAAGGGTTACGGCAATTCCCGGCAGGCGTAAAACGCGCTCAGCACTTTGACCAGGTGCGCCAGGTCATGGCTGCCGCACAGCTCGCGGATCGAGTGCATGGCGAACGTCGGCAGGCCGATGTCCACGGTGCGTACGCCCAAGTGGCTGGCGGTGATCGGGCCGATGGTCGAGCCGCAGCCCATGTCGCTGCGCACCACGAAGCTCTGCACCGGTACTTCTTCGGCCATGCACAAATGACGGAAGAATCCGGCGGTTTCGCTGTTGGTGGCGTAGCGCTGGTTGCTGTTGACCTTGATCACCGGGCCGGCGTTGAGTTTCGGGCCATGGTTGGCATCGTGCTTGTCGGCGTAGTTCGGGTGCACGCCGTGGGCGTTGTCGGCCGAGACCAGCAGGGATTTCTGAATGGTGCGTACGAATTCATCCCCTTCGGGCAACAGGCGACGCAGGGTTTGCTCTAGCATCGGACCGTCGGCGCCACAGGCCGAACAGGAACCGACTTCTTCGTGATCGTTGCAGACCAGCACGCAGGTTTCGTCGGTTTCAGCCGTCAGCAACGCTTGCAGGCCGGCGTAGCACGACAACAAGTTATCCAGGCGTGCGCCAGCGATGAAGTCGCCATGCAGGCCGATGACCGCGGCGCTTTGGGTGTCGTAGAAGCTCAGCTCGTAATCGAGCACTACATCGGCGTTCAGGCCATGTTCGCGGGCCAGTTGATCGGTGAGCACGGCGCGGAAGTCCACGCGTTCGTCACCGGCGAATTGCGCGAGGATTGGTGGCAGTTCGGTCTGGGCATTGATCGCCCAGCCCATGTTGGCTTCACGATTGAGGTGAATGGCCAGGTTCGGAATGATCGCGATCGGCGCCTTGAAGTCGATCAACTGGCTCTCGACCTTGCCATCACGGCGGAAGGTCACGCGCCCGGCCAGGGACAGATCACGGTCGAACCACGGCGCCAGCAGCGCACCGCCATAGACTTCGACACCCAGTTGCCAGAAGCCCTGGCGTTGCAGTTCCGGTTGGGGCTTGACCCGCAGGCACGGGCTGTCGGTGTGCGCGCCGACGAGGCGAATGCCGCCATGCAGGGGCGAATGACGGCCCATTTTGACCGCGACGATCGAAGAGTCGTTACGGGTGACGTAGTAACGACCATTGGCTTCGGTGGTCCACGGCTCTCGCTCGTCGAGGCGCACAAAACCGGCAGCCTCCAGGCGCTGGACAAGGCTGGCGGTGGCATGGAACGGGGTAGGGGAGGCCTTGAGGAAGTCGATCAGGCCTTGGTTCAACTCTTCGCGCATAAGAAGCTCCAGACAGCAATGGGCGGGAGTTTAACGTATTGGCCGGGGGCTTTGGGCCTGGTGTTTGCAGGTGACATCAGCGAGCCGCGGCTACCCGTTTTCTCAGGTACGTCATGATGATCAGCTCATCTTCAGGCTTTTCTGGCTTGGGCAATTGTTTGGGCCAGCCATTTTGATCGGTGCCCAGAAGTTGTTTCTGACGGGTATGGTTCCAGCGAAGAATCTCCCGTGAGGCGCATTCCCACCATTCGTGTCGGCATACCGTGTAGTACGGGTGATCGGGCGCCGCGCTGCCGTAAAGCAGATCGCGACCGACCTTTTTCAACGCGCCGCTCTGGTCGCGCAGCTTCCATTTTATTTTCAGTCGTTGCCAGGGCGACGGAAACGGCTTGACCCGCGGCACATCGCGGCACAGTTCCACCAGATCCCGGCTGAACTGCTCGCCATGCCGCGAGAAGAAATACGCCTGCATGGCATGAAAGAAGCGTTTTTCCGCGAAGTAGTGATAGATGTATTTTTTCGCTTCACCCACCGGTTTGTCGCGCATCGCGAACGACAGGGCGATTTGCTCGATGGTGTGAATGTCGAAACTCTCGCGGGTCCATTCGTCGATCAGCTGGATCGACGCTTCGAACAGGGGCGCGTCGCGGTCGGTCACGCCGCAGAGTCCGCTGTTGTACAGCTTGAAACCGTTATCGGCCGTGATGCCATGCGTGCGCAGGCATTCGCCGAGCTTCAGGTAGTCGGGGCGCTCATAGACGTCCCTCCAGTGGTACTCGAAGCGATCCATCAGGTAACGCCCGGGCTCGATCTGTTTGAAGATTCGATTCGGGTCGCTGGTGAACAGCGTGTCGGTATCGACGAACAGGGTTTTTTCCGCAAGCGCGAGGCCGGCGGCAATGGCGCAGGCTTTGCGGCGATGGTGATAGCCGTTTACGCCCTGCCACAGGGTCAACGTTTCCTGGCTCAGGAGTACGGTCTCAACTGGCCAGCCAGCGTAGTCCTGCGGGCGATCGGTGAGGATCCTGATGCACGGAAACTCGCCGTTCTTTACATGGGAAAGCGCAGTCAGAATGCTGAATTTGGCTTCCCGCCGATAAACGTCCTGATTGCCGTAGACCAGATAAAGCAGTTGATTTCGGGTTTTCTTGACGGGCGTTACCAAGGAGTCAGTACTACTCATCCTGTTCAGTCCTCGTTAAAACGGTGCCGGGCACTCGAAGCGCAAGCGGTCGCCGGTCTGAGGGTGGGTAAAGCTCAGCATACTTGCGTGCAGGCATAGGCGTGGCCAGGCGGCCAGAGCTTGCGGGTGGGCGTAAAGCCCGTCACCCAACAGCGGGTGGCCGATGGAGAGCATGTGCACGCGCAACTGGTGAGAGCGGCCGGTGATCGGTGTCAGCTCGATGCGGCACCAGTCGCCACAACGCTCCAACACACGCCAGAAGGTCAGGGCGTGCTTGCCGAATTCATGGTCCACCACATGCCGTGGTTTGGTCGGCGGATCGTAGCGCAGCGGCAGGTCGATGCTGCCACTGTCCAGTTCCGGTTGTCCCCAGCACAGGGCGGTGTAGGCCTTTTCGGTTTCGCGGTCGTGAAATTGCCGAGACAGCTCGCGATGAGTGTCCGGGTCACGGGCCAGTAGAATGATGCCGGAGGTTTCCCAGTCCAGCCGATGGACAATTCGTGCTTCCGGGTAGCCGTTTTCTTGCAGGCGCGTAATCAGGCAGTCCTTGTTGTCGTCGGCCCGGCCAGGGACGGAGAGCAACAGGGTCGGTTTGTCCACCACCAGTACGGCGGCGTCCTGATGGATGATGCGGATGTTGGACAACGGCATTAAAACAGCCTCGTAACAAACGCCAACGGCGACTCAGGCTCCCGCCCCCTGTAGGAGCGAGCTTGCTCGCGAAGCAGACAACTCGGTCTATCCCATAAACCGAGGTGATGCTTTCGCGAGCAAGCTCGCTCCCACGGGATTGCTGCAGAGCCTGAGCCGCCGTGGCTCCCGCCGGATCGACTCAGCGATCTGGCAGGGTGATATTGAGTTCCAGAATCGAGCAGCTGCCCTGGTTTTCCAGAGCGACGTGCACGTCATCGGACCCGATATTGACGTACTTGCGGATCACCTCCACCAGCTCCTTCTGTAAGGCTGGCAGGTAGTCCGGCGTACTGCGCTGGCCGCGTTCATGCGCCACGATGATCTGTAGACGCTCTTTCGCTACCGAGGCGGTACTGGGCTTTTTGTTGGCACGAAAGAAGTCAAAAAGGTTCATTACCTACCTCCAAAAAGTCGCTCGAAGAATCCCTTCTTCTCGACATCGAGGAAACGATGGTCCACGGTTTTGCCCAGCAGACGATCGACGGCATCGCTGTACGCCTGACCGGCGTCGCTCTGGTCGTCGAGAATCACCGGCACGCCCTGGTTGGAGGCCTTGAGTACGGCTTGCGATTCCGGGATCACGCCTAGCAGGGTCACCGCGAGGATTTCCTTGACGTCTTCGACGCCGAGCATTTCGCCGTTGACGACGCGCGTAGGGTTGTAGCGGGTCAGCAACAGGTGTTCCTTGATCGGGTCTTCGCCGTTTTCGGCGCGACGGGACTTGCTGGCCAGCAGGCCCAGCATGCGGTCCGAGTCACGGACGGAGGAGACTTCCGGGTTGGTCACCACGATGGCTTCGTCGGCGAAGTACATGGCCAGGTGAGCGCCTTTCTCGATACCGGCCGGGGAGTCGCAGACCACGAATTCGAAGTCTTCTTTCAACTGCATCAGGACCTTTTCGACGCCTTCCTGGGTCAGCGCGTCTTTATCGCGAGTCTGACTGGCGGCCAGGACGTAGAGGTTTTCCAGACGCTTGTCTTTGATCAGGGCCTGTTGCAGGTTGGCTTCGCCGTTCACCACGTTGACGAAGTCATACACCACGCGGCGCTCGCAACCCATGATCAGGTCGAGGTTACGCAAACCGACGTCGAAGTCGACGATCACTGTTTTGTGGCCACGCAGAGCGAGGCCGGTACCGATAGCGGCGCTGGTGGTGGTCTTACCCACACCACCCTTGCCGGATGTAACCACGAGAATCTTGGCCAAGGTGTTTTACCCCTAAGGAAAAAGGACGTTTAGCCCCTGAAAAACATCTCTTGAAAAACTACTGCAGTCGGACAGCCTTGGCTGGAATCCGGTTCTGAGCGGTACTTACCCCCGGTAAACACTGCTTTTAGCCTTTTTCCTACTTCGTTTGAGCCGTTTTCGCTATGTTTTAGAGATGCTTGGAAAATGCGGCAGTATCCGTTAAAGCCGAATGATGTTCAACACGTCACCCGACAGGCTGACTTGTACGCCCGCGCCCCACAATGGATCGCGTCGCAGATCCTCGGAAACCTTGTAGTGGCCGGCGATGGAGACCAGTTCAGCGGTCATTTGCTGACAGAAAATCCTGGCTTTCGTGTCACCTTTGACGCCGGCCAGGACACGACCGCGCATCGGGCCGTATACATGGATGTTCCCGTCGGCGAGAAGTTCCGCCCCCGGGCTGACCGATGAAATCACCACCAGATCGCTACCCTGGGCATAAATCTGCTGGCCACCACGTACTGGCGAGGTGATGATTTTCGTCGGTTTGAGGGTCGGCTCCGGTGGTTTTTCCGGTTTTTTCGCTACAACGCCTTCGAGCGGGTCGAGCGGACGCTCCCGCGCGCCGGACGGCGGCAGCACCGGCAGGTCGACCGCGATGGCGGCAGCGATGTCTTCGATGCGGCTGGCGCGGATCGCCAGGGTGCGTAGGCCATGCTGGCGGCAAATGCGCATCAACCCCGGCAGATCGACCGAGCCTTCGCTGGCCGGGAGTTTGTCCAGTGCCAGTACCAGCGGCGCGTTGCTGAAGAAGTTAGGCGCCTGGGCGACTTTGGCGGCCAGTTGCCGATCAAGGTTCTCAAGGTCGTTACGGGCCAGTTCCAGCACCGTAATGGCGAGCATGCTGCCCTTCAACTGGAACACGGGATCTTGGTCTAGCGGTTCGGTTTGGCTCATGGTCGGCATACAACGGCTTGTCACTAAAAGTGCCGAGACTTATAACGAGAACGCCCGCAGGCCGCAAGCCGGGTCGAACGATGTAGAATGCGCGGCCATTGTCTTTTCGGAACCTTTAATGGAACGCCCGCGTTTTCGAACAGCATTTCTTTCTCCGCGTTTCTGGCCGCTGTGGTGTGGCCTGGGGCTGTTGTGGCTGATTGTGCAGTTGCCGTATCCGGCGTTGCTGGCGATCGGTCGCGCCTTGGGTGCATTGATGTACCGGGTGGCTGGCGACCGACGGCGCATTGCCAAGCGCAATCTTGAGCTGTGTTTCCCTGAAAAGTCCGCTGCCGAGCGCAAGCGCCTGCTCAAGGAAAACTTCGCATCCACTGGCATCGCCTTCTTCGAGATGGCCATGAGCTGGTGGTGGTCGCGCAAGCGTCTGGCGAAACTGGCCCATGTCGAAGGCCTTGAGCACTTGAAGCAGGCCCAGGCGCAGGGCAAGGGCGTGATTCTGATGGCCGTGCACTTCACCACGCTGGAGATCGGTGCGGCATTGCTCGGTCAGCAGCACACCATCGATGGCATGTACCGCGAACACAAGAATCCACTGTTCGACTACATCCAGCGTCGTGGCCGCGAGCGGCACAACCTCGACTCGCTGGCGGTGGAGCGCGACGACGTGCGCGGCATGCTCAAACTGCTGCGGGCGGGGCGAGCGATCTGGTACGCACCGGATCAGGACTACGGCGCCAAGCAAAGTATCTTCGTGCCGCTGTTCGGGATTCAGGCGGCGACCGTCACCGCCACCAGCAAGTTCGCCCGGCTGGGCAAGGCGCTGGTGGTGCCGTTCACCCAGCAGCGCCTGGCTGACGGCAGCGGTTATCGGCTGGTGATTCATGCGCCGCTCGAGGGCTTTCCCGGCGAGACGGAAGAAGCTGACTGCATTCGGATCAACCAGTGGGTCGAAAGTGCGTTGCGCGAATGTCCGCAGCAATACCTCTGGGCGCATCGCCGCTTCAAGAGCCGTCCACCGGGCGAGCCGAAACTGTACGCCAAGCGCGGTTGAGTCACCGGTCCCTTTAAGCACCATGGAGTGTTGCGATGCGTTCTGCTGAACCGGTTACAGGGTTGATTCTTTCCGGTGGTGGGGCTCGGGCGGCCTATCAGGTGGGCGTGCTGGCGGCGATTGCCGAGTTGCTGCCGGTGGGGGCGGCGAATCCGTTTCCGGTGATCGTCGGCACCTCGGCCGGCGCGATCAACGCGGTCAGCCTGGCCAGTGGGGCGATGGATTTTCGTGGCGCGATCGAGCGTCTGACAGCCTTCTGGCAAGGTTTTCGCAGCCATCTGGTGTTGCGTAGCGACTGGCCGGGGGTGATTCATCAGGCCACCCGTTTTGTCAGTCACAACCTGATGGGCATTGGCGCGCCGGTGCCAGTGGCCCTGCTCAACAGCTCGCCACTGCGCCGTTTGCTCAATCACAAACTGCACATGCCCGGGATTGCCGAAGCGATTGCGCAAAAGCAATTGCAGGCCGTAGCCGTTACGGCGTTCGGCTATGAGTCCGGTCAGGCCGTCACGTTTTATCAGGGCGGCGGCACTATCGAGTCCTGGTTGCGCCATCGGCGAATCGGCGTGCCGACCCAATTGAGCGTCGAGCATCTGCTTGCCAGTTCGGCGATTCCGTTGCTGTTCGCGCCGGTAAAAATCGGCGAAGAATATTTTGGCGATGGCGCCGTGCGTCAGTCGGCACCGATCAGCCCGGCCCTGCACCTGGGCGCCAGCCGCGTGCTGGTGGTGGGCGTCAGTGGCAACCCGCGCGGGGTCGATCCGCAACAGCCGCTGCAACGGGCCTATACCGGTCAGCAGCCGACCCTGGCGCAAATCGGTGGGCACATGCTCAACAGTACGTTCATTGACAGCCTGGAAAGTGACATCGAGTTGTTGCAGCGTCTGAACCAGTTCAGCCATCTGCTGCCCGATGGCATCTCGAGTCGTGCATTGGGGGCGGCGCCGGTGGAGGTGCTGGTGATTTCGCCGAGTCAGCCGATCGATGAGATTGCGGCGCGGCATCGCCAGGAACTGCCGGCAGCCTTGCGCCTGTTTTTACGCGGCCCGGGAGCGACCAAGACCAGCGGGGCGGGGGTGCTGAGTTATCTGCTGTTTGAGGCAGGGTATTGCGGCGAATTGATCGATCTGGGGCGGCGCGATGCGTTGGCCAAGCGGGATGAGCTGTGCCGGTTTCTGGGGTTGTCATAAAGCAAAAGATCGCAGCCTGCGGCAGCTCCTACCCCGGATGCGCACGTCCGTAGGCGCTGGCGAAGCCTGCGATCTTTTGACTTTAAATCAGAAGTGGAACTTCACCAGGAAGCTCGTGTTGCTCTGATCGGTCTTGAAGTACTGGCTGTCCTTGATCCCGTACTTGTCGGACCAGTAGTCGTACTCGACACCCACATACAATTGCTTCTCGCCAATGCTCAACGCTTTACCCAGGTCATATTTGATCTGCGGGTTGAAGTGCAGGTTGGCGTGGTAGGTGCCTTTGCTGTTCTGGTCGTTGTCGACCACCCAGTCCATGAAACCATCGATCAGGATGTTCGAATCGCCCACGGGAATGGTGTAGGACCAGACCGGGGTAATCTGCCAGACGTTGTCACCCGGACGGCTGCCTTCGGTGTGACGCTGGTAGAAGTTCAGCTGGAAGTAGTCGAAGCCAGGAATCGCCAGGTCGAAGCCCGGACCGATCAGGTAGGACTCGGTATCGCCCTCACCGAACTCGTACGTCATGGCCAGCAATACGTCTTTGATCGGGCCGAATTCGATCTTCTGGTCGAGTACCTTGCCCAGTGAAATCCGTGGCTGGAACTCCCCGTAGTAAGTATTCGGGCCGGCGTTAAAGTCTTTTTCGCCGTTGTAGAAGATCTTGTCGAGGAAGAAGAAATTGTCCCCGTACTTCCAGGCATCGGCGTGCTCGAAGGTGACGGTTTGCTGAATGCGCGGGTTGACCTGGAAGTCCTTGCCATAGAGGTAGGTCAGGCTGTTGTTCTGCCATTGCAGCAAGTCGCCGGCCATAGCTTGGCCCCCGGCCAGCAAGGATCCCGCGAGCATCAGGCTGGTGCACGTACGTTTCATTCGGTTGCTCCCAAAAAGTAGGTGGTTCCACGTTATTTTTCTAAGGTCAGCGCTCTGGTGTGGCGCCTTTTCTGCTGCTGTAAAAATCATCCATCCGGTCAGCTTTAGTGCTGTTAGCAAGAGCTGAGCCAAGGCTTTCAAAAAGCCAAAAAACGCCCGTTCGGCTGTTCGAAAACAGTCGATCGAGCGTCATTCCGGGGGGCCTTGGTACTGTCCAGAGCCGGGATAAATTGGCTTTCTGGTCAGGAATTAAATCCGCGCTTTTTTTTAGAGCGAATTCGGGCGGGCGCGGAGAATACTGACTCCTTGGCCAGGTCTCAAGTGCCCCGCAACAGAGCACCGGCGATAGGTGTGGGGCACGGTTATGGGCGGTCAGCCCGGCGTCGCTGAACGACAGGCTTGTCGGGGTACGAATCATCTGTTGCTCCCTCTTGTTTTTATTGTTTGAGGCGCAGGCAGCCGCCCCTGTGGGAGCTGGCTTGCTCCCACAGGGTTTTGTGTTTTTACTGGGTCAGTGCGGGTGGGCGTGGCAGTCGTTGACGGCTGCGCGTTCGTGACCGCCAAGAATGTTGAACAACAGGTTCAACGCCAGGGCGCTCAATGTGGCCATGGCGATGCCGCTGTGGGTGATCGGGCTCATCCACATCGGCAGGTGGGCGAAGAACTCCGGACGCACCACCGGGATCAGCCCCATGCCGATACTCACCGCCACCAGCAATTGGTTGCGCCGGTCACCGATGTCGGCTTCCTGAAGAATCTTGATTCCCGTGGCGGCGACCATGCCGAACATCGCAATCGCCGCGCCACCCAGTACCGCCGGTGGAATTGACGCCACCAGGAACGCGGCTTTCGGCAACAGGCTCAGCATGATCAGCAAACCGCCGGCAACGATGGTCACCGAACGGCAACGCACGCCGGTCATCTGCACCAGGCCGATGTTCTGGGCGAATGAGGAGTGGGTGAAGGTGTTGAAGAAACCGGCGAAAAACGAAGCACCGGCATCGCACAGCAAGCCGCGCCGCAGCATCCGTGGCGTGACGTCCTGGCCAGTGATTTTGCCCAGCGCCAGGAACATCCCGGTGGACTCGACGAAGATGATCACCACCACCAGGCACATGGACAGAATTGGTGCGAGTTCGAATTTGGGCATGCCGAAATGCAACGGGGTGACAATTTGCAGCCACGGTGCCTGGTCCATGCCGCTGAGGTCGACCATGCCGATCACACCGCAAATCACGTAACCCAGGCCCATGCCGATCAGCACCGAAATGTTGACCCAGAAACCGTGCATGAAGCGATGGACCAGCAGAATGGTGGCCAGCACCAGTGCGGCGATGGCCAGGTAAACAGGCGAACCGAACTGAGCCGCGCCAGCGCCGCCACCGGCCCAGTTCACGGCCACGGGGAACAGCGATAAACCGATCGAGGTGATGACCGTGCCGGTCACCAGCGGCGGGAAGAAGCGCACGACTTTGGACATGAAGGGCGCGATGAGCATGCCGAAGAAACCGGCGGCAATGGTCGCGCCGAAGATCCCTTGCAGGCCGATGCCAGGCATCCCGGCCATGGCCACCATGCTGCCGACCGCGGCGAAACTGGCACCCATCATCACCGGCATGCGAATGCCCATCGGGCCGATGCCCAGCGACTGGACGATGGTGGCGATGCCGGCCACCAGCAGGTCGGCATTGATCAGAAAGGCGATTTCTTCACGGCTCAGGCCCGCGGCCTGCCCGATGATCAGCGGCACAGCAATGGCGCCGCCGTACATCAGCAGCACGTGTTGCAGACCGACCAGGATCAGTTGCACAAGGGGTAAACGTTGAATGGCGGGTGCGTCGGGGATGCGCGCTTCGGATAGCTCGGACATGCAACACCTCGGATCTTTTTTATTCTTGTGATTTTTGTATCAGGCAGGCCGCGTTGTGGCCGTTCGCCGGCGAGCCTCGCTCCTACAGGAGCTGGCTTGCCAGCGAAGCTTTTCAACGATTAATGGGTCGACGCTCCCTGAACAATCCACGCACCGATCAGGTCACGTTCCTGCTGGGTCATCTGGGTGATGTTGCCCAGGGGCATGATCTGGCTGGTGACGGCTTGAGCCTGAATGCGAGCGGCGTTTTGGCGGATCTGCTCTGGCGTATCGAACATCACCCCAGCTGGCGCGGCGCTGAACAGCGGACTGGTCGGTTTGGCCGAATGGCAGACCGTGCAACGCTCCTGGATCACGGAATGCACCTTGTCGAAGGCAGGCCCGGCGTTGGAGGCTTGTGCCGGTGCTTGAACAGGCTTCTCGACGGCAGGTTTGGCACCACCACCCAGGGCGGTTTCCGGCAGCGGCTGGTACTCGATGACCCCAGGGGCCTTGGCCACTTCAGGCGCGCTGGGCATCGGCGCCGGACCGGTCACGTACGCCAGGCAAATCATGCCGACCGCCGCAACGGGCAAGGTCCAGGCAAACTTGTGGCTGTCGTGACGGGTGTTGAAGTAGTGACGCACCAACACCGCCAGCACCGCGATCCCGGCCAGGATCAGCCAGTTGTACTGGCTGCCGTAGGTGCTCGGGAAGTGGTTGCTGATCATGATGAACAGCACCGGCAAGGTGAAGTAGTTGTTGTGCCGCGAACGCAACAGGCCTTTGGCCGGCAGCGCCGGATCGGGGGTGCGGTTCTCGGCAATCGCTGCCACCAGTGCGCGCTGGGCCGGCATGATGATGCGGAACACGTTGCCGACCATGATGGTGCCGATGATCGCGCCGACGTGCAGGTACGCACCACGACCGCTGAACACTTTGCTGAAGCCGTAGGCGGCGCCGATGATCAGCACGAACAGGATTGCGCCTAGCAGGGCAGGGCGTTTGCCCAGGGCCGAGTCGCAAAGGAATGAGTAGATGAACCAGCCGATGAACAACGAGCCCAGACCAAGGGCCACGCCTTCAGGGCCGCTCAGGGTGCTGCCCGGGGCCAGCAGGTACAGCGTCGGGTTGGAGTAGAACACCACGCACAGCAGCGCGACCCCCGACAACCAGGTGAAATAGGCTTCCCATTTGAACCAGTGCAGGTTGTCCGGCATGGTCGGTGGAGCCAGTTTGTATTTTTCCAGGTGGTAGATACCGCCGCCATGGATCGCCCACAAATCGCCCGCCAGCCCGTTTTTCGGGTTGACCCGGTTGAGGTTGTTTTCCAGCCAGACGAAATAGAACGACGCGCCGATCCAGGCCACGCCAGTGATCATGTGAACCCAGCGCACGCTCAGGTTCAGCCATTCCAACAGATGTGCTTCCACAGTCTTTACCTCTCGCCCGTCACTCTGTCGTCGAGTGATCGGACGCTTCTCTTATTGGTGGGGGGCGAGGATCAAACACTCATCCTCTTGGAAAAAATGCTCATCGCAGTTATTGCCTGTGCCACTGCGATCAACCACCAGGAAGTCATCCCGCTTTTCGATCGTCAGCACCGGGTGGTGCCAGACGCCGCGATGGTAATTAATGCCCTGCCTGCCGTTGGTGACGAAGGCGCGGACCAAGCCTGATACAGGTGCATCGCCAAGTGGCGCGACCACGATCAGAAAGGGGTTGCCGAGCAGAGGAATGAACGCCTGACTGCCCAGCGGATGGCGCTCCAGCATGCGGATGGTCAGCGGCATGTCCTGCGCGTCGGCGCGGAAGATGCTGATGATCGCCTTGTCCTCTGGCGTGGCGGTTTCCACCGTCGCCAGTTTGTGAAAGCGCATGGTCGAACCGTTGTTGATCATGAAGTGATCGCTGCCGTCGGTTTCGATCACGTCACCGAAAGGGGCGAAGGCTTCTTTGGTCAGCGGTTCAATCGTCAATGTGCGCATGCTGGTCTTCTTAATCTTTTGAATTTGATCGTTCCCACGCTCTGCGTGGGAACGTCGCCATGGACGCTCCGCGTCCACTGTGACGCGGAGCGTCACGGTATGCATTCCCACGCAGAGCGTGGGAACGATCGGGTGTTACTTCGCGACCTTGCCCAAGACGCGCAGGCGGCTCACACCACCATCCGGGAACACGTTCAGGCGGATGTGGGTAATCGGGCCCAGCGCCTTGATCTGCTCGGCGAAGGTGTGTTCGGCGTGCATTTCCAGCTTCTGGCTCGGCAGCAGTTCGCGCCAGAACAGCGATTGGGTTTCGATCTGGCTGTCGGTGCCGCCCTTCACGAACGCGCCCTGGATCGAGCAGCTGTCCGGGTAGTTGCCCTTGAAGTGCAGGGTGTCGACGATGACTTTCTCGACTTCACCGGCATGGCCCAGCGCGACGATCACCCAGTCATTGCCTGGCGTGCGACGACGGGCGGTTTCCCAGCCATCGCCCATGTTGATACCACGGCCCGGGTTGAGGATGTTGCTCATGCGGCCGAAGTGTTCGTCGGAGCAGGCGAGGGCGCGACCGCCGTTCAGGGCTGCAGCCAGGTCGACTTGTTCGTTGTCGCCAACGGCCGACCAGTCGCGGAACGGAATGCCGTACACGCGCAGACGGGCCACGCCACCATCCGGGTAGATGTTGAAGCGCAGGTGGCTGAACGCCTGGTCGTTATTGATTTCGTGGTAGTGGTGGCTGTTGCCTTGCAGCTCGACGGCCGACAGCACTTCAGTCCACTGGGTGTTTTCGTCTGGCTCGCCCGAGGCCAGGAAGCAGGCTTCCAGGGAGGCCGATGGCGGGTAGTTGCCGGTGAAGAATGAAGTGTCGATGTCCACGCCCTTGATCGAACCCGCCACACCCAGGCGGATCACCGCGCTGTCGTAGCCTTCGAAACGCTTGCGGCGCGACTCCCAGCCGTCCATCCACTTGCCGTTGTCATCGAACACGCCTTCCTTCCACACGGCCGGGGTCGGTTGGAACAGACGGTTGGCGTCTGCGAACCAGTCATCGGTGACCGAGATGATCTTGGTGCCCAGGCGGGCGTCGGCCAGGTTGACGAACTTCTCGAAAGGTACGGCGTAAGCTTTCATTCTTCTTGTCTGCCTTTAATAAAGTGGCTTGGGATACTTGCAGGGCCCGGGGCGTTTTTTGCGTTCGTCAACGTCGGGCCGAGCTTGCTATAGGGTCAGTAATCGGAACAGGGCGATCTTGTTGATCTCCGCCAGCGCGCACTTGAATTCGGTGTCGACCGGGTTGTGAATGCGCGTTTCGAACGCCGCGAGGATCTGATGCCGGTTGCTGCCTTTTACCGCCATGATGAAGGGAAACTTGAACTTGGCCTTGTAGGCGTCGTTCAGCTCGGTGAAGCGCTGGAACTCTTCTGCCGTGCATTGGTGGATACCGGCGCCGGCCTGTTCATGGGTGCTGGCTTCGGTCAGTTGGCCCTGGACGGCAGCTTTGCCGGCCAGGTCCGGGTGCGCGTTGATCAGGGCCAGTTGGCTTTCATGATCGGCGCTCAACAGGATGTCGCTCATGCGCTGGTGCAGGGTTTCGATCTGGTCGATCGAAGCGTCCTGGCCCAGGTCGAAGGCCTTCTCGGCCACCCATGGCGAATGTTCGTAGATGTCGGCGAAAGCGGCGACGAACGCATCGCGGCTCAGGCTCGACGGTTTGATGGTTTGAAAGGTGCTCATTTCGCGGCCCCTCGGAACGGGTGGGTTTCGTGCCAGTGGCGAGCGATGTCGACGCGGCGGCTGAACCACACCTGTTCATGACTTTTAGCGTATTCGATAAAGCGTTTGAGCGAGGCCAGACGCGCCGGACGGCCGATCAGGCGGCAGTGCAGGCCGATCGACAACATCTTCGGTGCTTCGGCGCCTTCGGCGTACAGCACATCGAAGGCGTCTTTCAGGTACTCGAAAAAGTCGTCGCCCTTGTTGAAGCCTTGGACCTGGGTGAAGCGCATGTCGTTGGTGTCCAGGGTGTACGGGATCACCAGGTGCGGTTTGCCGGTCGGGTTGTTCGGTTCCCAGTAGGGCAGGTCGTCGTCGTAGGTGTCGCAGTCGTAGAGGAAACCGCCTTCTTCCATCACCAGCCGACGGGTGTTCGGCCCGGTGCGGCCGGTGTACCAGCCCAGCGGACGCTCGCCGGTGATTTCGGTGAGGATGCGGATCGCTTCGAGCATGTGCTCGCGTTCCTGGGCTTCGTCCATGTACTGGTAGTCGATCCAGCGATAGCCGTGGCTGCAGATTTCGTGGCCGGCCTCGACCATCGCGCGGATCACGTCCGGGTGACGCTGGGCGGCCATGGCCACGGCGAAGATAGTCAGCGGGATGTCGAATGCCTTGAACAGTTTCAGAATCCGCCAGACACCGGCACGGCTGCCATACTCGTAAAGGGATTCCATGCTCATGTTGCGCTCGCCTTGCAGCGGCTGCGCCGAGACCATTTCCGAGAGGAAGGCTTCGGATTCTTTATCGCCGTGCAGGATGTTGCGCTCGCCACCTTCCTCGTAGTTGAGCACGAAGGACAGGGCGATGCGGGCATTGCCCGGCCAGTGTGGGTGAGGAGGGTTACTGCCGTAACCGATCAGGTCGCGTGGGTAGTCAGCGCTCACTGCAGTCTTCCTTCTTGTTCGTGTCGACTTGGTCAAAGTCAGGGTGTGTGTGGCGGCCTGGCGATGAGAGGGCAGGCTGGCGTCACAGCGATGGAGTGATTGTATACAACTTTATATTCACTTTGTAAGCCTGATTTTTTGCATTTTTCACCGACGGCCCTCATTGGAGGGTACTGCAAGAAACCTGCCTGACTGGTCAGCTAATGGATAGAAGGTCCAATGATTTTATGGTTTGGTGTGAAATTCGCTGACAACCCCCGGATGGCATTGGTGGCGGTAAAAATGTCGTTTTTATTGTGTACAATTTTTTTGAAAAATGTCTTAATCAGTCGCTTGCCGCAACTTTTCGTGCTCCGGAACGGTGCGGTCTCCTTTTCAACTGACTTCGGGAGGCGCGAGGTCTGACTGCTCCAGGCAGGCAGGCGCGCAGAATCAATGGGACGTTTGACTACACACGTTTTGGACGCTGCACACGGTTGCCCGGGCAGTTCGATCAAGGTCGAGCTGTACCGCGTCGAAGGCTCGCAGCTGGAACTGGTCGCCACGGTGCTCACCAACAGCGACGGTCGGGTCGATGCGCCACTGCTGCAAGGCGATGACTACCGTACCGGGGTCTATCAGCTTCAATTTCATGCGGGCGATTATTACCGCGCCCGGGGCGTTCAGCTGCCTGAGCCTGCGTTCCTCGACGTGGTGGTGCTGCGGTTCGGCATCTGTGCCGAACAGGATCACTACCATGTGCCGTTGCTGATTTCGCCTTACAGCTATTCCACGTATCGAGGCAGCTGATCCCCCAAGCAGCTGCCTTTTCCTGGAAGCGACTGCGCATATAGCTTCTTTGGTCTTTTGCCCGCTCACACTGCGGGCTTTTTTTTTGCAATTACGCCTCGTCTTGGGTACTCACAGTTTCGGCTGATCGTCTCTGATAATGAAGACCGTGTCCGGGTAAGCGATCGCTATCTGAGACCCGCCCTTGAGCCAGACGACTTTATTTGCCGCGTGTGCGGCTTGAACCGCTTGCATGGCTTGCTTTCCAACATGGTCGGTCAACCGGGCATGGGAACGGCCCGGATCGAGATCCAATGGCTGATGAATCTTGCGGCCTCTGATGCGATACAAGCTCAGGACGAACAGCAAATCATGTCCTGTGCGTCGAAACACCAGCGTCGGATAAGCGTTCAAAGGACTGGGTTCGAAGACGGTGTAGCCGTTGCGGGTCAAGAGGTTTGCCATGAAAAGCTTGAGGTCTGTCGCCGACTGGGTGGATATGAAATACCGCCACTCTGGCTGAAATCGCTGCGGGTCGAAATCCAGTCGCTGCATGGAGCCTTCAGTGTTGGGTACAGGCAGAACTAATGTTCGAGTCTTCCCTGCTGCTGCGGATGTCGGCAGTGTCTGAAGCATGAGCAGTGGGTCAGCCAGTTCTGGTCGAGGCGTGCTGTTTCCGGTTTTCCAGTCATTGAACGTTTGCCTGAGTAAAGTCAGTCCTGTTCCTGTGGCCATGTCAGAGCCGTTGGCGAGAATGAATTGTTTTTTTGCGACATTGAACCGTGAGGCATCTGTCAGCTCCGGAAAGTGGGAGGCTACGTATTCCGTCAGCGGTCTTTGAAAAGGGAGATTCGGATCGACTTCCCAATGAAGGGCGGGAGGAACGCGAATCACGCCACGGGGCTGTTGCAAGAAGTCTGTTTTGAGAATCCGGTCCAACGACGCGTAGTCATAGATCATATGGGTAGGGTTCTTGATGTAGACGATCGGCTCATTCGGTGCCGTGCCGCGCGGGACGAGCTTGTAGTGGATACCCTCTATGGTGATGTTATCGGGTGAAGTGTGTTCGCGTGCAACTCCCCAGGTTTTCCAGGGGTCAAGTAGAAGATCAATCGCTGGAACCTGCGGAGCTCTGGATTCGGAGGCTGTTCGGTTCGTGCCAGCGGATGTACCTTCGTCTGCATCAATCTGCGGCGTCTCTTCATCTGCCGCCCGACCGCGTTTGGCCAGTACGGCCTGCTGTTCTTCCTCCGGCAAGCGTCGGCGCGTGATGATCAGTTCCGAGGTGCCTCCTTCCATGACACTGCCCGACAGAATCGGCCGCCACTTGAGTGTTCCTGTCACTTGCTCAAGTCGGGGGCCGGATGGCCTGAGTTCGTTCGATAACCTGGCTCTGTATTGATTCTGCGCATCGTTGCCTATGAGAACCGTTCCTCCGTCCACAAGATCAACATACAAACGCATCGATCCGGCTGGTCTGATACCGGATTGCGCATCGGGTTCCGGCAACCTGGCGACCAGTCTCGGCGGGAGAAAATAATTGCTTAGCGGTAGCTCCGTGGGGATATGGCGAATGTGCGTATCGATCGGGAGGTCGACGATCTCAATCGTCGGAGGCTGGGATTCGGGTGCTGGAGCAAATTGTGGGGATGGCTCCGTATGTGTCAGATCGACGCCACGACCTTCCATGGCCAAGGGAAGCCTCGGAAATGTCGGTAGCGTTGTATCGCGAACATTGGAGGTTGTTTCGTGTGAAGAAGGTGCAGCATTCGGTCGTGTCGGTCGTTTGGGGCTCATTGGTTATATGTACTCGCAGAGTCGATTCATTTTTCCGGTATCCATCGGGCGCAATCTGGATAGGCGGTACCGGATGCTCTGTGAATCAACGCTTCGACGTGCGGTACATATATCTATGCTGTGAAGCTAAATGTTGCTGAGTGATACCCTTTTGTTGTTCGTTGTTCAATTTGGAACAAGGCCCTCGCAGGATCGCAGGCGATCCTGCGAGGGTAAATCCGCTGATGTTGAAGACCCCGTTGAAAGTGTCAGTGGCTGCTCAGTAAAGAGGCTGTACCCGCACCGCCAAACAAGCCGGCACTGACCCGGTTAAACCAGCTCTGCCCCTTGCCACTGCGCAGATACCGCGCCGCGCCATGAGCCCCCAGCCCATAAGCCAATTTGCACAGCAGATCCAGCACGGTCCAGGTGGCAATCATCACCAGCAACTGCGGCAGGAACGGTTGTTCTGCACTCAAAAACTGCGGCAGGAACGCGGCAAAGAACAAAATGTCTTTCGGATTGCTGGCGCCGAGCATGAACGCGCGCCCGAACAGTGCACGAAAGTGCGGCAGCGGTGCAGCCTGGGGCACTTCGGCGTTCTGGGATGGCTGGCGCGATTGCTGCCAGCTCTGCCAGGCGAGGTAGAACAGGTACAGCGCGCCAACGATTTTCAGCGCGCTGAACAGCTGTTCCGACGCCAGCAGCAATGCACCCAAGCCAAGCGCCGAAGCACTGAGCAGGCAGATCGAGGCAAACACGCCCCCCAGAAACGCCGGGTAAGAACGGCGCAAACCGTAATTCAGGCTGTTGCTGATCATCAGCAACGACAGTGGCCCCGGTATCAGGATCACCACCAGCGCAGCGCCGCTGAACAGCAGCCAGGTTTCCAGACTCATCACTTTCCTCCCTATGCACAAAAGCCTCACCCGACGGGGTGAGGCTGGTTTGAAACGCGTACCGCGTGACGCTTACAAGAAGATGAACTTGGCGATGAAGATCGCGCAGAGCACCCACAGGCTGACGGAAATTTCCTTGTACTTGCCAGTGCCGGCCTTCAGCGCCACGTAGGTGATGAAGCCCAGCGCGATGCCGTCGGCGACCGAGAAGGTCAGCGGCATCATGATCGCGGTAACGATCGCCGGAATGCTGTCGGTCGCTTCGTCCCATTCGATGTGCGCCATGCCGCCCATCATCAGCATCGCTACATAAATCAGCGCACCAGCGGTTGCATAAGCGGGGATCATGCCAGCCAGCGGTGCGAAAAACATCGCGGCAATAAATAGCACACCTACGGTCACGGCGGTAAGACCAGTCCGACCACCCGCCGCTACGCCAGCGGCACTTTCCACATAGCTTGTTACTGGAGGGACACCGACCACCGCACCAAATACGCTGGAAGCACTGTCGGCTTTCATGGCGCGGGACAGGTTTTCGATCCGGCCGTCAGCGTTCACCAGGTTGGCGCGCTGGGCGACGCCCATCAAGGTGCCGGCGGTGTCGAACATGTGCACGAAGAGGAAGGCCAGTACCACGCTGATCATGCTGACGTTGAACACGCCGGCGACGTTCATGGCCATCCAGGTCGGCGCCAGGCTCGGCGGGGCAGACATGATGCCCTCATAGTGCACCAGGCCCAGACCCCAACCGGCCAGGGTCACGGTGATGATGCTGATGAGGATCGCGCCAAAGACTTTGTGGTAGCTGAGCACGGCGATCATCAGGAAGCAGATGGCCGCCAGCAGCGGGCCGGGCTCGCGCAGGGAGCCGAGCTTGATCAGGGTGGCCGGGCTATCGACGACGATGCCCGCGGTTTTCAGGCCGATCAGCCCCAAAAACAGGCCCACACCAGCGCCCATGGCAAAGCGAAGGCTCACCGGAATGCTATTGAGCAGCCATTCGCGAATCCGGGAGAAGGTCAGGATCATGAACAACACACCGGAAACGAATACCGCACCGAGGGCGGTTTCCCAGTTGTAGCCCATGGTGCCGACCACGGTGTAGGTGAAGAACGCGTTCAGACCCATGCCCGGCGCCAGGCCCACCGGCCAGTTGGCGTACAGGCCCATCAACAGGCAGCCCAGTGCGGCGGCGATGCAGGTGGCCACGAACGCGGCACCGTGATCGATCCCGGCGTCAGCCATGATGTTGGGGTTGACGAAGATGATGTAGGCCATGGTGATGAAGGTTGTCAGACCGGCGATCAGCTCGGTCTTCACCGTGGTGCCATGCAAGCTGAGTTTGAAGATGCGCTCCAGCCAGCCATTGCGTAATGGCGGCGAGAGTTCCAGCGTCGAGGCTTCGGATTTGCGGCTTTCCACAGCGAGTACTCCTCAAGAGTTTTATTGTTATTTCCAGGGCCGGACCCATGAGGGTGGCAGCGACCCTTTGAGGTACTTGCGAATTTGTTGACCTGATGGTCAGGAACTCGCACGAAGCGAATTATGCTTTTGTATACAAATAAAGCAAATAATGTTTTTGATTTTGTAGACGAAAAGTTTGGCAATAGGGATATATCGCCAGGAAGGGCGGTAGATGATCGTTCCCACGCTCTACGTGGGAATGCTCGGTTACTCGGTCGCTGTTTGGGTTTTTCCTAACGCCAGATTCACCGCCAACCACCCATTCACCGCCGTCTCCCCAGCCTCGGCAAACACCCGCTCCAGCAATTTCACCTGCTCGCGCCGCAGCGATTGCTCGAACCGCGCGCCTTCGACGGTCAGTTCCAGCAGCCGCTTACGCTTGTCGGTCTCGGACGCGACGCTGTTCACCAGGTGCATTTCCACCAACTGACGCAGCGGAATGTTCAGCGCCTGCTTGCTCACGCCAAGCAACGCCAGCAATTCCTTGACGCTGAGGGCAGGGTAGCGGGCGATGAAAAACACGATGCGCTGATGCACCCGGCTCAAGCCGCGACGCTCGAGCATTTCATCAGCCTTGGCGGTGAAGGCCTGGTAGCCGAAGAAAAACGCTTCCATGGCTTGTTGCTGAGTGCTGGGGTTTTTAAGGTCAAGCATGTTGACGTATTCGCTCGGTCTGTCGTAATTTCGGTCAACCAGTTTGACTCATTTTCCTCAGGCCTCGCTACCGGTGACCCCCATGGCTTTTTCCGAACGTGTCTCGCGCCTTAAAAGTTCTTTGATCCGTGAAATCCTCGCCGCCGCCCAGCGCCCGGAAGTGATGTCGTTCGCCGGCGGCTTGCCGGCCGAAGCCATGCTGCCGAAGGTCGAGTGGGCGGACATGCCGCTGTCCATGGGCCAATACGGCATGAGCGAAGGCGAACCTGCGCTGCGTGAAGCGTTGGCGGCCGAGGCCCGGGCGTTGGGCGTGCCGTGCGAGGCGGGTCAGGTGCTGGTGGTCAGCGGTTCGCAACAAACCCTCGATCTGGCGGCCAAGCTCCACATCGACAAAGGCACCGAGATCCTGCTCGAAGCGCCGACCTACCTGGCGGCGTTGCAGATTTTTCAGCTGTTTGGCGCTGATTGCATCACCGTCCCGCTGGAAGCCGATGGCCCGAACCTTGAGCAACTGCGCAGCCGTCTGGAACAGCACAAGCCAGCATTTATCTACCTGATTCCGACGTTTCAGAATCCTTCGGCGGTGCGCTACAGCGAAGCCAAGCGCGATGCGGTGGCGGCGTTGCTCGACGAGTTCGGCGTGACCTTGATCGAAGACGAACCCTACCGCGAACTGACCTTCGACGGCGGCAGTGCCACGCCGATCGTCAGCCGCTTGACCACGGCCAGTTGGATCTACACCGGTACCGTGTCGAAAACCCTGTTGCCGGGCCTGCGGGTCGGTTACCTGATCGCCAGTCCGGACCTGTTTCCGCATTTGCTGCGGCTCAAGCAATCGGCCGATCTGCACACCAACCGCATCGGGCAGTGGCAAGCGCTGCAATGGATCGGCACCGAGAAATACCGGCAGCACCTGGGCGAGTTGCGGGACTTCTACCGGGTTCGTCGGGATGCGTTCCAGTCGGCACTTGAAAGGCATTTTTGCGATCTGGCGGATTGGAATGTGCCGCAGGGTGGGCTGTTTTTCTGGCTGACATTGAAGCAGCCGCTGGATACTCGAACGCTGCTCAAGGCTGCACTGGCGGCGGATGTGGCGTTCATGCCGGGCGAACCGTTTTTCCCCGAGCCGGACAACAACCCCGGCCATTTGCGGCTGAATTTCAGCCACATCGACCCGGCGCGGCTGGACGAAGGGCTCAAGCGGTTGGCGGTGGTGGTGCGTCAGGCCCAGGCGGCGCAAGCGGCCTGAGGCTGTTGGTGGGAGAGGGTGTAGAAACGAATAAACCGGCCAGTCGCCGGTTTATTTTTGTTCGGGTTTTGCGGTGACTGTGCCGACGCCTTCGCGGGCAAGCCTCGCTCCTACAGGTTTGGTGTCGTTCGCCGACAATGCGAACGACTTAAATCCGTAGGAGCGAGGCTTGCCCGCGAAGAGGCCACCCATCACACCACAAAAGCGTCAGACCGCAGCAAACCGCTTATCCAGATATTCAATGATCACCTTGGACTCATACATCCAGGTGGTCTGGCCATTCTCTTCGATGCGCAGGCACGGCACCTTGATCTTGCCGCCTTGCTCCAGCAGGGCCTGGCGATCCTGTTCGTTGTTCTTGGCATCGCGCAAGGCCACCGGAACGTTCAGGCGACGCAGGGTGCGACGGGTTTTCACGCAGAACGGGCAGGCGTGGAACTGATACAGGGTCAGGTCCTTGGCGGCTGCTTCGACCTGGGCCTGAGCGGCGGCGGGGCGCTGCTTCTTGCCTGGACGGGTGATGAAGTCGATGAAGATGATCAGTTGGCCGAGGCCGACACGAAGCGCTTTGACGAACACGGTATAAGTCTCTCAGGGCAAACAGAAGGCGCGCAGCTTACCTGATTTTTCGCAGGCGAAAAAAAACCGGCGATCAGTGCCGGTTTTTTCGTGCTGCGCGTTACTTGATCAGGCTGAGAAACTCGCTGCGGGTGGCCGCGTTTTCGCGGAACTCGCCGAGCATCACCGAGGTGATCATGGTCGAATTCTGTTTCTCCACACCGCGCATCATCATGCACATGTGCTTGGCCTCGATCACCACCGCCACGCCCAGGGCGCCGGTGACTTCCTGGACCGCATCGGCGATCTGACGGCTGAGGTTTTCCTGGATCTGCAGGCGGCGGGCGTACATATCGACGATCCGCGCGACTTTCGACAACCCCAAAACCTTGCCGCTCGGGATGTAGGCAACGTGGGCCTTGCCGATGAACGGCAGCATGTGGTGCTCGCACAACGAGTAGAGCTCGATGTCCTTGACCAGCACCATCTCGCTGTTGTCGGAGCTGAACAAGGCACCGTTGGTGACCTCCTCCAGCGTCTGTTCATAACCGCGGCAGAGGTACTGCATGGCTTTGGCGGCACGTTTTGGCGTGTCGAGCAGGCCCTCGCGGGAGGCATCCTCGCCCAATTGGCCGAGAATCTCGGTGTAATTCTGTTCCAGGGACATGAAACTACCTGTGGGATTTTACGCAAAGGGCAAGGGTACGGTGGCGGACACGGCGCTGCAAGCGTGAAGCGACAGCATTACTCGTCGCGACCTTCCATCATGGTGCGTTTGAGCATTACATAAACCGCCCCGGCGCCGCCATGTTTCGGTTGGCACGAGGTGAAGCCGAGCACCTGTGGATGCTGACGCAGCCAGGTGTTGACGTGGCTTTTGATCATCGGCCGCTTGCCGTCCAGACGCACGGCTTTGCCGTGGGTGACGCGCACGCAGCGGATTTCGAATCGGGTTGCTTCGGCCAGAAACGCCCAAAGGGTTTCACGGGCCTTTTCCACGTTCATGCCATGCAGGTCGAGGCTGCCTTCGAACGGTATCTGTCCGATCTTGAGCTTGCGCATCTGGCTTTCCTGCACACCATCGCGCGCCCACATCAACTCGTCTTCCGGGCCGACATCAATGACAAACTGATCGGACAGCCCGTCTACGGTGGTGGCATCGGTGCGCACGGTGGCAGCCTGGCGCAGCTTGGCGATTTGCGCGCGGTCGGCCTTGGGTTTGCCGGTTTCGGCGCGATCGTGCTTGATTGGCTTGACGCCTTGGATCGCGCTTTTGAACAGGGAAAAATCGTCGTCTTGCATGTCAGCCTCCGCGAAGGGGGGCAGTTTACCCAAGTCGGAGCGCTATCCATAACAATTGAGGCCCGTCAAAACGCCGGGCCTTTGATTCAGTCGTGTTTTTTCATCAGGTGCGGGGCTATGTTCAGCTCTCGCGACTGGCGCGAACGGCGACGGCAGCGGCGCCACAGCAACACGCCGAGGTACAGCACGAACAGGCCCACCGCCAGAATGATCGACGAGCCTAGCGGGCTGGCATTCAACTCGCCCAGCGCCGGCGGCCGCCCCAGCAGGCTGGCCGCGCCGGCCATCGCCAACAACACACCGCAGGTCGCCAGCAGGGCCGCGAACGCTGCGCCGAAGCGAAACCGCCAGTTTCTTTGGCCCTTGGGCCGCAAGCGGCGTGCATCAAAACCATCGGATAACTTCATTCCGACCTTCCTCAATGGGTATCGGCCCTTCGACCGGGAGTTGACCGGGATGTTCCTGAGGCTAGGGCAATTACGGCAAATGAGAGGCTTTTGCGGATGAGCGGCGGTATGGGCCGCTCTTCGACGGTCGATCAGATCAGATCGTGGGTCAGGGCGAGGGTGGCGAAGTTGTCCGCCATGATCGCCATTTCGGTCTGCTGAACGTGTTCGGCGCTGAGGATCCCGCCCTTGCAAGGCAAATCCCGCGTTGCGCAGGCGTCTTCGACCAGAGTGCAGCGAAAGCCCAGGTTCTTCGCTGCGCGCACGGTGGTGCTGACGCTGGAGTGACTCATGAAGCCGCAGACGATCAGGTCAAGCGAGCCCAGTTGCTGCAGGCGGTCGTACAGCTCGGTGCCGTGAAACGCGCTCGGCAGCAACTTGCCGATGACGGTTTCGTCGCCCTGTGGCTCCAGGCCCGGGATGAACTCACCGCGCTCGCCTTGTGGGTCGAACAGCCCACCGACGGTGCCGAGGTGGCGCACATGCACGATCGGCCGACCGGCTGCACGGGCAGCGGCCAGCAGCTGTTTGATGTTCGCGACGGCAGCATCCATGCCGCTCAGGGCCAGCGGACCACTGAGGTATTCTTTCTGGGCATCGATGATGACAAGGGTCGCATGACCCAGATTGGCCGCTGCGTAACCACGGCCGCTGAGTTGAAACATCGTTTTTGGAACGGACATTCTGGGGCTCCTTCGGGTGGGGCTTTTGCGACATTGTCCTCTGGCTGAGCGCTTCTGTGAATCGCTACCATCGTAGGCGCCGCCGTTACTGGCTCGCAGCCTTGTCAAGATACTCGTTCTGTTCAATAGCTCGCTGAAAAAATAGAAGAGTCCTACATCTGATCCAGTGTTTTTCCTGCGTCGTCGTGGCGCCTTTTGGCTGTTAGAATCGTCAGTCGTTTTTTCTGGAGTTTGCCCCCGTGACCACTTCCCGACTTCGTACCCTGCGTGACCATATCCGTTGGGCCGTCAGCCGCTTCCATGGGGAGGATCTGTTTTTCGGCCATGGGACCGACAACGCCTGGGACGAAGCCCGTCAACTGGTGTTGGGTGCGCTGCACCTGCCGTGGGAAATCGCCGACAGCTATCTGGACTGCCGTCTGGAAGACGACGAGCTGCTCCATCTGCAAAGCTTGCTCAAACGCCGTATCGAAGAGCGCATTCCGACCGCTTACCTGCTGGGTGAAGCCTGGTTCTGTGGCTTGTCGTTCATCGTCGACGAACGCGTGCTGATCCCGCGTTCGCCGATTGGTGAGCTGATCGAAAAGCGTTTCGAGCCGTGGCTGGGCGCCGAACCTGCGCGCATCCTCGACTTGTGCACCGGTTCCGGTTGCATCGGCATCGCCTGTGCCTACGAGTTCCAGAACGCAGAAGTGGTACTGGCCGACCTGTCGTTCGAAGCGCTGGAAGTGGCCAATCAGAACATCGAGCGCCACGGTGTCGACGAGCGGGTGTTCACCGTTCAGGGCGATGGTTTCGATGGCTTGCCGGGGCAACGTTTCGATCTGATCGTGTCGAACCCGCCTTACGTCGATGCGGAAGATTTCGCCGACATGCCGGACGAATATCAACACGAGCCTGAGCTGGGCCTGGCCTGTGGCGACGACGGCTTGAACCTGGTGCGCCGCATGCTCGCCGAGGCGGCGGATCATCTGACCGAGAAGGGCTTGCTGATCGTCGAGGTGGGCAACAGTCAGGTTCACGTCGAGGCGCTGTACCCGGAAGTCGACTTCGCCTGGCTGGAGTTCGAGCGCGGTGGGCATGGGGTGTTCATGCTGACAGCGCAGCAGTGCCGCGATCATCAGGCGCTGTTCGCGTCCCGCGTCTGACCAGTCGATCGTTCCCACGCAGAGCGTGGGAACGATCGATTCCGCTTACCGGTGCGTGGCAATCCAGATCAACAACCCCGCCTGAAACACCGCAAACGCCACCAGGCAAGTAATGGTAAAACGCAGCCCGGCGTCTTCGCGTTTGTACTTACTGACCTTTTCTTCGTGCTTCTTCAGTTTGACTTCCTGTTCCGCCAGGTTCTGCTCGGCTTGCTGGAGCATTTGCGCGGCTTCGAGGATTTCCACCTGCTGCAGCTTTTCGCTGTTCCAGTCGCCCAGCAAATCACCGACCTGCACCTCTTTGACGCTGCCCTTCAGATGCTGGGCGTCGGCGTAGGCCACGTCAAAACCGTGCACCCGCAGAAAGTGATCGCGGCGCAGGCGAGTGTCTTCGTTCAGCGCATCCTTGTTGTTCAGGTCGGTGCCGTCGACGGTGTAGGCGGGCCATCGCTTCTTCGCCCAGGTGATGCCTTGAGCCGCCATGTAGCGCCCGATACCGCGGTTCAGCGGTTCGATCTGCAAGCCGCTGTCCGGCGCGAAATGCACGCGTTTGGCGGCGTGATCGACCCACACGTCCAGATGATTCTGTTCTTTGCGCACCCGCTGGCCTGGCAGCTTGATGGCCATGCGCAGCAGGCTGTGTTCCTTGCTGTTGCGTTCGGCGTAACCGAACTCGACAAAGCGCAACGGCCGGCCGCCGGTGTTGCGGTCGGTCTGCAGCGGCGCCAGGCGGAGCATTTTGTGGTGCTCGACGTGGACGTCCGCCCACGGCAGCTCGACCGCTGGCGGTGCGTCTTTTTCAGCGGTGGTGTCGGGTGAAGTCTGGGTATCAGTCATAACGGCGAGATCCTGTCCAAGCGCTGCTTGCCGCCAGTCATAGCGCTGGCGACAAAGGCTTATCGGCCGTTTTTTTCAGGACTGGAGCTTAACGGGTGCGAAGTCCGTCAATAAACCCGAGGATTCGCGCGCCGAGTTCCGCTGCCAGGGGCAATTGCGGATCCTTATAGGAGGCCAATTGCCGCTTCACGTCGTTGGGCACGATGCGCATCACGTGGTTCATGCCTTCGATCAGCGCCAGTTCGGCGTCCGGTTTGGCGGCTTTGAGCGCCCTGGCGTCGCCCACGCCGACCTGGATGTCATTGCTGCCCTGAATGATCAGCGCCGGCATCTTCAGTTTGGCGAAAGCGGCTGCCGGGTCCTGGCGAAACAGCGAAATCAGATACGGCTGCACGCTGGGGCGGAAAATCACCTGCAACTGTGGCGGCACGTTGTCGTCGGTGTGGCCGGCCTTGAGGCTGTCGAGCAGTTCATTGCTGCGCAGCATCAACGGCGGTGGCAGGCGATTGCCCAACTGCTGGCGCAGCACCTGATCGATCGGTCGGGCGCTGCCGGACAGGGAAATCACTGCCGCGGCGTCGATATTCGGCGCCGCCAGGCTGGCGATCAATGCACCTTCGCTGTGCCCCAGCAAAATCAATTGGCCCAGGCGCGGATCGGCCTTTAGCTTTTGCCCCCAGGCCACGGCATCGGCCACATAGGCTTCCACCGACAAATTGCGCTCATCCGGCGTGGCCGCAAGGCTGGCTGCCACGCCGCGCTTGTCGTAACGCACGCTGGCGATGTTGTGTTTGGCCAGCACCCAGGCCAGCCGTTTGAGGCTGTCGTTGCGTCCGCCGTCGGGGTTGTTGCCGTCACGATCCGTAGGACCGGAGCCGGAAATGATCAGGACAACCGGTACCGGCGTGTCGGACTTGGGCAGCAACAGCGAACCGAAAAGCTCGCCACTGCCGGTGTCCAAGGTGATCGGGCGTTGCAGGACGGAGGCCTGTACAAAACCGGTAAACAGGGTAAGGCTCAAGGCTAGAACTCGCAGCATCATCACGCCATCATCCACAAGGTGCCGGTTGGACTCGCAGGCACCCATAAGGTTCGAGGATGAACTACTTGGGTAGCCTGCGTATACTGGCGCGCATTACGTATTTTAGGTTCGATTTCACGGAGCGTCCTGCATGTCCGGCAATACCTACGGCAAGCTGTTCACTGTCACCACCGCGGGCGAAAGCCATGGTCCGGCGTTGGTCGCCATTGTCGATGGCTGCCCGCCGGGCCTGGAGATCTCCCTTGAGGACCTGCAGCGCGACCTGGACCGGCGCAAGCCCGGCACCAGCCGCCACACCACCCAGCGCCAGGAAGCCGACGAAGTCGAAATCCTTTCCGGCGTGTTCGAAGGCCGCACCACCGGTTGCGCCATTGGCCTGTTGATCCGCAACACCGACCAGAAGTCCAAGGACTACTCGGCAATCAAGGATCTGTTCCGCCCGGCGCACGCCGACTACACCTACCACCACAAATATGGTGAGCGCGATTACCGTGGCGGCGGTCGCAGCTCGGCGCGGGAAACCGCCATGCGCGTGGCGGCCGGCGCGATTGCGAAGAAATACCTGGCCACCCAGGGCATCGTCATTCGTGGCTACATGAGCCAGCTCGGCCCGATCGAAATCCCGTTCAAGACCTGGGATTCGGTGGAAGAGAACGCCTTCTTCAGCCCCGACCCGGACAAAGTGCCGGAGCTGGAAGCCTATATGGACCAGTTGCGTCGCGACCAGGATTCGGTCGGCGCGAAGATCACCGTGGTTGCCGAGGGCGTGATGCCGGGCCTCGGCGAACCGATTTTCGACCGCCTCGACGCCGAACTGGCCCACGCGCTGATGAGCATCAACGCGGTCAAAGGCGTGGAAATCGGTGCAGGTTTTGCCAGCATCGCCCAGCGCGGCACCGAACACCGCGATGAAATGACCCCGCAAGGGTTCCTCAGCAATAACGCCGGCGGCATTCTTGGCGGCATCTCGTCCGGTCAGCCGATCGTTGCGCACCTGGCACTCAAGCCAACGTCGAGTATTACCACGCCGGGCCGTTCCATCGACATCCATGGCAACCCGGTGGAAGTCGTCACCAAGGGCCGTCACGATCCGTGCGTCGGCATCCGCGCCACGCCGATTGCCGAAGCGATGATGGCCATCGTGCTGATGGACCACTTGCTGCGTCACCGCGGGCAGAACGCCGATGTGCGCGTGAGCACTCCGGTGTTGGGGCAGCTTTAATGGCTGATCTGATAGCCGCTGCAGTCTGATGGCAGCGGCGGCGCTCCCGTACTGGCGGCTCTCCAGTTTCTATCTGTTCTATTTCGCCTTGCTCGGTTCGACAGCGCCGTTTCTGGCGCTGTACTTCGATCATCTGGGCTTCAGCGCCGCGCGCATTGGCGAACTGGTGGCGATTCCGATGCTGATACGCTGCGTGGCACCGAACATCTGGGGCTGGCTCGGTGACTACACCGGGCGACGGCTGGCCATCGTGCGTTTCGGCGCGGTCTGTACCTTGCTGACCTTCTCGCTGATTTTCGTCAGCAAAAGTTACGCGTGGTTGGCGATGGTCATGGCCTTGCACGCGTTCTTCTGGCACGCGGTGTTGCCGCAGTTCGAAGTCATCACCCTGGCGCACTTGCAGGGGCAGACCTCGCGCTACAGTCAGATCCGCCTGTGGGGTTCCATCGGTTTCATCATCACCGTGGTTGCGCTGGGCCGATTGTTCGAATGGCTCAGCCTGGACATTTACCCGGTGGCGCTGGTGCTGATCCTGGCCGGGATCGTGGTCAGCAGCTTGTGGGTGCCCAACGCGCAACCGGTTCAGAGTGAACGGTTGGCGGGGGAGGGATTTCTCCAGCAACTGCGCAGCCCCGGGGTGTTGGCGTTCTACGGTTGCGTAGCGCTGATGCAAATGAGTCACGGGCCGTATTACACCTTTCTGACCTTGCACCTTGAGCGACTCGGTTACAGTCGCGGGCTGATCGGCATGCTCTGGGCGGTCGGCGTGGTGGCCGAAGTCTTGATGTTTCTGGTCATGAGCAAGATCCTTACGCGCTTCTCGGTGCGCCGGGTGCTGCTGGCGAGTTTCCTGCTGGCGGCCCTGCGTTGGTTGTTGCTCGGCTCGTTTGCCGAATTCCTCTGGGTATTACTGTTCGCCCAGGTGCTGCACGCCGCCACCTTCGGCAGCTTTCACGCGGCTGCCATTCAGTTCGTGCAACGTAGCTTCGGCGCGCGTCAGCAAGGTCAGGGCCAGGCGTTGTATGCCGCGCTGGCCGGCACCGGCGGCGCATTGGGCGCGTTGTATTCCGGCTATAGCTGGAATGCCCTCGGTGCCACATTGACCTTTAGTATTGCCAGTCTCGCAGCCTTCGCCGCTGCCGTTATCATTGCCACACGTATGCAAGAGGACAGGCCATGAGCCTTACCCGTGAACACCTCGCCCAGGAAATCATCGACGCCGGGCGCTTTCTGTATGGTCGCGGCTGGTCGCCGGCCACCAGCAGCAATTACTCGACCCGCCTGTCGCCGACCGAAGCCTTGCTGACGGTGTCTGGCAAGCACAAAGGTCAGCTGGGCCTTGATGATGTGCTGGCCACTGACCTGTCGGGCAACAGCCTGGAACCGGGCAAGAAGCCGTCCGCCGAAACCCTGCTGCACACTCAGCTCTATAGCTGGCGCGCTGAGATCGGTGCGGTGCTGCACACCCATTCGGTGAACGCGACGGTGCTGTCGCGCCTGACGCTGGAAGATTTCATCGAGTTTGAAGATTACGAGCTGCAAAAGGCCTTCAGCGGTGTGTCGACCCACGAATCCCGGGTGCGCGTGCCGATATTCGACAACGACCAGGACATTGCGCGGCTGGCCGCCAAGGTGCAGCCTTGGCTCGACGCCCATCCCGATTGCGTCGGCTACCTGATCCGCGGTCATGGCCTGTACACCTGGGGCGCGCGCATGAGCGACGCGCTGCGGCAGATCGAGGCATTTGAATTTTTGTTCGAGTGCGAGTTGAAGACGCGCTCGCTCTTTAACCGTAATGCATGAACCGTTAAGGAGTTGCCCATGAGCAGCCTGTCCGTCTATCACGTCTCAAGTCCTGACATTCCGAACAAGGTGCTGACTCACTTCGAAGACATCGCCTCGACCCTGGCTGAACAGGGCGTGCGCTTCGACCGTTGGCAAGCCGCGGCGAAAATCCAGCCCGGCGCCAGCCAGGAAGAAGTGATCGCCGCGTATCAGGAGCAAATCGACAAGCTGATGACCGAGCGCGGTTACATCACCGTCGATGTGGTCAGCCTGAACAGCGATCACCCGCAAAAAGCCGAGTTGCGTGCCAAGTTCCTCGATGAGCACCGTCATGGCGAAGACGAAGTGCGATTTTTCGTCGCCGGCCGTGGCTTGTTCACCCTGCATATCGGTGATTACGTTTACGCCGTGCTTTGCGAGAAGAACGACCTGATCTCGGTACCTGCCGGCACGCCGCACTGGTTCGACATGGGTGAAAACCCGCATTTCGTCGCGATCCGCCTGTTCAACAACCCCGAAGGCTGGGTGGCCAATTTCACCGGCGATGACATCGCCAGCCACTTCCCGCGTCTTGAGGACTGAGCCGATGCCGATCAAAGCGATTCTCACCGACATCGAAGGCACCACCAGCGCGGTGAGTTTTGTGTTCGACGTGTTGTTTCCGTACGCGGCTAAACACCTGCCGGACTTCGTTCGCCAGAACGCCGAACGCGCCGATGTTGCCGAGCAGCTTGCTGCTGTTCGTCGTGACAGTGGTGAGCCGCAGGCCGACGTCGAACGGGTCATCGACATCCTCTTGGGCTGGATCGCCGAAGACCGCAAGGCCACGCCGCTCAAGGCGTTGCAAGGCATGGTCTGGGAGCAGGGCTATCAGGCCGGGCAGTTGAAAGGCCACGTTTACCCGGACGCCGTTGAAGCGCTCAAGCGCTGGCATCAGGAAGGCTATCAATTGTTTGTTTATTCCTCGGGTTCGATTCAGGCGCAAAAACTGATTTTCGGTTGCTCGCAGGCGGGGGATTTGTCGCCACTGTTCAGTGGCTATTTCGACACTACTTCGGGACCCAAGCGCGAAGCGCAGTCCTACGAGCGCATCACCCAGGCGATTGGCCTCGAGGCTTCGCAGATTCTGTTTCTGTCCGACATCGTTCAGGAACTGGACGCGGCGCGCACGGCTGGCATGGCAACCTGTGGCCTGGCCCGTGAGGGCGGGGAATTGGCAGGGCATGTGACGGTGGACAGTTTTGCCCGGATCAGTCCTTCTGCCCTGTAAACCCCAGAACCTGTAGGAGCAGAGCTTGCTCGCGAAGGCGGCAGGTCAGTCAACATTAATGTCGCCTGACACACCGCTTTCGCGAGCAAGCTCTGCTCCTACAGGGGATTGCGTGACGATTTACGCCGAGTGATAGGTCGGCAGGGCGAACCGTTGCTGGCTTTGCAGCATGGAGATTTGCGGCAGTTCGCTGGCCTGTTCGGCGACGTCACGGCGGATTGCGCTGATCACCCACGACAGCTGATCGCCGGCGTGCAATTGCTGGTAGGAAATCGAACGTTTGAAGACTTTGCCTTCCTGACTGCGCAGGGTCAGCAGAATGCCGCCGTCAGGCCGTGGCTGGGTGGTCACTTCGAAGTTGGAGAACAGCGACGAAAATTTTTCCTGAATCAGGCTCATGTCTATCGGCTCCGTGATTGCTTGAAGGGCAACATGGAGAGGTAGTTGCAGTGATTGTGCCAGCACGTCTATTTTAAAAAATGCATATAAATCAATAAATTATCTTTTAAGGTGTTTTTGGTCTTCGTGCATTTTGCATGAATGGCCATCGTGCATCCTGCATTTTGCGGGGTCGCCGACAACGGGACGGAACCTGGCGCAACGCCAGAGTTCGGCTTTTTGAATCCGGCGGCCGAACGCTTCGGTTGCGGATACAAAACATTGCAAAAACTGCGTGTACAGCTCAAGAACCGCTGACGTATTTTCGGCCTCAATCAACGCCACCCGACAATAAGAAGATCGAACGGGAGCAACCATGAGCCGCACGCTGCACGACACGATTACCTGGGGCATGATGCTCCGCAAGCTGCCTTCCATTGCCAAAGCCATTCCCCGCGTGGTGAAGGGCATGAAAGTCGCCAACGTCAAGGACCCGACCCAACCGTGTGGCCTCGGCTGGAGCTTCGAGCAAGCGACGTTGCGCAATCCCGATGGCCCGGCATTGCTGCAGGGCGACGTGACGCTCACTTATACGCAGGTCAATCAGTGGGCCAACCGCATTGCCCATCACTTGATCGCCCAAGGCATCGGCAAGGGTGACGTGGTGGCGATCTTTATCGAGAACCGTGTGGAGCTGCTGGTGACGATATTGGCGGTGGCCAAGGTCGGCGCGATCAGCGCCTTGCTCAATACTTCCCAGACCCGCGACACCCTGGCTCACAGTTTGAACCTGGTGGCGCCCGTGGCGATTGTGGTCGGAGAAGAGCTGGTATGCGCCTTCAATGCGGTCCGCGAGCGGGTGTCCATCGACGCGGCGCGCAGCTGGTTTGTCGCCGATCAGGACACTTACCGCGATCCGGGCAATGCGCCCGACGGTTTCATCAACCTGATGACGGCCAGCTGCGACGCGTCCAGCGACAACCCCACCAGCAGCCGGCGGGTGTTTCTCGACGACCCTTGTTTCTATATCTACACCTCGGGCACCACCGGGTTGCCCAAGGCCGGTGTGTTCAAGCATGGCCGCTGGATGCGCAGCTCCGCCAGCTTCGGGCTGATCGCCCTGGACATGCAACCGCAGGACGTCGTCTATTGCACCTTGCCGCTGTACCACGCCACCGGGCTCTGCGTGTGCTGGGGCTCGGCGATCAGCGGGGCGTCGGGGTTTGCCATTCGCCGCAAGTTCAGCGCCAGCCAGTTCTGGAGCGACGTGCGCAAATACCGCGCGACCACCCTCGGTTACGTCGGCGAATTGTGTCGCTATCTGGTGGATCAGCCGCGCAGCCCGGACGACAATCGGCACAGCGTGACGAAGATGATCGGCAATGGCTTGCGCCCCGGGGCGTGGAGCGAGTTCAAGACGCGTTTTGCCGTCGACCATATCTGCGAGTTGTACGCCGCCAGCGACGGCAATATCGGCTTCACCAACATCCTCAACTTTGACAACACCATCGGTTTTTCCCTGATGGCCTGGGAACTGGTGGCGTACGACCACGACAGCGGCGCACCTACGCGGGACGCCAAGGGCTTCATGCGCAAAGTGGCCAAGGGCGAGCAGGGGCTGTTGCTGGCGAGGATCGACGACAAGGCGCCGCTGGACGGTTACACCGATCCGCAGAAAACCGCCAAAGTCGTGCTCCACGACGTGTTCGTAAAGGGCGACCGTTACTTCAATACCGGTGACCTGCTGCGCAACATCGGTTTTGGCCACGCGCAGTTTGTCGATCGCCTGGGCGACACTTATCGCTGGAAAGGTGAAAACGTCTCCACCACCGAGGTCGAGAATATTCTCCTGCAACACCCGCACATCGCCGAAGCCGTGGCCTATGGCGTGGAGATCCACAACACCAACGGGCGGGCGGGGATGGCGGCCATCACCCCGGCCGAATCCCTGGCGACCCTGGATTTCTGTGAGTTGCTGGCGTTCGCCAGGCAGCAAATGCCGGCCTATGCGGTGCCACTGTTCTTGCGGGTGAAAGTGAAAATGGAGACCACAGGGACCTTCAAGTACCAGAAGACCCGGCTCAAGGACGAAGCCTTCGACCCGAACAGAACTGGCGGCGATCCGATCTACGCCTGGCTGCCGGGCACCGAGACTTACGTGCAAGTCACCGAGCAGGTGCTGGCGGATATTCAGGGTGGCAAGCATCGCTATTGAACGTGTCGCTATTGAATCTGGCTATGACCGTCCATGAGAAAAAACAAGTGACAGGTTGCGGGCCGCTCGGGAAACTGTCGGCTTTCCGATTGACCGAATGTGGAGTCCCCAATGTCAGACAAAAGCCGCCAGATGACCCCCGAAGAGGCTGCTGAATTTGCCGAACAGGTGTTCAACAAAGCGCGCGATGGTGATGCGGTGATGCTGGACCGGTTGATCAGCGCCGGATTGCCGGTGAATCTGCGTAACAGCAAGGGCGATACCTTGCTGATGCTCGCCAGTTACTACGGGCATGTAGAGGCGGTGCAGGTGCTGCTCAAGCACAAGGCCGATCCCGAGTTGCGCAACGGCAACGGTCAGAGCCCGATTGCCGGCGCCGCATTCAAGGGCAACCTGGCGGTGGTCAAGGCGTTGGTTGAGGGGGGCGCTGAAGTGGAAGGTTCGTCCTTCGACGGACGCACTGCGTTGATGATGGCGGCGATGTTCAACCGCGTCGAAATCATCGACTACCTGATCAGCAAAGGCGCTGATCCGAAAGCCAAGGACGCCAACGGTGTGTCTGCGCTGGACGCGGCCAAGACCATGGGGGCGGCGGATACCACGGCTCAGCTGCAAGAACTCCTGGCCTGACCTCAAATGTGTAGGAGCGAGGCTTGCCCGCGAAGAACGATCACTCGGTTTCCCTGTTAAACCGCATTATCTTCTTCGCGGGCAAGCCTCGCTCCTACACGTAATGCGTTATCCTTCGCGCCCTCAAAACTCCCTCGCCACAGGATCCGCCTCATGAAAGCCGCACTCGTCGAACTCATCAGCAAAATCAGCTCCGGGTGCATGGGCGAGGACGAAATCCTGAAAATCGCTGACGAAGCGGCTCAGGCCTACGCCGATCCCGAGGCTTTTCTGACGGCCAATCCGGACATCAACTACGACGACACCTTCCCGATCCCGTTGGGCGAGTGGGTCGTCGTCGGCAGTCTGCCGGACACCGTGCTGTTCCAGGCCGACACCTACATGGACCTGTTCGCGCAGATCGTCGCCTCATTCGGCCCCGGCGTTGAATTCAACATCAAACCCAAGCAACTGGCCAAGACTGAAGCCCTGACGGCTCTCAATCGCATTCAGGTGCAGATGAGCAGCCTGAACAAGGAAAACGGTGGCTACGTGCTAATGAACTTCAGCCAGTTGCTCGACGACGCGCTGCAAGTGGTGCTGGTCTACGGTAACGACGTGCCACGGGTGCTGGAGTTGTGCGCCGAAGTCGGCATCGCCGCCGCGCCCTCCCTGGAAGCCCTGAAAGTGGCGATCCACGTCTGAAGCCGTCGATGACGGTAATAAAGCGGAACCCTCGTCAGACCCGACTATCCTAAGAGGGCCTACCACTTTTCGGGAGTATCGCCATGGGTTCCACGTTCAACACTCTGATCGGCCTGATTATTTTTGCCCTGGACATCTGGGCCATCATCAACGTGCTTAAAAGTGGCGCCGACACCGGGATGAAAATCCTCTGGGTGCTGTTGATCCTCTTGCTGCCGGTCCTGGGTCTGATCATCTGGGCCATCGCCGGGCCAAGGGGCGACGTGCGGATCTGACCGGTTTCCCGCAAGCAACACCGAACCTGCGGGACAGAGGATTGGGTCGAGCCATAACGTGAGGTTCGACCTGTCATGTTCCGCGACGTAGAATGCGCGCCTTTCCCGGCCAAGCGAACGGATCGATTGGCCATCATGGGCGGGTAACCGTCCGTTGCCACCCGCATTCATCGGAGCACTTCCCATGAGCAATACCCCAACCAGCGAGTACCTGGAAACCCTCTACGAAGGCTATGGCCAGCGTTTTCGCATGGAAAAACTGCTGCACGAAGTGCGCACCGAACACCAGCACCTGGTGATCTTCGAAAACCCGCGCATGGGCCGGGTGATGGCGCTGGACGGCGTGATCCAGACCACCGAAGCCGACGAATTCATCTACCACGAGATGCTCACCCACGTGCCGATCCTCGCCCATGGCACCGCCAAGCGCGTGCTGATCATCGGCGGCGGCGACGGCGGCATGCTGCGTGAAGTGGCCAAGCACCGCAGCGTCGAACACATCACCATGGTCGAGATCGACGGCACCGTGGTCGACATGTGCAAGGAATTCCTGCCGAACCACTCCAAGGGTGCGTTCGATGATCCACGCCTGAACCTGGTCATCGACGACGGTATGCGCTTTGTCGCCACCACCACTGAAAAGTTCGACGTGATCATTTCCGACTCCACCGACCCGATCGGTCCGGGCGAAGTGCTGTTCTCCGAAAACTTCTACCAGGCGTGCCGCCGCTGCCTGAACGAAGGCGGCATTCTGGTGACCCAGAACGGCACCCCGTTCATGCAAATCGAAGAAGTCAAAACCACCGCCGGCCGCCTGCGCAGCCTGTTCCCGGACTGGCACTTCTATCAGGCGGCAGTGCCGACCTACATCGGCGGCGCGATGACCTTTGCCTGGGGCGCGACCGATACCGCCTATCGCAAATTGTCCCGCGAAACCCTGCAACAGCGCTTCGCCGGCAGCGGCATTATCACCCGCTACTACAACCCGGAAATCCACATTGGTGCCTTCGCCTTGCCGCAGTACGTGCTGCAAGCGGTGAACAAACCCAGCAACGACTGATGCTTTGTCGATAAGAAAGGCCGTCGCCGGTGTGTGAAAACACGCAGGTGACGGCCTTTTTTCATGTCGCGCTTTTAGGATCCCTTGGAACGATCGGCCAATGCACGAGTCGAGATAGATGTAAGCCCATCCATGGGTTTAATCGAGGAGGCACCGATGCAAAAGTGGAAAATCACTTTCGTGGATGAACACGGTGAATCAGTCGACGAACTCTTCGAGTGCGAGGAGTGCCCGAGCAACGAACAAGCCGCCCAACTCATTCTCGACCGACGTCTGCCGGTGGCTGCGCAACTTGACCTCAATGATCTGGAGGGGCGTACCAATGATCCGACCCTCAAAAGTCTGAAATCCCAGAACAGCATTGAAATCCTCAGCATTACCCCGATCTGATACACCTTTTGTCACATTCTCGACCGGGCCTTGGCAGCGGCTCTGTCTTGGGGCTACTCTGCAACCGAGATCAGCGAATGACTCGCTAAGGTCTGGTCTTGTCAGCTACATGCTTGTTTCCCGGCGGCAACCGTTGTTGCCGTATCGTTTTCATCAATCGGTTGAAAGTGCAGGGAAAACGGAAAGTCTATCCATCAGTCTGAGGGGGACGTTTCATGAGCACAGCCTATCAAGAAGACATCAGCAGCAGCGTGCTGCGCCGCATGAAAGAAGGCGGTTTCGACTTTTCACGATTCCATCCCATCGAGTTCTACGCCATTTTCCCGGACGAGGAGCGGGCACGCAGGGCGGCAGGTCATTTTTGTGGTGAATCGTTGAATGCCCAGATCAGCGTGCGCGACGACGGCGCATGGTCCCTGGAACTGAGCAAAGTGATGTATGCCACCTACGACGGGATTGGCGACTTTGAGCAGGACTTCGAGGCGGTGGTCGAGCCTTTGGGCGGCATCATCGAAGGATGGGGCGTCAAGCAGGAGGTACGAGGGCTACTCGCATAAGCTTATGAACAGTGACAACACTCAGCAACGGCTGACCTTCGGGTTGGCCGTTTTTGTTTGTGGGTTTGGAAAAAGATCTTTTGATCTTGTTTTTATTTCACAACATTTCAGGCAAGCAAAAAAAAGCCACCTGAACAGGCGGCCAAAAGGGAAGAACGATAAGTTTTGCAACGAATGCGTGGATTATCCGCATCGTCCCCCCGAGCAGTGAAATCAACTCTGACTATGCTGCTGATAGGCGACAGCATTGCTTCGCCATGAAGCGGGGGGCCATCAGGGTAGGGCATTTACCGCACAGGATTGGTGCGGTGCGTGCAGCGACATTATCCAACTAGTTGATATCAAAGCGTTTCTGCCGATGGCACGGGCCTTGCGAAGGCCTGGGTGTCCGGGTGACAAGGAGTACGGCATGATCCGCACCTATTTTGATGAGATGTACGATGCCGGCGGCCAGGTCCGACCGCATTATCGGGAGTTTGCCCGTTGGCTGGCCGAAACGCCTGACGAACTTTTGGCACAACGGCGACGCGAGGCCGATCTGTTATTTCATCGCGCCGGGATTACCTTCACGCTCTATGGTGATGAGCAGGGGACAGAGCGCCTGATTCCCTTCGACACCATTCCCCGCAGCATCCCCGCCAGCGAATGGCGGGTCGTCGAGCGCGGCTGCATTCAGCGGGTCAAGGCATTGAACATGTTCCTGGCCGACCTCTATCACGAGCAGCGCATCATCAAGGCCGGCATCATCCCGGCCGAACAAGTGCTGGCCAACGAGCAATACCAGTTGGCGATGCAAGGGCTGGATCTGCACCGCGATATCTATTCGCACATTTCTGGCGTCGACCTGGTGCGCGATGGCGACGGCACGTACTACGTGCTCGAAGACAATCTTCGTACACCCAGCGGCGTGAGCTACATGCTCGAAGACCGCAAGATGATGATGCGCCTGTTCCCGGAGTTGTTCTCGGCCCAGCGCATCGCCCCGATCGACCACTACCCGAACCTGTTGCTCGACACCCTGAAAAGCTCAAGCCCCATCGACAATCCGAGCGTGGTGGTGCTGACGCCGGGGCGTTTCAACAGTGCGTTTTTCGAGCATGCGTTTCTGGCCCGGGAAATGGGCGTTGAACTGGTGGAGGGCGCTGACCTGTTCGTGCGCGACGACAAGGTGTTCATGCGCACCACGGACGGGCCGAAAGCCGTCGACGTGATCTACCGTCGCCTCGACGATGCCTTCCTCGATCCGCTGGCGTTCAACCCGGACTCGATGCTCGGCGTTCCAGGGCTGCTGTCGTCCTACCGCTCCGGCAATGTGGTGCTGGCGAATGCCATCGGCACCGGGGTCGCGGACGACAAGTCGGTGTATCCCTTCGTCACGGACATGATCCGGTTCTACCTGGATGAAGAGCCGATCCTGAAGAACGTGCCGACGTGGCAGTGTCGTAATCCCTCTGAACTGTCCCACGTGCTGGCCAACCTTCCGGAGCTGGTGGTCAAGGAAACCCAAGGCTCCGGCGGTTACGGAATGCTGGTGGGGCCGGCGGCGACGGCGGCGCAAATCGAATCTTTCCGCGAGCGGATCAAAGCCAAGCCCCATGCGTACATCGCCCAACCGACGTTATCGCTGTCGACCTGTCCGACCTTTGTCGAAAACGGCATCGCTCCACGCCACATCGACCTGCGTCCGTTTGTATTGTCCGGCCGCGAAACCCGGGTGGTGCCCGGCGGTTTGACCCGTGTCGCCTTGCGCGAAGGCTCCCTGGTGGTGAACTCCTCCCAGGGCGGCGGAACCAAGGACACCTGGGTGGTCGAGGATTGAAGGAAGCCTGCCATGTTAAGTAGAACTGCCTCGGATCTGTATTGGATGTCGCGTTACCTGGAGCGCGCGGAAAACCTCGCCCGGATGCTCGACATCAGTTATTCGCTGTCACTGATGCCCCAGGACGGTCGTGGCGACGGCTTGCACGAACTCGCCATGCCGTTGCTGATCACCGGCACCCTGGACGATTACCTGGAGCGCCACGGTGAGCTGCACGCCGAACGGCTGCTGCATTTCTTCGCCCTGGATGCGGCCAACCCGGCGAGCATCTACAGTTGCCTCGGCGCTGCGCGGGTCAGCGCCCATGCGGTGCGTGGGCGAATCACCGCCGACATGTGGGAAAACATCAACGCCACCTGGCTGGAAATTCGCGGAATCGCCGAGCAGGGCTTGAGCCGCTACGGGATGAGCCGTTTCTGTGAGTGGATCAAGGAACGTTCCCACCTGTTCCGTGGCGCATCCTACGGCACGATCATGCGTAACGACGCGTTTCGGTTCATTCGTCTGGGCACCTTTATCGAAAGGGCGGACAACACGCTGCGCCTGCTCGATGCCCGTTATGAAATGGCCGGCGATCAAGCCGAAGCGGTCAGCGATGGCACGGCTCACGCGTATTACCAGTGGAGCGCCTTGTTGCGGGCCTTGTCCTCGTTCGAGGCCTATACCGAGATCTATCGCGACGCCCCCGGCGCCCGGCATGTGGCCGAGCTGTTGCTGTTGCGCGCCGACGTGCCGCGATCCCTGCGCGCCTGCACCGAAGAAATCGATCAGATCCTCGCGCAACTATCGGGGACCAACGGTCGTCCTGCCCAGCGTTTGGCGGCAGAGATGGACGCACGCCTGCGCTACACCGGCATCAACGAAATCCTCGACGAAGGCCTGCACGCCTGGCTGACCGAGTTCATCCCGCTGGTGCGCCAGTTGGGCAACGCCATACACAGTTCCTATCTGGAGGCTGCATGAGACTTTCCATTAGCCACGAAACCACCTATCACTACGAAGATCAGGTGCGGGCGAGCATCCAGTACTTGCGACTGACCCCCCACGACAGCGAGCGCCAGCACGTGCTCAGTTGGCAGCTCGACCTGCCGCGCCCGGTGCGCGCGCAACTCGATCCGTTCGGCAACATACTGCATGTGCTGACCCTGGACGAACCTCACGAGGCGATCATCATCGGCGCCCGTGGCCAGGTGGACATTGATGAATTGCGCGAAGCCGAGCATGAAAGCCAGTCGGCGCTGCCGTTCCTGCGCTTCACGCGCCTGACCGAAGCCGACGAGGCCCTGCGTGCGTTTGCTGCGAAGGCGTGCAGACAACGCCGGGATCGCACGGCGCTGATCGATTTGATGCATGGCCTGAACCAGCACATGACCTACACGCCGGGTTCCACCGAAGTGGACACCAGCGCCGCTCAGGCCTTCGCCGGGCGTTCCGGGGTCTGCCAGGATCACACCCATGCGTTTCTCGCCTGCGCCCGCAGCCTGGGCATTCCTTCGCGTTATGTATCGGGGTATTTGTACAGCGAGAACAGCGAACACCTGGCCAGTCACGCCTGGGCTGAAGCCTGGCTGGATGACGCCTGGTACAGCTTCGACGTAACCAATGAGCTGGCCCGTCCTGAGCGTCACCTGAAACTGGCCGTGGGCCTGGACTATCTCGACGCCTGCCCGGTGCGCGGCATGCGCCGTGGCGGTGGGGGCGAGCAGATGCATGCCAAGGTGTTGGTTTCGCCGACGCCTGCGCCGGTGATCTCGGTGCAGCAGCAGTAACCCCTCACCTGATCGTTCCCACGCTCCGCGTGGGAATGCCTCCACGGACGCTCCGCGTTCGGCTTTGGATGTGTGACGCGGAGCGTCACGGGCTGCATTCCCACGCAGAGCGTGGGAACGATCATCAGGTGGGTGTTTACTTGGCCGAAGACACCTTACGCCCCGCCATGTGCTTCAAATACCCCACCAACATCTCCAGATCCCCCTCCGGCAACACCGTCGTCGAGAACGCCGGCATCTTCGCCTGCGGCCACTGGCGCAAACTCTGTGGATCACGGATGTAACGCTTGAGGAAATCCGCGCCGAAATACTCGGTCGGGTTGAACGGAATATTCAGGTCCGGTCCGAACTGCGCATCCCCCGCGCCATTGAGTCGATGACAGGCCAGGCAGTTCTTCTGAAACAGCGCAAAACCCTTGTTCACCGGATGGTCCGCCTTCAGCGCAGGATCGGGCAACAGGGCAGGGAAACGCTCGGCCACCGGAGCCATGCGCTTGATACTCGCCACTTCGAATGGCCATTGCTCGGGGCTGATATTGCCCGCCTGTGGATCGGTCCAGACCAGATAGAACGGCCCTGCACTGTGCTTGCCCTCGGACAGCGGCGGCCACGGCTTGGCCGGGTCTTCAATCGCCAGCCACGCCCGAGCGCCCTGGGTATTGAGCAACGGTGCGGCGGCCAGTTCGGCGGCAAAACCGTCCAGGGCAATGGCTTGCAGGTGATCGTCAGGCTTGATGCCCGTCAACAACGCCGCCAACGGCACGGCGCGATAGCTCATGTCCCGTTTGTAGGAAACGTCGTTAGTGATCGTGATGGTCTGAACCTGAGGATGCTTGAGCAATTGCTCGGTCTGCCAGGTGCGAGGGCTCGCGCCCAGCTCAAGATTCAGCTGCGCGGCAGACAGAGGCATGCTGAACAGCAAGGCCCCAAACAGAGTGAGCGCTTTCAAGTGATCGTCGTCCATGTCGTGCAAGTGCCACAAAGATTGGCACAGCCATGCTGGCTCGGATAGCGAGCCAATCACTTTTTTAATCTGACGAAATGAACACCCGATGTTCGATCAGCCAAGCACCTTGGTCAGGTTCGGCAAAATCAACAACAGCGTAGTGGCAAATAGAATGAGACCGGCTTGACGTACTTTCGATTGCTTGAACATGGCTTGACCGCCTTTTTGTTATTTCCTGATGCCTGCCTGCCTATCTCCATGACGGCAGCGCACTGCACTTCCTTGTAGAACGAGTGCCTCGGCAAAACCCGACGACAACTTCGTACAGCTTTACATTAGGGCCAGCGTCACCCTTGTCTTAGATCCATTTCGTATGGTCTAAGTACTTATCGCTGTTAAAAAGGCATGAGGCCTATGGCCAGCTTGTTGGGCGCCCGTTTGCTAGACAGCTTGGTGACATGAATCGATTTATCCGATAGCTGACTACCGTTCGTCTGAGCGTGAGCGTCAACGCCAATGAGCACTGTGGTCATTGTATCCCCGGCTGCTCGGCATAAGGTGAGGGCATAAAGATCACCATCAGGTTCGAGGCCGTCATGACCCAAGCTTTGATATTCGACGCGTTACGCACGCCCCGTGGCAAAGGCAAGGCCAATGGCGCGTTGCACAGCGTCAAGCCCGTTCACCTGGTGGCCGGGTTGTTGACGGCGCTGCAGCGGCGCACGTCCCTGGACACCAGTCAAGTCGATGACGTGGTGCTCGGCTGCGTCACACCCATTGGCGATCAGGGCGCCGACATCGCCAAGACCGCCACTCAGGTGGCTGATTGGGATGTCAGCGTGGCCGGCATGCAGCTCAACCGCTTCTGCGCCTCGGGCCTGGAAGCGGTGAACCTGGGCGCGATGAAAGTGCGTTCCGGTTTCGAAGATCTGGTGGTGGTCGGTGGCGTCGAGTCGATGTCCCGCGTGCCCATGGGCAGCGACGGCGGGGCCTGGGCGCTGGACCCGGAAACCAACTTGCACAACCATTTCACGCCCCAGGGCGTGGGCGCCGACCTGATTGCCACCATCGAAGGCTTCAGCCGCCAGGACGTCGATGCCTTCGCCTTGCACTCCCAGCAGAAGGCTGCACGGGCGCGGGCGAACGGTTCGTTCAACAAGTCGCTGGTGCCGGTGCAGGACCAGAACGGCATCATCCTGCTCGATCACGATGAGTTCATTCGCGCCGAATCGACGATGGAAGGTCTGGGCACGCTCAAGCCGAGCTTCGAAATGATCGGGCAAATGGGCTTCGACGCCACGGCACTGCGGGTGTACAGCCAGGTGGAGCGGATCAACCACGTTCATACGCCGGGTAACAGCTCCGGGATCGTCGATGGCGCGGCGCTGATGCTGATCGGCTCCGAGGCCCGCGGCCGGGCGCTGGGTTTGCATCCGCGAGCGCGGATCGTTGCCACGGCGGTCACCAGCACCGACCCGACCATCATGCTCACCGGCCCCGCGCCGGCCACCCGCAAGGCGCTGGCCAAGGCCGGGCTGCGGGTCGAAGACATCGACCTGTTCGAAGTCAACGAAGCGTTCGCCTCGGTGGTGCTCAAGTTCATCAAAGACATGGCCATCGATCCGGACAAGGTCAACGTCAACGGCGGTTCCATTGCCATGGGCCACCCGCTCGGCGCCACCGGCTGCGCGATTCTCGGCACGCTGCTCGATGAACTGGAAACCCGGCGCCTGCGCTATGGCCTGGCGACATTGTGTGTCGGCGGCGGCATGGGCATTGCCACCATCATCGAACGCCTCTGAGCCTGCCTTTAAGAAAATCCGACTCAAGGAAAATTGCCATGACCCAAGCCATTCGTTACGAAAAGGGCCAGGACCGGATCGTCGTTCTGACCATCGACATGCCGGGCCAGAGCGCCAACACCATGAACGCGGTCTACCGTGAGGCCATGGCCGCCTGCGTCGAGCGCCTCGTCGCCGACAAGGATGCGATTGCCGGCGTGATCATCACCTCGGCCAAGAAAACCTTCTTCGCCGGCGGCGACCTCAACGAACTGATCAAGGTCAGCAAGCCCGAAGCCAAAGCCTTTTACGACATGGTGCTGACCCTCAAGGGCCAGTTGCGCACCCTGGAAACCCTCGGCAAACCGGTGGTCGCCGCCATTAACGGCGCGGCGCTCGGCGGCGGCTGGGAAATCTGCCTGGCGTGCCATCATCGTGTGGCGCTGGACAATCCGTCAGTGTTGCTCGGCCTGCCGGAAGTCACCCTCGGCCTGTTGCCAGGCGGCGGTGGAGTGGTGCGCATGGTGCGCATGCTGGGCATTGAAAAAGCCCTGCCCTATCTGCTTGAAGGCAAAAAAATCCGGCCGCAACAGGCGTTGCAGGCACGATTGATCGACGAGTTGGCAGCCGATCACGATGAGCTAATGGCCAAGGCTCGGGCGTGGATTGTCGCGCACCCGACTGCGATACAGCGCTGGGACGTGAAGGGTTATCAGATCCCCGGTGGCACGCCGTCGGATCCCAAAGTCATGCAGATGCTGGCCATCACACCGTCGATCCTGCGCAGCAAAACCCAGGGCTGTCTGCCCGCGCCGGAGAAAATCCTCTGCGCCGCGGTGGAGGGCGCCCAGGTGGATTTCGACACGGCGCATCTGATCGAAACCCGCTACTTCACCGAACTGACCACCGGCCAGGTGTCGAAAAACCTCATCGGCACGTTCTGGTTCCAGCTCAATGAGATCAATGCCGGCGGTTCGCGGCCTCAGGGCATCGCACCTTATGTGACGAAGAAAGTCGGCGTGCTTGGCGCCGGGATGATGGGCGCGGGCATCGCGTTTGTCAGCGCCTCGGCCGGCATCGACGTGGTGCTCAAAGACATCAACCTCGCCGCGGCAGAGAAGGGCAAGGCCCACTCGGCGGCGTTGCTCGACAAGAAGGTTGCGCGCGGTCAACTGAGTCGGGAGCAACGCGAGGCGATTCTGACGCGAATCCAGACCACCGAAAACGATGCGGACCTGGCCGGTTGCGATTTGATCATCGAAGCGGTGTTTGAAGATCGCGAACTGAAAGCCAGGGTCTCATCGGCGGCACAAACCGTCGTCGGCCCGGATGCGGTCATCGCTTCCAACACCTCGACCTTGCCGATCAGCGGCCTGGCCACCGCCGTGCCGGACCAGAGCAAATTCATCGGCCTGCATTTCTTCAGCCCCGTGGAGAAAATGCCGTTGGTGGAAATCATCAAAGGTGCCCGTACCAGCAACGAAACCCTGGCTCGCGGTTTCGATTTCGTTTTGCAAATCAAGAAAACCCCGATTGTGGTCAACGACAGTCGCGGCTTCTTTACCTCGCGGGTGTTCGGCACCTTCACCAACGAAGGCATCGCCATGCTTGGCGAAGGCGTGAGCGCGCCGATGATCGAGACCGAGGCGCGCAAGGCCGGCATGCCCGTCGGGCCTCTGGCGATCTCCGACGAAGTTTCCCTCAGCCTCATGAGCCATATCCGCCAGCAAACCGCCAAAGACTTGCAAGCGGAAGGGAAAACGCTGATTGAGCACCCGGCGTTCGCCGTGATTGACTTGCTGCTCAAGGAATTCAAGCGTCCGGGCAAGGCCGCTGGAGGGGGGTTCTACGATTACCCGACCGCAGGTCAGAAGCATTTGTGGCCGGAGCTGAAAACCCGCTTCGAGAAAACCGATGGGCAGATTTCACCGAAGGACGTGCGCGATCGACTGCTGTTCATCCAAGCCATCGAAACCGTGCGCTGTGTGGAGGAGGGCGTGCTGACCTCAACGGCGGATGCCAACGTCGGCTCGATCTTCGGCATCGGCTTCGCGGCCTGGACCGGCGGTGCGCTGCAATTCATCAACCAGTACGGCGTGAAAGACTTCGTCGCCCGCGCCCAGTACCTGGCCGAACAGTATGGCGAGCGCTTCACACCGCCTGCGCTGTTGCTGGAGAAAGCCGCCAAGGACGCGCTGTTCTAAGGGGACGTTCTAAGGGACCGATGACACATCCCAGGGCTTGCCTTGCTACCGTGTTTCAAGGCAGGCTCTGGGGTGTGCATTATCCCCATCACGTGTCAGGTATTTTTTATGTCGTTACGCATCTGCATTCTGGAAACCGACATCCTGCGTCCGGAACTGGTCGATCAATATCAGGGTTACGGGCAGATGTTCCAGCGTCTGTTTTCGCAGCAACCCATCGCGGCCGAATTCACCGTGTACAACGTGATGCAGGGCGATTATCCCAGTGATGATGAGATCTTCGATGCGTATCTGGTTACCGGCAGCAAGGCCGATTCCTTCGGCACCGACCCGTGGATTCAAACCCTCAAGACGTACCTGCTGAAACGCTACGAGCGCGGTGACAAGCTGCTGGGCGTGTGCTTCGGCCATCAACTGCTGGCACTGTTGTTGGGCGGCAAGAGCGAACGGGCGACCCAGGGCTGGGGCGTCGGCACCCACAAATACAAACTCGCGGCCAAGGCGCCGTGGATGAGCCCGGTGAGGGAAGAACTGACGCTGCTGATCAGCCATCAGGATCAGGTCACCGCGCTGCCGGAAAACGCTACGGTGATTGCCTCGAGCGATTTCTGCCCGTTCGCCGCGTATCACATCAACGATCAGGTGCTGTGCTTCCAGGGGCATCCGGAGTTCATTCACGATTACTCTAAGGCGCTGCTGGATATCCGTCAGGAGCATTTGGGCGAGCAGGTTTATCAGAAGGGCGTGGAGAGCCTGGAGCATCCACACCATGGCACGACCGTTGCGGAATGGATGATGCGGTTTGTGGCGCATAAGCCGTAGGAGCGAGGCTTGCCCGCGAATTTCGCAGACGCCTCGGTCCTTGTTGATCGTTCCCACGCGCAGCAAAGGAATGCATCCCGTGACGCTCTGCGTCACACCATACTCACAACCACCCCGACCGCTTGAAACTCGCCCACAAACCGACGCACCCAACGGTGATAAAACCCAGCACCGCAAAATACCCGTAATGCCAAGTCAACTCCGGCATGTCCTCGAAGTTCATCCCGTAGATCCCGGCCACCGCCGTCGGAAACGCCAGAATCGCCGCCCACGCCGCAAACTTGCGTTGCACCACGCTCTGGCGCGACGCCTCCAGCAACACCCCGACCTCGATAGTCTGACTGGCAATGTCCGCCAGGGTCGTGAGATCTTCCATCTGCCGCGTGACATGAATCTGCACATCGCGGAAGTACGGTTTCATGTTCTTGTCGATGAACGGAAAGCTCAGATTTTGCAGTTCCTCACCGATCTCCACCATCGGCGCCGCAAACCGGCGCAAGCGCAATACATCGCGACGCAGGCCGTGGAGTTTCTGGATATCGCGTTCGTTCAGGGAACCGCAGAGGACATTGGTCTCCAGCTCATCGATCTCGGCATGAATTGCTTCGCCCATCGGCTGGTAGTTTTCAATCACGAAATCGAGGATGGCATAGAGTACGAAATCTTCCCCATGCTCCAGCAATAGCGGCCGCGCCTCACAACGCTGTCGGACATGGGCGTAGGACGCCGAATGACCGTTACGTGCGGTAATGATGTAGCCCTTGCCGGCGAAGATATGAGTCTCGATGAACTGCAGTTTGCCTTCATTGCGGATCGGCGAATACGTGACGATAAACAGCGCGTCGCCAAACGTTTCCAGCTTCGGCCGACTGTGTTTTTCCAACGCGTCTTCGATGGCCAGTTCGTGCAGGTTGAACTGGCGTTGCAAATTGAACAGCTCCTCGGCGTTCGGCTCTTCCAGACCAATCCACACAAAGTGACCGGGTTTGGCAGCCCAGGCAGCGCCTTCGTCGAGGGTGATATTGGTGACTTTCTTACCGGCGCTGTAAACCGCAGCAGCAACGACTCTACCCATGATGGTGATTCACTTCTTATTGGCCGTTTTCTATTGGTAACGACTGGCGATGCCAGGCAGGATTGAGCTTAACCTTGTCTACTGTTTGAGAGTCAGCTAAATCTGCAGAGTTCGCAGGCAAAAGAAAACCCGCGCAGGGCGGGTTTCTTTCAGGCGGCTTGCAGTTGCCGATCCATCGAGTCGATGCACTCACGCATCTGCTCACGGCACTGGGCGATCAGCATCGGCATGTCATCCAGGCTCAATCCAGCCGTAGGAATCGCCGGCAGCGAACGGATCAGAATCTTCCCACTGCGCCAGCGGTTCAATCGCATGTGTTTGACGTAACTGCTGACACACACCGGCACGATTGGCACGCCGGCGGCAATCGCCATCTGGAAGGCGCCTTTCTTGAACGGCAACAGCTCTTCACCCAGGTTGCGCGTGCCCTCGGGGAAGACCCAGATCGAAGTGTCTTCATTCTGCAAGGTGTGAGTGGTGGCCAGCATCGACTGACGTGCCTTGTGCGCATTGCCGCGGTCGATCAGCACATTGCCCGCCAGCCAGAACAACTGCCCGAACAGCGGCACCCACTTCAAGCTCTTCTTGCCAATGCACACGGTGCGGCGGGGCACCACGTTGCCGAACACAAACAGATCGTAGTTGGACTGGTGGTTGGCGACGATCACGCAGCTGTCGGGTTTATCCATCAACGGTCCGACATCGGCCTTCACCCGCAAACGCAAAATACACATCGCCGGCCATGCATACAGACGCGCACATAAACGACTGTTGTCCGGATTGAACGGGCGGCACAGCCCGAGAATCACTCCGAGCACACCGGCCAGAATAAAGTGCAGGCCCATCAACAACATACGAAACACAAACAGCATTTAAAGGCCCACCAGGACAAAAGGTGGCGCAGTGTACGGATGTGCACTGTTTTCGGCAATTACCGCTATAGAAGAGGGGGATGGCCGATGTTTGCGCGCATATTTCGACTTATTGGTCAGATGCGGCCTAGAGCGGTTGTAAGGTTTTAAACCCGACACGCAAGAAAAAGCCCGACACGACGGTCGGGCTTTTCGGTACAACGCACGAGGGCTTAACCCATATGCTCCTGATCCAGGATGATCGCGTTGTCCAGCGTCTCCAGCAGCGCCTTGCGCACTTTGAGCTTGGTGTTCTTGTGGGCGATCATGTTGAGCTTCTTCAACTGACGAGCCGCCGCCAGCGCCGCGCCTTGCAGCTCTTCGGCCGACACCACCACATCAAGGAAACCGGCATCCACGGCACTCGGCGGATTGAACATCTCGGCATTGATCACCGCGCGATGGAACGCCGACTTGCGCAGACGATCACGGGCCAGCTCGATACCGGCGTGGTGCATGGTCATGCCGATCTGCACTTCGTTCAGCCCAATGCTGAACGGGCCGTCGACACCAATGCGGTAGTCAGCCGACAACAGAATGAACGCACCCTTGGCCACTGCGTGCCCAGGGCAGGCCACGACCACCGGGAACGGGTGCGACAGCAGACGACGAGCCAGGGTCGAACCGGCGGCCACCAGCGCCATGGCTTCGTTAGGGCCGGCCGTCATCACCTTCAGGTCATAACCACCCGACAAAATCCCCGGCTGACCGGTAATGATCACCACCGCCCGATCCGCCACCGCCCGATCCAGCGCCGCGTTAAACGCAACAATCACGTCCGGAGAGATGGCATTGACCTTGCCATTGCTCAAGGTCAGGGTCGCGATACCGTCTTCGAGATGGTAGGAAATCAACTCACTCATGACGCCAATCCTTCTAATAAAGTAGGGCAGACGTTACCCACCGCTGTAGGCCAGGTAAAGCGCCGTGACTGACCCGCCAGTCACCCTTTCCCCACCCACCAGGCGTCGCCCGCCATGTCCGCCGCGCATTGGCCTCTATATAGAAGAGGATGCGAAGCCGGAGATTGGCGGGTTTGCCATGCCCTTCAGCGCCAAGAAAGCGTTAATTGCGTTAACCGCATGAAAATTCTGAAAAAAACCTTTGCCATCGGAAAAGCTTTCGACTACATTAGCGCGCCTCGACAGACTGAATGCGTTTGACGAGATACGGTGAAGTGTCCGAGTGGCTTAAGGAGCACGCCTGGAAAGTGTGTATACAGGAAACTGTATCGAGAGTTCGAATCTCTCCTTCACCGCCACATTCGATGTACACAAAACCCCTGATTTCGAGAGAAGTCAGGGGTTTTGTGGTTTCTGGCGTCTGAAAAAGGGCGATAGGGGACCACGCTGGGAATCCATCGACACCGCAACTTCTCAGGCTGATTGTCTGCGCCAGGTGCCGGGTGATGTGCCGAACTGGCGTTTGAATGCGCGACTGAATGCGGCTTCGGACTCGTAGCCAACTGCAAAGCCAATTTGCGCCACATTGCCGCGACCTTCGCGCAGGTGTTGAGCCGCCACGTGCATGCGCCAGAGCGTCAGGTATTGCATCGGTGGCTGTCCGACCAATGCGGTGAATCGCTCCGCGAATACCGAGCGTGACATGCCCACTTCAACCGCCAGGGCTTCTGCTGTCCAGCCCTCGGTTGGACGAGCATGGAGCAGCGCCAGTGCGCGCCCGATATGCGGATCTCGCAAACCCGCCAGCCATCCGCGTCGCTCAGCGGGGAGGCTGGCGACATACTGGCTGACGGCTTCGACGAATAGCAATTCGGACAGCTTGGCGATGACCGTTGCCGAGCCGACGCGTCCCGCCGCGATTTCACTGACAGCGAAGCGGAATGAGCTTTCGATCCAGGTGCCCGAAGCCGTCGCGCGCAGGTCCAGTTTCAATAAGGGTGGCAGCGACGAAAGCAACGGACTGAAGGGCGTTTCGGAGCCGAGGAATCCGCACAATAACTGCGTGGTCTCGCCGCCCCCACCGTACTTGATTCGTGAAATGCCGCCGACGTCTGGCGGCTGGATGACTTCCCTCGCCGGCATGGGCGCAATGCTCAGGTCACTGCCAAACGAATGAGCGTCATTGCAAGGAAGCAGAACGAGTTCGCCTGCCCCCACGTCGAGGGTGGCACCACCGTCTATTCGTATTTGCATGTGCCCCGCGGCGACAAAATGCGACGCAATGATATGTCGGGGTGCCGCCAGGAACGGTTTGCAATCATCCGCCGAGATTCTGCCGTTGATGCACCAGGGCGCAGTGAGTTCCGCCTCGAGGAAGACCCCTCCAGACAGCCGAATCACACGCAAGACATCAGAAAGCGCATCCAACACTGGCCCGTCCTCTTTTCCGGACTCCGGAGCAGGTATTCAGGCGCACCAGTCATTCACCGCCTGAACTGCGAGCCCTAGATTAGCACCAACGCGGACTCAGAGATCGAGGCTGTCCCCAGAGCCTTCCCCCATGGTCATTGGCTCCGACGTCAACCGTAATTGCCCCATTCCAACTCAACCAGGGCAGCAGGAGATCTATATGAACACCGTCGTTACCATACCCGGCCCAGAGTCGGGCAACGCCGCCCGATATGCTCAAATGGTCAGATCATCGAAAAAAACCGAATGGCAGATCGATCGCGATTTGCTGCAGGACCGGGGTTTCGACTTCTCGCGCAAATTCTTGCCCGATGGGCTCTCGCAGATCGACCGCCTGACCTTTCTCGCCGAGGCCGAGGCACGCCTGCTCAGTCAGATTCAGGGCCGAACCTATGCGTATATCTTTGGCCTGGTCGAGCGTTTCATCAGTGCCAAAATGCTCGATCAAGGTCGGGCCCATGTATTTGACAATCAGCTCGCACTCGAAGCGCTGGTGCGCTTTTCCAACGACGAGATCAAGCACCAGGAGTTGTTCCGGCGCATGGAGACGATGATGGGTTCGCAATTGCCGGCGGGATATCGTCAAGTTGCCGATCCAAACGATGTGGCGCGTGCGGTACTTGCGGCCAGCACTTGGTCGGTGCTGGCGCTGACCTGTCATATCGAGCTGTTTGTTCAGGCGCACTACGTACAGAGCATCGCGCCGCGCGAGGAGTTGTGCCCCCTGTTCAAGGATGTCTTCAAATTTCACTGGAAGGATGAAAGCCGGCACGTCGTACTCGATGAACTGGAGTGGATGGCTGAGCACGCGAAACTCTCGCCAGCCGAGTGCGACCAGGCAGTGAGTGATCTGATTGCGCTGGTGGCGGCCGTCGACGCAATCCTGCAGGCACAATCGGCAGCCGATGCCGGCTACTTTATTCGAAATGTCTCACGACCGTTCAGTGTCGATGAGACAGCGCAAATCAATGCCTGCGTGCTGAGCGCCTACCGTTGGCAATACATTATCTCGGGTGTGCAGCATCCTCACTTTGGCCGGCTGCTTACTGGCATGACAACGCCAGCACAGATGTCCAGGATTCAGGCCGCACTGGCACCCATCATGAGCCATTGATCGACAGCGCGCGACCGGCTGCTCGTCGGTCGCGCGGCTGTGAACGCGACGGGTAGAAACGGCCAAGCACGGCCTTTCAGGTAATGTGGGAAATGGCCTGAAAAAGCTGTGGGCTCTGAAGGCAACAAACGGTGGCCGCTACGGTCATACGCGTGGTTGGACACCGGGTGCGAGAAGCCAAAAGCATCACCTGCCGACTGCCATTACCTCTGGGAGAACCAATTGTCAGCTGTCTTTACGCGTCAAGTTTTCCGGTTAGCAGCATTGCTCTTTTCCGTTGGCACTTCGTCTTCTATCTACGCCTGCCCAAAAGGGCAGTACGAAGTCTGCGTGGTCGCTTGTTTTTGTGCTCCAGGCTCCAAAGAGGAAAACGGGGCGATCTTTGAAAGCATGAACCAAATGGCTTCCACTGGATTACAGAATTGGATTGTGCAATCGCGCAACGCCGCGGCAACTGGTGATATTCGGACGATCCCGCTGAATATCCGAGCCCAGCTCGAACCCTACTATGACATTCAAGTGCTTGATTCGGCTCGCTACAAGGTAGGTGATGATGTGGAGCTCAACGCCGCAAACACCATGCTGCAGAATCCCGATGTCACTGCAGTCACCCTGATCGACATCATCGTCTTTCGCAATCCCGATGATGCACTTAACAATGTCGCGCTGTGGGCGCATGAATTGAAGCACGTGCAGCAGTACCTGCAATGGGGTGTTGGGGAGTTCTCTACTCGCTATACCCGTGATTACACAGCCGTCGAGGCGCCTGCTTACCAGATTCAAACCCAGGTAGCCAAAGCGCTAAGAGCCAGCGTGGTCCAGTCAGAGCCTTCTCGATATCCTTGAGTTCAAAGCTTCCCGTTGTTTCAGCCAATCGATGCAGTTCTAAACAAGGACATCTCATGATCACCACCACTACTCACACCATCGAAGGCCGGCAAATCACCGCCTACCTGGACATCGTCAGCGCCGAATCGGTGCAGGGCGTTAATGTGATCCGCGATTTGTTCGCCGGAATGCGGGACTTTTTCGGTGGGCGTTCTCAGACGTTGGAGCGGGCATTGAAGGATGCGCGGATTCAGGCGACCGATGAGATCAAGGAGCGAGCGCGGGCGCTTCAGGCGGATGCGGTGGTGGGGCTCGATTATGAGATCAGCATGCCGGCCGGCAAGGGTGGCATGGTGGTGGTGTTTGTGACCGGGACGGCGGTCAAGCTGAGGTAGGTCGCTGTAAGCCGATCCTGGGGCGCGGTGCTGGCCATTCGTCGGGCATGTAACGATCTGAATCACAAGTCCGGGAATGACCGGCTAGTCTCAAAAACCAGGGTGGTCGATATTTTTCAGGCAAAAAGGGCTTGCCGGTATCGACCCGTTTTGAGAGGAGCGAAGATATGGCTGAGCCGTATATCGAAGACGACGGGGCAGAGTTTCCGATCAATAATTGCGTACAGTGTGGTCAGACGGACTATGTGCCGAGCTTCGGTGAAGACCGTATCCAAATCAACAAAATCAAATCTGCAGTGCCTCGAACCCGAGGGCCGAAATCGAAATTCATGCCCAAGCTGGGGGCGCCCTCCAGGAAGTAACAGTGAACAGCACGAACCCCGCCATTGAGCGGGGTTTCTTGTTTTTGAAGGGTGGAAAGCGTGGCTCGGTGGCCGAGCTGAGAAATGTCCTACAACTTTGCGAGCATTGGTGACTATTTTCACAAACTTTTCACACCTGCCTGCGTAGGCTCAACTCATCCGTTAGAAAGCAGTACCCTGGCCCGTCTCCCCAGCGGGCTTTTTTTTGCCTGTCATAAAACCTTTTGCATAAACGCTGTCCAACCGTCGCCAATGGTGAGGTTGTTCCGGTTTTGTGTCTGGACTTTGCCTCCTCTAAAGCATTCAATCTCCAGCCTTTCCGTTTCCCCTTTTTTTGAGGTTCTTGTCATGCGTTTAACACTGCCTGCTCTGGTTCTGGGCCTTTTGGTTGCTCAAGGTGCGATGGCTGCCGGTGACGGTACGGCCGCGCTGGGTGGTGGTCTGGGTGGCGCGCTGGGTAATGTGGTTGGCCAGAAAATGGGCGGCAGCACCGGTGCAGCGATCGGTGCTGGCGTAGCGGGCGCAGCCGGCAGCGCTGTTGCAGCGCGCAAAGGCAGCCGCACCAAAGCGGCCATCGGCGGCGGTGTTGGCGCGGCGGGCGGTTCGATAATCGGCAACAGCCTGGGCGGCAAGACCGGTTCCACCATCGGCGCCGGCCTGGGCGGTGCATTGGGCGGCGGCGTGGGCAGCAATCTGTCCAAAAAGGGTCACTGATCCTGAAGGTCAGCTGAAAAAGCCCGGCTCGATGCCGGGCTTTTTCGTTTTGGAACGTTTCTCCAGCATGTGGCTCAAATCTCGTACAGTCGGTATTTGATTTGCTGTTCAACAGACGCAAATGCCAGGCTGAGGCCTATCCGCGGCACGTTCCTCCCCAATGCGGAAATTAGAGGTGCATATCATGCGTTTGACATTGTCTACGGTGTTTTTGGGACTTTTGATCGCTCAGGGTGCAATGGCGGCCGGGGACGGCGACGCTGCAGTCGGTGGTGGTCTTGGCGGTGTGTTGGGCAACGTAGTCGGCGGCCAACTGGGCGGCAGCACCGGAGCAGCGGTGGGCGCTGGCGTCGGCGGTGCGGCAGGCAGTGCGGTCGGTGCGCACAAGGGCAGTCGTACAGAAGCGGCCGTTGGCGGTGGTCTCGGCGCGGCGAGCGGTTCGGTGATCGGCAACAGCCTGGGCGGCGCCACGGGTTCGGCCATTGGCGCAGGCGTGGGCGGTGCAGCTGGTGGCGCGGTGGGCAGCAGCCTGGGTGATGACCGCGGTAGTTCGCATTCCGGTGGCGGCTACTACAAACACAAGCATAAAAATAAGTACAAGCATCGCTAACTCGATATCGAGTGACAGTAAAAACCCGGTCGAGTGCCGGGTTTTTCGTTTCTGTCGATCGGACTCTGGAACGTTTGGCGGTAGGATGTTTCGAATTGCATATACACCCCGAACGTTGCGAGGCTTGCCATGACCCCGGAAACCGAAGACAAGGACGAAGAAGGCCCGATCAACGATCCCGGCAACGAAGATCCGGGGTCTCTGATGGACGACGCCACGGTGCCGCTCAACGATGCCGATGATGCAGGCGACGTGGGTAACTTAGAGAATGATGAGTATGACGAGGAAGACGACGAGTGATTTTGCGGTAGGACCGACCTCGATCCTTTTGATCGATCCGCATCTATCGTGTTGTCCTCGAACGTCAAGGATCTGCATTTCAGGTCCATTGAGAGGTGCGTTATGAACGCTGACCCGAAAGACTCCGATATCGACGATACCCCCGAATATCCGCTGCCTTCCCCGACTAACCCCCTAAGTCGCGACCAGCGCCCGCCCGACGATGACGACACTGCTGTGGAGCAGGTGCCCACCGATAAAGTGAAGCGCACTAGTGTGGAAACCGACCCGGAAGACCCGGACATTACCGGTGATGATGCCTCGGGCGAACCGAGCTGAAACCTGCGTGGTGGTGCATCGCCGCTTGTCGATTGCGCGGCACCTTTAGAAAGCGATCACTGCCACAGATCAGGTGAAGCACTCTTTAAAGGAGATGCACCATGATCAGGTCAAAACTGACGGCGCTGACGGTGGTCGGCTTATTGTCGATCAGTTCGTTGGCGGCGTTTGCACAATCTTCAGGCCGCGATGCGCCGGTCGACAAGGGCGGGATGCCGCCCTATTCGGAAATGAATGCGGGTACCTCGGATGGGAAAGTACCACTACCGGACACCATTGGTGGTGGGAATGGTGGCGATGCTAATGGGAGTAGCACTAACCCGGGGGAGGGAAGCGGGTTGATGAAAGGTGGAGGTTCGATGGGGAGTGGTTCTGGAAGTGGGTCTGGAGAGTCAGGTGGTTCTGGGGCGAGTGGAGAGGGGACAGGTAAAGCCGGTAGTTCGGGCGGCTAAGTCGGATTCTGTACCGTAGAACTGAGCCCAGCGTCTAGCTGGGCTTCGGTGTTTTTCACAGTCCCAGATATCCTGACCTCTTTTCTCGACTCGCTACTCCTCTGCAATATCTGATTCAAACCAGCGTATAAAGAAGTCTCTCTGAACCTCTGGATCGTTCGTAAGATTATTTTCTTCATAGTCAAAAATATTTACCAGATCATTCCTTGTTGCATACTTGCCTAGTGTGAGTTCATATGCTTTTACCCCGAGCGACATCTGTGAGGACATGCTGGAAGGGTGTACGTTTATTTTTGCTCCTTTGCACAGGAAAACTACATTGCAGTGCTCTTTTCTGATATTGCCAAGGCACTCGTAAAAATCTCCCCCTGCATAAGTTTTGCTATATCCATCCTCCAACACAAAATTAATAGTCAGCGCTTCCGAATCGCAGAAAAGTTTCGCGATTTGGCGTCTGCCGTTTTTGATTATCACAATTTCTACGCTATCCACTTTCTATTTCCTGTTCGGATTTAAGGTGGTGTAACTAGTAGGGCGACCATCAGCGCCAATAGGCGTAACACCGAGAATATCTTCCCTTTTTATTCCACCTTGAATTGCTATCTCCCTTTCATTACTAAATTTGTATTTTTTTCCAAGTTCCTTTACTAGATCTCTACCTGGAATCATTCGCATGGTGTACAAAAAACCACTTCTCATATTGAACTTTGTCGCGAAATCAATTCCAACTTCTATTTTCGGAGAAGTACTAACAAAATTGCTCGGTGGATTTTTGCTGTCAAGTGAGTGAAGCAGCAAATCATTGCTGTCGCCCTTGGTTTTAAAGCCCTGATAAAAAATTTCATCTGGATGGCGACTATCTCCACGGTATAAATACTTTTCTTCCGGATATGAGGGAAGTTGAGCATCCCCCTCATCAACCCCACCTTACCCGCCGGATCCTCATCCCCAAACGACGGCTTCCTGCACCCATCCGCCCCAGGACAATCACTCAACCCCAGCGGATCAACCCAGCCCGCCGGATTACGCGTGTACTGATACCCGTTTAACCCTCCCGCCAACTTGCTCGGATCCGGGGTCAAGTACCGTCCGATATCCGGATTGTAGTAGCGATGCCGGTTGTAATGCAGGCCGGTTTCGGCGTCGAAATACTGCCCTTGATAGCGCAGCGGCTGGTCGAGGACCTGGTGGGTGTCGCGGTTGAGGCGGGTGAGGCGGCCATAGGCGGTGTATCGGGCAGCCCAGATGATGTCGCCGCCGTAGTCGGTGAGTTCCTGCGGGGTGCCGAGGTGGTCAAGTTGATAGTAGAACGGGCAGGCCTGGCGCGGGCCTTTGCCGTCGAGCATGGCCAGCGGGCGGAAGCTGCCCGGCTCATAAACGTAACTGCGGTAATGCTCGCGGCTGCTTTCGGCGACAAGATGGTCGCCCTGCCAGAAGAACTCGGTGGTTTTGCCATCGACGGTTTTGGCGATGCGGCGACCGAAGGCGTCGTAGCGGTAGCTGGAGCAGCGGCCATCCGGGGTGGTGACGCCGATCAGCCGGTGTTGGCAGTCGTAGCGGTACTCGGTGACGAGTTTTTGTCCGGTACCGCGGCGTTCGCGGATCAGGTTGCCGAAGGCGTCGTAGTCGTAATGGCGGTCGCCCTGCATCAATAGGCGATTGCCTTTGACGGTGACGGGGCCAGGCCGGTCCTGCATCAGCAGGTTGCCGGCCGGGTCGTGGGCGTAGCTTTCCGGCTGTTGGTCGCGAGAGTGGCGGACGCGGATCAGTCGATTGAGGGGGTCGTACTGATAGCTGCGCTGACCATGGCGGGTGTCGGCGATGCTGTAGAGATTGCCATTGAGGCTGTAGGCATAGTCGCGACGGTAGAGAGGATGTTGGTGCTGGCCGACAGCGTGGGCCTTCAAGCGGCCCTGTTCGTCGTAGGCATATTCGCTGAGCAGCAAACCCTGTTGGCGGTTTTGTTCGCGGCCGGCGAGGAAGGTATGCGACGTCAACCGCGTGCCATTGAGGTCGATGGCCGTCAGCGCGCCACCCTTGGCATGGTGATAATCGAGTTTGCTGCCGTCCGGCAGCCGAAGGCGGTTGAGCTGGCCGCAGGCGTCGTAGCCATAGCGCAAGGTGCCCCAGCCCTGGTGTTCGGTAATCAGGCGGTCCTGCTGGTCGTACTCGAATTCCAGCGGATGATCGTGACCGTCGTCGACGCTGGTCAGTCGGCCCAGCGAGTCGTAGCGGTATTCGACCTGGACTCCGTCGGGCAGGGTCTTGGTCAAGAGGCGTCCGGCGGCATCCCGCTCATAAGCCGTCACCAACTGCGAGCCGTCATCGCCGAACTCGGTTTTCTCCAGCAGGTGGCCGTTGAGGTCGTAGGCGTAGGCGGTGCGGCGGCCGTCGAAGCCGGTTTCCTGGCGGATCAGGCCGCTGGGCGTGTAGTCCAGCCGATAGTGTTCGCCGGATTCGTTTTCGATTTCCGTGAGCAGCAATTGCGCGTTGTCGTAGCGATAACGCAACTGCGTGCCGTCGGGATTGATCCGGCGACTGACCAAATGCAAATCGTCGGCATACTCGTAGCGCGTGACGCGACCCAGTTCATCGCGCTCGGCGGTGAGCTTGCCGTAGGCGTTGTAGCTGAACCCGCGCACGGCCCCAGTGGGCAGCGCGGTCTGGATCAGTCGACCAACGGCATCCCATTGGTACTGGGTGATCGCACCGTGTTCGTCCTGGCGGGTCGTCTGTCGCCCCAGCGCATCGTAGGAAAAATGCCGCTGACCACCGTCCGGCAAGGTCTCTTCGAGCAACTGCCCCAAGGCATTCCAGACGAACAGATGCCGACTGGTGTCCGGGTAGCGGATCGACAGCAAGCGGCCTTGTTCGTCGTAGTGGTAATGGGTGACGTGGCCGTGGGGATCGGTGGCCTCGGTGACATCCCCCTGGGCATTGCGCTGGTATTTCCACACCGCCTTCCCGTGATAGCGCGCATGCAGGAAACCGTTGCGGTATTCGTAGGCCGTTGGTTCGTCTGCCGGTGGAATCAGCGCCACCAAGCGTCCGACGTCGTCGTAGCGGTATTCGGTGACGGCCCCCAGCGGATCCTGTTCGGCAATCAGCCGTCCGCTGTCGTCGTAGGTCTTGAGCTGCTCGCCACCATCTGGCGTGACCCGGCGCACCAGCCGCGCCCGATCATCGTGGACGTAAACCTCTTCGCTGCCATCGA
>NZ_JAAUOE010000024.1 GCF_017114915.1 Pseudomonas frederiksbergensis
CCGTTGAACGTCAGGCTGCGGTCGTACTGGTTATACAGCGAGGCCATGCCGTCGACACTGAGCACCGAGCCGTCGTCCAGCGTGAACAGATCCTGGCGCAACTCCAGCTCCGCATACTGTTCGCATTCGTTGCCCAGCCGGTATTTCGACTGCGCGCCCGGTAATTGAAAGCACGACTGCGAACTGCTGTTGACCGAGGTGCCGACACCGCTGCGCAAATAGCCGGCGAACTCCAGCGCCTGGGCCGACAATGGCAACGCCAGGCAAACACTCGCGGCTGCAAGGCTGCGATTTATTGTTGTTTTCAAGAACCACCTCATTATTTTTATTGTGCTCATCCGGCAAAACCTGCGCGTAAAAAAACCCCATGCAGTTTGGATACCCAAGTCTGCGACCCGTTTGGGGCGATATAACGCTGATAAATGCCCGCCAACTGACCGCCAAAATTCTCGATTGCCTGCCAACCGAATGCTTCAACAACCCGGAAGCTCTCATCTGATTGTCCGGCTGTGCCAGCACAGCACCCGCATGTATGAGGGCAACCAACCGGACCCTTCTCGCTGTCTTAGGCATGGCATGCCTCCAACTTATTTTTATTTTTTCCGTTGCAACCAACACGTCAAACCAAAGCGCTTTTGATTGTTTAGATCGACGCTTTTCTAATCATCCAAAGCGCTTTGGAAAAAGACTATAACAAGCCAACAAAAGACACAAGAGCGATTTTCCGTGCGTGATCGATGCTTACGTGAAAAGGTTTGGAACACGCCAGCGACTGACAGCCGCCAATGCCACCACCTGTGCAATCGTTCAAGTGAGAGGGGATACCCAGTGATAATTATGCAGATTGCTCAAGGGGCCACCGTTCGGGCCAGGCAAAGCGCTTTGAGGATGTAGGCGGGAAATGTAGTATTCGAGAAAATCCAAAAATTATGGCGCTTTGTGCAATCACACAGCGCTCTCGCCTTTCAGGTCAATCATCGTCGTATGAATCTCAAAGAACTTGCCAATAAGCTGGGGTTGTCACAGACAACGGTCAGTCGCGCCCTAAATGGCTACACGGATGTCAGCGAAAAAACCCGAGAGCGAATCGTGACCGCGGCCGCCGCCGCGGGCTATCGCCCCAGTCCCGTGGCACGTCGATTGGCTACCGGCCGCGCCGATGCCATCGGCATCATCTATCCGCTTTTGATCCATGACCTTGACGATCCATACTTTCTGCAAGTGGTCTCCGGCATGACCGAAGCCTTGGGCAAATCGGATATGGATCTGATGCTTGCTTCAGCCTCTAAAACCGATGAAATCCGCACCTACCAACGCATGATCGAGGGACGACGCATAGACGGGATGATTGTGGCCCGAACTCGATTGAACGATGCCCGGTTGTCGTATCTTGCCCAGAAAGGCATCCCGTTTGTTGCCTACGGTCGGAGTATCCTTCCTGCGCCGTATGCCTGGCTCGACTTCGACACAGCAGCGGGACTGCGCATGGCTGTGGAGCGACTGGTTAGCCTTAATCACCAGCGTATAGCCCTACTGAGCGGACCACAGGATCTGTATTTTGTGACGCAATCCCGCGAGGGATATCTCAAAGCGATGGGGGATGCGCAACTGCCTATAGAACAGCAGTACATGGTGGAAGGCACCCTGAATCGTGCCGGGGGATACGAGGCCATGACTCGCCTCCTCTCATGCAATCCTCGACCGACCGCAGTCATTGTGGATAACCCTCCCGCCGGCGCTGGCGCCCTGCGCGCACTCATTGAAGCGGGCGTCGAACTGCGCAACGAAATGTCGATCATTGTCCATGACGGTCTGCCGCCGGACGCGTTCATGGGCTACGACATCACTACCCTACAATCCTCCGAACCTCTCGCCGTCGGTAGGAAACTCATAGAGTTGATGCTCGCACTGCTTGACGGCGAATCACCTGAAAACCTTCAGGTACTGTGGCAGCCCACCTTGAAAATCGGCACCTCCGATGGCCCCTGCCCCAGTTAACATCTGTACCACAGTAATTCCACCTGCTTTATAGGTACTGTTGCCTTCAGTTATCCACAGATAGAAGTCCGGACGGTCGCGACAGGGATGACAGCTACCTGCCACCCCCCGCACAGATCCGTACGTACAGAACTACCGCATACGGCTCCTGCCTCGGGTGCGTGACGCGAAGCGCCTCAGGATAAGGATATGCATTTCTGGACCTAGGTATGTAGAGGTCAGCTCAGCAACCTGCCAACACTGTGACAGTGCTGTCGCCAGTTCGAGTCTGCGCCTTGGAGGCCTCCGCCCAGGCGGAGCTAACCGGGCTTAGCGGCAGGACGCCGGCACAGACGGCGACGAGAAAGGCTGTGTGCACAGGCACGGCCGATGGGCGGGAGGTTACGGAGGCATGTTTGAATATGAAAACCTTTCTTGTTGTAGATGGATGGCGCCAAGAGATGGTGCACACACGGCCTGGCGCCCGTTGCTCGCCCAAATCACTGCGAGAGCTTTTCCGAGACGACGGGATAGTGGTCCCAGACTGCCTGGTCGGTCAGAGAGCGGACTAGCTTGATGTATTCGGCGTGGCTCCAGGCCAGAGGGGTGGCGGAGTCCGTACCTTCACCTTTCACGTAACCATGCCGGCGGTTGTTGCCCACGCCGTCCCAGACCTGTTCCGGCAGCATCAGACCGTCGTTGGCGAACAGCTCCATGGCCTTGACGTAGGTGTTCTTAAGCTGCGCAAGCTGCTCGGCGCTCAACGCCTTGCCCCCCGGCGGCAGTTGGCCCTTGCTGCGGGCCAACTCGTAATGGCCACGCTCGCCGGTCAAGATCGGCCAGACGCGGCCGCGCAATCCGGAGTTCGGCACGGGTGCCCCGGTGGCTGGGAAGTTGATGGCAGAGACCTCGCTCTCGCCGTAGCCGTCGTTGCCGTAGCGGCGCCAGCCGGGAAACACGCCCTCGACACCAGGGAAGGTGAAGTCGTACTTGACCTTCAGGTTCTCGGGCAGCTCCTGGCTGTCCAGTTCGTCCAGGCTGCTGACGATGTGCGGATCGGTAGACGGACGGACGCCGTAGCGCACCAGTTCGAGAAAGCCGGCGTCGAGAATCTGGCTCTCCGGCAGACCCGGACGACTGTTGTTGTCGAGCAGAGGCTTGCCTTCGTTGGGATCGTCGTTCTCGGTGATACGGAGGTAGTAGCGTCCGTCGCCGAAGCTGCCGCTCTGGGTGAACATGCTCTTCTCGACCCTGTCCGAATAACCCTTAGCCGTGGCCAGGAAGCGTTTGGCCGCCTCGCCATCCCCCGCCAGGGTGGCGAGTTCCGAGGCTGAGACTAGGCCCGCGATGACCGCCGCGGTGCTCGAGGGCGAATAGCCCGGTTGTTCTTCCCAGCGATCCTGCTGGGTCTGCGGCGGGACGACCGTCCAGTCGTTCCAGCCCATCTTCACCTTGCCGCCTTCGCTCAAGAACTCCGCCGCTGGCTTGAGCATGCTCTGGTACCAGTGCTTGATCTGAGTGTCGTCCAGCACCCCGGCCTTCCACAGCTTGTAACCCAGCATGATGGGCATGGCGGTCTGGTCGAGCTGGACCCCGACCCATTCGACCTCGCCGTCGACGTGGGTCTTTTGCAGGAACCAACCGATCGCGCCTGGCTTACCGTCCTGCTTCCCATCATGGATTTTGGACGAGGTATCGGTCTGTATGGTCGGAGTATCGGCGGTGACCTGGACCTTCTTCAGGTATTCGAAGGCGACCTTCGGGGTCTGCTTATCGCCGAGGGCCAGCAGGGCCATGGCGCACTGGTAGAAGTCACGCGGCCAGACCGCCTTATAGCCGGTGGTGCCCTGGGTGGCCGGGATTGTCTCGCCCCAGGGGTTGGACAGGGAGGCAATCAGCGCGCCGGCGTTGCTCTTGTCTTCCTGCGCCTTGAGGACCATGGCGCTAACGTTGAGCAGCTTGCCCTTGTCAGTGCTCTGCGCATACATGGCCGGCAGGGAGGACAAAGATTGCAGGTAATCCTGCCAGCCGATCGCCGCGCCTTCGCCGTTGTAGTGGGCCAGCACCTTGGCATAGCCCCGCGTCAGGGTGGCGTCTGCGGCCTGGTCGGCCTGCTGGCGGCTGTGGCCGAAGCCGACGACCAGATCGAGCGTGGTCTCGGTGCCTGTCAGGGGCAGACGTGCCAGCATAGCGACGTTACCAGGCTGCGATGGTCCTGTGCTGTCGTAAAGGTTGTCGAGGGTGCCGTCCTTGAGGTCGGTCAGACCGTCGGAAACCCCGGCAAAGCCGACAGTGGGCCGTTCCAGGGGCCGGCTGGCCTTGACCACCAGGGTCGTCTCGCCTTGCTGGGCGTACAGCGCCCGATTGTCGACGAAGGCGGTGTCTCCACTGCCGTCGTTGCCGACGGCCGGATCGACGTGCAAATAGACCTGAATGCGCGGGTCCTTGCTGCGAAAGATTACCCGAACCATCAAGGCGTTGGCGTCGGGATCAGTGAAGATGTGCTTTTCGATCTCGTAGAGGCCCTGCTTGTCGCGGTTGACGATCTTGTAGGCGAGTGAGTTGGGACGTCCCTCGCTGTCGACCGACAGGTAGCTGATTTCGCTGTCGGTATCTTCGGTCTCCAGATCAACGAAATCCGGCCCCTGGACGACCAGTTGCAGCTCCCTGAGCTGGGCTTCGTGGATCAGCCCGAACATGGTTTCGGTGACGACGCCCTTGGCCAGAGAGAACCAGACTTTCGAGACCTCGCCGGTGGCCGCCTCAGAGGAGTACTGCCCGTCCTTGTACTGCTCGTAGGAGGTGCCGATACCGGTCTTGCCCGAATAGGACCAGAACGGCGCGGCGCCCGGGACGCCCGGGGCTACTTTCGACGGGTCGGCGCCCGCATTCTGGCAGATGACCAGAGTACCAATCATGGCGCCCAGCAGTGTTTTTCGGAACCTTACTGACTGCTGCATAACCGGGACCCTTCTCGCTGTCTTAAGCATCGCATGTCTCCAACTTATTTTTATTTTTTGTCGTTGCAACCAACACGCTAAACAGAAGCGCTTTTGATTGTTAAATCGACGCTTTTAAATCATCCAAAGCGCTTTGGAAAAAGGCTATAACAAGCCAACAAAAGACACAAGAGAGATTTTCCGTGCGTGATCGGTGCTTACGTGAAAAAGTTTGGAACACACCAGCGACTCGCCACGCCGGCCGGGATTGGCTTTGATCGCGCAGGGCGTTTGCTGATCGCCAACCGGCGCACCAACCAGATTCTCGTCGTAACCGAAAATGGCCAACTGGAGACAGTCATTGACGATCTACAAACGCCGGTCGGAGTTGTCCAGACCCCGGATGGCGGTTATGTCGTTTCAAATATTGGCGGCGGAGTAACGATAATTCGCCCGGATGGAGCAGGTGTTGAGGGAAGAAAGGATTTCGGAACGTCCGGCCCCGGAGTTGCGATCACCCTTGATGGGCGTGTGTTCGTGGTTGACTACGGTGGTACAACGGTTCGTGAAATCCTCGCGAATGGAGAATCCCGTAGTGTCGCCGACGGCTTTTAAAAGTCCGGTCGGCCTGACCGTTGCTCCTGACTGCAAATCTTTACTCACTGCGGCGTGGGGTGACGGGACTATCTATAGGATTTTGATTCCCAACTAGGAGTCGACGAATTCACATAAAATACTGGTTTGATTAGGATAATCGTAGGGATAGAAATTTTAGTAATCAGCACAGTTTCACTGTAAAAGAAGGGCTTATTTTTCTGTTCGAGTCCAGGTCGTGCCAGACAGCAAAATCGAAAAGCCCCTGAATCGAAAGATTCAGGGGCTTTTTTGTGCTTGCCATCTTTAGACGCAAAAGATCGAAGCCTGCGGCAGATCCTACACGCCCGTGAGCGCTACCGAAGGCTGCGATCTTCTGATCTACCAGTCTTTAGACATGCTCACTGCTCTTCACATGCACCGCCCGCAACTCGGCATGCCCATGGTCCGCCTCCACCACCGGAATCTCATTCCCGTCGCAGTCGCGCAGTTTACCCTCGCTGAAGTAGTCCCCCTCTCGCAATGCCGCCAGGTCTTGATAACGCAAGACCCGCTCGGTACCGGCCGCAAACACCGATTGCTGGTCCGAGTTGCCGGCGGTGAGGTGGTTGAAAGTCAGGTTCAGCACGATGGCCATGATCGCCGAGGAGCTGATGCCCGAGTGGAAGATCGTCGCGAACCAGCTGGGGAAGTGGTCGTAGAAGTTCGGGGCGGCGATGGGGATCATGCCGAAGCCGATGGAGGTGGCGACGATGATCAGGTTGACGTTGTTGCGGTAGTCGACCTTGGACAGCGTTCGAATGCCACTGGCCGCCACAGTACCGAACAGCACGATGCCAGCGCCGCCGAGTACAGAGGTCGGCACAGCGGCGATGACCCGGCCCATGAACGGCAGCAATCCAAGCACCACCAGGAATAAACCACCGGTGGCCACCACGAAACGGCTCTTGATCCCGGTGACCGCCACTAGCCCGACGTTTTGGGCGAAGGCACTTTGAGTGAAGGAGCCGAAGATCGGCGCGATCATACTCGACAGCATGTCGGCGCGCAGGCCGTTACCCAGGCGTTTGGAGTCGACTTTGGTACCGATGATTTCACCGACGGCGAGAATGTCGGCCGAGGTTTCCACCAGGGTCACCATGACCACGATGCACATCGACAGGATCGCGGCGAAGTGGAAAGTCGGCATGCCGAAATGAAACGGTGCCGGGAAGCCGAACATCGGGCCTTGGGTGACGGAGGAGAAATCCGCCATGCCGAGAAACACCGCAATGACGGTGCCGATGACCATGGCCAGGAGGATCGACAAACGGGAGATGCTCGCACTGCCGATCTTGCTCAGAAGCAGCACCAGCACCAGCGTCACCGCCGCCAGCCCAATGTTCGCCATGCTGCCGAAATCCGGGGCGTGGCTGTTACCGCCCATGGCCCAGCGCGCGGCCACCGGCATCAGCGTCAGACCGATGGTGGTGATCACAATGCCCGTCACCAGCGGCGGAAAGAACTTGGTGATTCGCGAGAATACCGGGGTGATCAGTAAGCCGATCAGCGATGCAGCAATCACCGCCCCGAGAATCGACTGAAAGCCACCCTCCCCGCCACTGCTGACAATCGCCACCATGGTCGCAACGCCAGAGAACGATACGCCCTGCACCAACGGCAACTGACAACCGAAGAACGGCAAACCCAGGGTTTGCAGCAATGTCGCCAGCCCCCCTGCAAACAATGAAGCAGCAATCAACAAACCGATGTCCGCCGGCGAGAGCCCGGCCGCCTGGCCGATGATCAGTGGCACCGCGACGATACCGCCGTACATGGTCAGAACGTGTTGCAGGCCATAAGCCATATTCGCGCCGATCCCAAGGTTTTCGTCCTCGGGCCGTTGGTGTGAAACATGGGGCGTTTTCATGGTTGGGGGGTTCCCTGGTTTTTGTTGTGCGCACACTGTATTCAAGAGTCAGGACAAATGTCCATATAGTTGTATACAACTAACCAGTCAGATTATGGACATGTGTCCACGCCAGCCCTTTTAGGTGTAGTGCCTCCAGCCCAAAAAATTCTTGAAATCTACCAAAGAAAAAGGGGCGGATTGATCAAATCCGCCCCTTTGCGTGGTCTTCCATTTGCCGGTCAAACAGACCCGATCAATCGCTCAAACACCGGCGTCAATACCTCCTTCGCCGGCACCCGAATCCCGAATTCGCTTTCCAGCAACCCGATCAATTCCTGCGCATCCGCCACCTGACGCCGCTCGCTCTCGCCGCCCATGCGATGAATCGCAAAACTGCCGTTGTTCAGCGTGCGCCGCCATCCCTCCCCCGTCCGCGCCACCATCAGTTGTTTGACGAAGGACGAGTCGGGATGGGTCGAGACATACCAGTTGCCGAGGGTGTAATCGATGTCTTCCTGACGTTGCAGGTCGAAGATGTACATTGCCCGCCATTCACCGCCAACGTTGGCGCGCAAGGTGTAGCCATCCGCATGCCGTTCGATGCGATAGGGTTCGTGGGGGGTGAGTTGTTCGGCTTCGGTGTCGAGTATCAGCGGTGCGGTGGGTACCATGCCGCCGAAGCCGACGTCGGTGATGTAGCGCACGCCGCCGAGGGTCACCAGACTCAAGCGATGCGTGCGTGCGGTCCACGCGCCTTCGGGCTGGTTCATGACCACGCGGCCGGTGATGCCACGTGCGTCGAAGCCCAGCGTCTGAAGCAACGCCAGGAACAGGTTGTTGAGTTCGTAGCAGTAGCCGCCGCGACCGCCGTGCAGGACTTTCTGCTCGATGGATGGCAGATCGATGAGTACCGGCTCACCCAACAATGTAGTGAGGTTTTCGAACGGGAAGGCACCGGTGTGGCGCAGTTGCAGTTGACGCAGGGTTTCCAGGGTTGGCGCCGGAGGGGCGTCGAAGCCCAGGCGTTGCAGGTACAGCGCAAGATTCGTCAGTCGTGGCTCGCTCATCGCTCAATCCTTATGCATGGGGCCCGCGGATCGCTCCGCCAATGGGCGCCATGTATAAGGGAAAAAGCGCTCGGACCGATAATTGATTTCGCCAATCACCGCACACGCCAAAACTATCGCCGTTTGCGCGAGCCCAATCGAATCCATGCCGGCGCATGATCGCTGGCATGCGGTTCATTGCGCACCCAGGCATCGACACCGGCCTCTTGCAGGTAAGGGCTCAGTGCCGGGTTGAGCAGCAGATGATCGATGCGCAGCCCCGAATTTTTCGGCCAGTGCTGGCGAAAGTAGTCCCAGAAGGTGTAGATCCGTTCCTCTGGATACAGATGCCGCAGGGAATCGGTCCAGCCCTGGTCCAGCAACCGCTGATAACACGCGCGACTCTCGGGTTGCAGCAGCGCATCCTTGAGCCAGGAGCGCGGGTTGTAGATGTCCAGATCGGTGGGCACCACGTTGTAGTCGCCGGCCAACACCACCGGATGATCGCTGCGCTGCAGGTCTTTGGCGTACGAGATCAGCCGCTCGAACCACGCCAGTTTGTAATCGAACTTCGGTCCCGGCTGCGGATTGCCGTTGGGCAGGTACAGACAACCCACCAAAACCCCATGCACGGCCGCTTCGATGTAGCGGCTATGAGTGTCGCTGTCATCGCCCGGCAGACCGCGCCGACTCTCCAGCGGCTGCGCATCGCGCGCCAGAATTGCCACCCCGTTCCACGACACCTGGCCATGCCAGACGGCACCATAGCCGGCCGCCTCCAGCTCAGCGACAGGGAATGCCCCGTCCACCGATTTGAGCTCCTGCAGGCAGGCGATGTCTGGCTGTTCCCGCGCAAGCCACGCCAATAGATTCGGCAGGCGCGCGCGCATGCCGTTGACGTTGAAGGTGGCGATTTTCAGGTTCTTCATGGTCCGACGCTCCAACGGATGGGCGGTATCCAGTTGTGACCGGGGCGCGCCACGGCAGTTGCCGTGGCGAACGAAGCAGGCGACTAAAGGCGCGAGTTACAGCGGATGTTCGTCCCACGACGCTTTGAGCAAGGGCAGCAGCGCATATTTGTCCACCGGACGACTGAGGTAGAACCCTTGCACTTCATGGCACTGATCCGAGATCAGGAAATCCAGTTGCTCCAGCGTCTCGACACCTTCGGCGGTCACCGTCAGGCCCATGGCCTTGCCCAGGTTGATGATCGCCTGCACCACGGCGCGATCATTGCTGCCGCTGCTCATGGACGAAATGAAGCGCTTGTCGATCTTGATTCCGTCGAACGGATACGTGCGCAGGTAACCCAGCGAAGAATAACCGGTGCCGAAGTCGTCCATGTTCAACCGCACCCCCAACTCCTTGAGCGCACTCATGGTCGCCAGGGCGCCATCAACGTCGATGAGCATCACGTTTTCAGTGATCTCCAGCTCCAGCCGACTGGCGGGCAAGCGGGTCTGAATCAATACTTCCCGGACGTCTTCGATCACATCGCTGCGGGCAAACTGCACCGGCGACAGGTTGACCGACACCATCATCGCGCCAGGCCAGGTCAGGGCCGTCTCACACGCCTCGCGCAGCACCCAGCGGCCCAATGGCACGATCAGATCGGTCTGCTCGGCCAACGGGATAAACGCATCGGGGCTCAACAAGCCTTGCACCGGATGCTGCCAGCGCAGCAGTGCTTCGACCGAGACGATCCGCTTGCCGTCGACGTGATAACGCGGCTGGTAATGCATCACGAATTCATTGTGCTTGATCGCCCGACGCAGGTCGTTTTCCAATTGCCGACGATGCTGTATCAGATCGTTCATGTGCGTCGCAAAGTAGCACCAGGTCTTCTTGCCCTCGGACTTGGCCTGATACAACGCAATATCGGCACAGCGAATCAGCTCATCCGGAAGATGCCCCTGACGCCGACTCAGGGCGATACCAATGCTCGCGCCGATGTGCAGCGTGTGATGGTCGTAGTGAATCGGTTGATGCAGGCTGTCGAGCAAGTGTTCGCAAAACCGGTCGATTTCCGCATGGCTGTCCATGCCATGAAGCACCAGCACGAACTCGTCACCGCCCAGCCGGGCGACCAGGTCAATGTCCCGTGTGGACTCGCGTAAACGGATAGCCACTTCCAGCAAGACCGCATCGCCGGCCGGATGACCGAGGGAATCGTTGATCGGCTTGAAGTTATCCAGGTCGATCATCAATAGCGTCAGCGCCACTGACTGCTCTTTCAGCGCCAGCGCCTCATCGAGAAACCGCGCCAGTTTGTTGCGGTTTGGCAAGCCAGTCAGTGCGTCGTGCATCGACAGATGCTGGATCTGCGCATGGGCGGCCACTTCATCGGTGATGTCGCTGGCCGTCCCGCGAAACCCCAGTACCGCGCCCTTGCGCTGGATCGGTCGTGCCGACACCCGGCACACCCGCTGCTGCCCAGACTGATCGCGGTAGGAGCAACGCAAATGGCTGACGGCTTGCTCTTCATCGAGTTTATTCAGCCACAGCGACAAGGGCGTGGTATCGCAATTGAGCAGTTGCTCGATGTTCTGCCCCAGCCATTGTTGATCGGAAAATCCGGTGACGGTGCTGAAGCGCCCCGACAGATAAGTGATGCAGTGCTGGTCGTCGATTTCCCAGATCCAGTCGGACGCCGCTTCGGCCACCGCACGAAAACGTTCTTCACTGGCCTCCAGCGCCTGGTTCGACAAATCGAGGCGGGTGTAACTGGCATCCACATGCCCGGACGTACGCAGAACATAGCGAAAGAAATAAGCGGTCAACACCGTCAGAATCAACAACGCCCCACCCAGTGGCGGCAGCAGCGACCAGAGCAATTGATGACCCGGCTGCTCAAGCCGGGAGACCAGGCTGTAACCGGTGCCCGCGAGGACGACGGCAGGCTGATCGGCAGCGATGGCGTTGTCGGGCATCAGGCTCAAGTCATGCAAACCGTAATCGACGCTCAAGGCGCTGAGCTTTTCAGGGTCCATCTGGTCGACGTAGATCAGCACCGAAGTGCTTTTGGGATCGACCGCCGGGCGTTCGTCATTGGGCACGATCGCCGCGGCCGTCAACAGCGCAGGTTTGCCTTCGAACAAGGTGTAGCGACTGATGGGTTTGATGAGGCTTTCCTGACTCTGAACCTCCTCGACGAGCCTCGCTATCGATGCCGACAGATAGGCTGCTGCCTCGTCCTGTACCTGAAGCCCGCGCACCACCGCGTATTTTGTTCGCTGAAGATCGACCACGAAAACCCCATCGTAGTGGTCCATGGTGAACAGGGTTTTACCCAGATTCTGGTCGACGTAGGCCCACTGCACATCGACCTCGCCGTTCAGGTGATCGTAAGCCGTCGTCCAGTTGGCATAACTGGTGATGTAGTTTTTCGTGGCGGTGATACGGTTTTCCAGCGCACGCTGGGTATAAAACGTGGTCTTGGCCAAATCCTCGGCATCGAGCCGCCCGGCAATGCTGAACAGGGCGATCAGCGCGACCAGCACCCCCACCACAAACAACAGACCGACGACCAACACCAGGTTGCGGGTAATCGGGGTATGGCGCGCAGGTGCAACGGTGGTAACAGCAGACAAATCCATGCATTTGATCCTGTCAAACGATCGCCCGATCGGAGTGAGACCGGCGGGCCCGGTCTGTCACGTGTGACCGCCAGGCTCTTTCCACAGACCATAGCAGTGATGCCCGGTCATTACCCCCGGATTGCACCGCCTTCATACGCCCCCCCAGGGAAGTAAAGATTCATCGATCCGAGCGCATCAGTGCCTCGACGCCCCCTTCCATCGACAACACCGCCGAGCGGTTTCGCCCCGAGTGCTTGGCCTGGTACAGCGCCGCATCCGCGCGCTTGATCAACACTTCGGCGCTGTCGTGCCCCGTCGGCACAAACGAATAACAGCCGAGGCTGACCGTCACGTAGCCCGTGGGTGAACCGCTGTGGGTGATGTTCTTGTCCATGACACTGCGGCGGATTTGCTCGGCGATCGTCAGCGCACCATGGATGTCGGTGTCCGGCAGCAACACCGCGAACTCTTCACCGCCGTAGCGCACCGCCAGATCGGCTTTGCGGTGACAGCAACGCTTCAGGGCCCGCGCCACTTCGGCCAGACAATGGTCCCCGGCCACATGACCGTAAGTGTCGTTGTAGCGTTTGAAGTAATCGATATCGAGCATGATCAGGCTCAGCGGGCTCGACCGCCGGGCACCGCGCCCGAACTCGATCTGCAGCGCCCGCTCGAACAATCGACGGTTGGCCAGCCCGGTCAGGCTGTCGTGGGTGGCGATCAACTCCAGCGCTTTCTGCGCCTTGCGCAAATCCGCCTCGATGCGCTCGCCCGCACGCACTTGATGAATGAACACCCAACCGAACACCCCCACACCGAGGACGACCAGAGCGACGATCAAACCGGATTGAATCGCCGTGTCGTACCAGTCCTTGAGAATCGCGTCTTTGGAGGACGCCGCCGCGACCACCACCGGATAAGCATCGAGCTGACGGTAGCCATACAACCGGACGATGCCATCCACCACCGAGTCGATCATGGCGTTGCCCGACGTGGCGTTGGGCAAGCGCTTCTTAAAAATCTCGCTCTGAGCCAATGACGTGCCGATCTGCGAATCCATAAACGGCCGTCGCGTCAGCAGCGTTCCATCGGTCAGCGCCAAAAACATCGCGCCGTTGTCGTCGAGGCTGAAGCTTTTGAAGAACTGATCGAAGTACGACATTTTGATGCCGGCCAGCAACACTCCCTGGAAATTGCCGCTCTGGTCGTTTATCCGTCTGGAAACCGGAATGATCCACTCGCCATCTGCCCGACTGCGAATCGCCGGACCGATATGTGCCAGGGACGACACGTTTTGCTGGTGAAACCTGAAATACTCGCGGTCCGCCACACCCGGGCCGCGAGGCAGATGCTGGAACGATGTCACGGCCCATTGCCCCTGCTTGTCGAACAGAAAGATCCCGTGCAACTGATGCAGCGCCTGCACCCGCCGGGCGAAGGTTTTCTGCAAGCGTGACGTCTGGGCAGCGTCGAAACCTTCAGCCTGAATCCAGTCCACCAGACTGGTCAGCACCAGATCGGCTTTCATGAACGTATCTTCAGCCTGCTGCGCCATGGCCCGGGTCAGGTTCGATGACGACACTTCGGCCAGCGCCAGGTCATGTCGGCGCGACTGCTCCAGTTGCAGGTAAAGCAGCCCACAAAGACAAAGGCACACCGCCGCAATAAACAGCACCGCCGCCTTGAGCAGGGGCAGCCGTTTCAAGGCACCACCGGGCGCGTGGTGCGGATCGTGAATGGAGATAGGCAAAAGCGAGTCCTGGAAGGGTAAGGCATGGGCAGAGGCCCAAAACCTTTTTTTTGTGAGCTTAGTCTACGGGGTTGTGCAAGGTAAGCGCAGGGTTGGGGGATAAATGGTTTGGTTCAATCCCATGACGCAGGGCAAAACCCGCATTAGCTTGAAGGAGCTACGATTAACTGACATCACGACAGGACATCGAAATGAGTAAGGCAGACGAGCTCGCCGCGAAGCTGAAACAATCCCGGCAAACCAATGCTGACGCGACCATCGCCGACCAGGCCATCGACTACTGGCCCGCCCAGGTCTACGAGCTGTATCACCAGATCGAAGCCTGGCTGCAGCCATTGATCGAAGTGGGCCTGAAGCTGCGACGCAATTCCACCCACGTGTTCGAGAGTGCCCCGGACGGGGCGACTTACGATTACGCCATCGACCAACTGTTGATCGAAGGCAACCACCACAGCATCACCTTCGATCCCGTCGCTCGCTTCACCGCCGACGGTGCCGGACGGATTGAAATCCACTCGATCGGCAAGGAACTCGCGCTGTTGCGAACGGTGAACGAACACGGCGAGACGCAGTGGTGGCTGCAGGCGATCGAGCAATCCGGACAACAACCGGATGCGATCGCGCTGACGGAACACAACTTGCTGCTGGCCGTGCAAGAAGGCCTGGGGCTTTAAGGTCTACAACGTGCTCTGCTCCGCCGCCACCGAGGGAGGCGCCTCTCGCCTCCCGTCCAGCGCCGGCCGCTGCGCAGGCCGATTCAACGCTCGCAACACCGGGGAGTCATAGCCATACACATCGGGCTTGAATGTCACGCGCCCATCAAGACTCAGGTCCACCGTCCAGTAGGCCAACAGCACCGGCACTTTCACCGGCAGCCTGATGTTCTCTGTCTTGCCGTTGGCCAGCTGCTTTTGAATCCCTTCGCTGTTCCAGTGAAGCGGGTCGTTGAACAACAGCTCCACCAGTTGCAACGGGTTTTCTACCCGAATACAGCCCGAGCTGGTCGCGCGATTGGATTGCGCGAACAACTCGCGATGTGGCGTGTCGTGCAGATAAATGGAGTAGTCATTGGGAAACCGAATCGCCACCTGACCCAACGAATTTTCCGGCCCGGCATCCTGACGCAGCGTAAGGCCGCGCGGGTTATCCCAATCGACGGTGGACGGATCGAGCACATTGCCTTCTCGATCGATCACACGAATCCGGTTGGCATCAAGGTAGCCAGGATTGTCGCGAATCTTCGGCAGCATGTCCTTGACCAGAATCGTCGGCGGCACGGTCCAGGTCGGGTTGAACGTGACGTAGGTGATCGCGGATTGAAAGATCGGCGTGCTGCGAAACGGCTTGCCGACCTGCACCCGGGAACGCCAGATCGGCTTGCCATCGCGATAAAACGCGACCTTATACCCGGCGATATCGACAACAACGAAGGTGCCCTGAAGTTTGTACAGCAGCCACCGCGCCCGCTCCATGTTCACCCGCACCTGGTCGATTCGCGCCTCGACCGGCACATTCAGCGCCGCCAGTGTCGCCGGCCCCGCTACACCGTCCGCCCCCAGGTATTGCTCGGCCTGATACTTCTTCACCGCCGCCGTGACGCTGTCGTCGTAGTCCGTACGCCCGGTCTTCTGCGGCGCCAGATAACCACCCGCCACCAAACGGGCTCGCAATTGCGCGACCGAGGCGTCGTCCATGCCGGGTCTGAGCGTCTGCGCTTGCGGGATCTTCGGCCAGCCGCCCCGGTCGCGAACCTTGCGCAGTTGCGCCAGGCCCTGTCGCAACGTGCCGTAAACCGCTTCTTGGGGTGGTGCCTGGGCGAAGGCTCGCGCGATGTCGTGGCTGTCGAGGGCGGTGAAAAAGTTGTTGACGTCCTCCCGAGGGTCGACGCCGACGGGGTCGAAGTTCCAGTGGATGTCCAGCCGCGAAGGATCAACCTTGCCGCGCCGCAATTGCAGCAGCGCCGTGATGTACGTCTGGGTCGCCGAGATATCAAAGGCTGCCCGTTCCCCGGGAGTGGGCGCTGTTGTTTGCATCAACGTTCTGGCGGTAACCAGTTCAGCAATTCGAAAATCCGCAGGGTTCAGGCCATCGATCTCGGTGTCACTCAGGCTTTTCAACAACTGAACGACATCGTCATCGTCCGTCCAGGCAGCGCGATAGCCGCGATGGCTGTAGAAATCCAACACCACTCGGTTGACATCGACCCGTTGATGCCGCGGCGACGTGAGCAGCGGCGGAAACGCCGAACTCAAGGGCGCCAGCGCCGCCTGAATCGCCTGGCCGACGTAATCGCCGGGGGCAGCTTCGGCCACGGCGGTAATGGGAGATGCCGGCTCAATCGGCGAAGTTTGCGCGATTGCCGCGCCGCTTATCAGAAAGCCCATAAAAAATAGGCGGCTTATGACGAATAACCTTGTTAACTGCCCCATGGATAATCCTTAATCTCCCGTTTTCAACCGGCTAGCCTCGTGCGCGCTGCTAGACTCGAAATATTCAGATGAGACTTGTATATGGCCCCAGACCGCTTTGGCTGCTTAATGACGGCCCTGCTGCTGACTGCTTTTTTTACATTACCGGCAGCCTACGCCGATTCACTTGAAGCTGCCTTGGTCAAAGCGGCCCCCAATGCCAACGCCAAAGTCATTGCCCTGGCCGTTCGCGCCTCCCAATGCAGCCGAGCCCAAGGTACGGCCCCGGTGCAGAGACTGGCAGTGATCGATTATTCCCTGCCCTCGACCGTGCAACGTCTTTGGGTATTCGACCTTAAACAACGCAAATTGTTGTTCCACGAACTGGTCGCCCATGGCCGCAACAGCGGCGAGAACATGGCCAGCCAGTTCTCCAATCAGAATGCCAGCCACGCCACCAGCCTCGGCTTGTACCGCACCCAATCCAGCTATGTCGGGCAGAACGGTTATTCCCTGCGCATGGAAGGTCTGGAGCCGGGGTTCAACGACAACGCCTTCGAGCGAGCGATCGTCATTCACGGCGCGCCTTATGTCAGCCCTGTCCTGGCGCGAGCCAATGGCCGGATCGGCAGAAGCCTCGGCTGTCCGGCGGTGAGACCTGCGATTGCGCATCAGCTGATCGACTCGATGAAGGACGGGCAGTTGTTGTTCTCCTACTATCCGGATCAGCATTGGTTGAAGTCCTCTTCGTATATCAACTGCGGTAATGCCACCGTGGCGGATTCGTCCAGGCCCAACAGCAGTCGTTGAATACCGTGTGAAACTGTCAAAACTGTAATCTTGGCCTCAGGCTGCTGAAAGGCACCAGCCGCTAATCTCATCTCCATTAAGCCCTCCTCCCTCCGCTCAGGATGGACCTGAGGGCTTCTTCAGGTTGACGGACGGGAAAAACGGCATGCATTCCAACACCTCAAGACGCACCTTTGTAAAGGGCCTGGCGGCAGGCGGAGTCCTCGCTGGCCTTGGACTGTGGCGCACGCCGGTCTGGGCGATCACCAGCCCCGGCGAACCCAATGTTCTGGCCGGTACCGACTTCGACCTGTTCATTGGCGAAACCCCGGTCAACATCACCGGCACCCCTCGAACGGCAATGACCATCAATGGCGGTATTCCCGGCCCCCTGCTGCGCTGGCGCGAAGGCGACACCGTCACGCTGCGGGTGAAGAACAAACTCAAGGACAGCACCTCCATTCACTGGCACGGCATTTTGCTGCCAGCCAACATGGACGGCGTGCCGGGCCTGAGTTTTCACGGGATCGAACCGGACGGCATGTACGTCTACCAGTTCAAGGTCCGGCAGAACGGCACTTACTGGTACCACAGCCATTCGGGCCTTCAGGAACAATCCGGGGTGTATGGGCCGTTGGTGATCGACGCCAAGGAGCCGGAACCTTTCCAGTACGACCGCGATTACGTGGTGATGCTCACCGACTGGACCGACGAAAACGCGGCCAGCCTGATGAAGACGCTGAAAAAGCAGTCCGATTACTACAACTACCACAAGCGCACCGTGGGCGATTTCATCCACGACGTCAGTGAGAAAGGCTGGGGCTCGACGGTCGCCGACCGCAAGATGTGGGCCGAGATGAAGATGAACCCCACCGACCTGGCCGACGTCAGTGGTGCCACTTACACCTACTTGATGAACGGCCAGGCGCCGAACATGAACTGGACTGGCGTATTCCGCCCCGGCGAAAAACTGCGACTGCGGTTTATCAACGGCTCCGCCATGACCTACTTCGATGTGCGTATTCCGGGTTTGAAAATGACCGTGGTCGCGGCGGATGGCCAACACGTCAAACCGGTGAGCGTCGACGAGTTCCGCATCGCGGTGGCGGAGACGTTCGACGTCATTGTCGAGCCGACCCAGGACGCCTATACCCTGTTCGCCCAGTCGATGGATCGGACGGGTTATGCCCGCGGTACCCTGGCGGTGAAGGCCGGGTTGTCGGCGCCGATTCCAGCGCTGGATCCACGGCCGCTGGTGACCATGGACGACATGGGCATGGGCGGCATGGATCACGGCAGCATGGGCGGCGATATGGCGGGGATGGACCACGGCGCCATGCAAGGCATGGACGGCGGTGACATGCAGGGCATGGACAGCATGGCCGGGATGGATCACAGCAGCATGGCCATGGGCGGCATGGCCGGTATGCAATCCCATCCCGACACGGAAAAAGACAACCCGCTGGTGGACATGCAAGCCATGAGCACCGCGCCAAAACTCGACGACCCGGGCATCGGCCTGCGCGACAACGGCCGCCGCGTGCTGACCTACTCCGACCTGCGCAGCACCTTCGAAGACCCGGACGGCCGCGAGCCCGGCCGCACCATCGAACTGCACCTGACCGGCCACATGGAGAAGTTCGCCTGGTCGTTCAACGGCGTGAAGTTCTCCGACGCCGAACCACTACGACTCAAGTACGGCGAGCGGGTTCGAGTGGTGCTGGTCAACGACACGATGATGACCCATCCTATTCATCTACACGGGATGTGGAGCGACCTCGAAGACGAGAACGGCCAGTTCATGGTGCGCAAACACACCATCGACATGCCGCCGGGATCGAAGCGCAGCTATCGGGTCACCGCCGATGCGCTCGGCCGCTGGGCCTACCACTGCCATCTCCTGTACCACATGGAAATGGGCATGCTCCGTGAAGTTCGCGTGGAAGAATAAGGCGCTACCCATGACCAGACTCACTCCGATCTCTTTGGCCCTCGTTACCGTGGGCCTGACGCTCTCTTCGGCCATGGCCGCCACCGACGACATGCAGGGCATGGACCATAGCCAGATGCCGGGCATGGATCACAGCCAGATGCAGAACGAGGATTACGGGCAGATGCAGCCCGCCGCGCCGACCCAAAGCCGCACGCCGATCCCGGCATTGACCGATGCCGACCGCGCCGCCGTTTTCATCAGCCCCGCCGGCCATGACATGCACGACAGTGCGCTCAACTATTACTTGCTCGCTGACAAACTCGAATGGCAGGACGCCGACGACGGCAGCGCGCTGGCCTGGGATCTGTCCGGCTGGATCGGCGGCGACATCGATCGCCTGTGGCTGCGCTCCGAAGGCGAACGCGTCAATGGCAAAACCGAAGACGCCGAAGTTCAGGCCCTCTGGGGGCACGCGATCAGCCCATGGTGGGACGTGGTGACCGGCGTGCGCCAGGATTTCAAACCCGGCGATCCGCAAACCTGGGCCGCATTCGGCGTGCAAGGCATGGCCCTGTACAACTTCGAAGCCGAGGCTACCGCTTTCATCGGCGAAGGTGGCCAGACCGCCGCACGCCTTGAGGGCGACTACGACATCCTGCTCACCAACCGGCTGATTTTGCAGCCGACCGCCGAGCTCAACGTCTATGGCAAAAACGATCCGCAACGGGGCATTGGCTCCGGGCTGTCCAACACCGAAGCCGGCCTGCGGCTGCGCTATGAAATCCGCCGGGAATTTGCGCCCTACATCGGCGTGACCTGGAACCGCACCTACGGCAAAACCGCCGACTACGCCAGGGACGAAGGCGAGGACCGCAGCGAAGCCCGCCTGGTCGTCGGCGTTCGGCTGTGGTTCTAAACGCGTCAACTCAAAAACCTAAAAACCAACCGCTTAAAGCGGTAAGAGGCCTTGCATGCGCACCATCAAAACCACCGCTGTCGCTATCGCACTTTCCACCGGGCTGCTGATGAGCGCACTGGCTCAAGCCCACCCGAAACTGCTCTCCTCCACCCCGGCCGAAGGCGCGGACGGCGCAGCGCCCAGCAGAATCGAACTGCACTTCTCCGAAAACCTCATGACCCAATTCTCCGGCGCCAAACTGATCATGACCGCAATGCCCGGCATGGCTCACTCGCCCATGCCGATGAAAGCCAAAGTCTCCGGCGCCAGCGACCCGAAAACCATGGTCATCACACCGCTCTCGCCCCTGCCCGCCGGCAGCTACAAAGTCGAATGGCGCGCCGTGTCTTCGGACACTCACCCGATCACTGGCAACGTTACATTCAAAGTGAAGTGATGAATGAGCGACTCGGTCAGCGTTGCCCTGCGGTTTGCGTTGTATGTGGATTTGATGCTGTTGTTCGGGGTAGCGCTTTTTGGGCTGTATAGCCTTAAAGGGCACGAACGGGTGTCTGGGGCGGTACTGCCATTCCGGTCGATGTTGGCGGGGACGGCGGTGCTGGGCGCGGTGTTGTCTGTCGCCAGCATGGTGATGATGGCGAGTGCCATGAGCGGTGAAACGGCCTTCGCCGAGCTGCGTCCGCACATCGAGATGATGGTGTTTGAGACGGATGTGGGATTGGCCTGGGTGGTTCGCATCGTTGCGCTGGTCGTCGCGGGTTTGGCGGTGATGCTCCGTGCACCTGGTGTCAGTTTATGGGTCGCGGCTGTTGCCGGTGGCGTCGCCCTCTCCAGCCTGGCCTGGAACGGGCACGGGGCGATGGATGAAGGCAGTCGTCGTTATTGGCATTTCACCGTGGACATTTTGCACCTGCTCGCGGCGGGAGCCTGGATCGGGGCGTTGGCGGCGTTTGCGTTGATGGCGAAAATCAACGCCCTGCAAACTGAGGAGCGCATCGGGTCGTTGGCTCGCGCGGTTCATCGATTTGAGGTGATCGGCGCGCTGATTGTGGTGGTCATCACGGTGACGGGGGTTGTGAATTATCTGTTCATCGTTGGGCCGAAGCTCGATGAGGTATTTCTCAGCACTTACGGGATTTTGCTGTTTATCAAAGTGGTGCTGTTTGCCGGCATGCTGGTGCTCGCCGCGTTGAACCGGTTTCACCTTGGGCCATTGTTGGAGCGGTCGTTGCGGAACGGACAATACGCGGTCGCTGCCAATGCGTTGCGGCGTAGTGTGGTGGTGGAATGGGTGGCGGCAGTAGTGATTGTGGGGCTGGTGGCTTGGCTCGGAACACTGAGTCCGGAAATGGACGCCCTGTAGGGAATGAAAGCATCCGATGACCGGCCATAGCAGTCAGTGGACAGGATGAGGGGCGTTTACTAGGGTCTATCCACACCAGATTTCCAAGCCAGAGGGTTCAACACCCAAGCGCCAAGGTGAAAAAGCGGCGCAATTATCGAAAGGAGATCGAAAATGGCTGACGTAATGAAAGTGGTGGATGTCGACTTAAAAATACTTAAATCAAACCCACCGCAGCTACACATATCGGCAATTGGCCTGGTGAATTCTGGTGGATGGACAAACCCGAGACTGGAACCACGGGTTTATATCCAGTTCCCGCCAGACGGCATTCAAGACTTCGATTTTGTTGCTGATCCGCCCCAAGGGGCTGCTATACAGGTCATCCTTCCCATCGACGCATCAAAACTTTGGAAAGAGCCGCCACTCGATAAACTCAAGGGCGTAAGAGTCCACTCTGCTAGCAACTCGATTGAAGCGCATCTTAAGAGTTCGAAGTCCGTGGCTTGTGGATAAATAACTAATGTGAAGGGATACGTGTCGGGCCTTGCCTGGCACGTATCACCCATTGGAGCGTCACCTTGGCAGCACAATAAACCTCTGTGAGCGTCGTTTGATATGGATCAACAACGCCTTCCAACCATGGAGTAAGTTCAAGATCATTCCCACCAACGGGAACACAACATACCCTGGTTCGCAGCCATCCGACGCTGCCGATCCGCGTTATCACTGTGGAGATCGCCATGCACATCTACGTCAAGTCCCTCTTGGCCGCTTTGATCATGAGCAGCCCGTTGCTGACGCTGGCCGCCGAAAACCCCGAAACGGCGCCCGCCGCACCCACCAATGACGCAACCCAGACCATGCCCATGCAAGACAAAGCCATGAGCGAACAGATGAAAAAAATGCAGGCAGCTCACGACAAAATGGTTGCCGCCAAAACTCCGGCCGAACGCCAGGCGGCGATGCAAGAAGCCATGACTACGATGAAAAACAGCCTCGGCATGATGCACAACAATTGCAGAGGTATGGGGATGGGCATGGGCATGTCCGGTGGCAAGGGCGGCTCGGATACAGCGATGATGGACATGATGATGAAAATGATGGATCAGCAGTCCAGGATGATGAAGATGCCGATGGGCCAATAAGCATTGCGCCATAACACCCATTGCTGACGGTTAGCATTGGCCGGCATGGCCGGACGAAACCCCGGAACATTTTCGTCGGAACGGAGCGCGTCACATGAACCACTCAAGCCCCTCGGCCCCTCCAGCCCCCTCGTTCTGGCGCAGCAAACCCGGCATCGCGCTGGGTATGCTGCTGTTGATCGGGCTGTTCTACCTGGCCCGTGAGCATTACGGCCATATTTACCCGCTTCTGCCCTACCTGATTCTATTGCTGTGCCCGCTGATGCACCTGTTCGGGCATCATCACGGCAGACACTGACCCATGCATCGCCATCTCGATCATCAAGCACATTGGACCAGAGCCGGGGAGCATCGCATTCAGCGTGGATGACAGCCAAGAAGCGGTTTCACTACACTGATCCAGCCTTGCCCCCCACTCCATCCACAAAAGCCCGATAACAATGAAAACCATAAAAAGCACAATACTGCTCAGCGGCCTGCTGGCGCTATCCTGCGGCGCTCAGGCAGAGCAAAGCCCTTCGCACCTGGACACCGTCCTGCAAAAGGGCCAACTGCGCGTTTGCACCACCGGCGACTACAAACCCTATACCGTCAAAGGTGAAGACGGCGAATACTCAGGCATCGACATCGCCATGGCCCGCTCACTGGCCGACAGCCTGGGCGTGAAGGTTGAGTGGGTCCCGACCACCTGGAAAACCCTGATGCCCGACATGCTCGCGGGCAAATGCGACATCGGCGTCGGCGGCATCTCCGTCACCCTGGAACGTCAGAAAAAAGCCTTCTTCAGCACCACCCTGGATGTCGACGGCAAAATCCCGTTGGTGCGCTGCGAAGATCAGGCGAAATACCAGACCATTGAACAGATCAACCAGCCTTCGGTTCGCCTGGTCGAACCGGCCGGCGGCACCAACGAAGCCTTCGTCCACGCCTTCCTGCCCAAGGCGCAATTGCAACTGCACGACAACGTGACCATCTTCCAGGAACTGCTGGATAAAAAGGCTGACGTGATGATTACCGATGCCTCGGAAGCGCTATATCAGCAGAAACTCAAACCGGGTTTGTGCGCGGTCAACCCGACGCAATATATGCAGTATGGGGAAAAGGCTTATCTGCTGCCGCGGGATGACATCAGCTGGAAGTTATATGTCGATCAGTGGCTGCATCTGGCCAAGGTAACGGGGAATTACCAGAAAATTTTGGGCCAATGGATAGCGACGCCAGAGGCTAAATAGCCCGCTGGTTCATTCCCTGTAATTGAATGGACTCGCCCAAACCGAGGCGTCCGGCTGCGCAGCAGTCGTATAGTCTGACCACGCGATTCATCAGGCAAATCACGCAACGGCGGCCACACCCCAGCCGTTGCGTCCGGTTCGAGATCATTTTTCTGTTTCCTGTGGGCTGGAAGCGCGGCGGTTTTCAACCTTGACTTGAGACCGGCTAATGGGTGCCCCCTTTTCTCCTTGGCGCTGCTTTTTCCTTCCGTTTTCACTGGCGGACATCCGACGGATCAAATAGTGCATATAAACAGACACTTGATATTTCAATTTTTTCCAAGTGCGGCAAATTTCCCGGGGTGAGAGCTCTTTGCTCGCCTATACTAAAGAGATTAAATAATGCTGGTAAGTGCGCTAACAAGATACTGAAATTTAAAGCGTAGGTATCTTTGGGGTTGCGGGTATCGTGACGAGGATTTGAAATGAACGCCTTATTGAAAGAACTTCAGGCCTATCATCATGAAGTGGCTATGAAAATCACTCAGATCAAAGAGTTGCTGAGGAAGATAAGGCATGAATCCGATGGAGCCGATGACTGCAAGCTGTTGTTCACGATGCTGGAAGCCTTGCATGGTGATGCAGAGCGACATCACCATGAAAATGAAGAACTTATTCGGCTAGCGTTGCTAGCGACTGAGGCACCGATCCACCAACGGGTCAGGGATATCGAGCGAGATCATCAGGCATTTGGGCGCATTGCTGGACAGCTGAAGATGTTGGAGGGCACAACTAAGGAAACGAGAGTAATTGCTGACACTATCGATGACTTCATAAAAAAATATTACGACCACATGGACGCTGAGGAAAATATTTTCTTTCCGGCGGCAGATAAGTGGCTGTCAAACGACCAGTGGCAGGAAGTCAAGCGTCAATGGCATTAATTGGAAGTCGCCGTACTCCTTCAAAATTTGGCTATTACTTAGTACTGGCCTCACCAAGTAATTACGCGAATCTCAAGTATTAACTCACTGGGGTGCCCATGCATCGACGGTTCCTCGTGCAAGTCCCTTCGCTTTGGCGCAGGACAGCCTGTCTAGTCCTGAATAAGGTTTACACCTTCTGATCTGTTTTTCATGAGGGCGTAATGGAATCAGAACGGGACACCGACTAAAAAAAGGGGGCACATTTATTTACTCATGCTATCTCACTAAACCCCTCCCATTCTTGTGTTCACTTGCCCTGAACTACCGCAGCTAGACTCGCCTGAGCCCCGCAAGCCCAATCCTGATAAACTCTCCACCTCCCAGCCTCACCCATTCCAGAAACGCCAATGCCCCCAATCACCGCCACACCCGCCCCGCTCTCCCGTCGCTTCTCCGTCGCCCCGATGATGGATTGGACCGATCGTCACTGCCGCTTCTTCCTGCGCCTGCTCTCCAAGCACGCCCTCCTCTACACCGAAATGGTCACCACCGGCGCGCTGCTCAACGGCGACCACGACCGTTTCCTGCGTCACAACGAAGCCGAACACCCGCTCGCCCTGCAGCTCGGCGGCAGTGTCCCGCTGGACTTGGCCGCCTGCGCACGCATGGCCCAGAACCACGGTTACGACGAGGTGAATCTGAATGTCGGCTGCCCGAGTGATCGGGTGCAGAACAATATGATCGGCGCGTGCCTGATGGGGCATCCGCACTTGGTGGCCGACTGTGTGAAGGCGATGCGTGATGCGGTGTCGATTCCGGTGACGGTGAAGCATCGGATCGGGATTAATGGGCGGGACAGTTACGAGCAGTTGTGTGATTTTGTCGGCACGGTTCGGGATGCTGGGTGCACGAGTTTCACGGTGCATGCGCGGATTGCGATTCTGGAGGGGTTGTCGCCGAAGGAGAATCGCGACATTCCGCCTCTGCGCTATGACGTGGCGGCGCGGTTGAAGGCGGACTTTGCGGAGCTTGAGATTATTCTCAACGGCGGGATCAAGACGCTGGAGGCCTGCCACGAGCATTTGCAGACGTTCGACGGCGTGATGCTGGGCCGTGAGGCGTATCACAACCCTTATGTGATGGCTGAGGTGGATCAGCAGCTGTTTGGTAGCACGGCGCCGGTAATCAGCCGGGCCGAGGCGCTGGCGCAGTTGCGGCCTTATATTGCCGAGCATTTGCTGGCGGGTGGGGCGATGCATCACATCACCCGGCACGTGCTGGGGCTGGGCACCGGGTTTCCGGGGGCGCGCAAGTTTCGGCAGTTGTTGTCGGTGGATATTCACAAGGCTAAAGAGCCTTTGGCGTTGCTGGATCAGGCGGCGGAGTTGTTGGAGGGGCGTTGATCCCCCATTGCTCGTGCGTAGGCGCTTTGCCTCGTTAGAAAATGGCAGCATTGAATCGTGGCCGTCACTTGTTCGGCCCGAGCGCTCAAAGGTCTAATTCGCACACCGGCCAAATCGGTAAGCATTGAGGACATGACCCAGGCCTGCCCAGCACGCTAACCGTCACCTCCATTGAACCTGCGCCCCATTTCGGCATCGTAATTACCGATACCACGCCCCCGCCTTTCAAACATCTGTTTTCAGGATGTTGCCGCTGGGGCCTTCGCGACGTACATGCACCCTTGAGCGGCTGTCAGCGCTCGGGTAATGTCATTAGACCCATAGGACAGAGCACGCTCATGACTTCCAAGCTGGAACAACTCAAACAAATGACCACCGTGGTTGCCGACACCGGCGACTTCGAAGCAATCGCTCGCGTTAAACCCGTGGACGCCACCACCAACCCTTCCCTGCTGCTCAAAGCGGCGTCCATTCCCGGTTATGCCGAGTTGCTGAACGCTTGCGTCAGTGACTGCAAGGGCGATGTGGGCTTGGCCAGTGACCGTTTTGGTGTGGCGGTGGGGCAAGAAATTCTGAAAGTGATCCCTGGCCGTATTTCCACTGAAGTGGATGCGCGCCTGTCGTTCGACACTGACGCCGTTTTGAAGCGTGCGCACCGTCTGATCGACCTGTACGAAAAGGCCGGCGTTGGTCGTGACCGTGTGCTGATCAAGATCGCTTCGACCTGGGAAGGCATCCGCGCTGCCGAGCAGCTGGAAAAGGAAGGCATTCAGACCAACCTGACCTTGCTGTTCTCTTTCGCTCAGGCTGCGGCGTGTGCTGACGCTGGGGTTTTCCTGATTTCGCCGTTCGTGGGCCGTATCTACGACTGGTACAAGAAAGCCACCGGCAACGACTACACCGGCGCGGATGACCCGGGCGTACAGTCGGTGACGCGTATCTACAACTACTACAAGGCCAATGACTACAAGACCGTGGTCATGGGTGCGAGCTTCCGTAATCTGAATCAGATCGAGCAGTTGGCCGGTTGCGATCGGTTGACCGTCAGCCCGGATCTGCTGGAGAAGCTGGCGGCGGATACGGGCAAGCTGGAGCGTAAATTGGCGCCGGGGAATGCCGGTGAAGCGCGTCTGAGCTTGAATGAAGCGCAGTTCCGCTGGTTGTCCAACGAGGATGCGATGGCAACCGAGAAGCTGGCTGAGGGGATTCGTCAGTTCGCTCGGGATCAGGAGAAGCTTGAGGCGTTGTTGCAGGCCAAGCTGTGATTTGAGTTAGCTGGATGCGAAAAGGGCGAACCTTGATGGGTTCGCCCTTTTTTTTGTGCTGAATTTTGGAGTTGGGTTTCGTTGGGGCCTGCCAGGCTCACACCGCTTCAGGGAGTCAGTGACGCTCCAGCGCATTCACCAGGTCATGGAACGCTTCACGGTTGGAATCGTTCAGGCCCATGAGGATTTTGTGCGCTTCGAGGACTTTGATCCGCACCACTTCTTCGGACTGATCCTGGTCTGGCAGGTCAGTCAGGCATTCAGGGCATGGGATCGGGCGGTCAACGATGTTGAACACTTGCTCGAAACCCATGGACTGCAGCAGACGGGTGATGTCTTCGTGGGTGGTGACGACGGTCGGCAGCAGGCCGACCTTTTGCCGGGACAGAATCGACAGTTTGGCCAACAGGCCCAAGGTGGTACTGTCGATGCTGCGGGTTTCGGTCAGGTCGATCACGATGGCGTTGAAATTCAACGCAGTGAAAATCCGCTCAATAGTCGCATCCAACGCCGAACACAGGGTCAGGCGAACTTCACCGACGAACTTCAGGACAAAGGTGCCGTCCTGCTCGGCGAACTGGATTCTACCGGTACTCATTAAAGATTCCTGCTCAACACCAACAGGGCGATATCATCCGGCATCTCCCCTAGCGTGGCCAATCCAAAAACCTGGCGCAGACCATCCAGGCTGCCGCCCGCTGCCTTCACCCGTTGAGGCAAAGCAGCTTCTTTATCTTTGAGTGTGGGTTCTGGCAAAAGGTCCAGAATGCCATCAGACATCAGCGTCAGGCTGAACACTGGCGGCAATTCCAGTACGTGGTCTTCGTAGGTGGCTTCGTTGAAGAGGCCCACCGGCAGACCGCGCCCTTCCAGGTAACGAACACTGTCCGGCGTGTACAACACAGGCAACGGCAGATGACCGCCGATGCTATAGGTCAACAAACCTGTCTCCTCATCGATGACTCCACCGACCATTGTGACGTGTTTACCCAGCTTACAACTGATCAGCCCCCGGTTGATATGACCAAGGACCTCTGAAGGCTTGAATTCCGGCAACGTGCCGTTGCGTTTGGATTCGAACAGCAAGCGCGTGGTCATGAACTTCAGCAGCACGGTGACGAAGGCTGAAGAGGCGCCATGACCGGAAACGTCTGCCAGGTAGAACGCTACCCGACGCTCGTCGACCCGGAAGTAGTCGACGAAATCGCCCGACAGGTACAGCGACGGAATGATCTGGTGCGCGAACTGGAACTCATTGATGCTCCAGGGGCTGACCGGCAGCATGTTCATTTGCACCTGGCGACCGGCGTTCTGGTCTTCCTGGAGCAGGTTCAGGCTGGCTTCGAGCTCGCGATTGGCCTTTTCCAGCTTCTCGCGGTAGCGCTGGTTTTCCAGCAGCAGGCGCGCACGATCCAGGGCCCGGCGCACGGAGTGCTCGAGCACGGCAAGATCTTCGAGAGGCTTGATCAGGTAGTCCGCCGCGCCCAGGCGCAGGGCCTCGACGGCGTCGTTCATCACGCCGGCGCCTGAAACCACGATTACCGGGGTTTGCGGCGACAGTTCGGTGACCTGGCGAATGAGTTCGAGTCCGCCCATCTGCGGCATGCGCAGATCGCAGATGACCAAGTCGGGCTTGTCTTGCTCGAATACCTGAAGACCCTGCTGGCCATTGCTGGCCTGCAGGACACTGAAACCACTGTCTTCCAAGTAGGCCGCGAGGCTCGCGCGCACTACTTCGTCATCATCGATTATCAGCAGCGTGGCACTGGTTTTTGGCATGTGGGCAAACGGCGCCAGAATTAGGTTGGCGTAGCAGGCTGGGCATTGGACCCCCGCACACACTACTGGATTCGCTTTCTAGCCTCTCTGCTGCACCGTTTTCGAGCGCTTGCCCTATTCACCGGTCCACCAGAGGTGCCCTTCTAAGGCGCAGACGGTACTCCCATCCGCGAGGCGTTTCAAGCTCACACCGATGGTCGCTTGACGTCTTTATTTGTCAAATCACCGGGAGTTATAAGAACCGGCAAAACCGTAACCCAAAGGAAGGATCGATCCCATGAGCCAAAACGAAAGAAGGCGGCCCAATGGCCGCCCTCTTCGTTTTACCGGTCGAGATTAAAAATCGTCTTCGACCTTACCGTCTTTGACTCTGAATTCGCGGTTTTGCAGGTATGCATTGCGAATGAAGGTGTATTTGTCGCCACTGATCAGTTTCTCGGCCGACAACAGGTTGGCGCGGGTGTCGACGATGTTCAGGCCGAAGATCGAGTTACGCACCGGCACGTCGTTGATGTAGCGGTACGGACCGGTGTAGCCGTCGACATACTTGGAAGGCGCATCGCGCAAGGTGCTTGGGCCCAGGAACGGCAGCATCAGGTATGGGCCGCTGCCCACGCCCCAGTAACCGAGGGTCTGGCCGAAGTCTTCGTCGTTGCGTTGCAGGCCCATTTGGGTGCCCACGTCGAAGAAGCCCAGCAGGCCGAAGGTGGTGTTGAAGATCAAACGCGCAGTGTCGACGCCAGCCGCAGCGGGCTTGGCCTGCAACACGTCGTTGGCGAGGTTGGTCACGTCGCCGACGTTGCGGAACATGTTGTGGATGCCGTCTTCCAGAAACTGCGGCGTGACGAACCGGTAGCCCTGAGCCACCGGCTTCAGCGCGTAGGTGTCGACAAAGTCGTTGAACTTGTAGATCGGGCGGTTAACGCTTTCCCAAGGGTCTTCTTCCGTGGCGGCCTGAGTCGCGAACGGAACCAGCAATACACTGGCACACATACAAAGCTGAGCGAGTCGATTGCTCCAGCGCATAGAAAAACTCCTTGGATTTGTACTGGCACGGGCGCTTGGCCCAGACGCAAAGACCGCTAGTATATGACGGAAAACCCGGTTTAGGCAGCATCGTGCGCGATGGCCTGCACTGTGAGCGATTCACATCCGTGTCACTCAACTGTCACCGTCCATCAATAGCCTTATCGCTATTTCAGGGACGTTTCCATGCCGCACGCCGAAGTCTTGCCCCTTGCCGCACCGAGTCTGACTGCCGTGCTATTCGGCCTCAGTGGTTGCCTGGTGGATTTCGGGGCCCGCACGCACCAGCACGGCGCCGTTTCTGCCGAACACGCCGAGGTCACGCCCGGCGCTTTGGAGAGCCTTTGCAGTTTACAGCGCCAACGCATCCCCTGTGCCTGGCTCGATGAACTGCCCCCCGCCCTCAGCCACTCCCTGGCCGCGGCACTCCCGGCCTGGATCAAACCTTCGCAACACTCGGAAACAATCAATCCATGGCCAGCCCCGAATGCCTGCTGGCAAGCCTTGATGGCGTTGAATGTCGAACGTCTGGACGGTTGCGTGCTGGTCAGCGGCGAACCACGATTGCTGCAATCCGGCCTGAATGCAGGGTTGTGGACCATTGGCCTGGCGTCCTGCGGCTCGCTCTGCGGGTTGGCGCCTAACGAATGGCAGGCCTTGAGCCAGAAGGAGCGGGAACACCTGCGCGGCAAGGCGACGGTACATTTGTTCGGCCTGGGCGTGCATTCGGTGATCGATCATCTGGGCGAGCTCGACACTTGCCTGGCCGATATCCGCCTGCGTCGACTCAAGGGCGAAAAGCCCTGATCGCCGCCTCACACCCATGGAGGCATGCAGGTTGCCCGGGAGTGGATTAATCTAAAGGTCAGCCGTAGACCTTTGGCGCGCTGCTGCGGTCTATGCCAGTGCCTATCGATAAAAGGAAGAACGCCATGCCTGCCCGCGAACTGCAAGAACAGCTCAACAAACTGCGCGAGCAATTGGAACAGAATCCACCGCTTTCCGAAGCCGAGCGCGCTGACCTGCACGCGCTGATGCAACAGATCGAGCTAGAGCTTGAGCTGGAAACCAAAACCCAGGACACCAACCTCGCCGACAATGTGAACCTGGCCGTCGAGCGTTTCGAACTCGAACATCCCACGCTTGCCGGTACCTTGCGCAACATCGTGCAAGCGTTGGGCAACATGGGGATCTGAACCCACCGGATGCAAAAAGCCCCGCTATCGATCGATAGCGGGGCTTTTCATATCTGCAATCTGCAACGCTATCCCACATTGATTCGTTATTGACGAACCAACCGATGGTTCGGCAGTTGCACTTCTTCGGTGCTGCGATACGGGTTAATGTCCAGCCCCCCACGACGCACATAGCGTGCATACACCGTCAACTTCTCCGGTTTCAGCAACCTCTGCAGGTCGAGGAAAATCCGCTCCACGCACTGCTCATGGAAGTCCGAGTGCTGACGGAAGCTCACGATGTACTCCAGCAGGCTGGCGTGATCCAGCGCCGCGCCGCGATACTCCACGACCACGCTGCCCCAATCCGGCTGACGGGTGACCGGGCAATTGGATTTGAGCAAATGGCTGTGCACACACTCTTCAACAATGCGCGATTCATCGCAACGCAACAGTTCCGGACGCGGATGCTCATAGTTGCTGACGCTGATGTCCAGCTCATCGATGCACACACCCGGCAACACCACGACGCCTTCCGCCTCGACTTCTTTCAGACTGCGAACCCGCACGCCCACCGGTTTGCCGGCGGCGGCCGAGAGGTCTTTCGCCAGCGTCGCTTCCAGGCTCGCAGTATCGGCAAACGCTGTCTGGTTCAGTGAGTTGAGGTACAGCTTGAACGACTTCGACTCGATGATGTTCGGCGAGTCCGCCGGGATGCTGAATTCGCCAATCGCCACCACGGGCTTGCCAGACGGCAATAGCCACGACAGTTCGAAGCAATTCCAGAAGTCCACGCCCTTGTACGGCAGGGTTTGCGCGGTCAGGCCCAGCTCCGCCCATTTCGCGGTGCGCGGGATTGGGAACAACAAGGACGGCGTGTAGGTGGCGATGTATTCGCTGGATTTACCCAGCGGCGAATGTTCGGCTGCGGGATGCATGGCGGAAACCTGACTGAAGAATCAGCGGATTCTACCAGCCTTTGCTCCCGCCTTTGAGTGCTTACTGACTGACTGTCAGTTTACCGACCATGCCGGCCTGATAATGGCCAGGAATATTGCAGGCAAACTCCAGGTTAGTGGCCTTGGTGAAGGTCCAGGTCAGCTCGGCGGTTTTGCCTGGCTCCACCAGTACGCTATTGGGGTCATCATGTTTCATCCCGTGCCCTTCGGATGAGTGCCCCATACCGGCCATGGAGCCGTGGTCCATGGCCTTCATGCCTGTAGGCATCAGTATGCCGCTTTGCTGCATCTTGAGCATTTCCTGCTGATGTCTGGCATGCATCTGTGCGTCGCCAAGGTTGAATTCATGCAGCAACTGGCCTTTATTCACCAGTACGAGACGCACGGTTTCCCCGGCCTTGATGTCGATGGTCTTGGGGCTGAAGGACATATCACCCATGACGACTTCAACACTGCGGGTAGCCTGGGCGGCCGAGACCGGTTGACCGAAGTCGTAGGACTGCGCCGGTGAGGCCTCCAGCCCCAGACTCAGGGTCAGCAAGCAAACGGCCAATGCCAGGCGCTTTTGCAAAAACATAGTCGTACTCCAATAAGATGAGGTTCAGCTTGTGGGAGACTCTACCAGCCAGTTCTGCCAGCCACCTGACAGACGGATTACAACTTTGTCATATTGACCAGCTTCCTTGCCGCCCACGGTATAACGCACCTGTTCCTACTGCCCGAGTCGCCCATGAAACTGCTGATCGTCGAAGACCAACCGAAAACCGGCCATTACCTGCGCCAGGGCCTGACCGAGGCCGGGTTCAATACCGAACTGGTGGCAGATGGCACCACTGGCCAGCAACTGGCCTTGAGTGGCGATTACGCCTTGTTGATTCTCGATGTGATGCTGCCTGGCCGCGATGGCTGGCAGATTTTGCAAGCGGTGCGCGGTGCAGGCCTGGACACGCCGGTATTGTTTCTTACAGCCCGCGACGCAGTGGAGGACAGGGTCCACGGCCTGGAACTGGGCGCCGACGACTACCTGGTCAAACCTTTCGCCTTTTCCGAACTGCTGGCCCGGGTTCGCAGCCTGCTGCGTCGCGGCAGCGCCACACCTCAGGACACCAGCCTGCAACTGGCCGACTTGCGCCTGGACCTGATCCGCCGCCGAGTCGAACGCAACGGTCAGCGTATCGACCTGACCGCCAAGGAATTCGCCCTGCTGGAAATGCTCCTGCGGCGCCAGGGCGAAGTGCTGCCCAAGTCGCTGATCGCGTCCCAAGTATGGGACATGAATTTCGACAGCGACACCAACGTCATCGAAGTGGCGATCCGCCGTTTGCGCCTGAAGATCGACGACGATTTTCCGAACAAGTTGATCCATACCGTGCGCGGCATGGGTTACGTCCTTGAAGAGCGTCCTGCCTGATGCGCCGACTCTCATTGAGCAGCCGTCTGGCGCTGCTGTTTGCGGCCTGCACGGCGGTGGTGTCGTTGTTCGCCGGAGTGTTGTTCAGCCGTGCCAGCGAGGCGCACTTTGTCGAATTGGACCAGCAGTTGCTCGACGGCAAACTGATTGGTTTGCGCCGTGCGCTGGAGGACATTCAGTCCAGCGAAAGCGAGGCCAGGCTGGCTGATGAATTGAGCCGACAAGCCGATCTTTCGCTGCGCATCACGGGCAGTGACGGCCAACGGCTGTACGACAGTTCGGCCCGCTTGCCCAAAGATTTGCCGCGTAAACCAGGCCTGTCGACAGTGAGCGATGACGGCACCGACTACCGCGTCCTGAATGCGCCGCTGTTCCTCGACAAACCCGACTCACCGCAACTGACGTTGCTGCTGGACATCACCCATCACCAACACTTTCTGCAGCGCATGCAACACCTGATCTGGCTGACCGTAGGCCTCTCGGCCCTGGCCACCGCCCTGCTCGGTGCCTGGGCGGCGCGCAGTGGCTTGCGCCCGCTGCGGCGCATGAGTGCGGTCGCCAGTGGCGTGTCGGCGCAATCGCTCAACGCTCGCCTGACAGAAGCCGACATGCCGCCAGAACTCGCGGAAATGGCCCACAGCTTCAACGCCATGCTCGGACGCCTCGACGACTCTTTTCAGCGGCTCTCGGCCTTCTCTGCCGACATCGCCCATGAACTGCGTACACCGTTGTCGAATCTGCTGACCCACACCCAAGTCACCCTCACCCGCCCTCGCCCCATTGAGGATTACCGCGAGGCGCTGCACAGCAACCTCGAAGAACTGCAATGGATGGCGCAACTGGTCAACGACATGCTGTACCTGGCCAAGGCTGACCACGGTTTGCTGATGCCCAAGCGCGAACCGCTGGACCTGGCGGAAGAAGCGGATGTGCTGCTGGAGTTTTTTGCGCCGCTGGCCGAGGACGCCCAGGTGAAGTTGAGCCGTGACGGCCGCGCGAGCATGCAGGGCGACCGCAGCATGTTGCGCCGGGCACTGTCCAACTTGCTGGACAATGCGTTGCGGTTCACCCCGGCCGATGGTGAGGTGCGGGTGAGGATTGCCGAGCAACCGACAGGTTTGAGCCTGACCGTTGAAAACAGTGGCGAAGGTATTTCCGAAGACTTGTTGCCGCGCTTGTTTGACCGTTTCTACCGGGCCGACCCCGCGCGCCGTGAGGGCAGCAGTGAGCATGCGGGGTTGGGATTGGCAATCACCCGGTCGATCGTCCGCGCCCATGGCGGGCAGATTCGTTGCGAATCGGGTCAGGGGTGGACGCGGTTTGTGATTGAGTTGCCACGAACCTGATCGTTCCCACGCTCTGCGTGGGAATGCAGCCCGTGGCGCTCTGCGTCACACCAAGAGCCGAACGCAGAGCGTCCGCTGAGGCATTCCCACGCGGAGCGTGGGAACGATCATTGGGGGCTTACGAATACCTCAACGCGGTAGCCGGCTCGACTTTCGCCGCTCGCCACGCCGGATACACCGTTGCCAGAAAGCTCATGATGAAACCGGCGGAACAGATCAACGCCACATCCGCGCCCTGCAACTCGGACGGCAAGTTGCTGACGAAGTACACATCGGAACTGAAGATATGCTGCCCGCTGACCCGCTCCATCCAACCGACCAGTTCGCTGACGTTCAACGCCGCGATCACACCGAGCACGCCACCAATCAAGGTGCCGACAATCCCGATCACCGTGCCCTGCACCATGAAGATCGCCATGATCTGCCGAGGTGTGGCGCCGATGGTGCGCAGGATCGCGATGTCCGCACCTTTGTCGTTCACCACCATAATCAGGGTGGCGATGATGTTAAACGCAGCCACCGCGACGATCATCAGCAACAGCAGGCCGATCATGGTTTTTTCCATTTTCATCGCGCTGAACAGACTGCCCTGGGTGTGGGTCCAGTCATCAGCCTTGTAGGCGGCGCCCAGACCAGTCGCAATGTCGCTCGACACTTGCGGCGCGGCGTACAGGTCTTTCACCGCCAGGCGCACGCTCTGCACCTGATTCGGCTGCCAGTGCTGCATCTGCGCGGCATCGGCAACATGGATCAGCGCCATCGAACCGTCCAGCTCGGCGCCGACCTTGAACACGCCCACCACGTTCAGCCGCTGCATGCGTGGGGTGATGCCACCTGGTGCGGTGCTGACTTCCGGGACGATCAGGGTGATCTTGTCGCCGACGTTCAAGCGAAAACGCCGGGCGGTGATCTCACCGATCACCACGCCGAACTCGCCCGGCTTCAAAGCGTCGAGACGCCCCTGGACAATGTGCTTGGCAACGATCGAGACCTTGCCTTCCAGCGCCGGGTCGACCCCGCTGACCTGGATCGGCTGCATGGTGCCCTTGTAGGACAGCATGCCTTCCATCTCGGTAAACGGCACGGCGGCGGTGACTTCAGGATTCTTCATCGCCGCGGCGGCCACTGGCTGCCAATCGTCGATCGGGTTCACGCCGACGATGGTCGCGTGGGGCACCATGCCAAGGATGCGCGAGCTCATTTCGCGCTGGAAGCCGTTCATCACCGACAGCACCACGATCATTGCCAGCACGCCCAGGGCGAGGCCGATCATCGAGGTCATCGAGATGAAGGAAACAAAGCGATTGCGGCGCTTGGCGCGGGTATAGCGCGTGCCGATAAAGATCGATAACGGTCTGAACATTCGCTGGGGCACCGTATAAAAATAAAAGACCCGACGCACTGTTCAGTGCGCCGGGTTTCAGCCAATCAGATGGGGGTCAGGTAACCTTCCTGCAAATGCAGGACGCGATCCATCTGGCGGGCCAGGTTCATGTCGTGGGTCACCACCAGGAACGCCGTGCGCATCGAGGTGCTGAGCTCCAGCATCAAATCCTGAATGCCCTGGGCGGTGTGGGAGTCGAGGTTACCGGTCGGCTCGTCGAGCATCACCAGGCCTGGCTTGTTCACCAGGGCGCGGGCGATGGCCACACGCTGGCGTTCGCCACCGGACAATTCCGCCGGTTTGTGCTCCAGGCGATGGCCCAGCCCTACCCGCTCCAGCAACGTCGTCGCACGCTGACGCGCTTCGGGGATTGCGGTTTTACCGATCAGCAGCGGCATGCAGACGTTTTCCAGCGCGGTGAACTCAGGCAACAAGTGGTGGAACTGGTAAACGAAACCCAGCGACCGGTTGCGCAACAGGCCACGGGCCTTTTCGTTCAGTGCCGAGAGCTCTTCACCGGCCAGCCAGACGCTGCCCTTGGTCGGCGTATCGAGGCCGCCCAGCAGGTTGAGCAAGGTACTTTTGCCCGAACCCGACGTACCGACGATCGCCACGCGCTCCCCCGGATGCAGTTCCAGTTGCAGACCGGCCAGAACCTCTACCGATTCCGGGCCTTCCACGTAGGATTTGCCCAGGTTGCGGCAGCTCAAGATTGCTTTATCACTCATGCCCGACTCACTCATAACGTAGCGCCTCCGCAGGCTGGGTGCGCGCGGCACGCCAGGCTGGATACAGGGTGGCGAGGAAACTCAGGACCAACGCGGCCGCGCAGACCATCAACACGTCCTGGCTCTGCACTTGCGACGGCAGGTAATCGATGAAATACACGTCGGCGTTCAAGAACTTGTGGCCGATCAGCCCTTCAAGGGCCGAGATCGCAGCGCTGACGTTCAGCGCGGCGAAGATCCCGACCACGGCGCCGATCAGCGTACCGACCACGCCAATGACCGTACCCTGAACCATGAACGTCGCCATGATCGAACCCGGCGTGGCGCCCAGGGTGCGCAGGATCGCGATGTCGCCCTTCTTATCGTTCACCACCATCACCAGCGTGGAAATGATGTTGAACGCGGCGACGGCGACGATCAGCAGCAACAGCAGGCCGATCATGGCTTTTTCCATGCGGATCGCCTGATACAGATTGCCGTGGGTGCGGGTCCAGTCGCGGGCGTAGTACTGGTCTTCGCCGAGCTGCTGGGCGATGCTCCACGCGGTGCGCGGCGCCTGGAACAGGTCGTCGAACTTCAACCGCAGGCCCTGGACCTGATCCGGTTTCCAGCGGTGCAGCTTCGCCAGATCCTGCAGATTGGTCAGGCCCAGGTAGCCGTCCAGCTCACCGGCGCCGACATGGAAGATGCCGACCACGGTAAAGCGCTTCATGCGTGGGAACATCCCGGCCGGGGTCACGGTGACTTCCGGCGCGACAAACGTCAGCTTGTCGCCGATCGCCACGCCGAGCTTGGTCGCGGCCTTGTCGCCGATGACGATGCCGAAACTGCCTGGCGCCAGGTCGTCGAGTTTGCCCTGCTGCATGAAGTTATCGATGATCGATACCTGCCGTTCCTGCACAGGGTCGATGGCATTGAGCAGCACTTTGGAAACCTTGCCGTTGTTGGTCAGCAGGCCCTGCATCTGGACGAAGGGCGCAACCGCCGTCACCTGCGGGTTCTGTTTGACCTTGGCGGCCAGGCTTTGCCAGTCGCTGATCGGCTCACCGGACTCGATGGTCGCGTGGGGCACCATGCCCAGCACGCGGGTGCGCATCTCATGATCGAAGCCGTTCATGACCGACAGCACCACGATCATCACGACCACGCCAAGGGCGAGTCCGATCATCGAGGTCAGGGAAATGAATGACACAAAATGATTGCGACGCTTTGCACGGGTATAACGCGTGCCGATAAATACGAAGAGAGGTCTGAACATGTCGGGGCTTGTTCGGAGGGAAAAGGAACGTCCTTGTGGCGGGGGTCGATAACCAGCTTTACACTCAGACCACCGCCGCTACCATGGGTTCGCCATGTCGACATTAGATGAAGAAGATCGCCGCGAATACTACCGTATCGAGGACACGATCGCACTGGAAATTCAGCCCCTGTCTGCTCCCGAAGCCGCAGGCCAGGAAGTGTTGCAGGATGCTTCCCCGCTGTTCAACCTGCTCAGTGAACTGCACCTGAGCGAATTCGAGTCGCAACACCTGCTTCGCCAGATCAGCGAACGCGACCGGACCATCGCCGCGTTCCTCAAATCCCAGAACAAACGCATCGATCTGCTCAGTCAGGTGGTCGCCCTGACCGTACTCGGACAGATCGGCGAGCCGCAGCCGGTAATCATCTCCGAAGGCGGCATCGACTTTCAGCATCCGACGCCCATCGCCATCGGCGCGCACCTGTCGGTCAAGCTGGTGCTGATGCCGCAAGCCCTTGGCCTGTTGTTACGGGCACGCGTCACCCATTGCGACCGCAAGGGCGACGGCTACAACGTCGGCACCGAGTTCCAATACCTGTCCGATGCCCAGCGACAACTGCTGGCCCGCTACATCTTGCAGCGACAGGCACAAGAACGACGCCTGGCGCGCGAACAAAACGAAACCGGCCATTAATTAAGGAAGAACCGTGACTCTCATCTACGGCCATCGCGGCGCCAAGGGCGAAGCACCGGAAAACACCCTGACCAGCTTTCAGCAATGCCTCAGCCACGGCGTGCGTCGCTGCGAACTGGACCTGCACCTGTCCAAGGACGGCGAGTTGATGGTCATCCACGACCCGACCCTCAAACGCACTACCGACCGGCGCGGCAAAGTGGCCGAACACACGGCCGCCGAACTGGTGACCTACGACGCGCGCAAGGGCGGCCCGGGCTGGATCAAGCCCTGCCCGATTCCAACGCTGGAAGAATTATTCGAACAATGCGATTTCGAGCACTGGCAGCTGGAAGTCAAAAGCGCTTCACGCACCCGTGCCGCGACCACCGTGCTGGCGATTCGTGAACTGGCCCAGCGTTTCGGCATGCGAGACAAGGTCACGATCACGTCGAGCTCACGCGAAGTATTGAAAGCCGCGCTGGACCTGGTGCCGGACGTGTCTCGCGGATTGGTGGCCGAATACGCCTGGCTCGACCCGCTGAAGGTCGCGCAAAACTATGGCTGTGAGATGCTGGCGCTGAACTGGACCCTGTGTACGCCGGAACGCCTGCAGAAGGCGCAGCGTCAGGGGCTGCATGTGTCGGTGTGGACAGTCAACGAGCCCGCGCTGATGCGCAGACTCGCCGACTTCGGCGTTGACAGCCTGATTACAGACTTTCCCGGTTTGGCCATCGCCACGCTCGAGAATTGCTGAAATCGGTCTCCCCGGCCGGCTCAGGCCACCGGCCGGAGCCGCTCAAAAAAGCCGGTTGAGGCCATCGTACGCCGCTACCCGATAGGCTTCAGCCATGGTCGGGTAGTTGAACGTCGTGTTGACGAAGTACTTCAGGGTGTTCAATTCGCCCGGCTGGTTCATGATCGCCTGACCGATGTGCACGATCTCCGACGCCTGATAACCGAAGCAGTGAACGCCCAGCACTTCCAGCGTCTCGCGGTGGAACAGGATCTTCAGCATGCCCTGAGGCTCGCCAGCGATCTGCGCCCGCGCCATGCTCTTGAAGAACGCCTTGCCGACTTCGTACGGCACCTTGGCCTGAGTCAGCTCTTGCTCGTTCTTGCCGATCGAGCTGATCTCCGGAATGGTGTAGATGCCAGTCGGCACGTCGTTGACGAAGCGCCAGCTGTTGTTATCGACGATGCTGCCAGCGGCCGAACGGCCCTGGTCATGGGCGGCACTGGCCAGGCTCGGCCAGCCGATCACGTCACCGGCGCCATAAATGTTCGGCACGCAGGTGCGATAGGCCTCGTCCACTTCGATCTGGCCACGGCCGTTGACTTTCACGCCAATGTTTTCCAGACCCAACTGGTCGGTGTTGCCGGTACGGCCGTTGCACCAGAGCAAGGCATCGGCCTTGATCTTCTTGCCGGACTTGAGGTGCAGGATCACGCCGTTGTCCACGCCTTCGACGCGGTCGTAGTCTTCGTTGTGACGAACCGTGATGTTGTTGTTGCTGAAGTGGTAGCTCAGGGCCTGGGAAATTTCCGAGTCGAGGAAGCTCAGCAACTGACCACGGTTATCCACCAGTTCAACCAATACACCCAGACCACTGAAGATCGAGGCGTACTCGCAACCGATCACGCCGGCGCCGTAAACGATGAGTTTGCGCGGGGTGTGGCCGAGGCTGAGGATGGTGTCGCTATCGTAGATACGCGGGTGATGGAAATCGATGTCCGCCGGGCGATAAGGACGCGAGCCGGTGGCGATGATGATGTGCTTGGCCACCAGTTTTTCGACCACGCCATTGGCGCAGACCACTTCGATGGTTTGCTCGTCGGCGAAGCTGCCGGTGCCGAAGAACACGTCGACGCGGTTACGGGCGTAGTAGCCGGTGCGCGAGGCGACCTGTTTGGAGATGACTTTTTCAGCGCTTTTCAACACGTCCGGGAACGAGAACCAGCGCGGCTCACCGATGGCCCGGAACATCGGGTTGGTGTTGAACTGCATGATCTGCCGGACCGAGTGACGCAAGGCCTTGGACGGGATGGTGCCCAGGTGGGTGCAGTTGCCGCCGACCTGGCGACGGCTATCGACCATCGCCACCTTGCGCCCTGCCTTGGCGGCGTTCATTGCCGCGCCTTCTCCCGCCGGGCCGGAACCCAACACCACCACATCGTAGTTGTAGACAGCCATGCGTACTCCTCAGAACAGGCCGCGGCGCCCTCGGCACCTGCGGCTAAATCACGCCGATTCGGCGGCGTGAAGGAACAATTTGGGGCCAGTGCAGAACCCGGACACAGTCTATAGAAGCGTCAACGCCGCGCACATTAACCCTTGGTCGCGTCGTAGGCTAGTTTTGCCTGCACTACAAAGCCATCGAAAAATGCTTTTGCTGGCGCAATCACTCGGTTTTCTCACCCGTCAGGCGCTCAAAAGCCTGATTGGTGCGAGTGACAAAACCTGTATCGGCACGAATCACAAAGAATGCAGCAATGTCATGCGTCTGGGCATAGTCCCAACCCCGTTCAGGGCCAAGAATCAGCAACAGCGTCGATAAGCCATCGGCCATCAGCGCTGAAGGATGAATCACCGTGACTGACGCCAGGGTGTGTAGGACCGGCGCACCGGTGCGGGCATCGAAGGTGTGGGAGTAGCGCTGACCACCCTGCTCGAAATAGTTACGGTAGTCACCGGAGGTGGACACACCGTAGCCGTCGACGGCGATGATGCGCTTGGCCACTTGCTGGTCATCGCGGGGTTCTTCCAGAGCGATGCGCCACGGTGAGCCGTCGAGTTTTTTACCGACAGCCTTGAGTTCGCCGGTGGCTTCGGCGAGGTAGTTGTGGATGCCCAGCGTTTCGAGTTTTGCGGCAATCGTGTCGACCGCGTAACCGGCCGCGATGCTGTTGAAGTCGACCTCGACGGCGGCGTCCTTGCACAACCGGTCGCCGTCGATGCGCAAGTGACGATAACCGACGCGCTGCTGCACCTCGGCCAGCGCTTCGGCGCTCGGAACTTTTTCCTCACGCGCCTGCGGGCCAAATCCCCAGAGGTTGAGCAGTGGTTCCACCGTCAGGTCGTAGGAGCCTTCACTTTGCAAAGACAATCGCTCACCAACGCGGACCAAATCGAGGACCGGCGTGGGCATTTTCTGACAGTGGTTGGCGGGCAAATTGTTGAAGCGCTCGATGTCGGAGTCACTGCGATAGGTCGAGAATTGTCGATCCACTTGGGCGAGGATATTTTCCACTTCGGCCTGCACCGCTTTCGGCCCGGGCGTAGAGGCATGTCTTACGTATTGAATGGAATAACGACTGCCCATGGTCGGGCCGTCGAAGCGTTCCAGACTGTCACCGTTGCCGCAACCGGACAAAACACCGGCCAGCACTACAAGTCCACCCCACCGTCCAGTTAACAAATCTTCATCTCCCCTCAAAACCGCGCCCGCCATTATGGGCTTCAGAATGCATGGGAGCGAGGCCTGCCTCAGCTGCCTGTCAGACGAGAAACGGTGCCTGATTGATCGCCTTCGCGGGCAAGCCCGCTCCTACATGGCTGTCAAACGGCACGCAGCCAAGGTGGCCCTTGCACGAATCTGGCCTCAAGCCATTCCTTGAAAGCCGTGAGGGTCGCCGGTGTAAACGCAGCTGATGCGCGCACCAGATAAATTCCGCCCTGGGCGTCCAGATCCCATTCCGGCAGAACGCGCACCAACTGGCCGTTGGCGGTCTCCCGGCTCATCAGCCACTCGCCGGCGCCCAGGATACCGACGCCGGCCTTGGCCGCAGCGAGCAACGACTCACCGTCATTGGAGGTCAAGGTTCCCCTGGTGATGACCTTCTCGTGCCGATCGCCCTTGGACAAGCGCCATTCAGGGAACGCCGCCAGGCCGGTAAAGCCCAGGCAATTGTGATCGGTCAGTTGCTTCGGGCTGGTCGGTAAACCGTGCTGCTCTATATAGGCGGGTGAAGCGCAGAGGATGCGGCGATGATCGCTGAGCTTCTTCGCCACCAGGCGATTGTCGTTCAATTCGCCGATACGAATCGCCGCGTCGAATCCTTCGGCAATGATGTCGACGACGCGATCGCTGTAATCCACCTCGACGGACACCAGCGGATGAGCCGCCAGAAATTCCGGCAACATCGACGCCAGCCAAAGGCGCCCCATCGCGGCGGGAAAAGCCAGGCGCAAAACGCCGCGCACCTGCGCGGCGCCCAGTGACGCTTCCTGTTCGGCCTCGATGATCAACCCCGTCGCAGAGCGCAGACGTTCGACGAGGCGGTTGCCGGCATCGGTCAAGCGCACCTGACGCGTCGTACGCTCCATCAGCCGCACGCCCAAACGCTTTTCCATGGCCGCCAGGCGCTTTGAAATCACCGTCGGATGACGTTGCAGCAGGCGCCCGGCGGCCACGAATGAATGCGCCGAAGCGACCGCAAGCAGCGCGGCAATTTCATCGATATGTCGGCTGTCCAGTGGGTTCACGAAACACTCTTCTTTCAGATAGAGGCAGTCAGGGTTTGAGGACAATCGTTCCGCGAGATTGGCCACCTTGCAGATCGGCATGGGCCTTGGCCACATCGGCCAACGCATAGCGGCCCCAGATGCCGGGCTTGATTATGCCCGCCTCGACCGCGGCCAGTACATCATTGGCCCGTTGCCGGTATTCAGTGATGTCGGCAGTGTGTGCGCCCAGTGAAGGACGGGTCAGGAACAACGAGCCCTTGGCATTGAGCGTGGCCAGTTCGACCGCTGTCGGCGCCCCGGAGGAGGCCCCGAAAGACACCATCAACCCACGCGGTCGCAGGCAGTCGAGGGACGCTTCGAACGACACGCGCCCGATGGGATCGTAGACCACATCGGCTTTGTTGCCGTCGGTGATCTTCGCGACATCCGCGGCGAGCGTCCGGGCATCGAACACCAGCACCGCATCGCAACCCAGCGCCTTGGCTGTCTCGACGCTCTCGGCCCGGGACACAATGCCGATGACAAAAGCCCCCAGGTGTTTGGCCCACGTCGCCATGATCTGCCCAAGACCGCCCGCGACGCCATACAGAACCACGATGGTGCCGGGGCCGACCGGATAAGTCGTCTTGAGCAGGTACTGCGCGGTAATGCCTTTGAACAACACCGCGGCGGCCTCTTCAGCCGTCAACGCATCGGGAATCGGCACCAGCCGCTCAGCCGGGTACAACCGCGCACTGGCATAAGCACCAATAGGCCCCGTTGCGTACGCCACCCGGTCACCCACCTTGACGTTGCTCACCCCCGCGCCGATGGCGGCAACCCGGCCCGCCCCTTCAAGCCCCAGCCCCGACGGCAATGGCAGCGGTACGGCGCCGTTGCGCTGGGTCACATCGAGAAAGTTGACGCCAATCGCCTCTTGCTCCAGCCAGACTTCACCCGGCCCCGGTTCACGCGCCGTCTCTTTCTCGATATTCATCACTTCAGGCGCGCCGGTGTGTGCGATACGAACGACTGAAACCATTGCCAGATTCCCTCACTTCAGCGCAGCCCATCTGCGCGATGTGCGAGAAGTATCGGCATTCGATTTCAGGCGAACAATACAGCTTCACTGCAGTTCATTGCTGCACACAGTGCAGCATGGTGAAACTCGCTGCGCCAAGGCGACAACAAGGGCCACGATGATCAACACCACGGCGACGGCAAACGTTATCCGCATACCGTTGGCCACGGCTGTAGGAGATGCGGTGCTGATGTCTGTCGTGGCCGAGGCAAGCGCAAACACAGCGCCCATCACCGAGGCCCCGGTGATCAGGCCCAGATTGCGCGACAGGCTGAGCAGGCCGGCAATCACGCCACGCTGGTCCGCACGGATGTCGGTCATGATCGCGGTGTTGTTGGCCGCCTGAAACAATGCATAGCTGGCGGTGATCACCGCGATGGGCGCGAGGTAACCGAGAAGGCCCAATCCCGCCGGCATCATCGATAAAGCACCCGCGCCGAGCGCCATTGCCGCGAGCCCGACCAGGGTCATGCGCCGACTGCCAAAACGGTCCACCAGGCGGCCGGCCGGCACGCCGGTCAACGCAGCCACCAACGGGCCGACCGACAAGGCGAAACCGACAAGTGCCGTGCCGAGGCCAAGCGCACCCGAGAGATAAAACGGCCCGACCACCAAGGTCGCCATCATCACCGTCGAAACGAGCGTGCTCATGGCCAGGCTGGCGCTCAAGCCCGGCTCGCGCAACAGCGCCAATTTGATCTGCGGCGATGCCACCCTGGCTTCAACGACGATGAAAAGCCCACCGCCTAAAACAGCCGTCAGCAGCAACGCAATGTTCATCGGCCCCAGATCACCGGTCGTCATGGCCAACGCATACGCCGCCAGCGTCAGCGCCAGCAGCAATGTGCCTGCCTTGTCGAACCCCACCCGCCCCGCTTTCGCCCGCTGAACATCCGCAGGCAAATAGCGATACGCGAGCCAGATATTCAGCACACCCAGCGGCACGTTGATCAAAAAAATCGCCTGCCAGCCAACGCCGGCGATCAACATCCCACCGAGCGACGGCCCCAGGGTGGTGCCGATCGCCGACATCGTTCCGAGCAATCCCATGGCGCTGCCAGTCTTCTCTTTCGGCACCGTTTCACCGACAAACGCCACGGTCAGCGCCAGCATGACCGCCGCCCCCAGCCCCTGCACCGCCCGGGCGCCGACCAGCCACCCAAGCGACGGCGCCACACCGCAGGCCAGCGATGCCAGGGTAAAAATGGCGATGCCCGCCAGCAGCAAGCGCCGACGGCCGACGATGTCACCGAGCCGTCCGACGCTGACGATCAGCGTGGTGATCGCCAGCAGATACGCCAGAACGATCCACTGCACTTGCTGGAAGGATGCATCGAATGCCTCGGCCAACGTCGGCAATCCCGCATTGGCGATGCTGGTGTCGAGTGAAGGCATCAACATCGATAGCGAAAGGCTGGCGAGTGCCCAATGCACCGAACCTGATTGAGCGATGAATTTCATTGTCTGGCCACGTCTGAAAGGTAGATCAGCAGCGTATGCCCGCGCGTGACAAGGCGGAAGGCGCAGCATTTGCACTTGATAGATGCGTTTGACGCCATGTCAGCCCCGCGCCGTGCTAACGTTGCGCCATGACAACTCCCGACCTCAATCTGCTGATTACCCTGGACGTGCTGCTCGCCGAAGGCAGCGTCGCCCGCGCCGCCCAACGACTGCGGCTGAGCCCGTCGGCCATGAGCCGGGCGCTGGCGCGGTTGCGCGAAACGACGGGCGACCCGCTGCTGGTCCGGGCCGGACGCGGGCTGGTGCCGACGCCCCGAGCGCTCGAGTTGCGTGGGCACGTCAGTCGATTGGTGCAAGACGCCGCAGCGGTGTTGCGCCCCGCCGAACAGCTCGACCTCAAGCAACTGGTACGAACATTCACGCTGCGCACCAGTGACGGTTTTGTCGAAAACTTCGGCCCGTCGCTGATTGCCCGCGTCGGCGAGCAAGCCCCCGGCGTGCGCTTGCACTTTGTGCAGAAGCCAAGCAAGGACAGCGCCGCGCTTCGCGACGGTTCCGTCGATCTGGAAACCGGTGTGGTCGGCGGCACGACCAGCCCGGAAGTGCGCACCCGCGCGTTGTTCGAAGATCGCTTCATCGGCGTCGTTCGTATGGGGCACTCGTTGAGCCAGGACGAGATCAGCGCCTCCCTTTATGCCGCAGGCCGGCACATCCTGGTCTCACGGCGCGGGCTCGGTAAGGGGCCGATGGATCAAGCCCTGGACGCGCTGGGACTGCAGCGGGAGATCGTCACCGTCGTCGGCGGCTTCTCGGCCGCCCTGGCACTGGCTCGCGCCTCGGACCTGATCGCCACCGTGCCCGCCCGACATACCCGAAACCTGCGCACCAGTCTGCACAGTTTCGAGCTGCCGTTCGAGCTGCCGCCGATCACCATTTCGATGCTCTGGCATCCACGGATGGATGCCGACTCAGCGCACCGGTGGTTGCGTGAATGTGTTCGAGAGGTTTGTGCGCAATCCTGATGTAAACACCCACCCTGTGTAGGAACTGCCGAAGGCTGCGATCTTTGCTCGGCTCCATCTTCCATGGCTCAAGTAAAAGACGCTGCCTATCACCCCCCAATACTCCCCCTATTAGCTGACTGCTTTATAGGCGTCTACCCTTATTGGAGCGCTGGCGTAAGCCGGCCGGTTAAGACCTGAGAAAAGATACGAATGAGTCTGAAAGCGTACTAGGCTTGCCGTGGGCCACCGTGCTGGCAACTCGATTGCCGCTATCCGGATTTCCCGTGTGACCACGACGATCAATTGATCGCACGGCTGCAGCCTATGTCATTGATTTCGCTCGTCGCTATTGCGTGCCCAACCCCGGGCCGGATAGCCGGATGAACACGACCAAAGGTAGCGCATACATGGCAAATGAATCGAAATGCCCGTTCAAACACGCCGCCGCTGGCGGTGGCACGACGAACCGCGATTGGTGGCCCAACCAACTGAATCTGAAAATCCTGCACCAGCACTCGCCCCTGTCCGACCCCATGGACAAGGGCTTCAACTACGCCGAAGCGTTCAAAAAACTGGACTTTCAGGCACTCAAACAAGACCTGAATGCGCTGATGACCGATTCGCAAGACTGGTGGCCAGCGGACTTCGGTCACTATGGACCATTGTTTATTCGCATGGCCTGGCACGCCGCCGGCACGTACCGCGTCGGTGACGGTCGTGGCGGTGCCGGTTCCGGCCAGCAGCGCTTTGCGCCGCTCAACAGTTGGCCGGACAACGTCAGCCTCGACAAGGCGCGCCGGCTGCTTTGGCCGATCAAGCAAAAGTATGGGAACAACATCTCCTGGGCCGACCTGATCGTCCTCACCGGCAACGTGGCGCTGGAGTCCATGGGCTTCAAGACCTTTGGTTTTTCCGGTGGTCGGCCAGACGTCTGGGAACCGGATGAAGACGTCTACTGGGGCACCGAAAGCACGTGGCTGGGCGGTGACGTCCGCTACGGCAAAGACAAAGAAGCCGTTCAAGCACCCGGCGAACGCAACCTGGAGAACCCGCTCGCCGCCGTGCAGATGGGCCTGATCTACGTCAACCCGGAAGGCCCGGAAGGCAACCCGGACCCGGTCGCTGCAGCGATAGACATCCGCGAAACCTTTGGGCGCATGGCCATGAATGACGAAGAAACCGTGGCGCTGATCGCTGGCGGCCACGCCTTCGGCAAAACCCACGGCGCCGGCCCTGCCGACAACGTCGGTCCCGAGCCCGAAGCCGCTGGCCTTGAACAACAGGGCCTGGGCTGGAAGAGTACCTTCGGCAGCGGTAAAGGCGGCGACACCATCACCAGTGGCCTGGAAGTGACCTGGACCACCACGCCCACGAAGTGGAGCAACAACTACCTGGAAAACCTGTTCGGCTTCGAGTGGGAACTGACCAAGAGCCCGGCGGGCGCCAACCAGTGGACCGCGAAAGGTGGTGCTGGCGCGGGCATCATTCCGGATGCTCACGACCCGTCCAAGCGGCGTAACCCGACCATGCTGACCACGGACCTGTCGCTACGATTCGACCCGATCTATGAACCGATTTCGCGGCGCTTCCTGGCCAATCCGGATCAGTTGGCCGACGCCTTCGCCCGCGCCTGGTTCAAGCTGATCCACCGCGACATGGGGCCACTCTCGCGCTACCTGGGCCCGGAAATGCCCAACGAAGTACTCCTGTGGCAAGACCCGATTCCGGCGGTCGACCACCCCTTGGTCAACGACAGCGACATCGCCGCACTCAAAGGCAAGCTCCTGGCCAGCGGCCTGACCGTCTCGCAACTGGTAACCACCGCTTGGGCTGCGGCCTCCACCTTCCGCGGCTCCGACAAACGCGGCGGCGCCAACGGCGGTCGCCTGCGCCTGGCTCCGCAGAAATCCTGGCAGGCCAACCAGCCCGAGCAACTGGCGAGCGTGCTGGCGAAACTCGAAAGCATCCAGAACGAGTTCAACAGCGCGCAAACCGGCGGCAAGAAAATCTCCCTGGCCGACCTGATCGTGCTGGCCGGTTGTGCCGGCGTCGAACAAGCAGCAAAAAATGCCGGCCAGACCGTGACGGTGCCTTTCACACCGGGACGCATGGACGCCTCGCAAGAGCAAACGGACGTTGAATCCTTCGGCTACCTCGAACCCGCCGCCGATGGCTTCCGCAACTACCTCAAAACCCGCTACCGCGTACCAGCCGAGGCCCTGTTGATCGACAAGGCGCAACTGCTGACCCTCACCGCGCCAGAAATGACCGTGCTCATCGGCGGCCTGCGCGTGCTGAACACCAACGTCGGCCAAACCCAACACGGTGTGTTCACCCAACAGCCGGAAGCGTTGACCAACGACTTCTTCAAAAACCTGCTCGACATGGGCGTGGAATGGAAACCGGTGTCGCAGGCCAATGAAGAGTTCGAAGGGCGCGACCGCAAAACCGGCGACCTTAAATGGACAGGGACACGTGTCGATCTGGTGTTTGGATCGAATGCGCAGTTGAGGGCATTGGCGGAGGTCTATGCCTGCGACGACGCGAAGGAGAAATTTGTGAAGGACTTCGTGGCGGCCTGGACCAAAGTGATGAATCTGGATCGCTTCGATCTTAAGTAACTGTTTCTGAAAACCCGCAACGCCTCCCTCTGTGGAGGCGTTGTGCTTTTTGCTGGTCGCAGGAAGGGATTAAACGGGAGAGATCGTGGCAAGCGCACCAATCAAAAGGGTCAACACCAGAAATCCACCCAGGAAAATTGCCATCTTGCCCATGGGGCCTCCTACGTTATGAGTTTGCGGTGCAGCGCCTGGCACGACTGCTGACCGTTCCGTCATTCTGAGCCGCAGACTGGGTGCATTACAGATGCAGATAGCGCAGAAAAATACGGATCAGACCCGGAATTCCTCTTTGCGAGCAGCCAGCCAACAGCAACCCAACCAGCAGGCCGGCGCATTTTTTGATTGGACCAGACAGTTTGATGATTGGCGTGGCTGTGGGATTGTTGTCACCAGGAATCATAAGGAATCCCGAACTTCTCTACGTACGCCTTGGATGTTTCGGACAAGGGCCTATGCTTTCCGCCGGATTTGCCTTCATAAGGGCCTCTTGGGTTGATGGTTCCTACTACCCGAGCAATCTCGACCGACTTAAGGCAGGGGCCGCCGAGCCAGACCTTGGCAATGCCGCCCGGCGCCAGACCGATGCCAATGTCGTCGCGGTAGTCGGTGATCCACTTGCCGTCCGCCCTGCAGAAGGCTTTTTCAGGTTTGCGCATGATCTCCCGGGCAGATTCGGGAATGACGATGTAGGCCTCGTAGGTTTGCGGTTCGACGAGGGATTGCCAACGTACATAGATCAGTCGGGGCAGATCGAGCCTCGTGACATGGCGGCCTTTTCCTCTGCCGGGACTCTCTGGCCAGCCTGCGGGATTCCCCTTGTTGTTGGCAGGGGTGTGTATCGACGCAATTCCGGAGCCGACTCTTCGTAAAACGCGCTCGTGAATATCCACCACATCGGCCGTTTCAATCCAAACTTCCATGTAATCGGGTGCTCCAAAGCCCAAGAACCATTCCTGGTGATCGGGCGATTGAGCGAAGCTTTGCGAGCAGCCAACCAACAGCAATCCAACCAGAAGGCCTGCGCATTTTGTGAACAGACAGACGGAGTTATTCATTGGGGTGTACCACGCGTTGGTTTTTTTCGGCTGGTCGGTTGATAAAAACGATGTTCGTGTCGCTGCTGTTCAAGCCTTTGGCGGCGTTCCAGTTAGCGGAAATGTGGATGTAACGACGGCGTAATAGCGCCCTTTCTTCAAGCGTCAGGCCTTCAATTGCCGACTCCCCCAGTGCGTATGTCTGGAGTTTTTTGTGGATGGGTTCCAATTCATCAGGCAGGGCCAGTTTCGGGTCATTGGCATCAATGATGTCAAACGGCACATCGTGTCTGACGGCCAGCTCGCGCATGATGCGCAAATACACCAGCGACAGTTCACCGTGCACCGGGCGTTCAATAGTGGTAGCCGCAAAAACCTTCTTCTGTGGATCGGTATTGCCCCCCCCTCGCTCTCTCGATTGGGCCAATGGTCGTTCCCAGAGCGTCACTTGAAGTTCGTTGCCCGGACCGTCGAATTCGATGACGCCTTTTTCATACCAGGCGTACATGTCCTTTTCGGCGGCGAGGTAAGCGGCACTGCGGGTCGGGGCCATGCTTTGGCTGATGGTGCTGGTAACGGGTTTGCCCAGCAGGAGTTTTTCCTTGGCTCTTGGCAAATAGCCGCCGCCGAGGTCCGAGTGCGCGCCGGGCAAGACCAGGTCTATGTGGCCAAGACTGTTGAGCGCGAAGTTTTCGCGGACTTCGTCACGGGCAACCAGATGCACCACCTTATTGGCACAGTCATCTGGCAGTTTGAGATTGACGCCGGGGTTTCTGTTGTTGGTGCCACTGAAGTCGAACAATCCGGGGTTGGCGATTGCTGCGACGGTATCGAACAGACCGATGAAATTGATGGTGACATCGGTTTTGAGACGCCAGTTAACGTTTCTGGACAAGAGCGGAGAGCCGGTCGGCAGTGCTTTCGCTAGAAGGCTGTGCTCACCCTTTAGCACTTCGTTCGCAAAATGCCGCGCCGCTGCCGCCCCCCGACTGAAGCCAAAAATATCGAATTCGATTTTTTCGATGATCACTTCAGGGTTTTCCTGCTGAAACAGGCGTAGCTGCTCCATGATCTTTTCCGGACTCCGTTCGACACGGGCGACTACACCCGTTTCGCCCCTGCCTGTCGCTTGTGAGTAGAGTGAGTCTGTGCCGTTGTTATTAGTCCCAATGCCCTCGATATAAACCGCGATTGATGCAGTTTTCGAGTTTTCCGGTAAGGGCTTGTACGCGTGATCGGTGTACAGGTCATAAAGCCTCGCGATATTGCTCACATCATTCCCATAACTATTGTCCGGCGAGCTCCCATTCCCGTCGTACCCATAAGCAGCGCAATGCTTTTGTATTTCCTCGGCCGCTTCGGCCAGATTCGCATCCGGTGCATAGCAAGCCGCCACGGTTTCGCTGTTGGCTTTGTTGTTCCCTGTGCCATCGAAGAACATGCCGATCCGCAAGGTAATCCCCTCCAGTTCGACTTCTTCTTCCTCTTCCTCCAGTTCCTCTAGCGCGGTGTCTTCCGTTGGCACAGGCACGGCTGGCGCCAGCAAGCCCGCCATTGCCCCCGGCAACAAGGCTTGAGCGGCCATACCCGCCACCGGTGATCCGCCCTGCGCAATCTCGCGACTGCTGAAAATCCCGTCAGCATTGATCACGATGTGCTGACCACCGACTTTCACAGAAAGGCTCTCGCCCGCCTCCAGCACAAGGTGTGAACCGGCCTTGATGTGCAGCTGCCCCCCGGCCTCGACCACCAGCGCCTCGCCGATCCGGGTATGGCTGCTCCCGGCCACCTGCAGGTAGTCGCTGGCCTTGAGCTGCACCTTGCGATCCGCCGTGACCGTGCGATGTTCTTCCGCCTCCAGCACCGTGATGCTGTGGCCCTTGATGGTTTCCCGACGCTCGTTGCCCACGTCCAGCCGACTGTCGTGTTCGACCTTCTGTTCCAGATCGCGCTGGGCACGCAGGTAGATCAGCTCCTGCCCGGCGCGATCTTCAATCGACAGTTCGTTGTAACCGCCCGTGGAGGGAGAGCTGTGGCTGCGCAGCACGGTTTTGGTGTGGTTCGCGGGCAAGGGATAGGGCACCGGCGTGGCCTTGTTCGGCACGCAACCGGTGATCAGCGGATGGTCGGGATTGCCTTCCAGAAAGGTGACCACCACTTCCATGCCGATACGCGGAATGACCATCGCGCCGTAGCCTTGCCCCGCCCAGCCGGTTGAAACCCGCAGCCAGCAACTGCTGTGTTCGCTGTTGCGCTCGGCCCGGTCCCAGTGGAACTCGACTTTGACCCGGCCATATTCATCGCAATAGATCTCTTCGTCGGCGGGCCCGGTGACGCGGGCGGTCTGGCAGACCAGCGCCGGTCTCGGGGCAGGCAGCGGTGGCCGGTAAAACACGTCCCAGGGGATTGCGCTGAAGCGGTTGCGGTAGCCCTGGGTAAAACCGTCCTCCGGTTCGGCGGCGCTGGCCACCTCTTCCAGCACTTGGGGTTGTTTCCCCGAGTGGGTGACACTGAGCAGCAGCCACAAATCGTTGTACGTTGCGCGCGGGTGTTCGGTCAGGCCGAAAAAGTGGCCGCTGCGCAGGGTCGGCTGGTCGCTGTCGCCCTCGGCCAACTGGTAATCGGCACGGTGCCGTTCCAGTGCCTGCCGGGCGAGCTGTTTGCCGTGTTTCTCGTTCTCGAAAAACAGCGGGTAGCGATAGTCTTCAAGCTCGGGGCTGAACTCGGCGGTGAAACGACTTTCCAGCAACAGACTCGGGCGTTTCAGGTCGTAGTGCCGGCGCGTGACCGTGCTGGGGCGGGTACTGAAACCCAGGGAAAACCGGTTGACCACCGGATGTTCCGCCACCATGCCGGAGTCCGGCTGATACGGGGTGTCGCCCAGTTTGGGAAAGAAGGTCTGGTCGTCGGTGAACACCAGCACATGGCCTTCTGGGGAATGCTGGTGATGCCAGGCGATGCCGTCCTCGGCGCACAGCCGTTGAATGAACTCGAAATCACTTTCCCCATACTGGGTGCAGTATTCGCGCTCGGGGCGGGTGCTGACGTGAAAGGTGAACGCATCGGCCTGAAGGCCATGCCCCTTGAGGACCTGCGCGATGATGTGCGGCACCGTCTGGCCCTGGAAAATCCGCTGGTCGTGGCTGAACTGCAAGAAATGCAGCGCCGGGACCAGGGTCAGGCAATAACGGGTCAAGCGTTGGCCGACATCACCCGCGGACACCGCTGCGACAAAGCCATGAATCCCTTCGCCGTTCAGGCCGAACTGGAGAAAGGCGGGTTGGCTGAGCAGGCTCTCCAGATCGACATCAGGGTACTCGCTGACCAGTTCAACCTGGATCGAATACAGGGTGCTGATGGCTTCAGTGCCGTCAAAGGCCAGTACTTTGAAATCGTTGCGAACCGTGGGGATCAATAGCGTGAACTGGGCAGCATTGGCCGGTGCGAACATGCGCTTATCCTTTTGCTGTTAGTCGCTCATCCTTAAGCTGAAGAGGATTCAAATCGCGATGCCCAAGCCATGCCCGGCGTGAACAAGCGCAACTGCCGAGCACGCTAGCAAGAGGGCAAAAGGATTGATGTAGGACGAGGCCTGAAGCGCGGCCCGAAACTTCCCTATTCAGAATGTTTCGTCTGAGGGTGGGAGTAGACGCCAAAAACGGCGTGCAGACATCTTCAACGCTGCGCATCCCCCGGAGCTGCCGAAAGCTGCGATCTTGTGATCTGACCCGACGCATCAATCCACAATAAATAACTTCGCACCGCTGCTGGTGAACGACCGATGCCCCTCGGCATCGTTGCCCACCTGATAACTCATTCCAGCAGTCAGCGTGAACTGGCGGCCATCTTCCAGTTCGGTGTGCAACTCGCCTTCCAGGCACAACAGAATATGACCTCTCCAACACCAGTGATCGGCCAGATACCCGGGGCTGTACTCAACCATCCGCACACGCGTCGAACCAAACTGGCAAGTCCGCCAATGGGCGGTGCCCGTCTGGCCGGCATGTTCGACAGATTCGATCTTCGACCAATCGGTAGTACCAAAAGGGATGGCGGTAAGGTCCATGGTTGCCTCATCAGAAGAGAGTGAAATACGGACCCTATCCATCGGGCACTGCTGCCGATAGATACAGATGGCCCGCATTTACGGAATACAGGCTTCAGCGCAAAAACTAGTTGCCCCGCCCGCCACCAAACGACCACTCATCTGCCGCGGTCGTGGTAATCACCACCATGACGTCCTCAGAATCGATGCCTGGCTTTTGGCTCAGTTTCTCGACCAGGTTGCGATAGAAACGCTGTTTCGTCTCAATGTCCCGAGGGCGTCCGGCAGTAATCGCGATCAGCACAAAGTCATGGCTGCGGGGGCCGCCCAAGTAGCCGGGATCAAATACCAGTTCGCCCGTTTCATGTTGGTGGATGACCTGGAACCGGTCGGCCATGGGCACTTCGAAGCTTTCTACCAACGCGTCGTGCAGCCCCTGGGAGAGGGCTTGTAAATACTCGGCAGACTTTCCCCGGTGCAGTGAAATACGTGCAAATGGCATAAGGGCCTACTCCTGAAAAACCAACTGACCGGGGAAAACTATCAAGTCGCGATCATTGCGAATATCAGATTTAATGACGGCCTTAATCCCGAATTAATGGATGATTCGATGCGCCGTCCGACCTTCGATCTTGATGTGTTGCGTACTTTCGTGACCGGTGTGGAGTTCAACAGCTTTGCCAAAGCGGCGGATCGGCTCAATCGCTCGACGTCTGCCGTGAGCGCACAACTCAAGAAGCTTGAAGAACAGATAGGCACACCAGTGCTGTGCAAATCCGGTCGAGGGCTGGTGCTGACGCCGGTGGGTGAAACCCTGCTCAGCCATGCCCGCCGGCTGCTTGAACTGAACGACAGCATTTTCCAGACCCTGCACGAAAGCCAGACCGCCGCCACGGTACGCCTCGGGCTTCAAGAAGACTTTGGCGAACACTTTCTCAGCGACATTCTGCGACGCTACGCCAAGATGTACCCGATGGTGAGCCTCGAAGTCAGGATCGCGCGCAATGCCGAACTGCTTGCATCGATCGACAGCGGCGGCCTGGACCTGGCCCTGTCTTGGGACACAGGGCACAAGTCCCCCTATGCCACGCGCCTGGGTGAAACGCAGATGCACTGGATCGGGCCTCGTGACATGCCATCGCTCAATGGCTCTGTCGATTCACCCCTGCCATTGATCCTGTTCGACGCCCCTTGCGTGTTACGCAGCGCGGCAACCCAGGCTCTGGATGAGGCGCGGATTCCCTGGCGAATCGCGCTGACCAGCCCCAGCGTTGGTGGAATCTGGGCGGCCGTTGCAGCCGGTTTGGGTCTCACGTTGCGAACCCGCATTGGGCTGCCAGGTCATCTCGCCGTGGTTGCCGGTCTACCTACGCTGCCGACCCTCGGCTATGTGCTTCATCGAGGGGCAGAACACTTGGCGCCTGCCCCCCGACAATTGGCTGCGTTGATACAGACGAGTCTGCAAGAGCAGGCGTTCAGTATCACTGCAGGCCCCCCCGCTTGATGCCGTCTAAAGCAGGTCGCCCAAGGTGTCGTACTTGTAGTACTGGCTGTAATTCAGCACATCTCGAGGTGTCACCTTTTCCGGAAAAGGGCTGTACATCGGGTCATCGATCCGATGGAACTTGAGCGTATCGGGGGCCGCTGCGTCAGGTACGTAGCCAGCGGTGGGATGCTTCGCTTGCCATGCCGCCCAGAGCCGGTCGACATTGCAATGATGCAGAAAGAACACCGGGTCATTCGGCGAGGACGACAACCCCATGTCACCGCCGACCCACACATGGACGTTGTTGTGAATGCGCTCTTTGCCCGCCCATCCCTCGATGGAGTTACGCGCACCACCGGTGGATTGCGCCGCGTCGTAGGGCGCTTTGTCATACACCGGATTTTCATGGATGACCTTGCGCACATTGGCCCGGCTGGGAAGCGACCCACCCTCCCCCAGATAACGCACCAGAGGGCGGTTCACCCGGTTCAGTTCCATGGTGCGACCGTTACCCATCACGCGCACCCGCCACGTCCCATTCACGAACTGTCCAAGGTACTCATCCGACCAGATGAGTGAAGTCCTCGGATCCTGAAGCTCCGCATCAGTGTTCCAATCCCAGTACGGGACTCGAAAGTGTGGGTCGTTGACCGCCTTGCGAATCAAGGTTTCCAGCCGCACCAGGAAGTAGCGATGCCACGGCAAGAACGATGGCCCACCATGCGCCGCGTTCCTGGCCATCTGCCCGGCCGGCGTCGCAATCATCATGGCCCGGTGGTGCCAGGCCACGAAGGAGTCATAAATCGACAGGTTGGCCTGTCCAGGCCAGGGATTCTGCGCAGGATCCTTGAGCCGCTTCACCCCTTCGACGTATTTCTTGAGCGCTGTGAGATCATTGACCGCATTAGACCTGATCATGATGGGCTCCGTGGCCAGAGTGGCCTGAGTGATCGGTATGTTCTTCCCCACCTTCATCGCCCTTGGTGAAGGACTCTGGATAGGCATCAATCACCGCTGTCATCAAATCGAGCGCCGAGCCGTATGAGACGAATGGGGTTGCGTGGGTATGGACCTGGCCAGCATCGTCCACAAACAGATGCGCCTGGACCGGACTTCCATCAACCTCCACCTGGTAGGTGGTCACGATCCGGACAACATGCCCTTTGTGGTTGATCTCGCGAACAGTTTTGGCTTCATGCCCCGAATGCGGGTCCACGTACTCCGGAAACTGCGCCTTGATCCACGCAGGGTGCGCTTTGTCAGGATCGGTGATGGAGATCTCGGCGAGAGCGCCTATGTCAGGTGGGCTCAAAAGCACGCTGGCTTCGGTAGCTGTAGGTTCAGGGCTGGAGACATTTTTCCTTGTCATGATTCCTCCTGGAGTGTGCCCCCGGGACGATTGCCCGGACTGGCTGGAGGAAGTGTAGTTGGTGGTGGGTTGGTATGCCGTTGAACTATCACGAACCCCACGACACGTAGAAACCTCGACCACCTATCGATCATGGTCTGTCATCGGCTAGTGATATTGGCGTCAAAAAACAGTAGTCGCTCGATGACCGCTGAGGGATTGGGCGCGAAACATAGGCCTATGATTTATATGAATTTTAAAAAAAGTCAGAATGGGTAGCGCAGAGTTATCCAGAGACTTCTATTATTTTTGTTATCGCCGATTCGGTCTAATCACCGTTATGCGTCAGCGACAAAGCCAACCCTTAATTAATAATCATAGGAGAGTAACATGTCGATAAAAAAAAGAACTGCGTTACTCGTGCTGGCTTTTAGCTTTTTCGGAGTTGCGAGCTGCGTCGACATAAGAAATTATTCAGAAATCTCCAGCGAAAGAAACAAGAGCATTACTCCTGACATTGACTATTATGACCTTGCATACAACATAGATATCATTGTGCTTCCTGCCGAAGTAAAACCCAAAGGAAACATAGAGATAGACAACATTTTTTCAGGCGAACTACAAATTTCAAACTGGGGGAATGCCATCAAGAATGCGACCCAGAAAGAAATTCACAACAGCAATCGCTTTATCGAATTTGGACATTACAGCGGCCGCCTTGAAATAAACGCAGAAGTATCTTCAGTGTCTATAAGCAACGCTTGGGGTGGAATTCGATCGAAGTGCAACGTTGTTTACACATATAAAGATTTAGTGGCAGGAAAAATACTCTCCAAGCATGAGAGCGCCATTGAAGTAATGGCGCCACCCCCTGCCGTACCAGAATCCAGTAATAGCTTTGTTTACAGCCTTGATCAACTTACATATGCTATTGCTCGCGAGGCGATTGCTGGTCTCATTCGGTTGCCGTCTATTGCCGATATTCAGCTAACACAGAAGCAAGTGAAGTTCTACAATTCAAATGTCAAAAAAAAACCCAACCAAATGATTAGCTACATCCCGATTGACAATCTTATTCACAAGAATAAAAAAGAACTGAACTCTGCTTTTTCAACAGCTAAAAAAATGCAAAAAAATAGAAATACATTGGCGAAGAAAAACAAATCAAAAGCTAGAGTAGACACTGTCTCTGCTCCCGCCACCCCCATTCTGGAATCCAACACAGCTAGTGACACACCCACCGCAAGCACTGTTAAGTCGAGTGAAAGTTCTGTCAATCAAAACTCAAGCCAGGCTGCGACTGAAACTAAAAAAGACGCTAGCAGCTCAATAGCCATCCCGGGGAACTATCAACCTCAACACGAGGTATCGGCAGAGCAAGAAAAAGCAATGGATGAATGGTTGAAGGAGGAAAGAGCAAAGTTACAGGGAGGGACTGGCAATGCCGCTCCACATACCGGATATACAGCCGCGCCGGCACTCTATCAACTTCAAAACAAGGTATCGGCAGAGCAAGAAAGAGCAATGGATGAATGCTTGAAGAAGGAAAAAGCAAAGTTACAGGCAGCGACTGGCAATGCTGCTTCACGTACCGGACATACGGCCGTGCCGGGACTCTACCAACCTAAAAACAAGGTAGAGGCAGAGCACGAAATAGCAATGGATGAATGTTTAAAGGAGGAAAAAGCAAAGTTACAGTGAGCGACTGGCAATGCGATTTGCACGCGATGACCGGTTTGCCACTTTCAATAAACCGTCCGCATTGTCCCCGAAAAAATCGCCTCCACCGGCCCAGTAAGAAACACCGACCCGATGCCATCCCATTGAACCGTTACCGTCCCGCCATCACATTCAACCTCAACGGAATCATCCAACAAACCACGACGAATCCCATTAACAGCCGCGCCACAACAGCACGAACCTGAACCAAGCGGAATACCGCCCCCACGCTCCCAAATGCGTAACCGTATGTGCTTCCGATCAATAATCTGGACGAAATGCACGTTCGTTTTGAGGGGAAACAGCGGATTGTTTTCAATGGTCGGCCCGATTGTCGCGATATCAATCGCCGCCAGATCATCCACAAAATAAGTGCAGTGCGGATTCCCCATGCTGCACGCACTCGGGCCACCATCAAGGGGCAACACCGCCGTATCCAGTTCCTGAGCCAGGGGAATATCCGACCAGCCAAAAAGCGGCGCTCCCATATTGACCGAAATGGCACCGGTGGAAGTTCGTTCACACGTCAGCAGACCACGGTTGGTCCGCAGCACTATCGAAGTGGAATTTGCCTCGCGCATCAGTCTGTCCGCGGCACCGCGTGTTGCGCTGCCACAAGCGTCCAGCGGGGAGCCATCGGCGTTCCAGAACACCAAACGCGCTGCTGCGTCATCGCAATCGAGCAGCACCGCGAGCTGATTGAATCCGACGCCACAGTTGCGATCGCCCATTCGGCGAGCGATGGCACTGGTCACTGGATCGGCTGAGTTTCGTGCGTCGACAACAACAAAGTCATCGCCATTGGCGTGCATCTTGTGAAAGCTCAGCGGCATAAACAGATCCTGGCGACGAGGCATGTGGGAAGGATCTAGCCCCATTCGCAGCGCTTTTTCAAGCCGGCCGCGAATAGCGCTCAATGACCCCACAGCCAAGAATCTCGCTCAGGCGCTTGCCATCGCTCATCCGGCGAAACAACCCCGGTGTCTGCCACGGCGCGTAACCGTCGATATTGGGGGCGCCCAACCCGGCCATTACGTCGGCGATCAGCACCGAGCGCGTTTCGAACGAGATCCGCGTCAGGCCGGTGCTGTTGCCGACGCCTGCATGGGCATGAGCCCCGGAAAAGGCGATGAAACTGCCTGGGTCGATTTCAACGGCAGTCCCCTCCTCCGTGGCAATCGCCTCCAGCAGGTGCGGGATGGCCTCGTCGGCGTCCACTGCGTTGCGTCCGTCCTGATGGGAGCGCTGCAGAATGGCGCGCATATCGAAGGTGGCACTTGAATTGAGCAGCCGCCGCTGCCACAGGCCGGGGTACAACGCAAACGTCCGCCCGGCGGTGACCGGATAAACCGGCGCCCACCAGTTGGTCTGCGCGTATATGTTCGAGCCCCATGTGTCGCGGTGGAAGGCGATGGTGGCCGTGGTGCGGGCGCGTGGGGTGGCCTGCTCGGATTCGTGATGGGGCTGGAAACGCAGATGAAGTCGATCACACGCCAGAGACTCCGGGTTCAAGCCGAGCTGCTCGATGACCGCCTGCCATAGACGCTGGATCTCGGCCGAGCGAGCGAATTCGTTCTGGCATTTGGCGAACAGGACAGTCTGCTGTTCGTGGTTCAAGTGGCGATGGATGTGTTGTGGCGGCCAGGGATACAGCGCGTCTTCGAGAAATGCTCGGGTGAACTTGACCAGCGCTGTCATGGGCTGCACGCCCGCGACAAGCATGATGTCCCCGGCGTAGACGCGGTCGTGGAAGTGGCGAGCGGTGCCTGGGAAGGCAAACGGGCTGTACATGACCAGAGGTTCCCTGAAGAGGCATCCTCGACTTTAGATCCGCACCCATCGTGGCGAAAGCGGCAGGTTGGGTAAAAAAATGCGGATCAGCGAGCCCTGGCCGCCGTCATGAAAGAAATAGATCCAGTGTGCGCTCCACCTCTTCAATATCGATTTTGAAGCCATCGCCCTCAGGCGTTCCGACCACAAAGCCAAAATTCTGCTGGTCGCGATCCGTCAGGTACTTCACCAGCGGCTTCATCACGTTTGATGATTTGCACGCGTTGACCGGCTCGCCACAGACTGCCCTTCCCTACGGCAGGATGAAGGAACTTTCCGATTTTTCCATTGACCTCTGAAAGGTCTCTTCAGCAAATAGGACCTTCTGCTAGGCTAGCCGTCAGGATTAAAGGGCCACAGGGAGAAGGCAGGATGCTCACATTCGACAAGTTATGGAAAAGCCACCCAGAAATATTTGGAGACGCAGCTCCGTGCAGAACCAACAGCGCCAAAAATTTCAGTGATCAGTGTGCTATCAACCTCGGCGTGACCCTCGTATTCAATTGGGGTTCTCCATTGAGGGCAGCTTCTCCAACTACCACGAGTCGAAGGAAATATGGTTTTGGAAGGTCATATGAAAATTGTTAAAGGGGCATTGTTCGTCATCCTTGTTGTTGCCCTGGCCGTCGGGGCGTTCAATTTGATATTCGTGGCAGTGTCTGACTACTTTGGGCCGTTCTACGAGAATGACGCGGACCAAAGTCGAAACTTTGCAATTTGGCTTTTGGGTAATGCGGGGGTCGGGTTGCTTTCGGTTGTTGTGGGTGTTGTTTTGTATCGACGATATCTGCGACACGCGAACACCACGAACACCACGAACACGTAGGAGCTGCCGAAGGCTGCGATCTTTGAGCTTTCGATCTTAAAAGGGACTAATCCAATTCCTGTTTCGCTCGACACTTTGGGTAGGCGCTGCAGCCCCAGAATCGCTCTCCTGCTCTATCGCCTGTCTTACGGATACGAATTTCGAAAGCGCTCCCACAACGCGGGCAACGGCGTTTCGCGAAAGGATCGTTTCGCTGTTTCAGGCGTTGTACATGCTCGTAGTGGGTAGCGAGCGTACTGTCCCTCTTCCCGCTCTCCAGCGTCTTCACCATTACACTCACCTGCGCTTCGTTAAACACAGGCTGTTGAAAGGACTTGATATAGCGGATGCAGCTGACGCCTTGGGTGACATTGTCCGGCATGACGGTCTTGAAGCTGCTGCCGCCAACGAAGGCGATTACAGAATGGATGTGCTCGGGTGGAACGCTGAGCAGCGCTTCTAGCGCCTTCAAGTGTTTGTAATTCTGCCGCAGCGGGTTCTGGAACCTGAAGCGATGCCGGAAAATCTGCTGTGTCCACTGGGCCTGGCGCTCACTTCCGAAGATCCAGCCGCCCATGTTTTTGGTCTCCAGCACGAAAATGCCAAAAGGCGACAGGAACACATGATCGATTTGGGTAGTGCCATCGGGCGTATCCAGTGTGACGTTGTGCAACCGGCGGTAGATTTGGCCATCCAACCCATAGTGGGCGAATGTCCGCACCAGCAGCTCACCGAACCAGCCCTTGAACCAGGGCGTCTTGATGGTGATGACCAGGACCAACAATGGCAGCAGCCACTTCAGCATGTCGAACAGCGGCTGGAGCATCACAAAAATATTCATCGCTTCCTTAGCATGAAGTAGGTGTGTCAGTACGCCGGACGAGGCCACACCTCACCCTTTTGTCCCTTTCCAGCTTAGACGAGGTCACTAGCGCCTACTGAACAAACATGTAAGCCGAGATGAATCTGCCCCTTGCAGAAAACCTCTCGCCCACAAAAAAGCCCACTAACCGTCCCCGGTCCAGTGGGCTTTTCGATTAGGCCTCTAGTTACAGAGCCATATCAGTCGCAGCATTAGCCTTCGGCGCCTTGGCCGGAGCAGCCGGAGCAGCAGCCGGAGCCGCCACCTGACCAATCACCGGCGGCGGAGTCAGCTCCAGCACCTTGGCGGTGTAAGCCCACTCCTGCGCAACCTTTTCAGGGCTGCTGTTCAGCTGAGTGCCATAGCTCGGCACGATCTGGCGCAGTTTTTCCTGCCAGGCAGGGGTTGCAACCTTGTCCTTGAACACTTTCTGCAGCACGGTCAGCATGATCGGTGCGGCAGTCGATGCGCCTGGCGATGCGCCCAGCAGACCGGCGATGGTGCCGTCGGCGGAAGCAACGATTTCGGTGCCCAGTTTCAGCACGCCACCAGCGGCTTCGTCACGCTTGATGATTTGCACGCGCTGGCCAGCTTGCCACAGGCGCCAGTCTTCGGCTTTGGCGTTCGGGAAGTATTCTTTCAGGGCATTGAGGCGGTCTTCGTCAGACAGCATCAGTTGGCCTGCGAGGTACTCGACCAGCGGGTATTCCTTGATGCCGACCTTGGTCATTGGCCACACGTTGTGTGTGGTGGTGGTGGTCAGCAGGTCCAGGTACGAGCCTTGTTTGAGGAACTTGGTGCTGAAGGTCGCGAATGGGCCAAACAGGATAACGCGTTTGCCGTCCAGAACACGGGTGTCCAGGTGCGGAACCGACATCGGCGGTGCGCCAACGGAGGCTTTGCCGTAGGCCTTGGCCAGGTGTTGTTCGGTGATGGTCGGGTTTTCGGTCACGAGGAACGAGCCGCCCACCGGGAAGCCTGCGTATTCCCGGGCTTCAGGAATGCCGGACTTTTGCAGCAGGTGCAGTGCACCGCCGCCCGCGCCGATGAAGACGAACTTGGCGTCGGTTTCGGTTTCGGTGCCGTCTTTCAGGTTTTTGTAGCTGACGCGCCAGCTGCCGTCTGCGTTCTTGGTGATGTCTTGCACTTCGCTAGACAGTTTCAAGTCGAACTTCGGCGTGGTTTGCAGGTGCGCGACGAACTGGCGGGTGATCTCGCCAAAGTTCATGTCGGTGCCGATCGGGCTCCAGGTGGCCGCGACTTTCTGGTTCGGGTCACGCCCTTCCATCATCAGCGGAACCCACTTCTTGATCACAGCCGGGTCTTCGGAATACTGCATGCCGGCGAACAGCGGGCTCGCTTGCAGGGCTTCGTAGCGTTTCTTCAGGAACTTGATGTTCTCATCGCCCCACACAAAGCTCATGTGCGGAGTGGAGTTGATGAACGAACGCGGGTTCTTCAGCACGCCTTGCTGAACCTGCCAGGCCCAGAACTGACGGGAGATCTGGAAGGCTTCGTTGATTTCAACGGCTTTTGCGATCTGAACGTTGCCCTTATCGTCTTCCGGGGTGTAGTTCAGCTCGGCCAGGGCGGAGTGACCGGTACCGGCGTTGTTCCAGCCGTTGGAGCTTTCCTGGGCGACGCCGTCGAGGCGCTCGATCATTTCCATCGACAGGCCGGGTTCCAGCTCATTGAGCCACACACCCAGCGTTGCACTCATGATGCCGCCGCCAATGAGCAGCACATCGACTTTCTTTGCCTCCGCGTAAGCGGACGTGATCCCCATCGACAAAGCCAGCCCCAGCAGGGCTGTGTTCAGTTTCTTAAACATCTGTAGCACCTATGATAAACGCCATCCGCCTCCAATCCTCATTCATGAGCAACCCAGGTTCACGGGTACGCAGGCAGCGTGCCGTGGGTTTCTGCATTCAAAACGATTTGAAGGTGGGCACACAAGGCCGACGTGTCTCCATCGACCTCAGTTATATGTCCCTCGTGCACTGATTTTTATCATTATTGGCTCAGCTACTTGAGCGACATTGATTCTGTCGCACGCCTGTAGACGTACGAACCGAATAGGTCAAACCAAGTTAATGCGACAGAATATCACGCCTCGGCCAGCCTGCGCGCCCCGAAGGACTGAACAGTCTAGACGGGACGGGGTCCGCGCTCGGCGTTTTTGCTCAAACGATCCAGCACAAACGCCTTGGCGTTGCGCGTCATTTGGTCGAGATGCCGGTCACGTTGCTTCTCTGCATCGATCATTGCCCGCTTGCCGTGTTTTTGCAGCAGATACGTATGTATCTGCCGCACCTCCAAAGAACTGTAGATGGATGTGACATCCAGCAGGCCCATCAGGCCTTCAGTGCCGTGATCGCGGGTGTTCATCAGCACCTGAGTGCCGCGCACGCCCAGTACCTGGAAGCCCATCGACTCGAACCAGGGCACCTTGGCGACGGAGCAGGTCAGTTCGGCATGGGGGTAGCGGCCGAGCATGTCTTGCAGCATCGCCCGGGCGACGCCCCGTCGCCGATGGCTGGCCTGCACCGCCATGTAGGCCACACCGCAAGCCTCGGGATCGTCCTTGACCGGCAGGTACAGCAAAAAGCCGATGACCCGCTCAGGGTCTTCGTCGTCCGTGGCGACGATCAATTCGACCGCAATGCCTTTGGATCCACCGAGCGCTTCCAGGTAGAGATGAACCTCGTAGCCCACCGCGTATTGATAAACGTTGTACAACGGGTTGCTCGGCGCGATGCCCACCATGCTGATGTCGGTCAGGTTGTCGACGACCATCTGCAGTATCTGGCCGTTGATGGGCTCCGGGCATGGAGTGGCAAAGTGGGTGAGCTGGGGCATTGCGGTTCTGACTCCGGATTAAGGCTGCCCGGCTATTGTCACAGATCGAGCCCCTCGCAGGAAAATCAACGCTCCGGCGCGACGATGCGAAAGCGGATGTTGATGTCGTTGGAGACCACCGTATCGGCCCACTCCCCTTCCCCGATCTTGAAGTCGCTGCGTTTAACAACGATGTCGCCATCGAAGATGCCGATGGCTTTCTCCGGCTTCAACTGCACCTTCACCTGCAACTCACGCGTAATGCCCCTGAGGTTAAGTTTGCCAGTGATCAGGTAGCGGTGGTTGCCCAAGGCTTTCACCCCGGTCGATTCAAAGGTCGCCACTGGATATTCCGCCGTGTTGAACCAGGCAGGCTTTTGCAACTCGGTATTGGCATCGCTGCTGCCGGCGTCGATGCTGGCAAGGTCGATGGTCAGTCTGGCGTGGGCCGCGGTGGGGTTCGCCGTGTCGAAATCGACCGTGGCGTCGAACTTGCCGAATGTGCCATACGCCCTTGAGCCGAACTGGTTATAGGTGAACGAGATCTTGCTGGCGGTGGTGTTGACCTGGGTGTATTCGACGGCCTGGGCGCAGGAAAAGGTGCCGATCGTGAGGATGGCGAACAATGCGGCGATACGCGGGAATCGAGGGTACATGGGATTCTCCGGGTGGAACGTCCTTCAGGGATTGAAGTGCCGCACCCGTGTGGCTGCGATAGCTGGACTTAAGCAAATATTCGAGGGTTATTCCAGCCAAACTCCAATGCCGGGACAAATGCGCCGTAGCAGCAGCCTCGCAGGCTCGGCAGCTGCTACAGGTCGCATTACAACTCAAGAATTCGTCTGTAGGGGCTGACTATGTATAAGCCCCCACCATCCACTTCACTTTCTCCAGCGCCTCTCGCAGTGCGCCCATCTCCACGGAGCCCAGCGCCAGGCGAAACGCGTGCGGGACGTTGGCCGAAGTGGCAAACGGTTCGGCGGTTGAAACCGAGACGTTTTCACGGGTCAACGCCATGGCGATCTGATCGGCCCGTGCGTCTTCCGACAATGGCAGCCATAGAAAATAGGACGATGGATGACGAATACAGCGCAGCCCCGCCAGTGCTTCACCGGCCACGGCTTGTCGGGCCTGGGCGTCCCGGCGCTTTTCGGCTTCCAGTTGCAGGACGGTGCCATCGTCCAGCCAGGTGGTGGCGATTGCCGTCATCACGCCCGGGGTATTCCAGGTGGTCGCTTTGATCGTGCGCTCCAGCGCGGGTACGTTTTGCAGGGGGGCGGCGACGAAGCCTACGCGCAGTCCGGTGGCCACACTTTTGGACAGCCCCGACACGTAAACCGTCCTCTCGGGGGCGAGTACCGCCAGCGGTGCGGGGGGATTTTCCGCCAGGAACGCGTAAGCGGCGTCCTCAATGATCAGCAGCCCATGCTGGCGCGCTATCGTCACCAGGTATTCGCGTTGTTCGGCACTCATCACCCAGCCCAGCGGATTGTGCAGGGTCGGCATCGTGTACACCGCCCGCACGCGTCGATGGCGGCACAGGCTTTCCAGCGCTTGCAGATCAGGCCCGTGATCGAGTACCGCAATGGGCACGATTTCCAGGTGCAGTGCGTCGGCCAACACCTTGAATCCCGGATAGGTCAACGCATCCGCGGCAATCACATCACCGGGTTGCAGCAACGCCATCATTGTCACTGCCAGGCCTTGCTGGGCACCGTTGACGATCAGCACCTGCTCAGCCTCGACCGTCAGACCGCGAACGTGCAGATGGCGCGCCACCGCGGCGCGTTCATGCAAGCGCCCGGCGTGCGGCTGGTAGCGCAGCAACGCTTCCAGATCGCCGGCCGAGGCGAGTTGGCGCAGGGCATTGCGCAACAGTTCTGCCTGCCCGGGAAGCGCTGGATAGTTGAAGTTCAGGTCCGTCATGCCGGCGGCGACGTCATGCTGATCGATACTCTGGCCCGGCGACCATGAAGTTTCCCGGACGAAAGTCCCCCGCCCCGCCTCCCCGCTGACCAGGCCCATGGCTTCCAGCTCGGCATACACCCGGGTGGCCGTCACCAGCGCCAGGCCTTGCGTTGCGGCCAACTGGCGATGGGTCGGCAAACGTGTGCCCGGCAGCAGGCGCCCTGAGCGGATATCCGCGGCAAACGTATCCACCAGTGATTTGTACCGAGAGCGAGGCATGCGCAGATGTATCCATGACAATATTTTGATTGTATTGAGTTTCGTCCATACGATGCCTGCATGCAACCTGAGCATGAAGGGGATTCTGAATGGAACGTACATCCAACCTGCAACACCACACCACGGAAAAGGCCGCGAGCGGATGGCTCAACGGCTTCATCGGCGTGCTCATCTTCAGCGGCTCGTTGCCCGCGACGCGGGTGGCCGTTGTGGAATTCGACCCGGTTTTCCTGACGGTTGCCCGGGCAAGTATTGCTGCGATTCTGGCGCTGTGCATGCTGCTGCTCTTCAACCAAAAGCGACCTGCCAGGCATCAGCTTCCATCCCTGGCCATCGTGGCGATGGGCGTTGTATTAGGCTTTCCGCTGCTCACTGCACTGGCGCTGCAATATGTGACCTCGGCGCACTCCATCGTCTTCGTCGGCCTGTTGCCCCTCGCCACGGCGGCGTTTGGTGTCTGGCGCGGTGGCGAGCGTCCCCGGCCGGTGTTCTGGTTTTTCTCGGTGCTGGGAAGCCTGCTGGTGGTGGGGTTTGCCGTCTCCCAGGGCCTGACCGCTTCTCCTGCGGGGGACATTCTGATGTTGCTGGCCATCCTCGCCTGCGGGCTGGGTTACGCAGAAGGCGCGAAGCTTTCCAGAACACTGGGGGGCTGGCAGGTGATTTCCTGGGCCCTGGTGCTGTCGCTGCCCGTCATGGTCCCGCTGACCTGGTTTCTGGCCCCGCCTTCGTTCTCGGCAATCACTGCGCCCGCGTGGTTCAGCCTGGCTTACGTCTCGCTGTTCAGCATGCTGATCGGCTTCGTGTTCTGGTACCGCGGGCTGGCCCAGGGCGGGATTGCCGCCGTCGGACAGCTTCAGCTGCTACAGCCATTTTTCGGCCTGGCACTGGCGGCCACGCTGCTGCACGAGCAGGTCAGCCTTGGCATGCTGGGCGTGACCGTCGCGGTGATCCTTTGCGTGGTCGGTGCACGCAAGTTCTCGAGGTAGACGGCGCGCGCCGTTCAGAAACCGACTGCTGGTCAGCCTCGGGGCTGCCGGGAAGACTAACCTTTTAATGTAGGGTCTGAATTTTGTTCTGATGCAGTGGACCGGCCTCCGGGATGTTACCGGTCCACCGCAGTACTGGAGAGGAGGAATGAAAATGGCCAACTTCGCGAAGAAAATGCCGGTGCAGACCGACAATGACAAAACCAGTCAGCAACCGACGGTGACAGACCCTTGGCGCCCTCTGGAAAGGCTGCGCCAACAAGTCGATCATCTGTTCGAAGACTTCAATCGCGGCTCGGGGCTGACGCCCTTCCGGCGCGGGTTGTTCGATGTTGAACCGTTCTGGAGTCGGGATTTTATCGGCCGCAGCTTGCCTGCGGTGGACATCACCGAGAAAGATGAAAGCTTCGAAATCACCGCCGAATTGCCGGGGATGGACCAGGAGAATATCGACATCAAACTGTCCAACGGCAATCTGATCATCAAGGGTGAAAAGAAAGAGGACAAAGAAGAAAAAAGGAAAGGCTATCACCTGTCGGAGCGTCACTATGGCGCCTTTGAACGGGTATTCAATCTGCCAAAAGGCGTCGATGCCGACAAGATCGAAGCGAGCTTCAGCAAAGGCGTGCTGAGCATTACGCTGCCGAAGAAGCCTGAAGCCTTGAAGGCGGATAAAAAGGTGCAAATCAAATCAAGCTGAACCACCTGTCGTAGAACAGAAAGCCCCTGGTCGGGAAACCGGCCAGGGGTTTTTTTCAGTGGCGAAATCTTGAAAACGGCGCAACCGGCCTCCCGTTCCGTCTGACGACTCCCCTCGGCGCTCGACGCGGTGCCGCTTGCGCGCTTCGCGCGGCTACGGCAGGAGAACTTGTTGTATTGATCGGCAGCGTCATCCATTGCCGATCGATGGCGCCAGCTCACCGGTTTTGTCTTTTTGCATCAGATAGGCGACGAGCTTGTCCAGGGTGTCCACCTGTTGGTATTCGATTTCAGGAATGACCACACCCAGGCTCCGATTCAGGGCCTCGATGAGGCGAAGCCAATCCATGGAGTCCAGATCAACCTCCTCGCGTAACGGGCGGTCACCGGGTAATTGCTCAGGGTCTACTTCAGGAGCGATGCTCTTCAACACGTTCAACACCTGATTACGTACCGATAGCGGGTCCATGGGCTCACCCTCACAGGTTCTCTGGGTTTTGTAACAAACGACGGACTTCCCCCAGGAAGCGTGCGCCGTAGTGACCATCGCTGACCCGATGATCGGCTGACAAGCTGCTGACGACGGTAGGCACGACACACAATTGGCCATCCTTGACCCAGGGACGCTCGCTGATACGGCCGAAACCGACCAAGGCGACCTGGGGCGGGTAGATCACCCCCAGTACGCTGTCTACGCCCTGATCGCCGAGTTGGGTGATCGTGATACCCGCGCCCCCCAGCTCGGAACTGCGCAGAGAACCACTGCGGGCGCGCTCCACCAAACTGGCCAGTTCACTCATCAAATCGGTCAAAGGCGTGTCGGCCACATGCCGCAGAACCGGGGCGACCAACCCGCCCTGACGCAAGGTGATCGCCACGCCAAGGTCTGTATCGGCTGCCGGTTTAAAGCCGTTGTCCTGCCAGGCACCGTTGAGCTGGGGATAGTCGCGCAAGGCCAACGCCACCGCTTTGAGCAGCAACACACCGGGCAACAGGCGCTCCTGCAATGGGCTTTGCGCATTGTGTGCCTGCAGCCAGGCCATGACCTTTTCCAGGGCGATGGTTTCGCTCAGGTAGTAATGGGGAATCTCGCGTTTCGAACGACTCATCGCCGCCGCGATCGTGCGACGCATGGCCTGGTTATGGTCGGGCTCCGGGGGCACACGGGCAGCCGCCTCGACATCTTCCAGGGTCACCACACCGTGTGGACCATGGCCCTGCAACTGATTGGCATCGAGCCCCAGTTCAGCAGCGCGTTTGCGGGCTGCGGGAGAAATCTTCGGCCGCTGTGCAGAAAGGGTTTCGGCCTCACGCGGCACAGGTGCGGGCGCGGGCGTCGCTGTCCGTCGCACGCTCTGCGGACTTTCACCGGGTTCCAGCAACTGCGCGATGGCTGTGCCGACAGGTACCTTGGCGCCGACATCGATCAGCAGTTGCAAGACCGTGCCTTCGTGCCAGCACTCTACGTCGATAGCGGCCTTGGCCGTATCGACGACGGCAATCACCTGACCAGGCTTGACCGCATCGCCAGGATGGACTTTCCATTCCAGCAACGTGCCTTCATCCATATCGGCGCCCAACGACGGCAATTTGAATTCGATCATGGTTGACCCTCCTGGCCCGATACCTGGACGCGGTGCATGCCTGTCATCACGTTGCAGTCCCCTCGCACAGCTCATGCGCAGTGGCGACGATCGTCGACACTTGTGGCAGCGCGGCTTCTTCAAGATGCCGGGGATAAGGCATTGGCACCTCGGCGCTGCACACCCGTGCTGGCGGTGCATCCAGTTCGAAAAAGCCCTGTTCGACGATCCGCGTGATGATTTCCGCTGCCAGGCTGCCGCTGCGCCAGCCTTCATCGACGACGAGGGCACGACGGGTTTTGCAGACCGACGTCATGATTGTGGTGTCATCCAGAGGGCGCAGAACCCGCAGGTCGATGACTTCACAATCAATGCCCTCCCCGGCCAGTTGCTCAGCCGCTGTCAGGGCCTTGCCGAGGGTGCCGCCATACGCAATCAGGGTCAGGTCCTTGCCGACTCGGCGGACCTTGGCGGCACTGATGTCCAGAGCCTTCCAGTCGCCGGTATCACCTTCCATGTTGTAGAGCTGGGCGTGTTCGAAAATCAGCACCGGGTCCGGATCCAGCAACGCAGGCCAGAGCATGCCGCGTGCATCCTCGACGGTCGCCGGAGCGAGAATTTTCAACCCGGGGATATGCGCATACCAGCCTTCGAGGCTGTGTGAGTGTTGCGCCCCGAGCTGACGTCCCGCGCCCGTCGCCATGCGCACAACCAGAGGAACCGAGAATTGTCCGCCGGACATATGCCGCAGGGCAGCGGCCGTATTCATCAGGGGATCGAGGGCGAGCAGGCTGAAATTCACGGTCATGATTTCTACAATCGGCCGCATGCCCCCCAGCGCCGCCCCGATACCGGCCCCCACGAAGCCCAACTCGGACAATGGCGCATCTCGAATGCGCTCCGGGCCGAATGCTTCAAGCAGCCCCAAAGAGACGGCATAGCTGCCACCGTAACGACCGACGTCTTCGCCCATCAGAAATACCCGAGGGTCCCGTTGCAACGCTTCACGCAGTGCCTCGCGCAACGCGTCGCGGAAGGTCATGCGAGTGCTCATGGCGCGGCCCTCGGGGTGTAGACATCGCGAGACAGATCCTCCAGCGGTTCCAGGCTGGCGCTTTCGGCATAAGCGATGGCGTCCTCCACTTCAGCGTCCACCTGGGCCAGGATCGCCAGAAAACCGGGTTCGTCCAAAAGGCCTTGGGCCTTGAGCCGGGCACTGTAGGTGTGAATCGGCCCGCGGGTCTTCCACTGCTCCACCTCAGCTTTGTCGCGATACAGCTGCGGATCGAACATCGAGTGGGCGCGAAACCGATAGGTACGAAACTCCAGGAAAAACGGCCCACGCCCTTGCCGGATGTGTTCAACCGCCTCACGAGTGGCTTCGTACACCGCGACCACATCCATGCCGTCGACAGACCGGCTCTGGACCTTGTAGGCCGAGGCTTTGGCACACAGATCGGTTTGCGACTGCGAACGCTCCAGGGCCGTGCCCATGGCATAGAGGTTGTTCTCGCAGCAAAACAGCATCGGCAACTGCCACAAGGCGGCCAGGTTGATCGACTCGTGAAACGCGCCCTCTGCCATGGCACCTTCACCGAAAAAACATGTGGAGAGCCGCGATCCGCCCTGCATACGCTCGGCCAGCGCCAGGCCGACGGTGAGTGGCAAGCCGCCGGCCACGATGGCGTTGCCGCCGAAGAAACGCGTGCCGGCATCGAACAGGTGCATCGAACCACCACGCCCTCGCGAGCATCCTTCCTGGCGCCCGTACATCTCGGCCATGATGGTCTTCATGGGCACTCCCTTGATCAGGGCATGGCCATGTTCGCGATACGTCGCGATCACTGCATCGTCGGCTGCCAGTGCATGCAAAACACCGACGGCGACCGCTTCTTCACCGATGTACAGGTGCAGGAAGCCACGGATCTTGCTCTCTCCATACAACTCGCCGGCGCGCTCCTCAAGGCGACGGATGCGCACCATGTCCCGCAGCAAGTCGAGAGAAAAGTCCTTGGGCAACGATTGAAGACTCATGACGGATTCTCCAGGCTGGAAGTATCGCCCTCCGGCAAACCCAGCTCCCGAGCCTTGAGCAGACGTCGCATGAGCTTTCCGCTGCGGGTGTGCGGCAGTGCCTGCATGAACGCCAGTTCCTTTGGCGCGACCACGGCACCGAGGCGCTTGCGTCCATGGCCCAGCAACTCATCGTGCAAGGCCTGAGTGGCGGTGAATCCGCTCTTGAGCGAAACAAACGCCTTCACGGTTTCACCCAGCAGAGGATCGGGCTTGCCAATCACGGCAGCCTCGGCCACTGCCGGATGTTCCAGCAGCGAGCTTTCCACCTCGAACGGGCCGATAAGGTGCCCAGCCGACTTGATGACATCGTCGCCGCGGCTAACGAACCAGTAATAGCCGTCGGCATCGCGACGCACCAGATCGCCACTGAGGTACCACTCACCGACAAAGCTCTGACGATAACGCTCCTCTTGCCCCAGATAAGTACGGAACATGGCAGGCCACGGTCGTTTCAGAGCCAGTTCACCGACTTCATTTGCCTCAAGAAATACCAGCGTACCGTCCGCCTTGCGCTCGACGATGGCCGCTTCGACGCCGGGCAAGGGTTTGCCCATGGAGCCCGGTTTAATGGCCATCGAGACCGTGTTGGCAATCATGATTCCGCCGGTTTCGGTCTGCCACCAGTTGTCGTGGATCGGCAACCCCAACACCTCTTTGCCCCACCAGACAGCTTCGGGGTTGAGCGGCTCGCCAACACTGGCAATAAACCGTAGACAGGGGAAGTGATGGCGGCGCGCCAAGGCGTCACCGGCTTTCATCAAGAGGCGAATGGCCGTCGGTGCCGTGTACCAGACCGTCACCTGTTGCTCTTCGAGAATCCGGTACCAGCGTTCGGCATCGAATTCGTTGCCCTCGACCACGCAGGTGACACCCAGCAACAGCGGTGCGAAGATCCCGTATGAAGTCCCCGTGACCCAGCCCGGATCGGCGCTGCACCAGTAAATATCTTCGGGGTGTAAATCCAGGGCGTATTTAGCGGTGACCCGGTGCGTCAGCGCGGCGCCGTGCACATGTAACACGCCTTTGGGAGTGCCGGTCGTGCCGCTGGTGAAGTGTAAAAGTGCGGGGCTGTCGACCGTTGTCCGGGCGATGTCGAAATCGTCAACGGCTTCGGCCAGCAATCGATGCACGCTGAGGGTGCCTTCCACAGCGTTCGTATCCCCACCCTCGGCGTCATACAGCAACACATGCTTGAGTGCCGGCAAATGCTCACGAATGGGCGCGATCTTGCGTCGATAAAGGGTTTCGCTGGTCAACAGCACGCTGCCTTCACCAAGACGCATCCGGGTTTCGATGGGCTCGGGGCCGAACGCGCAGAATAATGGCGAAACCACGCAACCGAGCTTCAAGCCACCGAGCACGCCCAGATACAGTTCCAGCCCTAGGCCACAGAGCACAAACAAGCGTTCGCCGGGGGCCACGCCCAATGTTTTCAGCGCATTGGCAAATCGGTTGGTCAGCGTGCTCAGTTGCCCATAACTGATGTCGCGGTGCCCGCCATGGCGATCGAGAATGCGCAACGCCGTCTGTTCACGCCCCCCTCCCATCCCATGCCGATCCACCGCCTCATAGGCGAGGTTCATGCCGCCCCCTGGCAACCCGGCCAATTCGAGCGCCTCCACCTGCCATGAAAAGGCTGCGCGGGCTTGCTCGCTGTCCAGCCAATTGGGCTTTGTCGGCAAACAGGTGAGTTTCTTTTTGATCATCGGCAAATGCATGGGCTTCACCTCAACGGCCGTTCATCACAACCCGTCACCCAGGGTTGTGATCAACCGTGAACGGGGCCGTCCCTAGACCGCCAGGACGCTGCAAGGCACCTGATACAGAATATGTTCGGTCGTGCTGCCCACCAGTTTGTTCAAGCCATGGGACTGGACTCTGCCCATCACGATCACGTCCACCTGATGTTCGTTGGCAAATTCACTCAGCGCCGAGACCGGGTGCCCCAGAAGGAAATGCCGACGATCAGAGGCCACACCGTACCGACCGGCCAGCGCCAGGAACGATTTTTCCAGTTCTTTACGCAACTGTTTGGTCAGCTCCGACAGCGTCAGGCCGCCGCCGCCCATATCGCCCAGATAGTCCGTCGTGTCGCAGGCGTACAGCAGGTGCAACTCGGCATTACACTGCAGCGCCAGGCCATTGGCCTGCTGGATGATCCGGTCATTCAGCTCGCCGTCGGAATCGGTACCCGAAACGTCGACCGCGGCCACGATCTTGTGCGGCAAGGTATGGCCACCGCCGCCCACCATATAGACCGGCACCGGACAGTGGCGCAGCAAGTGCCAATCCAGCGGGGTGAAAAACGCGCGCTTGAGCGCCGACTCATGCTGAACCTCCTTGATCAACAGGTCGGGTTGCATTTCCGTGACGTGATCCAGAATGTCCTGCTGCAGGTCATCGGCCCAGGCCACCTCTGCCGTCACCTCAATTCCCCGACCACGGATATTTTTTGCCTGGTACGTCAACCAATCGCGATGGTCCTGCAGGTAGTTCTCCCGCGCCGTTTCCCGCACGCCCTCTTCAAGCAGCGACAGAATGTCCAACGACTTTATCAAGGCCGCGATATGCAAGCGTGCCCCGCTGGCCTTGGCCAGGGCCGCGGCATGTTGTATTGCAGGCGAGTGGCGCAGGGCCGGGTTGATGATCAATAACAACCGTTGATACTGGCTCATGATCTGACTCCAGGCAGGTGGGCTTTAACGCGACATGGCCTGTTGCGAGGACGCGGTCGTTGCGCCCCCGCTGGATCAGGCACCAGCGTCAACCCAGACTCCTCCGTTGGAATCACGTTGGCGTTGATATAAATCAAATACGTTCGCCGGGCAGGCTACCCGCAATAGCCTGCCATCATGGGTCGCTCTTGTTCATGGTTTTCAACCATTCCCGCCGGGCTTGGCGGTATTTGTCATCCGCCCGTTTTTTCGCTGCAGAAAATCGTTGTATCGTCTGAGTCGAAACAGGCTCGTTCAACAACGCATAGGCTTGTTTGCTCAGTCGCGCCTGGTTCTACTCGTCACGCGTCCAGTCGATGCTTACCCCGAATTCATCATCGCTGTACTGATAATCGGCGTGCCCTTTGAAGGCCGCTTTCAGTGCATGGCCCAGGCGGTTCGCGAGATGGATGCCAGTGGTGGTTACCACCAGCGCACCCTCGGAATCGGTCAGGCTGATGATGCGCTCCAGGGCATGCTCCGCTTTTTCGTTTTTCTCGGTGTTTTCGATCAGGTTGATGATCTCGCTGCGATGCGCGGGCAAGAAGCTGCCCGATAGCGTGAGCGTACCCGCCGCCTTGTTGTCATTGGTACGCTGACAGGCTGGGCAGGTCACTGTTTGCGCATCATGAACCACCGTATTTTCAGGAATTTTCCAGGTCCAGTTACCTGCCTGGTAGGCGGCCCCACACTGCGGGCAGACGGCAGAACCTTCGATTTTCGGCAAGCAATAAGGATCATGGGCCGGTGTTTTGAACAGCTGGTTTTTCTGACTCTGCCGAAACTTGTCCATGGTCTCTCCTCGCAAATGAGTTAGCTAAAAATCCCACGCGAAACCGTGTTTTCAAATCGCCCCCCCTTCAGTCAGGCCCACTGAAAACACGGTGGATTTGAAGATTTCATTTGGGCCCGGTTTGCTGCGGTTCAGGTTGATATTTGTCAATTGGGGCCAACAACCGACGGTCGATCATCCGAACGGTACGTACTGCGCCTGCCTGCCGGTATTCGAATGGGACGCGGCGATAGTGTGACTTTGTTGATAAAAATCAACGCTGCACGTGCCATTTCATAGAAGCTGAAACGATGCAGAACTCTTCAGGAGAGAAACCTGATGGCTCACACTAAAATCCTGTTTCGTGCTACCGCTCGCGAAAAAATCCTGAGTGGCGCCACACAACTGGCGGACGCTGTCCGGGTGACCTTGGGACCGAAATCGAAATCGGTGTTGATTCAGAATAAATGGGGCAATCCGACGGTCTGCAATGACGGCGTGACGATTGCCAAACGGATCGACCTGCTGGATCCAGAGGAGAATCTGGGTGCGCAAATGCTGCGTCAGGCAGCGGAACGCACCGGTGAGGCCGTCGGGGACGGCACCAGCACATCAACGGTTCTGGCCCATGCAATGCTGGCTGACGGCATCCGCAACGTCGTCGCTGGCGCCAGCGCGATCGACCTCAAGCGCGGCATGGACCTGGGGTTTTCTCTGGTCATGCAATCACTGCTGGCGCAATCGCGCCCGGTCAGCACGCCCAAGGAAAAGGCCCAGGTCGCCACGCTTTCGGCCCATAACGACGCCGTCATCGGTCAGTTGGTGGCCGACGCTCTGGAAAAGGTCGGCATTGAAGGTGTGGTCAGTGTCGAAGAGTCCAAGACCACCGAAACCGTGGTCGAGGTCATGGAAGGGATGCGCCTGGACCGTGGTTATGTCTCGCCCTATTTCGTGACCGATACCGAGAAAATGCAGGCCGAACTCGACGATGCCTACCTGCTGCTCTGTGACCATAAGATCGGCATGCTCAAAGACCTGCTGCCATTGCTGGAATTGATTGCCAAAAATGGGCAACCACTGGTCCTGATCGCCGACGACATAGAGGGTGAAGCGTTGACCACTTTGGTGGTCAACCAGATTCGGGGAGTATTGCGTGCGGTGGCGATCAAGGCGCCAGGCTTCGGTGATCGACGCAAGGAAATGCTTCAGGACATTGCCGTTCTGACCGGCGCAACCGTGATCTCCAGTGAGCTGGGCATCAACCTCGAGCAGGTGGAGTTGAGCCAATTGGGGCGGGCTCATCGAGTCGTGGTGCAAAAAGACAGCACCGCGCTGATTGGCGGCGCAGGTACACGCGAGGCTATCGAGGCGCGCCTGCAACAAATCCGCGTGCAAATGGACAACACCACCAGCGATTATGACCGGGAAAAACTTCAGGAACGCCTGGCCAGGCTGTCTGGCGGCGTGGCGGTGATTCGCGTCGGCGCGCCTTCCGAAGCTGAAATGAAATCGCGCAAGGATGCACTCGACGATGCGATTTCCGCGACCCGGGCAGCGATCGCCGAAGGCATTGTTCCAGGCGGCGGCCTGGCGCTGCTCAAGGCGGTGCCGATGATCGCAGCCGAGGAAGCCAGCCATGAGGGCGATGTCAAAACCGGCCTGCAGATTCTGCGCCGGGCTTTGGAAGCACCGGCCCGGCTCATTGCTGAAAACTCGGCGGTGGATGCCGGCGTGGTCATTGCCCGCATGCTCGCCGAACCTGGCAACGTGGGCTTCGATGCGGCAGCCAATTGTTATGTGGACATGTACGAAGCCGGCATCATCGACCCGACCAAGGTGGTGCGCATTGCCCTGGAAAATGCGGTGTCGGTCGCCAGTGTCCTGCTGCTCACCGAGGCGACCATGACGGATATTCCGGAAAAGGAATCGCCTGCCCAGCCACCGTTTCCTGAATGACCGACACGAGGCGAGGTGACCTGTGCACATCATCCGGCGCCCTGCGCGAGGGAGAAGCTGAAGCAGGCTATCTTTATTAAACGGGTTGGCCGTTGGCTTACCGATACGCGTTCCCACTCTGAGCCTAGGCCATGAAAAAGAACGACCAGTGGAACCTGTCTTACTTGGCGATCGCGTTTATCGTCATGGGCCTCATGCAGGTTTTCTTTGTCGAGCGCCAGGCTGTACAGCCCCTGCCCTACAGCCAATTCCTGCAATTATTGAACGAGCAAAAAGTCAGCGACTTGCAGATCGACAAGGACCGGATCAGCGGCAAATTGCAAGAGCCCATCGACGGACGCGACCGGTTCTCTACCGTGCGGGTCGATCCGACGTTGGCGACCGAGCTGTCCCAATCGGGCGTCGGTTTTACCGGGGTCAACGAAAATACCTTTATGAGCAGCCTATTGGGCTGGCTGTTGCCGTTCATGCTGATCATGGTGTTCTGGCATTTCCTGTTTCGCGGGATAGCGGACAAACAAGGCCTTGGCGGGTTGATGAATGTCGGCAAGTCGCGGGCCAGGATCTTTGTCGAGCGCGACACCGGGGTGACCTTCGCCGATGTCGCGGGCATCGACGAAGCCAAGGCCGAACTGGTGGAAATCGTCTCGTTCCTCAAGGACAAGGCCCGATACGCACGCCTGGGCGCGCACATTCCCAAAGGCACCTTGCTGGTCGGCCCGCCAGGCACCGGCAAGACCCTGGTGGCCAAAGCCATCGCCGGTGAAGCCGGCGTGCCGTTTTTCTCGATTTCGGGGTCCGAATTTGTCGAGATGTTCGTCGGGGTCGGTGCGGCCCGGGTCCGCGACCTGTTCGAACAGGCACGCCAGGCGTCGCCCTGCATCATCTTCATCGATGAACTCGACGCGCTGGGCAAGATGCGCGGCGTCGGCGTGTTAGGTGGCAATGACGAAAAAGAACAGACCCTCAATCAGTTACTGGCCGAACTGGACGGCTTCGACCCCCGTGAGGGCGTGGTGTTGCTGGCCGCGACCAACCGGCCGGAGGTTCTCGACCCGGCGCTGTTGCGGGCCGGGCGCTTCGACCGGCAGATTCTGATCGACCGCCCCGATCGCAGAGGCCGGGAAGCGATCCTCAAGGTTCACCTCAAGAAAATCACCGTGGAACCCGGGCTCGATGGCGCACGTATCGCCGAAATCACCACCGGTTTCACTGGCGCCGACCTGGCCAACCTGGTGAACGAAGCGGCCATCGTCGCCACCCGCCGCGGCGCCGATGCCGTCAACCTGAATGACTTCACGGCCGCGGTAGAACGCCTGATCGCGGGGCTCGAACGCAAGAGCAACCTGCTCGATCCCGACGAGCGCCGGGTGGTGGCCTATCATGAGATGGGGCATGCCCTGGCCGCCAGCAGCCTGCCGGCCATGGACCCGGTGCATAAAGTGTCGATCGTGCCCCGGGCCATCGGCTCGCTGGGCTATACCTTGCAGCGACCGACCGAGGATCACTTCCTGATCAGTTGCCAGACGCTCAAGGACCGGATTGTCGTGCTGATGGCCGGGCGCGCCGCCGAGGACCTTGTCTATGGCCAGATCTCCACCGGGGCCGCCGATGATCTGGGCCGCGCGACCGATATCGCCCGGCAATTGATCACCCGCTTCGGCATGAGCCCCGAACTCGGCCAGTCGGTGCTGGAGAAGCAAACCCCAACGTACCTGGGTGACCGCATGGCCACGATGGGCGAGAAGGATTATTCGGAACAAACCGCTCGGGAAATCGACCTGGGTATTCGTGCCCTGCTCGATGAAGCTTACCAACGGGCCAAGGCACTGCTCCAGAGTCGTCGGGCCGACCTGGATGAGGGCGCCCGCCTGTTGCTGGAAAAGGAAACCCTCACGCCCGAGGAGTTCGCGCCGCTGATGCCGTTCAAGCCTGCCCCGGCCTTACCGCCACCGTGACGCACCGATCAATCGTGGGTCGGCGTAACCACGCGTGGACCACTCCCGCCCCTGTCGCTGAAGGCGCCTCATGTTCGCAATTACGCTGATCAACACATTGGTGGTGGTCATCACGGTGGTGATCCATTACGAATGCCTGCTGCGCCTGAACGATTGGCTGCCCAGGCTCAAACTCTGGAGCCGCTTCAGGATCGTCGTCGGGGTGTTCGGCGCAATGCTGGCCCATGCGATAGAGGTCTGGTGTTTCGCGCTGGTCTATTACCTGCTGGTCCGCTCCGGTGAATGGGGCAGCCTGAGCGGCAATTTCGATGGCTCGTTCATGGACTGCGTGTACTTTTCCTTCACTACTTTTACCACCATCGGTTTTGGCGATATTTCACCCGTGGGTCAGCTCAAGTACCTGACCGGACTGCAGGCACTGACCGGCCTGGTACTGATCTCCTGGACGGCTTCGTTTCTGTTTCTGGAGATGCAGAAGTACTGGAAGAGCAGTCGATTGCACCCGTAAACGCCCGATTGAAACGGATCAAAACGATGCTCTAACTGACTATAAGAAGGGCTTCATGCGTTTGAGGAGTCGTCATGCGCGCCATGGTTCTGCATGCCCCCGGTCAGCCGCTGCAACGGGAGGAACGTCCTGTTCCGCGGCCCGGCGCACACCAACTGTTGATCAAAGTCCTGGCCTGTGGCGTGTGCCGCACCGACCTGCACCTGGTGGACGGTGAATTGCCGCAAGCGGTGCTGCCGCGGGTGCCGGGCCATGAAATCGTCGGTGAAGTGACGGCGGTGGGTGCCGACGTCGCGCCCGACTGGGTCGGCAAGCGCGTCGGCGTTCCCTGGCTCGGCTGGACGTGCGGTGAGTGCACATTCTGCTGCTCGGGCCGGGAAAACCTCTGCGATCGGGCGCAGTTCACCGGTTGTCATCTGGATGGCGGTTATGCCGACTACACCGTTGCCGACGCCCGCTTCTGTTTCCCCCTTCCGGACTTGCTTTCGGCCAGCGAAGCCGCACCGCTGCTGTGTGCCGGGCTGATCGGCTTTCGCGCCTTGCAAATGGCAAAGGGCGCGCGTCATCTGGGTCTCTATGGCTTCGGCGCGGCGGCGCATCTGGCGATTCAGGTAGCCCGGGGCCGGGGGCAGCAGGTGTATGCCTTCACCCGACCGGGCGACAATGAGGGCCAGGCCTATGCCCGGACTCTGGGGGCCGCATGGGCCGGCCCTTCGGACCAGCCACCGCCACACCCGCTGGACGCCAGCCTGATCTTCGCCCCCGTCGGGGCATTGGTGCCGCTGGCGCTGGAGGCCACCGTCAAGGGCGGCAGTGTGATTTGCGCCGGTATCCATATGAGCGACATCCCCGGTTTCCCTTATCGACTGCTGTGGGGCGAACGCAGCGTCCGTTCGGTGGCGAACCTGACCCGCGAAGACGGCACGGCGTTTTTTGAAGAGCAGCGCCATACGCCCGTGCACAGCGACGTCACCTGTTTCGCCCTGGACGATGCCAATCAGGCGCTGGCAAGCCTGAGGGCCGGTCAGGTCAAGGGGGCAATCGTGCTCATTCCCTGATGAGCGCGGCGCCGGATGACCGTTCGGTGCTTTTTCCGGCACTGTCCGCCAATAACGCTAGGCTTGGGAATGGTGTGGCGATTATTCGTCATTTTGCAGGGAGCGCAAAAATGGACTTCATCAGCCGTTGGCAGCCTCTCTCAGGACGACCTGCATGAGGGAGGAATGCCGCAATGCAACTTTCCAGTCATTACAAATGGCCGGCGTTGGCCGCCATTGCGCTTACCCTTTTCAGCGTACTGATATTTTTGCTGATCAAATCCTATTCCTACGACACATCGACCTACTTCGAGTCGCGCGACTTCGTGCGTCAACTCAAGCAATACGATGCCAACTGGAACGTGAAGATCCTGAGAGCAAAAGTCGGTATGAACAACAACTTACTGCTGGTGGCGCCCCCTGAAGCGGAAGAGCGCTGGGCGCAGCTCGACAGCCTCAACGCGGTCGGCCCCCTCTCGACCCTTTGGCAATCTCGACGCCTGGGTTATCTGGATGCAATAGAAAACAAAACCCGGTTGGTTGAGCAATTCAAACAGCACAACACGGCCTTGCGAACATCATTCGAGGCCCTGCCTGCGCTGGAAGATGCCATTCGGGTGTTGCTGGAAGACACCAACGACAAACGCCCGTTGGTGGACGCTCGGGCGGCCTCAGTGGTGTTCGATCTTACCTTGGACACCCTTGAATACTCCCTCTATGTCACCACCGAAAGGGCTGAGGAAATCTCCGGGCATCTGGAATATCTGAATGAATACATCAATCAACTGCCGCCTGAACGGCGCCCGCCTTTCACTGCCTTGCTAGACGCTGTGAATGCCATTGTGCGAGAGCAGCCCATCGTCAATGACCTGGTTGATCGCATCAGTGTCATTCCGGTCGCACAGCAACTGGACAGCATCAACGAGTTATTGAACGAGACCCAACGGCGCACAGCCGCGACAGACCGCCAATATCACCTGTACCTGGGGATCTGCACCGGCATCATGGCGCTGCTGTTGTTGTACCTGGCCGTCCGCCTGATTCGCAGTTATGCGCTGATCAACAAGATGAACAACCAACTGCAAACCGCCAATGAGCGACTGGAGCAACGCGTCGAGGAACGCACCCGCGAACTGCTGGAAGCCGAGCGCGAGCTGGTTGATGCCGCGCGGATGGCCGGCATGGCGGAGATCGCCACCAACGTGCTGCACAACGTCGGTAATGTGCTCAACAGCGTGAACGTCTCCGCGGAATTGATCACCCGCAGGCTGTCGACCAGCAAAACCCTCGGCCTGGGTAAAGCGGTAAAAATGATGAACGAGCATGCCCAGGACCTGGGGCAGTTCATGACGCTCGATGAAAAAGGCAAACTGCTGCCCCTTTACTTCAATCAACTGGTCGACTCCATCGCGGTCGAGCAATCGAGCATCGTTGACGAACTGGCGCAACTGACCAAAAGCATCGATCACATCAAGGACATCGTTGCCACCCAACAGGCGTATGCCGGCGCCGCCAGGCTGGTCGAGCCGTTGAACGTCGTCGATCTGTTCGAAGATGCATTACGCATGAATTCCGGCGCCTTGAGCCGGCACCATGTCACGGTCACCAAAGACTACCAGACCATACCGACCATCATCGGCGACAAGCACCGACTGCTGTTGATCCTGATCAACCTGATCAGCAATGCCAAATATGCGATGTCCAGGGTCAGCGATCATGAGCGCCGTATGACGCTGGGCATCAAGATTGTCGATAACGCAACGCTGCGCTTGAGCGTAGAAGATCAGGGGGAAGGGATCGCTGCCGAGAACCTGACCCGCATCTTCAATCACGGTTTCACCACGCGCAAGGAAGGTCACGGTTTTGGCCTGCACAGTTGCGCGCTCGCGGCGGTAGAGATGAACGGGCACCTTAGCGTTCATAGCGATGGGCCGGGCCGGGGCGCGATTTTTACCCTGGAGATCCCGCTGGAGATGGCGCATGCAGTGTCTTCCGCCGTCATGTAGGAGCGGGCTTGCCCGCGAAAGCGGTGTGTCAGGCAACATCAATGTTGACTATACCGCCGCCTTCGCGGGCAAGCCCGCTCCTACAAGGGTTACCCCATCAGGGCAATCAACTGCTGGCGCTGCGCATCCATGAGCATCGGGCCGAAACCGGCGCCGGCGTTTTCCGCCATGTAGCGCGGGTTGCCGGTGCCGGGGATGACACAGGTCACCGCCGGGTGGGCCAGCAGAAACTTGAGCGCCAGTTGCGCCCAACTGTTGACCCCTACTTGCGCCGCCCATCCCGGTAACGGTGTGCCTCTCAATCGAGCGAGCAAGCCACCGCCGCCGAACGGCCGATTGCAGATCACCGCCACGCCGCGTTCGCGACACAGCGGCAAAATTCGCTTCTCGACGCCTCGCTCGTCCAGGGCGTAGTTAATCTGCAAAAAGTCCATCGGCTCGGCTTTCAACACCGCCTCCACCTCGTCATAGGCCGACGCCGTGTAATGGGTAATGCCGATGTAGCGGATGCGCCCTTCTGCCTTCCATTGGCGAAGGGTGGGCAGATGGGTTTTCCAGTCCAGCAGGTTGTGAATCTGCATCAGGTCGATACGGTCGGTCTGCAACAGCTTGAACGACTGTTCCATCTGCTCGATGCCTTCTTCGCGGCCACGGGTCCAGACCTTGGTGGCCAGAAAGGCCGGCGAGCGAGGCTGATGGATCGACAGCAACTCACCGGTCGTCTGCTCGGCGCGACCGTACATGGGCGAGCTGTCGATCACCTTTCCCCCTTTCTCGAACAACCCGCTGAGCACCGCGTGCAGTTGTTTGTAAGCGGCGTCTGAAGGCGCGACATCAAAACCGCGATAGGTGCCCAGTCCGACCATGGGCAATGGCTCGTCGCTGGAAGGAATGGCTCGGGTCAGCATGTTCTTGCCTCCTGTTTGCAGCAAAGGCCGGATCGAAGGTGAAGACCGCCAATGCACCGCGGCTCTCCTGTACGACTGGAATAGCTGGACTACACTCTGGCAACGCGCAAGCAATAGCTGCCCCAAGGCCCGAAGCAGTCCATGTCGTCCACTAAACTTAGCCGAATGTCGCGAACCCTGGTGTCTCTCTTCGCTTTCATTGCCATTGCATACCTGCTGCTCTGCGCCACGCTGTTCGTGTTCCAACGCGCCCTCATCTACTACCCGCAACCACGCGCCATCGACGCCCCCGAATCGCTTCTGACATTGTCAGTCGCCGACGCGCAGGTGCTGGTGACCGTCAGGCCCCACGACGGGCCGAAGGCGTTGATCTACTTCGGCGGCAACGCCGAAGACGTTTCCCGCAGCTTGCCCGGTTTTTCGCAGGCCTTTGCCGATCATGCGCTCTATTTGCTGCATTACCGAGGCTATGGCGGCAGCTCCGGGTCGCCATCCGAGGAGGCGATTCAGCGTGATGCCATGACCTTGTTCGACTTTGTCTACAACACCCATCCCGACATTGCAGTGATCGGTCGCAGCCTCGGTTCGGGTGTTGCCCTGCGCCTGGCCAGCCAGCGCCCGGCCTCGCGATTGATCCTGATCACGCCTTACAACAGCCTTGAAGACCTCGCCGTGCGCCAGTTTCCCTGGTTCCCGGTGAAGTGGCTGTTGCAGGACAAATTCGAATCCTGGAAGTACGCCGCTCACATCACCGTCCCGACGCTGTTGATCGCGGCCGAGCACGACGAAGTCATTCCGCGCTCAAGCACAGACCAGCTCTACACGCATTTCGCCAAGGGTGTGGCCTCACTGAAAGTCATACCGGGCACGGGCCACAACACGATTTCCGAGAGCCCCCACTACCTGCAGCTGCTGGGTGCCGCGCTGTGAGGGCCATCACACCCGCAGGCCCATAAGGAGACGGTCACAAAATCGACATCAATGCTTAACGTTTTTTTTACAACCCAGCAGGCACGGTATGTGTGGCTGGGGACACCACGGAGCAAGGCCTGGAGCCAACGGTGGTATCGACTCAAAAAAATACGCTGATCAGCGCGCACTCAGGGGTAACTGTCATGCAAAGGCATCCTTTGCGCAGAATGGGGATCAGTCATGCACAGGCGCAGGCCTCATGACGGTTCTGGTCACTGGCGTCGCCGGTTTCATCGGGTATCACACCGCCAAGCGTTTGTGTCGCGAAGGCCTTGAAGTGATCGGTATCGACAACCTCAACGACTACTACAGCGTGGAGCTCAAACACGCGCGGCTCAAGGAGCTGGAATCATTGCCGGGCTTTCGTTTCCAGGCCCTGGACATCGTCGACAAACCGGCCCTGATGGCCCTGTTCGAAGCCCATGCTTTCACCGAGGTTGTGCACTTGGCCGCCCAGGCGGGTGTTCGCTATTCACTGAACAATCCGGACGTCTATGCGCAGTCCAATCTGGTGGGTTTTCTGAATGTGCTGGAAGCCTGCCGGCACCATCGCCCCGCGCACCTGATCTATGCCTCGAGCAGCTCGGTGTACGGCACCAACAGCAAAATGCCGTTCAGTGTCGAAGACGCCGTCGATCATCCCATTTCGCTGTACGCCGCCAGCAAACGCGCCAATGAACTGATGGCGCACAGCTACTGCCACCTCTATGGCCTGAAAGCCAGCGGCTTGCGCTTTTTTACCGTTTACGGGCCTTGGGGGCGCCCCGACATGGCGCTGTTCAAGTTTACCGAGGCGATCATCAAAGGCTTGCCGATCGACATCTATAACGATGGCCAGATGTCGCGCGATTTCACCTACATCGACGACATCGTCGAAAGCATCGCTCGCCTGCGCGCCAAGCCACCGGTGCCGAACACGCCAGGCGATGGCGTAAACCGGATTTTCAACATAGGCCGTGGCCAGCCAGTGCCGCTGCTGGCGTTCGTCGACTGCCTGGAATCGGCGCTGGGCATCAAGGCCCAACGCAATTTCATGCCGCTGCAGGCAGGCGATGTGATCAAGACCTGGGCCGACATTTCGGCACTGGCCGAGTGGGTCGACTTCCGTCCTCAAGTGACGGTCGAGACCGGTGTGGCGGAATTTGTGAAGTGGTATCGCCACTTCTATCAGATATGAAACGTGAGCCCTTGATAAATAAAAGACCAAGGAGCAAGGGGGATTCTATGAGCCAAGACATTTTTGTATCTGTATTGATTCCAGCAAAGAACGAAGCGAACAACCTCAAACCGTTACTGGAGGAAATCCGCGTCGCATTGGCCGATGAGGCCTACGAAATCATTGTCGTGGACGATGGCAGCACCGATGCCACCTTGCATGAACTGCGGCAGCTGAAAAACAGCGGCCTGGACGCGTTGCGCATCCTGCGCCATGAGCGCTCGCTGGGGCAAAGCACCTCGCTCTACCACGCGGCGCTCGCCGCCCGGGGGCAATGGCTGGCCACCCTTGATGGCGACGGTCAAAACGACCCCGCGGACATCCCCGGGATGTTGGCGCTGGTGCGTGGGGAACAGGGTCTGGTCGACGTTCAGTTGGTGGCCGGGCACCGGGTCAACCGCCGCGATACCGCGAGCAAACGCTGGGCCTCGCGGTTCGCCAACGGGCTGCGCCGCCGCTTGCTCAATGACGCCACCCCGGACACCGGCTGCGGGCTGAAGCTGATCGAGCGCGCGGCGTTTCTGCGCCTGCCGTACTTCGACCACATGCATCGGTACATTCCCGCGCTGATCCAGCGTCACAACGGCCGAATGATCGTCCATCCGGTCAACCATCGGCCTCGCACCGCCGGTGTGTCCAAATACGGCAACATCGACCGCGCCCTGGTGGGCATTCTCGACCTGTTCGGCGTGTGGTGGCTGATCAAGCGCACGCGGTTGAACACCAACGCGCAGGAGATCGAAGGATGAACCTTTCCCGCGAAACCCTGTGGCTGGTGATCGGCTTCGGTGGCCAGATCGCCTTTACCGGGCGCTTCGTCTTGCAGTGGCTGTACAGCGAATACAAAAAACGCAGCGTGATCCCGGTGAGTTTCTGGTACCTGAGCATCGTCGGCAGCACACTGCTGTTCGCTTATGCCATTTACCGGGAAGACCCGGTGTTCATCGTCGGCCAGGCCTTTGGCTCCATCGTCTATCTGCGCAATTTGCAATTGATTGCCCGCAGCAAACACCTGAAGGACTGAGCCATGCGTAAACCCCTGTCGCCCGGCATCGAATGCCTGGGCCTGGTGCTGCTTGCCCTGCTGTTGATCGGCGCTGGCCTGGGGCTGCGTCAACCGCAAAACGTCGACGAGGAACGCTTCCTCGGCGTAGCGCTGGAAATGCTGCACAACGGCTCATGGCTCATCCCTCACCGCGCCGCGGAGATCTACGGCGATAAACCGCCGATCTTCATGTGGATGGTGGCGCTCTTCGCATGGCTCACCGGCCTGCCCGCCCTCGCCCTGTATATTCCGGGGCTGTTGTCGGCCGCGACGGTCACGGCCGTGGTCTACGACCTGGGCCGCCGTCTGTGGAATCAACGCATCGGTCGAATAGCGGCGCTGTTGTACCTGGCCACGTACCAGACTTACAGCATCCTGCGTACCGGTCAGATCGACAGCCTGTTGATTCTGTTCACGTCCCTGGGCCTATACGGGCTGGCGCGACACCTGTTGCTGGGGCCGGCGTGGCGTTGGTTTTATGTAGGCTGCGCCGCCATGGGCATCGGCGTGATCACCAAAGGGGTCGGCTTCGTCCCGGTCCTGATGCTGATTCCGTATGCCTACGCAGTGCGCAAAAACTGGTCCGGTGTAGTGGCCATGCCCGATCAGAAGCGCAAGTGGTTCCTGGGCTTTTTGGTCGCCCTCGGCGCCATCGCGATCTGGCTGCTGCCCCTGGCACTGTCCATCGCGCTCAATGGCACCGCGGATGAAATCGCCTATGCGCGCGAAATCCTGCTGCGCCAGACGGCGGAACGCTATGCCGCCGCGTGGCACCATCGCGAACCGTTCTGGTATTTCTTCGTCAACGTCATCCCGCAATACTGGCTGCCGTTGGTGTTGGCCCTGCCGTGGCTGGTGCCGGCCTGGCGCAAGCAACTGCGCAAGCATGACGGTCGAGCGCTGGTGCTGCTGGGCTGGGTCGTGCTGGTGGTGCTGTTTTTCTGCCTGAGCAGCGGCAAGCGCAAGTTGTACATCTACCCGGCGTTGCCGGGGCTGGTGCTGGTGGCGGCGCCGCTGATTCCCTGGCTGCTCAAGCGCTGGTTCGGCAAGCGTCCGCGCGGTAGGCGGGTTTTCCAGGCGCTGGTGGTGACCTGGTTTGTTCTGTGGTTCGCCCGTGGGTTCATCGAGCCGATCAAGGAAGGTCGCAACCCCCATGAAGCGATCATGGCGCAGGCGGCGACCATGACCCATGGCGCCGACCTGGTGTTGGTCAACTGGCGCGAGGGCCACTGGTTATTCGCCCGGCAGCCGATCGTGCATTTCGGGATGAGCAACTCCTCGGTCGAACAAGCGGCGCAATGGCTGCGCGAACACCGCGACGCCTACGCCTTGGTCCCGGACGAAGTGCTGGGCCAGTGCTTCAATCCCCAGGCCGCCCATGAGCTGGGCGAAACGTCTCGTGCGCAGTGGTCAATCGTGGGCGCCGATGCCGATAACGGCCAATGCCAGCCCGGACAACCCGCCAAGGTCTATCGCTTCAGTTGGAACAAGGACAAGTCATGAGCAAGCGATGGAAAACGGGGCTGTTTTTCATTGTTGTACTGCTTGGCGCCTATGCGGTTTCCGCACGTTTCATGGTCCACCAGCAGCTGTATGCGTACTGGCAAAACCGCTGGCATGGCAATCAGGCGCCCGATAAAAATATCTGGCTGCCGGACTATAAAGCCGTGATCCAGGCCAAGCCTGTCGCGGGCATCACCAATTTGTCCGGCGTCGCCTATGACCCGGATCACGATCGTCTGCTGGGTATCACCAATGGTGTGCCCATGGAGATTGTGGCCATGAGCCGTAACGGCGACCTGCTCGAACGTTACCCGCTGATCGGCTTCCAGGACACCGAAGGCATTGCATACATGGGCAATGGGCGTGTGGTGGTCGCCGATGAAGTGTTGCAGCGGCTGTACGTCGTCACCCTGCCGGACAGCCCGAGCCCGATCCATGTGGAAAACGCCCCGTTTGTCGCCGTCGAGATCAACCTGAGCGAACACAACAAGGGCTTTGAAGGCGTGACCTATGATGCGGCCAATGATCGTATCTTCGCGATCAAGGAACGCGATCCGCGGCAGCTGTTTACGGTCACGGGCATGCGGGCGTCCATCGGCGGCCCGTTGCAGGCGCGCATCAAGGACTTGACCCACTGGATCGACCGCAGCGTCTTCGGCCTGGATCTTTCCGAGGGTTACTACGATCCACGGACCGGTCACTTGTTGTTATTGAGCGAACAGTCCAGCAACCTGACCGAACTGGACCAGGACGGCAACTTCGTCAGCTTCCGCACCCTGCTCGGCCTCAATGACCTGAAAAAAACCATCCCGCAAGCCGAGGGCATGACCATGGACACCTCCGGCGAGCTCTACATTGTGAGCGAGCCCAACCTGTTCTACCGGTTCTCCAAGTCGAAGGCTGCTGTGGCGCAGAATCAGCAATAGCCTTAATGGGTATTGTGCTGGATGGGCGGCTGCCGAGCCCGCGAGGCAGCTGCTACGGATCACATCACGGCTGAACTGACCACCTATCGGACAACTTCCCCACCCTTGCGCCATCAAACCGATTCAGGGGCTTTAATGGTTGCAGAACTCCAAGCCAGCCCCTCACCCCGTCCAGAAACACGACGCTCCAGCGGGGCTGACACCTCGCCACCCACTGCGCTCGCATCGGGAGACTCGTCATGAAAATCGTCGTCATTGGCGGTACCGGGCTGATCGGCAGGCAGCTCTGCAAAAATCTGCAAAACCTGGGGCATGAAACCCTGGCCGCGTCCCCGAGCACCGGCGTCAACACCCTCACCGGCGAAGGATTGCAAGGTGCCCTGCAAGGCACCGATGTGGTGATCGACGTGGCCAACTCGCCCTCCTTCGAAGACGCTGCCGTGCTCGATTTTTTCGAAACCAGTGGACGCAACCTGCTCGCCGCCGAGAAAGCCGCCGGGGTCAAACACCATGTCGCCCTGTCGGTGGTGGGCACCGAGCGCATGCTCGACAGCGGCTATTTCCGGGCCAAAATGGCCCAGGAAAAACTCATCAAGGACTCAGGCATTCCTTACACAATCCTGCGGGCCACGCAGTTTTTTGAATTCATCGGGGCCATTTCACATTCGGGCGTGCAGGACGGCGACTCCGTGCGCTTGACCTCCGCCGCGTTGCAACCGATTGCCGCGTTCGATGTAGCGACTGCGCTGGCGAAAGTCGCGGTGCAGGCGCCGAGCAACCAGACCCTGGAAGTGGCCGGGCCCGAGCGCTGGCCGTTGGTGGAGTTCGTGCGCTTGTTTTTGCAACACACCAACGATCCGCGCCAGGCCCAACCGGACGACACGGTCCCCTACTTCGGCGCGCCGATCGATGACCACACACTGACGCCGGGAGAGCACCCCATCGTCGGGCCGACGCGTTTCGAAACCTGGCTCAAGAGCAACACCTGACAGGTCATTGAGGGCCTACACCAACCGCTCAATCTTCTGATGCTGCCAGACCATTTTGTAATACAGCGTCTGCAGCATCAGCATGCCCAGGTACGCCACCGGGAACGCCATCCACACCCCTTGCAGCCCAAAGCGCGCATCCAGCAGATACGCCACCGGCAACTGCACCCCGACCACGCAAACGATCGAAACCACCACCGGCACCAACACCGCGCCGCTGGCGCGCATGATGCCGCCGATGATCGCCTGAAAACCGAATACCAGCAGGCTCCAGAGCATGATGTGCAACAAGTGCTCGGCCATCGCCCGGGTGGAATCCTCCGTGAGGAACAACCCAAGCAACCAGTGCGACAGCAGATAACCCAACAGTACCAGGCCACCGGTCAGGCACACGTTGATCAACAACCCGGTGCGCAAAATCGGCCCCATGCGCTCGATGCGTCCGGCCCCGATGGCCTGCGCGCCGAGAATCGACGCCGCAATCGCAATCGACAACGCCGGGAACTGCACGTAGTTGACGATCTGCGTCACCGCCCCGTACGCCGCTGTCGCTTGAGAACCATGCTGGTTCACCAGCGCCAGAATCACCAGTTCCGACAACGACAGCACCACCATCTGCAACCCCGTGGGCAAACCGATGCGCAGCACCTTGCCGAGTATTTCCATGTCCAAGCGCATCGCCGCAAAAAACTCCCGATCCGGCGCCATCGGATGCCCCTTGCGAATCAACCGCCACGCCAGCCATCCCATCGCCGACATGTTCCCCACCAACCCCGCCCACGCCGCACTTTGAATCCCCATCGGTGGCAGCCCCAACCAGCCGAGAATCAACGCCGGCGTCAGCGCCAGCCCCACACACGTCGACACCACCAACGCCAACAACGGCGACAGCGTATCGCTCACCCCGCGCAGCAACTGCGTGAACAACACAAACACCAACAGCGACGGCAAGATCCACATCATCACATGGGCATACGCCACCGCATCGTCCAGCACATCCGCCGGCGTGCCCAGCCCCTGCAATGCAGGCCGGGCGAACACACTGCCCAACACCGCCGCCGCCAACCCGATCATCGCCCCCAACAGCAACGTCGAACCGGCGATCGCCTTCACCAGATGCACCTCACGAGCGCCCCAGGCCTGACCGATCAACACCCCAGCACCCGCGCCAAGGCCGATGACCAAGGCGATGAAGAAGAACACTATGGGAAACATACCCGATACCGCCGCTAACGCCTGGGTGCCGAGCAATTGACCGATATAGATGCTATTGATGGTGCCGGACATGGACTGGAGGAAGTTGGAGAGGACCATGGGGGCGAGGAACAGGAGGTAGGTTTGCCAGAGGGGGTGTTGGGGTTTGGTTGGGGTTTGCATTGAGGTCCGTCTCGGGTGGGGGCTGGTGTTTTGGGGATTCTACGCTACGGGGCTGGGAACAATGCGCTCCTGTTTTTCGGATTTGGGTAGCAAAAGTAATAGGTGCGTTCGGCCATTAGCAGTCGGTCGGAGGTATCCACTGAATCAGGGACGACTCAATCACTAATGCCCGGAGGTGGCTCAGGCAAATCGAGAGTCACTTGGCCTGATTCGACGGATAAAGACCGGCAAGCCGCGCGATCACAACACCCACATAAAAGACGCCTGAAAATTCTTCGACCATCACAAGTGAGCGGGCGTGGTTGGTCAATGGGAGAACATCACCGTAACCGGTGGTCGTGAGCGTTGTGAGGCTGAAATAGATCAGCTTGAAGAAAGTGCCGGGCTGTGCGAAGTCGAGGTGGCCAGGGCCGAATGAGCCAGCGCTGGATATCTCGACCAGGGCATAGACGAAGGACCAAACGAACGCCAGCATGATGTAACCCGCAAGCGCGGCATGCAGCTTGTCGGCGGTAATTGGCCCGCGCTTGAGAATATAGCGAAGCACTCCGCTAAACGAGACTGCAAGAGACGCTGCATAAGTTATCCCGGCAAGGACAAGAATCGCGAGACTCTCGACCCACAACGCCGCCCATTGAAGGCCAACCCCAAGCAACGCCAGCCCCAGTTTCAGGATGAACCCCCGACGAGTCTGCCTGGTGGCGAAAGCGCCCACGAGCAGCACGATTGAAAACAGAATGCCGAGCAACGTGCGAGCAAATATACCGTCCTCAAGAAAGGGAAACAGGAGGATCAATCCTAGTAAGAGCAGCAATAGATAGGTGCAGGGCCCTCGCCCTATTACCATCTGAGCTAAATCCTCGTCGGATTCAGCTTTATCTTGCGGATCTGTCATACCGGTTTCCCAGAGATTGAAATAACGCTCGAGACCTGACGTTACACGGTTGAAATCTGACCTGGCTTTAGAAGAGTCGGCAGGGAAATTCTAGTCGCGAATGCATGTGAGAGGATTCAGCCTGTCAGACAGCCTGGATCGAAAGCAGACACGTGGCCTTGATGACTACTGCTGCGAGTGCCACCCGAGCAACCCCAGATCAAACCCCAGCAAGCGAATCTGGCTTGCAGCAACACAGCCGACTGCAACAGCCGCCACCTGCCCCCCCTAAACGGCACACTCGCCCGTGCGCTGGCCCTGGCCGCGCTCGAGGCGTCATCGCAGACTATTCTTGATCTGGGCAACCGACCGGTCGCACCGAAGGAGGTCACTCGTTGATGCACTGTGTCCTTTTCGAAATCCGCCGCGGTTCGATCTGATGCATGAAGGCAAATTGATCCGCGCCGTCATCGAGTTCCGATGAATTACCGGTCTGGGGCACGGCCCCAGGCACTTTTGTCTGACACCCTGAAACGGAGACGCCAGCATGAGCACCTTGCAACTTCACCCTGCACTGGACAATGGTATCCAACCCGCCGCCGCGAATTTCACAGGTGGCACCCTGCAATGCCTGTGTGCGACCGACAAAGTCGAGGTCAAGATCGACGCACAAACTCTGCATAACCACGCGTGCGGCTGCAGCAAATGCTGGAAACCACAAAACGCGATTTTCGCCGTTATCGCCGTGGTGCCTCGAGATAAGGTCAGCATCATTGCCCACGGCGAAAAACTGGCGATTGTCGACGAATCCGCCACCATCCAACGCCACGCCTGCAAGCAGTGTCACGCCCATCTCTTTGGGCGCATCGAGAACAAGGACCATGCGTTTTATGGCCTGGACTTCGTCCACACCGAGCTTTCGCCACAGAGCGGATGGGCTGCGCCAGGATTCGCGGCGTTCGTGTCCTCCATCATCGAAACCGGCACACCGCCAGCGCAAATGAAGGCTATCCGCGAGCGCTTGCGCTCGATCGGCCTGGAACCCTATGACTGCCTGTCCCCGGATTTGATGGACGCACTGGCGACTCATGTCGCCAGACAGAAAGGCCTGCTCCCCGCCGCCTGATTGATCGGTCGCCGCGGTTTCTTTTCCGGACCGCGGTCCGATCCACCTTTGATGTTGTGCGCCCCACATAATTAACCGGGAGGGCTGTTGGCATTAAGACAACGGGTTATGCCAGTTCTCAATTCCGCTCGTACCAATTTTGTACCACCAGGCTCTCTCAACCCACCTTTTCGCTATGGCTAACTGCATCTACATCAGGCAGATAACGGCCAAAAGCGGCTATAATCACTTGACTCACTGAAAATCAGCAGTAGAAACGATGATTTGCCGTGCACAGTAATTTTTTGTATAGCATATTAAAAAAACTTACCCCTTAATAATTGAGCCCGAAGCCATGCTCATCATCTCGCTTTGATTCTTCAGTTATTTGGATGTCTATATATACCACTAGGTCTTTAACCCAGCGTCTTACATTAGGGTTTTCATGTTCAATCAGCGGGATTAGTGCCGCCTTATCTGATTCAAGGTAGGGTACAAGAGACCCTGACCAACCGCGGGTTCCAAAATTTGCACTCAGTTCGTTACCTACACGCTTGTCATTTCCGAATTTCTCAAGCAAGGCAATGAACAATGCTGATGGTTTTTTAATCTCATCAACTATCTCAAAGATGTTCAGGCAGCGTGAAACAAAGATAGGACCAATATCAGGTTGTTTTTTACACCATTCAATAACGCTTTCAATTGGAATTACAGAAAGTACACTTGGCGTATTGCTCACCAAACTTGCTTCCCGATCTAAAAGTTGTTGTAACCAATATCTCTCCATGCCTTCTGATTGAACGATAGCATCGCCAAAAACCGGCCACAGGTCCTCAGCATAATCCTTCATAAGATGCAGCATCAACGGTTTGGTGCAAGTCCAGATGTCTCCATGATGAAAACCGTACTTACAGGAAGTAATCAACTGATTCGTTAGCGAGAGTGCAAGGCCCCGGTCTCGCACCTTTAATAACTTCTCGGCGATATCATGCCAATGGTGCAGGTCTGTAGCGGTTCCC